>CAVVFL010000011.1:0-494958 GCA_963747375.1 Ilumatobacteraceae bacterium
CGTCCGCCGCCGGATCCTCGCCGAGACCATCCTCCCCGCCTACGCCTGAGCTGTCACGCGGTGCGGGGCACGATTCGGGCCCGACGACATGCGAGGACGCTCACACCACTACGGTGTGCCAATCCGAACGAGGGGCAGGGATGACTGGGCGCACACATCGACGATTGATCACCGGCGCACTGGCAGCCTGCCTGCTCGTGGCCGCATGCTCCTCGAACGGCGACGACTCCGCTGACGTCGCCGTGGGGTCGACGTCGCCGCCCACGACGTCGCCGCCGAGCACCGCAGCGCCCACCACCGCCGCACCGACCACGACGATCGACCCGGCCGACGCCCGCACGATCGAACAGGTCAACGAATACGTCGCCGAGGCCGCCGCGTTCGACCAGGTCGGCGCCGACGCCCAGTTCCCCTCCGGACTGAAGTTCTCCGCCGGCGGCGCACCCGGCTACAGCCGGTACGTGTTCCGCGAGAACTCCGAGGGTGTCGTGCCGACCCTCGTCGAGGGGCCGCTCGAAGGGGCCGTGCGGTGCCAGGACGAAGCACTGCCGTGCTCGTACCTCGAGCTCGAGGAACTCGCGGCTTCCGGTGCGCCCATCCCGCCCGAACTCGAGATGACGCCGGACGAACTCACCGAACTCGTGAGCCAGCTCGACACGCTGAACGCGTTCGCCGAGGCACACCGTGACGTCAACTCGGCGTGCGCGGAGGGATTCGTGAGCGACCAGATCCAGACCGCCAACATGGGGTCGCACTTCTACCAACCGCAATGGCTCGGCGATGGCTTCGACCCGGCCCGACCCGAGATCCTGCTCTACGCACACGCCGACGGACAGGTGGCCGACGGCCCGGTCGGCCAGTGCGTCAACGGCGTCTGGCAGGGCGAGCCGATGCAGCTCGTGGGAACCTCGTTCCTGATACCGCCTTCGGTCATCGGCAACACCCACCCGGAGACGTTCGCAGGCCCACTCGACAACTGGCACATCCACTACAACCTGTGTCGCGGCAACTCCCAGGGACGTGACACCTTCGTGCCGCGCAGTGAGTGCGAGGCGATGGGGGGCAACTTCTCCGCGGCGCTCGGTTGGATGATCCACGCCTGGGTCGACCCGGCGCACGACAACCAGCTCGGCGTGTTCGGCATGTGGAACTCGACCATCGCCCCGCTGATGGACGCCGACTCCATCCTCGCGACCCGCGAGGTTCGCGGTTCCGACTTCCCCGAAGGGGCACAGCAATCGCTGATCAGCGACTTCCTGTACGGCGGCAAGCTCGACGTCGCCGTGGGACAGCCACTGTTCTTCAACAATGTCGACGCGGTTCCGCACACCGTCACCGCCGGCACGCCCAGCGACCCGGCCCTCGACGAGTTCGACTCCGGGCTCCTGCCGCCCGGCACGAACTTCGCCGTCACGTTCGACGAGCCCGGCGTCTACTCGTTGTTCTGCGCCCTGCACACCGACATGGTCGCCACCGTCAACGTCACCGACTGATCACCCGTGTGCCGGGTCGACCACGACATTTCACGGCGCCAGTAGGATTGCCGCGTGCTGAGCGTCGAGCAGATCGAGTCGTACCAACGTGACGGGTTCCTCGTCCTGGCCGACTTCGTGTCGGCGGATGCATGTCAGCGACTGCGGACCCGCGCGCTGGAGATCGTCCACGAGTGGGAGCCGTCCGAGGAACGGTCGGTGTTCACCACCAACGAACAGGAGCGCACCTCCAACGGTGAATTCCTCGCCAGCGGGTCGAGCACCTGGTGCTTCTTCGAGGAGGAGGCATTCGGTCCCGACGGTGAGCTCACACAGCCGAAGGAACTGAGCATCAACAAGATCGGCCACGCACAACACGACCTCGACGACGAGTTCAGGCGATTCGCCTACAACCCCGACATCGCCGAGGTCGCCGCCGACATCGGCATGGCCGACGCGCTCGCGCTGCAGTCGATGTACATCTTCAAACAACCCCGTATCGGCGGTGAGGTCGGCTGCCACCAGGACGCCACCTTCCTGTACACCGATCCCATCACCGTGACGGGATTCTGGTTCGCCATCGAGGACGCGACGCTCGACAACGGATGCCTGTGGGCCGAGCCGGGCGGGCACCGCGGGTCGTTGCGTCAGGTCTTCAAGCGCAACGCCACCGACGACGGAACCCTGTTCGAACAGCTCGACACGACGCCCTTGCCGGAACCGCCTCCGGTCGGCGACACACTCGTGCCGCTCGAAGTGAGCGCCGGCACGATGGTCGTCCTCGACGGACGGCTCCCCCACTGGAGCGGCGTGAACCGTTCCGGCGTCAGCCGTCACGCCTACTCGCTGCACTGCATCTCGGCGGCCGCCGACTACCCCGAGTGGAACTGGTTGCAGCGGCCCTCGGACATGGCGTTGCGCCCCCTCGCAGCTGTCCGCTGAGCCACCCTCGTCACGGTCGATAGCGTGTGGCCATGTCATTGGCCGAATTGATCCAGCGGGCCCCCAAGGCGCTGCTCCACGACCACCTCGACGGCGGGGTCCGACCCCGCACGGTCATCGAACTCGCGCAGGAGTACGGCTACAGGGATCTGCCGACGACCGACGTCGACGACCTCGCCACCTGGTTCAACCGCGGGGCCAAGCGCAACGACCTCGTGCTCTACCTCGAGACCTTCGCTCACACGGTCGGCGTGATGCAGGACCGTGATGCGATCGAGCGCGTTGCGTACGAGTGCGCCGAAGACCTGGCCGCCGACGGGGTCGTCTATGCCGAGGTGCGATTCGCCCCGGAGCTCAGCACCGAGAAGGGCCTCTCGCTCGACGAGGTGATGGAGGCGGTCCTCGCCGGCTTCCGACGGGGCTCGGCCGACACCGATCTCACGATCTACACGATCGCGTCGGCGATGCGGACGGCGGCTCGAAGCCTGGAGATCGCCGAGCTGGCGGTCAGGTATCGCGATGCCGGTGTCGTCGGCTTCGACATCGCCGGCGCGGAGGCCGGCTATCCGCCGACACGCCACCTCGACGCCTTCCAGTACGTGAACCGCGAGAACTTCCACTCGACCATCCACGCCGGTGAGGCGTTCGGGCTCCCGTCGATCTGGGAGGCGGTGCAGTTCTGCGGCGCCGAACGGCTGGGCCACGGCGTGCGCATCGTCGACGACATCGATCCCGGCGACGGCCTGGGCGACGGAGAAGCTGGGCCGACTCGCGACCTACGTCCGCGATCGCCGCATCCCACTCGAGCTGTGCCCGACGTCGAACGTCAACACCGGCGTGTGTCGCGTCGATCGCCGATCATCCGATCGGCATGCTGCGCCGCCTGCGCTTCCGCGTGACGGTGAACACCGACAACCGGCTGATGAGCAACACGTCGATGACCAAGGAGATGCAGAAGCTCGCCGAGGCGTTCGACTGGGGGCTCGACGACTTCGAGTGGCTCACCGTCAACGCGATGAAGTCGTCGTTCGCCCCGTTCCCCGAGCGGCTGAAGCTGATCAACGGTGTGATCAAACCCCGCTACTCGATCCTCAGGAGCGAGCTGTCGCTCGGAGCGGCCTGACATGGCGATCCAGACGACACTGGTCGACCATCCCGTGTGCACCGATGCACTCGCCCAGATCCGCGACCGCGACACTCCCAACGCCCTGTTCCGCCAGAACCTCGAACGCATCGGCGGGCTGTTGATCGCCGAGGCGACGAAGGACCTGCCGACCATCGACGGCACGGTCGAGACCCCGCTGACCACGGCACCCGCCCGCCGGATCGCGGTGCAGCCCGTGGTGGTGCCCATCCTGCGTGCCGGCCTCGGTTTCGTCGGGCCGGCCCAGGAACTGCTCCCGAACGCCGACATCGGGTTCATCGGTATGGCCCGCAACGAGGAGACCCACCAGCCCGAGCCGTACGTCAACAAGCTGCCCGAGTCGCTCGCCGGTCGTCCGGTGATCGTGCTCGACCCGATGCTCGCCACCGGCGGTTCGCTGATCAGCGCAGTCGAGCTCCTGCTGGCTCGTGGCGCACCGACGCCGATCACGGTCGTGTGCGCCCTCGCGGCGCCCGAGGGCATCGCCGCGCTCGATGCTGCCGGGCTCTCGATCCATCTCGTGACGGCAGCCATCGACGATCACCTCAACGAGCACGCCTTCATCGTCCCCGGCCTCGGCGACGCCGGCGACCGCCAGTTCGGCACCCCCGCCTGACCGTTACATCCAGGGTCAGACCCCGGATGTAACGGCGGACAACAGGTGGTCGAGGGTGGATCGATCGAGGTCGACGGCTTCGGCGTAGAGCTTGACCTTGGGTTCGGTGCCGCTGGGGCGGATCTGGAGGCGTACACCGCCGTCGAGCATCAGCCGCACGAGACCCGCCTCGGGATAGGTGCTCACCGATGTGACGGTCCGGCCACCGACCGCCGTCGGCGGATCGGCCTCGATCGCCGCCACCCACGCGGCGCCGTCGGCCGGCGCCATCTTCACCGAGAGCTCAGCGGTGACATATCGACCGAACCGATCGGCGATCGCGTCGAGACGGTCCTGCAGGGTCACGCCATCAGCCGCTGCCACTGCGACGATCTCGGCCATCAACACGGCTGCGGTGATCCCGTCCTTGTCGAGCGGTCGCGGTGCCACGAGATATCCGAGTGCCTGCTCGTAGCCCAGCACCAGGCGGAGATCGGGCCGGTCGGTCGCGATCTTGCCGATCCATTTGAAGCCGGTGAACGTCTCCTCGCTGTGCACACCTGCCGCCTCGGCCATCCGTGCGAGCAACGACGACGACACGAGCGTGGTCACCACCAGACGGTCGTCACCGCTCGTGTTGGCGAGGATGTGGTCGGCGAACAACCATCCGATCTCGTCGCCGCTCAGGCGGCGCCACGACCCGTCGGCCTGGGGAATCGCCGCGCCGAGCCGGTCGGCGTCGGGGTCGTTGGCCAAGGCCACGAGGGCACCGACCGACCGAGCTGTCTCCAACAGCAGATCCATCGCGCCCGGCTCCTCGGGATTCGGGAACGCGACGGTCGGGAACGTGCCGTCAGGCTGCTGTTGTTCGGCCACGACGAACGGTGGATCGAACCCCGCCGCCTCGAATGCTCGCAGCACGACAGCGCCGCCGACACCGTGCATCGCCGTGTACGCGACCGGCACACCTGCCACATCGGGACGAAGACGGACCGACGGGGTGAACTCGACGTACCGGTCGACCCAGGTCTCGTCGAGCCGGTCGATCAGCGGATCGTCGGGCGACGCCAACTCCACCGTGAGCGGGTCGAACCGGGAAATGCACTCGGAGATCTCGGTGTCGACCGGTGACACGATCTGCGAACCGGTGTCGAGGTACACCTTGTAGCCGTTGTCGGCGGGCGGGTTGTGCGACGCCGTCACCACGACGCCCGCCGCCGCGCCGAGCCCGGTGATCGACCACGCCAGCACCGGGGTCGGCTGCACCCCGGGATGCACCATCGACCGGATCCCCATCGCCGCCAACACCCGTGCGGTGTCGTCGGCGAAGAGATCACTCTTGCGCCGGGCATCGTGGGCGATCACCACGCCGCGCGACGTGGCATCGGGGAGCGATCCGTCGGCCTCACGCTCGAGCAGCCATTGCCCGAGGCCGGCGGCAGCCTGTCGGACCACGAGGCGATTCATGCGCATCGAGCCGGCAGCGACCGCAGCCCGCAGTCCGGCCGTGCCGAACTGCAACCGCCCGTCGAAACGATCGACGAGATCGGCCACCTCCCCGCGCTCGGCCGCGATGATGACGGCACCCAATTCGTCACGCATGTCGGCATCGGGCTCGGCGGCGAGCCAGTCCCGAGCAGTCGTCAGCAGGTCCGCCAAACGTTCACCGGTAGTGGAGTCGAGTTCACCCATCACCGATCAGGCTACGCAACTCGACCAACGGACGCGGACCCACATGGCTGATGACCTCGGCGGCGGCGACCGAACCGTAGTGACCGCACGTCTCGAGATCGAGACCTTGCGTCCAACCGTGGAGGAACCCGGCAGCGAAGAGGTCACCGGCGCCGGTGGTGTCGATCACCTTGTCGACCGGCACCGCCGGCACTCGGAGCAGTTCGTCGGGCGTCACGATCACACAGCCCTCGGCCCCGACGGTGATCGCGGCGAACTCGCACTCCTCGCGCAGCGCGGCCACCGCATCGTCGAACGAGTCGAGTTCGTAGAGCGAGAGCAGTTCGTCGTGATTGCCGAACAGCAGGTCGACGCGATCCTGGACGAGGGCACGGAAGTCGTCGCGATGGCGACCGACGCAGAACGAGTCCGACAGCGTCAACGACACCATCCGGTCGTTGGCGTGGGCCACTTCGGCCGCACGCCGGAACGCAGCCTTGGCGTCGTCGCGGTCGAAGAGATACCCCTCCATGTAGAGCACGCTGGAGTCGGCGATCACCTGCTCGTCGAGATCGTCGACGCACAGCAGGCTCGACACGCCGAGATAGGTGTTCATGGTGCGTTCCGCGTCAGGCGTCACCACGATCACGCATCGACCCGTGGGCGTGGCGTGTTCGCCGAGCGGACGATGGAACGTCACGCCGACCGCCCGCATGTCGTGGCCGAAGACGTCACCGAGGTCGTCGCCGTTGACCTTGCCGATGTACGCCGCCCGCCCGCCGAAGCTGGCGATCCCGCACACGGTGTTGGCCGCTGACCCACCGCTCATCTCCACGGCGCGGTCGAGCGCGGCGTACAACTCCACGGCCCGGTCGGTGTCGATCAGCGTCATCGAGCCCTTGACCAGTTCGTACTCGGCGAGGAACGTCTCCTCGGCGGGAGCGATGACGTCGACGAGCGCATTGCCGATACCGATCACGTCGAACCGGCTCGTCGAGTCGTCCGTCGAGCGATTCGAGAACCGTCGGGTCAGGTCAGGCACGGTCGACAAGGCTACCGGTACGATCCGATCGATGATTGCGACCGACGAGCTCGACCCGTACCGCCTGCCATCAGGAGTGCGGCCCAGCCGCTATGAGGTGCATCTTCGTCCCGTTCTCGAGACGGCCACGTTCGCCGGGCGGGTCGAGATCAGCCTGTCGATCGACAGCGACACCGACATCCTCGTCCTGAACGCCGCCGAACTCGCCATCACGTCGTGTGCCATCGACGGGGTCGCTGCGACGTGGGAGCTCGACGAGCGGACCGAGCGGATGATCGTGCACGCCGCGAACACCGTCACGGCCGGTACGTGCCGCTTGAGCATCTCGTTCGACGGCGTCCTCAACGACAAGCTTCGCGGGTTCTATCGCAGCACGTACGTCGACGAGGCGGGCAGCGAACAGGTCATCGCGACCACGCAGATGCAGGCGACCGATTGTCGCCGGGCCTTCCCGTGCTGGGACGAACCCGAGTTCAAGGCGGTGTTCAGCGTCACGCTCGACGTCGACGACGGCCTGACCGCGATCTCGAACGGGTCCGAGATCGAACGGACCACCGCGGACGGCCGCACGCTGATCCGCTTCGCCGACACGATGGTGATGAGCAGCTACCTGGTCGCGTTCGTCGTCGGCCGACTCGAGATGACCGAGCCCGTCGACGTCGACGGCACACCGATCCGCGTCGTCCACGTCCCCGGCAAGGGTCACCTCGCCGGACTTCGCCCTCGACGTCGGCGCCTTCAGCCTGCGCTGGTTCCAGGAGTACTACGGCATCGACTATCCGAGCGACAAGGTCGACCTCGTCGCCCTCCCCGACTTCGCGGCCGGCGCCATGGAGAACCTCGGGTGCATCACGTTCCGCGAGAACATGTTGCTGATCGATCCGGCCACGAGCACCCAGGACGAGCAACAACTCATCGCCGACGTCATCGCCCACGAACTCGCCCACATGTGGTTCGGCGACCTGGTGACCATGCGGTGGTGGAACGGCATCTGGCTCAACGAGGCCTTCGCCACGTTCATGGAGGTCGCCGCATGCGAGGCCTACCGGCCCGACTGGGAGCGCTGGACCTCGTTCGGGGTGGAGCGCAGCGGTGCCTTCGACGTCGACTCGCTGGCCAGCACGCGCACGGTCGAGTTCGAGGTGCGCTCGCCGGCCGACGCCGACGGCATGTTCGACGTGCTCACGTACCAGAAGGGCGGCGCACTGCTGCGCATGCTCGAGCAGTACCTCGGCGAGGATCGTTTCCGCGAGGGGGTGAGCCACTACCTGCGCCGCCACGCCTACGCCAACACCGAGACGAACGACCTGTGGGACGCCATCGAGGCGACGTCCGGTGAACCCGTTCGACGCATCATGGACAGTTGGATCTGGCAGCCCGGGTACCCGCTCGTGCACGCATCGGTCGTCGACGGATCGCTGCGGCTCGCTCAGCAACGATTCAGGTTCGACGCGACGGCACGCGTCGCCGGACGAGCAACACTGGGCGATTCCGGTCCAGATCCGCAATGCCGGCACGACCACCACCGTGCTCCTCGACGAAACCGAGACGATCGCGCCCCTGGCCGACCCTGACGGTCCCGTCGTCGTCAATGCCGGCGGGAGCGGTTTCTACCGCGTCGACTACGACGACACGCTGCGCCGCCGACTCGGCGCGGACGCGCTGGCGCACCTGACGACGCTGGAGCGATACAACCTCGTCGACGATGCCTGGGCGGCTACGGTCGCCGGCCGGATCGAAGCCCGTGAGATGCTCGAGTTCCTCGAAGGGTTCGCCGACGAAGGCGACCACGCCGTCTGGCAGGCGATCGTCATCGCGCTGCGTGGGCTCAACCGTCTCCTCGACGACGGTCCCGCCCACGACGCCTTCCAGCACACGCGTCCGCGCCCTGGCCGGGCCGGCGCTCACACGGCTCGGCGAACCGAACGCCACCGAGTCCGATCTCACCGGCAAACTCCGTGGCCTGCTCACGGGGGCGGTCGGCGTGCTCGGCGGCGACGCCGGGGTGCAGGCCCGCTGCCGCGAGCTCTTCGACAGCGCGAGCGCGGACCCGACCTCGGTCGATCCCGAGCTCACCGCCGCTGCGACGAGTGTCGTGGCCGCCACGGGTGACGCCGACACGTACGCGCGGATGCGCGACGGGTTCACGACGGCATCGACTCCGCAGGAGCGGCTGCGTCACCTCTACGCCCTCAGCGAGTTCGACGACGAGGCGCTCCTCCTGGCGACCTGCGAGTTCGTGATGACGTCGGCGGTCAAGACGCAGAACGCGCCGTTCGTGTTGCGCTCGGCGATCGCCAACCGTCGCCACGGTGCGGCGGCGTGGGCATACGTTCGCGATCACTGGGACGAGGCCAACGATCGCTTCCCCGGCAACACGATCGTGCGCATGGTCGACACCGTGAAGCTGCTCAACACCCCCGCCCTCGTCGACGACGCAGCGGCGTTCTTCGCCGACCACCCGATCGAGCAGGGCGCCAAGACGCTCGAGCAGATCCTCGAGCGTCAACGGGTGAACGCCTCGATGCGCAGCCGCGACGGTGCTGATTTCGCCGAGTTCCTCACCGAGTCGATCCGACGGTGACCGGCTGAGGATTCAGCACGAAACGTTCATCCAGATCGGTCACCGCCTCGTACACCTTGCGACCGTGGGAACGTCCCACGGTCGTGATCCGAAAGGACCGTACGATGAAGAAGATCCTCGCCGGCGTTGCGGCAGCGGCCGCTGCACTGATCGCCGTACCCGCCGGCACTTCGGGCGCCCAGGAACCCGTGAGCGTGATGCTCCTGCACGGCATTCCGGGTGTCACGGTCGACGTCGTCGTCGACGGCGCCGTCGTGATCCCGAATTTCGAGCCCGGTGACATGCAGGACCTCAGCTCGTTCGCCGGCCAGACGCTCGAGAACGTCGAAGTCCGCGTCGCCGGGACGGAGGACGTCGCGATCGGCCCGGTGGCCGAGTTCCCGGTGCCGGCCGCCGGCAACTGGACGGTTGTTGCGCATCTCGATGCCGACGGGACCCCCACGATCACCCCGTTCGAGAACGACACTGCGGCCGTTGCCGACGGATCCGGTCGGCTCACGGTCGTGCACGTTGCTGCGGCACCGGCCGTCGACGTGGTGCTCGGCGATGCCCGTCCGGTCGAGAATCTCTCGAACGGCTCGGCCCAGAGCCTGGTGCTACCCGCCGGTGAGATCGCCGGCGCCGAGATCGCTCCAACCGGCGGCGATCCCATCGCTCCGGTACCGACGGTCGCCGTGGTGTCGGGAGAGAACCTGACGGTGTACGCCGTCGGCTCGTTGGCCGATGACACCTTCACGTTCTACACCCAGACCATCTCCCTCGCGTCGACCGGGTCCGCCCCGGCCGGTGACGGGACGCCGGCGCCGACCGCCGTGAACACGGGCGGTGAAGTCGGATCGACCTCCAACTCGGTGGCACTGTTCGCCGCAGCGGCAGGCCTGTTCGCCGTCGCCGGCGGCGCGATGGTCCTTCGTCGGCGCACCGTCGAGGCCTGAGCACTTCGTGAGCGCTCGCCGACTCCCCTCCCGTCGGTCGCTCACGTTCATCATCGTCGCCGCACTCCTCGTCGGTGGCGGGCTGGCTATCGCCGGCCTCGCCACCCGAGGGGGCGGCGACGCTGTCGTTCTCGACGTCGATGCCGCCACCGCCCGGGTGACACCGTCGACCGTGCCGCCGCGGATCACACCCGACGGGAGCTCTCCCGAGCCGAGCGATGTCAGCGACACCGGGGCATTGTCACCACTCACCGAGAAGGTGGGACCCCGATCCAGCGCCATCATCGAGCCCCGTGCACCGAGACCTCGCCCCATCGGGCTCCAGATCGAAACCGTCGACGTTGCCCGCTTCCCGGTGCGGGCGATCGGTCTCGAACCCGACGGCCAGCTGGAGATCCCCGACGAAACCGAGATCGGCTGGTACCAGTACGGAGCCACGGCCGGCCGGCCCGGCGCCACGGTGCTCGCCGCTCATGTGTCGTGGAATCGCACGGCCGGACCCTTCGCCCGGCTCGGCACGGTCGAACCCGGAGTTCAGATCGCCGTCACCCTCGACGACGGTTCGCTGCGCCGCTACGAGGTCGTCGAACGGGCGGTCTACGGCAAGTTGGAGCTGCCCCGAGAACGCCTGTGGCGCAACACCGGCCCGGAGGAACTCGTGCTGATCACCTGCGGCGGCGACTACAACCCGGACATCAGGCGCTACCGGGAGAACATCGTCGTCTACGCCGTGCCGGTCGCCTGAACATCAGCGTTTGACGAGGATCCACACCTGTTCGGCGGGGAAGCGCCTCGCCCACTCGGCCTCGACCCAGTACTTCACTCCGTGCGCCGACGACGGCGCCTGGACCTCGACGTAGTCGACCACCTCGAACCCCGT
Organism: Ilumatobacteraceae bacterium; assembly: GCA_963747375.1. Classification (GTDB taxonomy): domain Bacteria; phylum Actinomycetota; class Acidimicrobiia; order Acidimicrobiales; family Ilumatobacteraceae; genus Sva-07. Next base: position 11,266 of record CAVVFL010000011.1, read on the forward strand.
CGCGCGGAACAGACGAAGCCACGACGAGATCTCCATGTTGAACTCGATGCCTCCCGGGTCCTCGAGCGCATCGGTCCAGTCGATGCGTCCGAGGCCGAAGTAGTCGCGTTCGAGCGTCAGACCCGCCGGCACATCACCGGATTCGGACGTGCACACCATCGCGAACGGATGATTGCCGAGAAACGCAAGGCGGCCACCGGGGCGCAACAGACGATGGGCCTCCGGGATCCAGGCGTACGGATCACACCAGATCGCCGCCCCGTACTCGCTGATCGCGAAGTCGAAACTGTCGTCGGGCTGCTCGACGGTCTCGGCATTGCCATGAACCCACTCGATGTCGTCGAGTCCGTGGAGCGCCGCCAGACGTCGAGCGGTCATCAGCTGCTGCTCGGAGTTGTCGATCGCGTACACGCTCGCCCCGCGCCGACGCATCCAGGCGCTCACGTACCCGGTCCCGCACCCCAGTTCGATCGCGCGCTGGCCGCTCAGATCGTCGGGCAGCAGGGCGACTTCACTGTTCGGATTCCCCCAGATCCCCCAGGTCGGCTCGTTCTGCGCCCACGCCCGCTCTCCGCCCGCCACCCAGCCGGGAGCGTCGTCGTCCCAGTGACGCCGGTTCTCCACGACGTGGTCGGGCAGCTCAGGGGTCGTCATCGTGTGCCAACCTAGCGAAAAGCCCGAGCCTGACGGCTCGGGCTTTCGAGTGTGGAGCTGAATGGAATCCGCATTCCACGACGCACGAACACGATCACAGCAGCTCAGAGCGCATTTCTCGTCACTACGTCTCGGATGGTGGAGTAACCCGCTGCGTCCGCAGTCTGCCCAGCAATCCTCGACCGGCTGCATGGCCGGCACTGGTCGGCCACTCGGGCTCGTGCCTGGTCGCACGAAGGGTCGCGCTGGATCATCCGCACCGGATCGCAGGCCTGGTTCTCGAGGCCTCACCGACCAGCCTGCGCAACGACGAGGCGCGCCAGTTCGTGAACTCCGTCGTCATGGGCTTGGCCGATCCGATCGAACCAGACTTCGCGAGGTCCTTCGTCACGGACACATCCTCAGAGCACGTCGCGCCTGAAATGGTCGACATGTTGGTCGAGGACATCCTCACGGTTCCGGCCCGGGTATGGCGCCGTGGGACACACTCCCCGATGGGACGACACACAGCGATTCAGCCGAGACCTTGCGGAATTCGTCGAGCGGGTACAGGCGAGCCTGTCCCCGCCGGCGAACCGTGAGGGCTGGCGCGCGCCCATCGCGTATCAGGCGGTGCGGCTGGAAGCCGCCGGATCTCTACCCGATGACGTCGCTGCCGTGATCGATCGCTCGGAACCGTGCAGCCATTCCGACGAGAAGGCGGGGGTACAGCTCAGGCATCGAATCCAACAACTTGTTGAACCTCGTCCGAAAGAGCACGAGGGCTTCCAGTTGGGTATCAGCTACGACGGACGCTGACGTCGGCTTCCCATCGATCAGTGACAGCTCTCCCACGACGTCACCCGGGCCGACAGTGGCGACTCGACGGCTGCTCCCTTGCTCGATCCCCTTGGCCGAGCCCTCTCCAGCGACGGCCCCTCGCCGAATGACTCCGGCCGTGCCCTCTCGGATGATGGTCAGCCGTCGACCGACATCCAACTCCTGAACGAGTACGGCGCCAGGCTCGAAGCTCATGTGGTCCACCAATTTGGCCACGGCACCAAGCTGCCGCTTGGTCAGACCGCTGAACAACGGCACTCCATCGAGCATCCGAATTGTTTCGCTTCGCGAAACCTCTGCCATCGCACATACCCCCTCTGCCGCCTCGATCGTACACGCCCACATGGGCCCGCCCTTACCCGAGCGGCGGCGGGCTTCCGGCACCGGGCTGACCGTGCCCGCACCGTCAACCGTGCGACGAGCGATCCGACGCCGTTGAGGCAATGCTCGCGGTGGCGCCACGTGAAGTCGACGAGACCTGGCTCGGTTCCGCACGTCGACGCATCTCAGCGGACGTTTCCCCTGGTAGGGGACCTCTTCTCCGGACGTTCGCAGATTTCGGCGAACGTCCGGAAACGGACTTGTGGAGCTAAAGGGAATCGAACCCTTGACCTCGTCATTGCGAACGACGCGCTCTACCAACTGAGCTATAGCCCCATGGGCTCCGGAGAGTGTAGCGCTGAGCGCATCGAGTCCACAGTGCGTTCGAGGCAATGCGGACCGATACCGGCGATCAGTAGCGATCGATCCAGTCGTCGGTCCAGCCCGATGCCTCGCGCTGGCGGAGTTGCGCCAGGAGATACACGTACCCGCACAGGGCCAGGAAGGACAGGGCGAACACGTAGAGCATCACCGTCGACGACGTGGTGGCCGCCAGAAACAGTGTGCACGCCGTGGAGATGACCAGCATGAACAACACGTTGGTGCGCCGACGACGGACGTCGCTGCGCGGATCGGTCGGACGCTGGGAACGGCTCGCAGATGCCTGACGATCCATGTGCGTCTGGCGATGATGTGCGCCACTGGGATCACCATGCGTGCGGAACTGCGGCTGGCTGCGGGCCTCGATCGACCGGGACTGACGCTGCGGTGCGGGGGTGACGCCACCGTGCAGCGAGGCCTGCCGATGATGGGCATGGACTGGCTGGCCGGGTCGGCCCGCAGCAGCCGGTCGCTGCAGCGGCGACTGGGCCAAGGGCCGGCCGATGGTCCGCATGCCGCCGCGCCCCGGCGTCGACGTGCTCTGCAGCGTGCTGAGCTGACGGCGGAAATCGGTGACCGACGAGTTCGGGCGATTCTCGATGCGCGAGCGCAGCATCGGGGGGATCAGGACCGCGGCCCAGGCGGCCGCGACGACGAGGAGAACGAGTTTTGCCATGAGTCAGCGAGTCGGGTTGGTGAGGATCATCGATCGGAAGGAGCGGCGTGCCGTGGGCAACGTGCTGTATGACGATTCTACGACGATTGTGACGATCAACGCAATCATCGGCGAGACGTCCGTCACGTTGCGTGGTCCTCGGCGCCGGCTTCGACCACTCCGTCAGAGCGTCGATACACGCCGGATCGACCACCGGTCTTCTCCCACAGGGCGAGCTCGCCGATGACCATCGCCCGGTCGGCGGACTTGCACATGTCGTACACGGTGAGCGCCGCGACGCTGCACGCGTGGAGCGCCTCCATCTCGACGCCGGTGCGATCGACGGTGTCGACCTGGGCCTCGACGGCCACGAAGTCGTCGCCGATCTCGAAGTTGACCGACACCGAGCCGACGAGCAGCGGATGACACAACGGGATCATGTCGGAGGTGCGCTTCGCCGCCTGGATCCCCGCGACACGGGCGACCGACAGGACGTCGCCCTTCTTGACCTCCCGATTGGCGATCGCGGTGGTCGTCTCGGGCTTCATGAAGACCTTGCAGCGCGCCACGGCACGCCGATGTGTCGGCTCTTTCGGTGTGACGTCGACCATGCGGGCACGGCCGAGCGGATCGAGGTGGGTGAACGACAGATCACTCATGAGGCCCGCACGATAGCCCGGCGTGGCCGACCGGCGACTGCCGGGCTACCGTCACCGCCATGTCCGACGCCGTCACGCCCACGGGACCGCTCCCGTACGACGCCATTGCCCATCTCCGTACCGATGCGGTCAGATTCCTCGAGATCGTGACCGACCACGGATTCGACCACGCCGTGCCGTCGTGCCCGGGATGGGACCTCGGCGACCTCACCTGGCACCTCGGTGGCGTGTGGAACTTCTGGGGCCGAGTGGTCGCCGAAGGTGTCACGTCGGTCGACGTGCTGCGGACGTGGGAGGAGACACCTCGGCCGTCCGACACGTTCCTCGTCGACTGGGTGATGGCGGCGCACACGTCGTTGTTCTCGGCATTGGCCGCGGCGCCACCGCACCAGGAGGTGTGGACCTGGACCGGGGCCAACCGTGACGCACGCTGGGTCGAGCGACGAATGACGCAGGAGACCGCAGTCCACCGCTGGGACGCCGCGAATTCGGTGGGGCTCCCCTACGACATTCCGGTCGCCGTGGCCGCCGATGGCATCGACGAGTACCTCACGTGGTTCGCCGGGCGGGGAGCCGGAGCCGACGCCACACCGATCGGAGGCACCGTGCACCTGCACTGCACCGATACCGACACGAACGTCGTGGATGGCGTCGATCCTCGTTCCGCCGTGGGCGGCGAGTGGCTCGTGACCGACCTCGATGCCAACGGCGCCACGTTCACCCGCGAGCACGCGAAGGGCGATGCGGCGATCCGCGGCCGGGCGGCCGATCTGGTCCTGTGGCTGTGGAAGCGCGATGGCGGACCGATCGAGATTCTCGGCGACGAGGCAGTCGCCGAGCGCTTCCGCAACTACACCGACCTCCGCTGACGCTCAGCCGCCGATCTGGCTCATCGACTTGCCGGGGCGCACGAAGTTGACCTGATTGATGCGGTGGCCCGCCCACTTGGTCGCAACGGCGGCCTCGATGCGGGCGGCGATGTGATCATCGGACTCGCCCGCACGCATCGCTGCGAGCAGGTCGAACTCCTTCGTGGCGAACAGGCAGGTCCGGAACTGTCCTTCGGCGGTCAGGCGAACACGGTCGCAGTCACCGCAGAACGGCTTGGTCACCGTGGGGATCACGCCGATGGTGCCACCACCGTCGAGATAGCGGAACCGGTCGGCCGGCGCGGACCCTCGCGCCGGGAGCTGTTCGATCGGATACACCGCGTCGATGGCGGCGACGATCTCGTCCTGGCCGACGACCTTGTCGTTCATCCAATGACCCTCGGCGTCGAGCGGCATGAACTCGATGAACCGGACCTCGATGCCCTGTTGACGTCCGATAGGTGGCGAGCGCCACGATCTCGTCGTCGTTCACGTTGCGCTCGATGACGGCGTTGATCTTGACCGGATCGAAACCCGCCTGCTTCGCCGCCTCGATACCGTCGAGCACCCGCACCAGTTCGTCACGACGCGTCATCCGGTGGAACTTGGCCCGATCGAGCGTGTCGAGGCTGATGTTGACCCTGCGCAGCCCGGCCTCACGCAACGTGTCGGCGACCAGCCGCATGGTGGCGCCGTTGGTCGTCATCGCAAGATCGACGGGACCGTCGGGCCCTTCCAAGGCCGCCAGTTTCTCGACGAGCACCGGCAGATGAGCGCGAACCGTCGGCTCGCCGCCGGTGAGGCGAATCCCGCGGACGCCGTACCGCTCGACGAAGATCCTGGCCAGCCGTTCGATCTCCTCGAATCGCATGACCTCCGAACGCGGCAGCCACTGCATCCCTTCCTCGGGCATGCAATAGGTGCAGCGAAAGTTGCAGCGATCCGTGATCGAGATCCGCAGATCCTCGATCAGGCGACCGAACGGGTCGATCAGCTCCTGCGACATCCGCCCATCCTACGGATCGAAGCCGCTCGAGGCGATGCCGCGGGTCAGATGCTCATCCGTGGAGGAGCAGGACCGCGACGTCGGCGCCGGCGGGGACTCCGGGGCCATCGGGAACCACGGCCATGGCGTCGGCCAGAGCGGTCGCCGCGAGTTGATGACTGCCCTGCGCGCCGACGGGCCGCACGTGATAGCGGCCGTCGTCGGCGAAGCTCGCCGTTGACACGCATGAAGTGCACCTTGCCGTCGGACTGCCGATCGAGCGCCACGTCGGCCACGGCCACCAGGTTCGGCCGCGTCAGCCGGCGGTGCCCCATCATCCGGCGCAGGGCGGGTCGCGCCAGCAGTTCGAAGCTCACCAGCGAACTGACCGGATTGCCGGGCAGCCCGAAGATCGGGACACCGCCGAGGCGCCCGAACGCAAACGGCTTCGCCGGCTTGATCGCGATCTGCATCCAGGTCATGTCGGCGACCCGACCGAGCACCGCCTTCACGACGTCGTAGTCGCCCATCGACACTCCACCACTCGTGACGATCGCATCGCAGCGCGTCGCCGCGTCGCGCAGGACCCGTTCGAGTTCCACCTCGTCATCGCGCACGATGCCGAGGTCGACGACATCGCAGCCGGCCTCCGCGAGGAGCGCCGACAGCATCGTCTTGTTGCTCTCTCGGATCTGACCCAACTGCAACGGAGAGCCGTCGTCGACGAGTTCGTCGCCGGTCGACAACACGGCGACCCGCGCCGCGGGTACACCGCCACCGTTCGGGCGTTGACCGATGCGAGCACGGCGTCGACCGACGCGGTGATGGTGGTCCCGGCGTCGAACAGTCGATCGCCCACCTGCACGTCGTCGCCGGCGCGACGAATCGACGCGCCGACCGGAACCGAACGCGACAATCGCACCACGTCGTCGCCGACCCGTTCGGAATCCTCCACCATCACGACCGCATCGGCACCTGCCGGCATCGGAGCGCCCGTCATGATGCGAACCGCCTCGCCGGGTCCGACCGGACGGTCCGGCGCCGCCCCGGCCGCGATCTCGCCGACCACGACGAGTTCGGCCGGAACATCGGCAACATCGGCCGAACGCACCGCGTACCCGTCGACCGCGGTGTTGTCGAACGGCGGCACCACCTCGCCCGCATCGATCGGCGCGGCCAGCACCAATCCGAGTGCCTCGGTTCGTGCCACCACCCGCTCCGGCAGGGGTGGGCACGATTCCAGGACGAAGGCCTGAGCATCTTCCAATGGCGTCACGATGTCAACGTAGTCCGGGGCCGACTCGCTGCGACCGGACGATCGGGTCGTAGCGTGGACGCACGTGAAGTCGCCGCTGACCGCCTTTCCGTCCGACGGATACACCGCCCGATGGCGAACCTGGGACGACAACCATCTCGAGACACTGACGCTGCGATGGGAGAACGAAGGCTGGACGGCGACCGGCGAGGTCGGGCGCGAAGCGGTGACGTACGTGGTGCGGTTGTCCGCGACGTGGCAGATCCGCCAGTTCCTGTTGTTCCGCGACCTCGACGAACCCGATCTCTGGCTCGGCGCCGACGGCACCGGACGCTGGGGGGAGATGAACGGCGCCCACCGGCCCGACCTGGGCGGATGCACCGACATCGATCTCACGTGCACTCCGTTCACGAACTCGTTGCCGATCCGCAGACTCGGCCTCGACATCGGCGCTGCCGACGACGTGCGGGTCGCGGTCGTCGACGTCGACACGCTCGAACTGGTCGCCACGCGGCAGCGCTACGAGCGCCTCGCCCCGCGTCGGTACCGGTACACGAATCTGGATTCGGGATTCAGCGCCGATCTCGACGTCGACGAATACGGCCTCGTCCACGACTATCCCGACCACTTTCGCCGGACCTGACATCACGCTTCGGCGCCGCGGACGCGGTGCCCGATTCAGACGTGCAGGTGTCGGAGAAACTCGCGCAGCGGAGCGCTGAGCTCGGGATCCTGGAGACCGAGTTCGATCGAGGCCGTCAGAAATCCGAGCGGTGTCCCCGTGTCGAGGCGGCGCTCGTCGGCCACCACGGCGTGAAAGGGCGCCCGTGCCGCTTGGGCCCGAAGCGCGTCGGTGAGCTGGAGCTCACCACCGCTGCCCGGCGTCAACCGATCGATCTCGTCCCATGCGTCGGCGGTGAGCACGTAGCGTCCCGTGAGGATGAAGTTGCTCGGCGCGTCATCCGGTGACGGCTTCTCGACGAGGTCGCGGACCGCGATGACGCCGTCGTGGGTCAGCTCCCCTGCCGGGTCGATCACGCCGTAGGAACTCACCTGCTCACGCGGCACGTTGACGACGGCGACAACGCTCCCTCCGGTGGCGGCGCACACGCCGTTCATCTGGGCGAGCACTGCGGAGCTCGACATCAACTCGTCGGGAAGCATGACCGCGAACGGTTCGTCGCCGACGGCCTCGCGAGCGCAGCCCACCGCGTGGCCGAGACCCTTCGGGTCGTCCTGATACACGATCGTGACACGCCAGTCACGCCCGATCGACCTCAATCGCTCCGCCGTGGCAGTGCGTCCCTTGGCCTCGAGTGCGTCGAGCAGCGCCTCGTCGGGAGCGAAGTACGCGTCGAGCGCCGGCTTCGAGCGGCTGCTGACGACGACGATGTGATCGATGCCTGCACCGAGGGCTTCGTCGATCACGATCTGGATCGCGGGTCGGTCGCCGATCGGGAAGAGCTCCTTCGGAACCGACTTGGTCGCGGGGAGAAACCGCGTCCCGAGGCCGGCCGCTGGAATGACTGCACTGCGGACCTGCATGTATCCGACGCTATCTTTGGGAACCCGATGCCCACGTATGTGTACAAGTTCGTCGACACCGGCGAGACCATCGAGGTCCAGCAGGGCTTCCACGACGAGAACCTCACCGAGATCGTCCATCCCGACTCCGGCGAGCTGCTGGCGGTCAAGAAGGTTTTCACCCCTGTCGGCGTGACCTTCAAGGGGTCAGGCTTCTTCAAGACCGACAATCGTGGCAAGAAGTCGGCGAGTTCGCCGCCGTCGACCTCGAGTGATTCGAGCAGCTCGTCGAGCTCCGATTCGTCAGCGAAGTCCGAGTCCAAGTCCGAGTCGAAATCGGAGTCGAAATCCGACTCGAAGCCGACCAAGAAGACCGACTCGGGCAGCTCCGGCACCACGACCTGACCGGCCGCCACCGTGGATAGCCTCCACGTGACCGACTCCCTCCGATCGTTCCCGATCCGAGGAGACTCTGATGCATGTCGTGGCCCGAGCCCGACTCGTCCTCGCCCGTCGACCATGGGTCTACTGGGCCGTCGTGGCCGTGTTGGCCTCGGTACTCGCCGCTGCCGTCGAGGTTCGGTTCACGTCGCTCGACGAGGCGCGACGCAGCTGGGGGGCGACCCGCACCGTGCTGGTCGCGGGGCGGGCGCTCGAACCAGGTGATCCCCTCGACGTCCACCCGGTCGATCTTCCCATCGCGGCGGTCCCACCGGACGCACTCGACGATCTGCCCGGCGACGCCCGACTCCACCAGCGAGTCGGCATCGGCGAGGTGCTGACCGACCTCGACCTCACCGCCCTTGCGGGACCGGCAGCGCGGGCGGCGCCGGGCACGGTCGTGGTGGGGCTGACCGATCCGCTCAGCCGTGGCGTGTCCATCGGGCTCGAGGTGCACGTGGCCGCCGACGGCCTGGTGATCGCCGAGTCGGCGACCGTCGTCGAGATGATCGACGACGTCATCTTCGTGGCCGTCGAGGCATCCGCTGCTCCGACGGTCGCCGTCGCCGCCCAGCACGGCATCGCCTCACTGCTCTACCTGCCCTGACTGGTCGACCCGATCATCTGCCCGTGACGCTGGGGACGATGCGAGGCGACCACGGACGGGGTTCGTCCCAATGGTGGCCGACGACCTGGCCGGCGGCGAGCGAGGCGAGAAACTCCATCGGTCCGTCGAAGTCCGGCATCTCCACGTAGGCGGCACCGAATGCGCCCGGAACATGGCCGTCACTGCCCGCCCCGCCCACGATCCCGAACTCCGCGGCGAACTCGACCGCACGACGATTGAGACTCGCGAGCGACGTCTTCGCGTTGAGCACCTCGACGGCGTCGATCAGGTCGGCCTCCGCCAACTCGTACAGCGCGACCTCGCTCAGGTTGCGACGCATCGGGTCGAACGGGTGCGGGATGTAGACGACACCACCCTGCCCACGGATCGCCTTGGCGGCGTCGACGTGGCCGATGCCGATCGGGATGCGTTCGGTGAGGAACAGCCCGATGAGTTCTCCCGCTGCGGTTCGGAGTTCCTCGCCGACGATCACCCTCGCGTCGACGAGATCGCCGAGTTCGACGGCCCCGGCAATTGCGTTGTGATCGGTGACGCACACCACGTCGAGGCCGCTCGCCGCCACCGCGGCGACGAACTCGTCAGGCGTCGTCGTGGAGTCGCCGCTCCACATCGTGTGCATGTGCAGATCGGCGCGGACCGTTCCCTCGGGCTGCTTCGCGGCGAGGTGCGGGTGTCGATCGACCGCCTCGGACGACGGGGCAACCATGCGTCCTCAGGACCCCGACATCGTCACGTCGCGGATGACGAGGCTCACGCCGGCCGCGCGCATCGGGAGCCACTCGATGTCGCCGCCGACCTCGACGACGTCGAGCAGCATCCGCTGCAGGGTCGAGGCGATGGTGAACTCGCGGACCGGCGCGCCGACGGCGCCATTCGTGATGAGCAGACCGGCCGCTCCGGTCGAGAAGTCGCCGCTGATCGGGTTGACACCCGAGTGCAGGCCCTGCATCTGCTGGATGAGCACGCCGTCGTCGACGTCGGCGATCAGCTCCGGCTGGTTGCGCGTGCCGGGCACGCAGCGACAGGGCCAGGCAACCCACGCCGGGCGTGCCCGCGAAGCCACCGCGCACGGCGTTGCCGGTGGAGACGGTCCCCGCCCGACGAGCCGTGTAGGAGTTGTGCACGAACTGCTGCAGCACACCGTCCTGGATGAGCACGTTGCGACGGGCGGCGAGGCCCTCGCCGTCGACGTCGGTGGCGGTGTAGGCCAGCGGGTTCGTCGGGTCGTCGACCAGGGTGACCGACGGGCGGCCACCTGCTCGCCGAGCGGTCGCGCGAACAAGCGAGCGCCCCTTGACCACGGCCTCGCCGTTGAGCGTGGAGGAGATGACCCCGAGGAACTGTGCGGTGACGTACGGGTCGAGCACGACGGTGAGCCGACGGCTCGACGGCTTGCGTCGCGCCGAGCAGTCGGGTGGCACGATCGACGGCCTCGCGCGCGGCGCGGTCGAGGTCGAACTCGTCGGGCGATCGCGCCCGACCGAGAACCCGAAGCCGGTCTGGGTCTCGGCGTCGTCGCCCTCGCCTCGTCGGCCAGCGTCGACGACCGACACGTAGCAGCCGTTCTCCCGACCCGACATCCGGATGCCGGTGGTGGAGGCCACGGCCGCCTCCGCCGTGCGCGTCGGCGTAGTTCGCGTCGTCGACACGCACCCGGGGATCGGCGCCGGAGGCGAGCTGCTCGAGCTCCTTGGCGAGCTCGATCTTGCGGTCGGTCGGGAAGTCGGCGAGCGCGTCGTTCCACAGCGGCTGCTCGGTGCACCGCGACACCGTCGGGCTCGGCCAGCGCCGCCCACTCGTCGACGGTGCCGAACTGCGACGTTGTCGCGCGCCTCGGCGAGCACCTCGGCGATCGCCGACGTCGTCGAGCGTGCCCGCGTAGGCGAAGCCCGGTGCGGCCGTCGCGGATGACCCGGATGCCGATGCCTTCGCTCTGCGCCGACACGAAGTGCTCGACCTCGCCCTCGTACACCCGGATCTCGGTCTCGCCGCCGCGCGCGACGAACGCCTCGATCTGCTCGCCGGCGCGCGGCCTGGGCGACGACCCGATCGGCGACCGCCTGCAGCTCGCTCGGCGCTCATGCCGCGCGTGCCGCCGACGGTGAGCGACTTCACCCGCAGGGTCGGCTGACCGTCGCCGACCGGCACGCCCTGGCCGTCCTTGCCGCACGTGCCCGGGCTGCCCATCGCGAAGTCGTTGCCGAGCACGTCGATGTCGCTGGAGCACCTTGCGGGCCGTTGCCGATGAGGTTGCCCTCGCGCAGCGGCTCGGTGATCTCGCCGTTCTCGATCAGGTAGGCCTCGGTCATGCCGAACACGAAGTCGCCCGATGCGGTGTTGACGCTGCCGCCGCCGAGCTTGGCGACGTACACGCCGCTGGTCGGTGGAGGCGACGATGTCGTCGGGGTCGTCGGTGCCGTCGAGCACGATAGGTGTTGGTCATGCGCACCATCGGCAGGTGCTGGTAGCTCTGGCGGCGACCGTTGCCCGACTGCGGGCGGCCCTCCTTGCGGGCCCGGAGGTAGTCCCACATGTAGTCGGTGAGCACGCCGTCCTCGATGAGCACGTTGCGCTGGGTGGGGTGGCCCTCGTCGTCGATGGCGATGCGTGCCCCACTCGCCCGGTCATCGTGCCGTCGTCGACGAGGGTGACGAGCGGCGAGGCGACCTGCTCGCCGACCTTGCCCGCGATAGACGCTGCGCACCCTTCGGCGACGAGGTCGGCCTCGAGCCCGTGGCCGCACGCCTCGTGGAACAGCACGCCGCCGCTGCCGTGCTTGATCACGACGGGCATCGCACCGCTGGGCGCCGGGCGGGCGTCGCAGCTTGGTGAGCGCCTGGCGGGCGGCCTCGCGGGCGAGCTCCTCGACGTCGACGGTGTCGAACAGCTCGAAGCCGACGGTGTGGCCGATCGACTCGGTAGCCGGTCTGCATGCCGGTGTCGCCGTCGGCCACGCACTGACGCGCAACAGCGTGCGGACGACCTGTCGTCGTCGGCGAGCACGCCGTCGGTGTTGGCGACGAGGACCTGCTTCGCGGCTGTCGCCGTAGCCGGCCGACACCTGGACGATCTCCGGCCCGAACGCCCGGGCGGCCTCGTTCATGCGCTGCGAGCAGCTCGACCTTGGCGGCCTTGGCGACCGTCGTCGGGGTCCTGCTCGACGGTGTTGCGGCCGGTGGGGCGCCGAGCGGGTGAGCGCGACGGTGCGCACTCCGCCGCCGCCCTGGCTGGCCGCCGCAGCGGCCGCACGTGCGGCCGCGGCCAGAGCCGGCCTCGGACGAGGTCGGCGGTGTGGGCGAAGCCGGTGGTGTCGCCCGCGACGACCCGGATGCCGGCGCCACGGTCGCGGCCGCTCGAGACCTGCTCGACCTTGCCGTCGTCGAGGCCCGCCGACGTCGAGCGCTTGTCCTCGGCGTACACCTCGGCGAAATCGGCGCCGGTGCGGACCGCACCGGCGAGTACTCGTTCCAGCACGTCTGAGTCGATCATCCCGCCGAGCCTACGGGCGCCCCTGACGGCGTCACGACGCTGCCCTGCGACGATCGGGTTAGCGTGAGGGCCGTGAATCTCGAAAAGGGCATGCGCGGCGACGCCAAGCTGGTGGTCACCGACGCCGACACGGCCCGAGCGCTCGGCTCCGGCAGCGTCGACGTGCTCGGCTCCCCACGACTCGTCGCACTCTGTGAGGAGGCGTGCTGCAACGCGGTCGAGCAGGCGCTCGACGACGGCGCGACCACGGTGGGCATGCGGATCCAGTTCGATCACCTGCAGCCGACGCCGGTGGGGGCCGAGGTGGTCGCCGAGGCCGTGCTCGAGAAGATCGAGGGTCGTCGCCTGAAGTTCACCGTGTCGGCGTCGGATTCCGGTGGGCTCGTCGCCGCCGGCAAGATCACGCGTGTGCTGGTCGACCTCGATCGCTTCATGGCCAAGTGCTGCGACACCTGACCGTCGCGCCTACGCCAGGTTGCTCGATCTCGGGTAGATGTCGGCGGGATCGGTGAGGACGTTCACGAGGTACGGCACACCACTGGCGAAGGCACGATCCAGTGCCGGGCCGATCTCGGCCGGGGAGCTGACGGTTTCGCCGCCACCACCGAGCGATCGCACGACCTCGTCGTAGCGACAGCCCGGCTGGAGATCACACGCCATGTCCCAGCCGTAGATGGCCTGCATCGGGTGCTTCTCGAGACCCCACATGCCGTTGTTGCCGACGATCATCACGACCGGCAGGCCGTGGCGCACGAGTGAATCGACGTCCATCAGGCTGAACCCTGCTGCGCCGTCGCCCAGCAGGAGCACCACCTGCGACGACGGCCGCACGACGCGTGCCGCGATGGCGTAGCCGAGCCCGTTGCCGAGGCAGCCGTACGGGCCGGTGTCGAGCCAACCACCGGGCTCGAACACCTCGATGAACTTGCCGGCGTACGACGCGAAGTCACCGCCGTCGCAGATCACGACGGCGTCACGTTCCAGCCGTCGACGCAGTTCGCCGTAGATGCGGCTCGGCCTGACCGGATCGTCGTCGGCCTCCATGAGCGCGACCTCCGAGGCGGTGGCCCTCGATTCGGCATCACGGAGTTCCGAGATCCAGTCGGTGTGGTCGACGCGATCGCCGGCATGGTCGGCGAGCCCGCTGAGCGTCGCGGTGATGTCGCCGACGACGGTCAGCACCTCGACGTGACCGGCGCGTTGCGACTCGGCGTCGACCACGTGCGCCACGGTCGCCGAACCGAACGATCCGAACCCGATCCGGAAGTCGAGCGGCGTGCCGAGCACCACCACGACGTCGGCGCGCTGCTTGAGCAGCCCGCGAGTCCGAAGGAACGCCAGCTCGTGGTCGGCCGGCAGCAGACCACGACCCATGCCGTTGAAGAAACACGGCACACCGAGGGCGGCCGCAGCGGCGGCGAGTTCGGCCCACGCGCCGGCCCAGTACACGTCGGAACCCACGATGAACGCCGGGCGTTCCGCGCCGGCGATCAACGCGGCGAGCGCCGCGACGTCGTCGGAGGCCGGCGCCACACCCGACACGGCGCCGGCGTCGACCGCCGGCACCTCGCCCGACGACGGCCCGAACACGTCGAGCGGGAAGTCGAGGAACGTCGGCCCACGGTGAGGCTCGATCGCCAGGCGGGCGGCCTCGTGCACCATCGTGCCCGCCTGTGTGGGGTCGGTGACGGTCGCCGCCGACTTCGTGATCGACTGCAGGATCGGGACGTGGTCGAGTTCCTGCAACGAACCCGCTCCCCAGCGACCCTGCGGCGCTCGTCCACCGAGCACGACCACGGGCGAACCGTTGAAGTGCGCCGACGTCACCGCCGACACGCCGTTGGTGATCCCGGGCCCGGCGGTCAGCGCCGCGAAGCCGGGCCGACGGGTGAGTTTCGCGTACGCCTCGGCGGCGAACGTCGCCGACTGTTCGTGTCGGGTGTCGATCACGCGCATGCCCTGGTTGCGAGCGGCGTCGTAGAGCGGCCAGATGTGACCACCGTTCAGCGTGAACATCACGTCGGTACCGAAACCCGACAGAGCGGCGACGGCCTGCTCCCCAGCATGTCCTTCGATCAGTGCCATGTCATCCGACCGTAATCTCCCCCTACAGTATCCGGGTGATGCAGGTCGCCGAGGAGGCCGATGCGCCGGAGCGGCAACACCGGGTCTTCTGGTGGAAGGAGGCGCTGATCGTCGCGGTCTTCTACGCCATCTACTCCTGGACGCGCAACCTGTTCGGCTCGAACAAGATCGCCGCCGACGGCGTACCGGAACAGGCCTTCACCAACGCCGAACGGGTCATCCGCATCGAGACATGGCTCGGACTCTTCCACGAGCAGACCGTGCAGTCGTGGTTCCTCCCCTACCGCCTGTTCATCCAGTTCTGGAACACCTACTACGGCACCGCCCACTTCATCGTCACGCTCGGCGTGTTCATCCTGCTGTACGTCAAGCGCGCCGACGTCTTTCCCCAGTGGCGCAACACGCTCGCCGCGATGACCGCCCTGGCGATCATCGGATTCGCCTGGTTCCCGCTCATGCCGCCGAGGCTGCTCGACGAGCCGTGCCCGATTCCCGCCGAGATCGCCGAGCAGATCGACGTCCGGGTCAGCTACGGGGGCGCCTGCATCCCGAGCGACGTGCGCCCCGAGGACGGTTTCGGGTTCGTCGACACGCTGGCCGACTACGGCGGGCCCTGGTCGTTCGACTCCGAGACGATGGCGTCGATCTCCAACCAGTACGCCGCGATGCCGAGCCTGCACATCGGCTGGTCGACGTGGTGCGCCATCGCACTGTGGCCGCTGCTGCGACGGTGGTGGACCAAGGCGCTCGTGCTGTTGTATCCGGCGACGACGTTGTTCGCCATCGTGGTCACCGCCAACCACTACTGGCTCGACGGAATCGGCGGGCTCGTCGCGTTCGGCGTCGGGGCACTGATCGGCTGGGGCGTGCACCGATGGAACCAGGACCGGCTCGATCGACGGTTCGCCGAGGAGCGTCGACTGAGCGGTTCGTCACAGTTCCACGCGTGAGCGGCCGACTGGTCGTATCCTTGTCATGACAATGAGTCAGATGCGACTGAACCCCCTCAACGGACGGTGGGTGACCATCGTTGCCGAGCGGGCGGAACGCCCGAGCGACTTCGCACCGCGCGAACACTCGGTCGAATCCGATCCCGATCGGCAGTGCCCGTTCTGCGCCGGCAACGAGGAGGCCACCCCTCCCGCACTCGAGACCGTCGAGGCCGACGGGTCGTGGTCGATGCGGGTGATCCCGAATCGCTATCCCGCCTTCGACGGCAAGGAACCGTTCGCCGTCCACAACCTCGGCCCCGTCCACGTGATGGCCGAGGCGAGCGGCATCCACGAAGTGTTCGTGTACACCCCCGACCACGAGTCCGCGCTGCACTTGCTCGACGACGACCATGCCGCCCAGTTGATGCGGGTGCTGCGCGACCGGTTCGCCGAACACGCCGCCACGCCACAGGTGCGCTACACCCAGGCGATCGTCAACCACGGGTGGGAGGCGGGCGCCTCGATCGCCCATCCCCACGGCCAGATCCTCGGCCTGCCGTTCGTCCCCGGCGAGATCCTCGACGAGGAACGCGCCTTCGCCCGCTTCGCCGGCGGCTGCCTGCTGTGCACCACCGTCGAGGCCGAACTGTCCGCCGACGAACGTGTCATCTTCGCCAACGACGACGTCGCGGTCATCGCTCCGTACTGGAGCGGCGCCCCGTACGAGATGCTCATCGTGCCCCGACATCACGAGGGCCACCTCCAAGACGCTCCCGACGAGAGCTTGGCGGCTGTCGGCATCGCGCTGCGCGACGCGCTCGGCCATCTGCAACGCGGCACTCGGCGACATCGCCTTCAACCTCGGCTTCCACACCGCGCCGCACCAGCACACCGGCCAGTACCACTGGCACGCCCACGTCTGGCCGAACCTCGTCACACAGGCCGGGTTCGAACGTGGCACCGGCGTGATGATCAACATCGTGCCCCCCGAGCAGGCCTGCGACGTCTTGCGCTCGGTGGCCGCGTCGGCGTGAGGCGACATGCCCGACCGATCACGGCCGTGAGGCGGCGATGAGTGACGTCACGGTGTCGATCGATCTCGACGCCACGCCCGGCCAGGTCTGGCAGATCGTCGAGCCGGTCGAACGCCACGTCGACTGGATGGCCGATGCGGTCTCGATCCGCTTCCAGACCGATCAGACCCGAGGGGTCGGCACGGAGTTCCTCTGCGACACCAAGGTGGGCCCGATCAGGTTGACCGATCGGATGGAGATCACCGAGTGGGTGCCGGCCGTCGATGCCGTTGACGGTGTCGACGCCCAGATCGGGCGGATGGGCGTTCGCCACAGCGGCATCGTCACCGGCACCGGCGTGTTCACGATCGAACCGATCGGCTCCCGGACCCGATTCACCTGGTCGGAGAATCTCGACTTCCCGTGGTATCTCGGTGGACGGCTCGGCGAGATCATCGGCGGCAAGCTCGTACTCGGCCCGATCTGGCGCCGCAATCTGAAGGCGCTGCGCCGCGTCGTCGACGCCCGCTGAGCCGGCCCGCCGTCAGCCAGGGGATCGGGAACCGAGCCAGACCATCGACATCGGTCCGACGTCGATGAGCGCTGACGAACCGAGCGACTGCCATGGCTCGTCCACACCGACGACCGAACGTTGCTCGTCGCCGCGATGCCCGCTCCCCCACCAGCTCGCATCGTCGGTGTCGATGATCACGTCCCACGGGCCGCCCCACGGCAGCCCGACGCGATAGCCAGGTCGTGTCACCGGCGTGAAGTTGGCGATGCACACGACCGCCACCGATCCGTCGAGATCCCATCGGGTGAAGGCGTACACGCTGTGGGCCGCGTCGTCGGCGTCGAGCCACTGGAATCCGCCCTGCTCGGTGTCGCGGCGCCACAGCGCCGGCCACGCCTCGGCGGCGCGATTCAGGGCGCCGATCAGATCGTGCACGCCCCGATGGGCGGCGTGGTCGAGCAGATGCCACGGCAGCCCGGCCTCGTCGTTCCACTCCTCCCACGGGGCCAACTCGGCACCCATGAACACCAGCGGCGCCCCGGGCAAGGACCACTGCCAGGCGTACAGCGCCCTGAGCGCGGCGAACCGTTGCCAGTCGTCGCCGCCCATCTTGCGAAGGAGGCTGCCCTTGCCGTGGACGACCTCGTCGTGGCTCAGCGGCAGCACGAAGCGTTCGTCGTAGGCGTAGAGCATCGCAAAGGTCATCTCGTTGTGATGGTGGCTGCGATGCACCGGATCGAGCGCGAGGTAGTCGAGCGTGTCGTGCATCCAGCCCAGGTTCCACTTGTGGGTGAACCCGAGACCTCCACTCGAGGTCGGCGCCGTCACGCCGGGCCACGACGTCGACTCCTCGGCGATCATCAACGCGTCGGGGAACTCGTCGGCGACGACCGAGGTGGTCTCACGCAGGAAGGCGAGGGCTTCGAGGTTCTCCCGCCCGCCGAACTCGTTGGGCGTCCACTCGCCGTGAGCTCGCGAGTAGTCGAGGTACAGCATCGAGGCAACGGCATCGACGCGCAGGCCGTCGACGTGGAACTGGTCGAGCCAGTACAGGGCGTTCGCGACCAGGAAGTTGCGGACCTCGTTGCGTCCGTAGTCGAACACGTACGTGCCCCAGTCGGGATGCTCGCCGCGGCGGGGATCGGGATGCTCGTAGAGCGGCGTGCCGTCGAACCGGGCCAGGCTCCACTCGTCGCGCGGGAAGTGGGCCGGCACCCAGTCGACGATCACACCGATGCTTGCGTGCGTGCATCTCGTCGACGAATCGGCGGAAACCATCCGGGTCGCCGAAGCGAGCCGTCGGCGAGTAGTAACCGGACACCTGGTACCCCCACGAGCCACCGAACGGGTGCTCGGCGATCGGCATCAGCTCGACGTGGGTGAACCCGAGACGGGCGACGTGATCGCCGATCTCGGTCGCGAGTTCGGCCCAGGTGTCGACCGTGCGCTTCCACGAGGCGAGATGGACCTCGTAGATCCGCAGCGCCGACGTGCCGTCGAGCGTCGAGCGTCGAGCGTGCATCCATTCGTGGTCGGTCCAGTCGATAGGCACCGGAGGTCGGCACCACGCTCGCATCACTCGGCGGACGCTCGCTCTGGCGCGCCATCGGGTCGGCCTTGTGCAGCGTGCGGCCGTCACGGGTCGTGATCACGAACTTGTACCGGTGGCCGCTCTGCGCCTCGGGAGCCACCATGGTCCAGATGCCCGTCGGAACCTCGGAACCGACCGGCGCCAGGGGTTCGGGAATCCAGTCGTTCCAGTCTCCGATGACGGCGACTCCCTGTGCGTTGGGTGCCCACACCCCGAAGCGGATCGAGCGCGCCGAGCCCGACTCGTCGACGAGGAGCGGCTGCGGACCGAGGAGTTCCCAGAGTCGCCGATGCGTCCCCTCACCGAACAGGTGGAGGTCGAGATCACCGATCGGTCGGGCGACGTGCGCCATCACCACCCAGGGTAGGGCCTCGGCGAGAGTAGGGTGCACGCCCGTGCGCGTCTTGATGCTCTCGTGGGACTTCCCACCCCGCGCGACCGGTGGGATCGCGGCGCAGGTGAACGGCCTCGAGCGCGGCGCTCGCCGACGATGGCCACGAGGTCGTCGTCCTCACCGTCGCCGACCGCCCCGCCGAACTCGAGGCCAGGCCCCCGCGCGGCGTACATGTGCTGCGGACGCTCGTCGACCTACCGTGGCTGCCACCGGTGGAAACGGTGACACGGATCGCCTCCGCGAATCACGCGGTCACCAAACTCGGCTCCCGGTTCAGTGGCGACCTCGCCGGCTGGGAACCCGATGTGGTGCACGGCCACGACTGGCAACTCGGCTGGGCGGCCGACTCGCTGGCGGCGCAGTACGACGTGCCCTTCGTCTTGACGATGCACGGCACCGAGCGGGTGCGTCATGGCGGACAGCTCCCTCTCGGCCACCCGACCGACATCAACTCGATCGAGTGGTGGTTGGCATTCCAGGCCGACCGCATGATCGCGCCGACCCGTTTCATCGTCGAGCAACTGGTGATCGGATTCGAACTCGACGTCGATCACATCGCGCACATCCCCAACGGCATCGACCCGTCGCTGTGGCGGCCCGTCGGCGCCCCGGTGACGCCGTACCGCCGGCGCGATCCGCTGGTGGTGTCGTGGGGACGCGTGCAGTACGAGAAGGGGTTCCAGGTCCTGGCGCGGGCGATCCACGCGCTGCGCAGCCGAGTCCCCGAGGTGCACGGCGTCATCGCCGGCCGTGGCAGCTATCTCCCTGAACTGCAGACACAGATCGATGTCGAGGGCGTGAGCGACCTCATCGAACTGCCAGGGTTCGTGCCCGACGCCGACTTGCGTCAACTCGTGCATCATGCGGGATGCGTGGTGATCCCGTCGCTCTACGAGCCGTTCGGCATCGTCGCGCTCGAAGCGCTCGCCGCGGGCGCCCCCTTGATCGTGGCGCGCACGGGCGGACTCGCCGAACTCGTGGTCGGCACCAACGCCGGCGTCACGTTCGAGCCCGGGAACCCCGACGATCTCGCCGACGCGATCGAGCAGGTGCTGACGAACAACGAACTCGCGTCGATCCTGGTCGCCAATGCCCGTGACCTCGTGGAACGCAAGTACGCGTGGGGGGCCATCGCCCGGGCCACGGCCGAGGTGTACGCCTCCGCCCGGATCACGGCTGGATGAACACTTCGTCATCGGTTCGGACCGTGCCGGGGAGTCGCTAGCGTCTGCGCCGATGCGACCGCTCCACCAGTTCACCGTCACCAGCAATGTGCCTGCCCCGTTGGAGGGGCTCGAGACGATCGCTGCCAACCTCCAGTGGGCCTGGAGCCGTCAGCTCGCTCAGCTCTTCGATCGACTCGACGGCTCACCGACCGGCCGTTCGTGGCGCGAGACCGGTCAACATCCCGTCGATCTGATCCGCCGCACCTCGCCAGCGTGTTGGGATGCGCTCGCCAACGACGAGCAGTACGTCGAGCAGGTCGCACGGGGCCGCGAAGGTCTCGACGAAGCACTCACGGGATCGACCTGGTTCGGCCGACGCAGCGCCGACGGTCAGACTCCGCTCGAACTCGTCGCCTACTTCTCGCCCGAATTCGGCATCACCGAGGCGCTGCCGCAGTACTCGGGGGGACTCGGCGTGCTCGCCGGCGACCACCTGAAGGCCAGCTCCGACCTCGGCGTCCCGCTCGTCGGCGTCGGATTGCTGTACGCCGAGGGGTACTTCCATCAGGAGCTCGACGGTGAGGGATGGCAGCGCGAACGCAACGAACGCATCGATCCCGACGCCCTCGGGGTCCAGCCGACCGGGGTCGAGGTGCACGTCGACCTCGCCGGTGTCGACGTGACGGTGCAGGGTCTGGCGCGTCGACGTCGGGCGGATCCCGCTGTACCTGCTCGACACGAACGTGCCGACCAACCCGCCCGAGGCCATCGCCGTCACCGATCGCCTCTACGGCGGCGACGAGCAACACCGGCTCCGCCAGGAGATCATCCTCGGCATCGGCGGCGTGCGGGCGCTGCGGGCGCTCGACATCCACCCGCAGGTGTTCCACACCAACGAGGGCCACGCCGGCTTCCTCGGCCTCGAGCGCATCCGCGAGTGGGTCGACCATGGCCTGTCGTTCGCCGAGGCGACCGAGGCGGTCCGCGCCGGCAGCGTGTTCACCACCCACACTCCCGTGCCGGCCGGCATCGACCAGTTCCCCCTCGACCTCTTCGAGCGGTACTTCGCATCGTTCGCCGAACAGTGCGGGATCACCTTCGCCGAACTCGTGGCCGTCGGCCAGGGCGCCGCCGATCACGGCAAGTTCAACATGGCCCTGATGGGCCTGCGCCTCGCAGCGCGGGCCAACGGCGTCGCCCGTCTCCATGGCGAGGTGTCGCGCCACATGTTCGGTGGACTCTGGCCCGACCTGCCGGTCCGCGAGGTCCCGATCGGCCACGTCACCAACGGTGTCCACGCCCGATCGTGGGTGAGCGACCGAGTCGACGAGCTGCTCGGGCAGGCGATCGGCGACGACTGGCATCTCGCCGACGAGAACGACTGGTCCCAGGTCAAGCACCTCGGCCATCACGAGATCTGGGACGTGCGCAATCAGGGACGACGCGAACTCGTCGACATGGTGCGACATCGAACAGGTGAAGATGTGCTCGACCCTGACGTCCTCACGATCGGGTTCGCCAGGCGCTTCGCCACCTACAAGCGCTCCACACTGCTGCTCAGCCAGATGGAGCGGCTCAAGGCGTTGCTGCTCGACGCCGACCGACCGGTGCAGTTCGTGTTCGCCGGCAAGGCCCACCCGGCCGACGAACCGGGAAAGGCGATGATCCGCGAGATCGACCGGCTCGCCCGGTCGGCCGACGTCGGCCACCGGTTCGTGTTCATCGCCGACTACGACATCGGTATCGCCCGCACGATGTACCACGGGTGCGACGTGTGGCTCAACACGCCTCGCCGACCGATGGAGGCATGCGGGACCAGTGGCATGAAGGCCGCTCTGAACGGCGTGCTGAACTGTTCGATCCGTGACGGCTGGTGGGACGAGATGTCGGCGGATCGAAATGGCTTCGACATCGCGTCATTCGACGACGATGCCGACTACGAACGACGCGACCGTCGCGAGGCGTCGGCCGCATTCGACGTGATCGAGAACCAGATCGTGGCGTCGTTCTACGAACGTGGCGAGGACGGTCTCCCCCACGACTGGCTCGACCGGATCACCACCAACTGGGCAACACTCGGCTGGAACGTCATCGCGAGCCGGATGGTGCGCGACTACGTGACCCAGTACTACGAACCTGCCGCTGTCAGCTCCGACGCGATCGTCGCCGACGACGCGGCCCGAGCGCGTGACCTGGCGGCCTGGAAGCTGCGCGTCACCGAGGCCTGGCCCGGCGTTCGGGTCACGATCGACACCGGCGCGTCGAGCATCGAGCCCGGCGCGGCGACCGACGAGCGGCGCGTCGTCGCCCATGTCGACCCGGGCACGCTCACCCAGAGCGAACTCAGCGTGCAGGTGGTGCACGGGCCGGTCCTCGCCGACGGGTCGTTCGACGAGCCGCGGATGACGGTGACCGACATGGCAGCTGAAGGCGACAGTCGGTTCACCACGAGCTTCACACCCGGTGAGGCCGGGAGGTGGGGGGTCACGGTCCGAGCCATGCCCAAGCATCCCTTGCTCACCGACCTCTCCGACACGGGGCTCGTCGCCACCGACTGACCCGGAATCGACCGCTGCTGCGCTCCCGACCCTCGTTAGCCTGCCCCCGATGACGAGCGACGCGACCACTCAGCGCCCGCGCGCCGTCGCCACGGATGCTGTTCATCGCGTTCGGCGGGCTCATGGCCAGCCTGGCTGCGGGGTACGGCGTGCTGTTCACCGTCGTCGACGACTACCGCGACGAGTACGGGATCAGCGAAACCGCCATCGGCGTGGTCATCGGGATCGGGTTCGTCGCCGGATTCCTCTCGCAGGTGCTCATCGCGCCGCTCGCCGACCGCGGCCACGCACGCAAGGTGGTGCTCTTCGGCGTTGCGGTGAACGTGGTCGGTCTCCTCCTCATGGGGTTCAGTACGACGCTCGTCCCGATCCTGATCGGTCGCTTCATCTCGGGTATCGGCATCGGCGCCGCGGTGCCGGCCGCCCGCCGCATCGTGATCCTCGCCGACCCCAACCATCTCGGCCAGAACCTCGGTCGACTCCTCGCTGCCGAGGTGTTCGGTTTCGCGCTCGGCCCGGCGATCTCCGCCGTGCTCGTCGGTCCCCTCGGCATTCCGGCGCCGTTCGTCGTGGTCGCCATCGCCACGCTGGTCATGTTGCCGTTCGTCGCCCGGGTGGCGGTCAGCGAGAGCGGCCCGACGGCCCATCGACGCCTGGCCGTCGACCTGTTGCGGATCCGTCCCTTCGCCGGGGCCGTCGTGCTCGGCGCCGCCGTGTTCGTGATGATCGGCTCGTTCGATTCGCTGTGGGCCGTCGTCCACGCCGACCTCGGGACCACGAAATGGTTGGCGAACCTCGGCATCACCCTGTTCGCGTTGCCGCTCATCATCCTCGGTCCGATCGGTGGACGATGGGCACAGGTGTACGGACCGTTCAAGGTGGCAGTGGCGGGCCTCATCGGCGGCGCCGTCTTCATGTCGCTCTACGGGCTGATGCCGACGGGCGGGATGATCTTCGCGGTGGCGATGCTGCACGCAGTGAGCGACGGCCTGACGGTGTCGAGCACCGGCGTCGCCGTCGGCATGACCGTGCCGGAGGATCGTCAGGCCGGAGCGCAAGGTGTGCTCGGCGGCGCCCAAGCGCTGGCCGCCGGGATCATGGCCGTCGTCACCGGCGCGCTGTACGACCACTACGGCCGAATGGTCGCGTACGCCGTGTGCGGCACCGTGATGCTCGTGCTCGTTGCGACCGGCGCATGGCTGGCCCGCTCGGCGTGGTCGCTCACTCGTCCACTGCACGTCGACGATCCCGTCGACCCCGAGCTCGCGCCCGTCGCATCCACCGGTTGATCTCGCCGGCGTCCGTACGCTGGCCCGATGGAGTGGACGGTGCACGGTGAGCGAACGTTGTACGACAGCGAGTGGATGCGCCTCGCTCTCGTCGATGTCGAGCTGCCGAGCGGTCCCCGATTCGAGCACCACGTGCTGCGGATGCCGGCCGAGGCTGCCGGTGTCGTGGTCGACGATGCCGCCCGTGGCGTGCTGTTGCTGTGGCGTCATCGGTTCATCACGAACACGTGGGGGTGGGAGATTCCCGCCGGTCGGGTCGACCCCGGCGAGTCGGCCGTCGAGGCGGCGAGTCGGGAGACACTGGAGGAGTCGGGCTGGGAAGCCGGCCCGCTCACGCCCCTCGTCCGCTACTTCCCGAACAACGGCACGACCGACGCCGCCTTCAACGTCTTCCTGGCCACATCGGCCACTCACGTCGGCGAGCCGACCGACCCCGACGAGGCCGAGCGCGTCGAGTGGTTGTCGTGGGCCGTCGTGCGCTCCGAGATCGAGGCCGGACGCGTCCGCGACGGTCTCTCGCTGACGGGGCTGCTGTACCGGCTCGCGTTCACCGACCGCTGAGGTCGCGCTCACACGAACTCGGGAGGCTGGGCCCGGCCCCGAGGTGTGGCAGGGTTGGGCATGGCGTTCGGTCAGTCCTCGGGTCCGCCCGCAACGGGTCAGCAACTCCGTGAACTCCTCGAACTGCTGGTCGCTGCCGGGCACACCGATTTTCGTGACGCACGAGGTCCGATGGGGTTCACGCAGCGGCAGGCGGCCGGCAAGTTCACCCGCGACGAGGCCGACGAATTCATCGAACGTCTCCAGGCCGAGGTCTTCGGTGAAGGACCACCCGTGGGCTCGCATGCGTCGACGCCGACCGTTCGACCGACGCCGACGCCGACGCGTCGACCGGTGTCGGAGATCGCGCTCGACGAGGTGCCGGTCGAACTCCTCGCAGCGGAGCTGCAACGTCGCGGCTGGGTCGTGCTCCAACCCTGACCTGTCGAGGGGCTCGGACGACGGCGCAACGAACGGGCGCCGTCACACTCCGATGCCGTTGCGGGTGTCGAGAATCCGCACCGGATTCGCAACCGGAGCAAACCCCGAACCAGCCGGGAAGAACCCCGACACATCAGCCAACAGATCAATCGTCGAATAACTGAACACACACACCCGACCACCCACACCCGGCTTCGCGATCACCAGATTCGGGATCGTCTGCCCAACCGCATAATTCAGATTCGACGCCTCAGGACGCGGCTGCCCACACGGATACACCGTCGCAAACCCAGCCTCCCTGCGCATTCACCACCGTCATGTTCAACGCCACCGCAACCGCATCCGACGGCACCCCCGCCACACCGGCCACCTGCACCTCCAACGTCGCACCGGCACCAACAGCCGACACCGGCGACCCGATGCCGTTGCGGGTGTCGAGAATCCGCACCGGATTCGCAACCGGAGCAAACCCCGAACCAGCCGGGAAGAACCCCGACACATCAGCCAACAGATCAATCGTCGAATAACTGAACACACACACCCGACCACCCACACCCGGCTTCGCGATCACCAGATTCGGGATCGTCTGCCCAACCGCATAATTCAGATTCGACGCCTCAGGACGCGGCTGCCCACACGGATACACCGTCGCAAACCCAGCCTCCCTCGCATTCACCACCGTCATGTTCAACGCCACCGCAACCGCATCCGACGGCACCCCCGCCACACCGGCCACCTGCACCTCCAACGTCGCACCGGCACCAACAGCCGACACCGACGACCCGATGCCGTTGCGGGTGTCGAGAATCCGCACCGGATTCGCAACCGGAGCAAACCCCGAACCAGCCGGGAAGAACCCCGACACATCAGCCAACAGATCAATCGTCGAATAACTGAACACACACACCCGACCACCCACACCCGGCTTCGCGATCACCAGATTCGGGATCGTCTGCCCAACCGCATAATTCAGATTCGACGCCTCAGGACGCGGCTGCCCACACGGATACACCGTCGCAAACCCAGCCTCCCTCGCATTCACCACCGTCATGTTCAACGCCACCGCAACCGCATCCGACGGCACCCCCGCCACACCGGCCACCTGCACCTCCAACGTCTGACCCCCGGGGAGCGAACCAGCCAATCTGAGCTTGCGGACCTCGGACGAACCATTGAGGGTGTAGTAGAGCGACGTGCCGGCCGGCTCGTCGACGAAGGCCATGTCGGTGAGGCCGAACGCACCGGTCAGAATCGGGTTGCCGTAGTCGACAGCGCCGGTCGCCGTCCGCAGCCACACGCGTCCGGATCCGCCGTCGCCGAACAGGTAGCCACCCTCGAATGCGGACGGCCAGGCCGCGCTCGGCACGAACGCACCTGCCGTGATGAAGGTGCCGGTCGACCGCGGGTAGTCCGTGATCGGATCGGTCACGCCGGCCGGCGGACCGGCGCACGGCGGGTTCTGGCCGGCGGGGCACTGACCTTCGCGAGCGTTCCATCCGTAGTTCGCGCCGAGCACGCCGTCGTCGACTTCTTCACGGGTGCTCTGGCCGACGTCGTTGATGAAGAACCGCGTCGTCGCGCTGTTCGGGTCGAAAGCGAAACGGAACGGATTGCGCAGCCCCCACGCGTACAGCTCCTGACACCACGTGGTCGGCGTGGTCGGCGCGTTCCCCCGGCTTCCACAGGCGACGGCACCGAGCGCCGTGAGCGGATTGCCGGGCGCGGGCGCCCCGGTGAAACGGTCGAGCCGGAGGATCTTGCCGTTGAGCAGGCTGAGATCCTGGGCGGCGTTGTTGTTGCCGCCCGAGCCCGAGTCGCCACGCGGGTCGCCGCCGGCGTCGCCGGTCGAGATGTACAGGTAGCCGTCGGCGCCGATGTCGAGATCACCGCCGTTGTGGTTGCCGTTGACCGAGGAGATGTTGTCGATCAGCACCTGCTCGGTCGCCACGTCGATGCTGTTGCCCGACATCACGAAGGCACTCACCCGGTTCACGCAGCCCCCTGGCGAGCCGGGCGCCGATCGGGTGTAGAAGACGTACACACGGCCCGAGGTGGCAAAGGTGGGGTCGTGCGTGAACCCGAGCAGTCCGCGTTCGCCGCCCGCGCACACTGACAACTGTGCCGCCGGCGTGCCGAGCAGTTGACCGGTGACGGTGTCGATGAGACGGACACGACCGGTGGCCTGCTCGAGGACGACGACGCGATTGCCGGGCAGTGACTCGACGGCGGTGGGTGACGCGACCGAAGCGACGATCGCATCGGTGAAGCCGGGCAGTGTTGCTGCGTCCGCGGCGTCATGCGCTTGGCCGATCACTCCAGTCGTCGTGATCAGGACCACCGCGGCGAGCCGACGCACCTTCGCAGGGTACCCGACCGGCACGGTCGGTGGTCTCCGGGCGGATCGCCGAACCGTCGGAGTGTCGGGAGCGGGTGCAGATCGGCTGTCACCGGAGTTCGAGGAGGTCGGCGACGGTGAGCTCCCACATGTCCCCCGGAGCGGCGTGGACTGCCCGCCACCCGGCCGCACGGGCCTGTTCGACGTTGTGCAGGAGGTCGTCCACGAACGCAACCTCCGACGGATCGGTACCGAGCCGTTGGGTCGCCAGCTGGAAGAACGCGGGCTCGTGAGGACACCGTCGACGTCGAGCGCCAGTGTCAGCATGCGGCCAGTGTTGCAGGCCGACCACGCACCCGAACCCGAGTTCCGAGCCGGCACGCTGTGCACCGGCGCGTTGCGTGAGAGGGTGTGGCGATGAGCCGGGCCTTCGAGGAGATCGACCACCAGACGACACCGATGGGAGACATCAGCCTTCGTCGCCGGCTCGAGCCGACCCTGCTGGTCGATGTGTACGAGGTGAAGCTCGGCGACGAGTTCCTGATGTCGAGCCTGTTCACCGCCAGCGAAGAGGCTGTGGCTCGCCTCGGGCTGGCCGCGCGGGACGGCGATGGTCTCGACGTGATCGTCGGTGGCCTCGGGCTCGGCCACACCGCTGCGACCGCGCTCGACGACGCCCGCGTGAACCGGCTCCAGGTGATCGAAACCCTGCCGCAGGTCATCGGATGGCATCGCGACCATCTCGTCCCGCTCGGCGCGACCCTCACCGCCGATGATCGCTGCACGTTCGTCCACGGCGACTTCTTCGCCATGGTGGCCGATGGGATCGAGCACGGTACCGGCGGGCCAACTCGATTCGATGCGATTCTCGTCGACATCGACCACACGCCGAGCCATCTCTTGAGCTCGGACCACGCCACCTTCTACCAACCGGCGGGGCTTGCCCGCGTCCGCGACCAGCTCCTGCCGGGAGGCGTGTTCGCGCTGTGGTCGGACGATCCACCGGACCCGCGGTTCGT
This sequence comes from Ilumatobacteraceae bacterium, assembly GCA_963747375.1. Taxonomy (GTDB): domain Bacteria; phylum Actinomycetota; class Acidimicrobiia; order Acidimicrobiales; family Ilumatobacteraceae; genus Sva-07. The sequence goes on from CAVVFL010000011.1 coordinate 39,823, forward strand.
CGCGCTCCTGGAGGACACGTTCACCGATGTCACCGCTCACATCGTCGCCTTCCCGAACTTCCACACCGGCGGCGAGTCGGCCTGCACGGTCTACGTCTGCGTGGTCAGCGGCCCATGAACGTCACGTCTGGAGTCCGCGATCCTTCGTCGATCAGCCGGAAGGCTTGGCGTCGCGTTCGTCTCGTGCCAGTGCCTCCTGGTCCCGTGCGGGCAGCACGGCGCGGAGCACGTCGATGCGTTTCCAGTCCGGAATCGGTGCTTCCTCGCCGGGTCGAGGAACGAACTTCGAGATCTCGCCGTGTTGATGGACGTAGCGGCCGCAGTTCGGAAAGACCCGTCCGACACGGAAGATGATGACTGCCTGGGCGCCCACGTGGGCGTCGAGGTCTGCGCGGTCCACCGACACCGTTGCCCGACCGTGGACCCGCATGCGCCACGGGCGCCGCTCGTCGACGAAGAGCAGTGCGACACGCCCGTCGTCGATGATGTTGCCCAACGTGCGCCACATCCCGTTGCCGTCATAGCTCGGGATCCTCAGCTCGCTCGGGCTCACGATCTCGACGAATCCGACGTCACCGCCCTTGTACGACACATCCGGCCACCCGTCCGCGTCGACCGTGGAGATCCACACCGTCGATTGGTCGCGGATCAGTTCGATGTCGCCGTCATCGAACTGGTCATGCACCGTGACCGCCGCGAGGGTGTCGGCGAGCCGCTGGGAATCGAAGGCCGACTGCAACGCCCGAGCGCCGAGGCCGTACAGATTCCCGCCGCCCACATCCGAATTCTCCTGCGCGTCCATGGATCCCCTCACATTCCGACCGATGCCGGCCGCATCGTCACCCAGCTCATCAGGTACGGGGCCCGTGGGCAAGGGAAACGATCAACGACCACCTCCCGATGCGCAACAGTGCCGCACGCGATGAGCGGTCGCCAACGTGTTCTCACCGGCCGGTGAACTCGGCCTTGCCGGGACCGTGTTCGAGGAAGCTGGCGACACCGATCTGCGAGTCGTCGGTCTCGAACACCTCGACGAACGCGGCTCGTTCCAACAGCAGCCCATCGGTCAGAGAACTCGAGAGCCCGTCGTCGATCACCCGTTTGGCAATCGCCTGCGCCGTCAAGGCACCGCCGGCCACCTCGGCGGCAAGGGCAAACGCTCGCTCGTGCAGTTCATCGGGCGCCACGACTTCGTCGACGAGCCCGATCCGCAGCGCCTCCTCGGCGCGAACCTGACGCCCGGTGAGGCACATCTCCTTGGCCCGGCTGGCGCCGATCGTGCGCGGCAACCGTTGGGTGCCGCCACCGCCGGGAATGATCCCCAGCAGGATCTCCGGCTGGCCGAACACGGCCTTCTCGGACGCGATCCGATAGTCACAGGCGAGCGCCAGCTCGCATCCACCACCGAGCGCGTAGCCGCTCACGGCAGCGATCACGAACCGCGGCAATGCCGCCAGCGCATCGAGGGTCGAATGGAAACCCTGAGCGATCACGGCCGCCTCATCGGGCCCGCCGAACTGTGAGATGTCGGCGCCGGCGGCCAGCAGGCGCGCGCCTCCGGTGATGACGACCGCACCCGGAAGGTCGGCCGACAGGTCGTCCACAGCGGTGCGGATCTCGGCGAGCAGTTCCTGCGACAACGCGTTGACCTTGCCGTTGGCGAGCGTGATGACCGCGACGCCATCGTCGCGTCGATCGAGGGTGAGCAGTGCGTAGTCGGCCATGAGGCGAGTCTTGCCGATGGCCGCGACGCTCACCCGGTCCGATCGAGCCCGAACCAGGGCTCTGTGGCGAGGTCGGACTCGAAGATCTCTCGATCGTCGGCGTCGACCACCTCGATCGACCGCGCCGCGGCGTACTCCACAGCGGCGTCGTCGAGCCGGCCGAGACACGCGAGTGCCCGAGCTCGAGCCTCGTGCGCGTAACCGAGATCGAAATCGACGAGCGCGGCGTCCGCGACCGCCGCAGCACAGCGATCGGCATGATGGAGCGCGAGGTCACCCTGACCGAGGACGACATGACAACGCGACAGCAACCACGAGCCGCGGGCGTCGTTCTCCGGCGCTCGGCCCTCGGCTCGCTGCCAGTGGTAGAACGACGCATAGGCCCGCGACAGCACCTCGTCGACCTCCGCCGGTGTGTGGCTCCTCCCGTCGAGGAGCTCCCAGGTCGCATTGAACGCCTCGATCCCGAGACGTCGGTGCAGCGCGGGGTCGGCCACAGGATCAGGCGACTGGTTCGTCATCCCCGGATTGTTGCTGCTCGGTCCCTTCGCCGACAAGACCTTCGAGTCAGGCGTCGACGGCGGCGAGCATCTCGTCGGCGGCGGTCCACGGGTCGGTGGAACGCTCGACGACGGCGTCGGTGAGTTCGTCCCACCGGGTGCCGGAACAGATCTGGCGGGCGCGCCGTCCGAGTCGGGTGGCCACGATCTCGCGCAACTCCTCGCGCAATCGGAACGCTCGTCGCTCGGCCAGTTGGCCCGAGGATTCGGCATATGCACGATGGGCCAGCACCGCATCCCACAGTTCAGCCACACCCTGGCCGGTGGATCCGACCGTCGGCACGATCGGCGGACGCCATGTGTCGTGGGGCAAGTCGGAGAGATCGAGCATCTGCATCAGATCCCGGCTCGTTTCCTCGACACCCTTGCGGTCCGCCTTGTTGATCACGAAGACGTCGGCGATCTCCATGAGGCCGGCCTTGTTCGCCTGGACGCTGTCGCCCCACCCCGGGTTGACGACGACGACCGTGGTGTCCGCCTTTCCCGCGACCTCGACCTCGACCTGGCCGACGCCCACCGTTTCCACCAGGACCCAGTGCCGCCCGATCGCATGGAGCAGCCGAACGGCCTCGGGCGTCGCCAGCGACAGCCCGCCGAGGTGACCGCGCGTGGCCATCGACCGGATGAACACGCCAGGGTCGGTCGCGTGATCCTGCATCCGCACCCGGTCGCCCAGGATCGCTCCCCCGGTGAACGGCGACGACGGGTCGATGGCGAGCACGGCAATTTCCAGGTCCTGCGCCCGCAGCTGCCCGATCAGCGAACTCGTCAGCGTGCTCTTGCCCGCACCGGGAGCGCCGGTGAGCCCGACCGTGTAGCCCGATCCGCTCAGCGGATAGGCGAGACGGCCGATCGTGCGAGCGTCGTCGTCGCCGCGCTCGATCAGCGACAGAAGACGTGCGAGTGCGCTGCGATCGCCGTCGGACGCGGCGTGGAACAGCTCGGGCGCGGGACGATGACGTCGGCTCACGAGCCCGACCTCACGCCGCCTCTTCGGCGATGTTCACCACTTCGGTGACGCCGTCGACGCGATCGCGCATGATGCGTTCGATCCCGGCCTTCAGCGTCTGCGTCGACGCCGGACACCCGACACAGGCACCGATGAGTTCGACGGAAACGATCCCGGTGCTCTCGTCGACGTCGTGCAGAATGATGTCGCCGCCATCGGCCTGGAGCGCGGGACGGATGACCTCGATGGTGGCTTCGACCTGTTCTCGCATGTCGGGGTCATTCAATCAGCCGAGCCCGTAAGATCGGTAGCCGTGACCGCAGTCTTCGCCGTCGGCACGGCTCCCATGCTCCTCGCCCACCAGGGCGGCTGGGACGAAGCGGCGTTCATCGGGGCTCCGATCCTGATCATCATGGGCCTGCTCTGGCTCGCCAAACGCCGAGTCGACGCCGCCCACGAACCGTCGCACGGTGCCGGGTCGGACATCAGGAAATCCGACACCGACCGTCACGCGTGAGCCGGCGACGTGTGCTCGTTCAGCGGCGATCGATGTGCGCGCCGACGGCCGAGAGGCGGCCGACCAGGTCGTCGTAGCCCCGGTCGATGTGGTGGATACCGGTGATCTCCGTCTCGCCTTCGGCGGCCAGACCGGCGACGACCATCGCCGCTCCCGCCCGGATGTCGTGGGCTCGGACCGGCGCACCCGAGAGTCGGCGAACACCCCGCACCACGGCGTGATGACCGCTCGTTCGCACGTCGGCGCCGAGCCGCTGCAGTTCCTCGACGTAGCGGAACCGTCCCGGGTAGAGGTTCTCCGTCACGATCCCCACGCCGTCGGCCACCGCCAGCATGGTGATGATCAGCGGCTTGTAGTCGGTGGCGATCCCCGGGTACGGCAACGTCGCGACGTCGATCGACCGCAGCCGATCCGGAGCGATGACACGCATCCGGTCGGTCTGTCCACGCTCGGTCAGGGTCGTGATCTCGAGGCCCATGTCGGCGAAGCGGTCGAGCAACATCGTCATGTGTTCGGGGCGAGCGCCTTCGATGTCGAGTTCACCGCCCGCCACCGCGACCGCGGCGATGTACGTCGCCGCCTGGATGCGATCAGGGACCGTGTGGTGCGACACGGCACGCAACGATCCGCGATCGACCCCGTCGATCACGAGCGTCGAGGTGCCGACCCCCGAGATCTCCGCTCCCATCGCCATCAGGAACTCGCACAAGTCGGCGATCTCCGGTTCGCGGGCGGCATTGTTGATCGTGGTTCGTCCGTCGGCGAACACCGCGGCTGTCATCAGGTTCTCGGTGGCGCCGACGCTCGGAAAGTCGAACGTGATGTCGGCACCGTGCAGCCGGTCGGCGGAAGCTTCGAGGTATCCGTGACTGAACTTGAAGGTGGCGCCCATGGCTTCGAGCCCGGCGACGTGCATGTCGATCGGACGCGAACCGAAGTCGTCGCCACCCGGCAGCGAGAGGCGCAGGTGACCACACCGGGCGAGAAGCGGCCCGAGGACGTTGATCGATGCCCGGATTCGCTCGACGAGTTCGTACGGCGCCACCGGCGTGAGGTCGCCGTGGTCGGTCAGGAGCAGCCGATCGGGTGTCGGCCGCTCGATCGACACGCCGATCGCCTCGAGCAGGTCGCCCATGATCGTGACATCGGCGATGTCGGGGACGTTGGTCAGTTCGAACGTGCCGTCGCAGAGGAGCGTGGCGGCCATCAGCTTGAGCACCGAGTTCTTGGCACCGGGGACCGCGACGGTGCCTGCGAGCGGGCCGCTGCCCCGCACGACGATCGCAGGCGCGTCGGTGAGCACCTCGGAGATCGGATTCATGGCCCACCAGTATGCTCCCGCCGTGGAGCCAGGCGGGCGCATTCTCATCCGTCGCCGGCCCGACACCCCTGACGAGCGTCAGCGCCTGGCCGAACCCCGCGACGACCTGCTGCTCGAATCACGGCCGGATGCTGGGCCGCCAGGACCCGACCAGCCGTCATTCGTACGTTTCGTCCAGGAGGAGGGCCCGTTCAGTCGATACGAGCGCACCGTCGAGGTCGCGGGCGACGAACTGGTCGAAACCACCTCGTATCGCCTGACGATCCCCTGGTTCGGATGGCTCTTCCGATGGCCGGTCGGTCGGGTCATCGCCCGCACGGGCTCGTCGAACAGTTGGTGGGCCCCGCCGGATCGACTCGACGCGACCCAGATCCTCGTCGTCGGCCTCCTCGCCGCGGCATCGATGAGCGCGGCCTTCGTCAACACGCTCTTCACGCAGACGGTCAACTTCGCCGCCGACGACTTCGGCGCGAGCGACACGGCGATCGGTGTCGCCGGTGCCGTCGTCAGAGCCGGGATCGTCCTGGCGATCCCAGCCGCGGTGATCGCCGACCGCATCGGTCGGCGACGCGTGATCGTTGCCGTGGCCTGGCTCGGGCCACTGCTGTCCGTCCTCGGTGCCTTTGCGCCGTCCTTCGCCGTGCTGGTGGCAACACAGGCGGTGGCCCGCCCGATGGGAATCGCCCTCGCGTTCCTCGTCGGGGTCGTCGCCTCGGAGGAGATGCCACGCAACAGCCGGACCTATGCGGTGAGCATCCTCGCGATGGCTGCGGGCCTCGGTGCCGGCATCGCCGTGATGGCGCTGAGCCTCGCCGACCTCGGCGCCGGTGGCTGGCGATTCGTCTACCTGCTCGCCGCCATCTGGTGCGTCGTCGCTCTCGACCTCGCTCGGCGCCTCCCGGAGACCAGGCGTTTCACCGCCGCGCACATCGTGGCCCGCATCCGATCCCCGCGGATGAACCGTCGCCGCCTGCTGTTGCTCAGCGCCGTCGCGTTCGCCGGCAACATCTTCGTGGCGCCCGCGAGCCTCTTCCAGAACAACTACCTCACCGACGTGCGCGGGTTCTCCGGCGGCATGATCGCCGTGTTCTCCATCGCGGTCGGAACCCCGGCGAGCATCGGGCTGATTCTCGGCGGTCGCATCGCCGACACCCGCGGTCGCCGACGACTGATCGCCGTCACGGTGCCGCTGGGCACCGCAGGGATCGTCGGTGCGTTCGCCGTGGGAGGCGTGCCGCTGTGGGTGCTGTCGCTCGTCGGCGGCATGCTGCTCAGCGCGGCCTACCCGGCACTCGCGGTGTATCGCACCGAGCTGTTCCCCACCGGCAACCGCAGCCGGGCAACCGGGCTCGTCACTGCGGCCGCGCTCATCGGTGGCATCGTCGGGCTGCTCTCGATGGGCGCTCTCCTCGATGCCAAGTGGTCGTACGCCGGCGTGTTGACGACCCTCGCGATCGGGCAACTGATCGTCACCGTGCTCGTCGTCGTCGCCTACCCCGAGACCGCCCACCTCGAGTTGGAGGCGCTCAACCCGGAAGACGCCCCGATCGACCTCCACCACCTCGACGCCGGGACTCCCCCTGAGCGATGAGCGAGCGGCCGGTATCCGGTCCCGTCGCTCATCGCCCCGAGCATGGGTGTCTGAGCGATGAGCGAGCGGCCGGTATCCGGTCCCGTCGCTCATCGGTGTCACGGTGGACGGGGCACCGTGTGACGGTGGACGAACTCGGCAACGGCATCGGCGATGGCGTTGTCAGCGCCCTTGAGGTCGTGGCGGCCGCCGTCGATCCAGATGTGCTCGACCGGCGCGCTCATCGTCGACGTCCAGGTCGTCAGTTCGTCGGGCGAACCGAAGGGGTCCTTCGTCCCCGAGATGAACAGGCACGGCACCGCGATGTCCGCAAGGTGCTCGACGCGAAGGTTCTCCGGCTTTCCCGGCGGATGCAGCGGATAGCAGATCAAGACCAACCCGGCGAGCCTCGCCACGGCTCCCTGACCGTCGACGTCAGCGGCGACCATCGACGTCATCCGCCCGCCCATCGACCGGCCCCCCATCACGATCGGCCCTCGCCGACGACGGACGCCGACGAGATCGTCACGGATCGAGGCCATGAGCTTCGGGGCGCGGTCGGGGGCACGTCGGCCTTCGCGTCGATACGGGAAGTCGATGCGCTCCACCATGGCCGACCGGCCGAGTCGCTGCTCGACGGCCACCAGGCTCGAATGGTCACGGCTCGACCCTGCACCCGGGTACAGCAGCATCGTGGGCCTCGCCATCAGCGCTCGTCCAGGTTCATTCCGGTGCGGCGCTGAGCACCCGACGCGCTTCGGCCAGATCGCTCATCGCCTTGGCGGCATCGACGCTGTCGCCGCCGTGGTCGGGATGCACGTTGCGCATCTGCTCGCGGAACTTGGCCATCACGTCACGCTTCGACGGCGGCTTGCCGCCGAGGTCGAAACCGAGAATGCCCATCGCCCACGCCCGAGGATCGGCGAGAGCTTCCAGCGTCAGCGTCTGGGAACCTGCCAGGTAGGCGATCAGGGACGGCCCGATCGGCCCGCGCCAGCGCGCCGCCTTCTGGAGCACCGGCGCGAGCCGACGACGGTGCTCGGGTGCGAGCCGCTCGACGGCGTAGATCGCACCCAACACCTGGGCCAGATCGGTGCCCTGCGAGCGGAAGTCGAACGACAGGTCGTCGCCGTTGCCGTGCATCGTGTGGTGGCTCTTCGCCAACCCGTGCCGATCGACCTGGAAGCGATGCCGCAGACGCGGTTGCACGATCCGCGCACCGGTCTCGACCTCGGTGATGAGGCGGTGCACGTCGGGTACGAGTTCGTCATCGACCCCGTACAGATGCTCGGCGATGATCGCACCGAGCAACAGGCCGCCGAACCCTGGCGCCGGGTCGACCGGAAGCACCATGTGGCCCAGTGCGACGCGCCGCGTCGGCACCGCGGGGCGGGTGTGCCAGATCTCGAGCTCGGCAAGCAGCACGAGGTCGTGACTCAGACGTAGGGCCGAAGCAACGAACGCAGCTCCTGGGCCGCGCCGATGACCTCGGACTCGTGATCGTCGCCGGAGTCGGCGGCGTGTGCCTGTGCCCCCACCAGCCCGACGATCGTGTCGACACCCTCGACTCCGGCGGCCCAGGTCCGGTGCGCGAGGCCGTACGGCGGCTGCTTGGCGTCGATCTGACCCTGCAATTCGATCAGCGTGCTCCGGGCGCTCGCATCGAGCGGATCCTTGGCCAGCTTGTCGGCGGCGAGGAACATCGTGCTCAGCGCACCCTCGGGTGGCGCAGCGCCGTCGTCACCGGCACCGCCGAGCAGCTCGCCCGACTCGATCGCGTCGAGCAGGTCGTCGACCGCGTGTTCGGCGTCGGCCGCGACGACCACCGTGGTTCCGTCCCAGCGATGCGGAACCTCCGCGTCGATCAGCGCCGCGGTCAGCACCTTGCGGTCGGCGTCGGTCCACTCGTCGAGCCCGAACTCGGTCGCCTCGGCATCGTCCTGGAGCACGATCGGGAACGGACCGAACAGCGCTTCGAGACGCTCGAACAGCGCGTCGACGGCAGCCTCGACCTCCTCGGGAACGACCAGCTCCTCACCGTCCCAGTAGTGCGGGAATTCGGCATCGGCCAGCGCCTCGGACAGCTCGGCACGCTGCTCGAACGTCCACAGCGACATGTCGTAGTGGACCTTGACGACATCAGGGTCGAAGGGGTCGAAGTCGATCGGCTGACCCGAGGTGCCGGTCTCTTCCTGGTTCTCTTCGCCCGACGCCTTGTTCACGAATGCCACGACGAAACGCTACCGGCGCCACGGGGGTGCCCGAAGTCGGACCGTCAGTTCTCGCCGAGAATTCGACGCAGGAACTGCTCGGTTCGCGCGTACTCGTCGCGTTGGTTCACCGGGTCCCGAAACCCGTGGCCCTCTGCTTCGTACAGAACGAGCTCGACGTCGCCGCCGTGGCGACGGACCCGATCGGCCAGCGCGATGCTGTGCGCAACCGGAACGACCGGGTCGTCCGTGCCGTGGAAGACCAACAGGGGCGAGTCGATCCGGTCGGCCCGGTGGATCGGCGACAGCGCCCTGAACCGCTGTTGCGTTCCTGGCTCGCCCGGGCTCCCGACGAGTGTGTCGGTGTAGTGCGCCTCGAACCGGTGGGTCGCGTCCGCCAGCGCTGCGAGATCGCTGACCGGGTACGACGCCACCCCACCGGCAGCGAGCTCACCGTGGTCCGCGAGCAGCCCCAACACCGTCAGCCCGCCGGAGGAACCGCCGATCACCACGGTGGTGTCGGGCGTCGCCCACCCCTGCACGTGCGCTCGACGAATCAACGCTGCGGTGTCGTCGACGTCGATCCGCCCCCAGCCACCGTTGAGTGCCTGCTGGTAGTCCCGGCCGTGCCCGGTGGTGCCTCTGGGGTCGACCACGAGCACATCCCACCCTCGGCTGCACCAGTAGGCGATGCGAGGACGAAAGTCGACCTGCCACTGATCGGTCGGCCCGCCGTGGACGAAGCACAGCACGCGTCCCTCCCCCGCCGCATATCGGCGGGCGTGGAGTTCGACCCCGTCGTGCTCGACCGTGAACGCTTCGGGATCGGCCGCCACCACGTCACGCCACGCGGTGGTTCCACTCGCAGCGACGACGCGTGCCGGACGCTCGGGCGTGGCCATGTCGACGACGATGACCTCGGGCGGTGTCGTCGGGCCGGACCGCAACGCGACGAGTCGATCACCGACCATCGACAACTGGCCGTAGACCGCCGTGGCATGGACGCCGGCGCTGGTCAGCTCGCTGACGCCGCCCACCGGGTCGATGATCGACAGCGTCCCGAACCCGGCCCGGTTGCGCGCCACGATGCACGTGCCATCGCGCCGCACCGCATAGGAGCGTTGCCCCATGCCCCATGTCGGCCCGCCATGCTCGACCGTCTCGGCAACGGCAGCCCGGTCGCCGAGGTGCACGTTGAGCCAGCCCGAACCGTCGTGCAGGCACGTCGGCGTACCATCCGGCGCGAAGCGCGGCTGTTGGACCGCCCCGGGCCCCCACGTCGAGACGTCCGCTACCATCAACGGATCACGGCAGTCGACGCGTTCGGCGGCGTCCCACGGCATCGCCGGCGGCGACCAGCCCTGCCACGACACCACCGTTGCATCGGGTGACACCGCTGGGTCGAAGCAGAACTCGTGGCGGCCGTCGTCGATTCGACTGGTACGTCCCGTGCCGAGATCGGTGATCCAGACCTCTGCCTCGTCGACGGCGTACGCCACGAACGACCCATCGTCGGACACCCACGGCGACCGCACCGTGCGGCCGTGGAAGGTCAACTGCCGGAGGTCGATTCCGGACACGCTCCACAACTCGCCATCGACAGCGGCATAGACGACGCCGGTCGAGTCCGCCAGCCACGCAAACGCTCCTCCTCCCATGCCGCGTCCGGGAGCGGGATCCGGTCCGAACGTGAGCAGCATCGGCGGACCTTCCCGATCGAGGTCGAGCACGGAAATCGCCGCGGCGCTCCGCCATCTCTCGACGAAGGCGAGGCGTGTGCCGTTCGGGGACAGTCTCGGCTCGGTGATGTCCCGGCCGGAGAGAACCAGCTCGAGCGGAATCGGACCGAGCGCACACACGATGAGGACTGTACGACACCGCCCGGGCACGGCATCGCGCCGCGCTCGCGCCGCGAAACCTGCTTGCACGAACCGCTCGGTGTTCGACACACTGCACCCCGCATCGACCACGAGCGAACCAAGGAGGTGAACGATGAACACGACAACCGACACGAAGACCGATCGGATGGGATCACCCGGCGCACTCGCCTGTCCGCTCATCGGCACCGAGCTCGTCGGTCGATCCGTGCGCCGCTGACCCGAGCGCACGTCACTTCGGCCTCCGGACCACTGCGTGTCCGGCGCTGACATCCGTTCAGTGCTGCATCCGCTCGCGCCACGGCAGGCCACTCCCGCTCACGTCCAGTGAGCCACACCAGAAAGGCACCACCATGTTCCAATCCATCCACCCCGACCATCAACTCGCCGAGATCCGAGCCCGTCACGAACGCCTGCGGCGCCAGGCCGAGTACTCGCGCCAGTTCCGCGCGGCGAGCGGACGTCACCGGTTCCGGATCCGGGAGCGACGACCCTGAGCCAACGGTGGATCCCGGCACTTCCGGGATCCACCGTTGTCGGGTTACGTTGAATGCATGACAACGTCGTCACGCCAGCAACCCGATCGCAACCTCGCCATGGAGCTGGTCCGCGCCACCGAATCTGCGTGCCTCGCCTCGGCTCGCTGGGTCGGACGCGGCGACAAGAACAGCGCCGACCACGCTGCTGTCGAAGCGATGCGACTCTCGTTGTCGACGGTGTCGATGGACGGCATCGTCGTCATCGGCGAGGGCGAGAAGGACGACGCGCCGATGCTCTACAACGGCGAGCGCGTCGGCGACGGCAGCGCCCCCGAGGTCGACGTCGCCGTCGATCCGATCGACGGCACGACCCTCACCGCCCAGGGAAAGACCAATGCCCTCTCGGTGATCGCCGTGGCCGATCGCGGCTCGATGCTCGACCCCGGCCCCTCGTTCTACATGGAGAAGATCGCCGTCGGCCCGAGTGCCGTCGGCTCGATCGACATCACCGCAACCGCGACGCAGAACCTGCGTTGGATCGCGAAGGCCAAGGGTGAGGAGGTGCGCGACCTCACCGTGGTGATCCTCGACCGGCCCCGCCACACCGAACTCATCGCTGAGATCCGGGCCAGTGGTTGCCGCATCCGCCTGATCACCGATGGCGACGTCTACGGCTCGGTCGCCGCCTGCTGGCCGGATGCCGGCGTCGACGCCCTGTTCGGCATCGGCGGCACGCCCGAAGGCGTCGTGTCGGCGGCAGCCATGAAGGCCATGGGTGGCGAGATCCAGGCGCGGTTCCTCCCCCAGAGCGACACCGAACGTGACGCCATGATCGAGGCCGGCTTCGACCTCGACCGCGTGTTCGACCAGGACGACCTCATCCAGAGCGACAACTGCTTCTTCGCCGCGACCGGCCTCACCGATGGCGCCCTGCTGCGCGGCGTGCGCTTCGATGCAACCGGCGCCCGAACGCAGAGCCTCGTCATGCGTTCACGCAGTGGGACGGTCCGCCTCATCGATGCCCACCACCGATTCGCCAAGCTCCGCGAGTTCGCCGCCATCGACTACTGACATGAGACGCGGGGTCGGACCCCACCGTCTTGTTGCAGATCAGCGGGTGATGGTACCGCTGACCCACCGGGTGATCGAGCGGGGCATGATGTCGCTGAACGTGACCGCGGTCTTGTAGAGCACGCCGGGTACCGAGATCGTCCTGTTGGCCGCAACGTCGTTCAGCCCGGTCGACGCCACCTGCTCGACGGTCGTCCACGCCAGGTCCGGAACCCTCAGGGCGAGGCCGCTCGAATTGCTGTGATCCTGGAACTCGGTCTTCGTGAGGCCGGGGCAGAGCGCGGTCACGTGGACACCGGAGGCCTTCACCTCGGCGTGGAGCGCCTCGGTCAGGCTGGTGACGTACGCCTTGGTGGCCGCGTACACCCCGAGGCCCGGCGATGCTTGAAAGCTGGCCACGCTCGACACGTTCAACAGGTATCCGCGCCCACGGGGCACCATGGTGGCCAGCGCTGCATGGCTCAGCACGGTCAGCGCCTTGACGTTGAGCTCGACCTCACCGGCCAAGCGGTCGACATCGAGTTCGTGGAAGGTGCCGCTCGTTCCGAAGCCGGCGTTGTTGACGACGAGGTCGACCGGATCGCTCGTCGACCGGATTCGCTTCACCGTCGCCCGCTGACCCTTGCTCGTTGCGAGGTCGGCTTCGAGTACTTCGAAGCCGTCGTAGCGGTCGGCGATCTCCCGCAGCCGTTCACCGCGCCGGGCCACGAGCACGGTCGGGACACCGGCCTCGCCCAACAGCCGAGCCATCTCGGCGCCGATGCCCGACGACGCACCGGTGACCAGGGCAGACGAGAACGGATAACGCGACATGCTCCGACGCTACCGAACAACGCGAAACGCCGGGTCCTGGCCAGACCGTGCAGGGTTGCCGGAACAACGGTTCAGCGGAACTCCAGCGTCATGTACCAGGTCGTGCCGTCGTAGTGGACACCGATGCCGACCGCAGTCCACGCCGGATTGGTCATGTTGGCGACGTGGGGTGGGCTGGCCACGAAGGAGGCATGCAGCCGGAGTGCCGCCGCCTCCGGCGACAACGACGATCCGCTGATCCATCCGATGTTCTCCGCGTACGGCCCGCCGCTGTGACGGAAGCCGGACTGCGACATCGTCGTCGACCAGTTCCGGGCGTACGCGGTCATCGTTGCATCGGCCGCGACAGGGCCAAGACCACGTGCGGCCCGCAACTGGTTGACCAGCACCAGCGCAACGTCCTCTGCGCCGACGGTCGGCGACGAACGACGGGTGTCGAGCAGTCGTGCCGGGACGAGTGATCCGAAGTTCGACGACGGCGAGAAGTAGCCGTTGACATCGACAATGAGATGCGTGGCCGCATCGCTGTAGATGCACACCGTGCCATCAGCACCGATCTTCGTCGTCACCGCATTCGCAACCGTCGACCCCGCCACGAAATTGAGATTCGACGCATCGGGCCGAGGAGACCCACACGGATACACCGTCGCGAACCCACCACCCGAACTGCCCGTCGAAGTGACATTGAGCGTCACCGCAGTGGCATTGCCAGGCACACCACCACGATTGGCCACCGCCAACGCCGTCGTCACACCAGCACCAGGCATCGGCAAGTTACGCGTGTCGAGCAGTCGCGCCGGGACGAGTGATCCGAAGTTCGACGACGGCAAGAAGTAGCCGTTGACATCGACAATGAGATGCGTGGCCGCATCGCTGTAGATGCACACCGTGCCATCAGCACCGATCTTCGTCGTCACCGCATTCGCAACCGTCGACCCCGCCACGAAATTGAGATTCGACGTATCGGGCCGAGGAGACCCACACGGATACACCGTCGCGAACCCACCACCCGAACTGCCCGTCGAAGTGACATTGAGCGTCACCGCAGTGGCATTGCCAGGCACACCACCACGATTGGCCACCGCCAACGCCGTCGTCACACCAGCACCAGGCATCGGCAAGTTACGCGTGTCGAGCAGTCGCGCCGGGACGAGTGATCCGAAGTTCGACGACGGCAAGAAGTAGCCGTTGACATCGACAATGAGATGCGTGGCCGCATCGCTGTAGATGCACACCGTGCCATCAGCACCGATCTTCGTCGTCACCGCATTCGCAACCGTCGACCCCGCCACGAAATTGAGATTCGACGTATCGGGCCGAGGAGACCCACACGGATACACCGTCGCGAACCCACCACCAAAGCTGCCCGTCGAAGTGACATTGAGCGTCACCGCAGTGGCATTGCCAGGCACACCACCACGATTGGCCACCGCCAACGCAGTCGTCACACCAGCACCGCGGATGCCGAGGTCGGTGAACTGCCCGTCGACCGTGGCCGCCTCGACGTGGACGGGAATGAATGCTCCGGCGAGAGCGAGAGCGAGAGCGAGCCCAGCGAACACAGTGAGTCGGTGGGTGCGCCGTGCGGAAGTCGTCAAGTGGGATCGGAGCCTTTCGATGAGGTATGTCTGGGCGTGGGGTCCACGCGCCCAACCGCCACCGAGGGAGGATAGACCGCAATCGTCACAACTTCGTAACAATCGTCATATTTCACCGATGGAATTCTCCCGAGCGTCCAGGACGGCGTGCCGATCGAGTCGGGAGTCAGGCGGTGAAGGTGGTGCCGCTGGCGCGCAGGCGGGCCTCGGCGCGGTCACGGCCGGCCGTGGCCACTTCGATCATCGTCGCGTCCATGTTCTGGTCGCGCAGCGTGTGCAGGTGGCGCTCCAGGGCCTCTTTCGCCCTCGCGACGTCGATGTCCTGGGCGAGTTCGGCTGTGTCCGACAGGATCGAGACCTTCGTCGGATTGCCGCTCACCTCGACGAACCCGCGATGAATCGCGATGTCCTGGATCGTGCCGTCGGTCTGGAACACGCGGGTGTGGTTCTCGACGAGCGCTCCCAGGAATGCGGCGTGACCGGCCTGGAACGCAACCTCGCCGCCGCCGAGCGTCCGCGTGATGACCATGTCGGCCTCACCCGAATACAGCACCGCCTCCGGCGACACCACTTCGACAATCAACGGCTCGGCCATGTTCAGGACTCCTGGAGCTTCTTGGCCTTCGCGAGGACCTGCTCGACACCGCCGACGTTCAAGAACGCCTGCTCGGGCACTTCGTCGAGTTCACCGTTGATGATGGCCTCGAACGATTCGACCGTCTCGGCGACCGGCACGTACTCGCCGGTGAGACCGGTGAAGACCTCGGCGACGTAGAACGGCTGCGAGAGGAAGCGCTCGACCTTGCGGGCCCGGTTGACGATGAGACGGTCCTCTTCGGACAGCTCGTCGAGACCGAGGATGGCGATGATGTCCTGCAGCTCCTTGTAGCGCTGGAGGGTCTCCTGCACCCGACGGGCGATCGCATAGTGATGGTCGCCGACGACCTCGGGCGACAGGATCGTCGAGGTCGAAGCGAGCGGGTCGACCGCCGGGTAGATGCCGAGGGCGGCCACCTGACGTGACAGCTCGGTGGTGGCGTCGAGGTGCGTGAAGGTGGTGAACGGCGCCGGGTCGGTGTAGTCGTCGGCGGGCACGTACACGGCCTGCAGCGACGTGATCGATCGGCCCCGGGTCGAGGTGATGCGCTCTTGGAGCTGGCCCATCTCGTCTGCCAGCGTCGGCTGGTAGCCCACCGCAGCGGGCATACGGCCGAGGAGCGTCGACACCTCGGAGCCCGCCTGCACGAAGCGGAAGATGTTGTCGATGAACAGCAGCACGTCCTGGTTCTGGACGTCACGGAAGTACTCCGCCATCGTCAGCGCCGACAGGGCGACGCGCAGGCGCACGCCCGGCGGCTCGTCCATCTGGCCGAAGACGAGGGCGGCCTTTTCGAACACGCCCGACTCCATCATCTCCAGACGGAGGTCGGTGCCTTCACGGGTGCGCTCGCCGACACCGGCGAACACCGACACACCACCGTGCTGCGAGGCCACACGGTTGATCATCTCGGTGATGAGGACGGTCTTGCCCACGCCGGCGCCGCCGAACAGGCCGATCTTGCCACCGGACGACGTACGGGGTGAGCAGGTCGATGACCTTGATGCCCGTTTCGAACATGCGCGCCGACGGCTCGAGGGCATCGAAGTCCGGGGCGTCGCGGTGGATCTCCCAGCGCTCCATGTCTTCGAAGCCCTCGGGGGCTTCGTCGAGGGGCTGGCCCCACACGTTCCAGATGTGGCCGAGCACCTTGTCGCCGACCGGCACGGTGATGCCGTGACCGAGGTTGCGGACCGGCGTACCACGCACGAGGCCGTCGGTCGGCTTGAGGCAGACGGCGCGGATGCGACCGTCACCGAGCTGCTGGGCGACTTCGGCCATCACGGTGATGGTCTCGCCTTCGAGCATGATGTCGAACTCGACGGCCGAGTTCAGCTCGGGCAGCGCGCCGCGAGGGAACTCGACGTCGACGACGGGACCCGCGATGCCGACGATGCGGCCGTCCTTGAGGTCAGTGCTTGATTCGGTCATGGTCATGACTGTGGTTCTCCTGGGATTGCAGTGCGCTCAGCGGGTGGCGCCGGAGTCGGCCTGTATGAGTTGTTGCATGTAGTTGTCGCCGAGGTCGAGGTACGGGGTCTCGGCATCGTCGGAATCGAGCGCTTCGGCACCGCCGACGATCTCCATGATCTCGGTGGTGATCGAGTCCTGACGGGCCCGGTTCATGATGCGGCTCAGCGACTTGATCAGTTCGTCGGCGTTGTCGGTGGCCGACTTCATCGCCCGCTGCCGGTAGGCGTGTTCGGACGCGGCCGCGTTGAGCAGTGCGGCATAGACACGCGCCTCGACATATCGCGGGAGCAACGTGTCGAGGATCGTCTCCGGATCGGGTTCGAACTCGTAGTCGCCGCCAGAACCATCGGCACTGCCGGCCTTGCCGTCGCCGCCGGCGACGGTGTCGGCACTCAGCGGCACCAGCGGACGCAGGACGACTTCCTGGCTTCCGGACGAGACGAAGCGGGTGTAGACGAGCTCGACTCGGTCGACCTGGCCCGACACGAACAGGTCGATGACGTGCTCGCCGATTTCTCGTGCGTCCTCGTAGCTCGGCTGGGCCGAGAATCCGCTGAACGCCTTGCCGAGTGTGTAGCCACGGAAGCGGAAGTAGCCATCGGCCTTCTTGCCCACCGGGATGATGGTGTAGTCCTCGCCGGCGAGGATGTCGGCTTTGACCTCACCCTCGGCTGCGCGCTGTACGCCGGAGTTGTAGCCGCCGCACAGACCGCGGTCAGCGGTGATCACCACGTAGCAGGTGTGCTTGATGTCGGCACGACCGGCCAACAGCGGCGAGTCGGACGACGCACCGCCGGCAGCGAGATCCTTGACCACCTCGGTGATCTGCTCGGAGTACGGCACGGCGGCAGCGACGCGAGCCTGGGCCTTGACGATGCGCGACGCCGCGATGAGCTCCATGGCGCGCGTGATCTTCTTCGTCGCCCGAACGCTGCGAATGCGTTCTTTGAGGATTCGCTCCTGACCACCAGCCATCTAGATCACTCCGTGGCGAGGGTCTTGTTGGACTTGGCGTCGCCCATCTCGTCGACGTCGAGGGCGGTCGGGTCGACCGCGTACTCGTTCGTCGACGGGGTGAACGTGTCCTTGAACGACTCGATCGCCGCGGCGAGCCCGTCGGGCACACCGGCGGACTTGATGTCGGCGAGCAGGCTGCTGTGCGTCGTGCGCACGTACTCGAGCAGTTCCTTCTCGAACCGGATGACGTCGCTGACGGGGATGTCGTCGAGGTAGCCCTTCGTGCCGGCGAAGATCGACACGACCTGCTCCTCGACGGGCATCGGGCTGTTGAGCGGCTGCTTGAGCAGCTCCACGAGGCGGTAGCCACGCTCGAGCTGAGCGGCTGACACGGCGTCGAGTTCGGAACCGAAGGTGGCGAAGGCCTCGAGTTCACGGAACTGGGCGAGGTCGCCCTTCAGCGTGCCGGCCACGGCCTTCATCGACTTGATCTGCGCGGCGCTGCCGACTCGTGACACCGAGATGCCCACGTCGACGGCGGGGCGGATACCCGACTTGAACAGGTTGTCCTGCAGGTAGACCTGACCGTCGGTGATCGAGATCACGTTGGTCGGGATGAAGGCGGCGACGTCGCCGGCCTTGGTCTCGATGATCGGCAGCGCCGTGAGCGATCCGGCGCCGAGTTCGTCGGACAGCTTGGCGGCCCGCTCGAGCAGACGGCTGTGCAAGTAGAAGACGTCGCCGGGGTAGGCCTCACGGCCCGGCGGGCGGCGCAGCAGCAGCGACAGCTGACGGTAGGCCTCTGCCTGCTTGGAGAGGTCGTCGTACACCACGAGGGCGTGCTCGCCGTTGTCCATCCAGTGCTGGCCGATGGCGCAGCCGGCGTACGGGGCGAGGTACTTGAACGGTGCAGGGTCGGACGCCGACGCGACCACGACGACGGTGTACTCCATCGCCCCGGCCTGCCGCAGCGTGTCGACGGTCTGCGACACGGTGGAGCTCTTCTGGCCGATGGCGACGTAGATGCACTTCACGCCGAGGCCACGCTGGTTCAGGATCGTGTCGATGGCGATCGCCGTCTTGCCGGTCTTGCGGTCACCGATGATCAGCTCACGCTGGCCCCGACCGATCGGCGTCATGGCGTCGATCGCCTTGATGCCGGTCTGGAGCGGCTCGTGCACGGGCTTGCGGCCCATGATGCCCGGGGCCTGGATCTCCATGCGGCGCTGCTCGGTGCCGATGAGGTCGCCGTGGCCGTCGATCGGATGGCCGAGGGCATTGACGACACGGCCGAGCATGCCGTCGCCGACGGGCATCGACAAGATGCTGCCGGTGGACCGTACGGTCTGGCCCTCTTCGATCTTGTCGACGTTGCCGAGGACAACGGCGCCGATCGAGAACTCGTCGAGGTTCAGCGCAAGACCCACCGAGCCGTCTTCGAACTCGAGGAGTTCGTTCACGGCGGCGTCGGGCAGGCCACTGACGCGGGCGATGCCGTCGCCGACGGACGCGACGCGCCCGACCGTGCGGGCCTCGACCGAGGGCTCGAAGCCGTCGAGGTTGGTCTTGAGTGCCGACGCGATGTCGGCGGCAGAAATGGTCAGCTCAGCCATGGTGGGGTCTGTTTCCTTTATGAGCGGGTGTGAGCGGGCGCTCAGAGCCGGCTCTTCAGCTGGTCGATGCGGGTGCGTACGGTGTCGTCGATGACGGTGTCACCGATCGTGGCGACGACGCCGCCGAGCACGGTGGGGTCGACGATCGTCTTGAGGTTGAGGCTCTTGCCGGTGGCGTTCTCCAACGCTGCCTTCAAGCGGGCCTGCTGGTCGTCGGTGAGCTCGACAGCGGTGCGGACCTCGGCGAGGTCGAGGTGCTTGGCGCTGGACGCGCGCTGCACCAGGCTGTCGACGATTGCCGGCAGGTCGCGGCTGCGACCGGAGCCGACCACCATCGACACGAGCTGGACCGTGGTGGTCGTGGCCTTGCCGTCGAGGAGGTCCTCGACGATGGCCTGGCGCTTGTCGGCAGGGATGTGTTCGTCGGTCAGGGCGTTGCGCAGGGCATCGCTCGACTCGTAGGAGCGAGCGAAACGGAACAACTCGTCTTCGACCTCGTCGAGCGTGCCCTCGGCGCGGGCGACCTCGAAGAGGGCCCGTGCGTAGCCTTCGATCAGTGCGTCACTCATGATGCAACTCCTGCTCCGACTCGGGCGATGAAGCCTTCGATCAGGTCCTGCTGGGCGGCGTTGTCGAGCGTCTCGTTGACGATGCGGTCGACGGCATCACCCGAGTAGCGAGCGATCTCCGAGCGAAGTTCGTCGCTGCTGCGTCCTGCAGCGGCGGCGATGTCGCTCTCGGCGCGTGCCTCGAGTTCGGCCATCTCCGCCTCGAGGCGGACGCGACCGTCGGCGAGCAGCGCTTCGGCCTGGGTGTCGGCCTCGGCGTACAACCGGGCCCGCTCGGCATCGATGTCGCCCTGGGCCTCACGGATGCGGACCGCCTCGGCCTCGGCTGCGACCTTGGCAGCAGCCGAGTCGTCGAGTTGCTTCTGAATGCCGGCGGTGCGGTCAGCGAAGCTCTTCTTGATGATCGGCCCGGCGTACTTGTAGAGCAGCGTGAAGACGATGATCGAGGCGATCGAGCCGGGGATGAGTTCCTTCCACGGCGGCAGGATCGGGTTGACGGTCGTGTAGCCCTTGTCGTCGAAGGGGATCTCCTCGGCGCCTGGAAGCAGGCGGCCGGCGGCGAGTGTGGCGGCGGTGTAGAGGCTCATGCCGACACCTCCTGCCCCATTGACTGGGCAACCGCAGCTCGAACGACGTCGTCGGACGGACGGCGACCGGTGGCGAGTTCGCCGAGCCGTGCCGACACGTCGGCGACCGCGGCTTCGACCTGCCCACGAGCTGCCTGCCTGGCGGCGTCCACTTCGGCGGCCGCCGCGGCACGCTTCTCGGCGATCCGGGCGTTTGCCGCCGCGAGCTTCTCGGCGCGCTCGGCTTCGAGTGTGGCCCGAGCAGCTTCGACCCGTGTCTGCGCCTCGGCGCGCACGGTGGCGACCTGGGCGTCGTACTCGGCCACGTCGGCGCGCGCCGAAGCGGTGAGTGCCTCGGCCTGCTCGAGGTCGCCCTCGATACGGCCGTAGCGCGACGTCATGCCGTCACGCACCTTGCGGAACAAGAACAGACGCATGGCGAGCGCCAGCACCACGAAGGCACCGAAACCCCAGACGACTTCTTTCAGTTCGGGTGCGATCGGGTTGAGATCGCTCTCGGGACCCGCTGCTTCCTCTCCTTCTTCGGCCGTGACGAACGTGGCGCCCTGGAGGGCAACCTCGAACGTCGGGCCGGAGAAGGTCACGACGGCTGTCAGCACGTCATCTCCTTACGATTCGACACGTGAATGGACTGCTCGCGATCAGGCGAACTTGAGCAGGATGAAGACCACGAAGCCGATGAGGGCGAGGGCTTCGGTGAACGCGATGCCGAGGAACATGGTCGTACGCACCATGCCGGCGGCCTCGGGCTGGCGGGCCATCGCCTCGACGGACTTGCCGACGAGGTAGCCGATGCCGATGCCGGGGCCGATGGCTGCGAGGCCGTAGGCGTAGCCGGCGCCCGCAGCGGCGGCGATGTTCTTGGCGTCGGCGGCCGTTTGTCCGTCGGCCTGGGCGACCAGAACGCTGAATGCTTCCATGGGGTACTTCTCCTGTGTGCTTTCGGTAGATGGGAGATCGTTGAGATCGGCTGTTGTTCGGTATAGCGGTGAACGGGTTGCTCAGTGCTCTTCGGCGTGGCCGACCGTCGAGTTGTTGATGTAGACGGCCGCCAGGATGGCGAAGATGTACGCCTGCAGGAAGGCGACGAGGATCTCGAACGCCGTCAGGAAGATCAGCATGGCGAACGGCAGGATGCCCATGGGGACCAGGAAGAGCTGGCTGGTCTGCGCCCGGAAGAGCGCCGTGGTGAGCAGGCTGAACGTCACGAGCAGGATGTGGCCGGCGAGCATGTTGGCCATGAGACGCACGGTGAGCGAGAACGGCGTGACGAGGATGGTCGAGATGAACTCGATGATGCCGACGAGCGGCTTCAGCGCCGTCGGCACCCCGGGAGGCCACAGCAGGTGGCCGAAGTAGGCGAAGCCCTGGTGCTTGATGCCGGTACCGATGTAGATGACCCAGACGAGCAGCGCCAGCGACAGCGGGATGGCGATGCGCGCCGTTGCCGGCATCTGGATGATCGGGATCACGCCGGGGATGTTGCAGAGGAAGATGAAGAGGAACAGGCTCAGCAGGAACGGCGTCCACTTGAGGCCGGACTTGCCGAGGGTCTGCATCACGACGCTCTCCTCGATGAAGTCGATCGTGACTTCGGCGAGGTTGCGCACGCCGGTCGGCGCGACCATCGGGTCGCGGCGCGAGGCGATGAGGAACAACACGATGCTGATCAGCGCCGCGGCGACGGCGATCAGGGCGATCTTGTTGAACGTCGGGAAGATGTCCTGCCAACGCAGGAGCTCGTTGATTGGCGGAAACTCGAGTCCGAGCACGTGGTGTCCGTTTCAGTCGTGAGTGTGTACGAGTGGTGGGTATGGGCGATGGCAGTGCGGTCAGGTCGCGGTATTCGACCCGGTCGGTTTGAGCCCCGGGGCAGCAAGCGAGAGGGCGACGAACTTCATCTCCCAGAAGAGCAGTCCGAGGTGCGTGATGATGATGGTCGATCCGAGTGCCGGAAATGAAATCCAGGCGGTGTCCTTGACCAACCAGACGGCCAGGAAGATCAGCCCGAGGCGGATCAGGTACCCGAAGAGCACGGCGCCCATCATCATGCCGAGCGAGATCCGAGCCGACATTGCGATCAGGCCCGCGGCGAGTGCGAAGTTCGTGAGCACGATGGCGATGCCGTACGCGCTCGAGATCGCTCCGTCG
Source organism: Ilumatobacteraceae bacterium (assembly GCA_963747375.1). Taxonomy (GTDB): domain Bacteria; phylum Actinomycetota; class Acidimicrobiia; order Acidimicrobiales; family Ilumatobacteraceae; genus Sva-07. Next base: position 62,460 of record CAVVFL010000011.1, read on the forward strand.
GCGCCCCAGATCACGGCACAGGCAGCAATCAGCGCAGGCGCGGCGAGCAGTCCGCGCTTGATCATGTCCTTCGAGACGGCGACCTCAGGTGCCGGTCCGTCGAATCGGGTGGTGAACGCGTCGGCGCCGGCGGCAGGAGTGTTCATCTCAGGCGGCCCTCCGCTTGCCCGCGACCGATGCGCGGCGCTCGGCTTCGAGTTCGTCCATGCGGTCGTCGTAGCGGTACTTCAACTTGGCGAACAGCCCGACGGCGCCGACGAGGGTCATCACGATCATGAAGATCGGCATGGTGCCGAAGATCCGGTCGAGCACGTAGCCGACGCCGAGGAACAGCGCGATGACGACGGCGGCCTCGATGCCGAGGCCGACCGAATCCTCGGTGTTGACGCGTGGTTGCTGCTTGGGGAGGAGCTTCATTGATCCAGGTGGGTGCTCATCGGCGCACGATCGGCGGAGTGCATGATCGTGTCGCTTGTGAACGCGAGCACAACCTAGTGGTCCCCGATGGCCGACGGCAACTCGGACGGCGCAGTTTGATCGTCGGCGACATCCGCGGCCGCGCTCTCGCCGTCGACATGCGTTGCTGCACCGTTCTCGAGCGAGGCATTCTCCCGACGACGCGCCCGGACACTGGGATGCAACACGGTGTAGAGCACGATCGCCGCGGCGATGACGCCGAACGGGAGATACGCCGGGTTCCGTCCGGTCAACGTCGGGTACAGCACGAACGCCGACAGCAACGCCGTCCACCCCCACAGGATCACCACGCTGCGTCGGTGGCCGTGACCGAGCTTCATCAGGCGATGGTGGAGGTGCCCCTTGTCGGCAACGGCGAACGACTTGCGGCTCGACACACGCCGAACGATGGCGAACGCCATGTCGAACAGCGGCACGCCGAGGATGAGCAGCGGGATCGCGAGCGGGGCGAGGAAGAAGTAGGTCTGGCCGATGAACTCCTGGCTGAAGGAGTCGGCACGACCCCCGACCACACTCGTCGACACCGCGAGCAGCAGCCCGAGGAACAGCGCGCCGCCATCGCCCATGATGATGCGCGCCGGGTTGAAGTTGTGGGGCAGGAATCCGACGCACACACCCACCGCGATGATGGCGAGCAGCGGCCCGATGTTGCGGACATCGAGCAGGTCGCTGTCGGTGAGCTCCTGGCTGTACAGGAAGAACGCGAACGCGGCGATCGCGACGATTCCCGCAGCGAGGCCGTCGAGGCCGTCGATCAGGTTGATCGCCTGCGTCATGCCGACCAACCACAACACCGTGACGAGCGGCGCCAGGTCGGCGAGCACGATCGGGCCGTCGTAGAACGGCAATCGGAACGAGTACATCACGACACCGAACTGCACGAGCACGATGCCGGCGAACACCGTCCCGGCGACCTTCGCCGGTGCCGAGACCTCACGGATGTCGTCGATGAACCCGACCGCAAAGATGATCGTGGCCGCAATCATCACACCCAGCGGTTCGGAGTTGTTCTCGAACAGTACGTCGAAGTCGCCGAGGAGCCAGGCCGTCAACATGGCGGCGAGGAAGCCGGCGAACATGGCGAGGCCACCCACGTCGGGCAACGGCGTCTGGTGGACCGTTCGGTCGTTGGGGAGGTAGACCCAACCCTGGCGTCGCGCCAGCATGCCGACCAGTGGGGTCGTGATGAACGTGACGGCGGCGGCGACGGCTCCGATCAGGAGAAAGGAACCGAAGTCGGGCACGGTCGGTCAGTCTACGACGCCGGATACGCCGGGAATCGCGAGCACAGCTCGGCAACGACCTTGCGGACGAGTTCGAGTTCGGCCGGGTCGTTGCGGTGACGGAGGGAGCGGGCGATCAAGCCCGCGATCAGCGGCATCTCGGCCTCGGTCATGCCCTGCGTGGTCACCGACGGCGTACCGATGCGCACACCGCTCGTGACGAACGGGCTGCGCGGATCGTCGGGGATCGTGTTCTTGTTGAGCGTGATCCCCGCCTCGTCGAGCTTCGCCTGTGCCTCCTTGCCGGTCAGTTCCGCATCGAACGGAGTGAGGTCGACGACCATGAGGTGGTTGTCGGTGCCGCCGGACACGAGCCGGAACCCTTCCTGCACGAGCGCATCGGCAAGGGCTGACGCGTTCTTCACCACCTGGTGGGCGTAGACGGTGAACGACGGATCCATCGCTTCGCGAAATGCGACGGCCTTGCCGGCGATGACGTGCTCCAACGGGCCGCCCTGCCAGCCCGGGAACACCGCCTTGTCGATCGCCTTGGCGTGCTCTTCCTTGCAGAGGATGCAGCCGCCGCGGGGACCGCGCAGGGTCTTGTGGGTGGTGAACGTGACGACGTCGGCGTAGGGCACGGGGTTCGGGTGCGCGCCGCCGGCAACGAGACCGGCGAGGTGGGCGATGTCGAACAGCAGGAGTGCACCGACTTCGTCGGCGATCTTCTTGAACGGTTCGGGATCGAGACGTCGCGGGTAGGCGGTCGTGCCGGCGACGATCATCTTCGGGCGGTGCTCGAGGGCGAGCGTTCGCACCTCGTCCATGTCGATGCGATCTTCGGCGCCGGTGCCGTACGAGACGAAGTTGTAGAGCAGGCCGCTGGCATTGACCGGTGAGCCGTGCGTCAGGTGACCGCCGTGGTCGAGACTCAGGCCGAGCACCGTGTCGCCGGGGTTCAGCAGCGCCTGGTACACGCACATGTTGGCGTTGGCGCCCGAGTGCGGCTGCACGTTCGCGTGGTCGGCGCCGAAGAGTTCCTTCACGCGGTCGATGGCGAGTTGTTCGATGCTGTCGACGATGGCGTTGCCGCCGTAGTAGCGCTTTCCCGGGTAGCCCTCGGAGTACTTGTTGGTGAGCACCGAACCCACCGCCGCCATCACGGCCGGTGAGGTGAAGTTCTCGCTCGCGATCAGCTGGATTCCGGTGGTCTGGCGTTCGACTTCACGCTCGATGAGGCCGATGACCTCGAGGTCGGGATCGGTGTCGGACGGGAACGGCATGGGGGCACCTCTCGGGGTTGGCGGTTGGGCGGATTCAGAATTGCGCTTCGAGATCGGTGATCTGGGCGACTCGACGGGCATGACGTCCACCCTCGAAGTCAGTGGTGAGGAACGTGTGGACGATCTCCTCGGCCAAGCCCTCGCCGACGACGCGCGCTCCGATCGACAGCACGTTCGCGTCGTTGTGCGACCGCGCCATGCGGGCGGTGTAGAGGCAGTTGCACAATGCGGCTCGAACACCGCGCACCTTGTTCGCCGCGAGTTGTTCGCCCTGGCCGCTGCCGCCGAGCACGATGCCGAGATCCGCACCGCCGTCACGCACGGTGCGGCCCACGCCCGCACAGATCTCGGGGTAGTCGACCGATTCGTTGGAGTGCGTGCCGTGGTCGTCGACGTCGTAGCCCTGACCGAGCAACATCGTGACGAGATGCTGCTTCAGGTCGTATCCGGCGTGGTCGGAGCCGATCGCAATGCGCCGCGCCGAACTGCCATCGCCAACTTCGTCCATATCGGCCGAGTGTAGGTGCTCGCACTCCCTCCCCCATCCGGTTTGCGTTGCACTCCGGTTGGGACGGCACAACCAAACCGCAACACAAACCCCCAGCACCACCCCAGCACCACCCCAGCACCACCCCAGCACCACCCCAGCACCACCCCAGCACCACCCCCACCCGGTTTGTGTTGCACTTTGGTTGGGACGGGTCAACCGAACTGCAACGCAAACCTGCAGCTCCTCGCTGTCTATGGTGCGGGCGGTGAGCCACCGACCTGTTCCCCGCCAGCCCGACCCTCGCACACCGGTGATCATCGGCGTCGGCCAGTTCCTCAACCGGGCGACGTCGCTCGACGACGCGCATGGAACCGGTGGCGCTGATGGAGCAGGCGGTACTCGCCGCATCGACCGACGCCGGCCTCGACGGGCCGCCGATGGCCGACGCGGTGCGCGTCGTCGGGCAGCTCTCGTGGCGCTACGGCAACACCCCGCGATTCCTTGCCGAGCGCCTCGGGCTCACACCTCGCCACCTCGACTACACCCCCATGGGCGGCAACAGCCCCCAATCGCTGGTCAACACGACGGCGATCGAGATCCAGGCGGGCGAGATCGACATCGCCGTGCTCGCGGGCGGCGAAGCGACGAGGAGCCGACAGCGAGCACGCAGTGCCGGCATCGAATTCGACTGGCCGAAGGCCGAACCGGGTGACGAACCTCGGATCGTCGGCGACGACCTGAAGATGAACCTCGAGGCCGAGACCGAGCGTGGCATCTTCATGCCGGTGCAGGTCTACCCGATGTTCGAGACCGCGATCCGGGCGGCATCGGGCCGCACGGTCGACGAACACCGCGACCACCTCGGTCGCCTCTACTCCGAACTCAGCCAGGTCGCTGCACGCAACCCGTACGCCTGGATCCAGGAGGCCAAGTCGCCCGAGGAGATCACGACCGTCACCACCGACAACCGGATGATCGGGCTCCCGTACCCGAAGTTGCTGAACTCGAACAACCAGGTCGACATGGCCGCCGCAGTGATCATGTGCTCGGTCGAGGCGGCCCGGCGGCTCGGTGTGCCGGAGGATCGTTGGGTCTTTCCGCATGCCGGCACGGACTGCCACGAACACAACTTCATCTCCCACCGCGACACCTTCGCAACCGACACCGGCGATCGAGATCGGCGGCCGACTCGCGCTCGAGCTCGCCGGCATCGACATCGACGACGTCTCGATCATCGATCTCTACTCGTGCTTCCCGGCAGCGGTGCAGCTCGGCGCGCAGTCGCTCGGCATCGACCTGCGACGTCAATGGTCCCGCACCGGCGGCATGACCTTCGCCGGAGGACCGTGGAACAACTACGTGATGCACGCCATCGCCACCGTCGTCACCGAACTGCGCGAACGCCCCGGGGAATTCGGGCTGGTCTGGGCCAACGGTGGGTATGCGACCAAGCATTCGTTCGGCGTCTACTCGACGACGCCGACACCGAACTTCCGACACGACAAACCACAGGCGCGCATCGACGCGCTGCCGCGCCGCGATCTCGCACTGCCGGTCGACGCTGCCGGCGCGGCGACGATCGAGGCCTACACCGTGATGTTCTCACGCGAGGCCGCCCCCGAGCAGGCGATTGCGTCGTGCCTGCTCGCCGACGGTCGACGCGCCTGGGGCATGTCGTCGGACCTCGACCTCGCCGCGGCGATGTGCGAGGGCGAATGGGTCGGCGCCGAGCGTCACGCTGTCGGCCGACGGCACCCTCCATCTCACCTGACCGCCCCGATCAACGCGGCCGGCACCATCGCCAGCGCCGAGTGCCGGGGCCGTCAGTCGTCGACGATGTCGTTGCCGGCGAGGATGCCCTGGTCGGGGCAGGTGCTCGCGATGTGGGCGAACGTCCCCGGAACGGCGACGTCGGTGACCAGGCTCGGATCCTCACTGATCGGCACGACCTCGGCCGCGAACGATGCCACGGCGTCGTCGAACGCCGGCTGGTCGGCCGACGGCACCACGAGCACGAGATCGGGATCCTGCGCCTCCGCCCCGGCGACCGTCGCGAGCCAGAGACCGCCGAGTTCGTCGACCTGTTCCACCGTCAGCCCCGCCGTGATCAACGCCGCGCTCGCCGTGCGAGCGCGGTTCGTGAACGGGCCGAGCAACCCGTCGATGAACGCGTCGCGCTCGTCAGCGACGGCGGCCGGCATCGACGCGTCCAGGTCGGCAACCGCCGCCACGACGGCGCCGGAGGCGGCCACTTCGAGACGGACCGCATTGTCGGGATCCGCGCCGACGCTCGACGCCAACGCCAGAGCCTGGAACGACCCGGCGAACTCGCTCCATGCCCGACAGAACGGGTCGTCGCTGTCGAGTCCCGGCACCGGCTCCTCGGGCACGGTGGCGAATGAGGACGACGGCTGCGACACGCACGGACACCGGCCCGGGCTCACCGTCGACTCCACCGTCGACTCCGCGGTCGACGCCGGGACTGCTGCCTGGCTGTCCAGCTGCGACGACGCGCCGTCCGATCCGCTGCAGCCCGCCGCCAGCAGGAGGACCCCGATCAACAACGCACCAGGTGCGAGAGCGGCCGTGTTGCGGGCGAGCACCATGAGAACAGTGTGGCCGCCGAGGTGGCATGCTCGGCGCCATGTCCGACGAACCCTCCGCTTCACGGCCCCGGATCCTCCTCGACTGCGATCCGGGCCATGACGATGCGATGGCGATCGTCGCCGCGGCCCGCTTCGCCGACCTGGTCGGCATCACCACCGTGGCGGGCAACGCGTCGCTCGAACGCACCACCTACAACGCCCGCGTGATGCGTGACCTGTTGAACCTCGACGTGCCGGTGCACTCGGGAAGCCCCCGACCACTCGTCGCCGAGCCGCGCTTCGGTGCGTTCGTGCACGGCGAGAGCGGCCTCGACGGCGCCGACCTCCCGGCCCCGACGACCCCGCTCGATGGCACCGATGCCGTCACGTTCATCGTCGACACGTGTCGAGCGGTCGACGACGTCTGGCTCGTGCCGGTCGGCCCACTCACCAACATCGCGTTGGCACTGCGCGCCGCTCCCGACATCGCGACGCGAATCGCCGGCATCTCCTTGATGGGAGGTGGCACGTTCGGCAATCGGACGCCGACCGGCGAATTCAACATCTGGGCCGACCCCGAAGCGGCGGCCATCGTGTTCGGCTACGGAGGCCCGCTCGTGATGGCGGGCCTCGACGTGACCCATCAGTTCCAGGCCACCCCGGAGCGCATCGCTCGAATCGCTGCACTCCCCGGCACGCTCGCGGCGGTCTTCGCCGACCTGCTCGCCTTCTTCAGCGGCAACTATCTCGCCCGCCACGATCAGGGTTCCCTCGAGGGTGCCGCCGTGCACGATCCGCTCGCCGTGCTTGCGATCACACATCCTCGACTGTTCGAGCGCGTCGAACGCCACGTCGCGATCGAGACCCAGGGCGAGTTCACACGCGGGATGACCGTCATCGACCACCGCCACATCATCGAGCGCGAGCCCGCGAACTGCGAGGTGCTGACCGCGGTCGACGCCGAGTCCGCGTTCGACCTCCTGATCGCCTCCGTCGCCCACTTCTCCCGCTGACCGACCCCCCTCGTACCCTCGCAGCATGCGTGCTGCCGTGATGACCAACTGGGAACTCCGCGTCGACGACATCGAGACCCCGACAGCGGGTCCCGGCCAGGTCCTGACGAGGGTGCTGTCGTGCGGTATCTGCGGCAGCGACCTCCACCTGCTCGCGCACGGCGAGGAATCGCGTCGGCTGTCGGACGAACTCGCGGAGGACGAGCCTCGCGACCCGGCCGCAGCGGTGATGTTCGACCCCGCCCACGACACGGTCATGGGCCATGAATTCTGCTGCGAGGTCGTCGAACTCGGCCCCGGTGTCGAGAACCTCCAGGTCGGCGACGTCGTGGTGTCGATGCCTGCGGCGTTCGATTCGGCGGGGGTGCACCCGCTCGGCTTCTCGAACATCTACCCGGGCGGCTACGCCGAGCACATGGTGCTCAACGAGCTGTTGGCGATGAAGATCCCCGAGGGGCTCCCTCATCGGATGGCGGCGCTCACCGAACCGCTGGCCGTCGGTGTCCATGCCGTCGCCAAGTCGGGTATCGCTCCGGGCGATGCTGCCATCGTGATCGGACTCGGACCCGTCGGGTTGGCCTGCATCGCGGCGATGAAGCTGCTCGGCATCGGCCCGATCGTCGGCGCCGACTTCTCACCCGCTCGTCGAGCGCTCGCCGAGCACCTGGGCTGCGACGAGGTCGTCGACCCCAACGAGGAAACGGCGATCCGTGCCTGGCGTCGCATCGACGGAACCAAGCCGCTCGTGGTGTTCGAAGCCGTTGGCGTACCGGGGATGATCGAGCAGGTGATGCGCATGGCTCCGAAGGGCAGCCGGATCCTGATCGTCGGGGCGTGCATGCAGGAGGACCGCATCCATCCCATGCTCGGAGTCGGCAAGGAGCTGTCGCTGCAGTTCGTGCTCGGGTACGAGCCCCACGAGTTCGCGGCGTCGCTCGATGCGATCGCCACCGATCGTGTCGACCTCGCTCCGCTGCTCACCGGCACCGTGGCGATCGACGGCATCCCGCAGGCGTTCACCGACCTGGGCAATCCCGAGGCCCACGCCAAGATCCTCGTCGAGCCATAGGCGCGCGCACGACACCCTTTCCTACAGTGGTGGGGTGACCGACACCTTCCCCCGCCAGTACGCCCGGACCCAGCGACTCACGCTGGGCGAGCCGCGCAACGTCACGGTGTCACCCGACGGCCGGCGGGTCGTCTTCCTGCGCAGCTCGAACGGGAGCGACCCGGTGAACTCGCTGTGGGTACTCGACACCGAGACCGGCGACGAACGGCTCGTTGCCGACCCGCGCGTGCTGTTGGCGACCGACAGCGACGATGACGACCAACCCGCCGAGGAGCGCGCCCGCCGCGAACGAGCCCGCGAGGGCGCCGGCGGCATCACGTCCTACGCGACGGATGCATCGTGCACCGTCGTTGCCTTCGCACTCGGTGGACGTCTCTTCACGGGAGGGCTGTTGTCGGCGCAGACCCGAGCGCTCGAGGTGACCGGGCCGGTGTTCGACCCGCGTCCCGACCCGCTCGCGCGTCGAGTCGCCTACGTGAGCGGAGCGACGCTCCGCATCGGCGAACTCGACGGGTCGTCACGGGTCCTCGATCGGCGACGGCGAGCCCGATACCGTCACCTGGGGCAGCGCCGACTTCATCGCCGCCGAGGAGATGGGACGATTTCGCGGCTACTGGTGGAGCCCCGACGGTGACACCCTCGCCGTCTGCCGCGTCGACACCGCTCGTGTCGGCGAGTGGGTGATCGCCGATCCCGCTCACCCCGATCGGGCGGCCACGACCGTTCGCTACCCCGCCGCCGGCACACCGAACGCCGACGTCACCGCTCCACCTCGTCGGCCTCGACGGCTCGCGCACCGCCGTCGACTGGGACCGCGAGTTCTTCCCCTATGTCGCGTCGGTGACCTGGACGGCGGCCGGGCTCGTGATGCTCGTGCAGTCACGCGACCAGCAGGGCACGATGGTGCTGCGCGTCGACGAGGGCGACGGATCCACCCGCGGCACGACCACCGTGCTGGCCCACGACTACGACGACGCGTGGGTCGAGTTGGTGCCCGGCACGCCGACGCTGCTCGCGGACGGACGCCTCGTCCACGCGGCCGATCGCGACGGCACACGGCGACTCACGATCGACGGCGAGCCGGTCACGCCGATCGAACTCCAGGTGCGCAGCGTGCTGGCGGCCACCGACGACGGCGTGCTCGTCCAGGCCAACCCGATCGACGACGCGACCCAGATGCACGTCTGGCGGTGGGACGGCACGGGCCTCCAACCGGTCGCCGACACGCCTGGCGTGCACACCGCCGTGGTCGGTGGCCCGACGACCGTGGTTCGTACCGCCACGCTCGATGCGCCCGGCTCCGTCACCGAGGTCCGCAGATCCGACCGGGGGTCGATCACGATCGAGTCGTTGGCCGAATGGCCTCTGGTGTCACCGAACCTGGAGATTCGCCATGTCGGTGACGACCGTCTGGCCACCGCTGTGCTGTTCCCCCATGACCACGACGGCTCACCACTCCCGGTGCTCCTCGACCCCTACGGCGGTCCGCATGCCCTACGCGTCACCCAGTCGCACAACGCCTACCTCACCTCACAGTGGTTCGCCGACCAGGGGTTCGCCGTCATCGTCACCGACGGACGGGGCACGCCCGGGCGCGGCAGCGAGTGGGAACGCACGGTGCACGGCGATCTGGCGACCGCCCCCCTCGACGACCAGGTCGCGGCACTCCACGCGGTCGCGGAGGAATTCGGGAGCCTCGACCTCAGCCGCGTCGCGATCCGTGGCTGGAGTTTCGGTGGCTACCTCGCTGCGCTCGCGGTGCTGCGTCGGCCCGACGTGTTCCACGCCGCGATCGCCGGTGCGCCGGTCACCGAATGGCGGCTCTACGACACGCACTACACCGAGCGGTATCTGGGCGACCCGGCCGATCGTGCGGATGCGTACGACGCGAGTTCACTGTTGCCGTTGGCACCCGATCTCACCCGCCCGCTGCTGTTGATCCACGGCCTCGCCGACGACAACGTGGTCGCCGCACACACGCTGCAGCTGTCGTCGGCCCTCCTCGCCGCCGGCCGCCCGCACGAAGTCCTCCCCCTCGTCGGGGTCACCCACATGACGCCGCAGGAGACCGTGGCGGAGAACCTGCTGCTCCACCAGCTCGAGTTCCTGCGTCGCTCCTTGGGCACCACACCGGCCTCGTCACCTAATCTGGACGACCAGGACCCATCATGAAACGCCGACTCATCGACCTCTACCAGGGCGTGGCTGTGCACGCCACCGCCGATCTCGAACATCGCGCCGCGCTCGAGCTGCTCGCACTCGTGATGTTGGCCGACCAGACCATCAGCGACGACGAGGTCGACGTGGTCCGCGAGATCAGCACCGAGTGGCGCGAAGAGGGTGCAACGTTCGAGGAGTACATACGTCCCGCGATCGAGGAGGCACGCCACGCGATCGAGCGCGACCGTGTCGAGGAGTTCCTCGACTCGATCGATGCGCGGATCAGCAGCCGCATCCTGCGGGCGGCACTGTTCTCCGCCGCCCGCGACATCGCTGACGTCGACAACGACGTCAGCCCCGACGAGGGCAGCATCCTCGCCGAGGTCGCCGTTCGCTTCGGCTGATCCACGCGGGAGCATCAGACGACGCTGATCGTCAGGGCCGCCGGCCGAGCGCGATGCGATCGAGTCCGGCGAGGTCAGGGTGGACCGCCGCCTCGTGGAAGCCTGCTGCAAGGAGCAGCCCCGCGACGGCCTCGCCCTGGTCGGCGCCGATCTCGAGTACCAGCCAACCTCCGGAGCGAAGCCGCGCCGGTGCGTCGGCGATGATTCGGCGGATGTCGTCGAGCCCGTCGGGGCCGGCGAACAAGGCGATGTGCGGTTCCCAGTCGCCGACGATCGCTTCGAGATCGGGCGAGTCCACGGCGACGTACGGGGGATTCGAGACGATCACGTCGAAGCGCAGGTCGTCGGGCAGCGCGTCGAACCACGAACCGTGCGCCACTCGCACGTTGACCCCTGCACGACCGAGGCCGGCGATGTTCGCCCGCGCCACATCGAGCGCGTCGCCGTCGGCGTCGGTGATCCAGACCGTGGTGCCGTCGAGTGGGAGTTCGTGGGCGAGCGACAGTCCGATGGCGCCCGAACCCGTTCCGAGGTCGGCAACGACGCGCGTCGGACCAACCTCCGCGGCCTTCGCCAACGCAACTTCGGCCACGAGTTCGGTCTCCGGTCGGGGAATCAGCACCCGCCGATCGACGGCGAGGGTGATCCGCCGGAAGCTCCATTCGCCGAGCACGTACTGCAACGGTTCGCCCGTGCGCAACCGGGCGGTCATGGCGTCGAGGTGACTCACCATGCGCACCGTCGCTGATTCGTCGAGTCGGGCGAGGAACTCGTCACCGTCGACCGACCCCGAGGCAACCTCGCACAGCCACCGCGCCCGGGCCCGATCGGCGACCAGCCGGGTCGTCTCGACCCACAGCTCGCGCCACGTGATCGTGTCATCGTCATCGGGCACCGGGTCGGTCGCCACGTCACTCACCGTCGGCGAGGAGTCGGGCCCGCTCCTCGGCGGCCAGCGCGTCGACGACCACTTGCAGATCACCGGCCAGGATCGCCGCGAGGCGATACACCGTGAAGCCGATGCGATGGTCGGTGACGCGGTTCTCCTTGTAGTTGTACGTGCGGATCTTCTCGCTGCGGCCGCCACCGCCGACCTGCGAGCGGCGCTCGGCCGACAGTTCGTCACTGCGTTCGCGCTCGGCGAGTTCGAACAGGCGAGCACGCAACACGAGCATCGCCCGCGCCTTGTTCTGGAGTTGCGATCGTTCGTCCTGCATCGACACCACCACGCCCGTCGGACGGTGAGTGATGCGAACGGCCGAGTCGGTCGTGTTGACGCTCTGACCGCCGGGCCCGCTGGCACGGAAGACGTCGATGTCGAGGTCACGATCGTCGATCTGGACATCGATCTCGTCGACCTCGGGAAGTACCGTCACCGTCGCGGACGACGTGTGGATGCGTCCCTGGCTCTCGGTGGCCGGCACACGCTGCACCCGGTGCGGGCCACCCTCGTACTTGAGGTTGCGCCACGCGGTCGCGCCGCTGACCTCGACGGTGATGTCGCTGAAGCCTCCCATGTCGCTCGGCGACGACGACAGCGTCGTCATCTTCCACCGATTGGCCGTTGCGTAGGCGTGATACATCTCGTAGAGGTCCCGGGCGAAGAGGTTGGCCTCCTCCCCGCCCTCGGCGCCGCGGATCTCCATGATCACGTTCTTGCCGTCATGCGGATCGGTCGGCAGCATCAGCTCTCGGAGTTGGTCCTCGATCGCCGCCACCTCGGCCGTGGCGGTGTCGATCTCGTCGACGAGCATGTCGCGCTCGTCGCCCGTGGCGCCGCTGAGCATCTCGCGGGCGGTGTCGGCGTCGGCCTGGCGCGCCTCGTGGCGTCGGTATGCCTCGACGACCGGGCCGAGTTCGGTGTACCGCATCGACAAGCGGCGCAGCTGGTCAGGATCGGCCAACACCTCCGGGTCGGAGAGTTGTTGTTCGAGGGTCTCGTATTCGTCGACGACGTGGGCGAGGCGGTCGAACATGGCGAGTCGAGGCTACTGGTCGAATCCGTCGGGCCCGGGCGAGCCGTCAGACGGTACGGATCTCGACCGGCGTCGCGAGCTGGCCGAGCAGGTCGAGCGTGATCGGCAACCGGTCGCGCTCCTTGAGGGCGACGATCACCGGTTCGTTCGACATCGACTGCACATCGGCGACGAAACCGACCAGGTCGACGTCGACGCCGACCGAGCACACGATCGTGTGCACGCGTCCGTTCGCATCGACAGCGCTCGCCACACACGGAATCGGGTCCTTGAGGTTCGGGCGAGGCAACGGCGGCTGCGCCGGCGCGACGCTCGCCATGCCGACGAGGTCCGGCTCCTGTTCGAGCCGCCAACGGAGAGATCGCTCCTGGCCGAGGCGGTTGAGCGGATGCTGCGGTGCATCCGGTGAGCGATGGGCGGCAACGGCCTCGACCACCGACGCGAGCGCCTCGATCGTGGGGATGTCACCGTGGATCAACCGGAACGCCTCACGGTCGTTCGCGCCGACGCCGACTTCGAGGAGCACGCCGTCCGTCGTTGCGAACAGCGATGGGTCGATGTCGCCCAACTCCGCGATGTGGCCGACGGTCGGTTCGTCGACGACACGGCAGACCTCCAACCCGCACACCTCGCCGAAGACCACGCCGTGTTCCACGTTCACCGTCGCTCCGGCGGCGACGATCATCTCGCCCAGCGCGAGGTGATCGGGCGTCGGTGCGACCGGCTCCGCGAGCGGCTCTGGAACTGCCGGCAACAACGTTCGACCCTCGGCGAACCACACCGACACGGGGAGTTCGAGCCGCGCGGCCCGTCGTGCGAGCAGACCGGTGTCGGTCTCGGCCACCACGTCGAGCGACGTCGGCGTCGTGGCGCAGTGCCCAGGCGAGCGCCCCGCCGAGCGCCCGCGAGGCATCGCCCTCGATCAGCAACCATGCCGCATCATCGACGACGAGCGCGGCGCCGTGGGGAAACGACGAGGTGTCCGCGTCCAGTTCCCGACCGAGATGCTCGGCCACGAGTGCTCGCAGCTTGATCCCGAGGAGTCGGCTGTGGCGCTCGGACGTGTCGGTCACGTCCCAGACGCTACCGAGGCGTCCGAAGTCAGACGAAGTAGCCCGTCACGTCGGCGATCAGATCGAGCGACCCGAAGCTGTTGAACAGGCGCACCTGGCCAGTGTCGCCGAGCTTCGCCACGACGAGGTTGGCAATGGCACCGCCCGGCGAGACATTGAGACTCGACGCGTCCGGTCGGCCGACACCGTCGGGGTACACCGTCACGAAGGTGTCGGACGTCGCGCCGGTCGCCGTCACGTTCAGCACGACGGCTCGCGCCGATGGCGAGACACCACCCATCCCGGCGACACCGAGTGCGATGTCGGACCCTGGACCCACCATCGCCCTGGGGGCGCCGATCGCATTGCGCGTGTCGAGCAGTCGCGTCGGAGCGATCGGCACGAAACTCGCACCCTGCGGCGCGAAGTACCCCACGACGTCGGCGAGCAGGTCGACCTCACCGGAGTCGACGAAGAAGCTGACTTGCCCGCCGGCGCCCAGTTTGCAGACCACCAGATTCGGCACCGTTCTGCCGGTGGAGAAGTTGAGGTTGGAGATCACCGGCTGCGCCTCGCCGGTCGGCCACACCGACACATACCCGCCCGTCGACGGCTGCACGGCGGTGACGTTCAACACGACCGCATCCGCGTCGACTGTCGGCACGCCACCTCGTCCGGTCACCTGCAGGTCGAGCGTTCCCGGTCCGTGCACGACGTCCCGCCGGCGCGCCGTTGCCGACCCGGGTGTCCAACAGACGTTCGGGGACGAGCGGCACCAACCGTGTCGACGGCGTCGGACGGAAGTACCCCATCACGTCGACGATGCAGTCGACGGATCCGAACGGATTGAAGATGGCGATCCGACCGTCCGCGCCAACTCCGACGATCGTCATGTTGGGCACAGCGCGTGACGGAACAGGGTTGAGCGTCGACGACGCTGGAAGCGGCGTACCGCTCGGGAAGACCGTGAGGAACGTCGGCTCGGTCGCATTGACCGAGGTGACGTTCACCGCGACGGCCACCACACCGTCGGTGGGGACACCGCCGGCGCCGGCGATCTGCACGGTCATGGTCTCGCCGGGGGCGATCGGGGTTCGCCGACCGTCGACGCCGTTGCGCGTGTCGCAGACCCGAACGGGTGACACCGCGACGAACTGACCGGCCGTCGCCTGCAACACCGCTGGTGCCGCCCGGGTCGGGAGGAACCGCGACCGGTCCTGCCGGCGGCATCGTCGCCCCCGGCACGCCCGGCCCGCGGGCAAAGAGCGCGAGATCCTGCACCGGCCGGCCCAGCACATCAGCACCACCACCGCCGAGCCACCCGTCGATGATGCTGCCGTAGTAGTCACGGAAGTCGACGTGGAACGGCATCCGATCCCACCGGCGCAGACCCGCGAGCGACGGGCGTTGGCCACGAAATCCGCCACGCACATTGGCGCCCAGCACGAAGTGGGGGGCCGACGTGCCGTGGTCGGTGCCGGAGCCGTCGTTGCTCCAGCTGGTGCGACCGAACTCCGAGAAGGTCATGATCGTCACCCGCGTCCCCCACGCCGGATCGAGCACCTGCGAAGAACCGGCCGATCGCGGCGTTCAACTCCTGCATGCGCGTCGCGTGCTGATTGGGCTGCCCCGCGTGGCTGTCGAAGTCTCCCCACCCGGCACTCAGCACTCGGAAGCCGAGGTTGGCATTGATCAGCCGGGCCATGACCTCCATGTCGGCGACCAGTTCGGTGGCCGACATCTGGTCCTCGGCCGGGATCAGGGGTGCAAGCGTGCCGGCGACGTCGAGTTGGTCGATCATCGCTTGTCCGACGCGACCACGCCAGGTCGACGGATCACCGACACCGAGCCGTCGCACCGCCGTGTAGATCCTCTGGCTCCCGGCGTCGGGAGATGCACCGAAGCCGGGGCGTCCTGCGGGAACTGCGGTGCCCTGCTGTTGCTGCCCGATCAGATGTAACGGAACGGACTGGCCGATCTCGGCAGCGGCGAACAGATCCTTGCCACCTCCCAGCCGACCGTCGAGCCATCGTCCGATCCAGCCCGACGACGGAATCCCGGTGGGCCGTCCCGCCATCCACTTGGCCATCGAGCTGAAGTGGCTGAGGTCGGGATCCGGGTACCCGACGCCCTCGACGATCGCCAACTGCCCGGCATCCCAGAACCGCTTGAGCTCGGTGAGCGCCGGGTTGAGGCCAGTGTTGGCGTCGAGCAGCAACGTCGACGATCCGGGAATCGCCAACGAGCCGTGCTGGGTGCGGTAGTTGCCGTCGTTGAACGGCACGACCGTGTTGAGTCCGTCGTTGCCGCCGAACATGCCGAGCACGATGAGGATGCCGTCGTTCGCTCCGATCGGGCCGGCGGCCCACACCGACGGATCGAATCCGGGCAGGTCGAGGTTCAACAACGACCCACCGTTGCTCGCGATGACGCCGGCCCCCACGCCCATGCCGATCAGTTGCAGGAAACGGCGGCGGTCGAGCGCGAACGGATCGGTCTCGGCGACCCGCAGGTGTCGAAGGGCATCTGCGGTCGAAATGTCCGGGTCGAGCATGTCAGGCCACGTGCATTTCCGGGGTGAGCATCATCAGTATCAGCGCGTTGTTGCGTTCCCAGACCGTGACCCCGTTGGCGTAGCGCAGGATCTCGGCCCGGGAGGTGTCGCTCAGCCGGATGCCCATGTACGCCTCGAGCAGATCCACGTACTCGGTGTTCGACAGCGTCGGCACGCCCCCGACGTTCGCGGTCACCTGGGCATTGGTGAGACTTCCATGGTGAAGCGAGATGACGCCACCACCTCCCGCTTGCCAATAGGTTCGCGTTGCAGCCCAGACGAAACTCTGGGCGGTACGGGCCCGACCTTCCATGGCGCTGGCGTTGACCCAGTAGCCATTCGGCCGCCATCCCGACACGTTCGGTGGATACAACGGGCGTTGGCCCATCGAGTCCATCAACCAGATCGCGTTGACGAACGCCGAACGCTTGGCGGTGGCGCAGAGCAGTGCGACGGTGTAGTCGACCGGCGTGCGGACCAGACCCGCCTTGACCTGATCGGTGTAGAACGCCGGATGCGTGAGCATCGCCGTCACCCACGGCCGGACGTCGAAGTCGCTCGTCACGAGCGCGGTTCGCATCGCGCCGAGCACGTCGGCGGGCGGAAGGCCATCGGTGGCGAATCCGTTCCAGAGCTTGCGTGACAGGAACTCCGCGGCGACGTCACGTGTCGGGCGACCACGGTTGGCGACGTTGTCCGCACCAGCGGGGACGACCCCGTTGCCGAGCACGACGTCGATCGTCTCGGGTCCGTGCGCCGGCCACGCGGCGGGCGTTGAATCACTGTTGATGGTGCGCCCGAGGTACGTCTTCGGGCGACTGTCGTGCCATTCGGGTCGCCAGCGATAGGGATCGACGTCGTCGTCCCACTGGTCGGAGTGTCCGGTCCACGCGGCAGTGGACGCTTCGACGTCGGCTTCGGTGTAGTTGCCGACGCCGAGCAGGAACAGCTCCATGAGCTCGCGAGCAAAGTTCTGGTTCGGCGACGACGCCTTGTTCTGGTTGTTGTCGAGGTAGCGGATCATCGCCACCTGCGTCGACATCGTCGAAGCGAGCGACCGGATGTTGCCGAGTCCTTCTCGACGCCACAGGTCGATCTGCTCGCGCATCAGCACCGCAGATCCGACCTTGCCGAGGTCACTGCAGAAATGGCTGTGCCAGAAGAACGCGATGCGCTCCTGGAACGATCGGGCAGAGTCGAGCGCCATCTGGTCGAGCCAGAAATGCGTGAGTTCGACGCCCCGCTCCCAGTCCTGTGACGAGGTGAAACTGACCGTCGGGGGGAGTGCGGAGACGTTCAGCACGTCCTGCACGGCCTCGGCGATCGACCCGAGGCCGAGCAGGTCCGTCACTCGCTCGTCACGGTCGACGAACTCGGTTCGACGCAGTAGATGGCGAACGTTCGACTCGTTCAGCGCTGGCTCTGGCATGAGGGACCTCGGTCGAGGTATCGGTCTGCCACAGCACCGGCTTGAGCGCCAATTTCGATTGCTTCTCGTGACGCGCCCGCGGCGCGTACGCGATCAGTCCTCGTCGGGGGTGGCCGGCGCGTTCTTGCGCTGCCCGTAGCGCTTGTTGAAGCGCTCGACACGTCCACCGGCGTCGACGAGCTTCTGCTTGCCCGTGAAGAACGGGTGGCACTCGTTGCACAACTCGACGGTGAGGTCACGACCGACGGTCGACTTGGTCGTGAAGGTGTTTCCGCACGAACAGCGAATCGTGGTGTCGGTGTAGGCGGGGTGGATGTCGGTCTTCATGTCGGATCCTTCCGGGGATGGCTGATCGGGTGGGCCCTGTGCCCCCGATCGTCATCCAGATCGGCCCTCCACGCTACCGACTGCTCGCCCGAATGAGACGCGGTGCCAGCAGGCACCGCGTCTCACTGTCGGATCAGGGTTGCTTGGCGATCTCGGCGAGGAACTCGTCGTTGGTGCGAAACGTCTTGAGACGGTCGATGAGCAGTTCGAGGCCGGCCGCGGCGCTGCCGTCCTGAGCGAGGCCCGACAACACGCGGCGCAGCTTCCAGACCTGCTGGAGCTGCTTGCGGTCGAAGAGGAGCTCCTCGTGGCGGGTCGACGACGCGTCGACATCGATGGCCGGGTAGATGCGCCGTTCGGCGACCTTGCGGTCGAGGCGCAACTCCATGTTGCCGGTGCCCTTGAACTCCTCGAAGATCGCCTCGTCCATCCGGCTGTTGGTGTCGACGAGTGCCGTCGCGAGAATGGTGAGCGATCCGCCTTCCTCGACGTTGCGGGCCGAACCGAAGAACTTCTTCGGCGGGTAGAGCGCGCCGGCGTCGATACCGCCGGACAGGATCTTGCCGCTCGCAGGAGCAGCAAGGTTGTAGGCCCGGCTGAGACGAGTGATGCCGTCGAGCATGATGACGACGTCCTTGCCGTCCTCGACCATGCGACGCGCCTTGGCGATCGTCATCTCGGCGACATGGGTGTGCTCGTCGCTCGGACGGTCGAACGTCGAGGAGATGACCTCACCCTTGACGCTGCGACGCATGTCGGTGACCTCTTCGGGCCGCTCGTCGATGAGCAGCACCATCAGGTGTACGTCGGGATTGTTGAGTTCGATCGACTTCGCGATCGTCTTCATGATCGTGGTCTTGCCGGCCTTCGGGGGCGACACGATGATGCCGCGCTGGCCCTTTCCGATCGGCGACACGAGGTCGATGATCCGCGCCGTCATGTTCGACGGATCGCTCGGATCCTCCAGCGTGAGGCGCTGATCGGGGAACAGCGCGGTGAGGCTCTCGAAGTGCGGGCGCTTCTTGGCGTTCTCGGGGTCGCCACCGTTCACGGTGTAGACCTCGAGCAGACCCGGGTTCTTCTCGTTGCGACCGGCCGGGCGTACCTTGCCGGTGATGTGATCACCCTTGCGCAAGCCGTACTGGCGTGCGAGCTTCAGCGGGATGTAGGCGTCGGCCTTGCTCGGCAGGTAGCCGTCGACGCGCAGGAAGCCGTAGCCCTCGTCGCGGATGTCGAGGTAGCCCTCGACGTCGACGGGTTCGCTGCTCTCGAAGCCATGGTCCTGCTCGATCAGTTCGACGTCTTCGCCCTGGGGGCCTTCATGGCCTCCACGACCCTTGCGACGGCGACGACGACGCTTGTTGCCATCGCCCGCGTCGCCGTCAGTCCGGTTGCGGTTGCCGCCCTGATCGTTGCGGTTGCCGCTGATCGTTGTTGCGGTGCGCGCGCCGCCCTGTTGATCGCCGCCCTGCTGATCGTTGCGTTGCTGCGGGCCACTCCCCTGCTGCTGGCCGGCCCCCTGCTGACGCGGCTGATCGCCGCTCTGGCGATCGTTGCGCGGTTGATCGCCGCGGTGCTGATCGTTGCGCGGTTGATCGTTGCGGTTGCGGTCGCCGCGGGAGTGATCGTTGCGGTTGCGGTCAGCGGGCGCTGCCGCGTCACCGGACGGCGACGTGGCGTCGGAGCCGGCAGACACGCCTGTCGCTGCGAGTTCGATCTCCCAGTCGGCGAGCGGTTCGCCGTCGGGTCCGAGCACGACGTCGGGGGCACCATGTGAATCGGCGCCGTTCGGTGCCGATTCCGTTGCCGGGCTCGGCGCCTCGACGGGTGGTGCCGACTCGACGGGAGCAGCCGGAGCAGGTGTACTGCTCGATCCGGTCGTGTCGAGGATCTTGTCGATGATGTCCGACTTCTTGAGTCGGGCGTTGACCTTGACGCCCAGCGCCTTGGCCATCTCCAGAAGGGTGTCTTTGTCCTTGGATTCGAGCATGGACTGTTCGAGTGCCGCTGCGGCCACGAGGTTTCCTCTCTTCTCGTGCGCCGGAACGACGCCACGAGTGTTGGAGCACCAGAAGGAGGGGGTGTGTGGTGGCGCACATCGCGCCGACAGACGGTGTTCCCCTGGCAGTATTCGCACACGACCGAGATCTCGGGGTGCGGCTCGGGCGAACCGAGCAACGGTCACGATACCAGGCTCACCCCCGTCCACCACGCATCCTCATCTCCGAAATTCTCCTCGGGTTGCGCGCTGAGCGCGCACTCCGAGGAGAATTTCGGAAGTGGTGGGGAGGTGGGGGGCGCGGGTCAGGGGTGGGTGAGGTGTTCGACGAGGGCTTGGACGGCGGCGAGGTCGTTGGCGACCGTCTGGGTCCGCTCGGGGAGATCGAAGAGGTCGGCGAGATGCTCGGGGAGCGCGGGGCGCCGACCGGTCGCACGCTCGACGGCGTCGGGGAACTTGGCCGGGTGCGCGGTGGCCATCGTCACGACCGGATGGCCCTGCCCGTCGAGCCCCGTGAGGAGTGCGGCCGCAGCGGTGCCGGTGGCCGTGTGCGGATCGAGCAGCATTCCCGTCTCGCGGTGGATGCGGGCGATCTCGGTCGTCGTCGCATCGTCGTCGAAGGCCGCCGCCCGGAAATGACCCGAGATGAACTTGTCACGCTGGTCCGGTTCCACGACCAGCGAGCCGGTCGAGCGAAAGCGGGTCAACTGCTCGGCCGTCATCCCACCGTCGCGGCCGTTCATCTCGAACAGCAACCGCTCGAAGTTGGACGACACCTGGATGTCCATCGACGGACTCAAGGTGGGCACGACGTCACGCGTCGTCATGTCGCCGTCGTTGACGAAGCGCGACAGGATGTCGTTCGTGTTCGACGCCACGATGAAATCACGGATCGGGGCCCCCATCTCACGCGCGATCCAGCCGGCGAGCACGTTGCCGAAGTTGCCGGTCGGCACGCTGAACGTGACGGGATCGGCGAACGTCTCCGCAGCCGTCACGTAGTAGACGGTCTGCGCCATCACGCGTGCCCAGTTGATCGAGTTCACCGCCGACAACTGGTTGCGTTCGCGGAACGCGACGTCGTTGAACATTGCCTTGACCAGGTCCTGGCAGTCGTCGAACGTGCCCTCGACGGCAACGGCGTGGGCATTCGGTTGATCGACCGTTGTCATCTGGCGACGCTGCACGTCGCTCGTGCGCCCCAGCGGATAGAGGATCACGATGTCGACGTGTTCGCACCCGGCGACCCCGTCGATCGCGGCCGACCCGGTGTCGCCACTGGTGGCCCCGACGATCGTCACCCGCCGACCGCGTTGGGCGAGCACGTGGTCGAACATCCGGCCGACGAGCTGGAGTGCGATGTCCTTGAACGCGAGCGTCGGGCCGTGGAACAACTCCTGCACCCACTGGCGATGATCGAGTTGGACCAGCGGCACCACGGCCGGGTGGCGGAACGTCGCATACGCCTCGGTGCAGAGTCTGGTCAGGGTGAGTTCGTCGAGGTCGGGCTCGACGAAGGGGAGCATCACCTCGACCGCGCGTTCGACGTAGGTCACCGCCGAGCTCGGCGCGAGCGTCGGCCATCGCTCGGGTACGTACAACCCGCCATCGGTCGCCAGACCCGCCAGGAGGACGTCGGCGAAGCCGAGTTCGGGGGCGCTCCCTCGGGTCGAGACGTAGCGCACGTCAGTCGCCGATCACACGGAGCAGGCCACCGACATTGCGGACCACATCGAGTTCGCGCAGCGCTCGCACCGTTGCCTGGACATCGGACTCTCGGGCGTCGTGGGTGATGAACACCAGACGGGCGTCGGGACCGTTGCCCTCCTGTTCGGCGGCACGGATGCTCACACCGTGCTGCGCGAACACACCGGTCACAGCGTGCAACACGCCGGGGCGATCGGCGACGTCGAGGCCGAGCAGATACTCGGCCGACGTCTCGTCGATGGCCCGCACGGTGGCGTGCTCGAGCACACCGAGCGAACCGTGGGTGCCGTTGCGCAGATTGATCGCTGCGTCGACGACGTCGCCGAACACGGCGCTCGCGGTCGGGGCCCCGCCGGCACCACGGCCGTAGAACATCAGCGAGTCGACGAAGTCGCCTTCGACGAACACGGCGTTGAAGCTGTCGCGCACCGATGCCAGCGGATGGTGCAGCGGCACCATGGTCGGGTGCACGCGCACGCTGATCTCGCCGGAGTCGGCGTCGCGTTCGACGATTCCGAGCAGCTTGACGACGTAGCCGAGACGATGCGCAATGGCGATCTCCGCACCGGTGATCTGGCTGATGCCCTCGTGGTAGACATCACCCGCAACGACCTTCGCGCCGAACGCAACGGTGGCGATGATCGCCGCCTTGGCCCCGGCGTCGAAGCCTTCGACATCGGCGGTCGGGTCCCGCTCGGCGAACCCGAGCCGCTGCGCCTCCGCCAGAGCGGTCGCGTAGTCGGCCTCGCCACCGGCGGCCACTGCGTCGGTCATCTTGGTGAGGATGAAGTTGGTGGTTCCGTTGATGATGCCGAGCACACGGCGAATCGGTTCGCCGTGGAGGCTCTCGCGCAGCGCCCGCATGATCGGGATGCCCCCGGCGACCGCAGCTTCGAAGAGGAGGTCGCGCCCAGCCGCGTCGGCCGCTGCGTAGAGCTCGGCACCGACGTTGGCGAGCAGCTCCTTGTTGGCGGTGACGACCGGCTTGCCATTGGCCAGCGCCGAGAGGATCAGCTCACGGGCCGGCTCGATGCCACCGATCGCCTCGACGACGAGGTCGACATCAGGATCCTCGACGAGGCCGTGCGAATCGCGGGTGAGGACCCCGTCGGCGAGTTCGACGTCGCGAGGCGCCGACAGATTGCGCACGGCGACCCGGGTCACCTCGAGCCGCAGCCCGGTACGACGCTCGACGAAGGCGCGTTGGGCTTCGACGAGTTGCACGAATGCTGCCCCGACGTTGCCACACCCGAGGACGCCGATCCGGACCGTTTGCACATTGCTCGTCACGACCGTGGAGGCTACGGGATCCGATACGTTCGACCCATGACCGTTTCGGAGCAGACCCGCACCCGGTGGCGATCGGCTCGATGAGGATCAGTCGCATCTCGGCGACGCTCACCGCTCTTGCGCTCGCTGCGGCGTCGTGCACCAGCAGCGCGCAGGACGGTGCGTCGTCGAGCCCGGGCACTACGCCAGACGGTGACGTCGTCGTCGCGTCCACCGCGTCGACGGCAACCGTGGCGGTGGCGCCGGCGACCAGCACGACAATCACCCCACCGGCCCAGCGGTCCTACGACTTCACGGCGATCACTCCGGTGGTCCAACAGTTCCTCGACGAACAGGGGCTCGACGGAGCCGGACTGATCGTCGTCGACGAACAGGACGGCGTCGTCCACGAGGAGTACTGGGGCGAGTTCAGCGCCGACCGCATCTCGCTGATCGCCTCGTCGAGCAAGATGATCGTCGCCGGCGTGCTCATGGCCCTCGACGACCAGGGTCTGCTCGATGTCGACGCTCCGGTCGCCGACGTCGTCGAGTGGGGCGCCGGGAATCCGACGATCACTCCTGCGCAACTGCTGTCGAACAGTTCCGGGCTGGTCGGCCTGCTCCCCAACCCCGCCTACGTGCCGTACCTCTGCCAGTACCTGCCTCAGGGAACGCTGGCCGAGTGCGCCGAAACGATCTTCACGACCGAACTCGACGACGCCGATGTTGCCCGTCCGGACACCGAATTCCGCTACGGCGGAGCGCAATGGCAAGTCGCGGGTGCGGTGGCCGAGGCAGCATCGGGCAGGTCGTGGGCACAGCTCATCGACGACGTCTACATCGAACCCTGCGGCGTCGACTCGCTCGGGTTCAACAACCAGTGGACGCAGTTCGGAGGGTCCGGGTTCACCTACCCGAGCGGGTTCGGCGCCGATCCCGGCACACTCGCGCCGACCGACAACCCGAACATGGAGGGTGGCGCGTACATCACAGCCCCCGACTACGCCACGCTGCTCCTGATGCACCTCCGCGGAGGCCGATGCGGCGATCGACAGGTGATCTCGTCGGCGGCGATCGACCAACTGCACGCCGACCGGATCGGCGAGGTGTACGGCGGATCAGCAGGCGCAAAGGGGTACGGGATGGGATGGTGGATCGATCGGGACACCGGCCGCCTCAGCGACCCCGGGGCCTACGGAGCGACGCCGTGGCTCGATCTCGACGACGGCTACGGCGTCTACCTCGTGGTCGAGGCCGACGGATCGACGGGAACGGCACTGGTCGACCTGATCGCCGATCCAATCGACGACGTGATGTCCTCGACGCCCTGACCGGTACGTCAGGCCGATCAGCTGACGTCGTGGAACCGGGCGACACCGGCGACGACGTCGTCGAAGTGGCGGCGTTCGAGAATGGCTCCCTCGCGGCGGACCGCGGCGGGGTCGATCGTCAGCAACCGGTCGACCTTCGCGAAGCTCGGTCGGCCTTCGCGATCCCACGGCCCGGCCCCGACCGGAATCTCGTCGTCGCGGTCGTGGTCCTTCGAGGTCAGTGGCACACCGGCGAGATCGTCACCGGTGCGTCCGATGATCACGACCGGGCGATCCTTGCCCTGTCTCGGGTCGTCCTCGTACGGCACCCATGTCCAGACGACCTCGCCGGGGTCGGGATCGCCGTCCAGGTCCGGCGTGTACTCGACGCGTACGCCCTCGCCGAGCCGGCCGCGTCCGGCTCGGCGACGCGGCGGATCGCAGCGCCTTGTCCAGCAGTCGGCGGGCGGAATGGAGGAACGAGGCCATCGCGGCATCGTAGGGACCGGAGCGTGGGCGGGAGACCTCAGCCCACGTCGGTGACGAGCAGGTCGTCGTAGGTTTCGCGGCGCACCACGAGACGGGCGTCGCCGTCGGCGGCGAACACCACCGGTGGCCGTGTGATCTTGTTGTAGTTGGAACCCATCGAGTGGCCGTACGCGCCCGTCACCGGCATCGCGAGCAGATCGCCGACGGCGATGTCGGTCGGCACCTGCGCGGCGAACGCCAGCACGTCGCCGGACTCGCAGTGCTTGCCGACGAGACGGACGGTGAGTTCGCGCTGCGCCGTCGAGCTCACGGGGCAGGAACGACTCGTACCCCGAGCCGTAGAGCACGGGCCGAGGGTTGTCGCTCATGCCGCCGTCGACGGCGACGTACGTGCGCACGCCCGGGATCTCCTTGATGGTGCCGACGGTGTAGATGGTCATCGCTGCCGCCGCAACGATGGCTCGGCCCGGTTCGACACTCACCCGCGAACGCACGCCGAGCGACTCGCACGCATCGAGGAGCACGCTCCCCCACTGGGTGATCGTCGGTGCCTCCTCCGACTCGAGGTAGGCAACGCCGAGGCCTCCGCCGAGGATCAGTTCCGGCAGGTCGAGCGGCACGGCGAAGTCGGCCATCACCTCGGCGGCCTTGGCGAACGACGACGCCTCGAACACGTTCGATCCGATGTGACAGTGCACACCGACGAGATCGACCGAGTCGGACCGGCGGGCGCGGTCGACCGCATGGAGCGCATCGCCGTTGGCGAGGTTGAAGCCGAACTTCGAATCGTCCTGTCCGGTGGCGATGAACTCGTGCGTGTGGGCGTGCACACCGGGCGTGATCCGCAGCACGACACGCGGGGTCGGGCCGACACCGGTGGCGGCGAGGACATCGAGACGATCGAGCTCGTCGAACGAGTCGACGACGATGTAGCGGACCTCGGCCTCGATCGCCTCGCGGAGTTCGACACCGGACTTGTTGTTGCCATGCAAGCGTGCAGGCGCTCGCGGGGACGCCCGCAGCGAGCGCCACATGCAGTTCTCCACCGGTCGCAACGTCGAGCAGCAGGCCTTCGTCGTACGCGAGTCGCGCCATCGCGCGACACAGGAAGGCCTTGGTCGCGTAGATCACGCGGTCGGGTCCGAATGCGGCGACGGCCTCGCGGCACCGGGCGCGCAGGTGGGCTTCGTCGTACACGAACAACGGTGTGCCGAACTCCTCGACGAGTTCCTCGACCGAACATCCGCCGATCTCGAGCATCCCGTCGTGACCGATCGCAGCCGTGTCGGGCAGCAACCTCCGCGAGATCGCCGTCATCGCCCCTCCCCACTGCCGAGCTCCACCCGGTTTGCGTGACACTTCGGTTGGCCCATCCCAATGGAAATGTCACGCAAACCGGGTTGGAGGTTGGGGGCGTTCACATCTGCTCCGGGGCGTCGATGCCGAGGAGGTCGAGGCCGTGCTGGAGTGTGCGGGCGGTGAGGTCGGCGAGGGCGAGGCGACTCGAACGAACGGGCTCGTCGGCCTTCAGCACCGGACAGTGCTCGTAGAACGCCGTGAAGTCGGAGGCGAGGTCGTACACGTAGGTGCACAGCTTGTGCGGGCTGTACGTCTCGCAGCGTGACGTCGATCGCCGTCGGATACGCGAGCAAGCGCAGCGCCAGCGCACGCTCCTGCGGCGTGTCGAGCAGGATCGGCGTCGCCGCGCACCGACGCCCGCTCGATGTCCGGCACGCCGGAAGATCGAGCAGATCCGGGCGTGCGCGTACTGGAGGTACGGCCCGGTGTTGCCGTCGAACGACAGCATCCGGTCCCAGTCGAACACGTAGTCCTTGACCCGGTCGGTCGACAGCTCGGCGTACTTCACCGCGCCGATGCCGATCATGTGGGCGACGTCGGCGCGTTCGTCGGCGGTGAGGTCGGGGTTCTTCTCGGCGACGGCGTCCGCGGCCCGCTCGATCGCCTCGTCGAGCAGCGCCGCGAACTTCATCGGTTCGCCGACTGCGGCTCTTCAGGATCTTGCGGTCGGTCCCGAGCACGTTGCCGAACGCCACGTGGACCGCCTCGACGTGGCGGCGCCAGCCATCCCGCCATCTCGGCGACGGCGAACACCATCTGGAGGTGCTGCTGCTGGGGTGCACCGACGACGTACAGCATCAGGTCGGCGTCGAGCCGCTCGACACGGTCGATCACGCAGGCGAGGTCGCTCGTGGCGTAGTTGAAACCGCCGGCGCCCTTCTGCACGATCAGCGGGAGCGGGTCGCCGTCGCGATTCGTGAAGCCGGGCGGGAACACCACGTCGGCGCCGTCGGATTCGGTCGAGCAGGCCGGCCCGCGAAGTCGCTCGATCACCTCGGGCATCAGCGGTTGGTACGTGCTCTCACCGGCGAGGTCGTCGTCGGTGAGTCGAACCCCGAGCATCTCGTAGACCGTGTTGAAGTGCTGGTCGACAGCTCGACGAGCAGCCCCCACAGCCGCGTGCGTCTCGGCGTCGCCGCCCTGGAGCAGCACGACACGGTCGCGCGCGCGGTCCTGGAACTCCTCGGATCGCGTCGAACTTCAGCCCGTGCCTCCTTGTAGAAGCCGTCGAGATCGCCGAGCGACAGGTGTTCGGCGGCCTGCTCCTCGCCGAGGTCGACGAGGTGCTCGATGAGCATGCCGAACGGCGTGCCCCAGTCGCCGATGTGGTTCTCCCGGATCACGTGGTGGCCGAGGAACTCCATCATCCGCACCAGCGCGTCGCCGATCACGGTCGTGCGCAGGTGGCCGACGTGCATCTCCTTGGCGACGTTCGGCGCCGAGTAGTCGATGACGACGTTCTTGGTCGGCGAGGCCGGCGCGACGCCGAGCCGATCGTCGACTGCGACGCTCGGCGAGTTGGCGCGCCAGGAACTCCGGCGAGAACGTGACGTTCACGAACCCCGGCCCGGCGATCTCCAGCTCGCTCGCCGCGCCGTCGAGCACGCCCGACTCGACGACTGCCTGCGGCGATGTCTCGCGGGTTGCCGCCGATCTTCTTCGCGAGCGACAGCGCTCCGTTGATCTGGGCATCGGCCCGATCCGACGGGCGCACGGTCGGATCCGCTGGCTCGCCGCCGTTCAGCCCGGCGAAGACCGGTTCGAGCAGGTCCGAGATCGTGGCGAGGGGGTCCGACATGGTGCCCACAGTCTGCCGGATGGAACCACCGAGCTCACAGGACACTCGCCGCGTCAACGGCTGGTCGGCCCGGAATCCGGCCCGGGAATCTGGCCCGGGATCCGGATGGTGAGCACCTGGAACGCGCCGAGCGCCGGTACGAGCCGACCGCCGAGACATTCGAGGATCGGTGACCACCGGTCGATCATCGGCAGCGCGCGAGGCGAGTAGAGCCCCGCCTCCAACCGACAGCGCCCGTGTGGAGCGCCGAGGGAGAGCAGCGTGCGGCGGTCGAGGAAGCGGGCCGTGTTCCATGGGGCGGTATCGAACCGACGACGGTTCCAGCAGCCCCACGGGCTGGCCCGGTTCAGTGATCCGACCACGACCCGACCTCCGGGCCTGACGACCCGGGCGAGTTCGGCGACCACTCGTGCGGGGTCGGCAGTGAACTCGCAGACGGTGACCGCGAACGCAACGTCGACCGATCGGTCCGGAAGCGGGAGCTGCTGGGTGTCAGCGAGCAGGAGCACACCTGTCGTCCTGGTGCGGGCGATGGCGAGCGCGTCAGCGTCACGATCGACACGGCCGCTCGAACCACGCGTCGTACACATCGGCCGGTGCGGTCCAGCGGGACGGCGGCTCCTCGGTGATCACGGGATCGACGGTGATCACCGGGTCTCGACGGGCAGGTTGGCGCGGCGCCACTCGGGGAAGCCGTCCTCGAGGCGGCGCGCCTGCCGGCCGCGGCGGCGCAGCAACCTGATCGCCTCGTCGGCGAACACGCAGTACGGACCACGGCAGTAGGCGACCACCTCGACGTCGGCGGGCAGATTCCGCAGTTCCCGGGCGAGACGGTCGGCAGGGATCGACCGCGCACCGGCGATGTGACCTGCCGCATACTCGGCGGCCGGGCGCACATCGACCACCACCACGTCGCCGGCGTCGAGACGGGCCATGAGCTCGGCTCGGCTCACCTGATCCATCTCGTCTCGGTGCCCGAGATAGGCAGCAGCGAGCTGTTCGAGTTCGGCGTGATGGGCAGCAGCGACGTCGCGCAGCGCAACCCACAGGTCGATGACGCGGTCCGAGGCGCAGCGGTAGTAGATCCGGGTCTTGTCGCGTCGGGTGACGACCAGGCCGGCAGCGGCGAGCGTGCGCAGGTGGAACGAGGTGTTGGCGACGCTCTGCCCGATCTCGACGGCGAGTTCCTCGACGTGTCGCTCGCCTTGGACGAGTACGTCGATCAACTCCGCGCGCCGCCCGTTGGCGAGCGCCTTGGCGATGTCGGCGAACCCGTCGAACAGCGCATCCTTGGCGATTCTGTCACCCACCGGATCTCCTCCGTGCTCAAGGAACCACTTGACCAGATAGTATCGGTCGAGCGTTATTCAAGTACTTCTTTGAGGATACGAGAGGTCAGGCAGTGCGCAGCAACACCGCCGATACTCCACTGAAGCTGGGGCTCAGGGAGAACCTCGGCCAGTTCGCGTTGCTCGTCGGCGTCAACGCCCTCGTCGGCGGCATGATCGGCCAGGAACGCACCGTCCTCCCGCTGCTCGCCGAGGCCGAGTTCGGTCTCACCGCCTTCACCGCAACGCTCACGTTCATCGTCGCCTTCGGCATCGTGAAGGCAGCCACCAACTTCTTCGCCGGCACCCTGTCGGACCGCTTCGGCCGCAAACCCGTGCTCGTCGCCGGCTGGATCATCGGCCTCCCCGATCCCGCTGCTGCTCATGTGGGCGCCGACCTGGGGATGGGTGGTGTTCGCCAACGTGCTGCTCGGCGTCAACCAGGGACTCACCTGGTCGACCACGGTCATCATGAAGATCGACCTCGTCGGACCCGCCACGCCGCGGGCTCGCGATGGGCTTCAACGAAGCCGCCGGCTACGGCGCCGTCGCCGTCACCGCCCTCGCGACCGGCTACATCGCCGCAACGCTACGGGCCTGCGACCCGAGCCGTTCTTCCTCGGCCTCGCCTACGCCGGCGCTCGGCCTCGGCCTGTCGACGCTCGTCGTCCGCGAGACCCACGGCCACGCCCGCCACGAGGCCGCCAACCACGTCGCCGCCAGCGACGCTCACCACGGCAGACCTCACCACCGGCGAGATCTTCCGGCTCACCTCGTTCCAGCGACAAGGCACTGTCGTCGTGCTCGCAAGCCGGGCTCGTCAACAACCTCAACGACGGACTCGCCTGGGGCCTGTTCCCGATCTTCTTCGCCGCCGCCGGTCTCTCCGTCGCCCGCATCGGCGTCCTCGCCGCCCTCTACCCGGCGGTGTGGGGCCTCGGCCAGCTCGTACACCGGCGCGCTCTCCGACCGCATCGGCCGCAAACCACTCATCGTCGGCGGCATGCTCACCCAGGCCGTCGCCATCGCCTGGATCGCCGCCACCGACGGCTTCGCAGCCTGGGCCATCGGCGCCATGGTGCTCGGCGCCGGCACCGCCATGGTCTACCCGACCCTGCTCGCCGCGATCGGCGACGTCGCCCACCCCACCTGGCGCGCCCGATCGGTCGGCATCTACCGGCTCTGGCGCGACGGCGGCTTCGCCGTCGGCGCGCTCCTCGCCGGCATCCTCGCCGACCTCGTCTCGCATCCCCGCCGCCATCTACGCCGTCGCCGCACTCACCGCGGTCTCCGGCCTCAGTCGTCGCCGTCCGCATGTACGAGACCCATCCGCGCTGACTTCCCTTGCCATCCCCGTCTTCAAGGCATACAAGTGCGCGACAAGTACCGCAACGTGGCAATCGATCCACACGGCCCACACCACTTCCACACCGGACGTCCCCTTGCAAGCCGCCTCGGCTACGACGACGCCGTGGTCGATGACCTCCCGGATCGTGCCGTCGAGTCGTTCGCCGGGGTCGGCAACCCGTTCTCGTTGCGACGCATCGAGGCAGGCTCCAGGGTCGTCGACGTCGGCTCCGGCGCAGGGTTCGACTCGTTCATCGCCGCGACACACGTCGGTCCGACCGGTCGCGTGATCGGCATCGACATGACGCCAGAGATGCTGACCAAGTCCCGTGCCACGGCCGCACACCTCGACATCGATCACGTCGAGTTCCGCGAGGGGCTCGCCGAGAGCATGCCCGTCGACGACGGGTGGGCCGACGTGGTCATCTCCAACGGGGTGATCAACCTGTGCGCCGACAAGCGCGCCGTCTTCGCCGAGATCTTCCGCGTGCTGCGTCCGGGCGGCACGCTCCAGTTCGCCGACATCGCCAACGCGCGCACCGAACAGCAGGCACCCGGCCGGCCTGAGATCTGGGAGACTGGGCCCGATGTCTGCGCAACGTCGGGTCACGGTCGTGGTCGTGGGCGGCGGACACAACGGGTTGGCGATGAGCAAGCGTCTCTCGGACCGGGGCGTCGACCACGTCGTGTTGGAGCGCAGTGAGTTGGCGAACTCGTGGCGGACCCAGCGATGGGACTCGTTCACGATGCTCACACCGAACTGGCAGGCCCGTCTGCCGGGCCGGGTGTACGACGCCGACGATCCGGATGGATTCATGACCGGGGCCGAGATCGTCGGCTTCATCCAGACCTATGCCGACGTGATCGGGGCACCGGTCGAGGCCGGAACCACCGTGACCTCGGTTCGACCGGCCGCCGACGGATACGAGGTCGTCACCGACCGGGGCACGTGGCGCTGCCGGTGCGTGGTGTTGGCCGGGGGCGCCTGCAATCTGCCCGGCATTCCGGAGTTCGCCGCGGCGGTCCCGGCACGAGTCGACCAGGTCAATCCACTCGAGTACCGGAATCCGGATCAGCTCGCCGACGGTGGCGTCCTCGTGATCGGGGCTGCCGCAACCGGGCTCCAGCTCGCGGAGGAGATCCATGCATCGGGGCGGCCCGTCACGCTGTCGGTCGGCGAGCACGTTCGGATGCCGAGGACCTACCGGGGCGCCGACATCCAGCACTGGATGGAAGCCATCGGGCGGCTCGACGAGCGCTACGACGAGGTCGACGACATCGTGAAGGCGCGCAAGGTGGCGTCACCACAACTCGTCGGCACACCGGAGCGCCGGACCCTCGATCTCAACGCCGTCACGGACACCGGTGTGCAACTCCGGGGTCGACTCGGCGCCATCCGCGACGGGGTGGCGATGTTCTCGGGTGGGTTGCGGAACCACTGCGCGTTGGCCGACCAGAAGCTCGGCCGCCTGCTCGACGACATCGACGGGTGGATCACCGAACACGGACTGGACGCCGACGTCGGGCCCGCCGAGCGCCACGAACCGACTCGCGTCGCTCGAGGTGCCCCACTGACGCTGGATCTGAACAGCGGGGAGATCACGACGATCGTCTGGGCGACGGGATTCCGTCCCGACCTCTCCTGGGTCGAACTCCCGGTGTTCGACGCTGCCGGCCATCTCCGCCACGACGGCGGGGTGGTGGACGCTCCCGGCGTGTACTTCCTCGGCGCCTCGTTCCTGCGCCGGCGCAGGTCGAGCTTCCTGCACGGTTCGGTCGATGACACCGGGGATCTCGCCGACCACCTCGTCGGCCATCTCACCGGTTGATCAGCGCTTCGTGCCGATGTACCCGAACAGCTGGACCTCGCCGCGCAACGCGAGGCCCTCACGTACGTGCGCGGCGGCGAGTTCGGTGGCTCGGCCGATGAACTCCTCCTCGCCGATGCTCTGGATCGCTTCGTAGGCAGGGCCGGTCGACGCGAGACCGCGGGCGAACGTCTCCGGGTCGGGGTACTCGAACACGAAGGGGACCTCGAATCGTTCGCCGACGTCGAAACCACACTCGTCGAGGAAGGCCTCGCCGACGCCGGGTCGCCCCAACGAGACCATGTCGGCCTGGTGCCGGATCTTCTCGTCGGTCGCCCAGCGGAACGGTGCCATCATCCACGCTCCCGGAGACTTGCCGACGTTGCCCCACACGGTGATCGCGAGACGGCCACCGGGAACGAGCACGCGGTGCGCCTCGCCCACGGCGGTGGGTGTCGTTCCCCAGATGCCACGGAAACTGGTCACGACGTCGAATGCCTCGTTGCCCCACGGAAGGGCCTCCATGTCGCCCACCCGGATGTCGCTGTCAGCGTTGCGGTCCTTCGCCACCGCAACGAGGCGGGGGGACGCATCGATGCCGGAGCACACGGCACCCCTGACCCTGGCGAGTTCGATGGCCAGCCCCGATCCGCAGGCGACATCGAGGAGACGGTCGCCCGGTGCGACGTCGAGTCGATGATGCACGGCGACGTATTCGCGGCAGGCCGACGGTTCGCTCAGTGTCGCGAATTCGACGGCGCGACGTCCCCATCCCTCATCGACCATCTCCCACGACATGGCACACACCCCTCTCGGCCGTGGTGACGATCGTAGGAGCCGTTGCCGTGGCTGTCGACTCCTCGACAGCAACGCCGACGAGGCGTAGGGTTTTCCCCGACGACTGAGGGGGTTCGGTCATCCGAGGGGATTGCTCAACCGAGGGGGTTTGGTCATCATGGCCGAGGAAGTCAACGGCGTACCGTGCGACAAGATGTTCGCGGCGATCGCGAAGACACGCGAGAACGGCGAACTCGCGCAGTTCCGATTTTCGGCGAAGAACGAGTGGGTCGAGGGGACGGCGAGCCAGTCGACGATCCACGAGTGGTACGGCATGGGGGGCGACCATGAGCACGTGGAGCAGTTCACGTTCGAG
Organism: Ilumatobacteraceae bacterium; assembly: GCA_963747375.1. Lineage (GTDB taxonomy): Bacteria > Actinomycetota > Acidimicrobiia > Acidimicrobiales > Ilumatobacteraceae > Sva-07. Next base: position 96,069 of record CAVVFL010000011.1, read on the forward strand.
GCCGACCACCCGACCCTGGGCCACGGTCACGGCCCGACACCACAGGAGTACGTGCTCCACGCACTCGCCGCCTGCATCACCGCCGGCATCGCAACCGGCGCAGCGGCACGCAACATCCAGCTGAACAAGGTGTCGTCGACTGTCAGCGCTGACATCGACGTCCGCGGTGTCCTGGGCGTCGACCCCGACGTCCGCAAGGGCTTCAGTAACGTCGACATCGAATTCGACATCGACGCCGACTGTGGTGACGAACAGAAGGATGCGCTGCTCGCCGCGGGGGCGAAGTACTCGGCGGTGTTCGACATGTTGGCCAACCCGACCGAGGTCAACGTCATCCGCCGGAGCTGACGACCGAGGCGTTGGCGGAGACCCGCCGCTGCCGAACGGGTGTCTCGTGCAGGAGACTACGGCTCCCGCGCGACGTCGGGCGGCGCCGTCGGGTCCGGCACCTCGGCGCCGAGGACGACGACAGCTGACGGCTCCTGATCGGTGGCGTCCACGAGCGTCACGGCCTCGTCGGCGCGGTCGTCGGGCGCGGCGGGCGGCGGGCGCGGCGCGCGGCGGGCGCGACGGCACCACCGGTGAGCGAGCGCATGAGGGTGGCAGCCAGACCATCGAGCGATCCGCCCCCACCGGTGACGAGCACCTCGGGGACCACCGTGACGTGGCCGTCGGCGACAGCATTGGCAACGGCCACCAACGCGGTCGCCGGAGCACCCAGTGCTTCGGTCTGCGCCTCGAACCCGACGGCCCTCGCAAGCCCGAGCGCCTCGGTCGCCTTCGCCTCCGCGAGCCCGATCGCCTGGGTGCGAGCAGCCTCTGCCTCACCGGTGAGCCGCACGTACGCGGCCTCGCCCCGCGCCTCGGCCTCTCGGGCCTGCGCCTCGTTGGTCTTGATCTGGACGCCGACCTGTGCGCTCGCGAGTTGCGACTGCATGTTCGCAGTGCCCTTGGCCTGCTCCATCTCGATGCGTGCGGTCTCCGCGCGCTGCTGTTCTTCGAAGGTGGCCTTCTCCTGGTTCGCGATCTCGCGCTCGGTGAGGACGCGCACGAGTTCGGCGGGGAACACGACGTCTTGGATGTAGACGCCCTTCGTCTCCACCTGGTACTGGCCGAGGTACCCGGTGATCGCCTCGAACGCCGCACTCTGCACGGCCTGGCGCGTCTCGATGAACCGCACCGCCTCGAGCGCCTGCAGCGTGTTGCGGAAGTGGTTGCCGACCGCGCTCTGGAGCACCTCGCTCACGAGGTTCTGCATCGTGCCGACCATCGAGATCACCTTCGGTGCGCGCGTGTCGGGAACGTGGATCTGGACCTGCAGATCGATCTGGAAGACGAAACCCTCGCGGCTCTTGGCCAGGATCGACGACAGGTGCGCGTCGAGGTCGTGGGCCTCGGAGCTCGCCTCGGCCCAGTTGAGGGTGAGGATGAACGTCGGCACGATCTCCGCGGCGTACACGCGCGGGTTGATCGCGTACTTGCCGGTGCGAAGCGGTTCGGTCCAGATGCCGCGGTGCCCGGGACGCACGATCGAGCCGAACTTGAACTCCTCGCCGGACGTGTCGGCGGTCGGGAGACCGACGAAGCCCTTGATCACGGCGACCTCGCCCTGGTTCACCACGAGCATCGGCACGAGGTCGACGCGCACGAGGAACGGGTTCAAGCAGGTAGGCGCCGTAGAGCAACGGGTCGTGCTGCAGTCCGATCTTGCCGCCGGCGTCGAGGAAGGCCTGGAAGTCCTGGTAGTTGTTGTGCAGGTTGTTCTTGCTGCCGAGCAGGAGGTCGATGAGTTCCGCATCGGTGGTGCTGGTGCTTCCACCTGCGTTCGACTCCTCGATCGCCGCAACGTCGGCGAATCCGCCGAGCCGACTGGCGATGTCGCCCGACGGGAGCGGTTCACCCTCGAGTGCCGTGACGACACCGACCAGGTCGAGCGCGGAGTCGGGCGCGATGACCATCACGCGCAGTTGCTCGGGCGACAGCCCGAACGACTCAGGGGTCAACACACCGTCGCTGGCCTTGTCGGCGAGATCCGGTGACACGGGCAGGCCGTACACCATCTGCGGCGTGAGCACGAGGAACGCGACCGGGTGGATGGGCACGAGGGTGCCCGGCGGCAGAACCGGCCGCTGCACGCCCTTCTGGCCGCCGTGCTGCACGAAGCTGGCGATGTCGGAGAAGTTCTCGAGTTCGGGCTTGTACACCGCGCTCTTCGCGCCGATGGGGAGGGGGTCGCCCACCTGCGCGATGACCACACCGATCTCGCCGGCCGGTACCTGCACCCACGGGAACTTCTTGACGTAGAACATCGGCCAGAGCTTGAAGCGCAGACCCGGCATCAACAGCGTGGCCTGGTAGCCGGCCTCGCCCCGGAAGGCGATCGGGTTGTCCTCGCCGAGCTTGCGGAACGCGAATCGCTTGGCGACGAGCCCGACCTCGGCGGCGCCGATCGCGTGGAACGATTTCCACACGACGACCGCGAGCAGCGCCGCCACGACGATGGTGACGATCGTTCCGACACTCATGGGGTTCCGCCTTTCCTCGGCGCATCCATCATACGTCGACGGTGAAACCCGAGTGGTCGGTGAACCGGCCGTTCGCACGTCGCCGAGTGGGAATCGGCGGCTCACGCCGGGAGTCCAGTGGCGCCCTCGGCAGGATTCGAACCTGCGCACACGGCTCCGGAGGCCGATGCTCTATCCCCTGAGCTACGAGGGCAGGGGCTGCGAAGGTTACCGGCCCGGCGGGCGATCAGGCGACGGACATGCGACGCGAGGGGCCGTCTGCAACACTGACCGCGCAGTGAGCGAGACAGTGAGCGAGACAGTGAGCGAGACAGCGCAGTTCCCGACCGGTTTCCTCTGGGGAGCGGCGACCGCCAGCTACCAGATCGAGGGCGCAGCACGTGACGGTGGCAGGGGCGAAAGTGTCTGGGACGTGTTCTCGCACACCGAAGGCAAGGTGGCCAACGGCCACACCGGCGACGTGGCGTGCGACCACTACCACCGACTCGACGACGACGTTGCGATGATGGCCGACCTGGGTCTGCAGAGCTACCGCTTCTCGATCTCGTGGTCGCGGGTGATGCCGGACGGCCGGGGCAACGTGAACCGGGAAGGTCTCGACTTCTACGAGCGACTCGTCGACCGGCTCCTCGAGCACGGCATCGTGCCGTGCCCGACGTTGTTCCACTGGGATCTCCCCCAGGAGCTCGAGGAACTCGGTGGCTTCCGCAACCGTGACACCGTGAGCTGGTTCGGCGACTACGCGGCCCTGATGGTCCGTGAGCTCGGCGACCGGGTCCACATGTGGTCGACGTTCAACGAGCCGTGGTGCTACGCCTACCTCGGCCACGCTGCCGGCGTCCATGCACCGGGGTTGACCGACCCGCACGCCGCTGTCACCGTCGCCCACCACGAACTGCTGGCCCACGGACTGGCCGTGCAGACCATGCGCGCCGAACGCGCCGACCTGCAACTCGGCATCGTCATCAACCCATCGAACATCGTCAGCGACGCGGCCCGCCCCGCCGATGAGGACCAGATCCGTCTGATCGATGCGATCCACAACCGCTGGTGGTTCGACGCCACGTTGCGCGGCGAGTACCCGGCCGATCTGCTCGACGCCTACGGACCGCTCGCCGACGCCATCCAACCCGGCGACCTCGAGACGATCGGTCAGCCGCTCGACTGGGTCGGCATCAACTACTACTTCGACATCTTCGTGCGCGGCGCTCGACGACGGCGACGCTCCCGACGGCATGCTCGCCTACCCGACCGTGACCGGCGTGACCGAAGCCGACGAGGCCGAGATCCACACCGACATGGGCTGGCCGATCACGCCCGATGGGTTCAGCGGACTCCTCGTGCGACTCCGGACCGACTACCCGAACCTGCCGCCCGTCTACATCACCGAGAACGGCTGCGCCTACGACGACCCGATCGTCGACGGCCGGTGTGCGGACCCGCGCCGGATCGACTATCTCGATCGGCACCTGAGGGCACTCCGCCGCGCGATCGATGCCGGGGTCGACGTTCGCGGCTACTACCAGTGGTCACTGATGGACAACTTCGAATGGTCACTCGGCTACGACAAGCGCTTCGGACTGGTGCACGTCGACTTCGACACGCTCGAACGGACCCCTCGTGACAGCGCCTACTGGTACCGCGACGTCATCCGTCGAAACGGCCTCGACGCCGACTGAGGCGAGCTCAGTAGTTCGACGTTCCGGCAACGTCCGAGCCGCCGACGATCACCGCGAGCAGCGAATCGAGCAACCCACTCGCCCCGAACCGGAACGTGGCCGGGGTCGCCCAGCCCTCCCCCATCACCGAGTCGGCGAGGTCGATGTACGCCATTGCCTCGTCGAACGTGCGGATCCCGCCGGACGGCTTGAGGCCGACCGGACGCCCGGCGCGGGCGATGACGTCGAGCATCGCTGCGGCCGCTTCGAGGCTGGCCCCGGCGGGGATCTTGCCGGTGGAGGTCTTGACGAAGTCGGCACCGTTGTCGATCGCCAACTGCGCAGCCGACGAGATGACGGCGGTGTCGTCGAGCGCGCCGGTCTCGAGAATCACCTTGAGCAATGTCGGCGGCTCGATCAGCGCGGCCACCGCTGCCACCAGCGCGGCGGCACGATCGACGTCACCCGACAGGACGGCCCGGTACGGCAGCACGACATCGATGTCGTCAGCGCCGTCTGCCAGCGCCGCGGCGACAGCCGCCGTCACGGCGTCGAGCGGCTCGTCGCCCGACGGGAAGTTGACGACCGTCGCCACCCTCACGTCGGTCTCGCGCAGCTGGCTCGCGCACGTCGCAACGAATTCCGGCCAGACGCACACCGCGGCAGTCGCATGTTCACGGGCACGACGGCACAGCTCGTCGATGCCTCCTGGTGCATGATCGTCGGCGAGATCGGTCAGGTCGATCAATCCGATCGCCCGATGCGCCGCTGCAGTTCGTTCGAGGTCAGTCATCGAGACCGACGGTATCCGCTGGCGCCTCGCTGTCGAGACGGAGCTGACGCTCCTCCGGCGCAGTCGGCAACACGCCGGCGAGGTAATCGGCGAGCGCCTCCTGGGTCCTGACCTCGCCGCCGCGTTTCTCGGCCATGAGATAACGGTGCTCGAGCAACTGATGGAACAGTTCCGGGGGCTCGAGATGTGACCGCATGTCGGCAGGGATCGCATCGATCACGGGTTGGTAGACATCGGCGAGCCACCGCGTCGTCGCCACGGCGCGCGGGACCGACAGCCCGTCACGCCGCTCGAGCCACGCCTTGTGCTGGTCGATGTCGGACAGCAGACGACGGGCCTGGTTCTCCTGCACCTCCAGCCCGGTCCGACGGCGGAGCTCGCGGGCGTGGTGGCCTTCCTCGATCAGCACCGGCTGCACGGAGAGTGTGCGCCCGTCACGATTGATCGACAGTTCCTCGACGTCGAATCCGAGATCGTTGATGCGCCGGACGCGCTGTTCGATCCGCCACCGCTCGTCGAGGTCGAATTCCTCCACGCGGGTCAGTTCGCCCCACAGTTCCTCGTAGCGGGCACGCAGGCTCTCCGCGATCCCGATGTGATCGATCTCGTAGGCGATGCGTCCGCTCGCCTGCAGTTCGAGCAGACCTCCCACCACGTTCTCGACGCCGATGTCGATGTCGTAGATCCGCATCCGATCCGAGAGCGTCGGCCGGCGTTCCGTGGTCTCGGCGTCGACGAGATAGGCCATCACGGCGCCGGCGTCACGACGCCAGAGGATGTTCGACAGCGAACAGTCGCCCCAGAACACGCCCTCGAGATGCAGGCGCACGAGCAGGACGACGCCGGCGTCCATCAGTTTCTCGGCGAGGATGGGATCGCCTCGGCCGAGGAGGTACCAGTACGGCAGCGAGTAGTCGAGGTAACGGGTGATCAGGACCGCGTCACCGGTTCCCGGCGCATCCGACACGACGCCCACGGGCTCGACGACGGGCAGGTGATCGTCGCGGAGGTCTCGCAGCACCCGGTACTCGGCCTGCGCCGCGACGACCGACGTCGCCTTGAGCGCGTAGACACGGTCCTCGAAGCGCACGAACCGCACGATGTGACGACTGATCCCGTGCGCCATCTTCACGAGCCGTGGGTCCTGCCATTCCGCGAGCGGGACGTCCCACGGCAGTTCGAGGAAGTCGGGGTGTCCCTGCTTCGTCACGATCTCCACGGCGACACCTCCGATCCGATCACGGTGCGCTCGTCATCCAGACGGCAGCGTCGGCCGGCAGACGCCCGTCGACCAGCGGGTCCGACACCAGCACGACGGTGCCGGCGGGCAGCGCGACCTCGACCTCGCCCATGTTCGCGACACAGACGAACCCGTCACCTCGGCGGAAGGCCAGGACATCCGCACCGAGATCGACGAGTTCGAAGCCGACCTCGTCGACGAGGAGTTCACGACGCTGACGCAACGCGCTGCGGTACAGGTTCAGCGTCGACTCGGCGTCGCCGTCCTGGGCGGCGGCCGACAGCGCGGCGAACTCGTCAGGCTGCGGGAGCCACGACCCGTCCGTACCGAATCCGAGCGACGAACCGCTGGACTCCCAGGGGATCGGTACCCGGCATCCGTCGCGGCCCTTCACGGTGTGGTCCGAGTCGTGCCAGATCGGATCCTGCAGCGAGTCCAACGGCAGGTTCCACGCTTCGGGGAGGGCGAGTTCGTCGCCCTGGTACACGTAGGCCGACCCGGGGAGCGCGAACGTCACCAGGGCTGCCGCCCTGGCGCGACGCATGCCCCGCTCGGCGTCGAGGAGGTCGTGCGGACCGTCGAGCAGCCACCGCGCCGGCTCGACATCGCGCGGCAGCCCGTACCTCGTGGCGTGGCGGACGACGTCGTGGTTCGACAACACCCACGTGGGGTTGGACCCCACGGCGTTGGCCGAGCGGACGCTTTCGGCGATGATGGTCCGGAACTCGTCGGCGTCCCACGGGGCCGACAACAGGTCGAAGTCGAACGCCTGGTGGTATTCGTCGGGGCGCAGGTAGAGCGGGCGCCGGTCGGCGTCGACCCATGCCTCGGCGACCATCATCCGGTCGCCGTACCCGTCGAGCAGGCGCCGCCACCTGCGCACGATCGGGTGGATCTCGTCGCGGTCGAGGTACGGAAGTGGCTCGACTCGCCCCTTGCCGTCGTTGAGGTGGATGCCCGCATCGGGATAGCCGGGCGCCTTCACCAGTGCATGTGCGACATCGATGCGGAACCCGGCCGCGCCCCGGTCGAGCCAGAACCGCATCACGGACTCGAACTCGGCGGGCACGTCCGGGTGCTCCCAGTTCACATCGGGCTGGCTCTCGTCGAACAGGTGGAGGTACCACTGGCCGTCGTCCGCTCGCGTCCACGCCGGTCCGCCGAACACCGACTGCCAGTCGTTCGGTGGGAGTTCACCGTTGTCGCCTCGGCCGTCGACGAAGTGGTAGCGGGCCCGGGCAGGTGAGCCGGGCGGCGACGCCAGTGCGTCACGGAACCACCGGTGATCCCACGAGGTGTGGTTCGGCACGAGGTCGACGAGCACGCGGATGCCGTGTGCTCGCGCATCCGCGATGAACTCCACAGCCTCCGCGGTGGTGCCGAACTGTTCGTTGATCTCCCGGTAGTCGGCGACGTCGTACCCACCGTCGAGCAGCGGCGAGCGGTACCACGGATTGATCCAGAGGGCGTCGACACCGAGCCGTTCGAGGTACGCCAGGCGAGCGCGCATGCCGGCGATGTCGCCGGTGCCGTCACCGTTGCCGTCCGCGAAGGATCGGACGTAGATCTGGTAGACGACCGCGTGGCGCCACCACTCACGGCCGGCCGGCGCGGGTGCGAAGGGGTCGAGGTCCTTGTCCACGACGAGCGAACGTACCGCACGCCGCGCCACTGGTGCGACCGCAGTCGACGCGCGCGATCCACTCGCAGCACGGCCGTCTGTAAACGCTTACACTCGGCGACGCATGGACCAGACGAGCGAGCCGACGGCACCACGCCAGCGTCGACCGCGCATCGAGGACGTGGCCCAGGCCGCTCATGTGTCGGTCGCCACCGTGAGCCGCGCGCTGCGAGGTCTGCCCAACGTCGCCGAGTCGACACGCGCCCGCGTGCTCGAGGTGGCGACGGCCATGCACTACGAACCCGACCCTGCCGCTGCCCGACTCGCCGCAGGACGCACGCGGACCGTCATCGTCGTGGTCCCGCACCTGGCGAGCTGGTACTTCTCCACCGTCATCGCCGGAGCGGAGGCCGTGTGCAGCGAATCCGGCTACGAATTCCTCGTGGTGGGCGTCGGCACCATCGGCCGAGTGCAACCGCCTGCTCGCGGAGCCATACCGGATCGAACGACGCACCGACGGCGTGATTCTCGTCAACATCCAGGCCACCGACGAGCAGGCGCGCTCGTTGCGCGAACGAGGGGTTGCACTGTCGACCGTCGGCACACGGGCCCACGGGTCGCCGTCGGTGTTCGTCGACGACGTCGAGGTCGGTCGGCTCGCCGCCACCACGCTCGCCCGACTCGGGCACACGCGAATCGGGCTGATCAGCGGGCTCGGCGAGGACCCCCTGAACTTCGAAGTGCCGAAGCGACGCACGGCTGGGTTCCTCGCTGGCATCGAACAGGTCGGGTTGACCTTCGATCCGTGCCTCGAGGTCGGCGGCGACTTCGGGATCGACGGCGGCCAGGAAGCGATGGCGCGACTCCTCGACCTCGCCGACCCACCGACCGCCGTGTTCGCGATGTCCGACGAGATGGCCTTCGGCGCCCTCATGGAACTGGCTGCACGCGGTCTGCAACCGGGTGCCGACGTCTCGGTGCTCGGCGTCGACGACCACGACGTGTCGCGGGCGCTCGCGCTGAGCACGATCCGCCAGAACGTGGCGTCGCAGGGCGCCGCCGCAGCACGGTCACTCTTGGCAGTGATGGCGTCGGCGCCGATCGACCTCGAGCCGGTCGTCGCGCCGATCGAGTTGGTGATTCGCGGCCACGACAGGTCCTCCTCGCTCCCGTCAGAGCCGCCGACGGGAGCGATTCGCGGTCGGTGACGGCCCGACATCCAATTCTGTGACAAGAAGTCGCCCGATTGGCTTGACGACCCGGGGTCAAGTCTGTAAGCGTTTACATCGCCGAAACATTTCGGCTCACATCCACCAGAGGGGGAGGACCCAATGAACAAGCGCTGGCTCAAGCTAGCCGCTGTCCCGATTGCGTTGTCACTCGTTGCCGCAGCATGCGGAAGCGACAGTGACAGCAGCTCCGGCAGCGATTCCACGACCGCAGCCACCGACGACCGCCACCGACGGCAGCGGCAGCAGCAGCGGCGACTTCGGAGGCGCCACCGTCACCATCACCGGCCCCGAGCGCGACGATCCATCGATCGCCGCCATCAACGACACGCTCAACGCGTGGGGCGAGACGGTCAACCTGAAGGTCGAGTACACCGGCGACGCGGACTGGGAAGCGAACATCAACACGCAGGTCGAAGGCGGCAACCCGCCCGACATCTCGTTCTTCCCCCAGCCCGGCAAGCTCGCCGACTTCGCACGATCCGGTTACATCGTTCCCCTGACGGACGAGGTGAACGCCACCCTCGACGAGTTCTGGGCCGACGGCTTCCAGCTGTACGGCAACGTCGACGACGTCCAGTACGGCGTTCCCGCCAAGACCGACCTCAAGTCGCTCGTGTGGTACCAGCCGCAGGCATTCGCCGACGCCGGCTACGAAGTGCCGACCACGTTCGACGAGTTCACCGCGCTGGTCGACGCAGATGGCCGCAGACGGTGGCCCGAAGCCGCTGTGCGTGGGCATCGAGTCCGGCCAGGCAACCGGCTGGCCGTTCACGGACTGGGTCGAGGACATGGTGCTTCGCCAGGCCGGCGCTGACGTGTACGACCAGTGGGTCAACCACGAGATCCCGTTCGACGACCCGCAGATCGTGACGGCGATGCAGACCGTTTCCGACCTGTGGACGCCGGAGAACGTGTTCGCAGCCGGTGGCTCGATCGCCGCGACGAACTTCGCCGACAACGGCCAGCCGCTCGTCGACGGGCAGTGCTACATGCACCGTCAGGCGAACTTCTTCGCCGGTCTCTTCCCCGAAGGCACCACGTTCGCCGATCCGTCGGATCCGACGGCCGTCGACGTGTTCTACTTCCCGGACGTCAACGGCGACAAGCCCGTCCTCACCGCCGGCATCTTCGCCTCGGCGTTCAACGACGATCCCGCCACGATGGCCGTGATGAACTACATCGCCACGGCTGACTACGCGCAGACTCGTCAGAAGAACCAGACCGAAGCCGTCGGCGGCGGTCTGTCCGGCTACCTGTCGGCAGCGATGAACCAGGATCCGGCCGTCTACCAGCCGCTGGAGCAGAGCTTCCTGACGATCCTCAACGCGTCGCAGATCGCACGCTTCGACGCTTCCGACCTGATGCCCGCCGACGTCGGCGCCGGCACCTTCTGGACGGAGGGCACGTCACTCGTCAACGGCGACACCAACGCCGCCGACGCTGCAGCTGCCATCGAGGCCTCCTGGCCGAGCTGAACACTGCCGCCTGACCCGAACGATCGGGCAGGTCTCGCACGCGACGGGGCACTGGCACTACGGTGTCGGTGCCCCGCTGCGTTTTCATGTCACGACGCCGGGGTGGACACACCGGGGAAGAACGATCAAGCGAACGATCAAGAGGGGGTCGCAGCGTGGAAACGCTCGAACGCACAGCAGCCGACGAAGGCACGCCGGATCAGCCCGCAGGGAGCGGCCAGGAACGGTGCCACACCGGGTTCGTCGCGTACGACCCAGCAGTACGTCAGGGTCGGTGGAGGATTCGTCCTCGGACTCGGCGCTGCTCTACTGGGCCTTCGTCGAGGAGAAGATCCGCAGCACACTGCTGACGGTCATCATCGCCGTCGCGGCGAGCGCCGGCCTCTGGATCGGCGCCAACCTGCTGTTCAACCAGGTGCGGGGACGCTGGCAACTCTTCAACACCATCGCCTTCGGCGTCATCGGTGCGGTCCTCGGCATCGTCCTGCACGGCAACCTCATCACCGTCGGGTCGGGCGAGGGCTTCCTGACGTGGGTCGTCGGACCCCTCGCGGGTGCCGCTGCCTTCGGCGGGCTCGGCTTCGTGCTCGCCCAGACGGAGGATCCGGGCAGGCGACGCGCGATTGCACTGGGCAGCAGCATCGTGCTCGGGCTCGTCATCGGCGTGGTGATCCGTGACGCCTACCAACCCGGCCTCGACCCCGTCGCCATCGTCGTCTACACACTCGTCGGCATCGCGATCGGCGCCGGTCTCAGCCTGCTCCTCAAACATCCCCCACTCGGCGGCGCGCTCACCGGAGGAGCACTCGGCTGGGTCCTCGGCGCCTGGGGTGCAGCCGAGCTGGGCGACGGGTCGCCCGCCACATCGATCATCGCCACCCTCGTCCCCGCAGTGCTGATCGGGCTGCGGCTCGGGATGACCAAGAACCCGGACTACCGGGCACGCGTGGCCATCGACAACCGATCACGAGCCGTCATCTTCATCGGTCCGGCCCTGGCGTTCATCTCGGTGATGCTCGTGATCCCCGCGATTCGTACCGCCTATCTGTCGTTGTTCAACAAGGACTCTGTCGACTTCGTCGGCCTCGACAACTACAAGGCGGTGTTCGACGACAAGAACAGCCTCGATCTCGACAACTGGACGAACATGTTCACGAGCGTCCCGTTCATCCTCGGGGTGATCCTGCTCGCGATCGCCGTCGTCATCGGAATCTCGATGAAGAAGCGCACCGGGCGCGCCGTCGAGATCGGCAACCCCACCGTCGCCCCGCTCGTCGTGGGCCTGCTGTTCATGTGCTTCGGGGCGTTCACTGCGATGCGCGGCACGCTGATCAACAACCTCTGGTGGGTCGTCGTGGTCACCTTCGTCTCGACCGCCATGGGCCTGGCGATCGCCGTGCTCGCCGATCAGCGAGGTGGCGAGCGGGTCGCGAAGTCGGTCATCTTCATGCCGATGGCGATCTCCCTGGTCGGCGCGTCGGTCATCTGGCGCTTCGTCTACACCGCCCGCGACACCTCCACCGAACAGACCGGCGTGCTCAACGCGTTGTGGATCGGCCTCGGGCGACTCTCGACCGGATCGGGACTCCCGACGCTCATCGCGACGATCTTCCTGGTCCTCGTCCTGGTCGGGCTCTTCATGGTGATGGCCCGCATGCTCGTGAGATACGGGCCCGGGCGCGCCGTGGTCCCAGGGATCATGATCGTGCTGGTGGGCTGGTTGTTCATCCGGTTCACCGGCATCGTCGGCGGCGGCGTGGGTGGGTTCCAGACCCTCCCCGACGGGACGGTCGAAGGACAGACGGTCTTCTTCGTCCAGGAGACCCCGTACAACAACTTCTGGTTGATGGTCGTCATGATCTGGATCCAGACCGGCTTCTCGATGGTCATCCTGTCGGCGGCGATCAAGGCCGTGCCGACCGAGCTGATCGAGGCGGCGAAGATCGACGGCGCCACCACCAGCCAGGTGTTCTGGCGGGTGACCCTGCCACAGATCGCGACCACGATCGGCGTCGTCGTCACCACCCTGATCGTGGGCGTGATGAAGGTCTTCGACATCGTCAAGGTGATGACCAACGGCCAGTTCGGCTCGCAGGTGCTCGCCAACCAGATGTTCCAGGAGGCCTTCAGCTTCCAGAACAAGGGCAAGGGCGCAGCACTCGCGATGTTGATCTTCCTCGCCGTGCTCCCGGTCATGATCTACAACATCCGCCGTATGCAGAGGGAGAGCTGAACGATGAGCGCCACAACGACCACCCTCTCGGGTACCGGTCAGCCGGGACCGTCCACCGGCGGGCAATCCGGCGGCTTCATCGACCGCGCCTACGGATTCCTCCGTCGTATCCCCACGGGCGTGCTGTGGCTCATCGTGGTGATCTGGAGCATCCCGACGCTCGGGTTGTTCATCAACTCGTTCCGCGGCCGCGATGCCCAGCGGGCCACGGGTTGGTGGAAGGTGAAGCCGAGCGAGTTGACGATCGACAACTACGACACGATCTTCAGTGCTCGCGCCGGCCTCGGCCGGTCGCTGCTGAACTCGGCGGCCATCGCGATCCCGGCGACGATCATCCCGATCGCCATCGCGGCCTTCGCAGCCTACGGATTCGCCTGGATCCCGTTCCGGGGCCGCAAGACCCTGTTCATCGCCACGGTGGCGCTGCTCGCGATCCCGTTGCAGGTCGCGCTCATCCCGTTGCTCCAGATGTTCGTCGGCGGCGCGAGTGTCACCCTGCCGTTTCTCGCCAAGACCATCGTCATCATCCCCGACTTCGGCCTGGCCGGCACGACGACATCGGCCTGGCTGACGCACACCGGCTTCGCGATGCCATTCGCGATCTTCCTGTTGCACAACTACATCAGTTCGCTGCCCAAGGACCTGTTCGAGGCGGCGCGCATCGACGGCGCGGATCACTTCACGATCTTCTGGCGGCTCGTGCTGCCGCTGTCGATCCCGGTGCTCGCGGCGTTCGCCATCTTCCAGTTCCTGTGGACCTGGAACGACTACCTGATCGCCAACACGATGATCGGCGCCAACGCCAGCCAGCAGCCCACCACCATCCTCATCGCCAACCTGGCGGGTGACTTCGGACGCAACGAGTACATCCTGCCCGCGGGCGCGTTCGTGCAGGCGTTCATCCCGCTCGTCGTCTTCTTCGCCCTCCAGCGCTACTTCGTCCGCGGCCTGCTCGCCGGCTCGGTCAAGGGATGATCGGACACGGCTAGCGTCCGACCGTGAACCTCGTCCAGTCCCATCGCCGCCAACTCGCCTCACTCGGTGAGGTCGGACCGCTCGCGTTCGGGCTGTGGCGATTCACGAACGACGACGTCGCAACCGCTCAGGCGCTGCTCGAGACCGCGCTCGACGCCGGCATGAACCTCGTCGACAACGCCGACGTGTACGGCTTCGACTGGGGCGGCACCGGGTTCGGCAGCGTCGAGGAGATCCTCGGGTCGGTCCTGGCTGCATCACCGAGCCTGCGCGATCGGATGGTGCTCGCCACCAAGGGGGGCATCCTCCCTCCACTCCCCTACGACTCGTCGCCGGAGTACCTGCGCCGCGCGTGCGAGGCCTCGCTGCGCCGGATGAACACCGACGTGATCGACCTGTACCAGATCCATCGACCCGACCTCCTCGCTCACCCCGCCGACGTCGCGGCCACGCTCGCCGCGCTGCGCGACGAGGGCAAGATCCGCGAGGTCGGAGTCTCCAACCACACCCCCGCACAGGTCGCGGCGCTCGCTGCACACCTTCCCTTCCCGCTCGCCTCGAACCAACCCGAGTACTCCGCGCTCCATCTCGACCCGCTACGCGACGGCACGTTCGACGACTGCATGCGCAACGGCACGGTCGCGTTGGCATGGAGTCCCGCTCGGCGGCGGGCGCCTCGCCACCGGAGACGACCTGCGCCCTGAATTGCTCGACGTCCTCGATCGGCTCGCCCGACGCGAAGACGTCGATCGCGGCACGATCGCGATCGCGTTCGTGCTCGCCCATCCGGCGGCACCGATCGCGATCATCGGTTCGCAGAACCCCCAGCGCATCGCCGCCAGTACGGCCGCACTCGACGTGACGCTCACGCGCGAGGACGTGTACTCGATCATCCAGGCTTCCGAAGGAGTCCCACTGCCATGAGCACCATCGCCCGACCCGACGTTCCCGAGATCTCGTGGTTCAGTGCGCTGTGCGACGACGACTACGAATTCCTCGGGGTCCCCGATCCCACGCTCGCAAGTTCGTGGGAGCACTGCTCCGACATCGTCGGCACGGCCGACCGCAACGGCTTCGACAACGTGCTCCTGCCATCCGGCTACACACTCGGGATCGATTCGACGGCGTTCGCCGCGGCCATCGCCACCCACACCGAACACATCAACTTGCTGCTCGCGGTTCGCATGGGCGAGATGTGGTTGCCGCAGCTCGCCCGCCAACTGGCCTCGATCGACCAGTTCGCGGACGGCCGGCTGTGCATCAACATCATCTCGTCCGACATCCCCGGCGAGGAGCTCGAGTCGTCCCCTCGCTATCAGCGCACCCGCGAGTGGATGCAGGTCCTGCGCCAGCTGCTGAATGGGCGGGCGATCGACTTCCACGGCGAGTTCGTCGACCTCGTGCTCGATCCACCACGAGCGACGACCGTCAACGGAACGTGCCCGCCGATGTACTTCGGTGGCTTCTCGCCTGCTGCCAAGGACGTGGCCGCGGCGGAGGCCGACGTGTTCCTCACGTGGCCCGACACGGTGTCGTCCGTCGCCGCGACCGTCGAGGAGATGACCACGATGGCGAGCGAGCGCTACGACCGCTCGCTCGTGTACGGCCTACGGGCCCACGTGATCGTGCGCGAGACCGAGACCGAGGCACGTGCCGCCGCCGAACGTCTCGTGTCCCGTCTCGACGCCGACACCGGCGAGGCGATCCGCAACAAGTCGCTCGACGCCGCGTCCGTGGGCGTGCAGCGTCAGGCATCCCTGCGCGACGCCGCGAGCGACGACGGGTTCGTCGAGGAGGCGCTGTGGACCGGCGTGGGCCGCGCCCGAAGCGGAGCGGGCGCCGCGATCGTCGGCGATCCCGATCAGGTGGTCGCGAAGATCCGGGCGTACCAGGACGCCGGCATCGGCGCATTCATCCTGTCGGGGTACACGCACATCGACGAATGCGACCTGGTTGCCCAGCACGTGCTGCCCCGCCTCGACCACGCACCACTCAAGCCTCGCTGGAGCGCCTGAGCGGCAGACCGCCGGCCCACATCCGGCCGGTGAGCGCCACTCGATGGTTCAGCCCTCGATGGTCTGACGAGTCTCGGGGTCGAAGAAGTGCATGTTCTCGGTCGAGATCGCGATCTCGACCGTCTGGCCCATGCGAACGGGCGACCGCGGGCTGAATCGGCCGACGGCGTTGGCCGACCCTGCGCCGGACTTCTCCTCGACGGCATCGGGATCGCCGGAGTCGACCGTCGGCGCATCGATGCGGAAATGGACCATGATCTCCGAGCCCAGCGCTTCGATGAGCGACACCGTCGAGGTGAGCCGTTGCGACTCGGGCACGTTCGGCGCGAGCGACGCGTCCTCGTAATCCTCGGGCCTGATGCCGATGATCACCGTGCGGCCGTCGTAGTCGCGGAGCCTCGGGTTCTTGGCGAGGCATTCGGCCGGGAGTCCGAGCACATTCGAACCCAGCGTCACCGTCCCGACGTCACCCGACAGGTGGACATCGGCCTCGAACAGGTTCATCGACGGTGAGCCGATGAAGGCAGCGACGAACACGTTGACGGGGTGGTCGTACAGGTTCTGCGGGGTGTCGACCTGCTGGAGGTAGCCGTCCTTCAGCACCGCAACGCGATCACCCATCGTCATCGCTTCGATCTGGTCGTGCGTGACATACACCGTGGTGACCGCCAACTCCCGCTGCAGGGCGGCGATCTCCGCGCGCATCTGGACACGCAGTTTCGCGTCGAGGTTCGACAACGGCTCGTCCATCAGGAACGCCGCCGGCTGGCGAACGATCGCACGGCCCATGGCGACGCGCTGGCGCTGGCCACCCGACAGCTGACCCGGCTTGCGTTGCAGGTTGTCCTCGAGTTCGAGGATCGCCGCCGCCTTGCGGACGCGGGTGTCGATCTCCTCCTTGGGCACCTTCGCCAACTTCAACGCGAACCCGATGTTGTCGTACACGGTCATGTGGGGGTACAGCGCGTAGTTCTGGAACACCATGGCGATGTCGCGGTCCTTCGGCTCGACGTCGTTGACCACACGGTCGCCGATGCGCATCGTGCCGCCCGAGATCGTCTCGAGGCCGGCGATCATGCGCAACGCCGTGGACTTGCCGCACCCCGACGGGCCAACCAGTACGAGGAACTCCTTGTCCGCGATCTCGATGTTCAGATCATGAATCGCGTGAAACCCGTTCTCGTACACCTTGTTGATGTTGTCGAGTTGGACTGTCGCCATGTTGATGTCTCCCTCTGGTGTTGCGCTCGTGGGCGCCAGCCTGGATTCCCCCCGGGGCTGACAGGTCCAGAACTTAGCCGATCGACACCCGCCGGAGCACGGGGGACGGTGCAGTCGTCGCTCGCACGATCAATTCACCGGGCAGCATCCGCTCACCGCGGTCGTACGGCTGATCCTGAATCTGACGACCTGCATCTCACGCTCGACGCCATCGGGGTGCCGTCCGAACTCGCCGAACGTGATCACTTCGGTGCGGCGATGTTCCTCCTCGACTCGAACGATGTGTCGATGGAGATCCCGTCGCTGCGCGTCACCCTGCGCGGCACTCCGGGGGCCGTCGTGCTGTCCTTCCCGCTCGTCTGAACGGGGACCACGCCCGGGCGCCGATAGCGTCGAGCGACGTGAATCAGATGAAGAACCGGATGCAGGCGCTCGGCCTGCTCGATCGCTCGTTCAAGGCCGCGACCGACGAGGAGCTCGCCACAGCGATCGAAGCGCTCGACGACGACCATCGTGAGGGCCTCGAGTCGTTCGTCGACGCGCTGACCCCTGCGGGTGTACGCGCCGGCGTCAAGGCCGGTCGGATCGACGGCGGCATGGAAGCCATCGCTGCGGTGCTGACCGATCTGTGTCTCGCCGATTGCATCACCGAGCTCGGCGACCACGCCGACAGCCCGTCGACGGCCGCAGCTTCAAGAGGTACTGCCCGGCATCGTCGAACGCCACGGCGTCGCATCGACTCGCATCATGTTGGCCTCGACGGTCGCCGGCGAAGCACCGGCCTCGGCGATCATCCGCGACCTGTTGAAGAGCGACGAACTCGTCAAGCTGCCGAAGGCCGACGAGGTCACCATTGCGCCGTTGATCGACACGCAGAAGCGCTCCGACGACGAACAGGCAGCGCTCAAGGCCAAGCGCACCGAGGCCAAGGCCGCCAAGAAGGAAGCCGAACGCGCCCGTAAGGCGCAGTCGGCCGCCGCCCGCAACCGCGCCTGACGGTTACGCCGGTGCCAGCCCGCGACCGATCGTCACAGCAGTCCGCGTTCGTGGTCGAGAAGCCAGGCCTTCGTGCCGATGCCGCCGGCGAATCCGGTGAGTGAGCCGTTCGACCCGACCACTCGGTGACACGGCACGACGATCGAGATCGGATTGCGGCCGTTCGCGGCGCCGACCGCGCGGGCCTTGCGTCGATCGCCCATCCGGGCGGCCTGTTCTCCGTAGCTGACCGTGGTCCCGTAGGGAATGGTCCGCAGCGCCATCCATGCCGACTGTTGGAACTCGGTGCCGACCGGGTCGAGTGGGAGGTCGAACTCCTCCCGTTCGCCGTCGAAGTACTCGGTGAGCTGGGTGACGGTCGCCACGATCACCGGATGATCGGAGTCCGTCGACGCCGCGGCGAGACGCACGCGGCCCGGGTCGTCGTCGGGCCAGAGGATCGCCCGCACGCCATCGGCCGACACGACGATCGTGAGCGGGCCGACCGGTGTGTCCATCACGGTCGAGACGAGTTCGGTGGTTGATCCGTGGTTCACGGCGTGGTCCTTCCGGTTGATTCGGCGGGCGACAGGCTCGCCCAGAGGTGGTGAACGGCGTAGGAACGCCAGGGTGCCCATTCCAGGGAGCGGGAGGCCCCGATCTGGAGCGCATCGAGCGCGTGGCGGACACCGAGGTCGGCGTCGAGGAACATGTCGGGATGGCCGAGCCCCCGCATGACGACGTAGTCGGCGGTCCACGGTCCGATGCCGCGGAGGCGAAGGAGCTGGTCGCGGGCCGCGGCGGGGTCGGCGCCGACATGCAACTCGACGCTGCCGTTGAGAACGGCGTCAGCGAGCCGTCGGATCGTGTCGCGCCGGGCGTGCGGCATCGAGAACGCCTCGTCCGGTGCGGCGAGCAGCTGCTCGGGAGTCGGGAACAGGCGGCTGACGCCATCGACGGTGACGCCGGTGCCAGGCACCGGCGTCACCGTCTCGATCGGCGAGCCGGCCGCTTCGACGATCCGACCCGCCACGGTGCGAGCACCCGCGACCGACACCTGCTGACCGATGACCGCTCGCACGGCGGTTTCGAACGCATCGACACTGGCCGGCGAGCGACGACCCGGCACCGCACGGACGAGGGGTCGCAGGACCGGGTCACGGCCGAGCGCTTCGTCGACTGCGGTCGGGTCGGCGTCGAGATCGAGGAGCCGCCGGATTCGCTGCACCGCTGCGGCGAGGTCACCCCACGACGTCAGGGCGAGCCGAGCGGCAACATGGTCGTCGCTCGCGTCGAGGGTGACCACGCCCGGCCCGCCGGGCAGATCGAGGCTTCGCCGGTACGTCGCCACCGTCCCAGGACTCGGTTCCCGGAATCGCCCGTTCACCGATGAAGGCCATCACGGCATCGGCGGCGAACGGTCGACGAACCGGCAGCCTCAACGACACGGTCCCCGTCACGACGCCACCCCTCCCTCCACCCACTCGAGCCGGAAATTCGGAGCGATCGTTGCGCTGAGCGGGACGATCGCTCCGAATTTCGGGGTTGGTTTCGGGGGGTGGGGGGCGGCGCGAAGGGCGGTCGGTGACGCGGCGAACACGCTGCGCATCGTGTCGTTGAACTGGCGGACGCTGCCGAAGCCGGCGGCGAACGCGATGTCGGTGAGCGGCATCGTCGTCGTCTCGACGAGCAGTCGAGCGGTGTGGGCTCGCTGGGCCCGTGCGACGGCGAGCGGGCCGGCGCCGAGTTCGTCGGTGAGCACCCGGTTGAGGTGACGCTCGCTGTAGCCGAGACGTCGAGCGAGCCCCGGTACCCCCTCTCGCTCGACGAGGCCGTCGGCGATCAGGCGCATCGCCCGCGCGACGACGTCCTGGCGGACATTCCAGTCGGGCGACCCGGGCGACGCATCGGGGCGGCAACGCTTGCACGCCCGGAAGCCGCGCTGCTGCGCCGCCGCTGCGGTCGGGAAGAAGTCGACGTTGGTGCGCTTTGGTGTGATCGCCGGACAACTCGGACGACAGTAGATGCCTGTCGTGCGAACCGCCGTCACGAACCACCCGTCGAATCGCTGGTCGCGGCTCTGCACTGCGACGTAGCAGTGGTCGGGGTCGAGCGGAGGCACGTGCACATCATGCCCGACGTCGGCATGATCGACTAGCGGAAATCGGCCACGGCAGCCGGAGCCCCTGCGGGGCGCAGTTCACTCGCCGGCGACCGGGGTGTACGTGGTCGGGATGTCGCTGTAGACCGGTCCGGCATCGGGCGACCCCGCCGGCACGAGCCGATACCGCAGGAGGTACAGCCCGAGGACGCAGAACAACGCACCACCGACGAAACCGTGTTGCTTGCCGACCGCTTGGGCGAACGCTCCGATCGTCAGCCCGCCGACCACCGAGCCGACCTCGAAGAACATCGTGAACGAGCTGACGGCCCACGCCCGATCGCTGTCGCTGGCCCGATTGACGGTGAGGGCGAGCAGCGATGGATAGTTGAACGCCATGCCGAACCCGACGAACACCGCAGCGAACCACAGCGCCGGGAATGGTCGGGAACAACGCGAGGATCGATCAGAGCCGATCAGCACGTTGCCGAGGGCGATCGTCACCGCCCGACGCGGACCGAGGCGCTCAGGGAGGGTCGCTCCGAAGACGCGCACGAGCACCGACACGAGCGCGTAGACCGCGAAGAGCCCGCCCGAACTCGCCAGGCCGACCGATCGGGAGTAGTCGGGCAGAAATGCAGAGAACGACGCGAACGCGGCGACACCGGCGGCGAGCACGAGCCCGGGCATGATCGCGGCCGGATGGATCAGCCGACGCCGTCCGGTTGCGGGAGCCGCGGATGCGATGGTGTCATCGAGCACATCGTTGGCGGCCTCGACCCGTGCCGGGGCGAACAGAGCGACGCCGGCAGCCAGGAACGCGAACAGACCCGCCACGAAGAATGCCCGCTCGAAATTCGTGTCGTCGAGCAGCGCCTCACCGATGATCGGCCCCATGCCGATGCCGCCGAACACGGCGACCGAGAAGTAGCTCGCACCCTCTGCTCGGCGGTCACGCGGCGACATGTCGGCGATCAAGGTGGCCGCGCCGACGAACACGGCTGCCTCGCCGATGCCGGTGAACCCCCGCAGGATCAACAGCTGCCAGAACTCGGTGACCTGACTCGAGCCGATCCCGCTGAGTCCGGCGAGAACGGCACCGCCGACCATGAGCACGCGTCGCCCGTATCGATCGGCGAGTCGGCCCAACAACGGCCTTGCGCAGATCGCTGCGAGAGCAAAAGCGGCGACGGTCAGGCCGATACCGAACTCGCCGGCGTGCAACGGCCCCTCGATGAACAGCGGCACGATCGGGATCAGTATCCCGATGTACACGAAGAACACCAGCGCCGTTCCGGTCACGATCAGGAACGGGCGCGTGAGCAACGACTCGCGCTCCATTCCCGAACCCGTCACCACAGACATCCCCCCATCCAACCCGAAATGTGCACCGATATGCCCGCTCAGCGGTCACATCACGCCATTTTTCGGAGGGTGGGCGGAGGGGGCAGGGGGCAGGGGGCGGGAGGCGGCAGCGTCAGATGCGCGAGACGTCGACGGAGACCGCCAACGACTGCGCCGACGCCGGGCCGACGACCACGCCACGCACGGGCGCCACATCGGCATAGTCGCGACCCCAGCCGATCGTGACATGTCGTGACGGCGCGACGATTCCGTTCGTCGGATCGAAGTCGAGCCAACCGTGTTCGGGGATCCACACCGAACACCAGGCGTGTGACGCGTCGGCACCGATCGTCTTGGGCTCTCCCGGAGGCGGATCGGTCTCGATGTAGCCGCTGACGTACCGAGCGGCCAGGCCGAGCGTGCGCAGGCATGCGACGGCGAGGTGGGCGAAGTCCTGGCACACTCCACGCCGCTCTGCGAGCACGAGATCGAGCGGCGTACTGACCTCGGTGAACGACGAGTCGAACGCGAACGTCTCGAAGATCTGCGTGCAGAACGCCACCGTGGCCTCGACGATCGGTCGACCCGGCCGGAATGCACTCGACGCCAGTTCGAGCAACGCCATCCGGTTGGTCTCGACCGTCGCAAATCGCGACGGCGCCGCGAAGGGGCCGACGTCGAGCGCCACCGGTCCACGCAGTCCCGCCACCGTCGCGGCCACCCGCTCCCACGCCACATCGACCCGCGGGAGCCCCTGGGCCCAGACGATCGCCTCGGTGACCGCCTGAACGGTCAGCCCGTCGTGAGGACGGTGCAGACCGAACTGGACGACCCGGTTGCCGAAGATGTCGATGCGTTCGTCGTACTCATCCGGCTCCGGATCGGTGGTCACGACCGAGGAGATCACGTTCTGCGACGGTGTCGGCCGAGCGAGCACGCACGCCACGCTGTAGCCGTCGAGCATCGTGGCGCCGTACCGATAGCCCGGTCAGGTGGACGACCCGGTACCGCTGGCCGGCCACGTCAGCCACGCCCCATCATGCGCGGATCGACCGGCGCTGCCAGATACGAACCGACGACGTCGCGGGCGAGGAGATCGCACCCGGCGAACACCTCGGCGAGCGTGGCGACCGCCGCATCGATCGAATCGAACGACGCCGACTCGAGCGAGGCCAACAATTCCGATGCAGTGTCGACGCCGAGCTGCCAGCCGAGCTGATCGGCCTGGTGGCGGACGTCACGAATCGCCGACGCCGCAGCGCGCGGATTGTGGACCTCGGCGATCAGCAGGTGCAGTGCCGTCTCGAGCTCCACGTCGCTGCGGTGGCGCCGTCGATAGGCAACGAGGCTCTCGTTGGATGCGAGCACGATCTCCACGAGCCGCTGGCGTTGGAAGTCGAGACGGTGGTCGTCGATCGCCTCGAGCGATCGAGTCGGTGACGAGACGGGAGCAGGAGCCGCTCCCTGGTAGAGGCCGAACGCCCCGCGCACGCCGTCGATCACGCCGAATGCCCGCTCGAGGCGCCGGCCGATCTCGCCGAAGCGCCACGCCGGGCCGTGGACGACGCTCTCGTTCCAGAGGCCGACGAGCGAGGCCAGGTCGACGAGGATCGACTCCAGATGCCGACCGTCGATCCGGGCGATGTCGACGACCGACGACGACGAGCCGTCCGTGCCGAGCAGCCATCTCAACTGCGCCCGTGACTCGGCGAGTCGGGCGAGCATGCGACCGGCGGTGACCGAGAAGAACTCCCGCACCGACGAGGCCTCGGCGAGGAACGATCCCAACTGGTGGGCCAACGCCTCGACGGCGAGCGCGAACGTGGCGCCGGGGCGGTCGACCGCCTTCGGATCGATGCGATCGGTCACACCGGCCACCGCCGACAGCATGTCGAGGCCGTGGGCGACCCACGGTTCGGCCACCTCGGCGTCGACGAGACCGCTCGTGCGATCGAGGACCACTTCCATCGCCCGGGCGATCAGTTCGGACCGTTCCATGGCGCGTCCCGCCCAGAACAATGCCTCGGCGGCCCGGGTCGGCACCGACGCGATCAGGTCGACCTGCGGAAGTGGCTCCCGGCGCCGGATCTCGGGCGGTGCGACCGTGCCGCCGACGACCCAGACGTCCTTCGCCGTGGCGAGCGTCGGCGCCATCGGGTCGTCGCTGTCGCCCAGCACACGAGCGCTGCCGCCCTGGAGCACGTCGATGCCCTTGTCGCTGGCCACGAGGTGCAGCCGCAACGTGACCGCCCGCTCGACGAGATCGCTGCCGTCGAAACTGGGATACCGCGCCCACGCCGTGTCGGCGCGCTCGTCGGCCGACATGAACGGCAGGGGCCACGTCCCCTGGTAGTCGGAGTTCCGACCGGTCAGCCAGGCCCCGGCGGCGTCCCAGTACTCGCCGAGCGCCGGATCCTCCAGCACACCACAGCCGTGGGCGTTGGCGAGGCTGACCCCGTGCGATCGGGCTGCGAGCAGGAGTCCGGGGACGCCCGCGCTGCCCTCGGCATTCACCTCCATCGGGTCGGCGCGATCGTCCTCCAGCCGGCGGAACAACACGTCGACAGGTTCGAGGCCTCCGAGCGAACGCAACCACACCCGCCGCTGTCGCACGACCAGATCCGCACCCTCTGCCAGGTTCAGCCCGAGCCTGGTGGCGAGGTACGACTGTTCGACGAACGACGGATGGTCGACCCCACCCGACAACACGACGATGCGCGGGTTGCGGGTCGCAGCAACATCGGCAAGACCGTCGCGCAGGCGATCGGCGAACGGGTCGAGCGAGCGCAATGCACGCCCGGCCGGCAACCGCGAGATGACGTCACGGTGCACCCGGCCCGCGACCGACCGGCCGAGCAACGCATAGCCGACGCCGGCCGGCGCATCGGTCAGATCGCGAACCACCCGCCAGTGGCCCGACGTGTCGCGGACCACGTCGACCGCGTAACTCGTCATCCAGCGACGATGCGGTCGGGTGCCGAACGCCGCCAGCCGGTACTTCGGACTCCCCCACAGTGCGATCGGGTCGACGACGGCATCACGCAGCACCGTCCGCGCCCCGTAGAGGTCACCGAGCAGCGCTTCGAGCATCCGCATCCGGGCGATGGCGCCATCGGCCAGCGCCACGAACTCGTCGCCGTCGATCACGAGCGGCACCGGGTCGAGACGCCATGGCCGCGACTCCAGGGCGACCATTCGGCCGTCGGTGCGCAGCGGCAGGTCGTGCACGATGTGGCCGGCTCCCTCGGCGGCGAGCAGTCGATCGTGGTCGACCTGCCGCGATCCGAGATCGGCGAACCCGGCGATCGACGACATCAGTGCGGTGGCGTCCACGCCGCCGGGGCTGAACATCCCGGGGTGCGGCGTCCCGGCGTTGCCGCCGGCGACCGGGCGGTGCGTCTGATCCGTCATCGTCAGTGCACGACGTACTGCTCGTGCATGACCCTGTCGAGCCGCGCCAAGGCAACCTGGACTTCCTCCATCGCCGCGTCGAGCGCGGCACCGTCGTCGGCGGCCGGGCGGCTGCGCCGGAGCTGACGATCGGCTGCCTCGACGGCACCGAGCACCGTCGAGTACTCGGGCAGACGCAGGATCGACGTGCGCATCTCGGCGAGGCACCCGGCGACCGAGCGCGGGAATCGGTGGTCGAAGAGGAGGAATCGGACGACCGCCGGACCGTTGATCGGCCCGCGGGTGGCTCGCTCGAACATCTGGAGCGCCGACAGCGAACGCAGCACACCCATCCACTGCACTTCCGCGAACTCGTCGACCTCACCGGCCGGCATCGACAGCAACGTCGCCGCGCGGACGCCGAGCACACGGGTCGTCATGTCGGCTCGTTCGATGTACCGACCGAGTCGCCACATCTCGAACACCTCGTCACGGGTCATCGTCGAGATCACCACACCGTCGAGTCGACGGCTCTCGTCGATCACGCGGGTCAGGAAGCGATCACGGCGCCGGCGCTCGACCGACGTGACCGCGGCGCCGCGGACGTAGATCGACAGATCGTTCAACGTCTGCCACGCCTCTCGTGGCAACACCTCCCGGCACGTCCGCAGGTTCTCGCGGCTGCGATCGACGGTGTTGACGATGCTGTTGGGATGCTCGCGGTCGGCGATCAGGAACTGGGCCACCTGGTTCTCGTCGGATCCGATGACAGCGGGCAGCCGGACGTTGCTCCCCGAGATGCTCACCAACGGACTCCAGCGCGACGACGCCGTCGGGAGGTCGGCGAGCACGTCGCCGTAGGCGCGCAGCACCCGGGCGGAGTCCTCGGCACGTTCGACGTACCGGGCGGCCCAGTACATCCGGTCGGCAACCCTCGACAGCAGTGCCATCAGCCGGTGGCCTGACCCTGCGACTGGGCGGTGCCGACCGGGTCGGGACGACCCGGGTCGGTGTCGACGATCCAGGTGTCCTTGCTGCCGCCGCCCTGTGACGAGTTCACGACGAGCGATCCCTTCGTCGAGCGCGACGCGGGTGAGGCCACCGGCGGTGACGTAGCTGTGCGCTCCGGTGAGGATGAACGGACGCAGGTCGAGGTGACGTGGCTCGATACCGTCCTCGACGAGCGTCGGAGCCGTCGACAGGTCGAGGATGGGCTGCGCCACCCAGTTGCGCGGATCGGCCCGAATCGGCCGCCGCCGCGGTCTCCAGTTCCTCGCTCGACGCCCGGTTGCCGATGACGATGCCATAGCCGCCGCTCTCGTTGGCCGGCTTCAGCACGAGATCGCCGATGTTGGCGAGGACGTGCTCACGCTCGTCCTCGTACATGCATCGGAACGTCGGCACGTTGGGGATCAGCGGCTCCTCGTGCAGGTAGTACCGGATCATGTCGGGCACCCAGGCGTAGACGCACTTGTCGTCGGCGACGCCGGCTCCCGGGGCATTGGCGATGCCGACGTTGCCGGCCTTCCAGGCCCGCATGAGCCCCTCCACTCCGAGCGCCGACTCGGGCAGGAACACCTCGGGATCGAGGAACAGGTCGTCGATGCGCCGGTAGATCACGTCGACGCGCTCGAGCCCTTGGATCGTCTTCATGTACACACAGTCGTCGTCGCCGACCACGAGGTCCTGGCCTTCGACGAGTTCGGCACCCATCCGTTGGGCCAGGAACGAGTGCTCGAAGTAGGCCGAGTTGAAGATGCCGGGGGTGAGCACGACGATCGTCGGGTCGTGGCGGTCGGCGGGGGCGAGGGAACTGAGGAGCTTGTTGAGCTCGTCGGTGTAGGCGTCGACCGGTCGGATCCGATACCGCTGGAACAACTCGGGGAAGGCGCGCTTCGCGACGGCCCGGTTCTCGAGCACGTAGCTGACACCCGACGGCACGCGCAGGTTGTCCTCGAGCACGTAGAGCTGCCCGTCGCCGGCCCGGACGAGGTCGGAGCCCGAGATGTGCGCCCACACGCCGAATTTGGGATGCACGCCCCGACACTCGGGGCGATAGTTGGCCGAGTCCTCCAACAGTTCGGCGGGGAACACGCCGTCGGCGATGATCCGCTGGTCGTTGTAGATGTCGTCGATGAACCGGTTCAGGGCTCGCAGGCGCTGCGCGAGCCCCCGTTCGACCACGCTCCATTCGTCGCCGTCGATCAATCGCGGGATGATGTCGAAGGGCCAGGCGCGGTCGATGTTCTCCCCGTCGGAGTACACGGTGAAGGAGATGCCCATCGTGAGGATCTCGAGGTCGGACACGCGTTGGCGCTCGCGGACTTCGTCGAGCCCGATGCGATGGAGCAGCTCGATCAGGTCCACCGCGATCGGCCGGGGACTCCCATCGACCTCGAGCAGCTCATCCACGCCCGCCGACCGTAGTCCCCAACGCCGCCCTCCTCCGAGGCCTCACGTTTCGAACTCGTGAACAACTGCACGGTCGGGCCGTTCAGTTGTTCACGAAATGGCGCGGAGGCGCCCTCCGCAGCGCGCCACCGGTAGCGTCGAGCCAGCAGATCGGCCCGACAAGCCCGCGACATCTCCTCACAGATTCACGGGAGGCCCCGATGGCCTTGATCTCACCAGCGCTGGCAGAGCGCATCGCACGCCGTCACGGCATCGTGACGCTCGACGACCTCATCCTCGACGGCTTCTCCCATCGAGGTGTGACCCACCACGTCGAACAGGGTGCGCTCACGCGCGTCCACAACGGCGTCTTCAGAGTGGCCACCGCACCGGACACCTTCGAGGCCAGGTGTGCAGCTGCCTGTGCTGCCGACCCACAGGTGGTGATCACCGGTTCTGCGGCGGCACGGTTGTGGGAGTTTCGCCACATCGGCCGCCCGGACATTCCCATCGTCCTGGTGGCACATGACCGCACGCCGATCGCTCGCGGGGTACTACTCCGGCGCACCAACCTGCTCGATGACTCCGACCGCGTGACACGAGACGACGGGATCTGCGTGGCGAGCCCACCGCGAGCGTGGTTCGACTGCGCTCGCGATCTCGGCGACGAGCGCTTCGAGCGACTCACCGAATGGGTGCTGGACCACCACACCACCATGCCGACGCTCTGGCGAACGGTGAAGCGGATGAGCGCACGCGGTCGCCCCGGGTCTGCTCGCGTGAATCGCGTCCTCTCACAACGCGCCGACTGGCAACGCCCCGCTGGGTCCGGGATGGAGTTGAAAGTGCTGAAGGCGCTCGAGCGTCACGTCGGTCCGCTCGTTCGCCAATACGCACTTCGCCTTCCCGACGGCACGCTGATCCACGTCGACGGAGCAGACCCGTCGATCCGATGGGCGCTCGAGGTCGACCATGTCGAATGGCACGGTGGCCGATTCGATGCGCAACGCGACAAGGCCCGCGATCGCGGCGCGCGACGCATCGGTTGGCAGGTCGACCGAGTCACCGATCTCGAACTGGCCGACGACTTCGCTGCAGTCATCCGCGAACTCGCGGCGCTCCATCGGCTTCGACGCGACCAGATCGCCGCCGCGTGACCGACCAGCCGTTCTCGTGAACAACGACACGTTCTGACCGTGTAGTTGTTCACGAGAACGAACAGAGGGTCAGGACTTCGTCGGGGGACTTGGGTTCCTTGGGGAGGCCGAGGACGCGCTCGCCGACGATGTTGCGCTGGATCTGGCTCGTGCCACCCCAGATGGTCTCCGAGCGCGAGAAGAAGAACGACGACATCATCGGACTCACCGGATAGCCCTCGCGGCGCTTGTCACGCGCGGCCCCCGGCCACCCGCCTGCTTCGGGTCCGGCGTCGATCATCATCGCGTCGGCGCCGTAGATGTCGACCGCCAGCTCCATCGCCGCCTGGTGCATCTCCGACCAGAACATCTTGTTGGTCGCGCCGAGCACGATCGTGCCCATGTCGCCACCGCCGCTGAGCGTCGCCGACAGGTTGCGCAGGCCGTTGATGCGCAGGATCTGGATCTTCGTCCAGTACTCCATCAGGCGCTGGCGGATCAGCGGATCGTCGATCACTCCCTTGTCGGTGGCGGCTTCGACCAGCAGGCGATACTCCTCGGCGAAACGCCGGTAGCCGGTGGTGGCGGACTGGCCGCGTTCGAACGCCAGCGTCGAGTTGGCGACCTTCCAGCCGTTGTTGACGCCGCCCACGACAGCGTCCTTCGCGCAGCGGGCGTTGTCGAAGAACACTTCGCAGAATTCGGCGGTGCCGTCGGGCTGCGTGATGCCACGCACCTCGACACCGGGCTGGCGCATGGGCACGAGCATGTAGGAGATACCGGCGTGCTTCTTGACGTCGGGATCGGTGCGCGTGAGCAGGAAGCAGTAGTCGGCATGGTGGCCTTGGGTGGTCCACACCTTCTGGCCGTTGATGACCCACTCGTCGCCGTCGAGCACTGCGGTCGTCTTCAGGCTGGCGAGGTCGGAGCCCGAGTTGGGTTCGGAGAAGCCCTGGCACCAACGCGTCGTGCCGCTCAGGATGCCGGGGAGGAACTCCTTCTTCTGCTCCTCGGTGCCCCACTGCAGAATGGTCGGCCCGACCAGGGTGTCGCCGAAGAAGTCGCCGCGCATCGGCGCCTTCGCGTTGGCGAACTCCTCGGAGAGCACGACGCCCTGCATCGTCGTGAGGCCCTTGCCGCCGTATTCGGCGGGCCACGTCGCGCAGATCCAGCCGCCCTCGAAGAGTTTCTGTGGCCACTCCTCGTTGAACTGTTTGCGTTCGGCATCGGTCATCTCGAAGCCGTCGTCGAACCATCCGTCGGGGAGGTTGTCGTGGAGCCACGCCTTGATCTCGGTGCGAAATTCCTCGGCTTCGGGGGGATACGAGAGGTCCATTCCCCCATTCTGGCGCGCGACTTGACCCGCGGGTCAAGTTCTCCCGGACGCCACTCGGTCGGCCGGACGATTCACACGCACGAAACACTTCGGCGACAAGCGGGAAATCGGGCACCTTTAGGTTGCGCTCGCAATCCGGGCGGCAATGGCGCCACTGGACTCCGCATCCCTGTTCCCTATTCCTGTTGGAGGACCCGTGAGTAAACGAACACTGAGAATTCTTTCAGGGCTGGGTGGCGTCGTCGCCATCTTGGCCCTCACCCCGTCGGTGGGCCTGGCCCAGGAAGGCCCTGACACCCAGGCCATCCTCGACAACATCTGGGTGTTCATCGCCGGAGCGCTGGTGTTCTTCATGCAGGCGGGCTTCGCGCTCGTCGAGGCGGGTCTCACCCGGGCGAAGAACGTCGTCAACATCTTCGCCAAGAACATGATGGACGCAGTGGTCGGCGTGCTTGCCTTCTTCGCCTGCGGCTACGCGTTCGCGTTCGGCAGCGGCGGAGGCAAGTTCATCGGCAGCGGCGCCTACTTCTTGAGCGGCCAGGATCTCTCGATTCCCGCCGGACGGTGGGCTGAGCACCGCGACGATCTTCTTCTTCCAGGTCGTGTTCGCAGCAACGGCGGTGACGATCATCTCGGGTGGCATGGCCGAACGAACCAAGTTCATCTCGTACCTCTTCATCAGCCTCGCGATGACAGCGTTCATCTACCCCGTCGTGGTCCACTGGACCTGGGGCGGCGGCTGGATCGCACAGATGAACGTCGGTGACGCCGTCTATTCCGACTTCGCCGGCTCCGGCATCGTGCACATGGTCGGCGGTATCGGCGCCCTGATGGGTGCCTGGTTCCTCGGACCGCGCATCGGCAAGTACGACAAGGACGGCAATGCCCGGGCGATCCCAGGCCACAACATCCCGTTCGTGGTCCTCGGCGTGTTCATCCTGTGGCTCGGCTGGTTCGGCTTCAACCCCGGCTCCGAGCTCGCCGCCGACGGCGCTGTCATGATCGTCGGCATCAACACACTGCTGGCAGCCGCGGCCGGCGGCTTGGCCACCACCGTCACGATCTGGTTGAAGACGGGCAAGCCGGATCTCTCGATGATCTGCAACGGCGTCCTCGCCGGCCTCGTGGCGATCACCGCCCCCTGTGGCTCGGTCAACCCGGGCATGTCGGTGATCATCGGCGCTGTCGGAGGCATCCTCGTGGTGTTCTCCGTGTTCTTCTTCGAGAAGATCAAGATCGACGATCCGGTGGGCGCCGTCAGCGTCCATGGCGTGTGTGGCGCCTGGGGTCTGCTGTCGGTCGGGCTGTTCGCCCAGTACGACGACGCCTTCCTCGGTCGCGCCGATGCCGGCCTGTTCTACGGCGGCGGCTTCGATCAGCTCGGCATGCAGGCCCTGATGCTCCTCGTCATCGGCGTCTGGGTGACGGCGACGACCAGCCTCGTATTCTTCGTGTTGAAGAAGACGATCGGTCTGCGAGTCGAGCCCGAAGAGGAGATGGAAGGGCTCGACTTCCTCGAACACGGCATCGAGGGCTACGCCCCCGACGTCTCGTACGCATCCTGATTGACCGGATCTACATCAGTACTTCAGAAAAGAGAACCATATGAAACTTGTGACAGCGGTCATCAAGCCGTTCAAGCTCGATGACGTCAAAGATGCCCTCAAGGCCATCGGCGTCGCCGGCATCACCGTCGAGGAGGTCCGCGGCTTCGGCCGTCAGGGCGGCCACACCGAGACCTACCGAGGAGCGGAGTACAAGATCGACTTCGTCCCCAAGGTGAGCCTCAGTGTCGTCATCGCCGACGATGCCGTGGACAGCGTCGTCGACACGATCGTGGCGTCGGCTGCGACGGGCAAGATCGGCGACGGCAAGATCTGGGTCAGCGATGTGGAGCGGCTCGTGCGCATCCGCACCGGTGAAGAAGGGCCGGACGCCATCTAGCGAGCGGCCCTCCATCCGTCGACGCTTGGTCGTCGACGTCCCCGATCGGGACGCATCGTTGCGTCCTGTAGCTCGATCCCCGAGCCTCCTTTGCGTCCTCAGAGGGTGGGCTCGGGGATCGGCGCGTTCCCAACGCACCCGGCAACCCCAAACCCACAACCCGAAACCCACAACCCGAAATTCGGAGCGGATGTTGCGCTCAGCGCAACATCCGCTCCGAATTTGAGCAGGGGTGGGCGGCGAGAGGAGCGATTGGTGGCGCTGGCTGTGCGATGGAACAAGGCCGTCGCGTACAGTCGGGTCGATGACCACCGTCGAGTCCGAGTCGCAACCCGTCACGCCGGCGCAGGCCGGACGGTGGACGGCTCAGTGGAAAGAGCTGTACGCAGAGGTCATCACGACCGGGCTGTGCACGGGGTGCGCCGGCTGTGTGGTGACCTGCCCCCACGACGTGATCGGCTACGAGCACGAGGAGGGCAAGTACATCCCGTTCCACCTCGAAGAGGAGCTCGGCCTCGACAACTGCGTCCACGGATTCGGCGAAGGAGGCGGCTGCACCACGTGCACCCGGGCGTGTCCCCGCTTCCGGGCATGGGAGCCAGTCGGCCGACATGCACCTGTTCGGTCGGGTGCGCGAACCCGACGAGATGGCCGGCATCTGGCGTCAGCTCTACCTCACTCGGGCGAGCGACGACATGGTGCACAAGATGGGCCAGGACGGCGGACTCGTGTCGGCCATGTTGATCTGGCTGCGCGAGCACGACTACATCGACGCCGCCCTCGTCAGCGGTGTCGAAGACGACGATGCCTGGAAGGCGAAGCCGGCCGTCGTCGCCACGAAGGACGAGATCCTGGCCACGGCCGGCAGCCGCTACACGTACTGCGCGAATCCGCTCGCGCTCCCGGAGGCGAGGGAGAAGGGCTACGAGCGCCTGGCGCTGGTCGGGATGGGCTGCCAGACGTCGTCGCCACCGACGATGTGGGACCGCAAGGCCGGCAAGGTGTCCAAGCCGTTCCTTTTCAACATCGGCCTGCTCTGCTCGAAGACCTTCGACGACGCCATCTTCACCGAGCTGTTCGAGGCCAAGTACGGCCTCAAGAAGCAGGACATGGTGAAGATGAACATCAAGGGCGTCTTCCAGATCTGGATGAAGGACGGCTCGTACCACGAGGTCGACCTGAAGGAATGCCACGGCTGGACCCGCAAGGGTTGCACGAGCTGCCCCGACTTCGCCGCCGAGCACGCCGACGTGTCGACGGGCGGCATCGGCGAGGACAACGACTGGACGCTCACGATCGTGCGCACCGAGCTCGGCGAGGAGGTCATCGAGCGGATGATCGCCGACGGCTCGATCATCGCCAAGCCTGCCCAGACCGACGAGACGGCGATGCGGCTGCTGCGCCTGCTCTCGATCGTCAGCCGTCGCCGCTGGCCGAATGACGCCGACCCGGCCCCGGCAATCGGCGTGCCACCTCCGAAGAAGAAGGCCGCCACCCCGGCACCCGACGCTGCACCGAAGTCCGACTGACACCACGACTCGTGGTGACTGTCACCACGAGCACTGCGTCAGGGGGTCGTGACGCGCGTGATGCCGTCCGGATCGCAGGCGGCGAGGTCGGCTTCGAACTTGACGAGTTCGGCGTCGGCGGCCTTCGCCTTCTCGGCGTTGTCGCCGACCGAGTCCTCGCCGAGTTGGTCGAGGTCGTACTGGTCGATGACGTCGAGCATGCACGCCTGGATCTCCGGCTGGCCCTCGGTTTCGGTCTTCACGAGATCCTGCGCGACCCGCGTCGGGCTCGGGTCGGACTCACATGCCGACAGGGCGAGCATGCCGACGGCGGCAATCGTGGCGAGCGAACGGAGAGAGGTCTTCACAGCGGCTCAAGGCTACTGAGCACGATGGCGCGATGGAACACGGCGTCGAGCATCGGTTCGGTGAGCCGCTTGGTGAACGTGTTCTGCTGGCTCGGGTGGAACGAGCAGATCAGCACCGGACCACCGGTGATCTCGACCTCGACGCCGTGGCCGAACGTGGGACGGGGGCGAACGCCGAAGTGGCTGCAGGCCGCCTGGTAGCCGAACTGGCCGAGGCAGACGACGACACGCGCTTTGGTCAGCGCCGCGAACTCTCGTCGCAGAAACGGCGCGCACGCATCGCGTTCGTCGGGAAGGGGCTTGTTGCCCGGAGGCGCGCATTTCACCGCCGCGGTGACCCATGCGTCGGCCAGCTGGAGCCCGTCGTCGACCGACACCGACTCCGCCTGGTTGGCCAGGCCTGCTCGATGCATTGCCCGGAACAGCCAGTCGCCACTGCGATCGCCGGTGAAGACCCGACCGGTGCGGTTCGCTCCATGGGCGGCCGGCGCCAGGCCGAGGACCACGATGCGGGCGTTCGGATCACCGAACCCGGGAATCGGGCGGCCCCAATACGTCTCGTCGATGTACATCGCCCGCTTGTCGACGGCGACCTGTTCACGCCACTCGACGAGCCGCGGGCACGCTCGGCAGTCGACGACATCGTGTTCGAGCCTGGCGAGCGGAGTCACAGCACTCGACAGTAGGTTGGACACACTCCATGGCCACGACGAAACGACCCTCTCCCCGCGTGCGGCAACCACGAAGTCGCCGGGCGCCGCGTTCACGACGATCCTCCTCGTTCGACACGGGCAGACGCCGACGACCGGCAAGGTGCTCCCCGGCCGCGCCAAGGGCCTGCATCTCGCCGACGAGGGCCGGCGACAGGCCGACATCGCCGCGGCGCGAATCGCCGAGTTGAAACGGGTCGACGCGGTCTACAGCTCACCACTGGAACGAGCCAAGGAGACCGCTGCACCCATCTCGGCCGCCAGGGGCCTGCGGACGCAGATCGATCGCGGACTGTTCGAGTGCGATTTCGGCGACTGGACCGGCGCCGAGTTGAAGAAGTTGATGAAGCTTCCCGAATGGCAGACCGTGCAGCGAGCACCGTCGATGTTCCGATTCCCGAACGGCGAGAGCTTCATCGAGATGCAGACGCGGATGGTGTCGACGCTCGACCGCTTGCGTGCCGCCCACCCCGGCGGCACGATCGTGTGTGTCTCACACGCCGACACGATCAAGGCGGCAGTCGCCCATGCGCTCGGCACCCACATCGACCTGTTCCAGCGCATCGTCATCAGTCCGGCGTCGGTCACGGCCATCACCTGGGGCCCCGGCGGCCCGGCGGTGTTGGCCGTCAACTCGACCGGACGACCACTGACCGACCTGCAACCCTCCTGACCATGAGCATCTTCTTCGAGTTCGACGACGTCGCGGCGTTCACCGTCGGCACGGTCGGTCGCCCGGGCGAGCGCACGTTCCTGCTTCAGGCGCGAGCCGACGACCAGCGTGTCACCGTCAAGTGCGAGAAGCAGCAGACGGCAGCCATCGTGCAGTATCTGCGCAAGGTGCTCGCCGATCTTCCCCCGGCCGAGGATCGCCCGATGCCCGGTGCGCTCGAACTCCGCGATCCGCTCGAACCGGCATTCGTGCTCGGCCCGATCGGCCTCGGTTACGACCGCTCGAACGATCGTGTGCTGATTCAACTCGAAGAGATCGGCGACGTCGACGACGAGGGCGAACCACTCGACGACGACCGCGGTCACGTGCGGCTCTACATCAGCCGAGGCCAGGCCGCAGCGTTCTGCGACCACGCCGACAGCGTCGTCGAAGCCGGGCGACCGTCGTGTCAATGGTGCAACTTCCCGATGGATCCCGACGGCCACGACTGCCCGCGGATGAACTGACCATCGTGGCCACGACCGAGCCCGACGACGCGTTCGACGACGACTTCGACGACGACTTCGAGGAGGAAGACGAGCAACGCGGCGTCGAGTTGCGCGTCGACGACGTCGCCGACCCCATCCGCCACCTCCTGCAGGGCGAGATCGAGGTCGAAGGTCGCATGCCCTACAGCAGCAATGCGACATTTCTCGTGCACGTCAGCCACGACGGAGCGAGCCATCCGGCCATCTACAAACCGATGCGCGGCGAACGCCCGCTGTGGGACTTCGAGCCCGGCCTCCACCGCCGTGAGGTGGCCACGTACCTGCTCAGCGAGCACCTCGGCTTGCACGTCGTGCCGCCGACGGTCCTGCGTGACGGCCCACTCGGCGAAGGGTCGGTGCAGTGGTTCGTCACGGCCGACCACAGCCAGCACTACTTCACGATCCACGAGGCTCATCCCGAGGTGCACGACCGGTTGCGGGCGATGGCCCTGCTCGACATCCTTGCCAACAACACCGACCGCAAGAGCGGGCACGTGCTCCTCATCCCTGCCCGTGACGGTGAGCCGGCATCGGTGTGGGGCATCGACAACGGACTGTGTTTCGCGGCGGACTACAAGCTGCGAACGGTGATCTGGGAGTTCGGCGACGAGCCGATCGGAGACGAGCTGCTCGAGCGGGTCGGCTCGCTCTGCGAACGCGTGCCCCTGGAGATCGCGACGCTGCTCGCCGACGACGAGGTCGAGGCACTTCAGGGTCGTGCCGCATGGTGTGTCACGCATCGGCGGTTCCCGACCGACCCGACAGGTCGTCGCTACCCGTGGCCGCTGGTCTGAGCCATGGACGACCCAACCGATGATGCGCTCGACGAGCTGATCCACCGCGCCGACCTCGATGGGCTCGTCCGCATGATCGACGACCGGTGCGGCGAACGT
The DNA here is from genome assembly GCA_963747375.1 of Ilumatobacteraceae bacterium. Taxonomy (GTDB): domain Bacteria; phylum Actinomycetota; class Acidimicrobiia; order Acidimicrobiales; family Ilumatobacteraceae; genus Sva-07. The sequence goes on from CAVVFL010000011.1 coordinate 132,353, forward strand.
GACTGGGACGGCCTGCTCCGAGTTCGAGATCGGTCCCGTCATGCCGTCGCGACCGGTCGCCAACTCTGGCCGGCGGCGACGCTCGCCGAGTACCGGCTCGCCCTGCTGGCAACGCCCGAGCACGTCGGCGCCGTCCTCGACGAGAGCGATGGGCTCTCGGGCCGATTCACCATCGGGCCGCTCACCGAGGTCGCAGCACAACACCACACGTGGGGCGAGCTCGCCCCGCACCTCGCTCGGGGCCCGCGAGCCGCGTTCGTGGCGCACGAACGGGTCATGCGGGGCGAGATCGTCGTCGATCCCGACCTGCCCGCGGTCCTCGATCTCCCGCTCGCACTGCAAGCCTGGGAACCCGACTACGCGCTCGCCACCTACAGCGAGAGCGGTGCCGAGTTCCCCACTCCCCCGCTCCCCGACGATTGGGACGACATCGACCCGGCCCCGGCGGAGGTGCTCGACGACGACGTGGAGTACGCCGTCCGACAGCTCGTCGAGCCGTGGACGACGAGTTCGAACGGACAGGTCGATGTGGTGTGCGTCGACGGCGACGTGACCGGGGCGCTCGGGGCGTTGGGGCTCCGTCGGGCCCGCGTGGTCGAACTCGACCCGACGGCCGCACTTGCCTGGTTGGCCTGGGCAGGAGCGAGCGGTGGTGCCCATGGTCGCCGCCGTGGTGCCGCTGCGGGACGGTTCGGCGCGTGGTGGACGCTCGCCGCCCTGGGGGATCTGACCGACGACTGGCCCATCGAACCCCAGACACTCGGCGCGCTCGCTGCCGAGCTGCGGTGGTACCGCTGGGACGCCCATGAGCCGGCCATGGGCTGGCAACTCCAACTGGCCGTCGAGGACCCCGAGGAATCGGTCGCCTGGGCCATCCTCGCCCGCGACGCCACCTGAAAACGCCGAAATTCTCCTGCGAGTGCGCGCTCGAGCGCGCGATTCGCAGGAGAATTTCGGAGGTGCGGGACGGTGCGGCCCGGGCGTCAGGCGCGGGCGGCGAGGGCAGCGAGGAGCTGCGGGAGGACCTTGTGGACGTCACCGACGATGCCGAGGTCGGCGACGCCGAAGATCGGCGCCTCCTTGTCCTTGTTGATCGCGATGATGTTCTTCGAGCCCTTCATGCCCACCATGTGCTGGGTGGCCCCGGAGATCCCGGCGGCGATGTACACCGTCGGCTTGACGACCTTGCCGGTCTGGCCGACCTGGTAGCTGTACGGCACCCAACCGGCGTCGACGATCGCACGAGACGCGCCAGGCGCACCATTGAGCGCCTTGGCCAGCGATTCGATCATGGCGTACTTGTCGGCCTCGCCGAGGCCACGACCACCGGCAACCACCACGGCCGCCTCGTCCAGCTTCGGGCCAGAGGTCTCTTCGACATGGACGGCCGTCACGGTCGCGCCGGCCGTCGAACCCAGATCGGGCACCGGAGCCGAGACGACCTCACCCGCCGCGCCGGCGCCGGCTTCGGCGACGAAGCTCTTCGGGCGGAAGGCGGCGAGGAACGGGCGCTCGCCCGTGAACGTCGAGTTCACGAGCTTGGATCCACCGAACACGGGCGTCTGCACCGTGACGGCGTCGCCGTCGACCGTGATGCTCGTGGAGTTCGTGAGCACGGTGCGGTCGAGCTTGACCGACAGACGCGCCATCACGTCGCGGCCCTCGTAGCTCTGCGGGAACATGATCAGGTCGGGCCTGTCGCCGCCGTCGATCACGGCCTGCATCGCGGCCGAGACGGCCACGCCGGCCAGTGCCCCGCCGAGATCGCCGGTTGCGTAGACCTTGGCTGCGCCATGGTCGCCGAGCGCAGCAGCCACATCGGCGCCGTCACCGGCGATGAAGGCCGAGACGTTGCCGGCCAGGCTGCGGGCCTTGGTGAGCAGTTCGAGTGTGCCGGTGGTCGGCGCGCCGTCGGCGGCCTGTGCGAACACCCAGATGTTGTCGATTCCCATGATCGGTCTCCTCAGATGACTTTCAGGTTGTCGAGGAACTCGACGATCTTGTTGAACGATTCGCCGTCGTCCTCGATGACCTCGCCGGCCTCACGGGCCGGGGCATCCTCGACGGAGGTGATCTGCTGGGCCCACGAGACGGACTCGACGCCGAGGTCGGCGGCCGTGACGGTGTCGACGGGCTTGGACTTCGCGGCCATGATGCCCTTGAAGCTCGGGTAGCGGGGCTCGACCACGCCGGCGGTCACCGAGACCACAGCGGGAAGCGAGCAGGTGACCTCGTCGTAGCCGGCTTCGGTCTGACGATCGACCTTGAGGACACCGTCGGTGATCGACACGGTCTTGGCGAACGTGACCGAGGGCAGTCCGAGCACCTCGGCGAGCTGCTCCGGCACGGTGCCGGTGTAGCCGTCGGACGACTCGGTGCCGGCGATGATCAGATCGACGTCGCCGAGCCGCTTGGTGGCCGCGGCGAGCACCTTGGCGGTGGTCAGCGCATCGGCGCCGGCAAGCGACGCGTCGCTCACGAGCACAGCCTTGGCCGCACCCATCGCGAGGGCGGTGCGCAGGCCCGACGTCTCGTCGTTCGGGGCCATCGACACGAGGCTGACCTCGCCGCCGCCGGCCGCCGTGACGAGTTGCAGCGCCATCTCGACGCCGTAACTGTCCGACTCGTCGAGAATGAGCTTGCCGTCACGCTTGAGCGTGTTGGTGGAGGGATCCAGCTCGCCCGGCAGAGCCGGGTCCGGGATCTGCTTGACGCAGACGATCACGTTCATAAGGCTCACCAAGTTACCGGTGAGTCAACTTCGCCCCAAACTCGTGCCGCCACCCACGCAGTGAGCCATGCGGCACTGCGTTACCGTCACACATCTTGAAGGTCCTGCTCGTCGTCAACTCGTTCGCCTCGTCGGTCACGGCACGCAACACGGTGATCGTGCATCGTCGGCTGAGTCGCGATCACGAGGTCGAGATGGTCGAGACGAACCGCCGCGGTCACGCCACCCGGTTCGCCCACGATGCTGCGCGGCGCGGGCTCGACGTCGTCATCGGATTCGGCGGCGACGGCACGCTCAACGAGGTCGCCACCGGCATCGCCGGCTCCGACACCGCCCTCGGTGTCCTGCCCGGCGGCTCCACCAACGTGTTCGCTCGGACGCTCGGCATGCCCAACGACCCCGTCGAGGCCGTCGAATACCTCGCCAACGGCATCGACGCCGACGACTTCCGTCCGATCGGGCTCGGCCAGGTCAACGGTCGCTACTTCTGCTTCCACACCGGGGTCGGGTTCGACGCCGCAGTCGTCGAACGCGTCGAGAAGCGCGGATCGTGGAAACGGTGGCTCGGTCATCCGCTGTTCATCTGGGCGGGGCTCACCACCTGGCTGACCGGCTACGACCGCAGCGCGCCCCACTTCCGGGTGACCGGCGACGGCGCCACCGACCCGATCGACGGCTTCTTCACGATCGTGCTCAACACGAGCCCGTACACCTACCTCGGCAACCGACCGCTCGACCTGTCACCTGCTGCCACCCTCGACCGGGGCCTCGTCGCGATCACGTTCACGAAGATGACCTCGGTTGCGATCCTGTCGTCGCTTGCCGGTGCACTCCGCGGCGGAGGCGTCGAGCCGTCGGAGCACCTCGACGTTCGAGAAGACGTCTCACACCTGGTGATCGAACACGACACGCCGTTCCCGTATCAGGTCGACGGCGACGCGCTCGGTTCGACGAACCGCCTCGAGTTCGTCCATGTACCCGATGCCGTGAAGCTCGTCGTGCCGCTCAGGGAACCGCCGACGGCCACTGCGTCCACGCCGGACTGACCGCGGCCGGGTCGCCGGCGCGGCCGAGCGCCCTCAGGGCGACGTCCGGCACGTCGGTGCAGACCCCGTCGACGCCGAGGTCGGCGAGTTCGACGAGCCGGCCAGGATCGTTGCACGTCCAGGCGTTGACGGCGAGGCCGGCATCGTGGCAGTGCGTGACGAACTCTGCTGTCACGTTGGGTTCCCACGGGTTGACCGCGGCGTGCCCGGCCTCCGCGGCCCGGGCGATCCGATCGGTGCTGAGCGTCGAGACCAGCCAGGCCGTGGCGATCTCGGGCGCAGCGGCGCGACACGCCTCGAGCGTGTCCCACGAGAACGACGAGATGAGCCAACGCGACACAGCGGCCGAGCCCCGACGACGCAGCTCCTCGATGATGGGCGTCACCATCGCCATCGTCGGATCGAAACCTGCATCGGTCGGCCAGTTCTTGATCTCGACGTTGACCAGCATCCGGTCGCCGCAGGCATCGAGCACCTCGTCGAACGTCGCCAGGTTCAACCGGTCGACCTCGTCGAGCGCGTCGGGCAACGGATCATGCGCGACCAGCAGTCGACCGTCGGCGACGCGCCGAACGTCGAGTTCGACCCCATCAGCGCCCATCTCGTCGGCCAGACGGAACGCCTCTGGCGTGTTCTCCCTGGTGGCAGTCGATGCGCCACGATGACCCAGTACCAGCATGGTTTCCATGATCGCGCACACATCCGTCGCCGTTCGAACGTCAGGTGACCCGGAGGTGATCATTCGGTGAACATTGGGACCAAACGCCCCTTGCGAGTCCACCGCATCGCGCTTACAGTTTGACCCGGCCTGAAGGCCACCGACGTCGTCCCCCGACGACGAAAACCCACCAAAACCCCCCGGCGATCCGCTCGCCCCAACACCTTCGAGGAGCACCAACGTGTCGATCCTTGCGTCCAGCCTGACCCTGGGAGCCGCGGACTACGAATGGCGCGACAACGCCATCTGCCGTGACACCGATCCAGAGTTGTTCTTCCCGGTGGGAACCACCGGGCATGCGCTGTACCAGATCGACAGGGCCAAGGAGGTGTGCACCGAGTGCACCGTGGCCGAACAGTGTCTCGACTTCGCCCTCGACACGAACCAGGATTCCGGCATCTGGGGCGGCCTCACCGAAGAGGAACGCCGCGTCATCCGTCGTCGCCGCGTCGCGGCGGCACGCGCTGCCCGCGCCAGCTGAACGCCCTCGCTGTGACATCCGGGGTCTGACCCCGGATGTCACGGTCAGTCGTCCGTCGGGACCGTCAGCTCGATGATCGTGCCGTGCTGCTGGCTCGACCCATCGCCGATTCCGGCGAGTTCGAGTTCGACCGTCGATGCCGGCCTGATCTCGATCGTGCCGTTGAGTTCGGTCGTCACCAGCGTGCGCACGATCGAGAGTCCGAGCCCCGTGGCCTGATCGAGCTCGAACGACGCGTCGACGCCGCGCCCGTTGTCGACCACCCGCACCGTCAGCTGTCCGTCGAGATGACTCAATGCGACGTTGACATCGCCGCCTCCGCTGCCTTCGGGGAACCCGTGATCGACCGCGTTCTGGAGCAGTTCGGTGAGCACCACCGACAGCGGCGTGGCCGTGTTGGCGGGGATGCGACCACCATCGCCGCTCACCGTGAACCTCACGGGTCGATCGGGTGATTGCAGGCTCTCCTCCGCGAGGCGCAGCAGCGGCCTGACGATCTCGATGAAGGCGATGTCCTCGCCGGGCTCACGCGACAGCGACTCGTGGACGAGCGCGATGGTCCTGATCCGGCGAACCGATTCCTGGACGGCTGCCTTTGCCTCCGGGTTCGTGAGACGCCGTGACTGCAGCCGCAGCAACGACGAGATGGTCTGCAGGTTGTTCTTGACCCGGTGATGGATCTCGCGGATCGTCGCGTCCTTGCTGAGCAGCAACCGATCACGCTTGCGGAGTTCGGTCACGTCGCGAACGAGCAGGAGTCCGCCGGTGATGCCGCTACCGAGCTCGGTTCGGCCGATCAACGGGACACACCGGCACAGCAACGTGACGTCAGCACCCTGCTCGAACTCCTCGACGATCGGTTCACGTCGCTCGAACGCCTGGCGGACCGGGCCATCGTGGAAGCCCAGTTCGGCCAAGCGCATCCCGACGGGGTTCGCCTGGATGCCGACACGGTGCAGCGCCGAATTCGCATTGGGTGACACGTAGGTCACGGTGCCCGTCGCGTCGAGGGTCAAGACGCCGTCGCCGACACGCGGAGCGGCACTCGAGTCCGCGACCCGACCGGGGAACGGGAACGTCCCGACCTCGATCATCTGGGCGAACTCCTCGAAGATGAAGGAGTAGTTGCGTTCGAGTTCGCCGAGCGGACGCCCGGCTCTGACCTTCCACTCCTTCGACAGCACGGCGATGATCTCGCCGTCGCGCCGGACGGGCATCGCGAGCATTCGGGCGTGGTTGATCTCGTCGCCGGCGCCGTCGAACTCGATCGCACCCTCCACCCGTTGACCCGTCGACGCCGACCGTTCGATGAGTTCGGCCTCGTCACCATCGGCCCACGACCCCACGTAATCGGTCGCGTAGATCGTCTGGTTCGTGGCCGGTCGCACCTGATCGACGATCAGCCACTTGCCGCCGCTGGATCGGACATAGAGCAGCAGGTCGGCAAAGCACAGATCGGCGAGGAACGCCCACTCTGCCGTCAACCGATGCAGGTGATCGATGTCGTCACGGTCGAGCGTCGTGTGCTCGCGGGCCAGTTCGGCAAGAGAGGTCATCACCCCTGATTCTGCCTGATCATTCGCCGGCGCGCAGGTGACCCGCCAACGAGTCGAGTCCGGCGAGGTCGTGGATGTCCCCGGCCAGCCACGGCACGGTCAGGAAGACCGGGGCCAACGCGGCCAGTTCGGAACGTCGATCCGATTCGCGCGCTGCCACCAGGGCGACATCATCGAACCGGGCCGCGATCTGGGTGAGAACGGCGCTGATCTGTTTGCGCGGAGCTTCGAGTTCGGCCGCCACGGCGTCGGCGAGTTCGCCGTCGGCGCGTTCGAGCAGCGCAGCCGCGCTCTCGGCTGCGGCCGAACTGGCGAGCGCTGCCGGCAGGACGCGGTTGGCCACGATGGCGCCGAGCGACATCCCCCGATCGACGAGGGATCGTGCGAGATACCGGGCCTCGTAGCTCGGCGCGGTTTCGAGGGTCGTCACGACGACGAAGGCCGTGCGGGGATCGCGCAGGAGCGACTCGACCTCCTTCGCTCGGCGCACGAAGCCACTCTCCATCGCCTGGAACAGCACGAAGAAGTCCGCGATGTCCTGGAGGAATCGTGACCCGAGCACCCGATCCGCCACTTGGTAGAACGGCTTGGAGGCCATCGTGAAGAGACGCGACCGGTACGGGACGGTGAGCCACCGGAGCAGCCGGCTGCCGAAGAACTCGATCATCCGGTTCGGGGCGTCGAGGATCGACAATGCGTTTCGTGAGGGCGGTGTGTCGACGATCACGAGGTCGAACTCACCGCGGGCATGCAGGTCGTGCAGTTGCTCCATGGCCAGGTACTCGTGGCTGTGCACGAAACGGCTGGTGATGTTCTCGTAGAGCGGATTGGCGAGCACGGCGTCTCGCGTGGCGGCGTCGGGGGCGTGACGAGCGATCAGTTCGTCCCACCCCGCCTTCGTGTCGAGCATCGCGACCCACACTTCGCCACGCACCTTGTTGCCGGCCGCCGCAAACGCCTTCGGGTCGATCTGCACCGGGGTGTTGCCGAACTCGTCGAGCCCGAGCGCCGAGGCCAGGCGCCGCGCCGGGTCGACGGTCATCACGAGGACTCGTGACTTCTGCCGCTGCGCAGCGGCGATGCCGAGGGCCGCGGCGATGGTCGTCTTGCCGACGCCACCGGAACCGGCGACGAGGATCATCTCGCGGCTCGCGAGCAGGTTGTCGATCTCAGCCACGATGGCCTCTCGCCGGCATCGGCTCGGGGTCGAGCTCGTCGGTGAGTGCCTCGGCGACGAGGGAGACCACTCGTGGTCCCGACCCCCGCGAGAACAGCTCGGGAACGGTGATGATCGGGAGTCCCTCGGCGACCTCGCCGCTCGAGCGGAGCCAGCGCCGCAGACGATCGAGATGATCGGCTCCCGTGCCGCGACGCATCTCGGTGAGCCGGGCCGCGTCGATCACCGTCGCCACGGCCGGGCCGGCCGCGTCGACGAGCAGCGCCATCACGTCGTCGAGACGGTCGACGATCACCTGTTCGCGTCGATTGAACATCGCCGGCAACACCCGGTTCGCGATCACCGCCGAGGCATGGGCACCGGTTTCGGATCGCAGACGACCGAGGAGGTCGATCGTCTCGGTCACCGGCATCTCCTCGGGCGTGGTCACCACCGCAACGCCCGTGCGCATCGGGTCGTCGAGGATGTCGAGCATCCACTGGGTCTGGTCGCGGACCAGGCCGACCTGGACGAGATCGGCGATCACCCTCGGTGCTCCGATCTGGCTGACGATGTGGCCACTCGCCTCAGCGTCGACGACGATGAGGTCGTAGTGACGCTCGCGGACCTCGTAGCAGAGCTTGCCGACGCCGAGGATCTCCTTCACACCCGGCGCAGCGTCGGCGACGAAGTCGAACGTCGAGGCGAGCGGGCCGATGCGCCCGAGCAGCGGTATCCGCACGAACAGGCGCAGGTACTCGCGCAACGAGTCCTCGGTGTTCATCGCCATGGCGTCGAGGTGCGGCGCGACTTGCGTGGGTTCGAACGCCAACTCGCCGACGTCGAACGCGTTGGCGAGCGCTCCCTTGGCATCCATCTCGCACACGAGCGTGCGGCGCCCGTGACGCGCTGCGACCTCGGCGATCGATGCCGCGATCGTGGTCTTGCCGACGCCTCCCTTGCCCGTGACCCACAGCAGGTCGAGGTCCAGGAGCCCTGGCCGACCCGTGGGGCCCAGGTTCAGCCTCCGAAGCCGATCTTGCGGTCACCGTCGGCGGAGCCGAGTTCGATGTAGGCGATCTTGGCCGACGGAATCGCGACGTCCTTGCCGCGCTTGTCGGTGATCCACAACACGTCGGTGGCGCCGGCGAGGGCGGCCTCGACTCGCGACTTCAGGTCATCACGGTCGGCGTCTTCGGCGAGTTCGATGTTGATCTCGCGAGGGGCCTGGGTCACTCCGATGCGTACGTCCACGTCGGCCACGCTACCCGCCCCCGCCGCCGCCCGTTCTCGTGAACAAGCGCGCGGTCCGAGCGCGCAAGTGTTCACGAGAACTCGGAGCGACAGAGGGTCGGCGCCTCACTACGGTGACGGCGTGACCAGCATCGCGATCCCACTGTTCCCCCAGTTCACGGCGCTCGACGGCATCGGGCCCTACGAGGTGCTCCAGCGAATCCCCGACTTCGACATCACATTCGTCGGCCACGAGCGCGGTGTGGTGCGCTCCGACAACGGCATGTTGGGCATCGAGATCGATGCCCAGTTCGAGGAGTTGACGAACCCGGACATCGTCGTGTTCCCCGGGGGATTCGGCACGCGGGCGCTGATGACCGACGAGCGGGTGCTCGACTGGGTGCGCACTGCGCACTCGACCTCCGTCTACACGACCTCGGTGTGCACCGGTTCGCTCGTGTTGGCCGCCGCGGGTCTGCTCGACGGCCTCACGGCGACCACGCACTGGGGAGCGCTCGATGTGCTCGCCGCGAACGGTGCCGTTCCGACCGGTGACCGTGTGGTCGAACATCTCGATCAGCGCATCATCACCGCCGCGGGCGTCTCGAGCGGGATCGACATGGCACTGCGCCTCGTCGAACTCCTCGTCGACCGCACCGCCGCGGAAGCGTCACAGCTGATGATCGAATACGACCCCCAACCACCGTTCGACAGCGGCTCGACCGCCAAGGCCGACGACGCCGTCATGCAACGAGTCATCGAGTACAGCTCCGCTCGCAAATAGCCGCCGTGACGCCAGGGGCCAGACCCCTGGCGTCACCGTCAGACGGCGGTGGAACAGAAGGTGTCGCCTCGGGCGAAGCTCGACTCGGTGACGATGTCGCCCACGTTGTCGTCGGCATCGACCAGGGCGGCGAGCATCCCCTTGACCATGCCGCGATCGACGGCGCAGATGACCGGGTGTTCGGTCGCGACATCACCGAACGGGCAGTGGTTGTTGATGATGCGAAGCTGATCGTTGCGACCTTCGGCGTGGGCCGCGAACCCGTGGGCCGTCAGTGCGTCGGCCACCGCCTGCATCGCCGAGCGCAGCGAGCGTCGTCCGCTGGCCAGGGCGTCGCCGGTGAGGCCCTGTGCCATCGCACGCCCGTACTCCTGGCCGACTTCCTCGGCGATCATCTCGGCCTCGTCGTTGGGCAACCGGTCGAGGGCACGGCCGAGCAGCGACAGCAGCAGGTCGTCGGAACGCACCGGAAAATCGACATCGCTCATCGTGAGGGAGTCACCCACGACGACGTACCGCTTCGATGGCCTGCCGGCGCCGGCGCCGGCGACCTTGCCCGACACCACTTCGAGGTAGCCGCCCGCGGCGAGCTTGTCGAGGTGGTGGCGCGCCACGTTGGCGTGGACACCGACTTCGGCCGCGACCATCGACGCGGTCACACCGGTGGCGTCGGCTACCCGAATGCTCCTTCGCGTACAGGTAGATGGAGCGGCGCGTCGGGTCGCCGAAGGCGTCGGTGATGGCCGACACGGTGGCGGTGAACGACGAGCTCGTACTCATGTGCGCAATTGTACCTATCCGCATAGTGCAAATTCGGTGCAAACACGACCGCCCGTCGCCACAATGGGCTGATGGCCGCCATCGTGACCGAAGCACAGATCATCGACGCCCTCCGCCCGGTCGAGGACCCCGAGCTGCACCGCTCGATCGTCGATCTCGGCATGCTGCGCGGGGTGGCGATCCGCGAGGACGGAGTGGTCGGCGTGCTCATCGCGCTGACCGTGCCCGGATGTCCGCTCAAGAGCGAGATCCAGCGCCGGGTGTCCGAAGCCGCCACGCAGCTCGACGGCGTCGAGTCGATCGATCTCGAGTTCACCGTCATGAGCGACGAGGATCGTGAGAACCTGCGCCGCACGCTGCACGGCGACGCCGGCGCGACCGCCGGCGCGAGTCAGGCACACGGCCACGCCGAGGGGCGCGAGATCCCCTTCTCGAAGAACGGCTCGAAGACCCGGCCGCTGCTGATCTCGTCGGGCAAGGGCGGCGTCGGCAAGTCGAGTGTCACCACCAACCTCGCCGTGGCGCTCGCTTCGCAGGGCTACAAGGTCGGTGTGGTCGACGCCGACATCTACGGCTACTCGATCCCCCGAATGCTCGGCACCGACCGCGACCCCGTCGTGATCGACGAGATGCTCGTGCCGCCCGAGATGTGGGGCGTTCGTTGCATCTCGATCGGCTACTTCGTGCCCGAGGGCCAGGCCGTCATCTGGCGAGGCCCGATGCTGCACAAGGCGCTCGAGCAGTTCCTCACCGATGTGTTCTGGGACGAGCCCGACTTCCTGCTGATCGACATGCCGCCCGGCACCGGCGACATCGCCCTCTCACTCGCCCAGTACCTCCCGCGCGGCGAGGTGTTCGTCGTGACCACCCCGCAGCCGGCCGCGCAGAAGGTGGCATCGCTCTCCGCAGCGATGGCCGCCAAGGTCAACCTGCCGGTGCGCGGCGTGATCGAGAACATGTCGTGGTTCACCGGCGACGACGGCAAGCGCTACGAGATCTTCGGATCCGGTGGCGGCCAGGTGCTCGCCGACGAACTCGACGTGCCACTGCTCGGCCAGCTGCCGCTCGTGCCCGCGCTGCGCGAGGGCGGCGACGACGGCAGGCCGATCACCGCCGTCGACCCCGAGTCGGAGGCCGCCCAGATCTTCCAGCGGATCGCTCGCTCGATCGCCGTCGACATGAAGCCCAAGAAGGTCTTCTCCGACAAGCTCAAGGTCATCTGAGCGAGCTGTTACATCCGGGGTCTGACCCCGGATGTAACACTTGACGCGATGGAGGTCGTGGCGCGGTACAAGTTCGAGGCGATGGTCGCCGACGCGCTCGACGATCTGCCCGACGAGCTGCTGCACGTGCTCGACAACGTGGTGGTGCAGGTGGTCGATCGCAACCCCGACGAACCGACGCTGCTCGGGCTCTACGAAGGTGTGCCCCACACCGAGCGCAACGGCACAGAGGGGCCGGACATCGTGTCGATCTACCGTTTCGCCCTCTGCGAGGCATGCGCCGACGTCGACGAGTTGGCCGACGAGGTCTACGTGACGGTCATCCACGAGGTCGCCCACGCCGCGGGCATCGACGACGACCGACTCCACGAACTCGGTTGGGGATGACGACGCCGTTCGCCCACGGCGACTCGATTGCGCTCGTGGTCGCCGATGGGGTCGGTGCCGCGCTGGCGGCCGCCGAGGGCGTCACGATGGAACTCGACCCCCACACGATGATCCCGGCCCTGGTCGAGATCGAACGGACCGTCTCCCCTCGCTGGATCTGGTGGTCGAACGACACGGCCCGAACACTCGTCGGCGACGGTCTGCGCCCGGCGCGGTGCTGGGACCTCGAAGCGGTCCACCGGCTTCTCGTGGGCGGTTGGCGCGGCGGTGCCGGGCGGGTGTGGGCCCACTGCCAGGGCCTCGACACGGCCGACCTGCCGCAGGTGGCGGCCCCCGACCTCTTCTCCCAGCCGGACGACGACGACCATGTGGAGGCGGTCCGCACGGACGGGTACCTCGACCCGGCCTGGATCGACGGGCTCTGGAGATCCGACCTCGACCACCTGCGACGTTGGGCGGCGCTCGCGCTCGACGTCCAGCACCGACAGCTCGACGAACTCGGCCACCTCCCCGACCGGCCCGCGGCGGGGAGCACCGCTCGGTCCGAATCGGCGGCCGCCCTGCTGTGCGCCGAACTGGAGGCCGACGGCCTCCCCATCGACGTCGCCGTGGCCGAGCAGATCATCTCGTCGTTCATCGGACCACGACCGCGCGACAGCGCCGACGAGACGAGGCTGGCAGCACAACGAGACCACCTCGTGCTCCAGCACCTGCCGGGGTCGCTCGGCGACCTCGACCTGCGCAACCCCGCCGGCGTGAAATCGCTCCTCCGGCGAGTCGGGATCGAGGTCCCCGACACTCGTGCGTGGCGTCTGGAACGGTTGCGCGGCGAGCACGAGATCGTCGACGCGCTGCTCACCTGGCGCAAGGCCGAGCGGATCGCCACCACCTTCGGTTACCGCTGGCTCGACCAGCACGTCGGATCCGACGGACGTCTCCGAGGGCAATGGTCACCATCGGATGGCGCGGCCGGCCGGATGACCGCAACCGCGGGGCTGCACAACATGCCCGCCGAACTCCGCCCGCGATCGTTGCCGGAGCCGACCAGGTGTTCGTCCGCGCCGACCTCGGCCAGATCGAACCTCGCATCCTCGCGGCAGTGTCGAACGACGACGCACTCGCCGCAGCCACCTGGGACGACGACATGTACGCGCCGGTCGCCGCACGGCTCGGCGTGACCCGCGACACCGCCAAGGTCGCCGTGCTGGGAGCGATGTACGGCCAGACGACGGGTCATGGCGCCGTGGCCCTGCGGGGGCTCGAATCGGCCTACCCGGTCGCCATGACGTATCTGGAGACGGCGGCCCGGCAGGCCGAGCGCGGCACCGACCTGCGCACCCGCGGAGGTCGGCTCGTTCGCATGTCGTCGAACGAGCCCGACGCCCTGCCTGACACCCGGTCCGGCGACGAACCGGAGCGGGCAGCTCGATCGCGGGCGGCAGCACGCGGACGCTACGGACGCAATGCGATGGTCCAAGGTGCCGCGGCCGAGTTCTTCAAGACCTGGGCGGCGATCGTCAGGGCACGGTGCGCGCCGATCGACGCCCGCATCGTGCTGTGCCTTCACGACGAACTGCTCGTGCACGCCGCGGCGGACTGCGCCGAGGCGGCCGCCCAGATCGTGACCGACGGCGTGCAGGAAGCGAGCCATCGTTGGTCGGGCCGTACCGAGGTTCGCTTCGTGGCCGACACGAGCGTGATCGGGCGATGGTCCGACGCGAAGTGACCTCGCCGCCCTCCGGGATACCGCACGACCCCCTCGGCGCTAGGTTGACACCGGTGAGTGACATCCCTCCGCCTCCTGGTGCCGACCAACCGACATCGACGCCTCCCCCGCCGCCACCGCTCACACCGCCTCCCCCACCTCCGCCGAACCTCAGCGCACCGGCCGGGTACGTCGCCTACCAGTCACACGCGACGCCGCTCGGAGCACTGAAGCGCGTCGGCGGGCTCTCGAAGGCCATCGTCGTCCTCACGGCGATCGTCGCCGTGGCGACCCTGGTCACCACGCTGCTGAGCATCGGGATCGCCGGTGACGCCTCCGACTTCCTCGCCGGCGACCTGACCGACGACGAGTTCCGTACGTCGCTCGCACCGCTGAGCGCCGTCCAGAGCATCGCCGGCGTGGCGACGCTCGCCACCGGCATCCTCACCATGATCTGGATGTACCGGGTCGCCGTCAACATCCGTGCCTTCGGTCGCCGCACCACGTGGCATCCGCTGTTCTCGATCTTCGGGTGGTTTCTCCCGCCGTTCTTTCTCTACGTCATCCCCTTCCTCGTGCTGCGTGAGCAGTGGAAGGGCTCCGACCCCATCGTCGACGGAACCGACGGATGGAAGGCCGACGAGGACAACCGCACGCTGTGGGGTTGGTTCGCGTTCTACGGCCTGCTCCCGCTCGTGTTGTTCGTTGCGCAGATCGGTTCGGTCGCGAGCGCCGGGCTCGGTACGGGCGACGTCGAGACCGTCGCCGAATCGCTCGATCAGGTCAGCGCGCTCACCTTCATGTCGGCGGTGTCGGTCATCGGCGCGGCAGCCTTCTGGATCGTGTTCGTTCGCCGGCTGACCGGACGTCACGTTGCCCTGACGAACGAGGCGTAGCGACCGATGAGCACGCCAGACGTCATCTACCTGGTCCGCCACGCAAAGGCCGGCGAGCGGCGTGTGTGGACCGACGACGACACGGTGAGGCCCTTGAGCAGACACGGGTGGAAGCAGGCGCGAGCGGTCGCCGGGCGCCTCGCCGGGAAGGGCGTCTCGACGATTCATTCGAGCCCGTACCTGCGTTGTGTGCAGACCGTCGAGCCGCTCGCCGAGCTCATCGGCACGACGATCACGATCGACGACCGACTCGCCGAGGAGTCACCGTTCGAGCCGGTCCTCGACCTGCTGTCCGAGATCGACGCCGGTGCCGTCCTGTGCAGTCACGGCGACGTCATCCCGGCGACGATCCAGGCGCTCGTGCGCCGTGGGATGGAGGTCCAGTCCACCGTCGACTGGCGCAAGGCCACCGTCTGGGTACTCCGACGCAAGGGCGACCGGATCACCAAGGGCAAGGTCTGGGCCCCACCCTCCTGACCCTCCCGGTCAGTTGTTGGCGGCGCGGATCTGATCGGCGAAGTTCGACACGAGGGTGCCGACCTCGGCGGGCGGGTTGCTCGCCTCACACTTCTCGATGTGCGGCAGTGCCGCCTCGGCGTCCCCGCGGAACTGGAACTCGATGATCGCCAGGAAGCACTGCGGATCGGCGTAGTCGGGTTCGAGCTCGGCGGCCTGGCCCAGCGCCAGCCGGGCGGCGTCGAGCCGTTCCTCCCCGTTGGGCTGATCGGGGTTCTGTCGGGTCAGCAACGCGAGTGTCCACCCGAAGTACGCCAACGCCTCCGCGTTCTCACCTCCCCGGTCGCGCTCCATCTCGATGACGCGACCGAACAGCGAGTTGGCGAGCTGGAAGTCACCCTGGCCCATCGCATCGCGGGCATTGGTGAGCACGATCCGCGATTCGTCGCCCGGAGTCATGCCCGTGATCTCCTGGCCTGCCGACCGCTCTCCCCACGCGCCGGCCAGGACGAACCCGATGGCCACCGAGGCCACCACCACCGCGGCCGTGACCGCAATGATCCGACTCCAACGGCGAGGGGGACGCTGCGGGAGTTCACCGCGTCCCTGCTCGATCTGACGCAGCACGTCGGAGGCACGGACGGTGTAGCCGTCCTTCAGGGTCTGATAGTCGAGATCGTCGACGTCACCGGCGGCGTGCTCTCGGTCGAGATCGGTCAACGAGCGCAGGAGGTATCGGCGTTCCTCCTCCAACTCGGCGAGTCGGTCCAGCTGATGGCCACTCGCCGTCATCGCCCGGTGCCCGTCACTTTCCGGTGTCCTGGTCGTCGCCGTCCGCGAGCAGCGCGGCTTCGACGAGCGCCCGGTCGTCGGCGGTCGGCTCGCGCATGTCGCCCGCTTCACGTTTCCATCGCCGGAACACCACGACGAGCGCGGCGAGGCCGCACGCGAACGCAACCGCCGGGAGCACCCACACGAGCGCATCGAAGCCGCTCGCCTTGGGCACCAGCAGGACTTGGGCGCCGTAGCGCGTCTCGATGAATGCGACGATCTCGGAGTCGCTCAGATCGTTGTCGGCGACCAGTTGCTGCACCTGGTTGCGGATGGCCTGCGACGCGTTGTTCTGCGACTCGAAGACGCTCTCACCGTCGCAGATCGGGCACGCCACGCGCCGGGCGATCGCATCGACTCGGTCCTCCTGGCTCTCGGGACCGGTGGACCGTGTGGCGCCGACGGCGAGGAAGCCCGCGATCACCAGGATCAACAGCACCCAACCGGGCCAGCGCTTGAGTTTGGTGTTCAGTTCGCTCGCCATCAGTACTGTTCGCGGAACTGTTGGAGGATCGCGTTGAGTTGATCGGCCGTCACCTTCGAGATGAGACGCAACTGCACCACCCCGCTCGGATCGACGATCCATGTCTCGGGCACCTGCGACACGCCGAACGCCACGGGGAACTCGTCGGCCTCGGAGTAGATCGCCGGCCAGTCACCGCCGTTGTCGGCGAAGAACTCGTCGATCTCGCTCTGCTCGCCACGCGTGATCACCGAGTACAGCTCGGCGCCGTCCGGGCCGAGGGTCGCCTGGTCGGCGGCGAACGTGATCAATTCGGGATGCTCCTGGACGCATGGGATGCAGGTCGGATCGAAGAAGTTGAGCACTACCCAGCTCCCCTTGCGACGTGACAGATCGAACGATGTGCCGTCGTCGAGGGTGCCCGTTGCCTCGGGCGCCGGCCGCCCGATCAGGGGCGAAGCCGCAGACTCCTTGCGACTGGCGTCGGCACCGGCCAGCACGACGAACAAGCCGACCATCACGAGTGCGATCAGACCGACGATGAACGGTGCGACTCGCCGCGGGCCACCGGCACGTCCTGGATCACCGGGTTGCTGTTCGGCTGGTGCCATCTCGTCGACGACCTCGCTCACACCGGTGTCCCTGTTCGCAGGTCGACATCGTCCTCGGACGTGTCGTCGTCGGACGTGTCGTCGTCGGACGGCGGGCCGTCCACGGCGATCGGCGCCGACACCGGATCGATCGCGCGGCGACGCCGATCGCCGGGAAAGGCGGCGAGCAGCGTGCCGATGGCCATGATCGCTCCACCGAGCCACAGCCACAGGATCATCGGTTTGATGAACACCCGGATCGTGACGGTGGTGTCCCCCGGAGCGGCGCCCTGGCCGAGCGTGAGGTACACGTCCTCGGTGAACCCGGTGCGCACCGAGGGCGTCCCGATGTCAGCCCCCATGTTGAGGTAGGTCGTGATGGCCGGGCGATAGGTCGTGCCGCCGTCGAGGATCACGTTCGCCGCCACCCTGCTCTCGCGGTCGTTCGTGCGTTCGTCGACCGAGACGAGCTCGAAGGTGTGACCGCCCCACTCGATCACCTCGCCCTGGTTCAACTCGAGCGTCGCGGAGTGCGTGAAGCTGTTCGACGCCGCCAACGCAACCGCGATGACGATCACACCGATGTGCACGACCATGCCACCGTTCGCACGACCGACGAGACCCCGCCAACCCTGACGTCGAGTGGCCAGCGCCAGCTGGCGACCGGCCGATCCCGCGGCGAAGCCGGCGAGGCCGAACGCCACGAGGGGGGCCCAGCCGTCGGCGCCGACGAACACCGCGATCACCAGTGCACCCGCGCCACACCACGCCGGCCAGAACAGCCTCGTCCGCAACAGTTCGGTCGACGCCTTGCGCCACGGAAGCACCGGCGCGACACCCATCAGGAACAGCAGCACGAGGCCGATCGGTTGCGAGAGCCGATCGAAGTAGGGAGCACCAACGAGCGTCTGGCGATCCTGCAGTGCCTCGACCAGCAGCGGGAACAGCGTGCCGAGCAGGATGATGAACGCCCAGACGGTGAACAGCACGTTGTTGGCGAGGAACGCCCCCTCGCGCGACATCGGCGAGTCGATGGATCCCGGCGAACGCAAGCGGTCACCTCGCCACGCGATGAGCCCGAGCGACACCACCACGATGAGGCCGAAGAACACGAGGAGCCACGTGCCGACCGGGCCGTCGCCGAACGCGTGCACCGAATTGAGCACGCCCGAGCGCGTGAGGAACGTCCCGAGAATCGTCAGGGCGAACGTGGCCACGAGCAGGCTGAGGTTCCAGACGCGCAGCATCCCGCGACGCTCCTGCACGAGGACCGAGTGGATGTAGGCCGTGCCGGTGAGCCATGGCAGGAACGAGGCGTTCTCGACGGGATCCCAGGCCCACACGCCCGACCAACCGAGCACCTCGTAACTCCACCATCCCCCGAGGAGGATGCCGATGGTGAGGAATGACCACGCGAACAGCGCCCAGCGACGAGTCTCCATCAGCCAGCCCTCACCGAGCCGCCCGGTGACCAGTGCGGCGATTGCGAAGGCGAACGGCACGGTGAAACCGACGTAGCCGAGGTAGAGGATCGGCGGGTGGAACAACACGAGGATGTGGTTCTGCAGCAACGGATTGGGGCCGGGGCCGCTGGTGACCCCGACTGCTCCCGCACCGAACGGGTCGGCCGGACCGAAGCTGACCATGGCGAAGAACGCCGAGACCACGAACATGACGATGAGCGCCCACGCGACGAGCACATCGTCCATGCGGTCACGGAAGCGCCAGGCCACCGCCGCAGTGAAGATGCCGAGCATCAGGGCCCACAGCAGAATCGAGCCTTCCAGGGCCGACCACATCGCGGCGATGTTGTACAGCAACGGCGTGTCGGCCGACCCGACCTGCTGGATGTAGGCCATCGAGAAGTCGCGGGTGATCAGCGCCCGCTGCATCATGCTCACGGCGAGCACGATCCCGGCGAGCGCCAAGAAGGCGTACATCCGACCCTGCCTGAGCAGGCGCTTGTCGTTCTGGCGGATGCCGTAGAGCACTGCCAGTGCACCGAACACACAGGCCGCGAGCATCAGCAGCAATCCCGCCCGGCCCAACGCCGAGTTCACGCTTGCGGCAACCAGCATCACGGTGTGGTCGCGGAATCGGCGCAGCCGGCCTGTTCGGCCTGGCGCACCCGCTCGTCGTTCACAGCAACGTATTCGTCGGAGTGCTTGACCTCGACGCGGTCGCCCAACAACTCACCGTTCTCGATCACGCCGTGCACGACGACCGGAATGCATTCCTTGAAGATCCCGCCCGGTTCACCGTCGTAGACGACCGGGATCGTCTCGCCGTTGTACGAGATCGTGAACACCGTCGTGTTGGCGACCTTTTCGACCGTGCCCTCGTCGACGGTTCCCTGCAGACGGATCCGGCGGCCGGCGTCACAGCCGCCGCGGGTGCCGACCTCGTCGACGTTGCAGTAGTAGTCGACCGCCGAGGTGAGGAACTGCGTGACGATGACCCCGCCGGCGACGATCACGAGCGCGAGCACGAGCATGGGAAACCATTTTCGCTTGGCCTTCGGTTTCGATCCGTTCGGGTCGACCGGGGCTCGGGGGGAGAGGTCCATGTCGGTCATGTCAGCTGTCATTCTGCTCGCTCAGAGCCAGGATTTCTCCGCGTCCGGCACCCGCTTGGCCAGCCGTCGTCCCGAGCGCACGACGCGCCACGCCATCAGCGCGACCACGGCGAAGGTGAGGCCGTAGCCCCCGAGGATGAATCCTGCGTCTTCCATCAGATCTCCCCTTCACGTGCGCTCGGTCCATCCGAGCTCGGACCGCCGTTGTGACCTTCGTCGGCCTCGGCCCGTCGGGCGGCGAGAGCGACATCCAGGCCGTGATCGTCGAGGATGTCCTCCATCGCCATCACCCGGGTGCGATGCATCACGAACCAGATGTAGAACAAGGTGAACGCCATGACTCCCACGAAGAGGCTGAAGAGCATCAGTCCGTCCATTTTGACGTCGGAGTCGCCGTCGTTGATGGTCGCCGTCTGGTGGAGGCTGCGCCAGAGCGTCACGCTGAAGTGCACGAGCGGGAGCAGCAACACCGCGAGCAGTCCCACCACGGCGCTGCGGCGCGCTCGCTGTTCGTGGCTTCCCTCCAGTCCGCGAACGGCGAGATACCCCACATAGGTCACGAACAGCAGCGCGGTGGTCGTCAAGCGAGCGTCCCACTGCCAGAACACGCCCCAGGTGAGCCGGCCCCACAGCGCTCCGATCACGAGCGTCACTGCGACGAACGCCGTGCCGAGTTCGGCGCTGGCGCCGGCCAGTCGGTCCCATCCGAGCGACTTCTTCTTCGACAACACATACGTGCCCGACGCGATCGCCGTCACGATGAACGCCAGGTAGGCGACCCAGATCGTCGGGACGTGCAAGTACAGCAGACGGACCGCCTCGCCCTGGTCGCGATCCTCGGGCGAGAAGCCCAATCCGAACGCCACGAGCCAGCCCATGGCGACGATGGTGGCGATCCCCAGGATCCGGGTGCCGCGGCGTGCCGGTGCCCGCTGCGGTGGAGACGTCCGCGCTCGTCATCTTGGATTCGGTCGTCGTCATGTCCGTTCCGTCATTCGTCGATCCCTGTCGTGTCGGTCTTCGGGCTGGCTCATTCGATCAGGTCATTCGTCGATCAGCGGACCGAACGCCAACGATCCGCCGACCCCGAAGGCAACAGCGAAGACGACCAGGAGGCCCACCCAGGGCCAACCGTCCGACACCACTGCGCCTGCGGTGCCGAGCGCTGCTTCGACCGCTCGTGTTGCTCCGATCAGGACGGGCGCCACCGCGGGGAGCGTGAGCAGCGGGAGCAACGTCTCGCGGCCCCTGAACCCAGCGGCAAGGCCTCCGTACAGAGTACCGACCGCGGCGAGGCCGCACGTCGCGGAGATCAAAGTGGTGACGAGAAGCACAAGCCCTCCGATCGGCACCGTCTGGCGGTAGAGGACGACCGCCGCGAACAGCAGCACGACTTCGAGCACGAGCAGTTGCACGGCCAGCCCGCTCGCCTTGCCCAGGAAGATCGCTCGCGGATCGACGCCGGCGACGCGCAACGCATCGAGCGCCCCATCGTCGGTCTCGACGGCGAAGGTGCGCTGGACGAGCACCAGCATGCTGAACATCGTCGCCAGCCACACGAGGCCCGGCGCCACTCGTTCGACGATCGCATCGGAGTCGAGCGCGAACGCGAAGATCACCATCGTCACGCCGGCGAACGGCAGCACCTGATTGGTGAGGACGCGGCTGTGCCACTCGATCCGGAGATCCTTGAGCGCGACGAGACGAGCGATGCGCACAACGCTCATGATGCGTCCTCCGCCGCCGGACGAGCTTCATGGATGCGTCCGGCGATCACGTCGACCGTGCGGCTGGCCAGCGAACCGGCGCGCTCGAGTTCGTGGCTCGCGACGACGATCGTGGCACCCGCGGCAGCCGCCTGACGCAGGGTCGCATCGAGTTCGTCGCGGGCGCTCGCATCGAGGCCGGCATGGGGTTCGTCCAGCAGCCACAGCTGCGCCCGTCGAGCGACGAGACACGCGAGGGCGGTGCGGCGTTTCTGGCCCGCCGACAGCTTGCGAACCGGCACGTCGACGAGCCGGTCGGCCACACCGAGCCGCTGCATCGCGGCATGGGTCTCGGCATCGCTCGCCCCCACCGTGGCGCCCCAGAATCGGATGTTCTCAGCGACGGTCAGATCGAGATAGAGCCCGTTCTGATGGCCGAGTACGCCGACGTGGCGGCGGATGGCCTCACGCTGTGTGGTGAGGTCGAAACCCAGGACGCGACCGGTGCCACGAACCATCGGCACCAGTCCGGCACACAAGCGCAGCAACGTCGTCTTGCCGGCGCCATTGGGGCCACGCAGGAGCACGATGTCGCCCTCGTCGATGGTGATGGACGCGCCGGCCAGCGCTGGGAACGAACCGAGTACCGCCACAGCCTCGGTGAGTTCGACCACGGACATGCCGCCACGCTAGGGAGAAACAGTTCGACAACCGCGATCGCGTCGCGCCGAGCGCCAGCTAGCTTCGACCGACGTGTCGGACGTCGCGGAGCCAACTGCCGAACCCGGCCGCGTCCGCAAGTTCGACCGCCCCCCGCCGCCGCACGACTGGCGATGGTGGGTCGGCGGGCTCGGCAAGACGCTGATCGCAGCGGGCCTGCTCATGTTCGGTTTCGTCGCCTACCAGCTCTGGGGCACCGGCATCGAGACCGCTCGGGCCCAGAACGCGCTCGAGAGCGAATTCCAGGACCTCCTCGCCGGCACGACGCCGATCGATGCACCCGTGGTCGTCGACACCGTGCCCGACTCGGTGGCCGACACCGTGCCCGCCGTGTCCGTGCCCGACACGACGCCCGATGTCACTGTGCCCGTCGAGCCGCCGACAACCCAACCGACGGTCCAAGAGGGCGACCCCGTCGCTCGCATGGAGATACCGACCATCGGGGTCGACCACATCGTGGTCGCCGGTGTCGAGAAATCGGACCTCAAGAAGGGCCCCGGCCACTATCCGGAGACGCCGATGCCCGGCCAGCTCGGCAACGCCGCCATCGCCGGGCACCGAACGACCTACGGTCAACCCTTCTTCGACATCGACAAACTCGAGGTCGGCGACGAGATCATCGTCACCACACTCGACGGTCGCTTCGTGTACCGGGTGACAGGACAGCAGATCGTGTCGCCGAGCGACTACCAGGTCATCGCGACGACCGACCCCACCATGGCCACGCTGACCCTCACCTCCTGCCATCCCAAGTACACCGCTCGTGAACGGATCATCATCACGAGCGAGCTCGACGCCGCCGCGTCGTCCGGACCGGCCGGGGAACCGGTGATCAACTACGGCCGCCCGATCGACGGCACCGGCGGTGAGATCGATCCCACGAACACCGTGGTCGACAGCGTGCCGACCGATTCCACATCCACCTCGGAACCTGCCGCGGTCGACATCGACGACGACCCGAGCACCGTCGCTCAGGCCGGCTCCGACGCCGTGAACGCGGGGATCGCCGATGCATTCTCCGATGGATGGTTCAGCGACCCGAACGCCAATGGGCAGGTCGCGCTCTGGGGCCTGCTGTTGGCTGCGATCGGGCTCGTGTCGTACCTCGTGAGCAAGAAGGTCAAGCGTGACTGGGTGGGCCTCACGGTCGGGATCGTGCCGTTCGTGATCGTGCTGTACTTCTTCTTCCAGAACGTCAACCGCCTACTCCCGCCGAACCTGTGAACCCGACCATCCCGTGAACCGACCATCGCGGTTTCGTGCGAGCGCAGATCGCCGATTCGCACGTCGGCGCTCACACAAATGACCGCGCCAGAGTTTGTGCGAGCCGAAATGGCCATCGATGACATCGTCGCTCACACAAACCCGGGGCGTTCGGTGTCGGTCGTCAGCGACCGGTGAACTCGGGGCGTCGCTTCTCGAGGAAAGCGGTGCGGCCCTCCTCGGCGTCGGCGCTCGCCCAGGCGGCCGAACGTGCCACCTCGAACACCTCGTCGGGGCCAGGTTCCTGCGTCGCACGTTCCAGGCCGATCTTGTGTCCGACGATCGTCAGCGGGGCGAGGCGACTGAGCTCGTGCGCCCACTCGACGGCGTCATCGAGGCCGCCCAACCGATGGATGCCGCCGGTGGCATGGAGCTGCGCGGCGGTGTAGGTCTGGGCCGCCAGCAGCATGGCCCGAGCGATCGGCGGCGAGAACTCGGCGGCGAGGCGTCTGATCGTCCACTGATCGACGACCAGGCCGAGCTTGGCGGCCGGGATCCCGAGCACGCTGTCAGGCGTTGCCACGCGAAGGTCGGTGGCGATCGCGAGCTGTGCTCCCGCCCCGAGTGCCGGGCCGTCGATGGCCGCGATGACCGGTACCGGCAGCGTGCCGAACCCGCGCAACACCGAGCCGAGGTCCGTCGCGAACTGTCCCTCCTCCACACCATTGAGGTCGGCGCCTGCGCTGAACGCCGGCGGCTTGCCGGTCAACACGACTGCTCGGATCGCGTCCGGAGCACGCGCCGCGATGGCCGCTTGCACGTCGAGCAGTTCGAGCAGTGTCGGATGATCGACGGCATTGCGACGCTCGGGACGGTCGAGTGTGACGATCGCGACCAGACCGTCGTGTTCGAGATCGACGGTCATGAGCGCAGGCAATCGGCTCGTAGCATGAAGCGACTGTATGTCGAACACTCCGCCTGCCTCCGATGCCGTCGACCCGGTGCGCGTTCGCCGAGCCCAGGTCGCCAAGTGGACGCTGCTCGCCAATCGGATCGGCTACCTGTTCGTCGCCGTGTCGATGGCGCTTTTCGTCATCGCCTTCGCGGTCGGCTTCTCGGCGACGATGGCCAGCCTGGTGATCATCTCGTTCGTCATCGGCTGCGTGCTGCTCGCCCCGTCGATCATCCTCGGCTATGCGGTCAAGGCAGCCGAACGCGACGACCGCGAACGCGGCTTCTGAGACCACCGGAGGCCGGTTACCATCGGGTAACACATGTCCCCTCGACTTCCCGCCAACGCCCGACGCGAGCAGATTCTCGATGTCGCCCTCGTCGTGTTCGCGACGAACGGCTTCCATGGCGCATCGATGAACGATGTGGCCGACGCCGTCGGAGTCACCAAGCCGGTCCTGTACCAGCACTTCGACTCCAAGCGCGATCTGTATCAGGCCCTGATCGACGAGGTCGGCGATCGGTTGCTCGGCAACATCGCCAAGGCAGCGGCCGAAGCGACCGATGGAAAGAGCCAGACCGAACTGGGCTTTCGCGCTTACTTCCGTTGGGTGTCGGATGATCACGACGCCTTCCGATTCCTGTTCGGTTCGGGCACACGGCGAGACGACGAGTTCAACGCTGCCGTACAGCGCATCACCGCGGAGGCCGCCAAAGCGGTCGCTCCCCTGATCGCGGTCGACATCGACGAGCGCCACCGCACCACGTTGGCCCACGCCCTCGTTGGGCTCGCCGAAGGCGCCAGCCGCCTGCTCGTCGAGCGCGGCGACGAGTTCGATCCCGACGAGATCGCCCAGGTCGTCGCCGACCTCGCCTGGGCCGGCTTGCGCGCCGTCCAACCCAAGGACTGACCGCCCCACATCTCCGTTTGCGTTGCGTTTTCGTTGGCCTGGGCCAACGAAAACGCAACGCAAGCAAAGAACTCGAGAGGCGCCGAACGTGGGTGGGTCAGCCGATGACGACGATCTCGTCGCCGGGGGCGAGGTCGACTCGTTGATGGGCCGACGGATTGAGCACCAGCACCCGGCCGGACTCGGCGGACCGGCGCCATCCGATCGCGAGCGTGCCCCGTCCGTAGGCCGCGGCCACGATGTCGCGCATCGTGACATCGCCACCCAGGCCGAGCTGTTCCGCCGGGACCATGTGGATCGACGGCCCATCGGTGGCATACAACGCCAGGTACACGGCTCGCCGCGAGGGATCGTCGACCAGCTGGGCGAGGATCCGGCTGGCCATCGCGGGCGTGACGATCACCTCGTCGGTCCCGCGCACATCCGCCAGCGGAGCGTTCCCGGCGTCTGTCAGCTCGATCACCAGGCGCGGCATCGTCTGCTGTCGGTTCGCCAGATCGCGGCGAATCGTCATCAGCTCCAACAGCGTCCGGCTGTCGACCTCGTGGGGCGCCAGATGATCCCGATAGGCGAGCAGCACGATCGCCGTGACCTGCGGCGCCACCCGCCGGCCGACGGTCGTGATGTCGCCGACGAAGGGTGTCAGCACCACCGAGATGGCGCCGAGGTCGGGAACGTCGATGTCTCCCTCGTCGATCACCCGTGGATCGAACACCACCTCGACCGTCGAGTCGCTCCCGGCCGACATCGCCCAGCCCGCGAGCAACGGCCGTCCGAGACCGCTCCATCCGACCATGAGCACGTGGTGGGTCGCGGACGTCCGTTGGAAGTCCATCCGTCCCTCGCCCCGGACGGCCCCGAGTTCGGCGATGGCCTCCTGGTCGAGGTCGATCGTCACTCCTGACCCGTCGGCGACCATCACCAGTCGATCGCTTGCCTCGATCAGCTGGTCGGGCGCCGGCTGCAGCTCGACGACCCCTGAGTCGTGCATGAGCCCGATCGGACGGAACTCCGACGCACCGACGACCGCATCGCCGAATCTCGTTCCGACGAGGAGCGGAGCCGGGAGCACGTAGATGTCGGCCCCTCGGAAATCGGAGAGTTCGGCCATCACCTCGCCGAGGCCGCGTTCGCGCAGCGCGAAGACGACGTTGCGAGCGACGGCTTGCGTGACCACGATCGGATGCACCGAGTCGTCGAGCGACGCAACGACGGTCTCGGCGACCGCGGTGTCGTCGAGCACCACGACGATCGGTGTCCGATCGCGATCGCCGAGCGCCTCGCGAACGGCCAACACGGTGTGCACGGCTCGGGCGTCGCCGACGTGATCGCCGTCGCCATTGAGCACCACCACGGTCCGACAATGCCCGAGACGCACCAGCTCGAGATCGGCGAGCCGAGTCGGATCGCCGTCACGGAACACGAGACGGTTGCCGAACGTGTTCTCGACGCCCTGGCGTACCTCGTCGCCCACTTCTGCCGGGTCCTGGTCGGCCATGACGACGATCGCGATGTGCTTGCCGGCGTTGGCGCGACACAGCTGATCGACCACGTCGGGCAGCAGGCTCGACGCCCCGAGCACGACGATGTGATCGGATTCGACGACCGCACTTCGTCCCCGCTTCATGCGATCGATCTGAGCCTCGACACCGCTGGCGATGACGCCGATGAGCGTGCCGAGCACGAGGAGCCCGAAGATCGTGACCGACAACGCGACGAGCCGCTGACGCCAGCCACTGTCGCCGGCCATCGTGCCCGTGTCGAGCGTGCGCAGCATGCTCTGCCAGAAGTCCTCGAACCAGCCGGCGTCCTCGCTCCCTGCGAGCGTCACGCCGGCGCGCCGGAGCAGGAACGACGCGATCAGCACGACGGTGAAGGTGACGATCCCGAGCCACAACAACACCGCCCAGGTGCCACGCGCGAGCAACCCATCGAAGCGGTACCGCAGGTACTCGCGCCAGGTCGTTCGGTCGTCCGGACCGCCGCGTCGGCTCATGCTGCTCCCTCGTCCGTCCAGATCACCCGTACCGGACGATGATGTTAGGCGAGCCGGTCGGCCAAACTGTGGCCTAGGTTGCGTACCACCCCCAGCAGTCAGGAACCCTCATGATCCACGCCCACGAGTCGAACGACGACGAGCTGACCCCGGCGTACGCCGGCCGACTGAACCAGCGGTCCACACCGAAGCACCGCCTCCCCGACCTCGAGTCGCCGCCGACGGCCGTGTACCGCTTCATCCACGACGAACTGCTCCTCGACGGGAGTTCCCGGTTGAACATGGCGACGTTCGTCACGACATGGATGGAGCCCGAGGCCGACAAGCTGATGGCCGAGTCGTTCGACAAGAACATGATCGACAAGGACGAGTACCCGCAGACCGCCGAGATCGAGCGGCGGTGCGTCAACATCGTGGCCGACCTGTTCCACGCCCCCGTCGACGGCGACGCGGTCGGGGTGTCGACGATCGGATCGAGCGAAGCGGTGATGCTCGCCGGCCTCGCCATGAAGTGGCAGTGGCGCAAGCGTCGCGAGGCCGCCGGTCTCCCGACGGACAAGCCGAACATGGTGTTGGGCTCCAACGTCCAGGTCGTCTGGGAGAAGTTCTGTCGGTACTGGGACGTCGAGCCCCGCTACGTACCGGTCACCGAGACGTGCTTCGTCGTCGATCCCGACGCCGTCATGGATCGCGTCGACGAGAACACCATCGGCGTGATCCCGATCCTCGGCACCACCTACACCGGCGAGTTCGAGCCCATCGAGGAGATCCACGACCGGGTGGTGGCGTACAACGCCGAGCACGGGCTCGACATCCCGATCCACGTCGACGCGGCGAGCGGCGGTTTCGTGGCACCGTTCCTGCACCCCGATCTCGAGTGGGATTTCCGGCTCCCGCAGGTGAAGTCGATCAACGTGTCCGGCCACAAGTACGGCCTCACCTATCCGGGTCTCGGCTTCGCGATCTGGCGGTCGAAGGACGAACTCCCCGAGGAGCTGATCTTCCACGTCAACTACCTCGGCGGCGACATGCCGACGTTCACGCTCAACTTCTCGCGGCCCGGCAACCAGATCGTCGGCCAGTACTACAACTTCCTCCGCCTCGGCCGCGACGGCTACACGCGCGATCATGGAGTCGCTGCGCGACATCACGATGTACCTCTCGGCGGAGATCGCCAAGATGGGTCCGTTCGAGATCATCAGCGACGGAAGCGCCATCCCGGTGATGGCGTTCAAGATGAAGGGCGAGCAGCCGTTCACCGTGTTCCACGTCTCCGACCAGCTCCGCAGCGGCGGCTGGCAGGTACCGGCCTACACGATGCCTGCCGACGCCACCGACATCGCCGTGCTGCGCATCGTGGTACGCGAGGGATTCAGCCTCGACCTCGCGGAGGGTCTGGTCGCCGCACTTCGCAAGGCCGTGGACCACCTCACTCAGTACCCGCCTGTGCACCCGTCCGAACCCGAGCACTTCTCGCACACCTGAGTGAGCGAGACCGAGGGGTTGACCGCCCCGATGACCTGGCGCCGAGAGACCCGATGGAACACGCGCGACCTCGGTTGGCGCGTCGGCGCACTGTTCATCGTCGGGTCGTTCCTGTTCGCGCTCGGCTCGTTCCCCGCGTACGCGCACTTCGTCGATCCCCGGGTCGATGCAGTGACGTTCGCGCTCGGTTCGGTGTTCTTCACCTCGGCGGGATACAGCCAGTTCCTGCAGGCCGTCAACGAGGGGTCCGATACGTTCCGCTACCTGGGGGTCAGAACGAACAGCTTGTTCTGGTGGGCGACGGCCGTGCAACTGGCGGGCACGATCTTCTTCAACATCAGTACGTTCGGCGCGCTCGTCGCCGGCCTCGACACACAGCAGGAGAACCGGCTGGTCTGGGCTCCGGACATCTTCGGGTCGATCGCGTTCCTCGTGGCCAGCACGCTCGCCTGGGCGACAGTGGTCGGTTTCCACTGGCGCGTGCGCCGCGACGATTCGGACTGGTGGGTGAACCTGCTCAACGGGATCGGGTCGGTCTTCTTCATGATCTCGGCGATCGCCGCCCTCGTCCTGCCGACGACCGACGAAGTCTGGAACATCGCGCTGGTCAACCTCGGCACGTTCGTCGGGGCCGTCTGCTTCCTCGTCGGCGGCTATCTGCTGTGGCCGCCCGCATCGCGTGATCTGATCCCGACATGACCGACGCCGAGCAGCCCGATCCGACCGCACGACATCGGGAGTGGCCGCGCGCCCGCTGGATCGTTCTCGCCTGCTTCGTCGGGATCACAATGCTGTGGCTCACGCCGATCATTGCGCAGTGGGTGGCCGGCCTGGATTTCGAGAACATCCAGCACCTCTACGCGTTGCTCTTCACGTTCGTCACCCTCGACGCGATCCTTCCCATCTTCCCGAGCGAATCGATCCTCAATCTGACGTCGGCGCTCGCCGGCCAGGACGGCTCGACCATCGTGCTGTGGAAGGTGATGGCCGCTGCGGCGCTCGGCGCCGTCGTCGGCGATTCACTCCTCTATTGGCTGTCGCGCACCGTCTTGCGGACGGCGATGTCGACCCGAGTCGACCAGGCCCTCGCCAATCCCAAGATCGACCAGGCGATGCACGTGATGAACCGCAACGCACCGCTGTTGATCACCTTCGGCCGATTCGTCCCCGGGCTACGGTTCATGGTCGGAGCGACCATGGGTCTCACCCGATTCCCCTATCGCCGATTCCTGCTCTGGGATGTCATCGGTGGCACCCTGTGGGCGGTGTACACGTGCGCCCTCGCCTACATCGTCAGCTCGGCACTGAACGCCGACGCACTCTTCTCGGCAGTCGTGTCCGGCGTGGTCACGACGGTCTTCCTGGCCATCATCTACACCCGGCTCAAGAAGAGCTGGCAGCGCACACAGGCCGCCGAAGCATCGGCCGACGCAGCACCGACGCCTGTCGACTGATCCGCTTCACGCGCCAACGACGGAACGTTCGCCGATCCACGACCGGGGGGCAGGGATCCGCTCGGTCAGCACGTAGGCGACGACCACGGCGGTGATCGCCAGCGGCATCACCGCGTTGGCATCGCTCGACAGCAGCAGCGTGGCGAGGAGCACCGACGTGAACGGCAGCTTGAGCATCGACACGCACATCGCGCCGATCCCGATCGCCAGGCCCGGCACGAGCGACATGCCCGGCAGGTCGGCGGCGAGTACTCCGATCGCACCACCGATGAAGAGGCTCGGGAAGATCGGGCCGCCGCGGAAGGCGCTGAGCGACAACGAATACGCCAGCCCCTTGCACACGATCACCAGGAGCAGCGCACCGGTCGACCACGCAGCCGACTGCTCGACGAGCAGCGGCAGCTGCGCCTGGCCGGAGAACAGTACGTTCTGGTCGCCCTGGTCCGTCATCTCGCCGAAGAGGATCGCCAGCGCGGCGATCCCCACCCCGAGCAGCGGGGTGACGAGCAGTCGGCGAGCGTGCACGAGCGTTCGCAACGACAGAGCCACGGTGTAGAACAGCCAGCCGATGAGCGGGCAGAGGAGCCCGAGGACGACGGCCCACGCGAACATCGCAACCGTCGGTGTCGTGAACGCCGGGAGGTCGCCGAGGGCCAGCGAGAAGGTGCCTCGTCCGGAGAGCGAGTCGAGCCCGATGAACACGAGCGACCCGATTCCGGCGGCGAGAAGGCCAGGGAGCAGCGCGACCGCGAGCATCGTCCCGCCCAGCCCGGCCACCTCCAACATCAGGAAGGACGCAACCACGGGAGAACCGAGCAACGTACTGATCGCCGCGAAGCTGCCCGCCGACGCGATGAGGGCCACCGCCGTCGGCGGCGCGTCGCGCTTGATGGCACGGATCGCAAGATGCACCCAGGCCTCCACCGATGGCGATCAGCGGGGCCTCCGGACCGAGCACCGCCCCGAGCGACAGCGTGGCCAGCGCGGCGAGCGTGATGCCCGGCAACTCGATCGGCAGCGTCGGTGCACCCTGCTGGAAGCCGCCCGAGGGCGAGTGGCCGCAGTTCCCCGGCAGCGTCCGGATGCACCAGGCGACGAGGAAGCCCGAGAGCGCCAACAGTGGCACCGGCCACCAGACCGGGGTCGAATCGAAACCGAGACCGCTCGGGAGGTCGGTGTACAGCGCTCCCTGGAGCCAGTCGATGAGCGCGAGGAACCCGTAGGCGACCGCGGCCACCGGCAGGGCGATCAACGCGGCGAGGATCAGCGCCTGGAGGTACGCCTTCGACCTGACGATCGTCAGCGGGTCGACCGGCGGCTGGACCTGATCGATGTGCTCACTGCCCGACGAATTCATTCGGTCACCATAGACAGCCCACCGCCCGGCATCGGGGAACGGGCGCCGCGCTGCTCAGCCTCGGGCGATCAGGCCGCGGTAGCCGTCGGCGAACCCAGCGGATCGGAGCAACTCGACGAGGCCACCGGGCACCGCCGCGCCGCCGACACCGTCACCGTTCACCTTGCGGATCTCGACGGACTTCATTCGCCCGTCCTTCACCAGCGAGATCAACGCCGTGCACCACGACGGGTCGTCGAGCGCACTCGGGAACGTGACGAGATGGTGCCCTCGCCGATCGAACCACACGAGCGGTCGACCGGCGCGCAACACGACGAGCGAGGATGCGCTGCGCGCCGGGCGACCCGGAGTCTCGGGCCAGGCCAGGGCCGCGCCGTAGGGCTGTGCCGGATCGGTCGAGGCGAGCACGACGGGGTCGGGCACATCGTCGGGACGGATCACCGGATCGGGCGTCTCGCGGGCTGCGCGCAGACGATCGACCGCGCCCGGAATCGCGAACTGGGCCGCGCCGAGGCCGTCGACGAAGTAGCCGCGGCGAACCTGCCCGCGCTCCTCCAACACCTTGAGCACCCCGTAGACCGCGCTGAATCCCCCGACGAGCCCCTCGGCCATCACTGCCTCGCGGGTCACGACGCCGTAGCGCTCCACCAGTTGCAGCGCCTGGGCGTGGGCGGCCTCCGTGGAGGTCGGCACCGGTTGCAGCAGCGGCGCGACGAGACTCCACCGACCCTGGCCTGCGGGCGGACCGATCCGAGTGAGCCGGCCGGGACGAGGCCGGCTGCGCCCGGACGCGGTTCGACCGGTCGCTGTGCTCTTGACCTTGGCCCCACCGAGCACCGACCGCAGCGGCGCGAGCGAGTCGTTGGTGACCTCACCCGCCCACACGAGATCCCAGAGCGCGGCGAGCAGCTCCTGGTCCTGCGCACCCGGTGCGGCAGCACGGATCTGGCCCCAGAAGCTCGCACCCTCGTCGGCGAGCAGCGTCCGGATCGCGTCCTGGAGGCTGCCCTCCGCCAGGTCGCGCGCCTCCCAGCCGGGGGCGAGGAGCGGGAGTTGATCGGCGAAGCAGAGCCGGACCCGGCCATCTCGGGCGCCGAGTGCACCGGCGCCGATCCACACGACCTCGCCGGCGGTGCACAGTTCGTCGAGCATCGGCGGCCGGAACGCCGACACCCGCACCGGCAGGACGTCGCGTTCGATCGTCGACGCGACCAGCGCCGTGCCCGACAGCACCCCGAGCGTCTCGACCAGCGCGTCCATGCCCCGCCGCTGCGCGGGGATGTCGTGCCACGACGTGAGGAACCGGGCGAACGCCTCCTGCTCGACCGGCTCGACCTCCTTGCGCAGTGCGGCCAGCGACCGGCGGCGAAGCTGGCGCAGGACGTCGACGTCGCAGAACTCCCTCGAGACTCCCTCGGGTCGGAACTCGCCGACGACGAGACGCTCCTCGCCTTCGAGCGCGGCGAGCGCCCCGGCGATCCGCTCCGGCGGAGCCCCGAACCTCTTCGCGACATCGGCGGTGAGGAAGGGACCGTGCGTGCGGGCGTAGCGGCCGACGAGTTCTTCGAGCGGGCGGGCCACTGGGTCGGTGAACGCCATCGGCAGCCCGAGCGGGAGGGAGCAACCGAATGCGTCGCGGTACCTGGCCGCATCCTCCGCAGCCGCGTAGCGGATCTCGCCGGCGAGCGCGATCTCGATGATCCTGCGCTCGTCGAGGAGCCGGTCGACCCAGCCATCGGACGATTCACATCGCACCTCGACCTCGTCACGGGTCAGATCGCCGACCTTGCGGAACACGTCGTGGAGTTCGTCGGCCGAACGGGCGCGTCGACCGTCGGCCACGCACTGCAGCTCGAGCTCCACGTCCGCGAGCACCTCGGGATCGAGCAGATCTCGCAGCTCCTCGGCGCCGAGGAGATCGCGGAGCAGATCCCGGTCGAGCGCCAGCGCGGCGGCCCGGCGCTCGGCGAGCGGGGCGTCGCCTTCGTACATGTAGGCCGCGATCCAGTTGAACAACAGGCTCGACGCCATCGGGCTCGCCTTGCCGGTGTCGACCGTGACGACCCGGATCGCCCGCGAGCGCAGGAGCCCGAGCACCTCGCGCAGCGCCGGCACGTCGAACACGTCCTGCAGGCACTCGCGCGACGTCTCGAGCAGGATCGGGAACGTCGGGTACTTCGCGGCGACGGCGAGCAGATCCGCGGCGCGCTGGCGCTGCTGCCACAGCGGCGTGCGGCGATCGGGCCGCCGTCGCGGCAGCAACAGCGCCCGCCCGGCACACTCGCGGAATCGGGCCGAGAACAACGCCGTCTGCGGCAGGGTCTCGACGACGAGTTCGTCGATGTCCTCCGGGTCGATCATCAACGCCTCGATCGGCAGCTCGACGGCCGACTCGGGCAGGCGGATGACGATGCCGTCGTCGCCCCACATCGACTCGACCGGGATGTCGTAGCGGTCCATCAACCGCCGCTCGATCGCCATCGCCCAGGGCGCATGCACCGGCGTGCCGAACGGGCTGAGGATGCAGATCCGCCAGTCGCCGATCTCGTCCTGGAAGCGCTCGACGACGACCGTGCGATCGTCGGGGACCGCGCCGGTCGCCTCGCCCTGCTCTGCCAGGTACTGCTGCAGGTTGCCGGCGGCGAACGCATCGAGCGAGTAGTGCGTCATCAGCCGCTCGGTCGCCGCGGCCTCGTCGAGGTCGCGGATCTCGCGGACGAACGCACCGAGCGCCCGGCCGAGTTCGAGCGGCCGGCCCGGGCGGTCGCCGTGCCAGAACGGCATCTTGCCCGGCTGGCCCGGAGCCGGGCTGACCGTCACGCGTTCGAACGTGATGTCCTCGATCCGCCACGTCGACGCGCCGAGCACGAACGTCTCGCCCGGCCGACTCTCGTAGACCATCTCCTCGTCGAGTTCGCCGACCCGCGTCCCGTCGGGCAGGAACACGCCGAACAGGCCCCGGTCGGGAATCGTGCCACCGGACGTGACGGCGAGCCGCTTGGATCCGTCGCGTGCGCGCAGCCGGTCGTTGATCGCGGTCCCACACGATCCGCGGCCGGAGTTCGGAGAACTCCTCGCTCGGATAGCGGCCCGACAGCAGGTCGAGCACGTTGGCCAGCAGGTCGTCGGAGATGTCGGCGAAGCTCGCACAACGTCGCACCATCGTCGCCACCTCGTCGACCGAGCACTCCTCGACGATCGCCACGTGGGCCACGATCTGCTGGGCGAGGACGTCGAGCGGATTGCGCAGGTACCGGGTCGACTCGATCTCACCGTCGACCATGCGGCGCGTGACGATCGCGGCTTCGAGCAGGTCGCCACGATGCTTCGGGAAGATCGAGCCGCGTGACGGCTCGCCGACCTGGTGGCCGGCGCGACCGATCCGCTGGAGGCCCCGGCTGACCGCCCCGGGCGATTCCACCTGGATCACGAGGTCGACCGCACCCATGTCGATGCCGAGTTCCAGCGACGACGTGGCGACGATCGCGCGGAGTTCGCCGCGCTTGAGGCGGTCCTCGATGACGACACGTTGTTCGCGTGCCAGCGACCCGTGGTGAGCTCGAACCAGTTCGTCGATCACCTGGCCGGTCTCGGGGTCGACGATGCCGGGCACGCCCTGTTCGATCGCCAGTTCGTTGAGCTTCGCTGCGAGGCGCTCGGCGGAACGTCGGGCGTTGCAGAAGATGATCGTCGTGCGGTTCGCCAGGATCCGCTTGAGGATCTCGGGATAGATGCTCGGCCAGATCGACGTGCGGCGTTCGGTCAGCGCCGAGGTCGCCGGGCCCGGCGTGAGTTCGACCTTCACCTGCCCGAGCGTCGACATGTCCTCGATCGGGATGACCACCTCGACCTCGAGCGCCTTGCGGATGCCGGCGTCGACGATCTGCACCGGCCGCTTCGTGCCCGGCTCGGCCCAACCGCCGAGGAACTCGGCGACCTCCTCCAGCGGTCGTTGGGTCGCCGACAGTCCGATGCGCTGCGGTGGCGTGTCGGTGACCTGTTCGAGCCGTTCCAACGTCAACATCAGATGGGCGCCACGCTTGGTGGTGGCCATCGCATGGATCTCGTCGATGATCACGGTCTCGACGCCGACCAGGGTCTCGCGGGCCGACGATGTGAGCATCAGGTACAGCGACTCCGGGGTGGTGATCAGCAGGTCCGGCGGTCGCCGGATGAGCTTCTGGCGATCGTTGGCCGCCGTGTCGCCGGTGCGCATGCCGACCTCGGGTGCGACGAAGCTCTCACCGAGGCGCTCGGCGGCGAGTTCGATCCCCTTGAGCGGTGCCCGCAGGTTCTTCTCGATGTCGAAGGCGAGCGCCCGCAGCGGTGAGATGTACAGCACGCGGGTGCGGTGCGAGCGTTCCTCGGGTCGTGGTGTGGTGGTCAGCCGGTCGATCGACGCCAGGAAGGCCGTCAGCGTCTTGCCCGAACCGGTCGGCGCGCAGATCAGCGTGTGTTCGCCGGCGGCGATGTGCGGCCAGCCCTGCACCTGCGGAGACGTCGGTGCCGGGAACGAGGCCGCGAACCACTCTCGTACCGCGGGCGAGAACGCCTCGAGCACCGGATGGTCAGCGATCCGACCAACCTATCCACGCATCCAACCCCGGTGGACCGGTCGCGCCGATCATCCGGACTCGCCGCGACGGCCGCATCGGGTGATCAGCCACCCATCGTGGTGCCGGTCATGTCGTTGTCCATGTCGCCAGTCATGTCGTCGCTGCCCATGTCGCTGTCCGCGCCGGAGAGGGACTGCACCGGCGCCCCGACGACGACCTCGGTGCCGTCGTCGAACACCATCGTGAGTTCGATCGTGCCGGTGAAGTCGGCGGGGTCGATGTCGATCATCATGATGTGCGCGCCACCCGGCTCGAGCGTGAAGGATCCACCGGCGGGGATCACGAATCCCTCGGGAACCTCTTGCATCTGCATCTGGCCGTCGGCGTCGGTGATCGTCTCGTGGATCTCCACCGTGGCGTCGAACGGCACGGAGGCGCTGACGAGTGTCACGTCGGCGTCGCCGTTGTTGGTGATGGTGGCGTATGCGGCCGAGGCGGTCTGTCCCTCGGCCGGCTCACGGATCCAGGCGCCGGTGACAGCGATGTCACCGACGGTCGCCTCGCCGCCGGCCATCTCGCCGCCCATGTCGGTGGTGCCCTCCACGGGCGTGGTGCCGTCCATGGGCGTGCTGCCCGCCATGTCGGTCGTGGTCTCGGTCGCCGCATCGTTGGACGTGGTGCCGTCGCTGCCGCACGCGGCGAGCGAGAACGTCAAGGCGAGCGCTGCGACGGGGGCGAGGATGAGCTTGGTTCGTTGGTTCACGATGTGACTGGTCGTCGTCGACGCCCTCCTGGTTCCCGACCAGGCGAGTTCGTCACAGTCTCAGACGTGACGTTCGGTGACCGCGCCATCGACCACGTCGAACGTGCGGGTGATACGAACACGCTCCAAGAGCGCCCGGTCGTGGGTGACGAGGACGACCGTGCCGGCAAACGTGTCGAGCGCCTGCTCGAGTTGCTCGATCGCCGGCATGTCGAGATGGTTCGTCGGTTCGTCGAGCACGAGCAGATTCGCACCGTTCGCCATCAGGAGCGCCAAGGATGCCCTCGTGCGCTCGCCGGGCGAGAGGGTCGCCGCCGAGCGATGAACGTGCTCGGCGCCGAGACCGAACTTGGCCAGCAACGTCCTGGAGTCACCACTCTGGAGTCCGGTCGCCGCACTGAACACGGCGAGCAACGAGTCGTCGCCGAGCAGTTCCGTTCGCGCCTGCTCGATCTCACCCACGACCACGCTCGCCCCCAACGTGGCCGTTCCGAGCGTCGGCTCGATCCGGCCGAGCATCAGCGAGATGAGGGTGCTCTTGCCGCTGCCGTTGGCTCCGACCAGCGCGATGCG
Organism: Ilumatobacteraceae bacterium; assembly: GCA_963747375.1. Classification (GTDB taxonomy): domain Bacteria; phylum Actinomycetota; class Acidimicrobiia; order Acidimicrobiales; family Ilumatobacteraceae; genus Sva-07. The sequence continues at coordinate 169,639 of CAVVFL010000011.1, forward strand.
GTCACCGGAGCGCAGGTCGAGATCGAGCGGTCCGAGACGGAAGGAGCCTCGGTCCACTTCGGCAGCACGCAGCGTCGCAACGACGTCGCCGCTGCGTCCGGTGGTCGGAATGGTGAGGCGCAGTTCCCACGGTTCGCGCGGTTCCTCCACGGCCTCGAGACGTTCGGCGGCTTTCTGGGTTCGCGCCGCACGCCCTGCGAGCTGCTCGGTCTGGTTGATCTTGAAGTTCCGGATGTGTTTGTCGTTCTCGCCCGACTTCCTCACCTTCGCCTGCCCCTGCATCGCCCATTCACGCTCGCGCTGGGCGCGCTGCTGCAGTGCCGAACGCTTCGTGTCGTACTCGTCGAAGCGCTGCTGGGCGTGAAGACGCGCCAGTTCACGCTCGGCGAGGAATGCGGACCATCCGCCGGAATACCACTCGGCACGGTGCGAGTGGTGGTCGATCTCGACGACGTCGGTGATGATCCGTTCGAGGAAGGTCCGGTCGTGACTGACGAGCAGCACCGGCGCATCGAGACCGAGGATCCAGCGCTCCAGGCGCTCCAGTCCGTCGAGGTCGAGGTCGTTGGTGGGCTCGTCGAGCAGGAAGACGTCGTAGCGCGACAGCAACAGCGATGCCAGGGAACTGCGCGCCGCCTCGCCACCCGACAGCGTGGCGGTGGCCTGATCGAGCAAGCCAGGGTCGAGCCCGAGTTCCGCCCACGTCTCGCCGACGCGCGCCTCGAAGTCGGCAGCACCGAGTGCCAGCCAGCGGTCGAGTGCGTCCGAGTAGCGGTCGTCGGCGCCGGCGTCGCCGGCGGCGAGCGCACCCGTTGCCGCGTCGAGTTCGATCTGCGCGGCGATCACCCCGGTTCGGCGTCCGAGGAAACCCCTGCACGGTTTCAGCGCCGGAACGCTCCGGCTCCTGGGGCAGCAGTCCGACGTTGGCGGTGCGAGGGCTGGCCTCGACCGACCCGCTGTCGATTGCCACCGATCCGCTGAGTGCGCCGAGCAGCGTCGACTTGCCGACCCCGTTGGGCCCGATCAGACCGACCCGGTGGCCGGGCGCGAGGACGAGATCGACCGCGTCGAGCACGACGAGGGGACCTCTGACGACAGTGAGTTGACGGGCAATGAGCGACGCGGCCATGACGGCACCTCCAAACGAGAACGGACGGTGGACGGCTCACTAGGTCGGTCATCGACCTCCAACCGTACCGCCGCTCCGAGCCACCCTCCAACCGCCGAAATTTCGCCCCGCCAATCGAGTGGTTTCGCGCTGCAGCGCGACGACGACGCCGAATTTCGGAGGTTGGTTAGGTCGGACGGTCGGTTGGGGTGGGAGGGCGGGTGCCGCCAGACTCGGGGGGCCGATGCCGACCGTGACCCTGCGCCCCTGGCAACGCGCCGCCTACGAGCAGTTCCGGGCCAGCGCCCACCCCGACTTCCTGGCCGTCGCCACGCCGGGCGCCGGAAAGACGACGTTCGCGCTGACCTGTGCCCGCGCCGGCCTCGCCGAGGACCCACGCATTCTCGTCGTCGTCGCCCCGACCAGCCACCTCAAGGTGCAGTGGTCGCTGGCGGCGCATCGACTCGGCCTCCAACTCGACCCCGATTGGAGTCCCGGCGACGGCCTCGCCCGCGACGTGCACGGGCTCGTGACCACCTACCAGCAGATCGCCACCGGGAACACCGCCGCCAAGCTGGCCGGCCTGTCGGCCGACGGCTTCGTCATCCTCGACGAGATCCACCACGCCGGCCACGACAAGGCGTGGGGCGACAGCATCCGGGTCGCCTTCGGCCACGCGGCGCGCCGACTCTCGCTGTCGGGGACGCCCTTTCGCAGCGACGCCATCCAGATCCCGTTCGTCCGCTACGACGCCACCGGCGAAGGCGACCAGGCCCACGCCGACTTCACCTACGGCTACGCCGACGCCCTGCGCGACGGCGGGGTGGTGCGCCCGGTCTACTTCCCGCGGGTCGACGGCGACATGGAGTGGACGACCGCGTCAGGAGACGTGATCAACGCCAGCTTCCAGGACGAGCTGACCAAGGACCAGATGTCGATGCGCCTGCGGACGGCGCTCAGCCTCGAAGGCGAGTGGATGCCGAGCGTGATCGCTCGCGCCAACGATCAACTCCGGTCGATCAGACAGGACCACCGTGAGGCGGGCGGGCTGGTCATCGCCATCGATCAGGACCACGCCCAGGGAATCGCCCGCCTGCTGCGTGACCGCTTCGGCGTGCCCGCCGACGTCGTGATCAGCGACGACCCGACGGCGTCGAAGAAGATCGCCGAGTTCAGCCACAACGACCGGCCCTGGCTGGTCGCCGTGCGAATGGTCTCGGAGGGCGTCGACATTCCCCGCCTGCGCGTCGGCGTGTTCGCCACGACCACGTCGACCGAGCTGTTCTTCCGTCAGGCCGTCGGCCGCTTCGTGCGCTGGCAATCGGGTCGTCCCAGCCAGAAGGCCTACGTCTACATCCCCGATGATCCGAGGCTGCGTACGCACGCGTTCGAGATCGCCGAGGCACGACGCCACATCCTTCGCCCACCCGGCACCGACGACGCCGTCGACGACTTCGCCCTCGACGGCGGCCTCGACGACCAGGTCCATCCCGATGACGCCGCCGAACAGCTGACGCTGTTCTCCGTCGTGTCGTCCACGGCGACCGACATCACGGTGCACACGGTCACCCAGGACGGGGTGCGCTACGAGCCACTCTTCTCGCCCGACGACCTCACCGTGGCCCGCTACGACGACGACATCGAGATCCCCGAGCCCCGATTCGTGAGCGACCCGGATCTCAGCCTGGACCTCCCCGAAGTGCCGACGGCGGCCGGACTCGTGCCGAGCGGCTCGCTCAGCGTCGCCGAGCGCAAGGACGATCTGCGCACCCGCAACGCCCACGTGGCGAAACGCCTCGTCGACATCACCGGTTGGGGCCACGCCAAGGTCCAGGCCGAGATGAACCGACTCGCCGGCGTGACACGCGTGTCCACCGCAACGACCGAGCAGCTCGAACGACGTCTGCGCTACTCCGAGAGCTGGCTGCGCCGCCTCCAGATGTGACGACCAGATGTGATGAAGGGTGTCCGACACCGATCGTCCCATCGGGCAGGTGTCTCGGCGGCACCGGTAGGATCGGCACATGCCTGCGAGCGGTGAACACCATCCCGCCTTCGAGGAGTACTGCGAGTGCATCTTCGAGTTGCACGAGGACGACGTCGACGTCATCCAGGCTCGCATCGCGGAACGACTCCAGGTGTCACGCCCGGCCGTGAGCGAGATGATGAAGCGCCTCGAGGCCGAGGGTCTGATCACCTCCGACGACGGCATCCGACTCAGCGACGCCGGTCGTCGTCTCGGCGAACGGGTGGTGCGGCGTCACCGTCTCGCCGAAGTGTTCCTGACCGACGTGCTCAAGCTGTCGTGGGCCGAGGCCCACCATGAGGCCGGCAAGTGGGAACACGTGATGAGCGACGCCGTCGAGCGCGCGCTCAACGATCTGCTCGGCGAACCGACCACCTGCCCGCACGGCAATCCCATCCCCGGCTCCGACTACGAGGCGCCGGACTCCGCGCCCCTGTCCGATGTCGCGGTCGGCAGCCCGTTCACCGTCCGGCGGATCACCGAGGAGCTGGAGTTCGAGCCGGGTCTCCTCGAGTTCCTCGAAGCCTCTGCGATCCTGCCCGGCAACCGGGGCACCGTCACGGCGGCATCCCCCGACGGAACGCTGACCGTCGAGATCGACGGTCGTCACATCGGCGTCGGCGCGTTCGCGAGCGAACGCATCCTGGTCACCTCGTGAATCGGGTGCGACTCGGCGTACTCGCAGCGGTCATTGGCTCGACGCTGGCGATGTCGGCGTGCGCCGAGACGGTCGTCGACGTCGACTCCAGCGCTCCCGACGAACGCACCGACGCCGACGGGTCGGTCGAGACCGTTCCGACCACGACGCTGCCGATCGTCGGCACGACTGGCGAACTGCTCGCCGAGATGGCGACCGACATGAGTCAGCTCAGTGCGCAGATCGCCGACGAGGGCGACGAGCAGGCAACGCTGCGACGCATCGAGGCGATCTGGGTGGTGGCCCAACCCGCCGTCGAATCGGCCCGCCGTGATCTCGCCGGCGGCATCCAGACCACCGTCGACATGGCCCGCAACGCCGTGGTCAGGATTCGTCCGGCCGACGCCGACAAGGCCTTCCAGATCCTCACCGATCTCGTCGACCGCTACACCGGCGACGGCTGACGGTCGCGCACCAGGGGCCTGACCCGTGATGCACGGTCGGCTGTTGCAGGCCGATCAGCGGAGGGGTTCGGGAAGCTCGTCGGCGTGGACGATGCTCAGGCGTTGCGTCGGGCGTGTGAGCGCCACGTACAGCGACCGCATGCCGTGCTCGTGGTCGGACACGATCCGGGCCGGTTCGACCACCACGACGGCATCGAGTTCGAGGCCCTTCACCACGCTCACGGGGACGAGCGTGACACCCTCGTCGAGCCCGGTGCGGGTTGCCGTGCCGTGGTTGACGCCGTCGGCGGTGAGGTGTTCGGAGAGATCGTCGATCATCGAATCCGGCGCGATCACACCGAGGCTGCCGCCCGGAATCGAGGCCGTCAGCGAGCGGACCTCGTCGGCGACCGCCTGTCCCAAGCCAGCCGGCGAGTCGGCCCGGACGATCACCGGTTGGGCGTCGCCGACGCGCACCGACACCGGCGACCGCAACGATGGCGTCGCGACGGCCATCACCCGGTTCGCCAGTTCCATGATCTGGCCGGGGATGCGGTAGCCGACCGAGAGCCCGATGACCCGCGACGGCCTGCGATCGGGAAGGTGGGCGAGCACGTCGTCCCAGTCGGTCGGCGCGAGCGGCCCGGTTGCCTGCGCGAGGTCGCCGACGATGGTCATCGCCCCGTTCAGAGAACGCCGAGTGGCCATCTTGAGCTGCATCGGCGTGAGGTCCTGAACCTCGTCGATGACGATGTGGCCGTAGGTGCGGATCTCGTCGGCGTCGTCGATCTTGCCGTTGCGGCCGGGCTTCGGGCCGAGCACGTCACGGGCGTCGTCGAGCAGCGCGACGTCGGCCGGAGTCCACCGCACGTCGTCGACCGAATCTGCACGCGGACGGAACAACGCCAGCGCCTCGGACTCGTCGAGCACGCCACGCGCCGCCAGCTTCAGCAGCGCCTTCGACCCGAACAGGTCGTGCAGGAGTTGGGCCGGGGTGAGCAGCGGCCACATCCGATCGAGCGCCTCGCGGATCTCCGCGGTCCCCCGGAGGGTGTCCTTCACCGACAACGGCCCGATCTCCGGGTCGTGGAAGCTGGCGGCGAGCGCCGACCACAGCTCGTTCTCGACGAACTTGCGTCCGCTGTTGTGACGACGGAATCGCCGTCGGGCCGCCTTGACGATCCGCGCCGATTCCTCGGCACGGAGTCGGACGTACCCCGTTCGGAACGGGATCACGAGATCGTCACGCAGCGGGCGCTCACGATCGCCGATCGCCTGATCGATGACGTCGGACATCCGCACGTCACCCTTCAGACGGGCGGCCGTCGGGGTGTCCGCGCCCACCCGGTCGTCCGGTCGCAGGAACTGCACACCCGGGACGAGGTCGGAGAGCACCACCTGCTCGACGCCGGCCTCGCCGAGCGATGGCAGGACACGCTCGATGTAGCGCAGGAACACCCGGTTCGGGCCGATCACCAAGACGCCCTGATCCTCCAGCGGGAACCGGTGGGTGTAGAGCAGGTAGGCGGCCCGGTGCAGCGCAACGACGGTCTTGCCGGTGCCCGGGCCACCCTGGACCACGAGGACGCCGTGTTGCGGCGACCGGATGATCTCGTCCTGTTCGCCCTGGATCGTGGCGACGATGTCGCCGAGGGTGCCGGTGCGGCCTCGTTCGAGCGCCGCCAGCAGCGTGGAGTAGCCCCGCAGACCCTCGGGGCCGGCACTCGACGCACTGTCGAGACCGTCGTCGTGGCCGAGCCCGAGATGGCCGTCGCCGAACAGTTCGTCCTCGATGCCGAGCAGCCGCTGCCCCTCGACGGCGAAGTGCCGTCGACGGACCAGACCCATCGAGTTGCGGCCGGTGGCGCGGTAGAACGGCTCGGCGACCGGGGCCCGCCAGTCGATGACCACCGGTTCGCGCTCGACGTCGGCAACGGCCAACCGACCGATGTGGAAGCTCTCGACGGCGTCGGGAGACTCGGCCGATCGATCGATCCGGCCGAACACGAGCGACGAGCCACCCAGCTCGAGGTCGGCCAGACGCTTGAGCAGCGCCTCGTCGAACGCATTGCGCTCGAAACGGGCCTGGAAGGTCCCGCCGAGATCGGCCTCGTTGAGGTCACGCATTCGCCAGGCGTGCTCACGACTGACGCGCAGACACTCGTACGCGTTGTCGATGTAGGCCTGTTCGTCAGCGAGATCGGGGTGCTGCTGGGTCATATCGGGTCACGAAATGCTATCGGGGTGAGCTCGACTCACGACCTCGGGCCACGCCGGACCCGGCGGTAGCGTGACCCGATGAACCCAGCCGTGGAACAGCACGACGCGCTCGCCGCGCTCGACCCCGGTGCGTTCCTGGCCGCCGCACACGGCGAGCGCGGCCCGCACACGCCGGTGTGGTTCATGCGTCAGGCCGGACGATCGCTCCCCGAGTACCGCGCCGTTCGTGGTGAGGGCTCCATCCTCGACGCCATCAAGCAGCCCGAACTGGCCGCCGAGATCACGATGCAGCCCGTGCGTCGCTACGGCGTCGATGCGGCGGTGCTCTACAGCGACATCGTCGTGGCGCCCCACGCCGTCGGATTCGGCATCGATGTGGCGCCCGGGACGGGCCCGGTCGCCGAGCATCCGCTGCGATCGAGCACCGACATCGAGCGACTGCGGCCGCTCGAGTTCGACGACATCGACTACGTCATCGCCACCGTGCAACGCCTCGTCGCCGAGCTCGAGGTGCCGCTACTCGCGTTCGCCGGCGCGCCGTTCACGGTCGCCAGCTATCTCATCGAGGGACGCCCGAGCAAGGACTACCGCCACACCAAGGCCCTGATGCACACCGACGAGGTGCTCTGGCACGAGGTGATGGAGCGTCTCGCGGAGTCGGCGATCACGTTCATCGACGCTCAGCTCTCGCACGGCGCCGCGGCGTTCCAGCTGTTCGACTCGTGGGCCGGGTCGCTCAGCCGGTCCGACTACAACCGTTACGTGCTGCCCCACTCCCGCCATGTGTTCCGTGAGCTCGAGCGTCGCCACCCCGATACGCCCGGGATCCACTTCGGCATCGGCTGTGATCACCTCCTCGAATCGATGCACGAGGCAGGTCCGACCGTGATGGGCCTCGACTGGCGAACCCGCATCCGTGATGCCCGGGCGCGACTCGGCGACGATGTCGTCGTCCAGGGCAACCTCGATCCGGCACTCGTGCTCGCCGGGATCAGGCCTGCGCTCGACGGCACCGAGCAGGTGCTGCGTGACAACGAGCTCGCCGACGGCACCCAGCATCCGGGCCACATCTTCAACCTCGGCCACGGCGTCAACCCCGACACCGATCCGGGCGTCCTGCAGGCCGTCGTCGACCTGGTCCACGAGCGCACGAGCGTGACGTCGTGACCGCCGCCCGACCCGACGTCGCCGTGCTGCTGATGGCCTACGGGACGCCTCGCCATCCCGACGAGATCGAGCCGTACTACACCGACATCCGCCGTGGGCGCCCGCCCACGCCCGAGGCGCTCGCCGACCTGACGGCACGCTACGCGGCCATCGGCGGCGTCTCGCCGCTCGCGCAGCTCACCGAGGCGCAGCGCGACGGGCTCCAGGCCGCACTCGACGCTGCCGCTCCCGGTCGATTCCACGTGGCGCTCGGCCTCAAGCACGCCGATCCGAAGGTGGAAGTCGCTGCGGGTCGACTCGCCGACGACGGGTTCGACACCATCGTCGGCCTCGTCCTCGCACCCCACTACTCGTCGTACTCCATCGGCCAGTACCTCGATCGGACCCGCCAGGGTGTCGGCGACGCCGGTGGGACCGCCCGGGTGATCGGTATCGACAGTTGGGCGATCGAGCCGGCATTCGTCTCGTTCCTCGCCGGTGATCTCGCCGCCCGTGTCAGTGCGATGCGCGAGCGAACCGGCGGCCGAGTGCGGGTGCTCTTCACCGCCCACTCGCTGCCGGAGCGGATCATCGCGGCGGGTGACCCGTACCCGGACGAACTGCGCTCGACGGCAGAGGCGGTCGCCGCCGCGGTCGGCCTCGCCGAGGGCGACGACTGGCAGATCGCGTGGCAGTCGGCCGGCCGCACCCCCGAACCGTGGATCGGCCCCGACATCCTCACCGTCATCGACGAACTCGGCGACGACGTCGCCGGCGTGATCGTGTGCGCCTGCGGGTTCGTGGCCGACCACCTCGAAGTGCTCTACGACCTCGACATCGAGGCCGCCCACCGCGCCGAGACGCGCGGGTTGGACTTCGACCGGACCGCGTGCGTCAATGACGACCCGACGATCATGAAGGCCCTCGCGGCGCGGGTGATCGCCGCCGTCGAAGGTTGAGCGGCATGACTCGTCGAGTCGCCGTCGTCGGTGGAGGGATCAGCGGTCTGTCCGCCGCGCTCGGCGTGATCGACGCCGAGACCGGCGCCGACGTCGTGGTGTTCGACGCCGCCGACCGTGTCGGCGGTCTCATCGACACGAGCGCGTTCGCCGGCGTCGCGCACGTCGATGAGGGTGCCGACGCCTTTCTGGCCCGGGTGCCCGAGGCCGTGGCACTCGCCCGACGTGTCGGTCTCGGCGACGACCTCGTGTCACCCGAGGCGGTCGGCGCCGCGGTCTGGTACGACAAGCTGCACCCGATCCCCGACGGGCTGCTGCTCGGAGTGCCCGGGCGTCTCTGGCCACTCGCGACCACCGGCCTGCTCTCGTGGAAGGGCAAGGCCCGCGCCGCGCTCGAACCGCTCCTCCCTCGCACCTCGACCGACAGCGACTCGATCGGCGAGTACGTGCGGGCCCGATTCGGCAACGAGGTGCACGAGCGTCTGGTCGACTCGCTCGTCGGCAGCATCTACGCCACCGACACCGACCGGTTCAGCCTCGCCGAGGTTCCCCAGCTCGCCGCACTGGCCCGGACCAACCGCAGTCTGCTGTTGGGAGCACGTCGCCAACGCAGTGCACAGGGCACGGCGACGGCGAGCACGAGCCCGATCTTCGCCGCACCCCGACGCGGCATGTCGGCACTCACCGCGGCAACCGCCGACGCCGTCCGCGCCGGGGGCGGCACCGTCGTGACCGGGGCGACGGTCGAGTCGTGCGTACCGACCGCCGACGGTCGCTGGCGCGTGACGACCGGGACACCCGTCGGCGACCACGAGTTCGATGCCGTGATCTTCGCCACACCGGCCAGCGTGACCAGCAAGCTCCTCGCCGAGGCCGCGCCCGAAGCGTCGACGCTGCTCGCGCAGGCGCAGACCGCGGACGTCATCATGGTGACGCTCCACATCGCCGCCGACCAGTGGCCCGAGTCCCTGCGCGGCCTGAGCGGCTACCTCGTCCCGAAGCCCGCCCAGCGATGGGTCACCGCAGCCTCGTTCGGCTCGCAGAAGTGGGCACATTGGCGGCCACCCGCAGGCGGTGAGATCCTGCGGGTCTCGATCGGTCGCGATGGTGTGGACGTCCTCCACCTGAGCGACGACGAGGTGCTCGACGCCATGCTCACCGATCTTCGGCTCCATCTCGGCGTTGCCTTCGACCCGCTCGAGATCCGCGTCTCCCGATGGCCGGGAGCGTTCGCCCAGTACCGACCGCACCACGGGAGTTGGGTCGATGCCGTCGAGCGCACCCTCCCGCCCGGTGTCGTCATCACCGGTGCCGGCTTCCGCGGTATCGGCATCCCGGCATGCGCTCGATCCGGCACCGCAACGGCCGCGCGGACGAGCACCCTCCTCGCGAACCTGGAAGAATCGTCTCCGTGACCGGGGTCGAACCTCCCTCCTTCATCCGGCGCCCGGCGGTGCAGGTGGCGGCCGTCAGTCATCGCGCTCGTCATCGGCGTCGGGTTCTTGGCGATGAGCGGTCGGTCCGAGCCGAACACGGTCGCGACGCTCGACGCCGCCACCACGACGGCCGCCCCGACCACGACCCAGCCACCCACGACCACGACCACGACGCACCACCACCACGACGACCACCACCACGACGTTGCCGGTGCTCCAGGCCACCTCGCCGATCGCTCCGCCCGACGACGCTCACGGGCCTGAGAACAATCCGCCGCTCGGGCGGATCATGATTCCCAGTGTCGGCCTCGACGCCGAACTCGAGGAAGGAATCCGCCTCACCACCCTCAACCGGGGGCCGGGACACTGGCCCGGATCGGCCATGCCGGGCGAGATCGGCAACGTCGTGGTCGCCGGCCATCGCACCAGCCACGGCGCCGAGTTCCGCCACCTCGACCAGCTGGTCCCCGGCGACGAGGTCATCTTCACGACGGCGGAGCGGAACCAGCACCTACCACGTGACCGGCACACAGATCGTCACGCCCGACGCGCTGTGGATCACGGACCCCACCACCACCCCGACGGCCACCCTGTTCGCCTGCCACCCGGTCGGCTCGACGGCGAAACGCATCGTCGTGAGTCTCGCCCTCTCGACTTGAGCACCCTCGACCGCCGACGACGGGTCGCCGCCCACCGAGTGGCGCTCCGTCCACGAACGACTCGCGCGGCCGGCGCTCGCGCTCGGAGCGGGCACGCTCGTGGCCCTGTCGATGCCGCCGTGGGGATTCTGGCCGCTGGCGATCGTCGGCGTGATGCTCTTCGAGGTGGCACTCGGCGACGGGCTGTCGCGGCGTCGACGGATGTTGCTCGGCTTCCTCTTCGGCGCCGGATGGATGTACCTCGGATTGGCGTGGATGGTGCAGCTGACCGTGCCGGGGTACCTGGTCGCCGCGGCCGTGTTCGCCGGCTTCCACCTGATGGCCGAGTTCGTCGCCCCGATCGGCCCGTGGCGGGTGATCGGACGGCCCGCAGCGCACACACTGGCCGAGGCGCTGCGGTTCTCGTTCCCGTTCGGTGGCGTTCCGTTGGCGACGATGGGCATGTCGCAGGTCGGCGGACCACTCGTCGGCGTCGTGCGCGTCGGCGGCGTGATCCTGCTCACCTGGGTGGTGTTCCAGCTCGGCATGTCGTTGGTCGACATCGGGCGTCAGATCGGCCATCGACGCAGCGGCGACGGCTCCGGCGTGCGGGCGGCACCGCAGGCCGCGATCGCCCTCGGCGTGATCGCCGTCGTCGCGGTGCTCAGTGCAGTTGCTCCACGCGGGTCGGCCACCGGCGAGACACTTCGCGTGGCGGCGGTCCAGGGCGGCGGCGAACAGGGCACGAGCGCGTTGGAGGTACCACCACGCCTGGTGACCGAACGACATCTCGAGGCGACGAGGTCGATCCCGGACGATGCCGACCTCGATCTCGTGCTGTGGCCCGAGAACACGATCGACGTCGAGGTCTTCGAGGGCTCGGAGATCTACGACGCGGTCGTTGCGGAGGCCGCTCGACTCGACGCGCCGATCGCCGTCGGCGTCACCGAGGAACCGAGGGTCAACTCCCAGATCCTCGTGGCCCCCGACGGCGAGATCCTCGGCCGGTACGTGAAGGTCCGTCGGGTGCCGTACGGCGAGTACGTGCCGCTGCGCGGGATGCTCGAAGCGCTCGGCGCCCCGGTCGGACAGGTGGGTCGCGACGCCGTAGCCGGGCACCGGTCCCGCGGTGCTCGACCTCCCTGACGGCACGAGGATCGGCGTGGTGATCTCGTGGGAGGTGTTCTTCGCCGGACGAGCGCGCGAGGGGGTGAAGCTCGGTGCCGAGGCGATCGTCAATCCGACCAACGGCGCGAGTTACACCGGCACGATCGTGCAGACCCAGCAGGTGGCCTCGAGCAGGCTGCGAGCGATCGAGAACGGCCGGTGGGTGGTGCAGGCCGCTCCGACCGGGTTCACCGCGATCGTCGATTCCGACGGCAACGTCCTGCAGCGCACCGCCGTGAGCGAGCGCAACGTGCTGTACGACACCATCGAATTGCGCGAGGGGCGCACCTGGTACACCGACCTCGGCGACGGCATCTTCATCGTCGCGCTCCTGGCGCTCCTCGGCACCTCGCTCTGGTTCTCCCGGCGCCGCGCGGTGCCCACACCCGCGCCTCCGACCACCAGTTTGAGTGAGCGACAATCGCCGACGTCGCGCTTGTCGCTCACGCAACCCCGCCCCCCGAGTTCGTGTGAGCAACAATCCCGAGCGTCTGCGTTCGCGCTCACACAAACCGGCGACGCTGAACGGTCAGTCGACCTCGAGCATGAGGGTGACCGGGCCGTCGTTGACGAGCTCGACGCGCATGTCGGTGCGGAAGCGACCGGTCTCGACCGTGGCGCCGAGTGCTCGCAACGCGGTGACGAGCCGATCGACGAGTGGTTCGGCGTGCTCGGGTCGGGCGGCGGCGATCCAGCTCGGGCGGCGACCCTTCGCGGTGTCGCCGTAGAGCGTGAACTGGCTGACGACGAGAACCGATCCTCCGACGTCGGCGACCGACCGGTTCATCACGCCGTCGTCGTCGTCGAAGATGCGCAGACCCCACAACTTGGCGGCCAACTTCTCGGCGGTGTCCTCGCTGTCGTCGTGGGTCGCTCCGACGAGCACACACAGCCCGGGCCCGATCGACCCTGCGATCTCCCACTCGGCGGTGGCCGAGGGTCGGAAGGTCACCTCCGCCCGGATCACACGTTGCACGAGCGCTCGCATCCGTGCAGTATCACCCGATGCCCACCGCCGATGCCATCCTCACGCTGACCGCCCGCGACGTGACGGTGACGATCCATCCGGCCGCCGGGTGCCGGATCGGCCAGATCACCGTCGGCGGCCAGCCCCTGCTCGTCGATGTCCCGGACCTCGACGAGCGCCACCCGATGGCGTGGGGCTGCTACCCGATGGCGCCGTGGGCGGGCCGGATCCGCAACGGTCGTTTCGTGTTCGACGGCGTCGAGCACCAACTCGACGATCAACCACCACGACGGCGACGGCCCCGATCGCGCCCACGCGATCCACGGCCTCGTGTTCGACCGCCCCTGGCCCGACGTCCGCCGTGTCGCCGACACCTCGTGCACGGCGACCCGGGAACTCGACTGGGACTTCGGCGGCCTCGTGACACAGACGATCGATCTGCAACCCGATCGGATCGCCGTCACGCTGACGATCGAGTCGACCGGTCGATCGTTTCCGGCAGCACTCGGTTGGCATCCGTGGTTCCGTCAAGCCCGACGGGATGGAGTTCGCTCCGGTCGCGATGTACGAGCGTGACCGAGTTCGGCATCCCGACCGGCGCGCTGGTCGAGCCCACCGACGGCCCGTGGGACGACTGCTTCGTCGACACCGAGCCCGTGGTCCTCCACTACGACCGGGCGGTGGCGCCATCGGTGCGTGTCGAGTCCGACTGCGATCACTGGGTGGTCTACGACATGCCGACCGACGCCACGTGTGTCGAACCCCAGTCGGCGCCACCCGACGCGTTCAACCTGAACCCGGACGTCGTCGACCCCGGACACACCACTCACCCGGCAGATGACCATCTCCTGGTGACGCCGTTACCCCCTGGTAACAGTCCGCCGATAGCCTCGTATCGGATGTCGACGGCCGGACTCGATCCTGAAGCACCGCTCAAGATCGCGTACCTCACGTACCGAGGCAAGCCCCATGTCGGCGGCCAGGGCGTGTACACCCGCCATCTCACCAAGGCACTCGCCGACCTCGGCCACACGGTCGAAGTGTTCGGTGGCCAGCCGTACCCGATCCTCGACGAGCGGGTCACGCTCACCAAGCTCCCGAGCCTCGACACCTTCAACGAGTACTTCCCCGGGCGGTTCCCCGGCTTCTGGGAGTTGAAGACCCGCGAGGACGCGCTCGAGATGGCCCAGTTCATGACCGGCGTCTTTCCCGAGCCGCTGGCGTTCAGCGCCCGCGCCGCCCGCGAACTGAAGCCGCGCGCCCGCGAGTTCGATCTGGTGCACGACAACCAGTGCCTCGGCTACGGCATCTTGAAGATCGAGGAGAAGATCCCGACGATCGTCACGCTGCACCACCCGATCACCAAGGACCGCGAGCTCGAGATGAGCCACGCCAAGTCCTGGTCGAAGCGCTGGTCGGTCGGCCGCTGGTACTCGTTCGTGAAGATGCAGGGCAAGGTCGCGTCGAAGATGCCGCGCATCGTCGTCGTGAGCCAGAACTCGATCGACGACATCCACACCGACATGGGCGTGGACATCGACCGCATGCGGCTGGTGCCGGTCGGCGTCGACCCCGACCTCTTCAAGCCGCTCCCCCACGTCGAGCGCAGGCCCGGCCGGTTGATCACCACGGCATCGGCCGACGTCGCCCTCAAGGGCCTGTCGTACCTCCTCGAGGCGATGGCCAAGCTGCGCACCGAACGCGACGTCACGCTCACGATCATCGGCAAGCCGCGCCCCGGTCATTCGATGGATCTCATCGACTCGTACGGCCTGGCCCCGCACATCGAGTTCGTCTCCGGTGTGACCGACGAGCGCATCGTCGAGCTGTACGCCGAAGCCGAGATGGCCGTCGTGCCCAGCCTGTACGAGGGCTTCAGCCTTCCGGCGATCGAGGCGATGTGCTCCGGCACGCCGCTCGTCGCCACCGATGGCGGTGCGTTGCCCGAGGTGACGGGCACCGACGGCGAGACCGTGATCGGCTGCAAGGCCGGTGACGTGGATTCGCTCGCCGCGGCGATCACCCGAGGCCTCGACAACCCGGAGCTGCGCGCCAAGGTCGGCGCCGCCGGCCGTCAGCGCGTGCTCGACCGATGGACCTGGACGAAGTGCGCCGAGCAGACCGTCGAGCAGTACCGCGAGGTGCTCGCCATGCCGCAGAACATCGCCAAGCTGCGCGCCAACGGACGACTCTGAGATGTTGACGATCCGCTTCGACCAGCTCGGGCTCGTTCCCGGCGACCGAGTTCTCGACGTCGGCGCCGGCTTCGGCCGCCACGTGTTCGAGTGCGCCCGCCGGGGCGCCGACGTCGTCGCACTCGACTACGCCGAGGACGAGGTCGTCCAGACCCGGGCCACGCTCGGGGGCATGGTCGATGCCGGCGAGATCGACATCGAGCGATTCAAGGGTGTGCTGCGCGGCGACGCCACGAGGCTGCCGTTCGCCGACAACGCCTTCGACGTCGTCATCACATCGGAGGTGCTCGAACACATCCAGGACGACGTGTCGGCGATCAGCGAGATGGTCCGGGTGCTCAAGCCCGGCGGTCATTTCGCCGCCACCGTGCCGGCCTGGTTCCCCGAGAAGATCAACTGGATGCTGTCCGACGAGTACCACGCCCCCAAGAGCGAGGGCGGCCACGTCAGGATCTACAGCTCCACCGAACTCTCGGCCAAGCTCCGCACCGCCGGCCTCGACCTGCAGGGAAGCCATCGGGCCCACGCACTGCACTCGCCGTACTGGTGGCTCAAGTGCGCCGTCGGCCCACGCAACGACGACCACCCCGCCGTGAAGAAGTACCGCGAGTTCCTCGAGTGGGACATCATGGAGCAACCCACGTCGACCAAGGTCGCCGACCGGGTGCTGTCGCCCGTGCTCGGCAAGAGCATCGTGTTCTACGGCGTGAAGCAGGCCGAGCCATCTCGATGAGTCCCCTCCCCGATCTCCCCGGCGTGCTCAGCGCCGACGAGCTGCACCTGACCGGGGTTCATCTCGCCTCGCTGCAGCTCGACACGGGAATGATCCCGTGGTTCCCCGGCGGTCACTGCGATCCGTGGAATCACGTCGAGACCGCGATGGCCCTCGACGTGGCCGGCTTCCACGACGAGGCCGAGCGCGCCTACGAGTGGCTCGTCGACACGCAGCGGCCGGACGGTTCCTGGCACGCGTACTACCACAGCGACGGATCGGTCGAGGACGACAAGCTCGACACCAACGTCTGCGCGTACATCGCCACCGGGGTCTGCCACCACATGCGCAAGACCTGGGACCGAGGGTTCGCCGAGAACATGTGGCCCACGGTCGAGCGTGCACTCGAATTCGTGATGTCGTTGCGTCGTCACGACGGCCTGCCACTGTGGGCGATCGAGCCGGAGGCCCGTCCGTGGGACTACGCGCTGCTCACCGGTACGTCCAGCATCCAGCACGCACTGCGGTGCGGGGCGCGGCTGGGCGAGAGCGTCGGTGAGGCCCGACCCGACTGGATCGCCGCCGCCGACGTGATGGCCGACGCCGTCCGCAATCGTCCCGACGCCTTCGAGCCGAAGACCCGGTGGGCGATGGACTGGTACTACCCCGTGCTGACCGGCGTCCTGACCGGCGAGGCCGCGAAGGTCCGCATGGCCGACGGCTGGGATGTGTTCGCCATGGAGGGCCTCGGCATCCGTTGCGTGAGCGACGAGCCCTGGGTGACGGCGTCGGAGACGGCCGAGTGCGCGCTCGCCTACGCCGCCATCGGCGACACCGCAACGGCGACCGACCTCTTGAGGTGGACGCGCACGCACCGACGCGACGACGGGTCGTACTGGACCGGCATCGTGTACCCCGAGCCCGTGCTGTTCCCCTTCGACGAGCACACCTCCTACACCGCCGCGGCCGTCGTGCTGGCCGTCGACGCGATCACCCGCGCCACTCCGGCCAGCGACGTCTTCGTGCCCTTCTGACCCGTCCCCCCCGCTCAACTCCCCCGACCGACCGAAATTCGGAGCCAATGTTGCGCTGTGCGCAATGAGCGCTCAGAATTTCTGGGTGTGGGCGAGCGGTGGCCCCGATCTCCACGGCGACGGGCTGTTACCTTCCTCGGCATGAAGTCGACGATTGCTCGGACCATCTTCTCGATCTGGAGCTGGTTCGTGCTCGGGGTGGTCGTGATCCTCTGGACACCGATGGTGGCCGTGGTCCGACTCGTCACGATGCCGTTCGACAAGGGCGCCTATGCCGCGGGCTACCTGTTCCGCAAGCTCACCGTGGTGCACGAGAAGCTCACACCGCTCTGGAAGTTCCACACGTCGGGCAACCTCCCCACCGACATGCGACTGCCCTATGTGGTCGTCTCCAACCACGAGAGCTTCGTCGACATCCTGCTGATCTCGCACCTGCCGACCGAGATGAAGTGGATGTCGAAGCGCGAAATCCTGCGCATCCCGCTCGTGGGATGGATGATGAAGCTGGCGCGCGACATCCCGCTCGAACGCGGCGACGCCGCATCGATCGCCAAGGCCCTCGAGGCATCACGCGAACGGCTGAACTCGAAGGTCTCGGTGATGATCTTCCCGGAGGGCACCCGTTCGAAGACCGGCGAACTCCGACCGTTCAAGACCGGCGCCTTCCGCCTCGCGATCGAAGCTCAGGTGCCCGTCCTGCCCCTCGCCGTGTACGGCACCCGCGATGCGCTCCGCAAGCACGACTGGCGGCTGGGATACGCGAAGGCCGAAGTCCGCGTGCTCGATCCGATCAGCACCGAGGGCCTGACGATGGACGACGTCGCGGCCCTGAGCGATCGCGTTCGTGACGCGATCATCGCCGGACGCGACGACCTCCGGCGCGAGTTCGGCGACTGAGTCGCCAGTGCCTCTCCAGGCTCCACTCCGGCTGATCGCAGCGGCACGACCGATCGGTGCCCATGGCGCTGCTCGTGTCGATCGCCACGAGCACCGCCGTGTTCGCGGCGACGCCGTTCCTGCTCCCCGCGATCGCCGATGAGTTCGACGTCGCGGTGGGCACTGCCGGGCTCACATCGACGGCACAACTCGGCGGGTTCGTCGTCGCATCGTGGATCGGCGGCCGCTTCCTGCGACCCGTCCGCAGGGTCTTCATCGTCGGCACCGCTGCTCGGCGTCGTCGCCAACCTCGGTTCCGCCGTGGCACCGACGTTCGAAGTGTTCACATCGCTGCGGGTACTCAGTGGGCTGTCGCTCGGCCTCGCCGCATGGATCGCCTGGCAAGCGGCGTTCGGCGACGAGGACAAGATCGGCGACGTGGCCGTCGTGGGTCCGCTCGTGGGCGTCGTCGCGGCTCCCCTCGTCACGCTCCTGCTCCACTCCGCGGGCATGCGGTGGTTGTTCGTGATCCTCGCAGCGGTCACCGCGCTCCCCCTGCTGTTCACACGCCAGGTTCCCTTGGTCGATCGGCTTCGCCCTCACCGCACCCGCCACGCCGCCACCCGGGCCGCGAAGGCCATCCTCGTCGCGATGTGCGCGCTCACGCTCGGCGGGTCCTCGGTGTTCATCTACGCAGCGGCGATCGGCGAGGACCTCGACGGGCTGTCACCGCTGACCGTGTCATTGCTCTTCAGCGGCAACGCGCTCGCGTCGATTCCGGCGGCACGATGGACCGGACGTCGGGGGCCTGCCGGTCTCTGGTTCTTCATGACGGCGGTGTGTGCGTTGACCATCGCGGTGTCGCGCACCGGTCTGTTGTTCGGCGCGGCGCTGGTCGGGTGGGGATTCGTGTTCTTCATGGGGGTGCCGGCGGCGTTCAACCTGCTCGCCGCCCGATCGAACTTTCCCGAGGAACGCGCCGGTGACGCCCAAGCGGTCATGGCCCTCGGCCGGGTGTTCGGCCCGCTGGTGGGCGGTGCGCTCTACGCCACGGGGTCAACCGGCACGCTCGGCATCGCCGCAGCGATGATCATGTCGTTCGGCGCCGTGCTGCTGCTGTACGTCGATCGCCAGCGCTTCGTCGTGGTGCGCCAGTTCGGAACGTGGCAGGCACACCGGTCGTCAGTCGACACGACGCAACACGCGTAGCGAGCCGGTCGCCGACACGAGGGAGAAACGACCCGACTCGACGGCTGGACGGAAGATCTGCTCGTACGGTGGCCGTCCGCCGTCCGCAGGGTCGGGGAACACGTCGTGGATCGCCAGGGTCCCACCGACTGCAACGTGCGGCGTCCATCCCTCGTAGTCGAGTCGGGCCGGTTCGTCGCCGTGCCCGCCGTCGATGAACAGAAACGACAACGGCGTGGTCCACGTGGCCGCGACGAGGGGCGATCTGCCGACGACGGCGATGACGGTGTCCTCCAGGCCGGCATCGTGCATCGCTGCCCGAAAGAACGGAAGGGTGTCCATCTTGCCGGTGCGCGGATCGACCACGTCGGTGTCGTGATGCTCCCAGCCGGCCTGGTTCTCCTCCGACCCCCGGTGGTGATCGACAGCGAACAGCACCACACCGGCCGACTCGGCGGCATCGCCGAGCCACACGGTCGAACGTCCGCAGTACGAACCGACCTCGAGCATCGGCGTGCCGGGCACCATCGCTGCAGCGGCGTTTGCGGCGTCCCACAACGCGTCGCCCTCGTCGACGGGCATGAACCCCTTGGTGGCGAGTGCGACGCGGCGGCGCTGCGGTGTCACCAGGTGTCCCAGTGGATGATCGTGTCGGGATCCGGCCGCATCGCCCGCTTGAAGTCGGTGCCGATCGTGTGGGCCAGCGGCGTGAGGCAGGCCTGCTGCACCTCGTCGAACGGGATGCCGACGACCGTCGGCGAGCTCCTTCTCCATCATCAGACCGACCGTGGTCCAGGCCGTCCCGAGTCCACGGGCTCGCGCAGCGAGCATGAAGCTCCACATCCCCGGCAGGATGTTTCCCATCATCGACGCCGACATCATCGCCGGCACGTTGTCGGCCCGACCGGAGGTGCACCCGATCACCAGCACCGGCGCATCACCCATGTGCTCGGCCAGGTAGTCGGCCGAGGTCGCGACACGATCCTGCTGGGCCTGCTCGTCGGCACTGTCCTTCACGATGGCGCCGGCGTAGAACGGCATCTGCCGATAGATCTCGAAGCACTGTGCGTAGATCTCACCGATGGCCCGACGCTTCGCCTCGTCCTTGACGACGACGAACTGCATCGTGATGCTGTTCGACCCCGATGGAGCCTGCATCGCGGTCGCCACACACTCACGGATCAGCTCGTCGTCGACCGGCCGGGAGAAGTCGAGGCGTTTGCGCACCGCACGGGTCGTGTTGAGGACGTCATCGGCAGACAGGTCGAGCAAGGTCATGCGCCGACTGTACGACGTGCCAACATGACGACTGCCATGGAGACGCCCACCGCCCGACGAACGCACCCCGAACACACCGAGCGACCAGGCGGCGCTCGACGACCTCGTCAGCCTGCTCGACCTCGAAGCGATCGAGGTGAACATCTTCCGCGGGCAACTCCCCCGACGAGAACCGCCAGCGCGTCTTCGGCGGGCAGGTCGCCGGTCAGGCGCTCGTCGCCGCCGCCCGCACGATCGACGAACGCAACCGACTCGTCCACTCGCTCCACGCCTACTTCCTCCGTCCGGGCGACCCCACCGTGCCGATCCTGTACGAGGTCGACCGCATCCGCGACGGCCGCAGCTTCTCCACTCGGCGCGTCGTCGCGATCCAGCACGGCCGGGCGATCTTCAACCTGCAGGCCAGCTTCCACGACCACGAGCCGGGCCCCGACCACCAGCTCCCGATGCCCGAGGACATGGGCGACCCCGGCCGACCTGCCCGACTTCCGCACACGGATGGCGCCGTACGCCGAACAGATCGGCGACTGGTACGACCGCCCCCGCCCGATCGATCTGCGCTACGTCACCGGCGATCCGGTGAGCCGCAGGGGCCAACCGACCACGAGCCAGCAGGTGTGGTTGCGCGCCGACGGCACGCTGCCCGACGATCCGGTGCTGCACGCGTGCGTGGTCACCTACGCGAGCGACATGACACTGCTCGACACCACGATCATGCCCTTCGGGCTCGGCTGGGACAGCCCCGGTATGCAGATGGCCAGCGTCGACCACGCGATGTGGTTCCATCGGCCGTTCCGGGCCGACGACTGGCTGCTCTACGACCAGTCCGCGGTGTCGACCTCGTCGGCTCGCGGCATGGCCCAGGGGTCGATCTTCACCCGGGACGGTCGGCTCGCGGTCAGCGTGGTGCAGGAAGGCCTGATCCGCATCACCGGATGACGCGCCCGACGTGCGCGTCGGAGTCTCGTACGGTAGAGATGGGGTTGTGGATACCCGATGGCCCTCGTGCCGATCTCTGAGCGTCGTCGTTGCACTGACGCTCGGTGTCGTCGCTGCGGGTTGCGGCTCCGACAGCCCCCGTCCGACCGACACCTCGTTCGGAGCCGGACCTCCTGCCGCCACCGACGGCCACCACCGGCGACGTCGCGACAACAACCGCTCCCCGCGTCGAGCGCTGCAGCCGACCCGAGCGCACGTGTCGTCGACCCCGCCAGCGCCGACGAGCACCGTGCCGGCAACGCTGGCCATCCCGGCCGTCTCGCTCTACGAGATCGGCAGCTTCGACCAACCGGTCCAGGCGACCTCACGTCCCGGCGATGCCGCGGCGTACATCGTCGAGCAGTCCGGGCAGGTGGTCGCCGTCACCGACCTCTCGAGCGACGTCGTGCTCGACATCAGCGACCTCACCAACGCCAAGGGTGAGCAGGGCCTGCTCGGACTCGCGTTCCACCCGACGGCCGATCTCGCCTACGTCGATTACACATCGACGTCCGGGAACACGGTCGTCGCCGAGTACGCCGTCGATCCGTCGACCGGTGTCTTCGACCCGGCGTCGCGTCGCGAGGTCCTCACCGTCGATCAGCCGTACTCGAACCACAACGGCGGCCAGCTGGCATTCGGGCCCGACCAGCTCTTGTACATCGGTCTCGGCGACGGCGGTTCCGGCGGCGATCCCGAGCGTCGGGCACTCGATCTCGGCTCACGGCTGGGCAAGATCCTGCGCATCGACCCCGTCGCCGACGGCGACCAGCCGTTCACGGTGCCACCCGACAACCCGTTCGTCGACACCGCAGGCGCCGACCCGACGATCTGGGCGTACGGACTGCGCAACCCGTGGCGCTTCTCGTTCGATGCACCCACCGGCGACCTGTGGATCGCCGACGTCGGCCAGAACGCCTACGAGGAAGTGAACCGGGCCACAGCGACGGCGGACCGGATGGACGCAGCTCGGGGCGCCAACTTCGGCTGGAGTGCGATCGAGGGCTTCGAGCCCTACAACGCCGACCAATCGAGCGACGGGGCTCTCGAGCCGTTGTTCGTCTACGGACACGAGGACGGTCGGTGTTCGGTGACCGGCGGAGCGGTCGCCCGCAGCGAGTCCGTCCCCGACCTGCAGGGCTGGTACGTGTTCGGCGACTACTGCACCGGCCAGATCTGGGCGCTCGACCCGACCGTGCCCGCGAGCGAGCCCCGAGTCGTCGAGATCGCCCGGCTCGGCGGCCTGGCGGCGATCGCCCTGGGTCCCGACGGTGATCTCTACGCCGTCTCCAACGCCGGCACCGTCGCCCGCTTCGTCCCCGCCTGATCCCGTGAACAAATGCGCGAACCATTCGTGCATTTGTTCACGAGATCGGGATGATGTGTGGTCACATGAAGCTGAGCAGGTCGGCGAACATCTCCTCCGCGTCGATGGCGAGACCCCGGCGCTCGAACCATCCGCAGATGTTCAGCACGTCGCGATGCAGGAAGTCGAGGCCCTGCAAGTTGGCGGCGATGTCGATCGACTGCGGGAAGTCGATGAACCACAGCCGGCCCTCCCACCACAACAGGTTGTACGCCGACAGGTCACCGTGGGCAATGCCCGCCGCGGTGATCCCGCGAAGGCCCACGATGAGCTGCTCGTACGCGTCGTCGAGTTCGATGCGCGACAGCCGGGCAGCCGACAACTGCGGCGCGGCCGCTTCCCAACTGCCGACGTACTCGAGATCGAAGACGTCGTCGGAGTATCCGATCGGGTACGGCACGGAGACGCCCTGGCGCCACAGCCGCAGCATCACCTCGTGTTCGGTGCCGGTCCAGCGATCCTGGAGGAGACGCTTTCCGTAGGTCGACATCCGCTCGATCGCCCGCCGATCCCGCGACTTGCGGAACTGGCGGCCCTCTCGGTACTGCACGTCGTGACGGAACGCCGATGCACGTTGCACGCCGAGCGCTTCGAGCTGGCCCTTCTGGGTGACGTGGCGAGGGAGATAGCGCTTGCGGGCGATGAGACAGCTCGCGGCGCCCTCGCCGATGCGTTCGACGAGATTGACCTGAGCCTCCTTGCCACTCTTGATGACGCCGTGATCGACGTCGTGAAACGGCTCGTCGACGAGCCACTGCGGATGATCTGACATGTTGGAACAACCTCTTGCGTGTGGGAACGAACGGATCACCGGTCGTCGCGCACCAGGGTGCTCGGCTCGAACCTGCTCAGCAGGCGAGGGCGCGACCGGAGGGGCAGAACACAGATGCAGTCATGTGAACAACCTCCCTTCGATCGACGGACACCGAACCATACGCCGGTGTGACACCGCCGTCCAGCGAGTTTCGGCGAGACGTCACGCTCGGCCGTGAGTCGGTGACGCGAGCGTCACCAGGATTCGCCGTGATCGGGCAGTTCCTCGGGGGTCCCCACGATGAGCGGATCGGGGGTTCCGACGATGTCGACGTCCTTGCCCTCGTACGGCACCGAGGCGAGCACGTGTCGCATCGCATTGAGCCGCCCCCGCTTCTTGTCGTTGCTGCGCACGATCGTCCACGGGGCGTAGTCGGTGGAGGTCCGCTCGAACATCGTCAACTTCGCCTTGGTGTAGTCGTCCCACCGGTCGAGCGATGCGATGTCGGTCGGGCTCAGCTTCCACTGCCTGACCGGGTCGATGCGCCGGATGGTGAACCGGGCGATCTGCTCGCGCCGCGACACCGAGAACCACAACTTGATCAGCTTCGTCCCGGAGTTGACGAGCATCTGCTCGAACTCGGGGACCGCTCGCAGGAACTCCTCGTATTCGGCGGCGCTGCAGTAGCCCATCACCGGCTCGACCACGGCCCGGTTGTACCACGAACGGTCGAAGAATCGGATCTCGCCACGCGTCGGCAGGTGGCGTACGTAGCGCTGGAAGAACCACTCCCCCTGCTCGCGCGGCGACGGCACGCCGAGCGCGACCACGTCGGCTCCACGAGGATCGAGATGCTCCCGGAAACGCTTGATCGTGCCGCCCTTGCCGGCCGCGTCACGTCCCTCGAACACGAGCACCAGCTTGTAGCCGGTGTCCTTGATCCAGTCCTGGGCCTTCAACAGCTCGATCTGCAGACCCCGCTTGTGCCCGTCGTATTCGTGGCGGCTCATCCGCTCGGCGTACGGGTAGTGCTCCCTCCAGGTCATCACGGGAAGGCCATCGGGCCCCAGCAACACCGGATCGTCGATCTCGTCGAAGGTCCCCTCGACCGTGAAGCCCCGCTCGGCGATCTCCGCCGACGACATCGAGCGGAAGGCCTCGATCAGATGATCGATGTCGGTGGCGTCGAGGTCGACGCGGGGCGAGTCGGGACGATCCACGTCCGAAATCTAGCGACGCGCTCCCATGAACATGCCCTTCAAGGCCTCGTAGTGTTCGATCACGTGGCCGGCGCCGAGCACGACCGCTTCCAGCGGGACGTTCGACATCTTCACCGGCACTTCGGTCTCGCGCTCGATGCGCTCGGCGAGGCCGCGCAACAGCCCACCGCCGCCGACGAGATACATGCCGCGCACCAGGAAGTCCTGTGACAGCTCGGGCGGCGCCTTCGACAGACACCGGATGACCGACGCCACGATCGACGACACGACGTCCTCGATCGCGTAGCGAACTTCTTCGGGCGTGAGGATGACGGTCTTCGGCAGACCCGTCATCAGATCACGCCCACGCACCTCCGCCTGGTTCTCGTCGGGCGTCGGATCCGCGGACCCGATGGCGACCTTGATCTCCTCGGCCGTCCGCTCACCGATGGCAATGCCGTGCTCACGACGCACGTAGTTCTGGATCGCCGCGTCGATGTCGAACGACCCGACTCGGACCGCTTCGAGCGCCACGATGCCGCCCAGGCTGATCACGGCGGTTTCGCTCGTGCCGCCGCCGATGTCGATGACCATGTTGCCGACCGGCTCGTCGATCGGGAGATCCGCGCCGATCGCAGCGGCCATCGGCTGCTCGATCAGGTTGGCGTCGGCCGCGCCGGCCCGGCGGGCGGCGTCGGTGACGGCTCGACGCTCGACCTCGGTGATCGCCGACGGCACACAGATGACCACCTTGGGTCGCGTGAATCGGCTGACCCCCACTCGTTGGAGCAGCAGCCGGATCATCCGCTCGGTGATCTCGAAGTCGGTGATCGCCCCACCGCGCAGCGGTCGCACGGCGACGATGTAGCCGGGGGTGCGACCGATCATCTGCCAGGCCTCGCGACCCGTGGCCAGCACCTCGCCGGTCTGACGGTTGAGCGCGATGACCGACGGCTCGTTCAGCACGATGCCGCGGCCCTTCATGTAGACGAGCGTGTTCGCCGTCCCGAGGTCGATGGCGAGGTCACGCGCCACAGGACCTCCTCGTTGCGTCAGGTGCCATTGCCACCATCATCGCCGGTCGAGCGCCCATCGGACGGTTTCATCCGGTCGGAGGTCTGGCGGCGAGCTTCGGGCGACAGCGCATCGATCTGGCGTCGGAACGAATCGATGTCGTCGGGTTGGCGGCGATTGCGCTTGGCGGCGGCGACCAGAAACACGATCAGGACGACGATCGCGACGACGACGATGACGACGAGCGGGGTCATCCGCCGACCGAACGCGGGTCACGCAGGTCGTGGGCTCCGGTACCCCAGTCGGCGCCATCGGCCCACACTTCGTGTTTCCAGATCGGCGCCGATTCCTTCAAGGCATCGATCGCGAATCGTGCCGCGTCGAATGCCTCGGCCCGATGCGGCGCCGAGACCACGGCGACGACAGACGATTCCTCGACGAGCAGTCGGCCGCTGCGATGCAGCAGGGCGATCCGTCCGGTGTCCGGCCAACGGCGACGCAGCTCCGCACCGATCTCGGCGAACCGGGACACGACATGCTCGTCGTACGCCTCGTAGGTGAGATGCTCGACGCCCGGTCGTCCCTCGGCGTGGTCTCGAATGGTGCCGCTGAACAACACCACCGCACCGCAGTCGGCTCGCACGGCCCACTCATAGGCTCCACCGATCGGCAGTTCCGAGTCGGTGAGGGCATACCATTCGTCGACGTCGGTTGGGCCCTGCACGGTGGCAGCGTACTCACCAGTGGTCTCCCCGCGTCCACAGGGTCTCCGACGAGTTGTACGATCTCGTATTCGTGGAACCCGGGCCGTTGCCTCCTCACGAACGAACGTGGCGACACCCGTCCGAACTCGGCCCCACCAAAGCCGACATCGAGAACGGATCGTCCAACCATCTCGCCGCTCTCGCCGTCGGTGCGCTCGCTGTCGTCGCCATCGCCGGGCTCGTCATCGCAATGACACCACGGACCTCATCGAGCCCGATCGCTCTCAGTGCAACGACCACGCCGGTCTCCGCGCTGCGTTCGAACGACCCGACCACGGTGCCGATCGCCGCAACCGTCCCGGTACGGGTGGCGACCGCGTCCACATCCGGCCTTCCGGTCTCGCGGATACCGATCGGCGCACTCCTGACCTCGTTCTCGGCATTCCCCCACGCCATCACGTCGGGCCCACAACTCACGCTCGACGGCACCGACGTCGCCACCCGCCTGCCCGACGACCACGACATCGTGCTCGTGCGTACCGAAGCGGTCACCTACGAGCTGCCGTGGGGTGAAGTGCCCTTCTTCCCTCTGCCGGACGGTTCGGTGGTGTTCGACGGTGCCGGTGCTCTGCTCGCCCACGTCGCGGGCGGCCAACTCGTCACGCTCGTCGGCGACTGATCCGTCGCCGCACGACGACGGCGACGATGAGTGCGCCGATCGACGCCCCCACGACGCCGGCGCCGAGCGCCAGCTCCTGGCGGCGCTTCGGTGACACCACGGTCCACCACGGCGCCTCGGTGCTCTCGACGTAGGTCTGTTCGTTCGTGACCGTCGGTGCCCAACCAGCAGCACGCAACCGGCCGTTCGACACCACCCACGGTTCCAGCGTGTACGACAGCAATCCCGGTGGGATCGGACCGCGCTGGAATCGCCATCTCAAACCCGCCACGAGCTCGGCCAAACGCTCGGGCAGCGGCAGACGAGGACGCTCTCCCGACAGCGCACGCACACGCTCACCGGCCACCCAGCCGTCGGGAGCGACGTTGTACACCCCGTCGAGGCGATCGGTCACGGCCAGCACCACGGCGGCGGCGAGATCATCGAGATGCAGGTACTGCGACGGCGGATCGGCTTCGGCCAGGCGCCGTCCCAACCCCGACACGATGGCGGTCGCGAGTCGGGAGTCGCCCCCGGCTGCCAGCGAGACGGCCGGTCGCAGGACACAACTCGCGCGACGCTGCCCCGAAAGGCGCCACTGCTCGACGAGTTCTTCCGCAGAAGCCAGCTGCCTCGCGAACACGAACTCGACGTCCGGGCGCAATGCCGCCTCCTCGGTCAACGGAACGGGATTGTTCGAGAGTGCTCCGTAGACCATCGCCGACGACACGAACACGACCTGCGACGCACCGAGTCGATCGGCGGTGGCCAGCGTCTCGGCCGCGAACTCGGTGACGCTCTCGCGACGGGCGGCGCGCCGGTCGTAGTCGCTGCTGCCGAGGTCGACGACGACATCACAGTCACCGATCGAGCCATCGACCGGTACGCCTGGCTGTTGCACGACGACATCGATGACCGGCTCATCGGAACGGGGGCGTACACCACCGCTGGGATGCGAGCGCATGCCCCGGCTCGAGTGGGCCCGCAATCCGTCGATCACCCGGTCGCCCAGCGCGCCCGCGGCGCCGGTCAGCACGACGATCATCGACCGAACGATACCGAGACCACCACGCCGGCGAGGACACGACGACTCAGGGGCACGCGGAAACCCGTAACATCGAACCATGGCCGATGACGACGAACCCGGCGACTCGATCGATCCCTTCGCGGGGCTGCCCTTGTTCGGCGACCTCTCCCGTGCGTTGTCGGGCCAGGGCCCGATCAACTGGGACGCCGCACGGCAGTTCGCCGTGATCGCAGCGAGCGGAGGTGGGCTGCTGGCCGGCACCGGCGCGACCACGCCGGCCAACATCGACCCCGCCGTGCGCATCAAGTACGGCGAACTCGCGCAGATCGCCCGACTCCACGTTGCCGACGTGATGCAACTCGAGGTTCCCGCCACCGAACCCTCCGTCGCCACTGCCGAGCAGTGGGCACAGCAGACACTCGAGGCGTACCGTCCGTTGTTCACCGACCTCGCAGCCTCGCTCGGTTCGACCGACGATCTGCCGGCCGACCTCGCTGCCGACCCCATGGCACAGATGATGGCCGGACTCGGCAAGATGATGGCACCGGCGATGATGGGCATGAGCGTGGGCTCGATGGTCGGCAACCTCGCCCGCCGGGCGTTCGGGGTGTACGACCTGCCGATCCCACGCGCGACGCCGGCGCTCGTGCTCCTGCCGTCGAACATCGACACCTTCGCCGGCGAGTGGTCGATTCAACTCGACGAGATGCGGCTGTGGGTGCTGGCGCACGAAATCGCCGGGTTGACGCTGTTCTCGGTCGACCACATCGCCGACCACCTCCGCTCGCTGGTGCAGCGTCACGTCGGCGCGTTCCGTCCCGACTCGTCCGCGATCACGGAGAAGTTGACCTCGCTCGAGATGGATCAGAGCGATCCGATGGCCGCGATGCAGCAGGCCTTCGGTGACCCGGAGGTGCTCCTCGGGGCGGTCCGCTCACCCGAGCAGGTGGCGCTCGAACCCGAACTCGACGCCGCCGTCGCCGTCACGATCGGCGCCATCGACTGGGTCGTCGACGCCGTGTCGGTTCGCATCATCGGTGGCAACGCTCTGCAGATCGCCGAGGCAGTGAGACGACGTCGCGCCGAGACGTCGCCCGACGACATCTTCGTCGAACGCCTGCTCGGCATCCGCTTGGGCGCCGAGCAGACCGCTCGCGGCAAGGCCTTCGTGCAGGGCGTCGTCGATCGTGCGGGCGAGAACGGACTCGAGCCGTTCTTCACCGATCCGGCTGCCGTGCCGACCCCGAACGAGATCGAGGCACCCGGCCTCTGGCTCGCCCGCGTGACCGACGCGTGACCCCGGCGCCGGTGCGGCGTTCCCAGAGGTAGAAGCTGGACCCGGCAGCGGTGAGCCCGACCACGAGAAAGCCGATCGGGCCCGGGGCCCTGACGGCGACGGCCAGGAACGCCCCGAGCGCCCAGGCCAGCTGGAACCGGGTCTCGAACACGGCGAACGCCCGTCCCTGGTTGGCGCCGGGTGCGTCCCGCTGCACGATGCTCTCGAAACTCAGGCGTCCGAGCGCTGCCATCAGGTTCAACACGCCGGCCAGCACCACCGCTCCGACGGGGCCGCCCAGCACTGCCACGGCAAGGCCCGCCGCGGCGCACACGAGCAACGAGATGCTGAGCATGGTCTCTTCGCGGACATGCGTGCGCACCGACGACGCCACCGCGTTGCCGGCCATCGCCGCGAGCGCCGACAGACCGACGACCGCCGCGAACCAGAACGTGCCCTGATCCTGCGACCGCAGCCAGAACGCGAGGTGGAAGAACGTGAAACCCACCAGCGCCCGCAACACGGTCATCGCGATCGCTGCCAACTCGATGTTGGAGCTGTGCAACTCGCGGGTCTCCTCGGCGTCGGCGGCATCAGCGGCGACCACCTCCGAAGGCAAGCGGGTGGCGGCAACGAAGGCCGCGCCGAACAGCAGCGCCCCGTAGACGAGTGTCGCGGACGCACCGACGCCCTTGAGGAGGATCGCCGCCGGGATCACGGCGACGGCACCGGTCAGCCCCGCGATCAGCCCGAGCTTCGAATTCGCCTCGACGAGCTCGGATTCCGAACGAACCGTCGACGGAACGATCGCCGATTTCGAAATCGTGTACGTCTTCTGGAGGACCAACGACCCGAACACGAGTGGAAACAGCGCGAGCGCGTCGAGATACCGAGCCATCAGCAGGGTCAGCACGACACGGCCGACCGCGACCAGCTGGATGACGAACCGCCGCCCGCCGGCAACGCGGTCGATCATCGGCCCGATCAACGGGGCCACGATCAGGAACGGGGCGAACCCGAGCACCAGGAACAGCAGGACCCGTGATCTCGCGGCATCGAGATCGATGTCGAAGAACAGCGAGTCGGCGAGCGCGACGATCATCGCCGCGTCGCCGGCCATCATCAGCGCATGGGTGAGCGCCAAGCGACGGAACTTCGATGCCGGACGACGCCGAGGAGTGCTCGCCGGTCTCACCGGCGCGATCCTAGGCCGGTCAGGATCGCTCGTACTTGTAGCCGAGACCTCGAATCGTGACGATGCGCGTCGGCATGGCCGGGTCGGGTTCGATCTTCGACCGCAGCCGCTTGACGTGCACGTCGAGGGTCTTGGTGTCACCGACGTAGTCGTTGCCCCACACCCGGTCGATCAGCGTCTCGCGTGGCAGCACCCGACCGGCGTTGGCAAGCAGCAGGTGCAACAGCTCGAACTCCTTCAGCGGGAGGTTGACGTGTGCTCCACCGACCGTCACCCGGTGTTCCTCGGGATCGAGCAGCACGTCGCCGACCTCGATCATGCCGGGCGCGAGGGCGACACCGCCGGCGCCGTTGGCGTCGGAACGCCGCAACACCGCACGCATGCGCGCCACGAGTTCTCGCAGCCGGTACGGCTTGGTGACATAGTCGTCCGCACCGACCTCCAGACCGACGACGGTGTCGATCTCGGCACCCTTGGCGGTCACCATGATGATCGGCACCTGGGTCCGCTTGCGGAGCTGGCGACACACGTCGATGCCGCTGATCTTCGGGAGCATGACGTCGAGGAGCACGATGTCGGGCGCGACCTCGTCGAACTTCTCGAGCGCCTCGGCACCGTCGACGGCAACCACGACCTCGAAGCCTTCGCGTCGAAGTCCGATGGTGAGCGCCTCGACGAAACTCGCCTCGTCCTCGACGACGAGGACCACTGCCTCACTCATGATCTGTCCGACTCCCTGTCAGGTGATTCCTCGACATCGGCGATCGGCACGTCGATCTCGTCCATCGGCCGGTCGGCGCGAATGATCAGATCGGCGGGTAGTCGCAGCACGAAGGTCGAGCCTTCGCCCTCCTGGGACGACACGAGGACCTCGCCACCGTGATTCGTCGCCACGTGCCGCACGATCGAGAGCCCGAGTCCGGTCCCGCCGGTCTCGCGGCTGCGGGCCTTGTCGACTCGATAGAACCGCTCGAACACACGGTCGAGATCGCGGCTCGGGATCCCGATGCCCTGGTCGGCCACCATGACCTCGACGGCGGTGTCGTCGACCCGGGTGCGCACCTGCACGACGTCGCCGCTCCGGCTGTACTTCACCGCGTTCTCCACGAGGTTGCCGACTGCCGACACCAGCTGTCGTTCGTCGCCGCGGATCAGGACGTCGTCGGCGGTGTCGAACGCCGTGACCGTCACGCCTCGGCCCCCGTCGACGGCACGCCCGCGGGCCACCGCCGTCTGCACGACCGATGAGAGGTTCACCATGGAGTCGCCCGGACGGGTCGACTCGATCTGCGACAACTTCAGCAGGTCGTCGATCGTGCGAACGGCGCGATGGGCCTCTTCGACGAGATGGTCCGCCAGCCGCTCGATCACCTCCGGTTCGGTCTCGTCGATCAACGCCTCGGCGAGCACCGCCACGGCCCCGACCGGCGTCTTGAGTTCGTGCGAGATGTTCGTCACGAAATCGGTGCGCATCGCATCGGTCCGCACACGTTCGCTGACGTCCTGGATCGTCGCAACGGCGCCACCCCCCGGCGTGGGGTCGGCGTTGATCGCGAGCCAGGTCTTGGGCGGGCCCTGCAACTCGACCACGCGAGCGGTGCTCCGACCGGATCCGGCCTCGTCGATGATCGACGAGATGTGGTCGTCGACGAGCACGCCGATGTGCGTCCCTCGGAAGGCCCGCGCGGCGGAGTTCCGGTAGACGATGCGGTTCGACAGATCGGCCACGACCACCCCGATCTCGAGATGATCCACGGCGCTCGTGAGCAGCAGCGACTCCTCGTCACCGCGACGCCGGCGTCGGCAGCTCGGCAGGCACGGCGGACCGCGCCGCGAGCACCCTGGCCGCCACGAACCCGATCGAGGCGCCGGCGATCAGCGCGAGCACGACGGCGGGGATCATCGTTCAGGTGTCGTCGGGATCAGCGACGACGACGACCGTGGGCGGCTCGTTGTCGCTCTCGGAGTACGGACGGTCGGGAAGCCAGCCGTTGATGATGTACCGGGTGCGATCGCCGACGTTGACGGCGTGGTCACCGATGCGTTCGTAGAAGCGGGCGACGACGGCGAGCTGCACGGCGACCTGGAGGTCGATGTGGCCCGCGGCATGGCTCTCGAAGATCACCTGGATCAGCTGGCGATGCAGGTCGTCGAGGTAGGCGTCCATGTCGTGGAGCGCTGCCGCTCGGACACCGTCGAGATTCAGATACGCCTCGGTTGCCTCCTTGAACAGCACCTGCGCCTGGTCGCCGATCTTCTGGATCACACCGCGGAGGTGGGGGTCGAGATCGTGCCCGTAGATCCGCCGTGCCGCCTTGCAGATGTTGACGCACAGGTCGGCCGACCGCTCGACGTCGGCGATGATCTTGATGGCGGAGATCACCGCGCGCAGGTCGGTCGCCACCGGCGCCTGGAGTGCGATCACCCGGAAGCAGCGCTCCTCGAGTTCGAGGGCACGGGTGTCGTACTCGTCGTCGCCGAGGATCAGGTACTCCGCTCCCTCGAGGTCCATCGTCAGGAGGATCTCGGTGGCACGCGGCACGAGTTCGGTGACTCCGGCCGACATCCGGGCGATGCCGGTCTGGATCTCGTCGAGTTGCTGGTGGAACTCCGAACGCAGTTCGTTCATCAGCCGAACCGTCCGGTCACGTAGTCGATCGTCGACTGCTGTTTGGGATTGGAGAACATGACGTCGGTGTCGTCCATCTCCACGACGTAGCCGGGCTGCCCGGTGCCGTCGATGGTGAAGAACGCCGTGCGGGACGAGACACGCGCCGCCTGCTGCATGTTGTGGGTCACGATCACGATCGTGTACGTGCTCTTCAGTTCGTTCATCAGCTGCTCGATCGCGAGCGTCGAGATCGGGTCGAGTGCCGAACACGGCTCGTCCATGAGGAGGATCTCCGGCTCGACGGCGATCGCGCGAGCGATGCAGAGCCGTTGCTGCTGACCGCCGGACAGCCCGGATCCGGGCTTGTCGAGTCGGTCCTTGACCTCCTCCCACAGGTTGGCACCGCGCAACGACTTCTCGACGAGATCCTCGGCGTCGGACTTGCTGTATCCGCTTGCTGTTGAGGCGCTTGCCGGCCAGCACGTTGTCGGCGATCGACATCGTCGGGAAGGGGTTCGGCCGCTGGAACACCATGCCGACCTTGCGGCGCACGGCAACCGGATCGACACCGGGACCGTAGAGATCTTCACCGTCGACGTAGACGGCGCCTTCGACATGCGCTCCGGTGATCACCTCGTGCATCCGGTTGAGCGAGCGGATGAAGGTGGACTTGCCGCATCCCGACGGGCCGATGAGGGCGGTGACCGAACGCGGCTCGATCACCATGTTGACGTCTCTGACGGCGAGGAACGTGCCGTAGTAGATGTTCAGGTTCTCGACGACGATCCGGTTGTCCGGCCCGGTGCGGGCATCGGTGCCCGATGCGTCGACGTCGGCGGCCGGGATGTCGATCCGATCGGTCATGGTGGCGGTCCCCTCACTGGAGCTGGATCTGACGTTGGTCATCGGTTCACCGAAGGCCTTTCGGCTTGAGTACGTGGGAGAGAATACGAGCCACCGTGAAGAGCACCATCACCATGATGATCAGGACGAGCGCCGCCGCCCAGGCGCGGTCCTGGCCGCTCGACGGCGGGACGCCCGGCTGGACGTACTGGTAGTAGGTGAACACGGGCAGCGTGGTCATGCGGCCGTCGAACGGATTCCAGTTGACTCCCTGGGCGAGACCCGCGGTGACCAGCAGCGGCGCGGTCTCGCCGATCACACGGGCGATGGCCAGCACCACACCGGTGATGATGCCGGCGATCGCCGTCGGCAGGACGACCTTGACGATCGTCTTCCATTTCGGCACGCCGAGCGCGTAGGCGGCCTCGCGCAGTTCGTTGGGCACCAGCCGCAACATCTCCTCCGACGATCGCACGACCACCGGTGTCATCAGCACCGTGAGCGCCACTGCCCCGGCGATGCCCGAACGGGTCCCGGGGCCGAAGATCAGTTCGAACATCGCGTAGGCGAACAAGCCGGCGACGATCGACGGGATGCCGGTCATCACGTCGACCATCGACTGGATCGCCTTGGCCAGCTTCGTCCCGTGGCCGTACTCGGCCAGGTAGATGGCCGTGAACAACCCGAACGGCACCGACATCAGCGTGGCCAGCCCCGTCACGATGACGGTGCCGATGATGGCGTGGTAGATCCCGCCACCCTCGCCGGTGACACCACGCATGGTCTCGGTGAAGAACTCGGTGTCGAAGCGGTTCGTGCCGCGCTCGATCACGGTCCAGATGACCGACACGAGTGGCATCACCACCAGGGCGAATGCGCTCGCGACGAGCGCGCCCATCAGCCGGTCGATCGCCTGACGGGGCCCTTCGACGATGCGTGACACGACGTAGATGCCGACGCAGTACATGACGAGGGTGACGACGATCCATCGAGCCCAGTTCGGCGAACCGGACGGGAGCCACGACAGCGGCGCCGACCACGACCGCGACGACACCGACGGCGCCGACCTGGACGCGCGTCAGCCTGTTCGCGGTGATCGACGAGGACTGCTCGGCGGGTGCCGGGCGCTGCTCGGTGAGGGTCATCCGTCCGCTCCCGAGAATCCGGCATTGGCGATCCGGCGCGCCAGTGCGTTGACGATGAAGGTCACGAAGAACAGGACCAGACCTGTGGCGATGAGCCGGTTGACGGAGAGCCCGGCAGATTCGGGGAACTTCAACGCGATGTTCGCGGCGATCGTGTTGGGGTTCTGGTTGCTGATGACGTTGACGGTGATGATGTTGGCCGGCGACAGGATGATCGCGACCGCCATCGTCTCGCCGAGCGCCCGGCCGAGCCCGAGCATCGCGCCGCTGATCACACCGGAACGGCCGTACGGCAGCACGGCCTGGCGGATCATCTCCCACTTGGTGGCACCGAGGGCGAGCGATGCCTCCTCGTGCAACCGCGGCGTCTGGAGGAAGACCTCGCGCGAGATGGCCGTGATGATCGGCAGGATCATCACGGCGAGCACGACAGCGACCGTCATCATGGTGCGTCCGCTCGTGGACGCAGGGCCCGCGAAGAACGGCAGGAACCCGAGGTTGTCCTCGAGCCACGGGTAGACGCTGCGCGACAGGATCGGGGCGAGCACGGCGATGCCCCACAGACCGAACACGACACTCGGGATCGCAGCGAGGAGGTCGATGAAGTAACCGAACGACACCGCCAGCCGTCTCGGCGCATAGTGGCTGATGAACAAGCGCCACGCCGACCGCCAGCGGCAGCGCCAGCAGGAGCGCCAGGAACGCCGCCCAGATCGTGCCGAACAGGAGTGGGGCGACGTAGGAGAGGAACGACTCGTTGAACTCCGACGGGTCGGCGCCGAAGGTGGGCCACGCCTCGACGAACAGGAACAGCGCGACAGCGGCGAGTGTGATCAGGATGAGGATCCCGGCCCCGAGCGAGATCCCGCCGAAGATGCGGTCGCCCAGTTTGCTCGTCGTCTCGGTTGGGGCCACGACGGTGTCACCGCCGGGTGGTGTGTCCGTGATCGTCACGTGAGGTGTCCTCCGAACCGGACGTCGACCGGCATGGGTGGGTGTGCAGACAGAGCGAGATCGGTTCCGGGTCCACCGTAGTGGACCCGGAACCGGTTCAACTCAGGGGGTGGATCGAGCGCAGGTCAGGACGAGACGGTGATCTCGTTGACCGACTTCGCGACCTCGGCCTGGACGTCGGCCGACAGTGGCGCCGAACCGGCTGCGGCGGCCGCATCGGCCTGACCCTCGTCGGAGCCGACGTACGTCATGAACGCCTTCACGAGGTCGACCTTCTCCTGGCTGTCGTACTGCAGACAGACGATGTGGTACGACACCAACGCAATCGGGTACGTGTCGGCGCTGTCGGGCGTGCGGTTGACGACGATCGTGTAGTCGAGACCGCTCGGGCCGGTCACCCGCTCGGACGAGTCGACGATCTTCGCCGCGGCTTCCGGCGAGAACGGAACGAAGTCGCCGGCCACTCCGACGGCCGCGGCGGGCAGATCGCCGATCTGGCTGGCGTCGGCGTAACCGATCGAGCCTTCACCGGCCATCACGGCCGCAACGACGCCGGACGTCTGGGGAGCACCCTCGCCGCCACCCGGGCCTTCGGTGTCCCACGGTTCGATGGCGCCGTAGGTCCACACGTCGGGGGCCGACTTCGACATGTAGTCGGTGAAGTTCTTGGTGGTGCCGGAGTCGTCGGAACGGTGCACCGGGTTGATCGTCGTGTCGGGCAACTCCAGGTCGGGGTTGTCGGCAGCGATCGCCGGATCGTTCCACACGGTGATCTCGTTGGCGAAGATGCCGGCGATCACCTCGGGCGACAGGTTCAGCGTCTCACCTTCGAGTGACGGGAGATTGTACGGAAGGGCGATCGGCGAGATGTAGTGCGGGAGGTTGATCGCTCCCTGGTCGCCGGCGCACCGGTCGATCGAGGCCGCGTACTCCTCCTCGTTCAGCGCCGAGTCGGAACCGGCGAAGTCGGTGCCTCCAGCCAGGAACGTCTCACGTCCGCCGCCCGAACCCACCGGGTCGTACTCGACGGTGGCGTCGGGATTGGCCGCTTGGAATCCGGCCTGCCACCCCTGCATGGCGGCGGCCTGTGCCGACGATCCGGCGCCGACCAGGGTGCCCGAGACCTCGGCCATGGCCTCGCCACCGTCGGTGGTCTCGGTCATCGCATCGGTCGTCTCCGACGTCGCCTCGGTGGTCGCCGTTGCGGCGTCCGTCCCGGCAGGTGCCTCGGTGCTCGATGAGGTGTTGTCGTCACTGCCGCAGGCGGCGGCGACGAGGGTCAATGCAAATGCTCCGGCAAGAATGCGGCGCTTGGGAGAGTTCACGCTTCCAACTCCGTTCGTTGTGTTTGGGGGGATTCCGATCGAATCCGATCGGACATCTTCTGTTCACGGACGGGCGACGTTCGCTTGCGTCCGGCGGGCAAGTTACGACCACTACATGAACCGGAACCGGGCGCCGGGTGAACGGGAGGTGAACGCACGCCGACGACTCGGCGAACTGTCTCGAAGCGCCCCCGAGAACGGGGCGCAACGGCTCAGGAGCGGCCGGCGAGCTGTTGCTGCACGGTCCAGCGGTACATGCGCTCCTGCGAGTGCGGCTGGAACGAGTTGGTCGCGCCCATGCGCAGCCACGTGTCGTCGGGCTGCAGCTCCCACCTGACGATGTCGTCGGCGAGACCGAATTCCAGCGTCTGATCGAGTGACGCCGTGTGCCGCGCGTGTTGAATCGGCACCATCACCTCGACGCGACGGATGAGGTTGCGGGGCATCAGGTCGGCCGACCCGATCAGATAGACCGCGTCGGACGTGGCGCCGGCGAGCCGCTCGCCGTGGACGACGTTGCCGTGACCGAACCGGTAGATGCGGCTGTGTTCGAGGTACCGACCGAGAATGCTGCGCGCCCGGATGTTCTCCGAGAGTCCGGAGACACCCGCTCGCACGCAACAGATGCCACGCACGATCAGGTCGACGCGGGTTCCGGCGGCGCTCGCGGCATAGAGCGTCTCGATCAGTTGGTCGTCGGCGATCGAGTTGCACTTCAGCGTGATGTGTCCGTCGGGCCCGAACGATGCCTCGTGCTCGATGAGATCGACGAGCTGGCGACGAAGATCGCGCGGCGCGACGAGGAGGTTCTGGTAGTCGTCGGAACGGCTGTAGCCGGTGAGATGGTTGAAGAGCTGTGCCGCGTCGTCGCCGATGTCGGGCGAACACGTCAACACGCCGATGTCCTCGTAGATCCGCGCCGTCTTGGCGTTGTAGTTGCCGGTGCCGATGTGGACGTACCGACGCAGCTGGTCGCCGTCGTCGCGAACCACCAGCGCCACCTTGCTGTGCGTCTTCAATCCGACCATGCCGTACACGACGTGCACACCCGATCGTTCGAGTTGACGCGCCCACTGCACGTTGTTCGCCTCGTCGAATCTGGCCTTCAACTCGACGAGCACGGCCACCTGCACGCCTCGCTCGGCGGCGCGCATCAGGCTGCGGATGATCCCGCTGTCGCCGCCGGCGCGGTACAGGGTCATCTTGATCGACTGCACCTTCGGGTCGTCGGCCGCCTGCGAGATGAACGTCTCGACGCTGCTCACGAAGCTCTCGTAGGGATGATGCACCATCAGAGCCCGATGACGCACCACGTCGAAGATCGGCCGATCGGTCTCCGCGGCGGCGAGGATGCGCCCCGCCGTGACCGGCGGCCATGCTTCGTCCTTCAGATCGGGTCGATCGAGTTCCAGCAGCTGCCAGAGGCAGCTCAGATCGAGCGGCGAACGATGGAACGTGACATCGTCCATCGTGAGGTCGAGCTCGCGCACCAGCAGTTCGAGCACTTCGGCGCCGATGTCGTGCGACACCTCGAGGCGCACGGCCTTGTTGAACCGGCGGCGCCGGAGCTCCATCTCGACGGCTTCGAGCAGGTCGTCGGCCTCTTCCTCTTCGAGCGTGAGGTCCGCGTTGCGGCTCACCCGGAACGGTGCCCAGTCCTCGACGATCATGCCCACGAAGAGCCGATCGAGTCGTGCGGCAATCAGTTGCTCGACCGGCAGGAAGCGACCCGGCGACGACTCGACGAGCCGCGGGAAGAGCTGCGGGACCTTGAGCCGCGCGAACCGGCGGTCGCCGGTTTCGGGGTCGGCCACGTTCACGGCGAGCGACAGCGCGAGGTCGGAGATGTAGGGGAACGGGTGGCCCGGATCGACCGCCAGCGGTGTGAGGACCGGGAACACGCGCTCCTCGAACCACAGGTCGAGCAACTCGAGCTCGTCGTCGGTGACGTCGGCCCACGAGATGATGTCGACGCCGGCGTCACTCAGCTCGGGAACGAGGCGGTCGACGAACACCGAATCGATGCGGTCGATGTGCTCGAGGACGGCGTGGCCGACCTCGGCGAGCGTCTGCGCCGGGGTGCGACCGTCCGGCGACGGTCCGGTCGATGCCCGCCTCGATCTGGTCCTTCAGCGCGGCAACCCGAACCTGGAAGAACTCATCGAGGTTGGTTGCGGTGATCGCGCAGAACTTCGCCCGCTCCAGCAGGGGAATGCCCGGCTCGGCCGCGAGTTGCAGGACTCGGTCGTTGAACGCGAGCCAGCTCAGTTCACGGTTGAGGAATCGTTCGTCGGTCACTGCCACGGAACCGGCGCTTTCCCGATGATCCCGGCCGGTCAGACCGTGTCCTCGGCGTAGCCGAGGTCCCACTCGATGGTGATCAACTCGCGCTCGGCGTCACGCACGATGCGCTCACGGTTGCGCCGGAACTGCGGATCGTCGCGAGTGAGCAGCACCAGTCGGGCCAGCACGCGGGCCCGGAACTCGTCGAGCACCTGCCGATCGCCCCAGTCGCCGTAGACCTCCCAGTGCGGCGCCACCGGCCCGTGGTAGACGATGCGGGCGTGGGCACGCGGGGCCTGGGTCTCGGCGAGATCGGTCATGGACCACGATGCTACCGGGCCGACGTTCACCCGAACGGTGCTGGCATTTGCATTACGGAAGCGTTACGATTGAACTCCAACATCGCAACATTGCGCACCGAGCGAGAAAATCCGCCACGAGCGGGAACCGCTCGCTCGGTCGCGACGTCAAAGAGACAACGCCCACCACAGCCCACACGACGACCGTGACCCCCCGTCAGCCGGTCGGAGAAAGGTTTCCGATGATCAACCGCAAGCGCAGCACATCCATCGACGTCACCGTCGAACGCCCGACCGAGTTGGGCAACGCGCCTCATGATCCCGATTCGCTCACCGCATGGATGGCCGAGGGCAGTTGTCGGTTGCATCCACCGGCCACCTTCTTCCCGAGCGACGGCGTCGGCGTCGACCGCGCCCGAAAGATCTGCCGGGACTGTCCCGTCATCAACACGTGCTTGGAGTTCGCCCTCGATGAGCGCATCGACCACGGCGTGTGGGGCGGATGCAGCGAGCGTGAACGCCGGCGAATCCTGAAGCGGCGTCGCGTCGAGGAAACGGTCTGAGCCTCTGACACCGAGGTCGGCCACGATGT
Source organism: Ilumatobacteraceae bacterium (assembly GCA_963747375.1). Taxonomy (GTDB): domain Bacteria; phylum Actinomycetota; class Acidimicrobiia; order Acidimicrobiales; family Ilumatobacteraceae; genus Sva-07. Next base: position 209,892 of record CAVVFL010000011.1, read on the forward strand.
GACCGACGACGACCGCCAGCGCGACTGCGTCTACTGCTGCGGTGGGGCTGGCGGAGCGGCGGCGGAGGCGGCGGCATGGCCGATGTCGGCTGCGCCGGCGGCGGGGCGGTCGGCGCAGATTGGCCTTCACCCATGCCGTCTTTGAATTCCTTCTGGGCCTTGCCGAGGTTCTTGGCGAGCTTGGGCAGCTGCGAGCCGCCGAAGAGCACCAGGACCACGACGAGGATGATGATCAACTCGGGGCCACCAGGCATGTCGGACACGCTACCCCACGAACGCCCGTGCCGGGGATCACCCGGCGAATTCCTCAGGCGCCGATGGTGCTGCGGGCGACCTGCGCACGCTGGCGACGAATGCGCCGACGCTCACGCTCGGACAGTCCGCCCCAGATCCCGAACTTCTCGCCGTTCTGCAGTGCGAACTCCAAGCAGTCGTGACGCACCTCGCACCCTCGGCAGACCTCCTTGGCCTCCCGGGTGGACGCACCGCGTTCGGGGAAGAAGAGATCGGGGTCGACACCCAGGCAGTTGGCATAGTCGTGCCAATCGGGGTCGGGTTCGACCGGGATGGCGCTGACCGTGATGCTGGATGTGGTGATGAACTGCATGTGAGGACCTCCTGCAGGCCCGTGGGCAACGAGTTGGGCGCAATCACCCGCCCCCAAACGAATGATCGACAGCGATGTAATTACAGTGGCGTCATTCTGCCATAGCACACGCAGATTTGGCAAGGGGGGATTTCAGGGATTCGCGCGCGAACGCGCGAATCAACCGGCGCGACGCCCGCGAGCGGCGAGGGCGCGCTTGCCCTCCATGAAGTCGACGAGCACGTAGTCGCCGAGGTGCTCCGGGGTCGTGAAGAACGCCCGACCCCGGTTGATCTGCGTCATCTGCTCGATGAAGGCCCGCAGCGAACCGTCGGCACCGAGACCGAAGGTGTTGATCCGGATCTGCTCCTTGGTGCAACGAACGACCTCACGCAGCGTGGCCTCGACCGTCTCGCGGACCGGTGGATAGTTGAAGAACGGCATCCCGTTGTCCATGATGTGCGCCGTCGGCTCGCCGTCGGTGATCATGATGATCTGCTTGGTGCCCGACTCACGGGCGAGCAGCTTGCGGGCGAGGATGAACCCGTGCTGCATGTTGGTGCCGTACACGAAGTCCCACGACACCTCGGGGAGTTGTTCGGCGGTCAGGATTCGTGCCGTCTCGGAGAACCCGACGATGCCGAGATAGTCCCGCGGGAACTGTGAGGTGATCAGGCTGTGCAGCGCCATCGCGACCTTCTTGGCCGGCAGGAAGTTGTCACGCATCGGCATCGACAGCGACAGGTCGAGCATGAGCACCGTCGATGAGCGGGTGAGGTGCTCGGTGCGCTCGATCTCGAAGTCCGACGGGTCGAGCTGGACCGGCGTGCCACCGCCGGTGCGCCGCAGCGCGTTGCGGATCGTGCGGTTGAGGTCGAGCTGGAACGGGTCGCCGTACTCGTAGGCCTTGGTGTCGTAGGTGCGCTCGTGGCCCTGGCCGAGGTTCGAGGTCTGGTGCTGACCGACGGTGTCCTTGGCCAGCTTCGAGAAGAGGTCGCGCAGCGCATTCGAGCCGATCTTGCGCAATCCCTTGGGCGTCAGCTCGAGCCGGCCTTCCTTCTGCTCGATGAGCCCGGCCTCCTCCAGCATCTTGGTCAGCTCGGCGAGGCGTTCGAGTGACCGGGCGGCATCGTCGCCCATCAGGTCGCGCACTCGATCCATGTCGGCCTCGGCGAGCGCAGCAGGGCTCGACGCATTGCGCAACAGGTTCTCGAGCTGGTCGAGGTCGCCCATGTCCTGCATCGCCTGCATCGCCTGCTGGAACCCCATCGGGTCCTGGCCCTCGAAGTCGTAGCTCTGGTTCCAGTTCAGCTGCGGGAACATCTGCTGGAGGTTCCCCGACAGCTGTTGCATCTGCCACTGCAGGTCCATGTCCTCCATCAGCTGATCGGACAGCTGCTGGAGCTGGGCCCGCTGCTCGGGCGTCATCGAGTTCATCATCGCCTGCATCGCGGCCATGCGCTTGGCCATCTGCTCGAGCAGTTCCTCGACGGTCTCGGGGTTCTCGGGGAAGAAGTCGCCGTACTCCTGCATGAACTGCTCGAAGCCGGGGTCCTCGCCGCGCTGATGCTTCTCGAGCATCTCGTTGAGCGCGGCCATCATGTCCTTCATGCGCGCCATGTCCTCGGGCGTCATGTTCTGCATTGCGCCCGACATCTGGTCGACCATCTGCTGCATCAGCTGCTCGCGCAGCTTGTCCATCAGCTGCTCGAAGCGCTGCTTGGCCTCCTTCGACTCGAAGTCGTACGAGTCGAGCTCGCGGACCTTGCCGGCGAGGTCGTCGGGCATCAGGTCGAGGCGCATGTTGCGCTCGTCGGCCGCCGCCTGCGGCATTCTGTGCTCGACGCTCGTCGCCGGAGTTGAGTGCATCGTTGAGCGCGTTGTCGATCGCGTGGCGTTCCTCGTCGATGATGTCGTCGAGCTGCGCCTTGATCTCGTCGTAGACGCCGCCGAGGTCGGAGTTCTCCAGTCGCTGCTGGCGCTCCTGGCGCAGCTTCTCGAGCAGCTCGCGAATGCCCTGCAGCTCCTCGCCGTTGCGGTCGCGCATGCCCTCCTGCATCATGCGACGCAGCGCGGCGTTGACGTCGCCGTGGTACAGCAGTTCGTCGGTCAGCTCGTCGAAGGCGGCCTCGGCGTCGAACTCGAAGCCGGTCTGCGTCCCGTCCCACCGCGAATACGTGAATCGCTGTGCCATGACTGGAACTTAACGGGTTGTGCGCCACTTGGCCGTTCGGAGCCAATAACATCGCCGACATGCGTGTCCCCCGCACGTTCGTGTTCGTCGACCTGTCCGGATTCACGAACTACACCGCAGCGTTCGGCGACGATGCGGCCGGCCGCGTGCTCAGCACGTTCCGTGGCATCGTGCGCACGGTCGCGTCCGAGCGCGGTGTGCGCATCGCGAAGTGGCTCGGCGACGGTTGCATGATCGTGGCGGTCGACCAGCGTGACGCGATCGATTTCGTGCTCGACCTCGAGCAGCGAGCGACCGACGTGTGCGCCCCGCTCACCATCCGCGCCGGCCTCGCCACCGGTCACGCACTGCTCTTCGAGGGCGACGACTACATCGGCTCGGCGGTCAACATGGCCGCGCGATTGTGCGACCACGCCAAGGGTGTCGAGGTGCTGCATGCCGACGATGCAGCTCGAACGGCTGCCCGAAGGTGTCCACGCCGAACCGGTCGGCGAAGTCGAACTGCGCGGATTCCCCGGGCCGATCGACGTGGTCGAACTCGTCGGGACGCCGGCGCCGGCCAACGTCGACACGTCCGATCTCTGGACTCGCAGTCCGTTCATCTGATCGATCGCTCGAACCTGATGTCATTCCGGAGAGGCGCTGCGCTCACCACGGCGACCACGCTCGGCTTCGCCGAGAACTCGAACATCGGCTCCACTGCGGGCAACGGGTTCTTCCGCCGGTGGCCCGATGACCTCGCTGCACTGCAGGAGGTCGGCGTCACCGACGTGCGGCTCACGCTCGACTGGGCGCGACTCCAACCTCGGCCGGCCGGACTCGACGACGATTGGGCCGACCGCTACGAACAGATGCTGGCGGCCGCCGCGGCAATCGACCTGCGCGTGTGGGCGACGCTCCACGACGGGTCGATCCCCCGCTGGTTCGACAACGACGGCGGTTTCGACGACGACGACACGTTCACGGCGTGGTGGCCACGCTGGGTCGAGCGGGTCGCCGACCGTTTCGGCGACAACGTGACCGGCTGGGTGCCCTTCGCCGAGATCCCGCTCGGCGCGCCGACACGGCCCTGGCGCGACACCTGGACGATCCTCGAGGGGAGCACTCCCGTCGTTGCGTCCGTCGCTCCCGACGCGACCTCGATCGACGAGTACGTCGGCCGGGCGTCGTATCTCGGGATCGTGCTCCAGACCCCCTGGGAGCACGACGACGCCATCGGCGACCGGCAGCTGGAAGCGGCTTCGACGCAGTGGGGACACGCGATTCGCGATGGCGCCGACGACTTCGACGGACCCGTCGTGATCACAGGGTTCCGCCCGGCCCACGACGACCTCGACACCGCCGCGTCGATCGTCGAGCAGTTGGTCGACTCGCTCGACGACGCGATCGCCGACGGCGTACGCGTCGACGTGTGCTTCGTCGAGCCCGCCATCTCGGCACCCGACACACCGCCCGGCCTGCTCGACGCCGACCGCAACCCGACCCCCGCCGCCAAGATCTTCCTCCCCTGAATGAGACGCGGGGTCAGCAGCCCCGCGTCTCATTCAGGTGCGGCCGCGGTAGGTGGCGCTGGCGCCGCTGGCGTCCTTGTTCAGGCGCTTGCTCAGGTGCAGGCCCTCGAGGACGAACTCCACCGCGGCGGCCACCGCGGCCGGTGACTCGTCGCCGCCGGTCAGGATCGCCACCGGCGTGCGAAGCGCGTCGACCTCCTCGACGAGTCGAGCCAGCTCCTCGGTCGTGACGTCCTGCACCCGTGTGCGCGACGGCGCCGTCCTCGAAGGCGCCGATGACCGCACGCGTCTGCTCGGGCGGCACGATCTCCTTGAAGACGCTGAGCACGGCGCCCTTGATGAGGTTGTCCATGATCGCTCCCTCGCGGCCGTCGTCGAGCGACTCGATCTCGATCTTGCCCATCGAGCTCGCGGCGAGCGCGTCGAGGTCGTCGACGCGCGCCACCACGTGACGCTCCCCGGCGCGCAACCCACGTCGCAACGCGTTGGCCGCGAGCGCCTCGAAGTTGGCGACGCTGAGACGAACGCTCACGCCGGAGCGTTGGTTGACGTGGTTGCTGGCACGAGCGAGATGACTGAACGTCGCCACCACATCGGCCAGGTAGTCGGGCACGTCGACCTGGATGTCACCGGCCGCGGTCGTGATGTTCAACGGCACCGCCTCCTGGCGCATGATCTCGACCTCGGTGTGCACCTCGAGCGGGTAGTGGGTGCGGATCTGGCTGCCGAAACGATCCTTCAACGGGGTGATGATCCGGCCCCGGTTGGTGTAGTCCTCCGGGTTGGCCGACGCCAGCAACATCACGTCGAGCGGCAGGCGGATCTTGTAGCCGCGGATCTGGATGTCACGTTCCTCGAGCACGTTGAGCATGCCGACCTGGATGCGCTCGGCGAGGTCGGGAAGTTCGTTGATGGCGAAGATGCCACGGTTGGTCCGCGGGAACGAGCCCGTAGTGCAGCGTCAGCTCGTCGGAGAGGTAGCGGCCCTCGGCCACCTTGATCGGGTCGACCTCACCGATCAGGTCGGCGATCGAGGTGTCGGGCGTCGCCAGCTTCTCGCCGAAGCGCTCGCTGCGGTGCACCCAGTGGATCGGCGTGTCGTCGCCCAGTTCGGCCACGAGGTCGCGGGCGTGCTTCGACACCGGCGCGTACGGATCGTCGTTGATCTCGCTGCCGGCGACGATCGGCATCCACTCGTCGAGCAGCCCGGTCAGCGACCGGATCATGCGGGTCTTGGCCTGCCCGCGCTCGCCGAGGAAGATCACGTCGTGGCCCGCCAGCAGCGCATTCTCCAGCTGCGGCATCACGGTGTCCTCGTAGCCGGCCACGCCGGCGAACAACGGCTCGCCTGCTGCGACCTTCTCGATGGCGTGCTCACGCACCTCCTGCTTCACCGGCCGCGACACCCACCCCGACGCCCGCAACTCACCCAGCGTCGCTGCGAGATCTGTCGGTCGGTGCATTGCCGTGTCAGCCATGGCCCGAACCTAGCGCTCCGGCCGCGAACGCGCTTCGCGGAGCGGCGATGCTCCGCCCGACGATGCTGAGTACCATCCGACCGATGGAACTGTCCGGCGTCTGGTTGGCAGCCGTCGCCGACGACGACGTTCGGCGCAGCGGGATCGGACTCGACACCGACGACAGCACGTGGACGCCGGTCCCGGTTCCCGGCCACTGGCGCAACACCGAGGAGTTCGCCGACCACCGACGGCCCGGTGATGTACCGCCATGCCTTCACCGCCACGCCGCCGCCCGACGGACGCCGACGCTGGATCACCCTCGACGGCGTGTTCTACCAGGCTGATGTGTGGCTCGACGGCGCGTACCTGGGCGACCCCGAGGGCTACTTCTTCCCCCACACGTTCGACGTGACCACGCTGTCGAGGTTCGGCGACGACCACGTCCTGGCCGTCGAGGTGACGTGTTCGCCACAGGCGACGACCGGTCGGCGCAACCTCACCGGTGTCTTCCAGTCGCCGACGTCCACGGCCAATCCCGGCGGGCTGTGGCGGCCCGTCCAGTGCTACGACACCGGGCCGGTCAGAGTCGATCGCCTCCGGGTGCTGTGCCGCGACGCCGACGAACGACGTGCCCATCTGCGCATCGCCGCTCGACTCGACAGTGACCGCGAAGTCGCCGTGACGATCCGGACGTCGATCGACGGTGACGTCAGCGACGAGTCACAACTCGTCGTCGCGTCCGGCCAGAACGAGATCGAATGGAGCGTCGACATCACCGACCCACAGTTGTGGTGGCCGTGTGCGCTCGGGAGCCAGCCGCTCGTCGACGTCCACGTGGAGGTGCTGGTCGACGGCGAGATGAGCGACCGGCGCGGTCGGCGAACCGGACTGCGCCAGATCACCTGGGACAACTGGCAGTGCACCGTCAACGGCGAACGCCTCTTCCTCAAGGGAGCCAACTACCTTCCGGTCACCGAACTGCCGGCCGACGCCACCTCCGAGCGCATTCGCAGCGATCTCCAGGCGGCCGTCGATCTCGGGCTCGACGCGCTGCGCATCCACGGCCACATCGCCGACCGTGAGGTGTACGCCGTCGCCGACGAACTCGGAATCCTGCTCCTCCAGGACTTCCCGCTCCAGTGGGACCACGCCCGGTCCGTGCGCTCACAGGCCGTCGAACAGGCACGTGCGGCAGTCGACTCGCTCGGACACCATCCGTCGATCGCGATGTGGACGGCGCACGACGATCCCGACGGGACCGACGCGGACCACGGCCCACCCGGCTGGAGCCGCCGGTTGCGCACCATCGCGACCGCTCAGATCCCGAGCTGGAATCGCAGCGTGCTGGACCGCTGGGTCAAGCGTGCCTTCGAGCGAGCCGACAGCACTCGGCACGTCGTGGCGCACTCGGGCGTACTTCCCCACCTCCCCCAACTCGACGGAACCGACAGTCACCTCTGGTTCGGCTGGCGCCATGGTGAAGCCGAGGACCTCGCCGACTTCGCAGGCCGACTCCCACGGATGGTCCGCTTCGTCAGCGAGTTCGGCTCCGCTTCACCGCCGCGCTCCGCGTCGTTCATCGACGAGGAGTTGCTCGTCAACGAGTGGCCCGACCTCGACTGGGACCGACTCGCGGCCCAACACGGCTACGAGCGTTCGACCTTCGAGCGGCTGTTCCCGCCGAGCGATTTCGACACGTACGAGGAGTGGCGCGACACGACCCAGCACTATCAGTCGCACGTCCTCAAGGTCCAGATCGAGACGCTGCGGCGCCTGAAGTACCGCCCCACCGGCGGGTTCTGTTTCTCCTCGCTCAACGACTCGGCTCCGGCGATCTCGACCAGCATCCTCGATGCCGATCGCGTCCCCAAGTTCGCCTGCGACGCCGTACAGGCGGCGTGCGCTGAGGTGATCGCCGTGGCCGACCCGCTCTCCGAGCCCCTCCGGCCCGGTGATCGCGTCGACCTCGACGTCCACCTGATCAGCGATCTGCGATCAGCCCTCGACTTCGCCGTCGTCGACGTCGTCGCAGCCTGGCCCGGCGGCGAGCAACGCTGGAGATTCGGAGGTGCGGTCGGCGCCGACGACGTCGTGAAGGTGGGCCGCCTGCGCTTCGATGCCCCGGACGCGACCGGCATGCTGACCATCGACCTGACCGTGACGGCCGGCGAGGTCGTGTCGACCAACCACTACGCCGCGTTGCTGGCAGCGATCTGAACCGCTGGGGCGTTCAGCGGGCGAGGGACTTGCGGTTCTTGAACTTCGACTTGAAGTAGTCGATGTTCATGATCGCGATGTTGTCGATCGAGATCTCCTTCGGGCACGCCGCCTGGCATTCGCCGTGGTTCGTGCACGAGCCGAAGTACTCGTCCATCTTCTCGACCATCGCCTCGGCACGCTTGTAGCGCTCGGCCTGACCCTGGGGCAGCAGGTTGAGATGGGCGATCTTCGCCGAGGTGAACAGGCTCGCGGCACCGTTCGGGCATGCCGCCACGCAGGCGCCGCAGCCGATGCATTCCGCTGCGTCCATCGCGGCGTCGGCGACGGGCTTGGCGATCGGGATCAGGTTGGCGTCCGGCGCACCGCCGGTGGGCGCAGTGATGTAGCCGCCCGCTTCGATGATCCGGTCGAGTGGCGCACGGTCGACCATCAGGTCCTTGATGACCGGGAAGGCGGCCGCCCGCCACGGCTCGACGACGATCTCGTCGCCGCTGCTGAAGGTCCGCATGTGGATCTGACAGGTCGCAGCACCCCTGGAAGGACCGTGCGCCTGGCCGTCGATCATCAACGAGCACGTGCCGCAGATGCCCTCGCGACAGTCGTGGTCGAAGACGATGGCCTCCTTGCCCTCCTCGATGAGCCGCTCGTTGAGGATGTCGAGCAGTTCGAGGAACGACGCCTCGTCGCTGATCTCGGGAATCTGGTGGCTCTCGAAACGGCCCTGTGCGGTCGGGCCGTCCTGACGCCAGATCTTGAGTGTGAGGTTGGTGAGGGTGCTCACTTGTAGCTCCGTGTCTGGAAGTGGACGACTTCGTATTCGAGTTGTTCCTTGTGCTCGATCGGATTGGCCATGTCACCGCTCCACTCCCAGGCGCTGACGTAGGCGAAGTCGTCGTCGTTGCGCAGGGCTTCGCCCTCGTCGGTCTGGTGCTCGGAACGGAAGTGACCGCCGCAGCTCTCCTCGCGGTTGAGTGCGTCCTTGCACATCAGCATGCCGAGTTCGAAGAAGTCGTCGACCCGGCCGGCCTTCTCCAACGTCTGGTTCACGTTGGTGTCGCTGCCGGTGACCTTGAGGTCCTTCTTGAACTCTTCGTGCAGTGCGGGGATCTCCGACAATGCCTTCTCGAGCCCGGTGGCATTGCGGTCCATGCCGCAGTAGTCCCAGATGATCTTGCCGAGCTCACGGTGGAAGTGGTCGGGCCCACGGGTTCCGCCGATCGCCATGTACCCCTTGAAACGGTCGCTGGCCTCGGCCTGCACTTTGGTGAACTCCTCGTGCGAGGTGTCGGGGATCGGCTTGTTGAGCCACTGCGAGAGGTACTGCGAGATCGTGTACGGCAGCACGAAGTAGCCGTCGGACAGCCCCTGCATGAGCGCCGACGCACCGAGGCGGTTGGCGCCGTGGTCGGAGAAGTTCGCCTCACCGGCGCAGTAGAGGCCGGGGATCGTGGTCATCAGCTCGTAGTCGACCCAGAGACCACCCATCGTGTAGTGGCTCGCCGGGTAGATGCGCATCGGCACCTCGTACGGGTTCTCGCCGGTGATGCGCTCGTACATGTCGAACAGGTTCCCGTAGCGCTCGCGGATCGTGTCCTCGCCGAGCCGCCCGATCGCCTCGGCGAAGTCGAGGTACACACCGTTCTTCAGCGGGCCCACGCCCTGGCCGGCATCGACCATCCGCTTGGCCGCCCGCGACGACACGTCGCGCGGGGCGAGGTTGCCGAAGCTCGGGTAGATGCGCTCGAGGTAGTAGTCGCGCTCGTCCTCGGGCACCTGATCGGCGCGGCGGGTCTCGTCGGGGCTCTTCGGAACCCAGATGCGGCCGTCGTTGCGCAGCGACTCCGACATCAGCGTGAGCTTCGACTGGAAGTCGTCGGCCTGGGGGATGCAGGTGGGGTGGATCTGCGTGTAACACGGGTTGGCGAAGGCCGCACCGCGACGGTGGGCGCGCCACGCACCGGTGACGTTGCAGGCCATGGCGTTCGTCGACAGGTAGAAGACGTTGCCGTAGCCGCCGGTGGCGAGCACGACGGCGTGGGCCGAGTGCGAGGAGAACTCGCCCGTCATCAGGTCGCGCGTGACGATGCCGGCGCATCGACCGTCGATGTTGACGACGTCGACCATCTCCATGCGGTTCCAGAGCTTGACGTTGCCGAGGCCGATCTGGCGGGCGAGCTGCTGGTACGCACCGATCAGGAGCTGCTGGCCGGTCTGGCCGCGGGCGTAGAACGTGCGGCTGACCTGGGCGCCACCGAAGCTGCGGTTGTCGAGCAGGCCGCCGTACTCGCGGGCGAACGGCACACCCTGGGCGACCATCTGGTCGATGATGTCGACCGACACCTCGGCGAGGCGATGCACGTTGGCCTCGCGGGCACGGAAGTCGCCGCCCTTGATCGTGTCGTAGAAGAGGCGGTGGACGCTGTCGCCGTCGCCCTGGTAGTTCTTCGCCGCGTTGATGCCGCCCTGCGCGGCGATCGAGTGGGCACGCCGGGGCGAGTCGTGGAACGTGAACGCCTCGACCTGGTAGCCGAGCTCACCGAGCGTCGCCGCCGCCGACGCGCCGGCCAGGCCGGTGCCGACCACGATGATCTTGAACTTGCGCTTGTTGGCCGGGTTGACCAGCTTCTCGTTGGCGATGAAGTTCTGCCACTTGTCGGCCAGAGGCCCGTCGGGGATCTTGGAGTCGAGAGTGATGGTCACGGCGCTGCCTCCTCAGTGACGGTCACGGCGTCAGGGTTGAATTCGATGATTCCCGCCTGCACCGCGATCGGAATCGAGACGTTGCCGAGCACGATCACCGTGGCCACGGCGGTGGCGAGTCCTCGTCGCCACGAGTTGAAGCGAGGGCTACTCCAGCCCATCGACTGGAACAGTGACCAGGTTCCGTGGAACAGGTGGATGCCGAGCGCGATGTTCGCGACGATGTAGAGGATCGCCACCGGGATCCGCGACAGCGATGCGTCGATGTTGCGGTAGGGCTCTCCACGCACGTAGTCGGGGTTGAACCAACCCCAGGTCAGATCGGCGAGATGGAAGGCGAGGAACAGCACGACGATGATGCCGGTCCAGCGCATCGTGCGGCTCGCGAAGTTGGCCACCTGATAGTCACGCGGGGTCTGGTACTTGACCGGGCGGGCCTTGCGGTTGAGCACCGTGAGTGTGTATGCGGCGTGGAGGTGGAGGAGCAATGCGCCGATCAGCACGAGGCGCAAGCCCCACAGGAAGATCGTCCGCGGCAGGATCGGCACGAGGATCTCGCGGAGGAACTCGCCATAGAGGTCGACGTCGTAGATGCGGGTGCCACCGTCGTTGACCACCCCGAGGTACACCTTGAGGTTGCCGACCATGTGGCCGATCACGAACAGGATGCCGATGATGCCGGTGATCGCCATCACGTACTTCTTGCCGACCGAGGTCGAGTAGAAGTCGCGGACGAACCCCTTCTTCTTCGGCGGATTGACTGCGGTACCCGAAACGGGACCACGGTTCAACGTCTGTGCCATTTCCGCGAACCTACTCGCCACCGCCGTGCCTGGGCCCAATCGTCCCGGCCGTCGACACGGCACATCCGTCACAGGTGAACGCTCCGATGGGCGGAAACCAGCCAGTTGGGATCTAGCCTGCTCCGCCGACCATCATGGTCCCGATTCACCCGACCGTTCGGGTGAGTACTTGCCGTATCGCCCTCAGGAGGCACCAAGCCCGTGGACGCAATTCCGTATCTCGCAGCAGCGTCGGCCGTCGCCGCACTCATCCTCGCCTTCTACTTCTACAAGGAAGTGGAGAAGGCGTCGCCCGGCAACGAGCGCATGGTGTTCTTGATGAACGAGATCCAGAAGGGTGCTCGAGCGTTCCTGAAGAAGGAGTACCAGTGGGTCTCCGTGTTCGTCGTGATCATGGCGATCCTTCTCGCCGTCGTGATCGCTCCGCTGGCGGCGGTCACGTACGTCCTCGGGGCCTGCTTGTCCGCCGGCGCCGGCTATGTCGGCATGACGGTCGCCACGATGGCGAACGCCCGCACGACCGAGGCGGCCACGTTTCGGCCCCGGCAAGGCCCTGCCCGTCGCATTCCGCGGCGGCGCCGTCATGGGTTTCACGGTCGCCGGTCTCGCACTGCTCGGCCTCAGCGCCACCTACCTCGTGTTCGTCACGTGGCTCGAGGTCGACCAGGCCTTCGAGATCGTCACGGCATTCGGGCTCGGCGCGTCGTCGATCGCTCTGTTCTCCCGCGTCGGCGGCGGGATCTACACCAAGGCCGCGGACGTCGGCGCCGACCTCGTCGGCAAGGTCGAGGCCGGCATCCCCGAGGACGACCCGCGCAACCCGGCCACCATCGCCGACAACGTCGGCGACAACGTCGGCGACGTCGCCGGCATGGGCGCCGACCTGTTCGAGTCGTACGCCGGCTCGATCATCGCGCCGATCTCGCTGACGGCCTTCGCCGCCGGCATCACCGCCAAGGACGCCGGTCTCGACGCGGTCCTGCCGCTGCTGATGTTCCCGCTCGCGATCGCCTTCGCCGGCATGATCGCCTCGATCATCGGGTCGTTCTTCGTCCGCGGCGGCGAGTCGACGAATTCGCATGCGCTCGCACGGGCGCTGCACATGGGCACCAACGTCGCCATGGGCATCACCGTCGTCGCCTCGGTCGGCGTCGCCTACTGGCTGTTCGCCGACGACGCGATCTTCGACAAGCCGTGGGGACTCGGCGTGTCGGTCATCGGCGGCCTCCTTGTCGGCTGGGCCCTCGGCAAGACCGCCGAGTACTTCACGTCCGACCACTACCGGCCGGTCAAGAAGATCGCCGAACAGACCGAGACCGGGCCGGCCACGACGATCCTCGGCGGCATCAGCACCGGCATGATCTCGGTCGCCGCGTCGATCATCCTGATCCTGGTCGGCATCGGCATCGCCTACTGGGGCGGCCAGCAGACGCTGGGTGACGACGGCGGCGTGTACGGCATCGCCGTGGCCGCCATCGGCATGCTCGCAACGACCGGCGTGGTCGTGTCGGTCGACGCCTACGGCCCGATCGCCGACAATGCCGGCGGTATCGCCGAGATGGCGGGGTTGGACCCATCCGTACGTGAGGTGACCGATGCGCTCGACTCGCTCGGCAACACGACCGCTGCGGTGGCCAAGGGGTTCGCCGTCGGTTCGGCCGCCCTCACCGCTCTTGCCTTGTTCAAGAGCTTCGAGTTCGCCATTCGTGACGCCGATCCGACCGCTGCGCTCGACCTCAACATCGGTCACGTGGCCGTCTTCATCGGTCTGTTCATCGGCGCCGGGCTGCCGTTCCTCTTCGCCGCGCTCACGATCGACGCGGTCGGTCGTGCCGCCCAGAAGATGATCGAGGAAGTGCGTCGCCAGTTCCGCGAGATCCCCGGTCTGCGCGAGGGCCTGCCGGGCGTCGTGCCCGACTCGGCGCGCTGCGTCGAGATCTCCACCGAGGCGTCGCTGCGCGAGATGATCATCCCGGGTTCGCTCGCCATCGTCGTTCCGCTCGTCGTCGGATTCATCAGCATCGACGCACTCGGTGGCCTGCTCGCCGGTGCACTCGTGACCGGCTTCTCCCTCGCCATCTTCATGGCCAACTCGGGCGGCGCCTGGGACAACGCCAAGAAGTACATCGAGGCCGGAGCCCATGGCGGCAAGGGCAGCGATGCGCACAAGGCCGCCGTGGTCGGCGACACCGTCGGCGACCCGTTCAAGGACACTTCCGGCCCGTCGATGAACATCCTCATCAAGGTGATGACGATCGTCAGCCTGGTGTTCGCCGGCGCCTTCGTCTGAGGCTGGCTCCCACCACCCCGTTTGCGTGACACTTCGGTTGGGGCGGCCCAACAGAACTGTCACGCAAACATCGTGGTTGGGACGGCGTGGTGGGACGGTGTGGTGGGAAGCGGTGTGATCACTCGCTGACGAAATCGATCAGCTGCTCCACTGCGCCGACGAGTTCGGGTCGCAGGTCGGCGAAGGTGTTGACCTGGTTGCGAAGCCGCGGCCAGAAGCCGTCGAACGGCACGCCGAGCGCTGCGCACAGACCTTGCTTCCACGGCACGTCACCCTTGGGTACGTCGGGCCACTCGTCGAGGCCGAGCACCTTGGGACGGATGCCGGCCCACACGTCGACGAACGGGTGCCCGGTGATCAGCACGTTGGGGTCTCGCACCGTGTCGGCGATGCGGGTCTCCTTCGAGCCCGGCACCAGATGGTCGAGCAACACGCCGAGCCGACGGTCGGCACTCGGCCCGAAGTCCGCCACCGCGGCGGCGAGATCGTCGGCGCCGTGGAGCGGTTCCACGACGATGCCGAGCTCGCGGAGGTCGTCACCCCACACGTGCTCGAGCAGTTCGGCGTCGTGTTTGCCTTCGACCCAGATCCGGCTGGCCGCCGCCACTCGGGCCCGGCCGTCGCCCGCGACCGAACCCGACGCCGTGATGCGCTGGGTGGCAGCCGTGGCGCTCGGTGGCCGCACGAGGGTGACCGGTCGGCCTTCGATCAGGAAGCCGCCCGGCTTCCAGGTGAAGTGGCGGATGTAGTCGTTGCGATCCTGCAGCGTCACGCCCTCGGCGCTCCAGCGGACCACGTCGCCGCAGAAGTGACTCGCACGGTCCTCGACGAGCATGCCCATCTCGACCGCCACGTCGGGGTAGCTCGGGCCGCGTCGCTGCGCCGCGAAGTCGTCGAGGATGTCGGTCTCGTAGGCCACGCCCCCAGTGAAGCAGTCGGATGATCCGCTGTGCGAGCATGCCGGAATGGAGAGCTTCACGGGCAAGGTCGCGGTCGTCACGGGCGGTGCGAGCGGGATGGGGCGCGAACTCGTCCGACAACTCGCTGCGGAGGGATGCCATGTGGCGCTGTGCGATCTGTCGGTCGAGGAGATGGAGGAGACGAAGCGACCTGGCCCTGGCCGACGCACCCGCCGACACCGTCGTGACCACACACGTCTGCGACGTCTCCGACGAGGCGTCACAGCTGGCGTTCCGCCACGCAGTGGTCACGCAGCACCAGACCGACCACGTGAACCTGCTGTTCAACAACGCCGGCATCGGTGGCGGTGGTTCCGTGATCACCGATCCCCGCGAGGTGTGGGAGCGGACGTTCAACGTCTGCTGGGGCGGCGTCTACCTGGGTGTGCGCACGTTCCTCCCGTTGCTGATCGCCTCCGACGAGGGCCACGTCGTCAACACCTCCAGCGTCAACGGGTTCTGGGCGAGCATCGGACCGGACCGACCACACACGGCCTACTCGGCGGCCAAGTTCGCTGTGAAGGGGTTCTCGGAGGCGCTGATCACCGACCTGCGCGTCAACGCGCCGCACGTCAAGGTGTCCGTGGTGATGCCGGGCCACATCGGCACGTCGATCGTCGAGAACTCGATGCGCCATGGCGCCCAGGAGCTCGACATGGAGACCGCCGAGATGGTGCAGCTGATGTCCGACATGTTCCGCGACCAGGCGCCGATGACCGCCGCCGAGGCGAGCGACCGAAATCCTCGACGGCGTTCGCGAGGGCCGGTGGCGGATCCTCGTCGGTGACGACGCCCGCAAGCTCGACCTCGCAGTCCGTGCCAACCCCGAGATCGCCTACGAGTCGTTGACGCTCGGCGACCTCACCTCCTCCCAGGAGGGCACGCCCTTCAACCCCGTCGGCTGAGCCAGTGAGCGGCACCCATCGCTGCGCCGGCCGCCGCGTGCACCGGTGGTCACCGAACGCGACGAGGAGTTCGCTGCGCCCACCCCCGAGGGGTGAGGACGAGATCGCTGACGCTGCCGTCGGGGAACAGAAACGGCGAACGAACGCCGGTGTGGGCGGTCACCTCCGGCAGCGTCAGCGGTCCGAAGCCGGGACCGGCCGACTCGGACGTCCAGCGATGCCAGCGATGTGCCGGGACCTCGACGAGTTCCACCGTCGGTTCGCCGAGGACCTCGATCGAGCCGTGCACCACCCCGATCTGTTCGTAGCCCGCGTCGATCGACGCCCGGTCGCCGGCCGGTTCGAGCGGCGTCGCAGGCGCGGTCGCGTACCACTCGAGGTCGAACGCGATCGGTGTCGGGTCGCCGTATGCGCGACCGAGCGCCTCATCGGGGTCGTCGATGGCAGAGGCATAGGTCTCGTTGCCGATCGACCACTGCTCCATTTCGGCATCGCAGTGGTGTTCGGCCCAGAGCGCCTCCCCCTTCACGATGAACGGGTCGGCGCGAACGGGGATGTCGAAGTCGACGATGTGCAGGAGCGGCCGACCACGGCGAGCGAGCGACGACCAGTACCACGCGTTCCGACCGACGATCCGGTGGCCCGAGATCAGGCCGAGCCGAGCATCGGGCGTCCATGCTGCGAACACCCACTCCTCGATCGGGGCATCCACGTGGCGGCCGTCGCTGTGTTCCTCGCGTGTTCCTCCGACGGCATGATCAGGCAGACTACGAACCATGATCCGCTATCTCAGTCTCGACTGGATCAATGCGCTCTCCGACGAGGTCGGTGCGAGCGACCACATGCGCGAGATCGCCGAGTCGCACCGCATCGGCGTGACGCAGGTGGTGAGCGACGGCCCGGAGGGTGACGTGACCTATCACCTGAGCGTCGGCGACGGCGATGCGTCGTTCGGCGCCGGGCCCGCCGACCCCGAGGACGTGAAGATGGAGCAGGACTGGGACACTGCGGTGGCGGTCGCCACCGGTGAACTCAATGCCCAGGAGGCGTTCGTCAGCGGGCGGATCCGGCTGTTCGGCGACCAGCAGAAGCTGCTCGATTCCCAGCCGGTGTTCGGCGCCCTCGACTCGATCTTTTCGTCGGTACGCGAGCGCACGTCGTACGACTGAGGACGTGCGACGCCCGTCATGCCGGAGATGCCGGAGATCCAAGCGCACGCCGAACGACTCACGGACCAGTTCTCGACGCGCGTCCTGACGGGCTTCACGCCGTTCAACTTCACGGCACTCAAGACGGCCGTCCCCGCCCCTGCTGAGGCCTTCGGACAGCCACTGCTCGACGTCGGCCGACGCGGCAAGTACCTGCTGCTGCGATTCGAGCCGGTCACGTTCGTCGTGCATCTCATGCAGGGCGGCCGGCTCGTGCCCGACACGAAGCGCTCCGCGAAACCTCGTGGCGGTCAGGCCCGATTCGTGTTCGAGGCGATCGAGTCAGCCGACGGATCGATCGACGAGACCGCGCTGCTGCTGACCGAACAGGGCAAGGAACGCACGCGCCGGCGTGTGGTGCCTACCCGACCGACGGCGCACTGGCATCACCGCCACTCGACAAGCTCGGGCCCGAGGCCGCCACGATCACCGACGACGAACTCGCCGCGCTGTTCGCGGCGAACTCGATGCGCGTGCACGGCTTCCTGCGCGATCAGCGGATGATCGCCGGCATCGGTCGGCGGCTCGCCAACGAGGTCTGCCACCGAGCCCGTGTGTCCCCGTTCGCCAACACCCGCAAGCTCGGCGCAGACGGAGCAGCCGTCGGTCGCTGCGGCGATCCGGTCGTGTCTCGACGAGGGGCTCGACTACGAGCGGACGCGTGACGACATGAGCTCGTCGAAGGAGCGGCCGAGCGCGATGCACAGCCGCACCGGCGACCCGTGTCCGGATTGTGGGGACGCCGTGCGAGCGGTCGAGTACTCGGGCTACACGGTGAACTACTGCCCGACGTGCCAGACCGGCGGAAAGGTGCTCGCCGACAACACCACCAGCAAGTTCCTCAAGTAGCGCCGGGACAATACGCTCGGGGTATGCCGATCCATCTGCGTGCCGAGCAGGGCGACTACGCCCCCAACGTCCTGTGCCCCGGAGACCCGTTGCGGGCGGAGTACATCGCGACGACGTTCTTCGATCCCGGCGCTCGTCGGGTCAACTCCGAGCGGGGAATGCTCGGGTTCACGGGCACGTTCGAGGGCAAGCCCATCAGCGTGCAGTCGACGGGAATGGGGTGCCCGAGCGCCGGCATCGTCTTCGAGGAGTTGATCATGCTCGGCGCGACCCGCTTGGTGCGGGTGGGCACCTGTGGGGGCCTGGGCGACGGCATGGCGATGGGTGACACCGTGATCGGCGTGTCCGCCTCGAGCGACGATCAGACACCGTTGCGGTACGCCGCGATGGAGGGCTACGCGCCCGTGCGCCACGTTCACGCTCGCCGAGACCGCCGCCCGGCTGAGCCGTGCCGGAACGGTCGGTGCGGTCCACGTCGGCCCGATCGTGACCTCCGGGTTGTTCTACGATCCCGACCCCACCACGTTCGCCCGGTGGAAGCGGCTCGGCCACATCGGCGTGGAGATGGAAGCGGCGATGATGTACACCATCGCCGCCGTCAAGGGCATCGAAGCGCTGGCGATCATGACCGTCAGCGATCTCCTCGGCGAGTCGGGCGACACCGAGCGGATCAGCGACGAAGATCTGAAGGCCGGTGTCGATCAGATGATGCGCATTTCTTGCGCTGTCGCCGTGTCATGATCAGCTGACTCAGCACACGCTGACGGAACTTCTCCCGACCTCAGGAGCGTCAGAACCACCATGATCCCCCGTACCGCACTTGCAGTCCTCGCCGTGTCGGCCCTCGCTCTCGCCGCGTGCGGCAGCGACTCCGACTCGGGTTCCGGCTCGGCGCCGACGTGCCGACGACCTCGCCGGGCAGGCCTTCACGTCAACCGACGTCACGGGGTACGACCTCGTGGCGGACACCGAGATCGAGATCGGATTCGAATCCGACTCGCTCGGGGCCCGTGCGGGTTGCAACTCGATGAGCGGCGGTTACTCGATCACCGACGGCACGCTCGAGGTGGCCGCCATGGCATCGACGATGATGGCCTGCGACGACGCGCTGATGGCCCAGGACACATGGCTGAGCGAGTTCCTGAGCAGCGGCCCCGAGATCGCGCTCGACGGCGACACCCTCACGCTGACCGGCACCGACGCCACGATCACGCTTGGCGGCGATTCAGCCGGCGCCGCTCGAGGGCACCACCTGGGTCGTGTCGGGCACGATCGCCAACGAGGCGATCTCGGTCGGCGCGGTCGACTCCGAGGCATCGATGACCATCACCGACGGCCAGGCCCAGATCAACACCGGCTGCAACACCGGCAGCGCCTCGGTCGAGATCACCGACACGACGATGACGTTCGGTCCGATGGCACTCACCCGCAAGGCCTGCGAACCGGACCTGACCACACTCGAGGCCAGCGTGATCGTGGCGCTCGACGGCGAGGTCACCTACGAGATCAACGGCGACCAGCTCTCGATCCGCAAGGACGCCGCCGACGGCGAAGTCGGCCTGAACTTCACCGCCCAGTAACCGCGCACCGACATCCTCGCCGATGCACGTCCGTGCGGAACACGTTGCGCGACCCAGCCGACAACTTGTTCACGAGAACGGACGTGCGGCGATCGGACGTCAGATGAGGCCGAGTTCGGCGACGGCGTCGCGTTCGCTGACGAGTTCGTCGGCGGAGGCATCGATCTTGGCGCGGCTGAAGTCGTCGATCTCGAGACCCTGGACGATCTCGTAGTCGCCGTCCTTGCACACGCAGGGGAACGACGAGATGATGCCCTCGGGGACGCCGTAGCTGCCGTCGCTGACGACCGACATCGACACCCAGTCGCCCTCGGGCGTGCCGTAGCGTCCAGTCACGGATGTGGTCGACCGCGGCGTAGGCCGCCGACGCGGCCGACGACGAGCCCCGGGCCTCGATGATCGCCGCGCCACGCTTGGCGACCGTGGGGATGTAGGTCGAGTCGTACCACTCGTGGTCGCCGACGGCGTCGTAGGCGCGCGTGCCGTTGACCTCGCAGTGGAACAGGTCGGGGTACTGCGTGGTCGAGTGGTTGCCCCAGATCGTCATCTTGGTGACGTCGTTGACCGACACGCCGAGGCGCTGCGCGAGCTGCGTCTTGGCCCGGTTGTGGTCGAGCCGGGTCATCGCCGTGAAGCGGCCCGGGTCGAGATCGGCGGCGTTGCGCTGGGCGATCAGGGCGTTGGTGTTGGCCGGGTTGCCGACGACGAGGATCTTGACGTCCGGTGTGGCCGAACGCGACAGCGCCTCACCCTGCGGCTTGAAGATGCCGCCGTTGGCGGACAGCAGATCGGCACGCTCCATGCCGGCCTTGCGCGGCATCGAACCGACGAGGATGGCCACGTCGGCGTCGCCGAACGCGATGTCGGCGTCGTCGGTGCACACCACGCTGTCGAGCAGCGGGAAGGCACAGTCGTCGAGTTCCATGCGCACACCCTCGAGCGCGCCGAGCGCCGGCGTGATCTCGAGCAGCTGCAGGATGACCGGGGTGTCCGGCCCGAGCATCGAGCCCGAGGCGATACGGAAGAGGATGCTGTAGCCGATCTGGCCAGCAGCACCGGTGACGGCGACACGAACGGGAGTGGTCATGCCCCGAGCGTACGCCCGCACGTCGAACCCGCCCAAGCGAACCACTCCCCGACCCCCCTCCCCCGAAATCCGCACCCCTCGTCCTGAAATTCGGAGTGATCGTTGCGCTGAGCGCAACATCCCCTCCGAATTTCGGGTTGGGGGTTGGGTTGGGGGTTGGGTTGGGTGGGGGTGGGGTGGGTCAGATCTGGCCGAGGATCTTGCCGATCATGTCGGCGTAGTAGTTCTGGCCGGACTGGGTGAGGTGGATGTTGTCGTCGTAGAAGCAGCGGCCCTCACAGCCCGCCGAGATCGCCTCCCAGTCGACGACGGTGACGTTCGGATGCGTCGCCGGTACCGCCTCGAGTCGGGCGTTGTTGTCGGCGATCCAGCCCCGATCGGCCTTGCCCGTCAGCAGCACGAACGACCGGCACGTTCGCCACGGTCGCCAGCATCTCGTCGAGCGTCTCCTGGCTGAACGGTCCGTTCGTACCGAGATGGATCACGACGACCGACCCGAATGTTCCGTTGTCACGCAGCGCTGCCATCGTGGGAACGAAGGCCTTCATCTGGCGGCTCACCATCGCATCGACCTGGAAGCCGCGCGCCTGCAACTCCTCGGCGGCACCCAACATGACCGAGTCACCGAGTGCGACCAGGGGAAATCCGGTCGGCCGTGGGCGGCGCCTCGAGCGGGATCAGACCCTCCAGCGAGGAGACGACGCCGAGCTGCGTCACCGGTGCCACCGTGGCGCCGGGGTGGGCCGTGGGCGGCGGGGTGGGCGGCACCGTCGCCGGAGGCACCGTGGTCGAAGCGTCCGTCGGCACCGAACCGTCGAGCGTCGAGTCGACCGGTACGACCGCAGGGTCGAGGGTCGTGGTCGGCGCCACGGTCGTCGTCGTGGTGGTCGTGGTCGTGGTCGTCGTGGATGCGACCGGGATCTCGTCGACGTCGAGCAGATTCGTGGTGAAATCGCCGCCGGCACTGAGCGCTTGGGCGATCTCGTTCTGCTCGAGCGGCGCTCGGAACAACATCAGCCCGAGGCCGAGTGCGAACACCGTCGACCACGGCGATCGCACCATTCAGGATCAGCTTGGGCCCCCGAGCCGAACCCGACCGCACCCGCCGGCGCCACGTGCGCGCTCGGCCGGTCCGGATCGGCGTCTCGATGAACCGGAACGACGCCTCGGCCACGACGACCGTGATGATCGTCGCCAGGACGAACTCTCGCAGCGTCAGCTTGTTGCCGGCGATCCCCCGGATCATCTGGTAGATCGGCCAGTGGTAGAGGTACAGCCCGTACGAGCGCAGCCCGATCCAGACGAGCAGGCTGCCACCGAGCCGCCGGTTGACCGACGACCCGCGATGCGTGATCGCGGCGATGACCACCAGGGTGGCGATGCTGGTGAGGAACAGCCCACCGCGGAACAGGAACGGATCGGCCCCGGCCGGCGTCGCGAGGTAGGTGTTCCAGCACATCCAGCCGAGGAAGACGAGCGCGAGCACGGCGAGCACGTCGAACAGCCGGCCCTTCGACCGCATCGGACCACGCACGATGGCGAGCGGGCGCCACACCATGGCGAACGCCGAGCCGAGCATGATCCCGGGCAGGCGGGAGATCGTGCCGAGGTAGAGGGTGTCGATCTTGCCGATCGGACGATCGCCGATCCACCAGTACGCGTCCGGCGTGACGGACGGGTCACCCGTCGGCCCGGCGTAGAACAGCAGCGCGACGATCACCGTGATCGCCAGCGCAGCGATGAACAACCACCGGCTGACGTCGGCCACGCGCCGGGTGCCGGCACGTCCGAGCAGCACCAGCATCACGACGGGCCAGAACAGGTAGAACTGCTCCTCGACCGCGAGGCTCCACAGATGGCGAAGCGGCGCGAAGTCGCCGGCAGCCGTGTACCCCTGCCCGACCCAGATCTGGTAGTAGTTCGACACGTAGAGCAGCCCGGCGATCACGTCGCCGCGGAACTGGCCGAGGGCGTTGGTCTTGAAGACCGCCGTCCACACGACGACGATCGTCATCATCACGAAGAGCGCGGGCAGCAGGCGCCGCGCCCGTCGGGCCCAGAACTTGCGCAGCGAGATCCGGTACGTGCGTTCACGTTCGGAGATGAGCAGCAGGGTGATCAGGTAGCCGGAGATGACGAAGAAGACCTCGACGCCGAGAAAGCCCCCGGGGAGCCAGTCGCTGTTGGCGTGATACACCATCACGGCGATCACGGCGAGCGCGCGCATGCCGTCGAGCCCCGGAAGATACGGGACACGACTGATGTAGGCGCTGTCGTCAGCGACGATGGGTTTGCCCTCCGGTGGGGCGAGGGTCGACATGGAGCATCCAGTATCGCCGGGCGACACCGCCCGACGGCGTCATGTCGCGGCCGACGCGGACGGACGCTACGGCTCAGGCCGGCGCTTGGAGAATGCTGGAGATCAGCGTGGCGTAGTAGGTCTGCCCGTCGGGACGCAGGTGGAACCCGTCGGAGTAGAAGCAGTCGCCAGGGCAGGAATCGTTCGAGCCCGGCCCAATCGAGCAGCGACACGTTCGGGTACGTGTTCACCGTGTCGTAGATCAGCCCGTTGTTGCCGGCGGTGTAGTCGCGCGGCACGTCGATCGTGAGCAGGAGCACCTGGGGCACGTCAGCGAGCGCTTCCATCATCGCGGTCATGTCGCTCGCTTCGATCGGACCATTCGTCCCGAGGTGCACCACCACGACATCGCCGAGGCGGCCCTGCTCCTTCAGCTTCTGCACGGTGTCGAGCCCATTGACGAACGCACGGCTCTCGACGGCATCGACGGTGAACCCATCGGCAGACAGTTGGTTCGCAGCGCCGAGCATCACCGAGTCGCCGAGCGCGAGCTTCGCAATCGGTACCGGCGGCAACGTCGTCGTGGTGGTGGTCTCGACGACCGGTGGGGGCACGGCGGCCGAGCCGGTCGCATCGGTCGCGGTCGCGGCGGTGTCGACGGGTTGAGTCCACGACCGGCGTCGCATCGTCGACGCCATCACAGTTGGGGTCGTTCACGACGTCGCAGGTCGAACCCGCCGCCTCGTCGAGCGACTGCTGCACCTCGTTCTCGACCACGTCGGCCGTCGCGAGGCTGACTCCGGCGAACACGGCGAACGTTGCGAACACGACGCCCGCGCCGTACAGCGCATTGCGGACACCCGTTGACGGTGACCGTCGAACACGGTGCCACGACTCCCCCATCGTGCCCTTGCGGATCGGCGTCTCGATGAAGCGGTAGGAGATCTCGGTGACGATCCCCGTGGCGATCATGGCGAAGACGAACTCGTGGAACTTCAGGTGGACGCCGGCGATGCCACGCATGATCTGGTAGATCGGCCAGTGGTAGAGGTACAGCCCGTACGACCGTGTCCCGATCCACAGCAGCACCGGGATGCTGAGGACCCGTGAGGTGGCGGCGCGCTCGTGGGTGACGGCGGCCACCATCATCAGCGTGCCGACGGCACAGAGGACGAATCCTCCGCGGAAGAGGAACGGGTTGCCGCCCGACGGGCTGATCAGCCACATCCACCACACCATCGCCGCGAGGATCAGGAACCCGAACACGGCAACGAGGTCGAGCAGGTGGCCCTTCGTGCGGAGCGGACCCCGCATCACCGCAACGGGTCGCCAGACCATGGCGAACGCGGCGCCGAGGAGCAGGCCGGCCGCACGGCTGAACGTGCCGAGGTACGACCAGTCGAATTTGGAGATCTCACGGCCGGCGATCGACCAGTAGGCGTCGGGCGTCACCTCGGGCGTCCCGATGGGGCCGGAGGTGTACACGAGTGCCGTGACGAGCGTGATGAACAACGCCACCCCGACGAGCCACCGGCTCAGACCGGCGATGCGACGGGTCCCGCCCTTGAGCAGCGCGAACATGACGATCGGCCAGACGACGTAGAACTGCTCCTCGACCGCGAGGCTCCACAGGTGGCGCAGCGGCGCGAACTCGTTCGACGCGGTGTATCCGGCGCCGGTCCAGATCTGGTACCAGTTCGACACGTACAGCAGTGCGGCGATCACGTCGCCGCGCAGCTTCCCGAGAGCCTCTCGGTCGAACAGCGACGTCCAGATCGTGATCGCGATCAACAGGGTGAACAGCGCCGGAAGCAGGCGGCGCGCCCGCCGGAACCAGAAGTGCTTCATGTCGACGGTCGACGTGCGTTCCTTCTCCGAGATCAGGAGGAGCGTGATCAGGTAGCCGGAGATCACGAAGAACACCTCGACACCGAGGTAACCGCCGGGGAGCCAGTCGGCGTTGGCGTGATACACCATCACCGCCATCACCGCGAGTGCTCGCATGCCGTCGAGACCCGGCAGGTACGGCACACGGCTGATCTCGGGCGCTCGTCCCGATCGTTTCGCAGTGGGCACGTCGGGGCCCTTGCCCCACGGGATGCCGATGCGCTGCGTCGGGCGAGTGTCGGCCCGCGTCGGCGCGTTGGTGGCGTCGGAGTTCACGTCGGGTCAGGATCCCGCAAGGTCGAGGTTCTCGCAGATCGCGACGACGGAGTCGGGCCGATTGAGCGCGTAGAGGTGGAGCCCGGGAGCGCCGGCGTCGATGAGGTCGATGCACAGCTCGGTCGCCACGTCGATACCGATGGCGCGGATCTCGTCGGGGTCGTCGGTGGCGTCGAGGCGGTCGGCCAACCAGGTCGGCAACGCGGCGCCGCTCATGTCGGCCATCCGCTTGACCTGGGCCTTGTTGGAGATCGGCATGATGCCCGGCAGGACCGGCTTGTCGACGCCGAGCGCGGAGAGTTCGTCGACGAGGCGCACCCAGTGCTCGACCTCGAAGAAGAACTGGGTGAGGGCGAAGTCGGCGATCGAGAGCTTGTCGGCGAGGTGACGACGGTCGGTGTCGCGATCGGGTGAGCGAGGATGCACCTCGGGATGCGCGGCGACACCGACGGCGAAGCAGCCCGCCGCCACCACGTCCTCGAGCAGTTCGATGGCGTAGTGGTAGTCGCCGGCTTCGTCGCGGCCGTCGGCGGGCGGATCACCGCCGAGTGCCAGGATGTTCTCGATGCCGATCTGCTGGTAGTTGTCGAGCAGCGTCGCGACGTCGGCCCGGGAGTGGCCGCGGCAGGTGAGGTGCGGCATGGGGACCCATGGCGTCTCGACGCGCATCCACTCCACGACGTCGCCGGTCCGGTGCCGGTCGGAGCCGCCGGCGCCGTAGGTGATCGACACGAAGTCCGGATGCGAGCGCTCGAGCGCCGCGACGGTCCGGCCGAGGGTCATGTGCGCGCCGGACGTCTTCGGCGGGAAGAACTCGAACGACAACGTGCGTCCTCGTCTCGAGCAGCGTCGGGATCCGGGCCATCGGAACAAACTACCGACCGCGAGGCCGCCGGACTGGCCAGACGCACGGGTCAACCAAACCGCCCATACCCAGGTGCTACGTTCCGCGACGACCCGACCGGGTCAACGAGCAAGGGGACGAACACGCATGGACATGATCAACATCTGGAAGACCGTGGTACTCCAGCGATACGCGAAGTTCGACGGGCGGGCCGGCCGAGCCGAGTTCTGGTGGTTCGTCCTGGCGAACTTCCTCGTCTACATCGTGCTCGCGATCCTGATGAACGTCGCCGTCGATCTTCTTCGTCCTCTACATCGTCTACGCCATCGGCACGATCATCCCGTCGATCGCCGTGGCGATTCGACGGTTGCACGACACCAACAAGTCCGGGTGGTTCCTGCTGATCGGGCTCATCCCGTTCGTCGGCGTCATCATCCTGATCGTGTTCTACGCGACCGAAGGCACCAACGGTCCGAACGACCACGGCGCCGCTGCAGAACCCGCCATGGTCGCCTGACACCGGTGTTACGCCGGGGTCTGACCCCGGCGTCGACACTCAGTGGCGGAAGTGGCGTTGGCCGGTGAAGACCATGGCGATGCCGTGTTCGTCGGCGGCCGCGATGACCTCGTCGTCACGCACCGACCCGCCCGGCTGGATCACCGACGCGATGCCCGCTGCTGCGGCGGCGTCGAGGCCGTCACGGAACGGGAAGAACGCATCGCTCGCGCAGGCGCCACCCGCCGCACGACCCGCTGAGCGGTCGGCCGCGATGCGCGCCGAATCGAGGCGGTTCTGCTGGCCGGCACCGATGCCGAACGCCTGGAGATCCTTGGCGTAGACGATCGCGTTGCTGCTGACCGCGGCGCACACCTGCCAGGCGAACTCGAGGTCGGCCCACTGCTCGTCGGTCGGCTGCGTGGTGGTCACGACCCGCCAGGCGTCGCTGCGACCGGCCACCGTGTCGGGTTGTTGCACGAGGAGCCCGCCATCGACCGGACGCATGTCGAACGGCAGCGGCGACGCCGCGTTGGCCGACATCACCCGGAGGTTCTTCTTCGCCGAGAAGATCTCCAGGGCCTCGGGCTCGAAATCGGGGGCGATGACGACCTCGGTGAACACATCGCCGAGCGCAGTCGCCATCTCGGCCGTCACGGTGCGATTGGCGGCCACGATGCCACCGAAGGCGCTCACCGGATCGCAGGCGTTCGCACGGATGTACGCCTCGGTGATGTCGGCAGCGACCGCGACACCACACGGGTTGGCGTGCTTGACCACGACGCAGGCGGGATCGTCGAACCGATGGACGAGCCGCCACGCCGCCTCGGTGTCGAAGACGTTGAGGTAGCTGAGTTCCTTGCCGCCGTGCTGCGTCATCGAGTCCCACCAGCTCGCGGCCCCGGCCTGGCGGTATCGGGCTCCCTGCTGGTGCGGGTTCTCGCCGTAGCGCAACGGCTGAGCCAGTTCGAGCGCGAGGTGGATCGAGGGCGGCAGGCCGGGCACGGCGTCGGTCGAGTCGGCCGACGTCGTCTCGTCGAACCACGTGACGATCGCCGCGTCGTAGGCCGCGGTGTGCGCGAATGCCGTGCGGGCGAGGCGCCGACGAGTGGTGTCACCCAGCGACCCGTCGGCTCGCAACTCGTCGAGCACCCGCTCGTAGTCGGCGGGGTCGACGACGACGCCGACGTGGGCGTGGTTCTTCGCCGCGGCTCGCACCATCGCCGGCCCGCCGATGTCGATCAGCTCGATGCTCGGGTCGGACGAGAACGGGTAGAGGTTGACGACGACGAGATCGATCGGCTCGATGCCGTGATGCTCCATGTCGGCGACGTGCTCGGCATCGGTCGGGTCGGCGAGGATTCCGCCGTGGATCTTCGGGTGCAGGGTGACCACCCGATGGCCGAGGATCGCAGGGAGGCCGGTCAGCTCGGCGACATCGGTGACGGGCACACCCGCGTCGGCGATCGCTCGGGCGGTACCGCCGCTCGACACGAGGCTCCATCCGAGTTCGTGGAGTGATCGAGCGAACTCGACGATGCCGGACTTGTCGTAGACGGAGAGCAGCGCAGTGGGCACGTCTCGACCGTAGTCAACGGCGCCGCCGCTCGGCGCATGACGCGACGGTCGTCGATCCAGGTTTGCCGAAAGGAGTACGGTCGACTCGGTGGAGACACGGACACCAACCAATTCGAAGGGGATCCCACATGGACTTCAGCAAATTCAAGACACCCGACTGGTTGATGATCGGCGGCGGCGCCGCGATGCTCATCCTCGGCTTTGCCCTCGACTGGACGTCGGTCGACACCGGGTTCGGCTCGGCGAGCGGCGACGGCCCGTTCGACTACTTCATCACCGGCGGATTGGCATGGATTCTGATCGTCGCCGTCGGGGCGCTCGCCCTTGCGCACGGACTCGACAAACTCCCGGAGTCCAAGCCCTGGCCGATCATCTTCCTCGGCATGGCGGGACTCGGCACCCTGCTGATGCTGCTCTGCTTGCTGCTCGGTGCTCGTTTCGACTTCGCCGACCGCGGAACGGGAATGTACGGCGCACTGATCTGGGCGATCATCGCAACGGTCGGCGCGTACCTCAACTTCACATCGAAGGGCGGAACGGTCAAGGACCTCACCGACATGGACAAGCTCAAGGCGAGCTTCGCCAAGGCCGACGCCGACGACGCTCCGCCGCCGACCGCCGCCGGCCGCCGCCGATGGATCCCCCGGCGCCCACGACCTGATCGTTCTCGTGAACTCGTTGCGGAACAGTTCCGCAACGAGTTCACGGGTCTCAGAGTGAGGCGACGATCTCGGCCATCAGTTCGCCGGCTTCGGTCGGGTTGAGGCCGACCTTCACGCCGGCGGCGGCGAGCGCGTCCATCTTGCCCTGAGCCGTGCCCTTGCCGCCCGAGACGATGGCGCCGGCGTGGCCCATCTTCTTGCCGGCCGGAGCGGTGACGCCGGCGATGTAGGCGCTCATCGGCTTGGTGACGTTGGCCTTGATGAACTCCGCCGCCTCTTCCTCGGCCGAACCACCGATCTCGCCGATCATCATGATCGCGTGGGTCTCGGGGTCGGCCTGGAACTCGGCGAGGCAGTCGATGAAGTTCGTGCCGGGCACGGGGTCGCCACCGATGCCGACGCACGTCGAGACGCCGATCCCCTTCTGCTTGAGCTCGTACAGCGCCTGATAGGTGAGCGTGCCGGAACGGCTGACGATGCCGACGTTGGGACCGTCGGCCGATGGGCACCTGGGCGATCTCGCCGGCGGTGATGCCGATGTTGCACTTGCCGGGGCTGATGATGCCCGGGCAGTTCGGGCCGAGCAGGCGGGTGTTCGGGAAGTCGCGCACGAGCGTGTTGTAGACCTTCGCCTCGTCCTGGGCGGGGATGCCCTCGGTGATGCAGACGATGAACCCGATGCCGGCGGCGGCCGCTTCGAGGATGGCGCCCGACGCGAACTTCGGCGGCACGGCGACGAACGACGCGGTGGCGCCGGTCGCGGCCACCGCGTCGGCGACCGTGTCGAAGATCGGGATGCCGTCGACGTCCTGACCCGCCTTGCCGGGCGTGACGCCGCCGACGACCTGGGTGCCGTAGTCGCGGTTGCGCAGGCCGTGGTACTTGCCCTGCCCGCCGGTGAGGCCCTGGACGATGACCTTGGTGTTCTCGTTGACGAAGATTGCCATGACTACTTCCTCACTTCGCGATCGCAACGGCCGCACGGGCGGCGTCGAGCATGGTCGGCTCCGAGCGGAGCTTGTCGGCGGGGATGCCGGCATCGAGCAGGATCTGGCGACCCTCCTCGGCGTTGGTGCCGTCGAGGCGGATGACGATCGGCGCCCGCAGGTCGACACGACCCATCGCCTCGACGATGCCCTTCGCGACTTCCTCGCCGCGGGTGATGCCGCCGAAGATGTTGATCAGGATCGACTGGACCTTGTCGTCGAAGTTGATGACCTCGAGCGCTCCGGCCATCACGTCGGCGTTCGCGCCGCCGCCGATGTCGAGGAAGTTGGCGGCCGAGCCGCCGACCTGGTTGACGACGTCGAGCGTCGACATCGCGAGGCCGGCGCCGTTGGCGATGATGCCGACGGTGCCGTCGAGGCCGATGTACTGCAGGCCCTTCTCGGCAGCCATCTTCTCGCGCTCGTCCATCTCGGTGAGGCCGCGGAATGCGTCCCACTCGGGGTGACGGAACTCGGCGTTCTCGTCGAGCGTGACCTTGGCGTCGAGTGCGTGCACCTCACCGGTCGGCTTCAGGATCAGCGGGTTGATCTCGGCGAGGTCGCAGTCGCCCTCGGTGAAGCAGCGGTACAGCTTGACGAGGATGTCGGCGGCGCCGTCGAGTGCTCGCTCGGGCAATTTCGCGTCGACACATGCCTGACGCGCCGTTGCCAGCGTCGAGGCCGTCGACCGGGTCGATGTGGAGCTTGACGATGGCGTCGGGGTTGCTCTCGGCGACCGCTTCGATCTCGACGCCACCCTCGGCCGACAGCATCAGCAGGTGCTTCTTCGCGGCACGGTCGAGCGTGAAGCTGGCGTAGTACTCCTCGTCGATGTCCGACGCCTGCTCGATCCAGAGGCGCTTGACGACGTGGCCCTTGATGTCCATGCCGAGGATGTTGCCGGCGTGCTCGCGCACCTCGGCCTCGTTGTCGGCGAGCTTGATGCCGCCGGCCTTGCCGCGACCACCGACCTGCACCTGTGCCTTGACCACGACGGGGTAGCCGGCCTGGTTGGCCTCCTTCACCGCCTCGTCGACGGTGTCAGCCGGGCCACCCCGGCTGACCGGGATGTCATAACGGGCGAAGTACTGCTTGCCCTGGTACTCGAAGAGATCCACGTGG
This sequence comes from Ilumatobacteraceae bacterium, assembly GCA_963747375.1. GTDB lineage: Bacteria > Actinomycetota > Acidimicrobiia > Acidimicrobiales > Ilumatobacteraceae > Sva-07. Next base: position 240,394 of record CAVVFL010000011.1, read on the forward strand.
GTGCTCGCTTTCTTGGTTGAGTTCAGTCGGTTTCGCGGTCGTCGAGCGCCTGCTCGAGCCAGAGGCCGATCGCCTTGAGCGACGACCCAGGTCCGAAGATCTCGGCCACTCCCTGCTCGCGCAGCGCTCGGGCATCGGCGTCGGGGATGACCCCACCACCGAACACCAGCACGTCCCCGAGGTCGCGTGTTCGCAGTTCCTCCATCACACGGGGGAACAGGGTCAGGTGCGCACCGGAGAGCAGCGACAGTCCGACGCCGTCGGCGTCTTCCTGCAGCACGGTCTCGGCGATCTGCTCGGGCGTCTGGTGCAGACCGGTGTAGATGACCTCGAAACCGTGGTCGCGCAGGGCCCGGGTGATGGTCTTGGCGCCACGATCGTGGCCATCGAGACCGGGCTTCGCCACGACGATGCGATACGTGCGCTTCACGAAGCAAGAACCATAGGTGAAGAGTGACGCGATCCGCCGAAACGACCTCGTGTTACATCCGGGGTCAGACCCCGGATGTAACACGCTGCGTCACGGCAGACTGTGGGCGTGTCGAACGACGCCGCTCAGCGGCCGGTCAGGTTGAAGTCCACGTGGTCGCGGGCGCTCGTACCCGTGTTGGCGGGCATCGCGTTCCTCGTGTTCATCGGGTTGATCACCTGGGGTGTCGCCGCGTGGATCTCGCGGGGAGGCGCCGATGTCACCGACACGCTCGCCCCGACCCGGTTCACCGTCGGATCGGTGGAGTCCGCCTCGCGCATCGTCGAGGAGGACGGCCCGATCCTGTTCCCCGGGCTCAACACGACGACCGGCGAACGGACCATCGTGCTCGACCATGAAGGCGACGACCCGACACGCGGGTGGCAGATCTTCTACGCCTACCCCGCCGGGCGCGACTCGAGTTGCCCCGTCGAACAGGTCGTCGGCACGCGCGACTTCATCGATTGCGACGGCAACACCATCGACGTGTCGGAACTGTCGCCGCCCGACGCCGGCGTGAACCCGGTGGTCGAGAACCAGCGTGTGCTGATCATCGACCTCAGCGGCATCACCACCGGCTGAGGATCGCCGGTCAGCGAGCGAGGATCGCCTCGCTGCGACGGCGCATGTAGGCGAGGCCGAGACGCTCGGACGTCTCGAGCGAGGTCGTCGCCAATCGCATCGCACGATCGACATCACCCGGTGTGCCTCGCTGCACGAGCATCTCGGCCCAGTGAACGTCGGTCGCGACGAGATACGTCGTGGCGCCGGCTCGCTCGCAGAGCGCTTGCGAGTGTCCGAAGTGCTGCTCTGCAAGGTCGTACCAGCCGAGTGCCGTCGCCGCAGCACCGACACCGACGCCGATCGGATACTCCCAGAGGGTCCCGGCAAACGGGAACAGGTCGTCGAACGGAGCGGCGTATCGGTACGCCGCCTCGGCGGCCTCGAGCGCACCGACCTGCGAAGCGATTCGAGCCGTGCTCGAACACGTCAGCAGGAACACCGAATTGCGTGGGACCATGGCGAAGTCGTCAGCGACGACGGCCTCGACGTGAGACGTACAGAGCTGTGGCCGGTCGGTCTGCAGGTAGACCCCGCACAGCGCCATCCGCCAGACCGGAATCGCCGGCTGAGCATCGATGATCATCTCGAGGAGCGGTTCGAGGTCGGCCAGATCGCCGCGTTCGTACTGGAGTCGGTATCGCAGCGACGCCGCAACGGTCGGTCCGTTCTCGAGACCCTCACGACTGCAGTAGGCCTCGTACTCGGAGATCAGCACCTCACACAGATCCAGGTCGCCGTCGACGAGCGCACGCGGCGGCACGGAGGTTCATGGCCCGGGCGATCAGCTGCGGCATCCGCAGCCGACCTGCGAGACGTTCTCCCTCGGCCAGGTCGAGGTCACCGGAACTCACGTCGCCGCGAATGACGTAGTTGACCATCCGGTCGAGGAATGCGGCACACAACAGCCGATCATCGATCCCGGCGGCGACGTCGATGGTCTCGGTCATCTCCTCGAGTGCGCGATCGAGCGACGACGGATCGGTCGCGTCGTGGACGTAGTTCCGGTTCCGAAGCACGTCGGCGAGCACGTGCGGATCGCCGACTTCACGCGCGATGTCGAGCGCCCGATCGGACAGCTGGCGCATCCGGTCGGATTCGTCGCTCCAGAACAACTCGACCGACAACGCAGCAAGCGCTCGAGCCAGTGTCGACGCATCGAGCGCAGCCTCGCGTGCGATGACGTGGTCTCCGAGGGCGACCTCACGAAGTTCGGTCTGATTGGCGCGGAAGAAGACGCTGCTGCTGAGCGAGATCAGCACCTCGGCGAGCAGTGGCACATCGTCGATCGATCGACCGAGCGTCTTCGGCTGCGAAGCAGCAGCTCGCGTCCGCGCGGGTCGTTGATCGCGTGCAGCGCATCGCCCGCAGCGAGCAGCAGCCGGGCTTGCAGTGCAGGATCAGGACGGTCGTCAGCTCGAGGACGTCGAGTGCTCGTTCGTACAGTCCCGCAGCTTCCTCGAAGGCGAGGTCGGCCTTCGCCTGGTCACCGGCACGACGGCCGTAGTCCACCGCCTTGTCGACCTCGCCGAGTGCGGCGGCCTCGGTGAAGTGCCAGGCGAGCTCGGTCAGCCGGGACTCGACGTCGCCGGTTGCCTCGAGCGCGAGCCCGACCGAGCGGTGCAGGCGGAGCCGCCGGCTCGTCGGCAACTCGTCGTAGAGCGTCGAGCGAACGAGGGCATGCGCGAAACGGTACGTGCCGGGTCGTCCGGCCACTGCCTCGACCAGGCCGCCGGTCTCCGCCTCGCCGATGGCATCGAGGGCCTGCTCGGTCCCACCGTCGATGACGCTGCCGAGCAGCCGGAGATCGAAGTCACGGCCGATCACGGCTGCCGTCGCCAGCACCTCGTTGGATGACGGGTCGAGGTGCGAGAGCCGACGTCCGATGACTTCGCGGACACCCTCGGGGATCCCGAAGTCGGCGAGTTCCAGGTCGGTGGTCCATCGGCCGTCGCGGAAGACCAGCGCTCCCGACTCGGTCAGATGGCGAAGCACCTCGCCGATGAAGAACGGATTGCCCTCGGTCTCGCGTGCGACCGCTGCGGCGAGCGTGAGGCCAGGCTCGTCGAGCTCGTGACCGGCGGTTCGTTCGAGGAAGTCGATCACACCGCGCTCGTCGAGTCCGTGGAGCATCAACCGCTCGACGCCCGCCTGGCGGCGCATGTCGGCGAGCATCTCCGAGAGCGGATGCGTGCGGTCGAGATCGGTGTCGCGGTAGGTCGCGACGATCAACACCTGGAGGTGAGCGGTCGTCTTGAGCAGGTGACGCAGCAACAGCAGCGTCGGCTTGCGCGCCCAGTGGACGTCGTCGAGCACGATCACGACAGGCTCGCGAGCCGACAGATTCGTGAGCAGCTCGGTCGCGGCCTCGAACAATCGGTTCCGTTCGGTGTCGGGATCGTCCGACAGCCGCGGACCGATGCCCGGGAGCAGCCGCTCCAACTCGGGGATCAGCGGGGCGAGCTCGCTCCCGAGCGGCCCGATCAGTTCCGCGAGTCGATCGGGCGGGAGCACGCCGGCGAGCCAACGGAACGCCTCGACGAACGGTTGATAGGGAACACCGAGTTCCTCGTCGCACGAACCCCAGAGCACGACGCCCTGATCGAAGTGGGCCGTCCGACAGAGCTCCTTCACCAGTCGCGTCTTGCCGATGCCGGGCTCACCACCGACGAAGACGGCCAAGCGACCATCGGCGAGCACGGTCTTCCAGGCGCCGAGCAGCGCCTGATGCTGATCGTCGCGGCCGACGAACCCGAACGTGTCGATCTGTTCCACCTGCGGAGGCAGTGGAAGCTCGAGACGGCCGACGCTCGCTGCCGCGAGCGGAGCCCATCTGACCTCGCATGCCGAGATCGGTATCGGGAGTCCCTTGCCCTCGATCGGTCCGACCGGCACGACGTCGTGCGCTGAGCGCGTTCCGGCGAGGACCCGCACGATGTCGCTGACCAAGATCTGCCCGCCGTTCGCCGCCGAACAGAGCCGGGCCGCCTCGACGACGGGCGTTCCGAACCAGTCGTCGTCCTCGTAGGTGGCGTCACCGGCGCTGACGCCCACGCGCATCTCGACGCGAGTGCCATCGGTGTTGTGCGCGTCGACCAGCTGCTGCATCGCCACCGCACCCGCGATCGCGTCGGCGGCCGAGGTGTACGACACCATCATCGCGTCGCCGATGGTCTTGACCTCGGTGCCATCGGTCGTCGCGACCGCTCGTCGGAGCTGCTCGAAATGGCTACGCCGCAGGTCGTCCGCCGCGTTGTCGCCCAGCTCCTGCGCCATCGCGGTCGAGCCCACGAGGTCGGTGAACAAGATCGTGATCAGCCCCGAACCGGCCATCGTGTTGCCCCATCTCCCCGACGGCCCCGAATCGGACACCCCGTCGGACAGGAGGTTACACAGCCGCTCAGCTGACGGCGACGGCGTCGAGCAGGCGCTCGGCGAAGATCTCGCTGTGCTGGCCGAGCTTGCTGCGGCTGAGGGCCATGCCACCGATGACGTAGGCGCCGGTGTCGCCGAGGGCCCGGTCGAGTTTGTCGAGCGCCTTGCCCGGATCGAGCGCGAACGTGCAGAACCCCACAGCGCGCTTGCCGCGCATCGCGGGAAGATTGGCGATGTTCGACATCGCCCACGGCGCCTGGCCGAAAACGAACGCCCCGTGGACCCATGTGCCGACCAGGATGAGGTCGGCCTCCTGGATCGAGGCGTAGTCGGGCTGCTTCACCTTCGACAGGCCGGTGATGCTCCAGCGTTCCTGCGCGAGGAGGTCGGCGACCTTCTCCGCGGCATGCCACGTGTTGCCCGTCAGACTCTCCACCAAGATCGCTGCCTTCACGGGCTCGATTCTTGCAGGTCCGAGGCGGTGGCTCCCACCTTCGTCGGACCCCGGCCCGTCACCAGGTGACCTGGTCGCACCCCTCGTGATCGTCGGGCTCGACCTGGAACGTTCCGTGGGTCACGCCGTAGGTCTCCGCGAGGCATTGCCGCGCGTGGTCGAGCACCGCATGGGAGTCGACGCCGACGCTCGTCACGAGGTGGGCCGACGCGGCGTCCATGTCCGACGTGAGGGTCCACACGTGCAGGTCGTGGACGTCGACCACCCCCTCGATCGATCCGAGATCGAGGGCGAGTTGGTCGAGATCGAAGCCGTCGGGCGCGGCCTGCAGCAGGATGCGTACCGCCCGTCGTCCGAGGCGCCAGGTTCGCGGCAGGATCCATACGCCGATCGCCGCACCGACGACCGAGTCGATCCAGGTCCAGCCGAACACCTGGAGCAGGATCGCCGCCACGATGACACCAACGGACCCGACGGTGTCGGCGAGCACCTCGAGGTAAGCGCCCTCGACGTTCACCGACTCGCTCGCCCCCTCGCGCAGCAGCATGAACGCGATCAGGTTGGCGATCAGGCCGAGCACGGCGACGGTGAGCATCGGCACCCCGAGCACCTCGGGCTCGTTGCCCAGACGTCGGATCGCCTCGACGACCACCCAGATCGCCACACCGAAGAGCAACAGCGAGTTGACGAAGGCGGCGAGGATCTCGAGTCGGTACAGACCGAAGGTGTGCGTCGAGCGCGTCGCCTGTGGACGTTCGGCGAAGCGCGTGGAGAGCTGGATGGCGGCCAACGCCATCCCGAGGCCGAGCACGTCGGTGAGCATGTGGGCGGCGTCGGACAGCAGCGCGAGCGAGTTCGTCCAGAACGCGGCGACCACCTGGACCACGAACAACGTCAGGATCACGGCGAATGCCATGGTCAGGCGACCCCGGTGACGCTCCCCGGCACGCGCCAGCGACGGGCCGTGGGAATGCTCGTGACTCGACGCCATCACGCCATTCTCACAGAATGAGAATGCAACGACAACCTGAACTCTGCAGCACGGCCGGATCCCTCTGCTGCGTGATCAGTCGGACACGGGAATCTGGACGGTGAAGACGACCTGGTCGAACTCGCCGAACCGCGCGGTGACGTCGAACGTCCAGAGCCCGGCGACGGGCAGGTTCACGTCGGTGGCAATCACGTGGTTCGGGCCGGCCGGAATCATGTCGATGTCGAGCGGACCGAGGTCGGCCGACGGGAGACTTGCGGTCACGGTGATCTCGTCGGCGCGATCCAGCCCACCACTCGGCGAGCTGAGATAGATGTGCATCTCGGCACCCTCGGTCACGGCCGGTTCGAGTTCGACCTGCACGATCCGATCACCGACGACCGCCGACGCCGATTCGGTCGTCGCCGCCGACGGCGGTGGCGGCGAGTTCACGAGACCCGCCGTCGCCATCAGGATGAGCGCCATGCCGGCGACCTCGAGCAGCACCGTGCGCCGGAGCGCCGGTGGCGCCTCCTGCGGCGAGCCGGCCACGGCGCCTCCCACGGATCCGTCCTCGACCCCGGCCACTCGATCGCCGGTTGCCGGCTCGTCGGCCTGCAGCTCCTCCTCGTCGTCCGACTGTGCCATGCGACGACTGAAGTACGCGACGACGACCACCACCGCCACGAGCAGGAGCTTGATCACGAGCCAGCGGCCGTAGGAGGAATCGGTGAGGCCGGAGAGCGACCCGAGCTGCCGCCAGGCGTTGACGCTGCCGGTGACGGCCAACACCACGACAGCACCGAGCGCCCAGGGCGAGAAGCGCGACGCTGTCCACCAGAACCAGCTCCGCGGCACACCGAAAGCGATCAGCGTGAGCCCACCGAGCCAGATCGACATCGCCGCAAGATGGACCACCGTCGCGGCGAACCCGGCCATCACGATGTCCCCGGCGACCGCATGCCCGCCGGCGGCGACGACCCCGCACACGACCAGTGCGGCGAGCGCCACCTCGACTCGCCCGGGCGTCGAGGCGAGGAACGAACGCGCCGGGATGAACAGGGCGAACAGGCCGATCGCCGCGAGTCGGGCGAGCCACCACTGCCCGGACTGGATCTGCACGACGTCGCCCCACGCGAGGTACGAACCGCCGACGAGGTGGGCCTGGCCGGCGAACATCAACCCCGTGCCGACGACTGCGGTGAGTGCAGCCGCCACGAGCAGTGTGCCGATCCGGCGTTCAGCGATCAGTTCGGGAACGAGCACGGCGGCGAGGAAGAGCGCCCCCAACAGCACTCCGATGCCGGCATAGCTCATGAACCGGCCGACGCCGAGCAGCAACGAGTCCGACTGGGGTGTGGCGCCGGCGTCGAAGATCTCGTCGATCACGCCGGGCGCCGTCGGCGTCGCCGCGCCGACCGAGAAGGTGAACGCGCCACGGATCTTGTGCGAGTCGGCCGAGATCGCCTGCCAACCGACGATGTACGTGCCGTCGGCGATCGTCGCCGGCACCGGGGCACGCAGCGTGTCGTCGCCCTGCGACTGGTCGAGCGGTCCGAGCGGCACAGGGTTGCCGTCGGCGTCGACCAGCCGGATCGAGTCGCCGACGGGATCGACGCCCTCGGAGAACGTCAACAGGATCTCGGAAGGCGTCGATGCCAGGATCGCCTGGTTCGCTGGTGTCGACGACGTCAGCTCGGCGTGCGCGAGCGCGGTCCCCGCCAGGCCGAGCGACCCGACGGCACCCACCACTGCAGCGACGGCGACGATCCAACGACGAACGACGGGTCGGCGCACTGTCACTGGCTCACTCGGCGTCGCTCGAGCTGCGGGCGCTGCGAGCCCGGAAGGCGACGAACACGCCGAGTCCGAGCACGACCGCAATCGACGCGACGAAGAACCAGGTACCGGTGTCCTGCGAGCCGTTCTTGTCGGTGACGTCCGTGGCGAGCTCGGTCGACGTCGGAGCCTCGGTCGACGCAACGGTCGACGCGGCCGTCGTCGGTGCGGAGGTCGTGGAAGGTGCCTCGGTGGTGACGGCGCGGTGGTGCGGCGCGGTGGTGCCAGGCGCGGTGGTGGCAGGCGCGGTGGTCGTTGCGACCGGCCCGGTCAGCAGCAGGGCGGTGCCGGCTCCTCGGGTTCGGCGCCGGAATCATCGGTCGGTATCGCGATCCATCGGATCTCGCCGACCTCGCACCGCTGCACGAACGGGAAGTAGATGGTGGTGTCCGGCGTCGGCGGGAGTGTCATCGTCACCGAGAACGTCCCTTCCTCGTCGTCGGGGAGCGGCCCGCCGACGAAGGTGACGACGTCGCCGTCGATCGATCCCTCCCACCCGTCGATCTGATCGGGGCTCGCGTCGGTGACACCTTCGGGCAGCCGCATGTCGAGCTGGATCGTGGGAGAACCGTCACAGCCGTGCTCGACCGTGAACGCCACCGACAGCGTCGAGCCCGCCTGGGCCTCGGTCGGATCGGGGTCGATGTGGGCGAGCGCCGGCGACGCGATCGCGAGCGCGGCGAGCGCCGACGCGGTGGACAGCAGGAGGGTGCGACGAATCATGGCGGTCGAATCGTAGGGCACAGCGTGCGGAGATCACTGCCGGCACCATCCGTAGACTCGTCCAATGCGTTCACTCACGGACTCGACGATCCGGTGTCACCGAGCACCGACGACGCTGAGCAGACGATCTCCGACGAGGCGACGCAGAAGCTGCTGAAGGGCGTGGTCATCGCTCTTGCGGCGATCATCGTGATCGGACTCTTCGCCGGAGCGGCGATCTGGGCACTCCAGGGCGACGACGAGTCACAGGCACCGATGAACGCCGTCGACGTCGGCTTCCTCCAGGACATGCTCGACCACCACGAGCAGGCGTTGCTGATCTCGAACCTCTACATCGACAACAACCCCGAGGGCGATGCCGTGCCGTACGCCGAGGAGGTCATCATGTTCCAGACCCGCGACATGGGCTGGATGCGCGACTGGCTGGCCGAGGAGGGGTACGCCCCGGGCGAGCCCGACCGGATCGCGATGCAGTGGATGAACGAGCCCGTCCCGGTCGCCGAGATGACCGGCATGCAGACGCCCGAGCGGCTCGCGGAACTCGCCGATGCGAGTGGCGCCGACGCCGACCGGCTGTTCTTCGAGATCATGACCGACCATCACCTCGGCGGCGTCCACATGGCCGATCACGCCGCGGCCAACGGCGCCCGCCAGGAGATCATCGACTTCGCCGAAGCGGTCTCACGCAACCAGCGCATCGAAGTGGTCGAGTACGCAGGCGCCATGCACCGCCTCGGCCTCACCTGACCGCCGCCAACCCGCCGAGCGATGAGCGAAGGCCCGGATACCGGCTGCTCGCTCATCGCCTCGTGGTTCACCCCGAGCGATGAGCGAACGGCCCGGATACCGGCGCTCGCTCATCGCTCGGGTGAGGTCAGCGCTTCTTGAGGGGGGCCCAGGCGAGGGCGAGGTGCTTGGTGCCAGCGCCGGGGAAGTTGATGGTGGCCTCGGCCTTCTCGCCGGTGCCGGAGATGTCGATGATCACGCCGTCACCGAACGCGGGATGCTCGACGTCGTCGCCGATGCGCAGCCCGAGATCCTGGCTGTTCGACGGCGTCGGTGCGGGCTTCGAGCCGGATCGGATCGCCGCTTCGACCACGCGGTCGCGATGCGCGTCCTGATCGGCCTTCGCGTCGAGGATGTCGGCGTTGATGTCACGTCCGCCACCACCACTCCCCCGCCGGTATGCGGGCGGGTCGCCGTAGTCGGAGTCGCTGCGGCGCCGGTAGCTCTGACGGCCGTAGCTCGATCGGCCCGTGACGTTGCCCTTCGACTCGATGAGGTGCGCGGGGATCTCGTCGAAGAACCGTGACGGCGGGTTGTACTGCGTGGAACCGAAGAGCTGGCGGCTCCAGGCGTGCGACATGTACAGCCGCTGCATCGCACGGGTGATGCCGACGTAGGCGAGGCGCCGCTCCTCCTCCATCTCCGACGGGCTCGGTGAGCGCGCGGATGTGCGGGAAGATCCCTTCCTCCACGCCGACGAGGAACACCACCGGGAACTCCAGACCCTTCGCCGAGTGCAGGGTCAGCAGCACCACTTGATCTTCGACTTCGCCGTCGGGCAGGTCGTCGGTGTCGGCGACGAGCGCGACCTGTTCGAGGAACTCGTCCATCACGGTGAACTCGCGGGCCGAGCCGACGAGTTCACCCAGGTTCTCGATGCGGCTGTGCGCCTCGACCGTGTCCTCGGCTTCGAGTTCGGACAGATAGCCGGACCCGTCGATGGCCGCCTGGAGCACGTCGCCAGGGCCCTGATCGGGGTCGGCGGCGACGAGTGGCCACGTGATCGAGCAGATCGACGAACGATGCGATCCCGCGGATGGCGGGCCCGGTGACGCCGGCCTCGTCGGCGCGGCGGAGGGCGTCGACGAACGCGATCCCCTCTGTCGCCGCGAACGCGTCGAGCTTGGTGACGCTCGCATCACCGACGCCGCGCTTGGGCACGTTGAGCACCCGCTTCACGCTCACCTCGTCGACCGGGTTCACGACGGCCTTCAGATAGGCCATTGCGTCCTTGATCTCGCGCCGGTCGTAGAACCGCGTGCCGCCGACCACCTTGTACGGCACGCCGAGGCGCATGAACGCCTCCTCGATCACCCGCGACTGCGCGTTGGTGCGGTAGAGCACCGCCATCTCGCGGAAGTTGATGGCGTCGTCGGCGTGGAGCTGCCGAGCTGTGCCCGCCACCCACGTGGCCTCGTCGCCCTCGTCCTCGGCGTGGTAGCGAACGATGCGCTCGCCCTCGCCGCTGTCGGTCCACAACGACTTCGGCTTGCGCTCGACGTTGTTGTCGATGACAGCGTTGGCTGCGTCGAGGATGGTCTGGGTGCTGCGGTAGTTCTGGTCGAGGATCACCGTGGTGACGTCGGGGAATGCCTCCTCGAAGTCGATGATGTTGCGGAAGTCCGCGCCGCGAAACCGGTACACGCTTTGGTCGGTGTCACCCACCACGCAGACGTTGCGGTGGCCGTCGGCGAGGAGGAGCACCATCTCGTTCTGGGCCCGGTTGGTGTCCTGGTACTCGTCGACGAGGATGTGCTGGAAGCGTTGGCGGTAGTGCTCGAGCACGTCGGGGTGTTCGCGGAACAGCTTCACGGTGTTGGTGAGCAGGTCGTCGAAGTCCATCGCCCCGGCCTTGAGCAGGCGGGCCTGGTATTCCGCGTACACGTCGGCGTGCTTGCGGTCGAAGATGTTCTGCGCCCGGCGCTGCGCTTCCTCGGGGTCGACGAGTTCGTTCTTCCAGAGGCTGATGATGCCGTGCACGCCACGGGGCGTGAAGCGCTTGGCGTCGAGGCCGAGGTCGCGGATCACGTAGCCGGTGAGGCGATTCGAGTCGGCCGAGTCGTAGATCGAGAACTGGCGGGGATAGCCGAGCAGGTCGCCATTCGCGCGCAGGATGCGCACGCACGCGGAGTGGAAGGTCGACACCCACATCGTCTTGACGACCGGGCCGACGAGCGCCCCCACACGCTCGCGCATCTCGGCGGCGGCCTTGTTCGTGAACGTGATCGCCAGGATCTTCGACGGGTGCACGCCCATGTGGATGAGGTGGGCGATGCGGTGCGTGAGCACCCGGGTCTTGCCCGATCCGGCGCCGGCGATGACGAGCAGTGGGCCGGATTCGTGGACGACGGCGTCGAGCTGGTCTGGGTTGAGGCCCTCGGCGAATGGCGACGGTCCGCGATCGGTGCCGCCGTCGAAGGGTCCGCGCACGGCACCGGACGACTCGTCGGCGGACGCACTGTCGGCGGGATGGGGGATGTCCTCGGCGAACAGTTCGTCGTCAGTCATGTCGTGTCCACTCTAGAGATCGGGTGTGACAGCGACTCGAAGCACCGGCCGTCCGCTGACGTGGTTCACTTTGACGATGGACTACACCGACGTCACCCCCGAGGAGTTCGGCGAACTCGACGGCCTCGACGACTGGCGAGTCGTTCTCGATTCGATCCACGCCACGTTCAATGCACCGGACTACCTCGCCGCCGCCGACCTGGTGAGGACGATCGCCGAGATCGCCGAGACACACGTCCACCACCCGGATGTCGAGCTGCGCTACCCGGGTCGCGTCCATGTCGCGCTGACGACGCACGCGACCGGCGGACTGACCACATCGGACATCGACGTCGCCAGGGCGATCTCGGCCGCGGCCGCGAAGGCCACCGCATCGTCGGATCCCTCGAGCACGCGGGCAATGGAGTTCGGCATCGACACGATGGACGCCGACCGCATCCGACCGTTCTGGGCGGCCGTGCTCGGCTACGACGACCGCGGCGGTTACCTGGTCGACCCGATGGGGATCGGCCCGTCGGTGTGGTTCCAGCTGATGACCGACCCGCGGACCGAACGCAACCGGATCCACATCGACGTGATCGTGCCGCACGACGTCGCCGAACAGCGGGTGGCCGACGCACTTGGCGCCGGTGGCGTGCTGGTGAGCGACAAGTACGCCCGATCGTGGTGGGTGCTCGCCGACGCCGACGGCAACGAGGCCTGTGTCAGCACCTGGCAGGACCGCTGACCCGCCGCCAGGCGTGATGGCTGCAGTTCTCTGCGGAATAGGTCTCGAGGGCTGGAACTCATTCCGCAGAGAATTGCGGGCGACCACCTCGACGCCGACTGTTCCGTGACCTCCCTTCGTGCTCCCCTGCGCAGGGGTGGAACAATCGCCCGATGTTGCTGACCGAGCTGACCATGTCCGCCGTCGATTTCGAGGCGACGACCGGCTGGGCGGCCAAACCCGAGGGCATGTGCAAGGGCGCCGTGTGCGTGCCGGCGCCGGGCGCGGTGACGAACGGGACGATCGATGTCGAGGCCGTTGCCGGCCGCCTCGGCATGGCACTCGTCGAGGACGCCGACCACGGTGTCTGGGCGCTCGGGCCGGAGAGCGGCGGGCGAGCACTGACCACCGCGGTGGCGCCCGAGCTGGAACTGCCGGACGCCGACGGCAACCCGTTCAAACTCTCGGCGATGCACGGCCGCAAGGTGCTGCTCGTCGCGTGGGCGTCGTGGTGAGGCTGCCGTGACGACCTGCCCGTGTGGCAGGCACTCCACGAAGAACTCGAACCGCTCGGCCTGAGCGTCGTCACCGTCGCTCTCGACTTCGACCCCGCCAAGGCGCGTCCGTGGATCGACGCGGCCGCGGCCACGCATCCGTCGCTGATCGACAGCGAGCACCGCGTCGACGAGCTGTTCGGCATCTCCAACGTGCCGATGGCTGTCTGGATCGACGAGACCGGCACGTTGGTCCGGCCGGCCGAAGGAGCGTCGATCCAGGTGAGCCCGCTGCGCTCGATGGAGGTCCCCGCCGATCTTCCCGAACGGACGCGGCAGGTCCTCACCGAGATGAAGAACTTCCCCGACACCGCCGAGGCGTACCGGGCAGCGATCGTCGACTGGGCGAACCGTGGCGCGGACAGCCCGTACGCGCTGTCGCCCGAGGAGGTCGTCGAGCGTTCGCAACCCCGCTCGGCCGATCACAGCCGGGCTGCCGCGTGCTTCGAGCTCGGACACCACCTCCACGTGCATGGCGATCACGACGCGGCGATCTCGTGGTGGAAGGAGGCGCACACGCTCTTCCCCGAGAACTGGACCTACAAGCGCCAGGCCTGGACGCTGGAGTCGACCCCCGAGGGTGGGGACTCCGACAAGGCCCAGGAGGTGCAGGCCATCTACGGCACGTCATGGAGCGACGAATTCCTGCGCATGGGTGGCGGCGCCGCCTACGTCATCGCCCCCGACCTCTGAAGCCCACCCGCGCCCTGCCATCTCGTGAACAAGTTCTCGGTCAGGACGAGGAGTTGTTCACGAGAACGCTCGGCGGGGCGGCGCGGTCAGCCGTGCTGGAGTTCGGCGAGTTCGAGCCAGCGTGACTCGAGCTCGTCGAGTTCGGCCTGCGCCGCGGCGAGATCTGAGCCGAGGGAGTGCAACTCAGCGTGATCGGTGAGCCCGGCGAGCTGCTCGGTCAGCTGATCGACGCGCTTCTGGGCCTTCACCATTGCCTGCTCGGTCTCACGGAGTTGCCGACCGACCGTGTACTGACTCGGCGCCCCCTTCGGCTTCGGAGCCGCCGCAACCTTGGGCACCGTCGAAGCCACCTTCGGCTTCGGAGCAGCACCCGATCGTTCGGCCAACCAACCCGACACACCACCGGGGACGCGACGCACCGAACCACCCGGGTCGATGGCGAGCACGTGGTCGGCAACGCGGTCGAGAAACGCCCGATCGTGACTGGCGACGACGAGGGCGCCGGGCCAGTCGTCGAGGAACGCCTCGAGCGAACGCAGCGTGTCGAGGTCGAGGTCGTTGGTCGGTTCGTCGAGAATCAGCAGGTTCGGCTCGGTCGCCAGCACCATCACCAGGTGCAGGCGTCGTCGCTCGCCGCCGGACAGCATCCTGACCGGCGCGTACTGCGCCGTGCTGTCGAACCAGAACCGCTCCAGCAGCGCGCGGTCGCGATGGTCGGGCTCGCGGTGCGGACCGGCGACCAGCTCGCGCACGACGGCGTTCGGGTCGAGGTCGGACGCATGCTGGTCGGCGAATCCGACCACGACGGTCTTGCCCCGTTTCACCGTTCCGGCCACCGGTTCGGCCCGCCCGGCGATGATGTCGAGCAGCGTCGACTTGCCGGAGCCGTTCGGCCCGACGACCGCCAACCGCGCGCCGGGCTCGATCAGCAGGTCGACATCTTCGAACACCGTCAGTTCGTCGGGCGTCCCGACGTTGAATCGCTGCGCCACGCCTTCCATCTCGACGACCTGATTGCCCAACCGGGCCGTACCGCCACCGAGTTGCAGGTCACTCCCGCGCACCCCGACCGGCGCCGGGCCGCCCGACACGATCTCATTGGCCGAGCGCAGCCGGGCCTTGGGCTTGGTGGAACGCGCCGGTGCTCCGCGGCGCAGCCAGGCGAGTTCCTTGCGGGCCAGGATCTTGCGGGTCGACTCCTCTTGGACCTCGCGGTCGATGCGCTCGGCCCGAGCATCGAGGTACGTGGCGTAGGCACTCGACCCTGACGCGGCCTGATGGACGAAACAACGGCCACCGTCGAGCTCGACGACCTTGCTCGGGCCGACCGCAGTGGTCAGGCGGTCGAGGGCGTGGCGGTCGTGGGTGACGAGCACGAGAGCAGAGTTCATCTTCACGAGTCGCGATTCGAGCCACTCGATCGCTTCGAGATCGAGATGGTTGGTCGGCTCGTCGAGTACGACCATGTCGTGGTCGCCGTGCTCGTCGTCGGCGAGCATCCTGGCGAGCGCCACCCGCTTGGCCTGGCCGCCCGACAGTTCGTTCGTGCGCCGATCGAGGAGGGGCTGCACACCGAGCTTGGAGGCCACGGCGGCCACTTCCCACGAGTCGCCGAGGAACTCGCGAACCGTGCCCGGCGGGAGCACCGGGTCCTGCTCCAGCGAGGCGATCCGCACACCCCGCCCGAAGCGCACGTCGCCCTCGTCGGGCTGCAGCACGCCGGTCATGATCTTCAACAACGTGGTCTTGCCGGAACCGTTGACACCGACCACCGCGATCCGGTCTCCGGTCGAGACGGTGACGGCGACATCCTCGAACAGCACCTTGTCGGGTTGGGCCATTCCCACACCGGCCAGGTCGACGCAGATCACGGCCAAGACGCTACGGCCCCCCGCAACGATTGGTGTCGGACACCGATCGTCACAGGGGGCTCGTGAGCGGGAGGCTGGGAGAGATCAATCGGCGACAGGTGCGTCGATGGGAGCGTCGTCGCCGTTGGGGCCACCGCGCTCGGGTCGACCGTTGTTGACCATGTCGGTGATCCTGGTGGTTGCGTCGGCCAGCTTCTGGTCGGCCTCGGTCTGGTCCATCCGGCCGTCGGTGACGGCCTGGTCGAGATGCGTCTTGGCCTCGGCGACGAGTGCATCGACGACCGTCTGCGGATCGACACCCTGTGCCGTCGCGATCTCGGCGAGCGTCGAGCCGTCACGCAGTTGCGTCATGAGTTCCTGGGGGTCGAGCTTCAGCAGATCGGTCACGGCCTGCGAGGCGTCGCCGAATCCACGTCCGAAGGGACCGCCGTGGCGACCACCCGGACCGCCATGGCCCCCCTCGCCGAACTCGCCGCGGTCGGGACGGCTGGCGACGAGCTGCTCGACGACGGCGTCGGCCTGTTCGGCCGTGATCGTCTCGGCGTCGACGAGCGGTTGCAGATCCTCGCGCAGGCGAGTTCCCATCTCCGGAGCGTCTGGCGGTGTGGCCGGATCGGCGGGGATCGGCGGATCGTTCTCGTCGGTCTGCTGCACGAGGGCGGCGGGTGCCACCGATGTGGTGTCGGACGCAGCGCTGGAGAGGCCTGGTACGCCGAACACGAGTCCGGCAGCCGTTCCGGCGAGGAGCCCGCCGGCCAGTCCGATTGTCAATCCCCGGCGTCCGCCGGCCTTCGGTGAGTTCGTCTCGTTGCTCATGGTGTCGTTCCCTTCAACAGTCGGTCGGCGACGGGTTCGCCGCTGACGGAACTCATGGTGATCGGCCTCGGTGAAGATCATGCCGGAGCCATGTAAGGCCACGGGTGAGGAGATCGGCAAGGGACGGTTCAGGCGGGGAGAGGTACGGCGTCGGATGTCGCGTGCGACGTCACCGCATCTGCCGCATCACGTCCTGGGCGGCGTGCCAACCACACATTCCGTGAACGCCCGCGCCCGGAGGCGTCGAGCTGGAACACAGGAACACACGGTCGATCGGCGTCGTCCACGGATGCAGGCCCAGCGTCGGCCGACGAACGAACTGACGGAAGTCGGCCACCCCGCCACCGATGTCGCCACCGATGTAGTTGGCGTTGTGCGACTCCATGGCTTCGGTGTTCATGGCGTGGCGTCCGATGATCCGATCCCGGAACCCCGGTGCGAAGCGTTCGACCTGTCGCTCGATTCGTTCGGTCATGTCGATGCTCGAACCATTGGGGACATGGCAGTACGCCCACGCGGTCTGTGTCCCGGCGGGCGATCGACCCTCGTCGACACGAGACCGATCGAACAGGCTCTGCTGGGCGAGCAACACGTACGGCCGCTCCGGGTGACGGCCGGCTCGCACCTCGGCCTCCGACACCGTGACCTCGTCGAGCGTGCCACCGAGGTGCACCGTCGCGGCGCGGGCACAACCGGCATTGGCCCACGGGATCGGGCCGTCGAGCGCCCAGTCGAGTTTGAACAGACCGGCGCCGTAGCGGAATCCTTCGAGCGCACGCCGATAGCGCGGCGGGACGGCATCACCCGCCAACGCCAACACCTGGCGGGGCGTGAGGTCGAGCAGCACAGCGTCGACCGGCGCCAGCTCAGCGAGCGAGTCGACCCGGTGGTCGCATTCGACCCGACCACCGAGCCCCTCGAGGACCTCGACGAGAGCATCGGCGATCCGTTGCGATCCGCCCCGGGCGAGCGGCCATCCGACGAGATGAGCGAGCACTCCCAACGTCAACCCGTACGCCGCCGTCATCGGTGCCTTCAGGCTGAGGATCGAGTGTCCGGCGAGCCCGGCGAACAGCGCTCGTCCCAGCTCGGTGTCGAAGCCCCGTCGAGCGACCGTGCGGGCCGGCAGCACGCCGATCGCTCCGAATCGAGCCATCGTCACAGGGTGCTCCGGCGGGATCGTCAGCGGCGAGAGCAACCCGTCGGTCAGCTCGAAGCCGGCGGCGACGAACGGGGCGACGAGTCGTCGGTACGCCCTGGAATCAGCACCGAGACCGTCGGCGGTCTCGTCGAGCGACCGATGCAACAGCGCCGCACGCCCACCGTCGAGCGGATGGGCGAGCGCCACATCGGAGTGAATCCATTCGAGCCCGTGCGCCTCGAGTGTCGTGACGCTGGAGGCGATCTCGCGGAACGCCGGAGAGGCGAGCGCCAGTGGGTGAATCGCCGAACACACGTCGTGGAGCACCCCGGGCAGCGTGAGCTCCTCCGTGCGCGTCCCCCCACCCGCCTGGCCGGCGGCTTCGAACACGGTGACGTCCCACCCGGCGCGGGCGAGCGTGATGGCCGCCACGAGCCCGTTCGGTCCGGCGCCGACCACCACAGCCGTGCGCCCGTTGCGTCGCTCACTCACCGCCTGCGCCGCCTCCGAGATCCCGACCACGACGCCGACGCATCGACATCACCCGGTTGACTCTGCGGCCTTCGACCGGCCGGACGCTTCGTCCAGCACGTCGCGCACGACACCGACATCGAACGGCGAACCGGCACGTTCGATGTCGAGCCACATGCGTCGGCCGTCGCGGAAGTAGTCGCCGCCGTAGACGTGGATCGCGCCGGTCCACTGGCGCGACGGATTGGTGACGGAGTGAATGGTCTCCGTGCCGAGCAGGATCGTGTCGCCTCGGCCCAGCGTGCGCGTGTGGCGCTCCTCCAGACCCCCACCGGGCCGCTCTCGGAAGATCCGGTTGTCCTCACGGCCGCCGTACAGACCGATCGCCGCCCACATGCGGTGGTCGTGCGCAGCCAGCTCGACGGTCGGCGGCCACACGACATGCAACACCGTCAACTCGTCGCTGTTGAACCACGTCGAGAACGTGGGCTGGTCACGTGGATGCCCCAGAACGGATTCGATGGCCGCCGGTGCCGAGACGACCCGGGCAAGTACGTCGTCGACGGCCGACCCCACATGCCCGGACGCATCCGTGACCGCTGCGAGACAGTCGGCGACCAACTGATCGATGCTGAAGGTCATCGGTCTCACCGTAGCCCGACGTCTCCGCCGCAGCGCCGGGCGACTCACTCGTCGGACGAGACCGGCCCGGGCTCCGACGGCCAGTCGGGTGACACCGGCAGCGTGAACCCGATCGCCGCACCACCACCATCGCGCTGAGCTGCCGACACCGAGCCGCCGGCCCTGACGACCACGTCGCGGACGATCGACAAGCCGAGCCCGGAGCCGGGCATCGAGCGGGCCGAGTCGGCGCGGTGGAAGCGATCGAAGATTCGCTGTTCGTCACCCTCGGGAATCCCGGGGCCGTGGTCGAGCACGGTGAGCGAACCGCCGTCGACGACGACATCGATTCCGCCGGCCGACTGGTCGAACTTGCAGGCGTTGTCGACCAGATTCGTGACCGCCCGGTCGAGCGCGGAGCGTGGAGCATCGACGACCGCCGATGACCGCACATCGACCGCGATGTCGCGCGATCGACGCCGTCCGACGCGTTCTGCGACGTCAGCGGCCAGCGCCGGCAGGTCGATGCGCTCGTTCGGCTGAGCCTCGAGGTCGCCTGACGCAACCGCCACCAACTCGTTGACCAGATCGGTCAGCTCGGTGATCTCCGAGTCGAGGTCGTCGAGCACGCCATCGCGCATCTCCGATGTCATCTCGGGATGTCGTCGCAGCACCGACAGGTTCGTCTTGAGGCTCGTCAGCGGGGTGCGGAGTTCGTGGCCGGCGTCCTGCACGAGGCGTTGCTGCTCGCCTCGCGACAATGCCAGTGCGCCGAGCATGTACCGGAACGCCGCACCCAGACGACCGACCTCGTCCGTTCCGGTGCCAGGCACCTCGACATCGAGCCGGCCCGACGAACCGACCTCCTCGGCCGCCTTCGTCAACCGACTCATCGGTGCCGCGACGGTCCCGGCGATCAACCATCCGGCGAGCGCGGCGGCCAACGACACGGCGATCACGAGGACCAGGGTCCGCATCCGCAGATCGGCCAGCACGCTGTCGACCTCGTCGAGCGATCGGCCGATCTGGATCGCCCCGTTCGGCAGCCCGATCGTGTGTACCCGAGCGTCCGTGCCGGTCACCGCAACAGTCGAACGGTCGAGGGCCTGGGACTGCCCGATGACGGCCTCGGCGTCGGCCTCCACGGGAACATCGTCGGGGAACGACGACGCGAGCACCGAGCCGTCGGCGCCCAGCAGTCTGACCCAGTACACCTCGAGCAGACCCCGGTTCGGCACTCGGATTCGATCGTTGCGCGACTGATCGAGCATCTGCTGCGACGCCTGGGTGATCGATCGATCGACCTCGCTGACGAGCCGGATGCTCGTCGTGCGATAGCTGATCAGTCCGACCGCCGACGTGGCGATCAGCGCGACGGTGGCCAACGACAGCGCGATCTTCCAGCGCAGCCCCATCAGCCGTCGATCCGGGCGGTGTAGCCAACGCCCCGCACGGTGTGGACCACGCGCGGTTCGCCTTCGGCCTCGGTCTTGCGGCGCAGGTAGCCGATGTACACGGCGAGGTTCTTCGAGTCGGGCCCGAAGTCGTAGTGCCAGATGCGGTCGTAGATCATCGAGTGGTCGAGCACGATGCCACGGTTCATGATGAGCAACGCCAGCAGATCGAACTCGGTCTTCGACAGCTGGATCTCGCGTTCGCCACGGAACGCGCGGCGACCCGCCGGATCGAGTCGGAGATCACCGAGCACGAGCTCCTCGTCGGACGAGCCGCTCGCCTCGGCTGCGTAGTTCGACCGTCGCAGGAGCGCCCGCACGCGGGCAAGCAGCTCGTCGAGGTCGTACGGCTTGGCGAGGTAGTCGTCGGCCCCGGCATCGAGTCCGGCGACCCGGTCACTCGGTTCGGTCCGCGCGGTCAGCATCAGCACCGGCACCTGGTTCTGTTCGGCCCGCAGAACCCGACACACCGTGAGGCCGTCGACCATCGGCATCGACACGTCGAGGAGCACGACATCGGGCTCGGCCTGGCGGACGGCCTCGAGCGCCTCAGCACCGTTCTTCGCCGCAGCAACCGTGTAGCCCTCGAGTTGGAGCGCACGCACCAGCGAATCGCGCACCGCACGATCGTCCTCGGCCACGAGAATCCGGGTCAGCGCGTTGTCCGTCACGCCGCACAGTCTGGTCGCAGGGGGTGAGAATCCGGTGTGACCACTCCCGGGCTTTGCGACCCGACCCAACAGACCCGCGGCGGATCCGCCCGGACCGGTGCTGTGTTTGGTACGAACACAGGGTGCAGGTCTTCGATCGTTCGACGCCGTTCGCCCCGCACGTGCTCGGCGCCGTTGCGCTCGGCGGCGCGATCGGGGCAGCGGGACGGTGGGCCGTCGCACGCGGTGCCGACTCGCTGGGGTGGGCCGACAGCGGTGCCGGGTGGCCCTGGGCGACACTGATCGTGAACCTCGTCGGCTGTCTGCTGATCGGGTTCGCGGCACGCCACATCGTCCGTGACACGACCACGTGGGCGTTCACGGTGACCGGCATCCTCGGCGGGTTCACGACGTTCTCCGCGCTGGCGGTGGAACTGAACGATCTCGCCGACGCCGATCGGCTGCCGCTCGCCGTGCTCTATGGCGCAGTCACACTGGCGGCCGGCGTCGCAGCGACAGCCATCGCCGGCCCGATGCCGGAGACGAACGTATGACCGTCGGGCTCTTCGTGATCGCCGCGGGTGCCGGCGCGATGGGACGCCACCTCGTCGGGCAGTACGCCTGCTCGTGGATCGCTCTGCTGTGGGTCAACACGATCGGTGCGGGACTGCTCGGCGCGATCGCCGCATCCGACCTGTCGCCCGATGCGCGCACGATTCTCGGTGTCGGGTTCTGTGGCGCGCTGACGACGTTCTCGTCGTTCGCGATCGAGGCGCGCTCGCTCGGCTGGCGTTGGGGCACTGCGTACGCGGCGGGAACGCTCGCCGCCGCGTGTGCGGCAGCCTCGCTCGCGTCCACCTTCGTGTGACTTGCAGCAGGGGTCGAACCCCTGGAGCGATCGTCAGTCGGCGACTTCGAGGATGCGGACCGGGAGTCTCGCGAGGACCGCGGACCATGCCGACGCTCCACCTGGTCTCGCCGGCGAGTTCGAAACGCGGGAAGCGCTTGATGAACTCCTCGATGGCGACCTTGAGCTCCAGTCGGGCGAGGTTCGACCCCACGCAGCGGTGGATGCCGAGCCCGAACGCGGCGTGCCGGTTCTCGGCGCGGTCGATGACGAAGGTGTCGGGATCCTCGAACTTCAGCGGATCACGATTGGCGGCCGGGAACGCCAGGAGCACCCAGTCGTCCTTCTTCATCGGGCAGCCGTGGAAGTCGAGATCCTCCGTGACCAGTCGGCCCATCGTGACGGGTGCGTACGCCCGCAGGAACTCCTCGAGCGCGAAGGTCATCACCTCGGGGTCGTCCAGCAGGCGCTGGTGATCCTCCGGATGCTGGGCGAGATGCCACAGCGACGATCCGATCGCCGACCACGTCGTGTCGACGCCGGCGACGAGCAGCAGGATGATCATGCCCTCGACGACCTCGTCGTCGAGCTTGTTGCCGTCGAGTTCGACGTTCATCAGGAAGTTCGTGAGGTCGTCGCGAGGGTTCTCACGATGGTCCGCGATCTGCTCCTGGACGTAGGCGCCGAAGTCGTTCGAAGTCTGACGCGTTCCCGGCTCCTCGTTGATGCGCTCCAGGACCTCGTGGACCATTTCCCGGAACATCTGCTCGTCCTTCTCCGGGAAGCCGAGCATCCGACCGATCACGTTCACCGGGATGTGCTGCGCGTACTGGATCGCAGCGTCGATGATGGTGTCACCGGGCGTGATCTCTCCCATCTCGTCCAGCAACCTCTCGCAGAGCAGCCGGATCTCGGACTCCCACGGCTCGATCACCTTCGGTGCGAATGCCGGCAGGAGCAGTCGACGGGCGATGGCGTGGAAGGGCGGATCGCTGGTGATCGGCGGGGCGAGGCCGATCGGGGCGGGCAACGCTCGGTCACCGGGTCGCCCGACGCCGGGCACGACCGAACGGCTCGAGAAATGTTCGGTGTCGTAGGCGATCTCGTGGACGGTGTCGTGCGTCAACGGCACCCACATGCCGCCGTATCGGTCGGAGTGAGCGATGGGGCATCCGCCCTCGCGCACCGCCTTCCACACCTCTGGAGCGTTGGGGTTGTAGGCAGGGTCGGCGTGGTCGAAGTCGGTCGCGAACTCGGTCACCCGGCCGTAGTCGGCGGCGTCGTACGGCACCCGCTGCCAGACGTCGGTGCCTTCCGGGCTGCTCCCGACGATGAACTCCATGGTCTCGCCGTTGCGGTCCCAGGTGATGATCTTGTTGCCGGTCTCCGGGTCGATCCGGATGTCCGGCTCGGCGCTGGACTCGTGCCCGTGGACTGGTCGAGTGTGTCGGTCATGGTCAGCCGTTCTCCGTGATCGTGATGGCGTACTCGGGGCAGTTCGCTGCGGCAAGGCGGGCCTTGTCCTGCAGTTCGGCGGGCACGTCGCCCTCGACGAGCAACATGGCCTGGCCGTAGTCGTCGACGTCGAACAATTCGGGCGCCAACGCGTAGCAGCGGTTGTGGCCCTGGCACTTCTCTGCATCGAGGTGTACACGCATATTTTCGACTGTAGAGGCCAGAGTGGTGCCGTGACCAGCGTCAGGGCAACTTTTTCGAACATTGTTCCAATGCTGCTGTTGCCGCCGTCGGAGGGCAAGGCGCAGGGCGGCAGTACCCGGCGGGCTCGATGGGCTCCCGATGCGGGTCGTTCGGCACGCGTCTGGCCGAGTGTCGACTCGAGGTCGTCGAGGCACTCGCTTCGATCGGCGGTGGCAACGAGAAGCTCCTCGGCGTGAAGGGTGAGCACCTGCTCCGAGCGCAGTCCGCCAACAGCTTCGCTGATCGGAGCTCACACGCTGCCTGCATGGCAGCGATACACCGGCGTCGTGTGGGACCACCTCGATCCCGCGACCCTGTCAGCAGCGCAGCGCAAGCAGATCGTCGTGGTGTCCGGGCTGCTCGGATTGGTCCGCGCCGACGACCCGATCCCCGACTACCGACTGAAGATGAGCGCCAACCTCCGCCCGCTCGGCAAGCTGTCGACCTGGTGGCGTGGCGATCTCACGGCCGAACTGCAGCGGGTGGCTCGGCGCCGATTCGTCGTCGATCTCCTCCCCCAGGAACATCGCGCCGCCGCTCGATCTCGCGGACTCGATGGCGTGTCGCTGACATTCGTCGACCCGACCGGCAAGCCGGGCGGCCACTTCGCGAAGGCCGCCAAGGGCGAACTCGCCCGATCGATCCTCCTCGACGGCATCGAGGTGCTCGACACCTGGCATCACCCCCAGTTCGACCTCATCGCCACCCCCCTCTGACCGCGCCCACCCGCCAAGCGATGAGCGACGGGCCGCCATCCGGGCCGCCCGCTCATCAGCACCGACCCTCAGCGATGGCGATGAGCGACGGGCCGCCATCCGGGCCGCCCGCTCATCGCTCGGGCTGATCGTCAGCGGCGGGCGAGGGTGGTGAGGAACATGGCGAGGATCGACGGGGAGCACGACGATCGCCATCGCCTGGCCCACACCGAAGGTCGACGAGTTGGCGAGCGCACCGACGACGAGCGGCGTGAGCACGCCGGCGCCGCGCTGGCCGACGAGCATGAACGCGAAACCCGAACCCGGCGGCCCGGGAGCGCGGGCGGCACGGTCGTAGAGCTGCGGGAACAGGACCGACGTCCCGAGGCCACCGATCAGGAACCCGACGATCGCCACCGGCACGCTCGGCACGAGCATGGCGAGGACCGCACCGACGGCCATCACCCCCGTGGAGATCCGGATCAGCCGAACCGGCCCGACGCGTACCTGGACCCAGTCGCCGCTGAGGCGCCCGATCGTCATCCCGCCGGTGAACGCGAGGAAGGCGAGCCCCGCCACTCCCGGAGCTGCGCCCAGATCGTCGCCGAGGCGGAACGACGACCAGTCGCCGTTCGTGATCTCGATCGCCATGGCTGCTGCGCCACCGACGGCGAGGAGCATGGCGGCGATGTCCATGCGTCCGAGATGGGTCCGGCCCTCGATCGCAGCGGCCTCGGCGTCGAGCTCCGGCGCCTCGTCACGGTGCAGGAGCCCGGGCGCCACGAACAGCAGCGCACCGATCAGCACCAGCGCGACGAGCGTCAGCTGGACCTCGGTGCTGACTCCGGCCCGCAACAGCACGACGGTCAAGACGCCGCCGGACACGGTGCCGAGGCTCCACAGGCCGTGCAGCCGGTTCATCACCGGCGTGTGCCGCCGCGCGCTCAGCGCCGAGCCCTGCACGTTCATCGCCACGTCGATGAAGATGTCGAAGAACAACCAGCCCGAACAGCGCAACGGCGAGCACGACCGAGGAGGTTGCGAATCCGATGATCGGCAGGAAGGCGATCGACATCGTGGCGCCGTAGATCATCACCCGACGGCTGCCGATCCGCGCCGTGACACGCCCGGCGAAGGCCGATCCGATCAGGCTGGCGATGCTCGCCACGGTCAGCACGAGACCGAGCGCTGCCGATCGAGATTCCGACCTGGTCGCGGATCTCGGGCAGCCGGGGAATGATCGTCGCGTAGATGGCACCGTTGGCGAAGAACTGCACGCCGACCGACTTCAGCGCCCGCCGGTCGACGGCCTCGTCGTGCGTGGAGGCGTTCATCGGTGATGCCCGGCGGATCAGAGACCGTCGACGGCGTCGTCGCGCGTCACGTCGATGACCGCAGCGATCGGTCGACCCTCGCCCACCACCGCGGCGAGCGGACCGCCGCGTACGGTGCCCGACGTCAGCACGACGAACTCCACATCCGGCATCGCCTCGGCTGCCGACGGCGGCCTTGGCGATCACGCGCCACACCGCGTCGATGCGGGCGAGTCCCGGCCGCGCCGGCGTGTGCGTGCCGCCGAGCTCGAACAGTCGCACGACGCCCGACGGACTCGTCGCCCGGAAGCTGACCGTGACGCCGGGGGCGATGCGGACGGCCTCGTCGACGTCGGTGTAGCCGGCTTCGTCGAGCAGTGTCCGGGCCATGTCCTTGAGCGTGCGTCGATCGCGTCGCGCCTCGGGCACCATCGACTCGACCCGCTCACGAGCCTGGCGGACGTAGCCGGCATCGGTGTCGTAGCCGATGTAGTGGCGCCCGGTGTTGACGGCAGCGACCGCGGTGGTGCCCGACCCCATGAACGGATCGAGCACGACGTCGCCGTCGTAGGTGAACAGCTGGATGCACCGCTCGACGAGGGCCACCGGGAACGGAGCGGGATGCCCGACACGGGTGGCGCTCTCGGCGGGGATCTCCCACACGTCGAGCGTCGCCTCCATGAACTCGTCGCCGGGGATCGTGGCGACACCTGGTTGGCCCGGCGCCGCCGAACCGCGACCGACGCGGTCGAAGCGGCCCTTGCTGGCGATGATCACGCGTTCGGTCGTGTCGCGCAGCACCGGGTTGGCGGGCGACTGGTACGAACCCCAGGCACACGATCCGCTCGCCCCGCGCTGCTTCTGCCAGATGACCTCGCCGCGCAGCAGCAGCCGGAGATCGTCCTGCAGGATCGTGGTGACGTCGGCGGCCAGGCTGCGATACGGACGACGACCGAGGTTGGCGACGTTGACGGCGATGCGCCCCCCGGGCTCGAGCGTGCGGACCGATTCGCGCAGCACGTCGCGCAGCATGGTGAGGTAGTCGATGTAGTCGCCGGGCACGTGGCCTTCGCCGAGCGCCGTCTCGTACTCCTTGCCGGCGAAGTACGGCGGCGAGGTGACGACGAGCGCGACCGATGCGTCGGGAACGTGCGACATGTCGCGGGCATCACCGACATGGATGACGTCGAGCCGTCCGGGTGACCCGAGTGCATCGTCGTCGCTGATCTCGGGCGCGGCGAAGCGGGCGTAGAAGTCGGTGGCGTCGTGCGACTCGCGTTTGCCGACACCGAACGACGACGTGGACGTACCCATCGACGTGCGGTCAGCTTCCGATGTTCATCGTCGGGTTGATGCCGGCGGCGGCACGCTGCATGCGCTCGACCGGACCTTGGCGCATGTCCTCGTGGGTGAGGATCCAGAACTGGTCCGGCCTTGATCGCTGCGACCACCTGGTCGGCCACCTCGCTCGCCGGAATGCCGGTCTCGACACCGGTGCGGAAGAACTCGGCGATGATCGGGCCGAGGGGTGAGTCGATCGACGCCGGCTCCTTGTTGATCAGATCGGTCTTGACGAATCCGGGACACAGCACGCTCGCGCCGACCGGGGAGCCGAGGGCCTCGAGTTCGAGGAACAGGCTCTCGGTGAGGCCGACCACGGCATGTTTCGTGGCGAAGTACGGCGCGAGGCCCGGCGCGACACCGAGACCGGCCATCGACGCGGTGTTGACGATGTGGCCGATGCCCTGCTGCTGCATGATCGGCAGGAACGCACGGATGCCGTGCACCACTCCGAACAGGTTGACGTCGACGACTCGATGCCACAGTTCGATCGGGTCGGTCCACGGATCACCGAAGCCGCCGATCCCCGCGTTGTTGAACGCCACGTGGATGGCACCGAACTGTTCGAGCGCGTACTCGGCGAGCGCGTTCACCTCGGGCTCGGCCGTGGTGTTGCAGATCATCGTGGCGACCGACGCACCGTCCTCGGTCAGGCGGGCCTCGACGTCGCGCAACTTGGGGGCGTCGATGTCGGCCAGCACGACGCTCATCCCCTCGGCGATCAGTGCCTCGGCAACCGCGAGGCCGATGCCGCTGGCTCCGCCGGTGATCACTGCGACATTGCCGGGTGCGATCGCGGACGGACGCGCCGGTGACTGACTGCGAGTCGGACATCGCCCAAATCTAGACGGGCACGGCAGCGCCAGAACGTGAGGGCTACCGTTGACGGCGCCATGGCCTACCGCTACCTCTGGTCTCCCCTGCAGCTCGGCCCCGTCGAGGTGCGCAACCGGATCGTGTTCTCCGCGCACCTCACCAACTACGCACGCAACGGCCTGCCGACCGATCAGCACGCGGCGTACTACGCGGCGCGGGCGGCCGGTGGCACCGGGTTGATCATCACCGAGGAACACTCGACCCATCCGACCGACTGGCCCTACGAGAAGCTGATCCACGGCTTCCATCGCGAGGTGATCCCCGGCTACCGCAAGATCACCGACGCCGTCCACCGTCATCGGGTGCCGATCTTCGCCCAGATCAACCACAACGGTGGCCAGGCGTCGTCGATGTTCTCCCGCCTGCCGGTGTGGGGGCCGTCGCCGGTTGCCGATCCGTTGTTCCGTGAGGTGCCCAAGGCCGTCACGCAGGCCGAGATCGACGAGATCGTCGCCGGCTACGCACTCGTCGCCGAGCACTGCGCGGAGGGCGGTTTCGACGGCATCGAACTCCAGTGCTCGCACAGTTCGATCGTGCGCGGCTTCCTCTCCCCCGCCACCAACCACCGCACCGATTCCTACGGCGGATCGCTGGAGAACCGGACCCGGCTGCTCGTCGAGATCGTGGCAGCGGTCCGCAAGGAGATCGGCCGGGGCATGGCACTCGGCGTGCGGATCTGCGGTGACGAGCTGATCGAGCACGGCACGACCATCGACGACGCGGTCCGGATCGCCGAGATCGTCGAGGCGACCGGCCAGGTCGACTACATCAACACCTCGATCGGCGTCGCGACGGCGAGCCTGTTCATGATCGAGGCGTCGATGCACATCCCGCCCGGCTACTCGATGTTCATCCCCTCCGCGATCCGCAAGGCCGTCGATCTCCCGGTGGTCGGCGTCGGACGTTTCAAGGATCCACTGCAGGCCGAGCGGGCTCTCGCCGAGGGCCACTGCGATCTCGTCGGCGTGGTGCGCGGCCAGATCGCCGACGCCGACTTCGTCGCGAAGGCGCAGAGCCGGCTCGACCGACGAGACACGACTGTGCCTGTCGTGCAACCAGGAGTGCGTCGGCCGCATGGGGCTCAACCGCTGGCTCGGCTGCATCGAGAACCCCCGCACCGGTCGCGAGTCCGAAGGTGTCGGCACGGTGAAGCTCACCTCGAAGCCGAAGTCGGTGATGGTGGTCGGCGCCGGACCCGCCGGGCTGCAGGCCGCGATCGCGGCTCGCCGCAACGGCCACTCGGTGACCGTGTACGAGAAGGAGCCGGTCGCCGGCGGTCAGGTCCGCCTCGCCGCATCGGTGCCGAACCGGGCCGAGTTCGGCGACATGATCCGCAACCAACTCACCGAGTGCCGTCGCCTCGGCGTCGAGTTCGAGTACGGCGTCGGCGTGTGGCCGGGGCTCGTCGAGGAGAAGCAACCCGACCACGTGATCATCGCCACCGGCGCCGAACCGGCCCATCCGTACTGGGTTCCCGGCGACGCGGACAACGTCGTCGACGTGCGCCAGGTGCTCGACGGCTCGGTCGAGCCGTTCGGTGACGTCGTCGTGTTCGACGAGATCGGCTTCCACCACGCCACCTCGACCGCCGAGGTGCTCGCCGATCGCGGCTGCAACGTCGAGATCATCACGCCGGGCATGGTCGTCGGCCAGGACCTCGGCATCACCCTCGACATGGAGAACTGGTGGATCCGCGCCGGCGAGAAGGGGATCGTCCAGACCACCGATCTCGTGCCGATGGGGATGGAGGGCCACACGTTGAACCTGCTCCACCACCCGACCGGCACGAACGTCACTCGCGCCCCCGACTGGGTGGTGCTGGCCGTCCACGCCAACCCCGTCGAGTGGCTCTACCACGACCTGAGAGCGGCGGGCGTCAGCGTCGAACGCGTCGGTGACTGCGTCGCCCCCCGCCGGGCCCACGCCGCCATCGTCGAAGGCGAACGCGCCGGCGCCTCCGTCTGAACGTTACAGTCTGGGGTCTGACCCCGGGATGTAACACCTGGCAAACTCGGCGGGTGATCGACATCGATGCGGCACTGGCCGCGCTCTCACTGGACGACAAGTGCGCGCTCGTGGCGGGGCGCTCGACGTGGCGGACGCATGCGTTCCCCGACGCGGGCGTGCCCCAGCTGAAGATGTCGGACGGTCCCAACGGTGTACGCGGCGAAGGACACGGCGGGTCGGGGACCCCCGGCGTCGTCGTTCCGGCCGGCATCACGCTCGGCGCCACGTGGGATCCCGACCTCGTCGGCGAGATCGGCGCACTGATCGGCACCGAGGCTCGCCGCAAGAGCGCGCACATCGTGCTCGGCCCCACGGTCAACCTCCATCGCACCCCCGTCGGCGGGCGCACGTTCGAGTGCTACAGCGAAGACCCCGAACTCACCGGCGCGCTCGCTGCGGCGTACGTCCGTGGCGTGCAGTCGCACGACGTCGCCGTCACCGTCAAACACTTCGCCGCCAACGACACCGAGATCGAACGGATGAGCGTCGACGTCGACGTCGACGAACGCACGCTTCGCGAGCTCTACCTGCGACCGTTCGAACGCACCGTGAACGAGGCCGACGCCTGGGGGATCATGAGCGCCTACAACCGCCTCGACGGCGAGTTCTGCGCGCACAACCGACGCCTCCTGACCGAGATCTTGCGCGACGAATGGGGCTTCGACGGCTTCGTCGTCTCCGACTGGTACGGCGTGCACGACGCCGCAGGCGCGGCGAACGCCGGGCTGAGCCTGGAGATGCCCGGACCGGTGCGCATCTACGGCAACAAGCTGGCCGCCGCAGTCGAGCGTGGCGACGTCGACGAGGCCCAGGTCGACCGACTCGTGCGCGATCTCCTCCTGCTCGCCAACCGCACCAAGGCCGACGAACGATCGGCCGACGATCCGGAGCAGTCCGTCGACGATCCGGCCGAGCGGGCGCTCACCCGACGCGCGGCGATCGGCGGCACCGTCCTGCTGCGCAACGACCCGGTCGACGGATCGACGGTCCTCCCGTTCGACGCCGCGACGATCCGCTCGATCGCGATCATCGGACCCAACGCATCGATCGATCGGTGCATGGGCGGTGGATCGGCCAGCCTCACCCCGTTCCGCCATCGCACACTGCTCAGCGCCATCACCCAGCGGTTCGGCCCCGGCACCGCTGCCGACGCGACGATCGTCTACGAACCCGGCGTGCGCATCGATCGATTGACACCGGTCGTCCGCAAGGGGCAACTGGTGCGCCCTGACGGCGGGCCCGGCCTGCGCGTCTCGTACGTGAACGGCACCGACTGGGACGGTGAGGTCGCCGCCGAGGAGACGTCGTCGACCTCACTCGTGCGGTTCTTCGGTTCCACACCGGCAGGTATCGACCCTCGCGGCTTCTCGGCCCGCATCGACGGCGCGTTCGTTCCCGACGTCGACGGTCCCCACACGATCGGCGTCGTCACCACCGGCCCGGTGTCGCTGGCCGTCGACGCCGGCGACGGCATGACGACCCTCGTCGACGATCCCGACATGCAACTTCCCCGTGGTGAGGAGTTCTTCGGGTACGGCAGCATCGAGGTCACCGAGACGATCGACTGCTGGGCCGGCGTCCCCGTTCCCGCTCGCGGTCAAGTGGTCGACGGCGGCCGGCAACGGCTTCGCGGCGATCCGAGTCGGCGTGCGCTCCCCGGAGCCCGCCGACCTCATGGACCGAGCCGTCGCCGCCGCAGCGGCCGCTGACATCGCCGTCGTCATGGTCGGCACGAACGACGAGTGGGAGACCGAGGGTCACGACCGCACGACGATGGACCTCCCCGGCCGCCAGGACGAGCTCGTTCGCCGGGTGGTCGCGGCGAACCCGCGCACCGCCGTGATCGTGAATGCGGGCTCGCCGGTCACGATGGACTGGGCGGCCGACGACGACCCGAACGCCGCCCCCGCCGTGCTCACCTCGTTCTTCGCCGGCCAGGAGCAGGCCGAGGGTCTCGTCGACGTGTTGTTCGGTGATGCCGATCCGGGCGGGCGCCTGCCGACCACGTTCCCCAAGCGGCTCGCCGACCACCCTGCGTACCTGCATCACCGCCCGGACCACGACAGCACCGGCGCGGGCACGCAGCGCTACGGCGAGGGCCTCTTCATGGGCTACCGCGGGTACGACGCCCGCGACGTGGCGCCGCGGTTCGCGTTCGGGCACGGCCTCAGCTACGGCCGCGCCGACTGGGGCGAGCCGACGGCGTCGGCGACCACGATCGGCGTCGACGGGTCCGTCACCGTCACCGTGCCGGTCACCGCCGGCGCCGCTCGCGACGCAACGGTCGTCGTGCAGGGCTATGTCGCGCCGATTGCATCGAGCGCGAAACGTCCCCCGAAGGAACTCAAGGCGTGGGCCAAGTCGGTCGTCACCGCGGGCACCACGTCGGAGTCGGTGCTCGAGTTCGGCCCCGACGCCTTCCACCACTGGGACACCGCGACCGGGGCGTGGATCGTCGAACCCGGCGACTACGACATCGTGATCGCCTCGTCGGCCGATGCCGAGCACGCCCGCATCCGCGTCACCGTCGGAGCCTGACGATCGGCCGAGGATCAAGTGCTGGATAGCGTCGGGGCGCCATGGCCGTGATCGTCGCGAACATCATCACCGACGTCACGGACTGGCTCGACGAGTTCTCGTCGAACTGGTGGTTCCTGCTGATCATCTTCGCGGTCGCACTCCTCGACTCGGTGATTCCGATCGTGCCGGGCGAGACCACCGTGATCGCCGGCGGGGTGGCTGCCGGCGCCGGCAATCAGACGCTCGCGCTCGTGATCCTCGCCGGGGCACTCGGCGCCTTCCTCGGCGACAACCTCGCCTACACGATCGGCAATCGCTTCGAACCGAGGGTCCAGGCATGGGCCGCCCGCAAACCGAACCGCTCCGAACGGCTCGACCAGGCCGGCCGCCAGATCCGCAAGCGCGGCGGTCCGCTCCTGATCACCGCACGGTTCATCCCCGGAGGTCGCACGGTGCTGACCGTGTCGTCCGGGCTGACCCGTCAGCCGCGCCGCTGGTTCGCCACCTGGGTCGCGGTGGCCGCGGTCATCTGGGCGACCTACGCCGCCGGGCTCGGCTACCTCTTCGGTCAGGCCTTCGAGGACGACCACGCCATCGCGTTCTGGCTGGCCTTCGGCACGGCCCTCGGGATCACTGCGATGATCGAGATCATCCGGTGGATCCGCGACCGTCGACGCACCCCGGTGATTACGCACAGCGAGGAACACGACCGTACGCTGGGCGAATGATTGCGCTGATCCCGGTACGTGACGGGGTGCTCCCCGCTGGTGCCGCCGAGACGATCAGCGAATGCGACGGACACGCTCTCGTCGCGGGCAGCGGAACCGGCGACATCGAATTCGACGGGTTGGCGACCACCGCACTGCTCGTCGAGCTCGGCGCGGTCGAGCCCGCCCGCTGGACCGCCGCGCTCGCACCGATCATCCGCCAACTCGCCGAGCAAGGCGTCGACACCGACATCGTCGTGCTCCCCCACGCACCCGACGGCCGCGACCTGGCACCGCACCTCGCGCTCGCCCTCGATCGGCCGCTGCTCGCCGGCGCCACCGAGGTCTCCGCCCACCGTGTTCGAGTCGCCCGCCGAGGTGGCCTCGAACTCCACGAGCAGCGACCGACCGGACCGTTCGTCGCCACCCTGCAGATCGAGGCACGCGGTCCCGTCACGTTCGAAGGACCCGCGACGGTCGAACACATCGACCTTCCCGGCGACACTCCGGCCACGCTCGATGCGCACGTGGTCGAGGTGCTCCCCCCGACGTGCAGACGATGGACCTCACCGAGGCCCGACGGATCGTCGGTGGCGGCGCCGGCCTCGAGAGCGCAGCACGTTTCGAGCAGCTCGACCGGTTCGCGGCCTCGATCGGCGGGGTGATGGGTGCGACCCGTGTCATCACCGACCGGTCGTGGGTCCACCACGATCGCCAGATCGGCACCACGGGTGTCGTCGTCGACCCCGTGCTCTACCTCGCGTTCGGCGTGAGCGGAGCAGTGCAACACACGAGCGGACTCGGACACCCCGACCACATCATCAGCGTCAACACCGACTCGCACTGCCCGATGATGGCGATGTCCGACCTGGCGATCGTCGCCGACGCCAACGAGACGCTCGACGAACTGCTCCGCCTGATCGACTCGAACGAGACGCCGACCGACCGGACGAGCGAGGCCGCTCGTGGCTGACGCCATGGCTGCCGACGCGATCGTGGTCGGTGCGGGACCGGCGGGATCTGCTGCCGCAACGGTCCTCGCCCGCCAGGGCTACTCGGTGATCCTGCTCGAACGCGGCAGCTTCCCCGGCTCGAAGAACATGTACGGCGGCGTCGTGTACCCCCGCATCCTCGACCAACTGCATCCCGAGTGGTGGCTCGAGGCACCGATCCAGCGATGGGTCACGCGCCGTTCCACGATGGTGCTGACCGAGACCCAGGCGCTCACCGTCGACTTCCGCTCGACGAAATGGGGCGCACCCCCGTACAACGGCGCCACTGCCTACCGGCCCGACTGGGACCACTGGCTCGCCGGGAAGGCCGAAGCCGACGGCGCCCTGCTCGTCTGTTCCACCACGGCGACCGGCCTGCTGCGTGACAGCCGCGGCCACGGTGATCGGCGTCACGACCGACCGCCCCGATGGAGACCTTCACGCCCGTGTGGTCATTGCCTGCGACGGCGTGAACAGCTTCCTTGCGAAGGAGGCCGGGCTCTACGGCGAGGTCGACGCCTCCAACTACACCGTCGGCGTCAAAGAGACGATCGCCCTCCCCAAGGACGTCATCGACGAGCGCTTCGCCGTTCGCGACCGCGACGGCGTCGACATCGAGATCCTCGGTGGGACCTCGGGAGTCAACGGCGGAGGGTTCATCTACACGAACCTCGACACGCTCTCGGTCGGTGTCGTCCTCAAACTGCCGAAGCTCGGTGCCCAGAAGCTGCGGCCCGAACAGATCATCGCCAACCTCAAGGCGCACCCGGCGATCGCTCCACTCGTCGAGGGCGGCGAGATCAAGGAGTACTCGGCGCACGTCATTCCCGAGGCGGGTCTCTCGATGATGCCGAAGATGACCGGCGACGGAATGCTCGTGGCCGGCGACGCCGCCGCCATGTGTCTGGCCGCGGGCATCTGGCTCGAGGGGGTCAACTTCGCGATGGCCAGCGGGATGTATGCGGGCGAGGCGGCTGCCGAGGCCCTCGCGGCGAACGACACCAGCGCCACCGGCCTGGCCGGCTACGAACGCCGACTGAACGACACGTTCGTCCTGCGCGACCACCGCAAGCTGCGCCGAGCGCCGGCACTCGTGCTCGCCGATCGCGTCCAGCACCTCTACCCCGACATGATCGCCAATACGGTGGAGCGGATGTTCCGCGTCGACAACCCCGCACCCAAACCCGGGTTGCGCCGCATCCTGAACGAGGAGCGCAAGCGCGCCGGTGTGAAGCTGCGCGATCTGGCCCGTGACGCCCGCGACGGCATGAGGACCTTCGGGTGAGCACGCCGCCGTCGAACACGGGCGAGCGTTGGCCCGAGCTGTCGTTCGAGGATCTCATCGGCTCGACGCGCTTCGACATCCACGAGCGCGCCCACATCACCGTCGACGACACGATCTGCGCCGACTGCTCGACGCGTGAATGTGTCGTGGCCTGCCCCGCCAACCTGTTCGTGCCCACGAGCGACGGCGGCATCCTGTTCAACTACGAGCAGTGCTTCGAGTGCGGCACGTGTTATCTGCTGTGCAACAAGGAGGGTGCGATCACGTGGTCCTACCCCGAAGGCGGCCACGGGGTCGTCTTCAAGCGAACGTGAGCACACGGCGACGGATGGCGATGTCGTGAGGATCACCGTCTGCTGGAAGTGGGTGTCGCTCGACCGCGAACACGACGCCGACGAACGCTGGGCCGGAGTGTCCGCCGCCGACGAGGCCGCGCTCGAGGTGGCGCTGTCGGTGCGTGACGCGGTCGCCGATTCCGACGTGCAGGTGATCTGTCTCGGACCACCGGAGGCCGACGACGTGCTGCGCGCCGCGCTCGCTGCCGGAGCGAACTCCGCGACGCGGATCGACGCCTCGCCCGAACTCGACGGGCGCACGGTGGCCGGGGCGATCGCCGATCACCTCCATGGCGCTGACCTGGTGCTGTGCGGCGACTACTCGATCGACCGGGGCACGGGTTCGGTCCCTGCGTTCCTCGCAGCCGAACTCGGCGCGGCCCAGGCTCTGGGTCTTGTCGGGATCGACATGTCGACGGCGACCGCCTTGCCGCTGCGGGTGGTGCGCCGGCTCGACGGTGGCCGTCGCGAAGTGCTCGACGTGTCGCTGCCCGCCGTGCTCTCGGTCGAGGGATCGGTCGCGAGGCTGCGGAGGGCGTCGCTCGCCGCGTCGCTCGCATCGCGTGGCACACCGATCACGTCGGTGGCCGGCCCGCACGGTCGGCCGGCCGAGGCCGAAGTGCATCCGTACCGTCCGCGGGCCCGAACGCTGCGCGCTCCGGCGGGCGACTCGCTCTCGCGTGTCAGGGCGATCCTCGACATCGGCGGCCACGACGGTCACGCGGAGACGGTGACGCTCGACCCCCCGGCGGCCGCGCGCCGAATTCTCGACCAACTCGACGAGTGGGGCTACGACACCCCTGTTCCCGGCTGACGCACCCATGCGCCTCGGTGACGCCACGTGGTACGAGATCGACCGGGCCACGACGGTCGGTCGGCGGTCCGACGACGGCACGCTCGCACCGATCCTGCTGATCCCGATCGGTTCGACCGAACAGCACGGGCCCCATCTTCCGCTGGCCACCGACACGTTGATCGCCGAGGAGATCGCCGGGCGGGCGGTGCATCGCACCGATGGTCTGATGATCGGCCCGACGATCTCGGTCAGTGCATCGGGCGAGCACGCCGACTTCCCCGGCACGCTGTCGATCGGAACCGAGACCACGACGGCCCTCGTCGTGGAGTTGGCGCGCAGCGCCGACTGGGCCGCCGGTGTGGTGCTCGTCAACGGCCACGGCGGCAACCACCGGGCCATCAGCGACGCGGTGGCAACGCTCACCGCCGAGGGGCGCACGGCGCTGGGGTGGTGGCCGTCGTGGCCGCGTCGCCTCGACGGGGGTCCGGCCGACCTCCACGCCGGGCGAATCGAGACGTCGATGATGCTGGCGATCGACCCCGGACTGGTGCGCCTCGAACTCGCCGTCGCCGGCGCCGACGCGTCGCTCGACGAACTGCGCACGCGCGGGGTGCGAGCCGTCAGTGCCAACGGTGTGCTCGGCGATCCGGACGGAGCCTCAGGGCGCGAGGGCGAGAGGTTCATCACCGCGTTCGTCGACGACCTCGTCCATCGGATCGAGCGGTGGCGCCCGATCGACCTCGTGTCCGAATCGGTGTCGGACACCTGATCGACACCGTGCGGTATCGACTCGACAGTTCGTGGCAGCGATTCACCGGCATCGTCGTCGCCGGGTCGCCGCTGCGCCTGTTCCGCACGACCGCTGCGGGTGCCAGGGTGCTCGACCGGCTGGAGCACGGTGACGAGGTCGACGACTCGGTGCTCGTCGACCGTCTGCTCGATGCCGGTGCGATCCATCCCGCCCCGCCACCGAGACTCGGCCTCGACGACGTCACGATCGCAACCCCACAGTTGCGAACCGACGCCACGAGCCGGGCACCCGACGACGGCCGCATCACGATCGACGACGGCTCGATGCCACCACTCGCCGGCGCCACTCATCGCCTCCCGATCACCGGTGGCCCTGCGGCCGCTCGAAATGCAGCACGACCGTTCATCGACACCGAACTGGTGGTGTTCCTCGACGGCGACGTCGAGGCGCCCGAGGGATGGCTCGAGCCGTTGCTCGCCCACTTCGACGACCCCAAGGTCGGCCTGGTCGCCCCCAGGGTCACCGGCGAACACGGATCGCCGCTCGACCTCGGCGACGAACCCGCCCGCATCCGCTCCGGCACACGGGTCAGCTACGTGCCGGGCGCTGCGCTGGTCGTTCGGGTCGCCGCCTTCGACGCGGTCGGCGGCTTCGATCCGACACTGCGGTTCGGAGAGGACGTCGACTTCGTGTGGCGTCTCGACGAGGCGGGGTGGCGATGTCGATACGAACCCGCCGGCGCAGTCCGGCACGCGCCCCGAGCCACGTTCGGCGCCCGCCTGCAGCAGCACGCGGGCTACGGCACCTCCGCGGCTCCGTTGGCCCTGCGACATCCGGGGGCGCTCGCACCGTTGCGGTTCAACGGGTGGACCGCGTTCGTGTGGGCGGCGATCGTCGGCGGCCATCCGGTGGTCGGTGGCGCCACGGCCATCGGGAGCTCGTTGGCCCTCGTCCGCAAACTGCCCGACGTGCCGAACGCCGCGTCGTTCGGACTCGCCATGCGCGGGCACCTGCTGGCCGCCCGCCAGATCGCCGCGGCGGTGCGGCGGGCGTGGTGGCCGATCGTTCTGGTCGGCTCGCTCGTCTCACGACGAGTGCGCTGGGTCGCAGTGGCATCGGTGGTGGCCGACGTCCGGGCGGCACCGACCGACGTGGCCTACGGCTGGGGCCTGTGGCGCGGCATGCTGCGCCACCACACGTGGAGCCCCATCGTCCCGCGCGTCAGCGCATGGCCGGGGCGTCAGCCGACGTGACCGACACGACGTCAGCAGTGGCCCCGTCGACATCGTCGACTTCCTGACGGGCCTCGACGAGCGCCTGACGGAGACGTGCGCTGATGTCGTTGCAGTCGGCACACCCCCAGATCGCGCTGTAGACGATGCAGCCGAGGCAGATGGCGAACGCCGCTTCGAGCGTGGCGGCCACGGCGAGCATCGCGATCAGCACCCAACTGACCGCTGGGGCATCGAGCAGCCAGGCGACCGAGGCCAGCGCGGTGAATCCCAGGCCGATCGCCTGGGCGAAACGCTTCGGCGGCCCCGGAACCTGACGGGAGTGGATCCCGGCGCGGGCCTCGACACGAGGTGTGGCGAATCGGGTGGCGAACTGGCCGAGCGGCGACAGGGTCGGTCCGGTGGCGACCCGCGCGAGAAACCCGTAGCTCAGCGGGATCAACACCCACCCCTCGCGCAGGATCAGAAACGCCAGCGCCATCGTCACGACGCCGGCCGCCACGATGCGCGCGGAGGTCTCGTTGACGGGGTCGGGAAACTGGAACAGCCGGCTCAGATTCACGGCTCGGAGGCTATCGCTGATAAATATGATCAACACAGTCGGGAATCAATCCGGCGGACCCGACGACACTCCGAATCCCCTGTTTGCGTGAGCGCCGATCACCATCTCCGACGTTGTCGCTCACACAAATGCTTGGCGCTGCGTTTGGGTGAGCAACGATCACCATCTCCGACGTTGTCGCTCACACGAATCTCGGTGTGGGCTCGAAGCGCCACTACCGTCGTGGCGGTGACGATCAGGTTGACCATCCGCACGGCGCTGTGGCGCAGTCACGTGGCGAGCGTCGTCAACCGGATCGACGGTCTCGTTCCGGTCGTGAAGGGCAACGGCTACGGCTTCGGCCGCGTCGAGCTGGCCCGGATCGCCTCGGAATTCACCGACACCGTCGCCGTCGGCACCGTCCACGAACTCGACGGACTCCCGGACGGCCTCAACGTCGTCGTCCTCACCCCCACCCTCACTCCCCCTCCGTCGACGTCGCCCGTGCTCACCGTCGGCAACCGCGCTCACCTCGAAACACTCTCGGACTGGTCGGGCCGGGTGATCGTCAAGCTCGCCTCGTCGATGCACCGCTACGGCCGCGGTCCCGAACTGCTCGACGACGCTCGCCGAACGGGGCTCGACGTGGTCGGCGTCAGCATCCATCCTCCGCTCGCCGGGTCTGCCGCCGACCACCTCCGCGACATCACCGAGTCGATCGACGGGCTCGATCCCGCTGTCGCTGTCTGGGTCAGCCATCTCGATCCCGTCATGTACGCGACGCTTCCGACGACCCACTCCTACCGGCTGCGGCTCGGCACCGGTCTGTGGCACGGCGACAAGTCGTTCCTGCATCTCGACGCCGACGTGCTCGACGTGCGATCGGTGGCGGCGGGCGAGCCGGCGGGGTACCGCCAGGAGCCCGTCCGCGGCGACGGTCACCTCGTGATGATCGGAGCCGGAACCGCCAACGGTGTCGCACCACTGGCCGACGGCCGCAGCCCGTTCCACTTCGAACGACGCCGCCTCGAACTGCACGAGCCACCGCACATGCACACCTCGATGGCATTCGTTCCGCTCGGCGATCCCGTCCCCGCCATCGGCGACCGAACGGACCTCCAACGTCCGCTCACGACGACGCTGGTCGACGAGTACGTCTGGCAGTGAACGCGCCAGCGACGACGGCGGCCACCACCCGGCGGGCCGAACGGTTGTCGGGACCCGATGTCGTCAGGGCCGTCGCCCTGATCGGCGTGGTGGTCATGAACTACCACGGCTACCTGATCCTGCGCAGTGACTCGCCGCGTGAGCACCGGCTGGATCGAGGAGCTGTTCGATCCGTGGAACGGACCGTTGTCGACTCGATTCGCGGCAACATTCGTGCTCGTGGCAGGTGTCGGCGTGACGCTGATGACCGCTCGAAGTGTCGGGGGCCTCCGGCTCGCTGCCGACGACGCCGAATCCGCTGTGGCACGTGACCGAGTGCGCTCGATGCGCCTGCGGCTGGTCCGCCGAGGGTTGCTGCTGTACGTCACCGGACTGCTGCTCGACGAGATCTGGCCCGGCACGATCCTGCCCTACTACGGCGCGATGTTCGTCCTCGCCGCCGCCATGTTCACCTGGCGGAGTCGTTGGCTGATCCTCGTCGGGTTCGGTGCAGCGATCAGCGGATCACTCATCCGACTCTGGCAGCACGAGCAGGCGCGTGAAGGCTTCAGCACGGCGTGGTTGACCGACCCGGACGAGGGCTCGCTGCGCGACCACGTGTTCGGCGTCTTCGTCAACGGCACCCATCCGTTGCTGCCGTGGCTCGCCTTCCTCTGTGCCGGCATGGTGCTCGGTCGGGTGCTGGCCACGACATGGTGGCGATCCGCGGCGATCGCAACCGGCCTGGGCCTCGTCGGGCTCGGATGGCTGGTGTCACGCCAGGCATCGACGACGTTCGAGGACGTCGCCTTCTCGATCAACCCCTACGACCGCGGTGTGGTCTACACGGCCAGCGCGCTCGGCACGGCACTGGTCGCGTATGCCACGGTCGACTGGCTCGCCACTCGCTTCCCGGTCGCCACCGACCCGCTGCGACGTGCCGGACAGATGACCCTGTCGCTGTACATCGCGCACGTACTGGTCTTCAATCTGGTCGTCGACTGGCTCGGATGGATCGAGCCGGCGGGCGTCGAGGTCGCGTTGGCATTCGCCCTCGGATTCTGGATCGTCGGGATCGCCATCGCGGTGGCGTGGCAACGTCGATACGGCAGAGGACCGGCCGAGCGGGTGTATCGCACGATCGGCGGGTGAGGCCTCACCGCGCTGATCGGGCGGCACGACGCAGGCCCCGCCAGCCGACCGCTCCGGCGCCGATGAGCGGACCCTGCTCGCCGAGGCGGGTGGGCGTGATCCGTGCCCCCCGGCTGTACACCAGCCTCGCCCCGTCGTCGAGAGCGACCTGTGCAGCGTGGAAGAACGTCGAGCCGAATCCCAGAGCGACGCTGCCTCCCACGACGACGAGCGAGAGATCGAACGCATTGCACATCACGGCCGCTGCCCGCCCGACGACTTCGCCGGCCCGTTGCATGATCTGGAAGGACGGTTCGGTCGCCGGACGTCCGGTGATCGCGTCGATCGCCATGCCTGAGGCCTCAGCGTCGAGGCAGCCCTGGGTACCGCAGTGGCATCGGCGTCCGCCCGGCTCGACGATGACGTGGCCGATGTGGCCCGCATGGCCAGACTCGCCGTCGAGCAGATCGCCGTCGAGCACGACCGCGCCGGAGATGCCACCCGACACGGTCACCGCGAGGAAGTTCGGATGGCCCTGCGCGGCGCCGAGCCAGCCCTCGGCGAGTGCCAACGCCTTGGCGTCGAGGTCACCGTGCACGGCGAGTCCCGTCAGTTCCTCCAGCCGACTTCGCAAGGGGAAGTCACGCCACGACGGAACGCTGATCGGCGTCACCAGGTCGAGGCGACGGGTGACGAGGCCACCGCTGCTGACGCCGACACCGACGATTCGTGCGTGGTGGCGGTGGGGCACCTGCGCGACGAGGTCCGTGACGACTCCGGCGAGCGTGGTGTAGTTGGACTCCGGCCCGACGTTGGTTTCGATCGGCGCCGATCGTCGGTCGATGAGGACACCTCTCGCCGTCACCAGGCCCGCCTGGAAGCTGTGAGCGCCGACATCGACGGCCAGAATCACATCGGTGGGACGCGGCGGATCGGCAGCGACCGGCTCGAT
This sequence comes from Ilumatobacteraceae bacterium, assembly GCA_963747375.1. Classification (GTDB taxonomy): domain Bacteria; phylum Actinomycetota; class Acidimicrobiia; order Acidimicrobiales; family Ilumatobacteraceae; genus Sva-07. Next base: position 282,221 of record CAVVFL010000011.1, read on the forward strand.
CGGTGTGACATCGGACATGACGGGGCGAACCGTAGCTGGAGGCCGGCTCGCACATCGGACGGCTACGGTCTCATCGGGCGGCGAGAACCTGGTCCAGCCGGCCGCTCACCGTGCCGATACAGACACTGCCGTCCGACCGACCAGCACACCGAACGACGTCCTTGCCATGACACCGAACGCACCGATCCCGATGAACGACGCGGCCGCCGTCCGTTCGCGTCGATGGGGCGCTCCCGTCGTTGCGGCCGTCGCTGCGATCACGATCGTGTCGATGTCGGTGCCGGCTCTCGCCGTCGACGAACCGACGAGCCCCGCCGCGCCACCCGTCACCACGACACCGGTCACCACGACCAGCGAGCCGGCCCCGACGACAGTCGCGCCGGAGACCTCGGCGCCGACCACGACCGCTCCGACCACCATCGCCCCGACGACCGTCACACCGACGACCGTGGCGCCGGCCGAGACCACGACGACCGCGCCGGCCATCACGGCGCCTGAGACGACGGTGCCTCCTCCCGCGCCGCTCGACGTGCAGGTACTCCCGAGCCAGATCGCGAACATCCTGGCGACGATCCGCTACGTCGAATCACGCGGCAACTACGACGCCCCACCGAACAGGGGCGGAGCCTCGGGCGCGTATCAGTTCATCGCCTCGACGTGGAACGGCTACGGCGGATACTCACATGCCTACCTCGCTCCGGCAGAGATCCAGGACGAGCGCGCGGCACTCGACGTCGAGCGCTTTCTCGCCCAGTGGAACAACGACGTCTCCATGATTCCGGTCATGTGGTACTACCCGCGCGCATCGCGTGATGTCACGTTGATGGACATCGTTCCCGTGCCCTCGGCCGGCAACGTCCTCACCGTGCGCGAGTACCAGCAGCGCTGGCTCGGGGTCTGGGCATTCCTGTCCGGCCAACCCATCCCCCAACAGCTCACGCTCTACCAGGCCCTGGGTCGCCTGGGTATCCCACCGACGCTTCCCGAGAAGCAACCGATCGATCCGGACGCACCGGCCATCGAACGCAAGGCCTCGATCGTGTTCCCCGTGATCGGCCCGACGCGACTGGCGGCACCGGATTGCGGCGACGCACAGGACATCGCCCAGAACGCCGGAGCAGGCGCCGGTGCCACACCGCAGGAGATCGAAGCGGCCGGTCTGTGCGCCGAAGAGGCGCCGGGCATCGTGTTCGGCGTGAAGCTGCAACCCGTGCTCTCGGTGGTCGACGGGGTGGTCACCGATGTCCACGACGAGCTGGGCGACACCATCTCGGTCACGGTCACCGACGACAACGGACGCAGCTACAGGCTCGCCGGGTTCAACGACGACAATCCGGGGACCGACGACGGGGCGGCGCCGCCACACCTGCGACTCTCGGCGCTGGCCAAGGTCGGAACCGGGGTCAGGGCCGGGCAGATCCTCGGCTTCATGGGTGACTCGAGCCCGCTCCCGCTCGGCATCCGATCCGACGTGCCCACCGATGCCACGGTCGCCATCGCAGCCGACTCGGTCGCCCCGCACATCCGCCTCACGATCGAGGATCTCGACGGGACACCGGTCGACGCCTACGGGCCCGTCATCGACTCGTTGTTCCGCCAGGTCTGCTCGGTCGGTATCGGCCCGTGGTCGGGCGTGCCCACGGGCGAACTCCACGACGCGGTCACGACCGAGACCACCGACGACAACCGTGACATCGACTCCGAGTGGATCATCACCTCGACGGGGCAGGTGACCGCGGCCGGCTGGGCGGCGATGATCTACCCGAGCGAGAGTTGCGGCTGGGCCCCCGAGCTGCCGTACGGGCCCGGTGCCGGCGGATCGCCCCAGGTGCCACCGTCGTGGGCCGAACCACTCGATCTGGCGACACCGATCTGGATCGAACTCGCACAGCAGCGCGACAGCGATCCGTCGTTGATGCTCCTCGTGCGTCCGTGAACGTCAGCCGACGCGGCGAGCGGTCTCGACGAGATTGATCTCGTAGAGCACCTCGTCGAGCGCGTCTGCGGCGCTGATCGCCGCGAACCGTTGAGGGTTCTCGTCGGTACAGCACGACGGCACGGGCGACAGGATCGTCCATGGCCGTGGATGGCAGAACTGCACGACGCTGTAGCGCTCACCTTCGTAGGCAGGATCGGCGACAACGCGGTGCCAACCGATCGGGATCACGCCGTTGGTGAGCCGTTCGAGCATGATGCCCGTGTTGATGATCACGGCATTGTCGGGTGGGGTCGCATCGACCCAACCGTCGTCGACCTTCACCTGCAACCCGGGTGCCGTGGCACGCGGCAGGGCGGTGATCAGGTTGATGTCGCCGTGCTCGGCGGCCCACACGTGGCCGTCCTCACCCAGATCGGACATCGCCGGGTAGCGGATCGCCCGGGTCAGGGTCGGGCCGTCGGCGACCATGTCGTCGAAGAACGTCTCGTGGCAACCGATGCCCTCCGCGATGACACGCAGGAAACGGCGCTGCAAGTCGGCGATCGACCCGTGGAAACGGTAGAGCACCTCGGTGATGCCCGGCACCGCGTCCTCGGGAAGGAGCTGGTCGGGATAGGCCGTCGAGAACTTTCGCTTGAGCGGATGCCCGGCTGCGATCGGTGTCGACCAGTTCAGCATCTCCTTCCAGTCGGGTTTGTCGCTCGATGCGGCAGTCTCCACGAGCAGGCCGGTGTATCCGGTCTGGCCGTGCGCGCCGGGAGCAACGAAGCGCTGCTTGTCGCTCGCGGACAACTCGAAGAACGTCCGCAACATGGCATACGTGGTGTCGAGCAGGTCTTCGGACAGGTCGTGGCTGGTGTAGACGAATCCCGTTTCGAGGCTTCGGCGCACGCCGTCGACCACGGCGCGGCGCCGCGGACCCGTCGTCGATTCGAACGCCAGCAGATCGACGTCGAGGATCTCGTTGCTCATGTCGGCAACGCTACCGGTCGGCGCCACTCGGCTCCGGCGGCACACCGTTCGCCGCGAACAGCGCCGGCCAGCCCCCGGTATGGATGAAGACGACGTCGCTGTCGAATCGACCCTCGCCGGCCAAACCGAGCAACCCCGAACATCCCTTGCCCGAATACGTGCGGTCGAGCAGCCACCCGCCGCGGTGCGCCGCCCATCGGATCGCGGCGTCACCGTCGGCCGTCGGGATCGCGTAGTCCTCGCCGATCCACCGTGTGTCGACCTCGACGTCCTCATGGGCGACGATCGCCGTCGAACCCATCAGGGTGAGCGTGTGGTTGGCGAGCTCCGCAATGTCGGGACGGCCAATGTTGACGCCTTTGGCCACGCCGATGGCGATCACGTCGGGAACCCATCGGCCGCCGTGCGCAGCTGCTGCCCGACCAGCGAGCAGGCCGGCATGGGTGCCGCCGCTCGACGAGGTGAACACGACGTGGCCGGGTGCGACACCAGCCGCCTCGAACTGATCGAGCAACTCGATGAACGCGGCCGCGTACCCGAGCGCGCCGACGGCGGTGCTGCCTCCGATCGGGATCGCGTACGGTGCCAGGCCGTCGTCGGCGAGCTGCTCGGTCAACGATTCGCGGGCCATCTCCAGCTCGCCCCAGTGGCTCTCCTCGGCGCCGGTGAAGTGCAGCTGGGCGCCGAACAGCATCGACAACAGCTGGTTGCCCGTGACCTCGTCGGGACGGTCGCCGGACAGTACGAGATGCACTTCGAGCCCGAGCCGGGCACCCGCAGCAGCGGTCATCCGGCAGTGGTTCGACTGCGCAGCACCGACGGTCACCAGTGCCCGCGCTCCCGTGTGGAGTGCCTCACCGCAGAGGAACTCGAGTTTGCGGGCCTTGTTGCCACCACCGCCGAGCCCGGTCAGGTCGTCGCGTTTCACCCAGAGGTGAGATCCGCCGTCGAGGGTTGGACCCGCTTCGAGCGGAGTGGGCAGCGTGGCGAGCCGAGCTCGTTCGAGATGATCGAACACAACCTTCATGCTAGGCAGGTACGTCGATGCCGAAGACCGACTGGAACCCGTTGCTGCGAGATCAGTTCGAGGAGCCCTACTGGAGCGAGCTGCAATCGTTCGTCGCCGACGAACGACGACGCCACGCCGTGTACCCACCACCGCACGACGTGTTCGCCGCGTTGCACCTGACGCCGTACGCCGAGACGCGGGTGGTCATCCTGGGCCAGGACCCGTACCACGGGCCACAGCAGGCGCACGGTCTGTGCTTCTCGGTGCGACCAGGCGTGCGCATTCCGCCGTCGCTGATGAACATCCACAAGGAACTCCACGACGATCTCGGGCTGCCGATCCCCGACCACGGAAACCTGGAGGCATGGGCACGTCACGGCGTGCTCCTGCTCAACACGACCCTGACCGTTCGCGCCGGCGAAGCCGCCTCGCACCAGAAGCACGGTTGGGAGACGTTCACCGATCACATCATCGAGGTCGTCGACGGCAAGCCCGAACCCGTGGTGTTCATCCTGTGGGGGAACTCGGCTCGACGGAAACGCTCGTTGATCGACACCAACCGGCACATCGTGATCGAGTCGGCGCACCCATCGCCCCTGTCGGCCCACAACGGCTTCTTCGGCAGCAAGCCGTTCAGCCGCGCCAACGCGGCGCTCGTTGCGGTCGGGCCGCGAGCCGATCGACTGGAATCTGGCCGATTCGGGGAGGATGTAGGTCATGGCGTGGACCACCGGTGAACGGATGATGGATCTGCGAGCGAAGCACCCCGCGATCGAGGTGGGCATCGACACGCTCGACGGCTGGCGACGTCACATCTCCGGACGCAACGCATCGGTGGTGGCCTTCTTCGGCTTCCTGTCGATCTTCCCGCTCCTGCTGGCGGCCACGACGATCCTCGGCCTCGTCCTGAAGGACAACAAGGAGCTGCAGCAACGGATCATCGACGGCGCCCTCGACGACATCCCGGTGCTGGGAGCGGAGTTGAAGGCCGATCCGGCATCGCTCAATGGCAGCGTGTGGGTGCTGGTCCTCGGGCTCGCAGCCGCGCTGTGGAGTGCGACGAAGGCCTTCGTCGCACTCCAGCGCGGCCTCGACGACGTATGGGAAGTCGAGGTCGATCACCGTGACGCCATGCCCGAGCAGCGCGGCAAGGCGCTGCTCGGGCTGGTGTTGATCGGCGGGGCCCAGATCGCCGGTCTGGCGTTGAGCACCGATCGTCAGCGAGGCAGATCTGCCGCTCGGAGGCCGCGTGTTGCTGTCGGTCGGCAACGTGGCGATCAACGTGGCGATCGTCGCGGTCATGTTCCGCTACCTGACCGCGGCGACACCGACATGGCGCGACGTGCGGCCCGGCGCGGTGACCGCCGGCATCGCCGCCACCCTGCTCCAGCAGTTCGGCACGAGGATCGTGGTGCAGATCAGCTCGAACGCGAGCGACACGTACGGCCAGTTCGCGCTCGTGCTCGGCATCGTCACCTGGCTGAGCCTCCTGGCGATCGCCACGATCATGAGCGCCGAGCTCACCGCTGCGCTCATACGCCGGCGCGACGGGTCGCTCGCACGCGTGCAACCCGCCGACGCCACGACCTGACGATCGTGTGAATTCAGGGTCGAAGGACCGGGTACCCGTCGAGCACGCAGAGCAACGGCGACATCGTCCGCGGTGGCAGGGCGATGTCCGAGCTCACCCGCTCGGACCTCGCCGATCCACTGGTCGTGCTGGTACTCGTGGTTCACGAGCGCTCGCACGAGCCCGCCGGCCACCACCGACAACTGGTCGGGCGCACCCACGTCACCCGCACGGATCGCATCGACGCGGGCCATCACCCGCTCGGACACAGCGGCGCGATAGTCGGCGAGACGCCCCCGATCGGGAAGGTCCCCGCGGTCGGGTTCCGGTGTGGCGCTGTCCATGAGTGCATCGAGTGCGGGATCGGGGCTCGGCTCGGCGGCGAGCAGATTGCGCACCATGAAGTGCGCCACAGCTGCCTGATGCCCGAGGTGCCAACCGATGGCGCTGGAGTTCTCGTTCGGACGCCAGCGGATCTCGTCGTCGGTCAGGTCGAGCCAGAGCGCATCGGTGAACGCCCAGGCGCGCTGCAATTCGGCGACCAGGTCGTCGAGCGACGGGTTCGGCGACGAATCGTTCATGCGGGATCGTGCTCGTGATCGGCGAGGGTGGTCACGATCGAGCTGGCCGACGCGAGCGTGCGATGGACCGGGCACTTGTCGGCGATCTCGAGCAGTTTGGCTCGATCGGCGTCGGTGAGGTCGTCCCCGGCGATGTGGAGCACTCGGTCGAACCGGTCGATCATCCCCGTTCGGCCCGCGAGTCGCTCGTTGTCGGCACACTCGATGCAGTCGTCGGCGTGGACCTTGCCGTGGGTGACCTCGACGGTGACCTGATCGAGCGGCAGCTGCTTGCGGTCGGCGTACATCCGCAACGTCATCGACGTACAGGCACCGAGCGCCGCTCCGAGGAAGTCGTACGGCGACGGCCCTGCGTCGAACCCGCCAACCGACTCGGGCTCGTCGGCGAGCATTCGGTGACGCCCGACGACCACATGGTTGAGGAATGCTCCCTGGCTCGTCTCGGCGACGACGACCGGAGCGGTGGCGCGTGGCACATCGAGCGCGCCACTCTCGTCGACGACGTACCGGTTGGCGAACGCACCGATCATCGATGCCGCGAACGCAGCATCGGAGTACTCCGACAGCAGGTGGTCGGCGCCGTCGAGTGACACGAAGTTCTTCGGATGGCGGGCGGCCACGAAGATCTCCGCCGCATGCTCGATGCCGACGGTGTTGTCGATCGGCGAGTGCAGCACCAACAGCGCCTTTTTCAGCGTGGCGACCCGATCGGTGACCACGTGGTTGCGGAGATCGTCGACGAACTGCTGACGGATCGTGAAGGCTCGTCCGGCGAGCTGCACCTCGGCGACTCCCGACGACTCGATCTCGTCGAGCGACGACGTGAACACGCCGGTGACGTGTTCCGGACTCGAGGGGGCGCCGATCGTCGCGACGGCGCGCACTTCGGCGATCGATCCGGCCACGGCGAGAACCGCCGACCCGCCGAGCGAGTGACCGATCAACACCTGGGGCGCGCGATGGTTGGCTCGCAGCCAGTCGGCGGCGGCGACGAGGTCCTCGGTGTTCGACGTGAAGTTGGTGTTCGCGAACTCACCCTCGCTCATGCCCAGTCCGGTGAAGTCGAACCGCAGCACACCGAAGCCGACGTCGGTCAGGGCATTCGCGATGCGCGACGCCGCATGAATGTCCTTTCCACACGTGAAGCAGTGCGCAAACAGTGCGAACGCCTTCGGCGGGCCGGCCGGGAGGTCGAGTCGGGCGGCCAACATGGTGCCCTGGCTGCCCGCGAAGGTGATCCGTTCGATTCGTGCTCCCATGGGCCGGACGGTACCCGCGTTCCCGGTCGGGCCGGTCAGCTCGCGGGGCCGACGCACTACCATCGCCTCGGATGCAGCCCGCTGACCAGCCCGCCGGGCGACCATGACGACCATTCTCGCCGCGGGTGAGTCGGCGGTCGGTCCCGCGCTCGCGCTGATCCTGGGCGCCGGGATGCTCGCTCAGTGGCTCGCATGGCGCACGCAGATCCCATCGATCATCGCGCTGCTCCTGGCCGGGCTCCTCCTCGGCCCGGTCACCGGGATCGTCGACCCGGACGAGTTGCTCGGCGGGACGCTCTTCCCACTCGTGTCATTGGCCGTGGCGGTGATCCTGTTCGAGGGCGGGCTCGACCTCCCTCCGCGTGAGCTGCGATCCACCGGAATCGTCGTTCGCCGCCTGATCACCGTCGGTGCCGTGGCCACGTTCCTGGTGGCGTGGTTCAGCGCTCGCGAGATCTTCGGCATCTCCAACCAGACCGCGATGGTGCTCGGCGCGGTGCTCGTCGTCACCGGCCCCACAGTGGTCGGACCACTGCTCCGATTCGTCCGGCCAACCGGCACGACCGGCCCGATTCTTCGCGCCGAAGGTGTCTTGATCGATCCGATCGGAGCCACCGGTGCGTTGCTCGCATTCGAGATCGTGGTGACCGACGCCCCCGACGAGGCCGTGTCGAAGTTGATCGGGGTGCTCCTGCTCACGATCGTGGCGGGCGCCGGTTTGGGGCTCGCGGCGGCCGTCGTGCTCGACACGGCGTTGCGACGCTTCCTCATCCCCGATCAGCTCGTCGTCCCGGTCACGTTCGCTTTCGTCGTCGCGTCGTTCGTCGCGGCCAACGAGGTCCAGGAGGAGGCCGGACTCCTCGCCGTGACGGTGCTCGGGATCTACCTCGCCCGACGTGAGAGTTCCACGATCCGCCAAGTGCTCGAGTTCAACGAGAGCCTGCGCACGCTGCTCATCTCCGTGCTGTTCATCCTGTTGGCAGCGCGGATCGAGGCCGGGGCGCTCCAGGACGTGTTCGTCCCGGCGATCGGTTTCGTCGCGGTGCTGGTGTTCGTCGCCCGCCCGCTGTCCGTGCTGGTGTCGACCGTGCGCACCTCGCTGAACTGGCGCGAGCGGGTGTTCCTCATGACGATGGCACCTCGCGGCATCGTTGCAGCAGCGGTGTCGGCGATCTTCGCGATTCGTCTCGAAGAGGAGGCCGTCCCCGACGCGTCGAAGATCGTGCCGATCGTGTTCCTGGTGATCATCGGCACGATCATCGTCTACGGATTCGCTGCCGGGCCGGCCGCGAGGTGGCTCGGGCTTGCCGAGGCGCACGCCAACGGCGTGCTCATCGCCGGCTCGCACGCCGTCGCCCGCGGTCTCGGCACCGAACTCAACAAGCGCAAGATCAAGACGTTGCTCGTCGACACCGATCCGTACAACGTGACGCGTGCCATCGCTGCGGGGCTCTCGGCGCGCCGGATCAGTGTGTTGTCGGAGGAGGCAACCCATGCGCTCGACCTGCGCGGCATCGGACGGCTGCTTGCGCTCACGTCGAACGACGAGGTGAACGCGCTCGCGACCGCACGCTTCGCGCGGGTGTTCGGGCGACGCGAGGTCTTCCAACTCGCCCCCGGCAAACGACGCGCCGGCGACTCGACGGTGCCGGAGGAGCACCTCGGTCGCGTCATCGGCGTGGATGGAATCAGTTACGCGACGCTCGACGAACGTTCGCGCCAGGGTTGGAAGGTCCGCGGAGCGCGCAGCGGCGGCGTCGTCGAGTCGGCCGTCGAGTCCGACCTGTTCATCCCGATGGTCCGCGTGGCCGATGGTCGCATGGCCTTCCTGTGCCGCAACGATCCGCTTCCGACCGCGGGCGACGTGATCGGTCTCGCAGCACCATCGGTGCAGAAGCAGCTCGACGACGACGTCGCCGCCCACGACGACACCAGCCCCGCCGGCACCCCCCGAGACTGAGACGCACGGTCAGCTGACCCCGCGTCTCATGTCCGGCCGAAGCTGAAGAGGTGCTGGCCGACCTTGCGCATCTGGATCTCCTCGGAGCCCTCGGTGATGCGGTAGCGACGATGGTGGCGGTAGATGTGCTCGAAGGGCATGTGGCGCGAATAGCCCACACCGCCGCAGGTCTGCATCGCCCGGTCGGCCGCATCACACGCCAGCCGGTTGGCGCGGTAGTTGCACATCGCCACGAGGTGAGTGACCTCCATGTGGTGTTTCTCGTCGAGCATCGAGGCCGTGTACCGAACGAGCTGACGCAGCATCGCCGCCTCGGTGTGCAATTCGACGAGGGGGAACTGGATGCCCTGGTTGACCGACAACTTCTTGCCCCAGGTGATCCGGCTGTTGGCGTAGGCGACAGCCTCGTCGATGCAGTACTGCGCTGCGCCGAGCGAGGACGCCGCCTGGCGGATGCGGTTCTCGTGCACGAAGTGCTGCGCGAGTTCCAGGCCGCGGTCGACCTCGCCGAACAGCGCGTCGGACCCGACGCGCACGTCGCTGAGACTCACCTCTGCGTGATCGGTTGGCATGTTGAACGTCCACCAGAAGAACTCCACCTGGAAGCCCGGCGCATCGGTCGGCACGAGAAAGGCGCTGATGCCCTTGGGGCTGCCGGGTTCACCGGACGTGCGGGCGAAGATGATGTCATGAGTGGCGTGGTGGAGGCCCGAGTTCCATCGCTTCATGCCGTTGATGACCCATTCGTCGCCGTCTCGTACCGCCGTGGTCTCCATGTAGGTGGCGTCGCTGCCGTGGTTCGGTTCGGTGAGCCCGAACGCGAGTCGGCGGGTTCCGTCGAGGAAACCCGGCATCCAGTCGGCCTTCTGCTCCTCCGTGCCGAAGTCCCGCATCATCAGCACGGTCGGAAAGTTGCCGACGATCGACGACTCGTTCTGCAGATCGTTGTGCAGGCCGAGCCCCTTGTGGGCCAGGTGCTCGCGAATGATCGCCATCTTCAAGTTGCTTGCGGCCTGACCGCCGAACTCCACCGGCAGTGCGAGACGTAGCCACCCGGCCGCATCCGCGCGTCGGCGCATCTCGCGCAGCAGCGCCTCCCAGTCCTCGCGAGGGACACCGTCGTTGTCGAAGTCGGTTCGCGCCCACTCCCGGCGGTGGTCGAAGAACCGGATGTTGTCGTCCTGTTCCTCCAGCGGCTTGATCTCGGCCTCGATGAAGGCATCGAGCTGGTCGAGCGTGGCGCGGATGTCGTCGGGGATCTCGAAGTCCATCGGTCGAGTGTGCCGACACGACAGCAGCGGCGACGAGTCAGGCGGCGCCGAGCCCGCCCGTGACCTGGATGGTCTGCCCGGTCACCCAACGCGCCGCGGGCGAGGCCAGGTACACCGTCGCCGATCCGACGTCGCGAGGGGTGCCGAGACCCAGCGGCACGCGCTGGGCGACCTCGTCGATGCCGATGCCTCGCCGGTCGATGGCATCGAAGAACATCTTGGTCGGGATGATCCCGGGCGCGATCGCATTCACCCGGATGTCCGGCGCCAGTTCGACTGCCATGGTCCGGGTGAGCGAGATCACGGCGGCCTTGCACGCCGCGTAGTGACCGCCACCGGGCAGCGCCCCGAACGCGGCCATCGACGCGATGTTGATGATCGAACCCCACCGCATCTGTTCCGCCGCTGCCATCGAGCCGTTCCAGACGGCCGTGAAGTTGAGATCGACACAGCGGTCCCACTCGCCGCGCGTCAGTTCGGCCAGCGACGTGGTGCCCCCGGAGCCACCGGCGTTGTTGACCCAGATGTCGAGATGGCCGAACTCTTCGACGGCCGCCGTCGCCAGCGAACCCAGGGCGAAGGTGTCGGTCACGTCGGTGGGGACAGCGATGGCGTTGCCCCCGGACGCTCGGATCGCTGCGGCGACGAGTTCGATCTCCTCGCTCGTCCTCGACGCCAGGACCACCGACGCGCCGGCGTCGGCGAGCGAATGCACTATCCCCTCACCGATCCCGCGACCCGCCCCCGTGACGACGGCCACCTGACCTGTCAGATCGAACTCAACCATGAGACCAGTCTGACAGTTGAACTGACGGATCACCTCGGCCGAAAATGGGCGTTCTCGAGCCCACCACGCGACGGGTCGGTCAGCCGGTTGCGCGTCGTCGTTCCAGGAGCGCGGTCACGGCCTTGCCGTCCGCCTGCCCCTTCGACGCTTTCATCACCGCGCCGACGAGCGCGCCGAGTGCCTTGCCCTCGCCACCGCAGTACTTGGCCCAGGCATCGGGCTGCGCGGCGATCGCCGCGTCGACCATCGTCTCGAGCTCCGAGGTGTCCATGGCCTCGAATCCCTTCGCGGCGGCAATCGCACGTGCGTCGCCGCCCCCGTTGGCGACGATCTCGGCGAGCACCTGCTTGGCCTGGGTGGCGGTCAGTTCACCGTCGACCTCCATCCGCGTGAGCGTGGCGAGGTCAGCCGCGGGCACGGTCGGCCGCGCGCCTTCGTCGGCGAAGGCCTCCTTCACGTGGACGAGCGCCCGACCTGCATCACCGCCGGCCGCGGCCACCGCGAACACGTAGGCGTCCTGGTCGCGGTCGGTCACGACGAGGATGGCTTCGGCATCGGGACGCTGGCCCGTCGCCTCGGCCAGCTGCACCCGACGCGCGGCCGGCAGCACCGGCAGCGAGTAGCGGACGCGCTCGATCCACTCGGGGTCGGGATCGACGACGACGAGGTCGGGTTCCTGGAAGTACCGGTAGTCGTCGGCGTCCTCCTTCGACGCGCAGGGTGTGCGTACGGCCGTCGGTCTCGTTCCAGTGCCGGGTCTCCTGGCGGATGGACTCGCCGGCCTCGAGCAGGCCGACCTGGCGCTGGGCCTCGTACTCGATGGCCCGGCCGACCGAGCGCACGGAGTTGACGTTCTTGATCTCGCAGCGCGTGCCGAACTCGGCGCCGGGCAGGCGGACACTGACGTTGGCGTCGACGCGCATCGAGCCTTCCTCCATCTTCGCGTCGGACGCGCCGACGGCGACGAGGATGGCCCGCAGTTCGTTGACGTACGCCTTGGCCTGCTCCGGGTTGCGGATGTCGGGTCGGCTCACGATCTCGACCAACGGAACACCGGCGCGGTTGAAGTCGATCAACGAATGGTCGCTCCCATGGATGCGCCCGCCGGTCCCGCCGACGTGCGTCGACTTGCCGGTGTCCTCCTCGAGGTGCGCGCGTTCGATGCCGACACGGAATCCGTCGGGCAGGTCGAGCCACCCGTCGATGCAGATCGGCTCGTCGTACTGACTGATCTGGTACGCCTTGGGCATGTCCGGGTAGAAGTAGTTCTTGCGGGCGAAGGTCGAACGTTGCACCGTGCAGTTCACCGCCAGGCCGAGCCGCATCGCGAGTTCGACCGCCTGACGGTTGAGCACGGGGAGCGCTCCGGGCAGGCCGAGTGTGACGGGGTCGATGTTGGTGTTCGGTTCGTCACCGAATCGGTTGGGTGAGGCCGAGAAGAGCTTCGTGCGGGTGGCGAGTTCGACGTGGACCTCGAGGCCGACGACCATCTCGTAGCCGTGGAACGTCCAGGAGGCTTCCGGCGTCAACGTGGCGCTGGTGGTCTCGCTCATGTCGGCGCCCTCCGTTCGAGTTCGGCGGCGGTTCGGAACATCGTCGCTTCCGCCAGCGCCGGGGCGAGGATCTGCACGCCGACGGGCAGGCCGTCGTCACCGGTGCCGAACGGCACGCTCATGCCCGGCTCGCCGGTGAGGTTGGACGGGATCGTGTAGGTGTCGCAGAGGTACATCGACATCGGATCGGACGTCTTGTCGCCGAGATGGAACGCGACTGTCGGCGATGCCGGGGTGAGCAACACGTCGGCGCGTTCGTAGGCCGCCGCGAAGTCGGCGGCGATCCGGCGCCGCACCTTGAGCGCCCGGCCGTAGTAGGCGTCGTAGTACCCGGCCGACAGCGCATAGGTACCGAGCATGATGCGGCGCTTCACCTCGGCGCCGAAGCCGTCGGTGCGTGTGGCGATGTACATCGCGTTCGTGTCGGGCGCCTCGACACGGTGCCCGAACCGCACGCCGTCGTAACGGGCGAGGTTGCTCGACGCCTCTGCGGGTGCGATCAGGTAGTAGGCGGTCAGACCGTAGGTGAACGCGGGCACTTCGACGTCGACGATCTCGGCGCCGGCGGCGCGGCAGGGCGTCGAAGGCCTGATCCATCCGCTCCACGACGTCGGGGCTGGCACCTTCGGGCAGATCGGTGATCCGGCCGACCCGCAGCCCGGCAACGCCGAAGTCGAGCTGACGGGTGATGTCGAGCGGCCCCTGACGGATCGATGTCGAGTCCATGGGGTCGTGACCCGAGATGGTCTCGAGCAGCAGCGACGCGTCGGCGACCGTGTTGGCGAACGGTCCGATCTGGTCGAGGCTCGATGCGAAGGCCACGAGCCCGTAGCGACTCACCGCACCGTACGTGGGCTTGACGCCGACCACCCCGCACAACGCCGCCGGCTGACGGATCGAACCGCCGGTGTCGGAGCCGAGGCCGAGCGCGGCGAACCCGGCGGCCACGGCGGCGGCCGATCCACCGCTCGAGCCGCCCGGCACCCGGCTCGTGTCGTGCGGGTTGCGGGTCGGGCCGAACGCCGAGTTCTCGGTGCTCGATCCCATGGCGAACTCGTCGAGGTTCGTCTTGCCGATGATCACTGCGCCGGCCTCGCGCAGCTTCGTGACGACCGTGGCGTCGTACGGCGGCTTCCAGCCGTCGAGGATCCTCGACGAACACGTCGTCGGGATGCCTCGGGTGCACATGTTGTCCTTGAGGGCGATGGGCACGCCTGCGAGCGGGCCGGGATCGCGCCCGACGGCGACCGCGTCGTCGATCTCGGCGGCCCGGGCGACGGGCCTCGTCGGCGAGCACGAGGTTGAAGGCGTGGATGTCGACCCTCGCGCCGTTCGATCTCGGCGAGATGACGCTCGACCACTTCGGTCGCCGTGACGACGTTGTTGCGGACGTTCCAGGCGATGTCGGCGGCCGTCACGGGTGCTGACTCGGTCGGGTCGGCCATCAGTCGTCCAGCCCGACGATCGGTGGCACTCGGAAGCGGCCGTCCTCGGCCGCCGGTGCCGCAGCGAGCACTTCGTCGCGGTCGAGGCAGTCCATCTCGATGTCCTCGCGCATCACATTGGCGATCGGCGTCGGATGGGTCATCGGCTCGACGCCATCGAGGTCGAGTGCGTCGATGTCGGCGAAGTGGTCGAGCATGTCGCTGAGCTGGTGGGTCGCCTGTTGCAGTTCGTCGTCGCTCAGCGACAGCCGAGCGAGCTTGGCCACCTTCGCGACAGCCTCGGGGGTGATGCGGTCGGACACGACCCCCAACGCTACCCGCCCCCTCCGACCCGCCCTCAACCCCCGAAATTCACCCCCGAAATTCTCCTCGAGGTGCGCGCTGAGCGCGCACTGTCAGGAGAATTTCGGGCGGTGCGGAGGGTCGGGGTGTGGGGGGTGGGCCGATGTAGCGGGAGGAGGGGCGGATGAGTTTGCCGACGGCGGCCTGTTCGACGATGTGGGCGCACCAGCCGACGGTGCGACTGACCGCGAACGTCGGCGTGAACATCGTGCGGGGCAGACCGGCTGTCTCCATCACCACGCCGGCGTAGAACTCGACGTTGCTCGGCAGGGGTCGGCCCGGCTTGAGTTCGGCAAGCGTGACGAGGATCTCGGCCTCGACGGCGATCGCGAGGTCGACGAGGTCGCCGCCGAGCCGCTCGGCCACCTCTCGAAGCAGCCCGGAACGGGGATCGGGCGCGCGATACACGGCATGCCCGAACCCCATGATCCGACGGCCCGCATTCACCTCGCGGCGGACCCAGTCGGCGGCACCATCGACCGTCCCGATCTCGTCGAGCGCGTCGAGCGCCCGGCTCGGCGCCCCGCCGTGCAGTGGACCCGACAGCGCCCCGAGCGCCGCGCAGACGGCGTCGACGGGGTCGGCCCCCGTCGACGCGACCACACGGGCGGTGAACGTCGACGCATTGAACCCGTGGTCGATGGTGAGGATCATGTACTGCTCGACCGCGCGGGACGCAACCGGTGTCGGTACGACGCCGGTCACCTGATGGAGGTACGAGGCGGCATGGCCGAGTGACGTATCGACCTCCACCGGCTGCTCCCCGAGGCCCAGACGATGGAGCGCAGCGAGAATCGAGGGCACCAGCGCGGCGAGCCGAAGCGTCTGCTCCCGCCGCGCACCGTCGTCGACATCGATCACGGGATCGAGCCCGAGGGTCCCGGCCGACACCGACAGCACCGCTCGGAGCTTCGCGAGCATCGACGCGTCCTGACCGGCCACGACCTCGATGACGTCACTCAACGCCGGTGGGACAACACGCAGTCGGACGACCTCCGATCGAAAGTCCGATGCCTCGGCGGGCGTCGGGAGGCGACCGTTTCGAAGGAGGAACCACACGTCCTCGAATGAACGAGTCCTCGCAAGCGTGGTGGCATCGTGCTCGCCGTAGTGGAAGAAGCCCCGGTCACCGTCGACTGCGCCGATCGCGGTGTCGGCGGCGACGACGCCGTTGAGCCCGGCAGGCACCTCGATGAGTTGCTGTGTCATGCACAGAGTGTCCGCCGGTCAACCGCCTCGATCAACGTTGATTCGATCAACGTTGACGACATCAACCGGTTGACGCAGGATGGAGCGGTGAGCACTCTCATCCGATCGACCGAGGCCGCCGCGGTGCTGAACGTGTCGAAGCCGACGCTGTACGCATACGTGAGTCGAGGCCGGCTCACACGCACGACCGCGGCCGACGGGCGAACCTCGCTGTTCGCCCGCGACGAGGTCGAGCGCCTCGCCCAGCGGAGTCGTCGCACACCGACCGGGCCGCGACCGACCATCGACGTGCAGATCTCCTCGGATGTCACCACGATCGACGAATCGTCGGTGCGCTATCTCGGCCACGACGTCGTCGGCCTCGCGGCGGAGTCATCGTTTCGAGGACGTCGCCGAGCTGCTCTGGTCGGACGGGACCGGACCGGTTCCGTCAGCGACGAACTGGCCGGCGATCTCGGCAGCCGACCGCGCCGACCTCGCACCGGTTGCCGCCCTGGCGATGTCGCCGATCGCACGGATCGCGACCGCGTCGCACCTCCTCGGAGCGCGTCATCCCGATGATTCCCCGGGCGACGCGGCGCGACGGCTTCTCCTCGCCGCCCCCGACGTCCTCGGATCGATCCGCCGGACCGGGCGCTACGCCCACCGCATCGCCGCTGCGTGGCGGCGTCGCCCGACACCCGAGCTCGTCGACGCGATCGACTCCGCACTCGTCCTGCTCGCCGACCACGAGTTGGCGACGAGCACCCTCGCCGTCCGCATCGCTGCATCGGCGCGAACCTCACCCTCGGCGGCTTTTGCCGCTGGGTTGGCGACCATGGAGGGCGACCTGCACGGTGCCGCGTCTGCGGAGGCGCATCGGTTTCTCGACATGTGCGCCCAGACCGAGCCGGGGGCCGTCATCGCCCAGCTGCGGTCCGATCGTCGCCCGGTCGCGGGGTTCGGCCACAAGGTCTACCGGGGCGTCGATCCGAGATTCCCACCATTGCTCGACTGCGTGCGTCGACTCGACAAGGACACGGTCGCGCTCGTCGATGCCGTCGTGACGGAGGCGGGTCGCGTGATGGTCCACCAACCGAACGTGGATCTTGCGCTCGGGGCACTGACGAGAGCGGCCGGCCTCGAGCCGAACACGCCGATCTTCGCCATTGCACGAATCGCCGGTTGGGGCGCCCACTACGCCGAGGAGATCGGCGAGTCGCCCCTTCGTTTCCGCGGCGTGGCGACACCGGCACGCTGATGATGTCCGTGGACGCGCTCCGGTACGACCTCGAGGCGGTCGCCGATCCGTCGGCTGCACCAGCGATGGCCGCCTACATGAAGCATCGATTCGAGTTCATGGGGATCAAGACCACCCAACGCCGGCTGGCAACGAAGCCGACGATGGCCCGAGCTCGTCGAGCGAGCGGCGACGACCTCGTTGCCTTCGCCCGCGACTGCTGGAACGAGCCGGAGCGCGAATTCCAGTACGTCGGCCTCGACGCGTTGAGCGCGAACGTCGCCCGGCTCGAGTCACGACACCTCGCCGACGTCGAGGAGTTGATCAGCGCTCGCTCGTGGTGGGACACCGTCGACGGCCTCGCCGGATGGTGCGTGGGCGGACTCGTTCGCGCCGACCGCACGTTGGTCACCTCGACGGACCGTTGGATCGAGGACGACGACATCTGGCTGGCGCGTTCGGCGATCCTCCACCAGCTCCGGTGGGGAGCCGACACCGATGCCGACCGGCTGTTCGACTACTCGCTGCGCCGCTCCACCGACACCGAGTTCTTCATCCGCAAGGCGATCGGTTGGGCGCTGCGTCAGTACGCCCGCACCGATCCGGATGCCGTCCGGGCGTTCGTCGACGACCACGAGTTCTCCGGCCTCACCCGCCGAGAGGCCCTCAAACACCTCTGATCGGCGGTCGCCCGGCGGGTCACAGCCCTCGGAGGTGGAACAGCACGGCCGACTCGGGGTTCAGAACCGGTGGTCGGAGCCCGTGAGCGGCCAGTTGGCGACCCGACAACTCCACGCCCTCGGTGAGCCACGCTGGTTGACCGGCGGCCAGGCCCCACCGTTCACGTGGTAGTGCGACATGCTCGGCCCGGTAGATGCGCTCGGGATCGAGGCCCGGCAGCCGGAGCGCGGGCGGCGTGAGGCTCGGCGCCGTGGTCAGCTGCGCGAACGACACCAGGGCTTCCGAGCGGTCCGGCGCGTACACACCGTGAGCGCAGTACGGCGCCTCGGTGTCGAAACGCACCGAGTCGCCACTGTGCAGGAGCGAACGGAAGCGCTTGTGCAGGGCAATCGCCGCCGCGAGCGACTCGCGATCGCGCTCGTCGAGCTTGGTGACATCCCACTCCACGCCGAGGTGCCCGAACAGCGCCGTCGCCGCCCGAAACGCGAGCGTGTGCACCCGACCCGTCGTGTGGGCTCGGGTCGGGCCGATGTGAGCACCCATCACCTCGGGCGGGATCAGCATCGAGGCGCCGCGTTGGATGGTCTGGCGTTCGAGCGCATCGTTGCAGTCGCTCGTCCACACCCGCTCGGTTCGTCTGAGGATCTCGAGGTCGACCCGGCCGCCACCGCTCGCACACGACTCGAACTCGACCGTCGGATGCCGGACCCGCAACTCGTCGAGCAGCGCATACAGCGCGACCGTCTGGGAGTGGGTCCCTGCGGCACCATCGGAGCCGGACCCCTGCACATGGTCGCGGTTCATGTCCCACTTCACGTAGGAGATGTCGTGATCGCGAAGCAGTGCATCGAGCAAGCCGAGGACGTGGGCGAACGCGTCGGGGCGAGCGAGGTCGAGCACGAGCTGATTGCGCCCGAGCACCGGCTCGTAGCCGTCGGTCGTCAGGGCCCAATCCGGGTGCTCCCGCATCAGCTCGCTGTCCGGGTTCACCATCTCGGGCTCGACCCAGATTCCGAACTCCATTCCGAGCCCGGTCACGTGACCGACGAGCGGTGCCAACCCGTTCGGATACACGTCGGTCGACACCCACCAGTCGCCGAGCCCCGACGTGTCGTCGCGTCGCGATCCGAACCATCCGTCGTCGAGCACGAACCGCTCCACACCGACGGACGCGGCGACGTCGGCGAGCTCACACAACCGGTCGGTGTCGTGATCGAAATAGACGGCCTCCCAGGTGTTCAGCAGGACCGGCCGCGGAGTGGTCGGATGGGCGGGGCTCGACCGCGCAACTCGATGAAACCCCCACGTGGCCGGAGTGAGACCTCGGTCCGAGTACACCGCGACCACCGCGGGCGTGGAGTACGACTCGCCTGCTTCGAGCACGATCTCACCGGGATGCAACAGCTCGCCGGCCTGCACGTATCGGCGGCCGTCGG
Source organism: Ilumatobacteraceae bacterium (assembly GCA_963747375.1). Classification (GTDB taxonomy): domain Bacteria; phylum Actinomycetota; class Acidimicrobiia; order Acidimicrobiales; family Ilumatobacteraceae; genus Sva-07. The sequence continues at coordinate 301,454 of CAVVFL010000011.1, forward strand.
CGAGTCGCTCGGCGAGCATCGTGTGATTCGCGCTCCAGGCGAGGTGAACGCCCCAGACCTCGCCATTCCATTCGCCGAAGCCACCGGTGCCGGCGAAGAGCAGCGGCGGACGCTCGTGCGACGTGCGTCCTCGCTGGTTCTCCGACAGCATCGAACCGCCCGCCCACGAGGACCGGACGGGATGGAACTCGCGTGCCCAACGACCATCGAAACGCAGGAGTTCGTCGGCCTCGGCGGGCAGTGGCAGCGTGATCGTCAGCGCATCGAGCGAGTACCGGCGAGCTGCGGTGTTGGTCAACGTCGCCGTCACCGTCAGGGCGTCGCCGACATCGATCGTGGTCACGAGCCGGAGTTCGGCTCGCTCGTCGATCGACTCGACGATCAACACCTGACCATCGCTGCGATGTGCGACGGTGGCGAAGCGAGGCGACCACGAACGACCACCGGCTCGCCGACCCAGAAGTCCTGGTCGACCGGGGAAACCGTCGGCATGCAAGGGCACCACGCCGACCGGGGCCACCTGACCCATCGCGCCCGCCACGTCGGGGCGCTCGAGCGCCCCGGCCATCGCGAGGACATCGACGTCGGCCCCCAGCGACGCACCCCAGTGGACGATCGTCGGAACGCCGGTGGCCACATCGACCACGACATCGAACGACGGGCCGGTCATCGCAACGAGATCTGACACCGGCACAGTTCAGCATGTGTGGCAATGGGCGCCACCAACGGCCAAGATGTGGATGTTGCAGAGTTTGCGACGCACACGAAGGTCGCAGGAGGATTCGTTGGCCACCGTCAGTTTCAGAGGAGCGAGCCGGGTGTACCCGGGAGCCGATGCGCCGGCGGTCGATCAGCTCGATCTCGAAATCGGCGACGGCGAATTCCTCGTGCTCGTCGGCCCCTCGGGCTGCGGCAAGTCGACGACGCTGCGGATGCTCGCCGGTCTCGAGCCGATCGACGCCGGCCACGTGTTCATCGGCAATCGCGATGTCACCTTCGTGCCACCGAAGGATCGCGACATCGCCATGGTCTTCCAGTCGTACGCGCTGTATCCCCACATGACCGTGGAGGAGAACATCGGCTTCCATCTGAAGGTCAAGAAGATGCGCAAGAAGGAGCGCTCGGCCCGCGTCGTCGAAGCGGCGCGCATCCTCGATCTCGAGGAACTCCTCGATCGAAAGCCGGCCAACCTCTCGGGCGGTCAGCGCCAACGAGTGGCGATGGGGCGAGCGATCGTGCGCGAACCGCAGGTGTTCCTCATGGACGAGCCGCTCTCGAACCTCGACGCGAAGCTGCGTGTGCAGACGCGTACCCAGATCGCCGCGCTGCAGCGCGAACTGGGCGTCACGACGGTCTACGTCACCCACGACCAGATCGAAGCCATGACGATGGGTGATCGGGTCGCCGTCATGCTCGACGGCGTGCTCCAGCAGTGCGCGACGCCGAGGGAACTCTTCACCGACCCGATCAATTCGTTCGTCGCCGGGTTCATCGGATCGCCGGCGATGAACCTGTTGACGGCGACCGCCACCGAACAGGGCGCCACCTACGGATCGCTGACCGTGCCGATGTCACCCGGTCAACGCGGCGCGCTCACGTCGGCCGCCGTCACGATCGGCGTCCGTCCGAACGATCTCGACATCGGCACGGCCGGTGGACTCGACGCCACGGTCGAGTTCGTCGAGGAGCTGGGATCCGAGGCCTTTCTCTACTGCGTCACGCAGGACGACGGCCACGCGGTGATTGCCCGGACCGATGGGCTCAGCAGTCTGCGAGCCGGCGACCGCGTGAGCCTCGTGCCCAAGCTCGCCGGCGTGCACCTGTTCGATGCCGGAACCGGCGCTCGCCTCGTCGCCTGACGGTCACGGCGTGTCGGTGGGATCCGACGCAACGTCGTCGTCACCCGGATTCTCCGCATCGACGTCCGGGACCGTCGACAAGTCCTCCAGGTCGGGGTCGTCGAGCGGGTGTTGGGTCACCGGTTCGGGAATGGGGTGGCGCCGCATCCACGCCAGCACGATGCCGGCGATCACCACTGCGGCCAGCGCGACCCACTCGTTGAGACGGAGCCCGCCGATCCGGTGGGCGGCGTCGATGCGGATGCCCTCGACCCAGAACCGCCCGAGGCCGTAGCCCATGATGTACATGACGAACAGCTGGCCGGGTGCGGGCCGCCAGCGCCTGTCGATCCAGAGCAGCACCAGGCACAGCCCGAGGCTCCACAACGATTCGTACAGGAACGTCGGATGGAACGTCGTGCCGATCGCGTACACGTCCGTGTCGAAGTGTTGTGGATCGATGCGGAGCGCCCAGGGCAGTCTCGTCGGTCGGCCGTACAACTCCTGGTTGAAGTAGTTGCCCCACCGTCCGATCGCCTGGGCGAGAGGGATGGCCGGGGCCGCACACGTGAGACCGACAGCGATGGGAATGCCTCGCCGCCGGGCCATGTACATGCCGACGACCGTGCCGAACAGCAGCCCGCCGGGAATGCCGAGGCCGCCGTTCCAGATCGCCGGGATCTCGCTCCAGTTGTTGCGGAACCGGTCGTAGTCGGTCACGACGTGGTAGAGCCGGGCACCGATCACGCCGGCCAGCACTGCCCAGATGGCGATGGCGCTCGCGTCGTCCTTCGTGCCGATCTCACGATCCTCGAGGCGCTTGCCGAACAGCCAGACGGCCGCGATCACGCCGAGCGCGATCATCAGCCCGTACAGGTTGAGGCTGAGCGGACCGATGTCGATCGAGTTGAACGATGGGCTCGGAATGCTGGCGAGCATGATCAACCCGCCGTGACGCGAGCGACGAACTCGCGCAGCCCGGCGGTTGATGTCGTCGGCGTCGTAGTCGAGCGTGGCGACGTGGTAGCTGCGTTCGAGCCACACGTGCTCGACCTCGCCACCGTAGGTTGCGGCGAGGTGTTCGCTGTTGGCCGGCTCCACGGTGTGGTCCTGGCGTGACGTGATCAACAACAGTGGCACGGTGAGTTCGCCGTAGCGGTCGATGAGGGGTGCGATTCCGTCGTTCATGAACGACAGCAGGGCTCGAAGCGGCGTGCCGTCGTAGCCGTTCTCGCTCGCCGTCGGGGTCGGCGATGTCGCCGCTGATGGCCGGCGCGATCTCGGTTCCGTCGACGACCATCTCACGGAGCATCTCGACCACCTCGGCGGCCAACGGCATCGTGGCCGGGTTGATGCACACGAGGCCGACGATGCCGCCCAGATTCGATCCCGACCAGAGCGTCAGCGCTCCGCCCATGCTCAATCCCATCACGACGATGCGATCGGATCGTTCTGCCAGGCGATGGTGAGCTGCTGCTACCTCGCGCGGTCCAGTCGGCCCAGGTCGTGTCGAGCATGTCGTCGATCGTCGTGCCGTGGCCAGGCAGGCGCGGCATCTCGACGGAGTGTCCTGCCGCCACCATCGCGTCGGCGAGGCCGCGCATCGAGATCGGGTTGCCGGTGAAGCCGTGCAGCACGAGTACGCCGACATCGGTCGTCCCCTCGTGGGACATCGGCTCGGCTCCGGGCATGACATGTGGCGTGCTCATCGTCCACGTTTCTACTCGCTCGGCGCTCAGACCGGAACTCTCCCTGCCCAAGTTCGAATTTGTTACATCCGGGGTCTGACCCCGGATGTAACCGTCAGCGGTACGGGTCGTTGGGGCTGAGCGGCTCGTCCCACCAGTCATCGGGGACCGTGGCGGCCTGCCAGTCGGGGTCGGGGTAGATGCAGTCGACCGGGCACGCGGGCAGACACTTGTCGCAGCCGCTGCAGAGTTCGGGGATGATGATCACATCGGCGCCGTGGTTGAAGATCGCCCCGAAATGCGGCGGGCAGTGCCGGAGACAGGCATCGCAGTTGATGCATTCGGACATCTCGATGCGCAACGGGATGTTCTGCCACTTGTCGTTGCGGGTTCGCAGCGAGATGCGCTCGTCACGGGTGCGCGGCCATCGCCGCCGATCGTACCCCGCACCGCCGAGCCGTCTTGACCCGTGGGTCAAGATCGGTTGGACTGTCGCCGTGACCAACGCCAGCGCCGACTCCCTCGACGCACTCGACAACATCGACGCGGCCCGGAGCGACGAACGCCAACACACCGAACACGGCCTCGAACGAAAACAGCAGTTGCTCGACGCCGCCGCCGAACTCTTCGCCGACCGGGGCTATGCGGCGACGCGCATCGCCGACATCTGCGCGGCCGCCGGCGTCGCCAAAGGCCTCTTCTACTGGTACTTCCCGACCAAGGGGGCCCTGTTCGCCGAGCTCGTTCGAACGATGCGACTCCGCTTGCGACGCGCTCAAGGCGCCGTGCTCGACCCCACGGCCGACGCGGTGACGCGGATCGCCAACGGTGCCGAAGCCAGTGTCCGATTCATGGCCGACCACGCTGCGTACTTCGCCTTGCTCGACGTGGAGCGCACCGATCCCGATGTCGCCGACGTGCTCGACGAAGGCGCCGGGGTGTACCTCGACGACGTACGACGCCTCGTGGAGGAGGGCCAACGGGCCGGCCACATCGCGGATGCACCGTCGAGCCTGGTCGCCGTGGGCGTACTCGGCGCGGTGTCGTCGTTCTCCAACTCCTACCGCAACGGGCGCCTCGGCGACCATGTCACCGTCGACGAACTCGCGGCGTTCGTCCGGCGTTGGGTTGCGAGCGCCCTCAGCTGAGCTGGTCGACCAGTTCGGGGTGGCGCGGCGAACATCACCTTGACGAATGCGTCGACGAGATCGGGTTGGAACTGCGAACCCGAACCCGACATGACGAAACGCACCGACTCGGCGAGGTTCCATCCCCGCTTGTAGATCCGACGCGTCGTCAGCGAGTCGAACACATCGGCGATCGCGACGATGCGACCCGACAGCGGGATCGCCGTGCCGTTGAGTCCGTTCGGATACCCCGAGCCGTCCCACCACTCATGGTGCGACCACGCTGCCTCGGCGGCCAGCGAGAACAGTTCGGTGGACACCCCGGAGAGCAGCCGGCGGCCGAGCACGGTGTGCTGCTTGACCTCGTGGTACTCCTCGACGGTGAGCGGACCCGGCTTGAGCAGCACCGTGTCGGACACGGCCACCTTGCCGATGTCGTGGAGACGCGCCGCCAGCCGCAACCGCTCGCACCATTCGGGTTGCTGGCCGATCGCATGGCCGATCTCGGCCGCCAGGTCACCGACGGCGCTCGTGTGTTTGGTGGTGTTGCCGCCACGGAACTCGGCCAGTGCGGCGACCCGCTCGAACGCCTCGAGGTGGTAGGCGTCGATGTCGGCATGACCGGCCGCATAGTCGGCGACCAGCCCCGTGGTCTTCAGACGTGTGAGCTCCGCGAGTTGGCGAGCGGTCTCGTTGTCGTGGGCGACCTGGACGGTACGCAACCGCAGATCCGCCGCATCGTTGAAGATCTCGCGATGCAGGGCGAAATGGCGCTCGCGGTGCTCGAGTGCCTCGGCGTGGCGACCGGCCTGCTTGTAGGCGACCGCCAGGAGATCGTGGATCTCGAGTTCGAGTTCGCGATGGTCGGTGCGGTCGGCGAGGTCGAGCGCGGCGAGCAGCGTCGCGATCGCCGAGTCGAGCTGGCCGGTGCGCAACGCAACGCGCCCTTCCGACACCATGACGCCGAGCTGCTCGATCGGGCCTGAGGTGGTCGCCGTCGGTCGATTGCAGGTCCCAGTTCTGGCGCGCCTCGGCGAAACATGCAGCTGCGCTGGCGTGATCGGCCAGACCGACGTGCGCCTCGGCAAGGTCGGCGAGGAGACTCCCGACGAGCTGGGGCGCATGAACCCGCGCCAACTCGACGGCGCGTCGCCCGAGCGCGACCGCCTCGAGATGTTGACCGCGACGTCCGCGGATGCGGGCGAGGTTGCCGAGGACCATGGCGTCGACGTCGGGTCGGTTCAACGCTTCGTTGACCGCCAGGGCGTTCTCGTAGGTGCTGATCGCTCGGCCGTAGTCGGCCATCGACTGGTAGATCGCAGCGATCGAGTGGAGGATTCGACCCTCGTCGACGGCGTGATCGGTTGCCCGGTAGATCTGCAGGGACCGCAGGCAGTGATCGAGCGCGCCGGGATGATTGCTCGCCTGGTAGTAGACGATGCCGATCAGATGGAGCGACCACGCGAGCGTCAGGCTGATCTCATTGGGTTCCGAGAGCTCGACCGCTTCCGACGCGAGCGCGAACGCGTACTCGGAGCGCCCCCGTTGATGAGCGATGGCTGCGAGCTGGTAGAGCGCTTCGGCTTCCGTCTCGCGAAGGTCGTGGGCACGGGAGAGCACACGTGCGTCGAGTGCGAGTTGCCGAGCCCGGTCGGCGTCGACCGCCCGACATGAGGCCGATTCGTCCAACAACGATCGAACCCGCTGCTGTTCGATCGTCAGTTCGGTCGTCGTGGCTTTGCGCACCGGTTGTCCTCACTCACACGTTCACCGAGCCCGTGCTTCTTCGCCGGGAAGACGACAGTAACCCCCAGCGCAATCGGCAGGGGAGGAATTCTGCCGATCTTGAACAAGATCAGACCGCGAGTGAGCGTCGACCACGGAGCGTATTCTGACCACCGCTATGCGAGTACACAGGGGCGCCCGACGCCTCGACCGCGGCGCGATCTGGGCGTTCACGCCTGTCGTGGCCATGTTCCCGTTCAGCCTGCTCGCGCTGTTCGTCATCTGGCTGCCCATCGGCTGGGCGACCTCGTGGTCGTACTGGTGGTTCGTCCTCGCGTTCCTGGTTGCCGGACTCGGGCTGTTCGTGCGGCCGATCCAGGTGCTCGTGCTCACTCCCCTGCTCGGCGCTCGCCGGCCGACACCCACCGAGGCGGCCATCATCGAGCCACTGTGGGCACGGATCGCTCAGGCCAACGACCTTCCCCCCAGCCGGTTCGTCGTGCGCGTGCTGCCGTCGGACGAATTGAATGCGTTCGCCTGCGGTGGACATCTCGTGGTCGTGACGACCTATGCCGTCGACGAACTGTCACAGGGGCAGTTGCGTGGCGTGCTCGCCCATGAGCTGAGCCATCACCTCGGGTTGCACACGGTGGCGATCACGTTCGGGCACTGGCTGTCGGCGCCGGTCGTGCTCCTCGCGCGCATCGGGTTCTTCCTGGAGAACGTCGCCCACGCCACCGCCGGGAGTTTCGGACGCGAGTCGCCGCTGATCTCGGCGATCGGCAACGTCATCGCGTTCGTGGTCAACGGTGTCTCGTGGATCTTCACGGGCGCGCTGCGCGGGAGCGACGCGCTCGCGAACCTCGTCGGGCACGGGGCGGAGTACGAGGCCGATCGACGTGCCGTGCGCATGGGGTTCGGTCGCGAGCTCGCGAGTGCACTTCGCCAAGTGCTGGCGGGAGGATCCGGGGGCCGCCCGATCGGCTGGCGGGCCCGGCTCGGTGCGTCGCATCCTCCGGCACGAACGCGGGTGGCGCGCATCGAGGCACTGATGCGCCACCCGGCGCGTTGACTCATGCAGTGATCGGGGCGACGACGGCGTCGAGGATGTCGACCATGTCGCTCGGAGCGAGGCCGATGTCCAAGCCCCGTTTGCCGCCGCTCACGTAGACCACCTCGAACAGTTCGGCCGACTCGTCGACCACGGTGCGCAACGGTTTGCGCTGGCCGATCGGGCTGATCCCACCGACGATGTACCCCGACGAGCGTTCGGCACGCGCGGGTTCGCACATCACCGCTTTCTTCGCTCCGACGGCGGCCGCGACGCGCTTCATCGACAGCTGGCAACTGACCGGCACGACCGCCACGACCAACTCGTCGTCGGCGACCACGACGAGTGTCTTGAACACCTGATCGTGATCGAGGCCGAGTTGCTCGGCCGCCTCCCGCCCGAAGTCGCGCAGATCCTCACCGCGCTCGTATTCGTGGATCGTGTAGGAGATCCCGGCCGCATCGAGGGCCACGACTGCAGGCGTCACGGCCACGACTGTAGAACGCCGCCGCGCTTGTAAGGTCGGCCCGTGCGTCTCTCCGCCGATCCGTCGAGGTCACCCGATGCCTACGAGTTCCGTCACCAGATCCGGGTTCGCTTCGTCGAGACCGATGCGATGGGCATCGTGCACCACAGCAACTACCTGCACTACTTCGAGGAGACGCGCGTCGAGTACCTCCGACACGTCGGGCACCCCTTCACCGAGTGGCGTGAGGCCGGGCTGGAGTCGCCGGTGTTGGAGTCGTTCGTCCAGTACCGCCAGCCGCTCGAGTTCGACGAACTGATCACGGTCCACCTCTCGCTCGCCGAGGTGACGCGGGCGACGTTCCAGATGGCCTACCTGGTCACGGTCGACGACGCCGAGGACGTGCCAGGGGTCCGGGCGACGGGCGTGACCGTGCACGGGTGCGTCACGACCGCCGGTCGACCGACGCGGCTTCCTGCATGGCTCGCCGCCATGGCGCCGCGCTGACGCAACGTCACGTTCGACACGGCACCGGGTGACGGTTCGGGTCGTTGTGAGGTGGGAGAGGTCGGTACGTTCTGGGCATGGCTGACACTGCTGCTGCGACCCGCGTCCCGTTGGTCGACTACCTCGTGCTCGACGACGGCGATCCCCACCTGGTCGCGCACGAGTGCACCGAATGCCGGGCCCGATTCTTCGATCGCCGCAATGCCTGTGCCTCGTGCTTCGGGACCGACTTCCGCACCGTCGACATCGCCACCGAAGGCGAGCTCCGCACGTTCACGATCGTGGCGTTCGCGGCGCCCGGCGTCGAGGTGCCGTTCGTCTCCGGCGTGATCGACTGTGACGGCACGAGCGTGCGCGGCAACCTGCGCAACGTCGAGCCCGACGCCGATCACGTCCACACCGGGATGAGGGTCAGGCTGATCACGTACTCGCTCGGCACCGACGACAACGGCACCGAAGCCATCGGCTTCGCCTTCGAACCCACCTGACCCGACACACACCGACCCGACAACCGACCAACCAACCCGCCAACCGACCCGCCAACCCGTTTGCGTGACATTTCTGTTGGACCGTCCCAACCGAAGTGCAACGCAAACGATGAGGTGAGGCCGAGACAATCGATATGGAGCAGTGATGAGCACCAGCGACGAGATCTGGATCCTCGGGATCAACATGACCAAGTTCGGCAAGCACACCGATCGCGACGTCGTCGACCTCGCATCGGAGGCCGTCATGGCCGCGCTCGCCGACGGCGGGGTGACGATGGCCGACATGGGCGTGATGGCGGCCGGCAACCTGATGGGGTCGGGCGGCATCGGCCAGCAGATCCAGAAGCAGGTCGGCCAGACGGGCATCCCGGTCTACAACGTGTCGAACGCGTGCGCCACCGGCGCCACGGCGCTGCGCACGGCGATCATGTCGATCAAGGCGGGCGAGTCCGACATGGGCCTCGCCGTCGGCGTCGAGAAGCTCGCCGGCGTCGGACTCCTCGGTGGCGGCGGTCGCGCCAAGAAGGACGGCAACGAGTGGGAGCCGCAGGGCCGCTACGGCGCCGTCACGTCCACCGATGGCCGCATCGGCACCGACACGATGCCGGGCGTGTTCGCCCAGGTCGGCATGGAGTACGGCCACAAGTACGGCGGCGCCGACTTCGAGCTGTTCGCCAAGATCTCCGAGAAGAATCACGCCCACTCGACGCTCAATCCGTTGGCGGCCTACTCGAAGCGCTTCACGCTCGAGGAGATCATGGGCGACATGATGATCGCCTACCCGAACACGCGGCCGATGTGCTCGGCGAACTGCGACGGCGCGGCGGCGGCGGTCGTCGTCAGCGGCGAGAAGCTCAAGTCGCTGTCACTCGAACAGCAGCGCCGCGCGGTCAAGGTGTCCGCGTCGGTGCTCACGTCCGATCCATGGCAGGAGGCCTGCCAGGTTCTCCCCGACGTGAACACCCTCACCCGCAACGCTGCGAAGACCGCCTACGAACAGGCCGGCATCGGGCCGGAGGATCTCGATCTCGTCGAGCTCCACGACTGCTTCGCCACTGCCGAGCTGGTGCACTACGACAACCTGGGTCTGTGCGAGGAAGGTGGCGCCGTCGACTTCTTCAACTCGGGCGCACCGTGGCGCGATGGAGCGCTCCCCGGTCAACGTGTCGGGCGGGCTCCAGTCGAAGGGCCACCCGATCTCGGCCACCGGCATCGCCAACATCTGGGAGGTCTGCCATCACCTGCGCGGTGAGGCCGGCGACCGTCAGATCGAGGGCGCGAAGGTCGGCCTCGCCCACGTGATCGGCCTCGGGTCGGCCTGCGGCGTCCACATCCTCGAGAAGTCCGCCGCCTGAGACACGGGGTCTGACCCCGCGACTCGTTCAACGGTCGGCGGGCGGGACGACGACGACCGGGCGGTCGCAATGGTGCACGACGTGGTGGCTCGTGCTGCCGAGCGCCTGCTCGTCGCCGACACCACGCGAGCCGACCACGACGAACGATGCCTCGAGATCACGACCGAGGTTCAGCAGCACATCCGCCGGGCTCCCGTAGACGATCTCGGCCCTCCAGCGCAGCGCCGGATCACCCTGCAGGGCATGACACCACTCGGTACGCAACAGCCGCTCGATGTCGTCACGATGACCCTCGGACGGCACGTGATGCCCCTCGATCACCGTCATCAGCCCCAGTGCGTGGAACACCGCGAGATCTGCGTCGAACGCTCGGGCGAGATCGGCGGCGAGGCCGAGGGCTCGCTGGGCGTTCGACGATCCGTCCACGCCGACCACCACCGGGCCCCGTCGAGCATCTGTCGCAGCCGTTGCGTCAGCGTCTTCGTTCGACATGAACGTCTCCTTCGTGGGCGTCGACGACCGAACTGGCCGCTGCTTCGATCCTAGAGTCGACAGCATGATCACCTTGGAGTTCCTCGGCGCAACCCGGACCGTCACGGGCAGTCGATTCCTCGTTCGAACCGACCAGGCGACGGTCCTCGTCGATGCCGGGCTGTTCCAAGGGACCAAACGCGATCGTCTGGCGAACTGGGAACCGTTCCCGGTCGACCCGACCACCATCGATGCGGTGGTCGTCACCCACGCGCACATCGACCACAGCGGCTGGCTCCCGGGCCTGGTGCGTGACGGCTATCAGGGACCGATCTTCGCAACGCGCCAGACCGGTGAACTCTGCGCGATCATCTTGCCCGACTCGGCCCACATCCAGGAGGAACAGGCCCGGTTCGCCAACGAGCGCGGGTTCTCCAAGCACCACCCGGCCCTTCCGCTCTACACGTCGGACGACGCCGAGTCCGCACTCACCCTCTTCCACCCCGTCGATTTCGACACTCCGGTCGAGGTGGCCGACGGCGTCACCGCACGGTTCACGCCCGCCGGCCACATCCTCGGATCGGCAAGCGTGCACCTCACCCTCACGGAGGCCGCCGAGCCGACCGGGCCGGGGTCCGCCGCGACATCCACCGCCACGTCCACCACACTGCTGATCAGCGGCGATCTCGGTCGCGGCGACCATCCGCTGGTGCCCGGCCCGTTCACACCGCCGGCGGCCGACACCGTGCTCGTCGAGTCGACCTACGGTGATTCCCTGCACCCCGCACCCGACGACGAGATCGCCACACTCGCCGAGTTCGTCAGCCGCACCGCTCGCCGAGGCGGCACCGTGTTGATCCCCGCCTTCGCAGTGGACCGCACGGAGGTGCTGCTGACGGTGTTGCGCGAGCTGATGGCCGCCGATCGGATCCCCCAGCTCCCGGTCTACGTCGACAGTCCGATGGCCCTTCGCGTGCTCGACATCTACCGCGCAGCCAATCCCGACGTCGACTTCGATCCGGGCGGCGGCCTGCACGAGTGCCCGTCGGTCGAGGACTCCAAGACGCTCAACGAACTGACCGCTCCCGCGATCATCATCTCCGCGTCGGGCATGGCCTCGGGCGGCCGCGTCCTGCACCATCTGGCGCGGCTGTTGCCGAATCACCGCAACTCAGTGGTTCTCTGCGGCTTCCAGGCCGCCGGCACGCGCGGCCGGTCGTTGTCCGACGGTGCCCGCACGCTCAAGATGCTCGGCCGCTACATCCCGGTGCGCGCCGACGTCCTCACGCTGCGGTCGATGTCGGTGCATGCCGATGCCGACGGACTGACCCGATGGATTGCGGCACTGCCGCGCACACCACGAACGGTCTTCGTGGTGCACGGTGAGCCCGATGCCAGCGACGCGCTCGCCGAGCGCCTCATCGACGACGGCATCACCGCGGTCGTTCCCCGACAGTTCGAACGGGTGCGGCTCCCCTAGAAACGGCCCGCTCCACGGCCGATGACATTCGACCCTTCACCACCACCGGCCGATCGTGTTGGATCAGTGCCATGGACGACAGACAGCAAGCCACCGAGATCCTCAGCGAGTCGGAGTGTTGGGAACTGCTCGGCGAGGCCGCCGTTGGTCGGCTGGCTGTCGACATCGCCGGCCAACCCGACATCTTCCCGATCAACTTCATCGCCGACCACGGAGGCATCGTGTTCCGCAGCGCTGCCGGCACCAAGCTCGCGGGTGCGGTACTGAATCGTTTCGTGGCGTTCGAGGTCGACGGCTACCACCCGGGCGAACGCACAGCCTGGAGCGTCGTCGTCAAGGGCCAGGCCCGCGCGGTCGAACGGATGCAGGAGGTCTTCGATGCCGAGGATCTTCCCCTGTTCCCCTGGCTCGCCTGGGACAAGCCGAACTTCGTACGCATCGACCCGATGGTCGTGACGGGCCGGCGATATCACATCGTCGACGAGGCGGTGCCCGATGCGTCGATCGGATGGGCCCACAGCGACGACAGCGAAGCCAGACGCCTCGCCGCGGAGGCCGAACCGGGCGCCCCCTTCCACCCGGGGGCGCCGAAGTTGCACGCCGACTGAGCGCTGCTCAGCCGCGCACCTGATTGCTGACCGGTCCGTCGGACGAACACCGACGTGATGTTGTCGAGCGTCGTCTCGGCGATCGCTGCCAACGCCTCGCGCGTGAGAAACGCCTGATGCGCGGTGATCAGGACGTTGGGGAACGTCAGCAGCCGGGCGAACACGTCGTCGTCGAGGATCTCCTGGCTGCGATCCACGAAGAAGAGGTCGGCCTCCTCTTCGTAGACGTCGAGTGCGAGCGAGCCGATCTGACCGGACTTCAGCCCGTCGATCGCCGCCTGCGTGTTGATCAGCGCGCCACGACCGGTGTTGACCAACATCGGTGCACGCTGCATCGCGGCGACGGCATCGGCGTCGATGAGGTGCCGGGTGTCAGGCGTCAGCGGGCAGTTCAGGGTGATCACGTCGCTCTCGGCGAGCAGCTGGTCGAGTTCGACGTACTCGACGCCGAGTTCGAGCAGGTGGTCGTCGTGGAACGGATCGACAGCCACGACCCGGCAGCGCAAGTGCCACAGCAGTCGCGCCACGATGGCGCCGATCCGACCGGTCCCGACCACCCCGGCGGTCTTGCCGGCGAGATCGAATCCGACCAGCCCGTCGAGTGAGAAGTTGCCGTCACGCACCCGGTTGTACGCGCGGTGGATCCGCCGGTTCAGCGCGAGGATCAGTGCCAGCGTGTGTTCGGCCACCGCATTGGGCGAGTACGCGGGGACGTGCACGACGACCAGACCGAGGCGCTGCGCTGCGGCGAGATCGACGTTGTTGTATCCGGCGCACCGCAGCGCCACGCAGCGCACCCCCGCCGAACTCAGGGCCTCCAACACCGGGGCGGACACATCGTCGTTGACGAACACGCACACGGCGTCGGCGCCGGCCGCGAGCTCCGCCGTCGACGCGTCCAGGCGGGTGTCGAGGTACACCAGCTCGTGCACGTGCTGCGCGTTCGCTGCATCGAAGCCGACACGGTCGTACGGCTTGGTCGAGAAGATCCTGATGTCGGCCATGGTCGGTTCAGTGGGGGACGACGACGACGGGAATGAGGGAATCCTGCAGCAGCGACGTGCTCACCGAGCCGAGGACCTCTGCTGCGATGACGCCACGACCTCGTGCCCCGACAACGATCAGTCCGGCCGACCGGGCGGCCTCGCCAAGTGCGAGACGGGGTGCGTCGAGCACGAAGGACCGTCCGGTGCGGTGATCGACGTCGACCGCATCGATCGCCGCTGTCAGCGCCCGTTCCTGCTCGGCGACCTCGTCGGAGAATCGCTCGAGCGTCTCGCGCTCTCCGAGCCACGGCGCCACCTCCATCGCCGCCACCACCTCGACGGTGGCCCCGGTGCCGGCGAAGTGGAGCGCCCACCGCAACGCCGCAGCGGCGTTGTCGCTGCCATCGAATCCGACGACGATGCGCTCGCTCGGCTGCGGCGTCCATGCGGGCGGAACGACGACGACGGGCGACGCTGCATGCGTTGCGCAATAGCGGCAGACGGAGCCGAGCCGATGCTGGCGGAGTTCACCGGTGCCACGTTGACCGACGACCAACAGGTCGGCCGTCGCTGCCGCATCGACCAGAACGTGCGCGGCCTGACCCTCGATGACCCGTGGTGTCACGACGGTGCCCGAGCCGACCCCGGCGATCACCAGGTCGAGGTCGTGACCCGCCGTCGCGGCCAGACCCAATTCGTCGACGCCGAAGCCACGTTTCGCCGTCAGGAGCATCATCATCGCGGGCACGTGAAAGGCGGACACCGCCGTCACCTCGGCGCCGCGTGAGGGTGCGTGTTCAACGGCCCAGCGAAGCGCATCGACCGACGTACCGTCGACGCCAACGATCCAGTGAGTGGTCATGCTTCGAGTATCGCCGCCGAGTCGACGTTCCACCAGTGCCGAACGATGGTGCGCGCCGTGACCTAGGGCCCTTGCGCTCGTGGTGATGCCGAGCGACGATCGAAGAGTGAGGGGAGCCCGTCGCCGCAACGTCGGTCGGAGGGAGATGTGAGATGCAGTTCGAACCCGAACCGATGGAGCACCTGATCGAGTCGGCGTGCTGGACGCTGCTTCGCGCGACGCCGGTGGGCCGACTCGCCGTCCCGGTGCAATCGGGTGGGGTCGACATCTTCCCGGTGAATCACGTCGTCGATCAGGGATCGATCGTGTTCCGCACCGCACTCGGTTCGAAGTTGTCCGGGGCGACCGGCGCTCGCGAGGTCGCCTTCGAAGCCGACGGCGTCGACGAGAACGAACGGGCCTGGAGCGTCGTCGTGCACGGCCGCGCCGAGCTGATCAACCGGCAGACGGATCTCTTCGACTCGTTCGAGCTGTCGGTGCGCCCCTGGCACCTCTCACACAAGCCGTTCTTCGTGCGTATCGAGGCTGCGTCGATCTCCGGCCGCCGATTCAGGATCAACCCGCCTCGCTGACCGCTCACAATCGGAGGTTCCCATGGTCCAGCACCTGATCGTTCCCGTCGACGGATCCGACGCCTCGTGGCTGGCGGCCGACGTCGCCGTGGCGCTGGCCCGGCACTGCGACACCAATGTCGACATCATCGAGGTGGTCACCGATCCCGACGAGATCGCCGACGCGGAGGCCCGACTCGGCGACCGTCTCGGCCAGCACGACACCGAGGGCGTCGAGGTCGCGACGAAAGCGATCGTCGCGGCCCAGAGCGTCGCCGCCGGTCTCGCCGACGAGGTCGATCGACACCCGGAGGTCACCGTCGTCATGGCGTCACACGGCCGCGGCCGGTCGGCCGCACTGCTCGGCAGCGTCGCCGAGGACCTGCTGCAACGCGTCTTCGGGCCGGTGCTGCTCGTCGGACCGCACTGCGCTGTCGGCGCGTTCGACGGCCCGATCGTCGTGACCGTCGACGGGTCGTCGGCGTCGGAGTCGGTGCTGCCGCTCGCTGCGGCGTGGGGCATCGAACTGCGCGCCGAGCCGTGGATCGTCGAGGTCGTCGAGCCCGACCTCCAGACCTCCGGCGACGTCGACCAGGCGGCCTATCCGGCGCGGCTCGCTCGCAGGCTGGCTGCCGACTCGGGGCACCCGGTGCAGTTCGAGGTCCTCCACGGCCACGACGTCGTCGTCCAGATCACGGACTTCGCGGATTCGCTCCATGCGTCGGTGGTCGTCGCGTCGACGCACGGGCGAACCGGCATGAGCCGACTGGTCACCGGGAGCACCGCTGCCGCAATCGTGCGCCACGCTCATTGCCCGGTGCTGCTCGCTCGACCGCCGCACGTCGCTTCGGCCTGAGCTCAGGGCGCGAGCACGGCAACCCGCCGGCCAGGGCTTATCATCAGGAAGGAATGGACCACGACCAGTTCGCCGGAGCGCTCTTCGACTCCAGCCCCGACGGCGTGATCGTCGTCGCCGGCGACGGCAAGATCCTGCTGGCGAATCCGATGTCAGCGTCGATGTTCGGTCGCACCGTCGACGATCTGGTCGGCCGCTCGGTCGACGATCTCGTTCCGCTCGAGTTCCGCCACGCACACGCGCAACGGCGAGCCGAGTACGCCCACGATGCAGCCATCCGACCGATGGGCACCGGCCTGCGGCTGTTCGCCCAGGACGCCGGCGGCGGCATGTTCCCGGTGGAGGTGAGCCTGAGCCCGATCGTCGTCGACGGTGATCACCGCACGATCGCCACCATCCGCGACATCAGCGATCGCCAGGCATTCGCCACCGAGATGGCGATGCTCCAGGACCGCGAGCGAATCGCCCGCGATCTCCACGACATGGTGATCCAGCGCCTGTTCGCCGCCGGCATGAGCTTGCAGGCTGTCCAGGGCCAGGCACAGCCGCCCGTCGTGGCGGAACGAATCGCGAGCACGATCAACGAACTCGACGACACGATCCGCGAGCTTCGGTCGGCGATCTTCCGTCTCGGCCAGACCAACGAGCATCGGAGCCTGTCGGCCCAGCTCACCGAGCTGGTGCACGATCGTGCCCGCCATCTCGGGTTCGAGCCCGACCTCCGCCTCGTGGGCGACATCGATCACCTGCCCGACTTCATCTCCGACCAGCTGGTCGCGACGATCACCGAAGGGCTGTCGAACGTGGTGCGCCATGCCCAGGCGACGTCGGCCACCGTGCACGTCGAGCACGTCCACGACCGACTCTCGCTGTCGATCGCCGACGACGGCCGCGGACTGCCGGACGAACCGAAGCGATCGGGGGGCCTGTCGAACCTGATGTGGCGTGCCGCCGAACTCGGTGGAACCTGCACCGTGGACTGCAACGACCCGACGGGCACCGTGCTGATCTGGACGGTGCCGGTCTGACCCACCCCGGGGCCCGGCCCGACGACCCGGCTCGGCCGTTCAGCTCTCGTTGCGATGGCGCTCCTCGAGGCGCGCCGACAGGGCGGCCGCCTCGGTGCGACGCGACATGCCGAGTTTCGCCAGCAGGTTCGACACGTAGTTCTTGACGGTCTTCTCGGCGAGATACATGTCCTGGGCGATCTGACGGTTCGTGTAGCCCTCGCCGATGAGATCGAAGATCCGGCGCTCCTGCGGTGTCAGGTCGTCGAGACGACCCTCCTCGCTGTCACGCAACCGGCGCAACGCGAGACGCACCTCGGCGTCGTCGAGATACTTGCGGCCGGCGGCGACCCCGCGGATCGCCTCGATGAGTTCGTTGCTGCGGATCTGCTTGAGGATGAACCCCGATGCCCCGGCAAGGCCCGCATCGACCAGCGCCCGATCGCTGTCGAAGGAGGTGAGGATCAACGATCGGACATCGGGAAACTCCGAGCTGATCTGACGGCACACGTCGATGCCATTGCCCTCGCCGAGCCTGACGTCGAGCACTGCGACGTCGGGCGAGCAGCGCCTGATCTCGTCGAGCGCGGAATCGGTGTCACCGGCCTCGCCGACCACCGTCATGTCCGTCTCGGCTTCGAGTGTGGCGGCGATTCCTCGACGGACCACCTCGTGGTCATCGAGCAGGAAGACGCGGATCATGACGCCATTGTCGCTTGCCGCGGGCTCGTTGTCGAACCTCGATCGCAACTACCCGTGGAAGATGTCGGGTGAAGGTCCCCCGGCGGGCGTGGCCGGAGCCGGCTCGGACAAGGGCACGACGACGATCGGGCGATGGACGTGGTGCAGGATCCACGTCGACACGGAGCCGAGCAGGGCCGAGCCCACCGCGCCGTGGCCGCGTGCTCCCACCACGACGAGATCGACGTCGTCGGCCTGGGCCGACAGTGCGGCGCGCGGTGTTCCCCTGATGAATTCGCGTTCGAGGATGGACATCGGCGGCGACCGCTTCGTAGGCGAGCGGTTCCACGAGATGGTTGAACCGCTCCGCCGCCAGTTCGCTCGCATCGGGGAAGAAGAACGCGTCCGAGCCCACCGCGAGCGGTGTCGCATCCCAGACCCAGACGACCACCACGGTGGAGCCCGGCGCCGCGAACTGCACCGCCCATCGTGCTGCTGCCATGGCATTCGGGGAACCGTCGAAGCCGACGAGGATCCGCCGCGTCACGACCGGCTCGACGTCGCCGGGCACGACGACGGTCGGCACCGCCGCATGCGTCGCGCACTGGGTGCTGGTCGAGCCGAGCAGCAATCGGGCGAATCCACCCCGACCTCGGCTTCCCACGACGAGCAGCTCAGCGTGCTCCGACGCAGCGAGGAGCACCTCGGCCGGACCTCCCCTGCCCACGTACGACTCGACGGGAACATCGAGGTCGACGCGGCAACGCTGCCGCCACCGCCTCGGTCTCGTCGGCCGCGGCCGCGATGAGTTCGGAGTCGTCGAACGCGGTCACCGACGGGCTGGACATCGGATAGGCGCCGATGGTCGGCGCCTGCCATGCAGTGAGGAGTTCGAGGCTCGTGGCACGGCCCGGCGCGTTGGCGACGACCCAGCGCACGGCATTGCTTGCACATGCGGATCCGTCGATCCCGATGATCCATCGGCGCAGATCCGATTCACTCGTGACGGCGAGATCGGTCACGGCGTCGTCGGTCGTCAGCATGTCGTCACGTTCCTCCTCTGTGGGGCGATCCCGGGCCATCGCAATGATCAAGTCACGTTCGCGACGTCGAGGCAGGGCCAAAGGTCACGCTGGGCAGCGACGATGACCTTCTTCCCTGGCAGGCGCGCACCCTGTTGGCGGACCATTACGTCATGACCGTTCACGACTATCCGGCCCAACGGACCGAACTCCGTCAGGGTTACCGCGATCTCACGACTGCCATGCCGGCCCAGATGAAGGGGTTCGGTGAACTCCACCGGTCCGCCGTCGCCGACGGCGCCCTGCCACAGTCGACCAAGGAACTGATGGCCGTGTCGATTGCCATCGTGCAGCGATGCGACGACTGCATCGCGCTGCACATGCACGACGCACTGCGTGCCGGGGCGACGCCGGAGCAGGTGTACGAAGCCATCGGTGTCGCCGTGCTGATGGGCGGTGGCCCGGCGTCGACGTACGCGACCCACGCCCTGCGAGCGCTGGAGCAGTTCTCGACATGATCGGGCGGCCGCTCGTCGAACCGTGGCTGGTCGACTACGACGCGGCCCGCTCCCGGTTCGACTGGAACGACGCCTGGGGCGACCTCGACGGGTGCCCCGATGCCACGCACGGTGTCAACATCGCCGACCTCGCCCTCGACCGTCACGTGCGCGCCGGGCGCGGCGACCACGTGGCCTTGCGCTCGATCGGGCGGGACCCCGACGACGTCGACGAGCCCGTCGACCTGACCTACGCGATGCTCGCGACGCGCACCGATCGATTCGCATGCGCGCTCAGGCGCGGCGGATTCGGACCCGGTACGGGCGTGGCCTCGTTGACCGGCCGGATCCCGGATCTCTACGTGAGTGCCCTCGGCACGCTCAAGGCACAGTGCATCTTCACGCCGTTGTTCTCGGCGTTCGGTCCGGAACCGGTTGCGCAACGACTCCGCCTGGGCCGGATACGAGTCCTCGTGACCACGCCCACGCTGTACCGGCGAAAGATCGCCGGCATCGTCGACCGACTGCCCGACCTGGAGCTCGTCCTGATCTGCGGCGCGACCGAGGATCAGACGGCGGGCTCGAGGAACGGGCGCAACGGGCTGAACGTGATGTCGATGGGCGCGTTCCTGTGCGACAGCACCGACGGGTTCGAGATCGGATACACCGATCCCGAGACGCCCGCGCTGTTGCACTTCACGAGCGGCACGACGGGAGCGCCGAAGGGGGCGGTACACGTCCACGGCGCCGTGGTCACCCATCACCTGACCGGCCGGCTGGTGCTCGATCTCCATCCCGACGACATCTTCTGGTGCACAGCCGATCCGGGCTGGGTGACCGGCACCTCCTACGGGATCATCGCGCCGTTGACCAATGGCGTGACGAGCATCGTCGACGAGGCCGACTTCGATGCCGAGCGCTGGTACCACATCCTCGAGCATCAGGCGGTCGACGTGTTCTACACCGCCCCGACGGCCATCCGGATGTTGCAGCGACTCGGGCCCGAACTCGCGGCGACGCACGACTTCAGCGCACTGCGTCTCGTCGCCAGCGTCGGCGAACCGCTCGATTCCGATGCGGTGCGATGGTGCCGCGAGGTCTTCGGTGTCCCGGTCCTCGACACCTGGTGGCAGACCGAGACCGGCGGCATCATGGTCGCCAACTACCGGTCCCAACCCGTTCGTCCCGGTTCGATGGGACGACCGCTGCCCGGTATCGAGGCGACACTGCTCGCACGAACTCCTGACGGAGACATCGTGACCGATGACGCCGGCTCACCGGTCGAGATCACCGACCCCGACACCTCAGGGGAGCTGGCACTGCGAGCAGGGTGGCCGTCGATGTTCCGCGGGTACCTCGACCAGGACGACCGCTACCGGGCGGCATTCGTCGACGGCTGGTACCGGTCGGGCGACCTGGCGAGGCGCGACGTCGACGGCTACTACTGGTTCGTCGGACGCGGCGATGACGTCATCAAGACCGCCGGGCATCTCATCGGGCCGTTCGAGGTCGAATCGGTGCTCGACGAACACCCGAGCGTCGTCGAGAGCGCGGTGATCGGCAAACCGGACGAGACCGCCGGCACGATCGTCAAGGCATTCGTGGTCCTGGCTCGTGGCCAGGTGCCGTCGGACGAACTCCGCCGCGAACTGATCGGCCACTCGCGAGCACGTCTCGGAGCCGCCGTGGCACCACGCGAGATCGAGTTCGTCGACTCGCTCCCCCACACGCGCAGCGGCAAGATCATGCGGCGGCTGCTCAAGGCGCGCGAAGTCGGTGAGGACGAAGGCGACATCTCGGCACTCGAGTCGAGCCCGACCGGAGCCGAGGCGCCATGACCGCCGAGCACGATCTGTGGCGGTCGCTGCTCGCCGACATGATCCGGATCCGGGTGTTCGAGGAGCGATGCGCCGAACTGTACGGCGAGTCGAAGATTCGCGGATTCCTCCATCTCTACATCGGGGAGGAGGCGATCGCATCCGGAGTCATGCGATGCCTGGAGCCCAACGACGCCGTCCTTGCCACCTACCGCGAACACGGACACGCCCTCCTGCGGGGGGTGTCAGCGGAGTCGATCATGTGCGAGATGTTCGGCAAGGCCACGGGCTGTTCGGGCGGACGTGGCGGCTCGATGCATCTCTTCGACGCGGCGACCCGCTTCTTCGGCGGCAACGCGATCGTCGGCGGTCACCTCCCGGTGGCGGTCGGGCTCGGGCTGGCCGACCAGATGCTCGGCCGTTCGGGGGCGGTCACGGTCTGCTTCTTCGGTGAAGGCGCGGTCGCCGAGGGTGAGTTCCACGAGGCGATGAACCTCGCGGCGCTGTGGAACGTCCCGGTGCTGTTCTGCTGCGAGAACAACCGCTACGCCATGGGCACGTCGCTGCGCTCGAGCGAGTCGCAGATCGATCTCGCACTCAAGGCGGCGAGCTACGCGATTCCGGCCTGGAGTGTGGACGGCATGAACGTCGTCGAGGTCCATCGGGCGACCACGAAGGCCCTCGCCGCGATCCGGGCCGACGGCGGACCGATGTTCATCGAGTTCCAGACCTACCGGTTCCGGGCGCACTCGATGTTCGACCCCGACCTCTACCGTGATCCGGCCGAAGTCGAGGCAGTGGAAGCTGCGCGACCCGATCGTGACGTTCGGTGACGCAGCTCCTGCATGACGGGATCGTGACCGACGACGACATCGAGCAGATGTGGTCAGCGGCACGCGACGAGACCGAGGCCGCCGTGGTCGCCGCCGACGCGGCACCGCTCGAGTCGGTCGACACGCTGCTCGACCACGTCACCCTCGACACACCCGAACCCGAACCCGACCCGAACCCGAACCCGATACCGGCACCGACACCGGACACGACACCGATGACGACGAGGTCTGGCCGTGAGCATCGACACGTCGACGGACATGCCCACGATGACCTACCGCGAGGCGATGCGCGAGGCGATCCGCGACGCGCTCGCCACCGACGACCGCGTGTTCGTGATGGGTGAGGACGTCGCCGACTATGGCGGCACCTACGCCGTCACCAAGGGTCTCTACGAGGAGTTCGGTCGCGATCGCGTGCGCAACACGCCGCTGTCGGAGGCGGGCTTCGTCGGCGCCGGCATCGGTGCGGCCCTCGGCGGACTCCGCCCGATCGTCGAGATCATGACGGTCAACTTCAGCCTGCTGGCAC
This sequence comes from Ilumatobacteraceae bacterium, assembly GCA_963747375.1. Lineage (GTDB taxonomy): Bacteria > Actinomycetota > Acidimicrobiia > Acidimicrobiales > Ilumatobacteraceae > Sva-07. The sequence goes on from CAVVFL010000011.1 coordinate 323,899, forward strand.
TCGACCAGTTGGTGAACACCGCCGCAACGCTGCTGCACATGTCGGGCGGACAGTTCAACGTCCCCCTGGTGGTGCGCACGACGACCGGCGCCGGTCGGCAGTTGGCCGCTCAGCACTCCCACAGCCTCGAGGGGTGGTTCGCCCACGTGCCCGGGCTGAAGGTGGTCGCTCCGGCAACACCCGAGGACGCCCGCTGGATGCTGCCCACCGCGCTCGCCGATCCCAACCCGGTGATCATCTTCGAACACGCGACGCTCTACAACGACCGCGGCCCGGTCGATCCGAGCGCTCGGACCCGTCGACCTCGAACGGGCCGCCGTACGTCGCACCGGAACCGACGTGACGGTCATCGCGTCGGCCGGGATGGTGCCCAAGGCGCTCGCCGCGGCCGACGTCCTGTCCACCTCCGGGGTCTCCGCCGAGGTCATCGATCTGCGCTCGTTGCGCCCGCTCGACTTCGACACGCTCGCCACGTCGCTCGCACGGACGAACCGGGCGCTCGTCGTCGACGAGGGTTGGCGCACCGGCGGGCTCAGCGCCGAGATCGCAGCGAGCCTGACCGAGCGCTGCTTCTGGTCGCTCGATGCCCCCGTCACGCGGCTCGCCAGCGCCGAGGTTCCGATTCCGTATGCCAAGCACCTGGAGTCCGCGGCGATCCCCCAGGTCGACGACATCGTCGCCGCCGCACTCGACCTCGTCGGTGGCCGATGAACGACCCGGCCGACGCCGACCCGGCGCTCGCCGGCTACGACTACCTCCTGCCGTCGCTCGGTGCCGACATGGACGAGGGCCGCGTGGTCGAGTGGCGCGTCGCCATCGGCGACACCGTCCATCGGGGCGACCTGATGGCGGTGGTCGAGACCGAGAAGTCGGACATCGACATCGAGATCTGGCACGACGGCATCGTCGACGCCTTCCTGGTTCCGATCGGCGAGCTGATCGAGGTCGGCACGCCCATCGTCAGGCTGCGCCCCATCGGTTCCGTCGCTGCCGCACCAGCCGCACGACCCGGCACCTGAGACCGCCGTCCTCAACGGCGACAGCACCGACGAACGCCATCACCGCCGTCACCGAACGTCACCGCCGCCACTCGCCGGTCGCGCCGGTGATCGCGTCCTCGCGTCGCCGTTGGCCCGCCGCCTCGGAGCCGAACGCGGACTCGACCTCGCGACGATCACCGGCAGCGGCCCCGGCGGAGCCGTCGTCGAAGCCGACCTCCGAGGTGCCCGAGCCGTCGAGCCCGAACGCAACGAGACCGCTCGTCGGCGCACACCCGCGACCATGCGCTCGATGATCGCCGAACGGATGAGCCGGGCGAATCGCGAGATCCCCCACTATCACCTGGCGCGCGACGTCGACGTCGGCCGACTCGATGCGTGGCTCGTCGAACGCAATGCGAGTCGTCCGATCACCGAACGGCTCCTCCCCGCTGCGTGCTACATCCGCGCCGTCGCCCTGGCAGCGGCGCGCCACAGCGACTTCAACGGCTCGTGGGTCGACGACCACTTCGAACCGGCCGATTCGGTCAACGTCGCCATGGCGATCTCGCTGCGCGGCGGCGGCCTGGTCACCCCGCACGTCCACGCCGCCGATCAACGATCACTCGACGAGATCATGGCCAGCCTCAACGAACTCGTCTCCGCTGCTCGAAGTGGCAATCTGCGCGCCAGCTGGATGACCGGCGCAACGATCACGATCACCAACCTGGGTGACACCGGCGCCGACCTCGTCCACGGGGTGATCTCGCCTCCGCAGGTCGCGCTCGTCGGGTTCGGTCGATCGCGTCAGCGTCCATGGGTCGTCGACGAGCTCGTCACGATCCGACCAGTCGTGACCACCACCCTGGCCGCCGACCATCGCGCCACCGACGGCGCGAACGGGAGCCGGTTCCTCGCAACCGTCACCACCCACCTCGAGCACCCGGAGGACCTGTGAACACCGACAACACCCATCCCGACCCCGCTGACCATCGCGTCGTCGATCCCGTCACGATGATCCTGGCAGCGATCGCCGACGTGGCCCCCGAACTGCAACCGGAACTCGCCGACCTCGACCACGACGTCGACTTCTGGACCGAGCTCCAGCTCGATTCGATGGACCACCTGTCCGTGATGACACGACTCGCCGCACAGGCGGGCCGGGACATCCCCGAACGCGACTACCCCCGGCTGACGACCGTCAACGCGCTCCGCAGCTACCTCGGCGGCGACACTCGATGAAAGGGATACCGGCATGACCGAGACCACGAACGACCCACCCAACGAACCGAAGCAGATCTCCGCGCTGGCAACTCGTGGTCGGCGGACTCGTGATCCTCGCTGCACTGATCGTGGCGCTCGTGCTCGTCACCGGCGGTGACGACGACTCGGACTCTGCGGCGACCACCGACGTGGCCACCACCGAGCCGACGACGCCCGCGACCACCCCCGCCACCGCGACGCCCGGCCACCGAGCCGTCATCGAGCGAGCCGCCCGTGACCGAGCCGACCACGACGGACGCGTCCACGACGGAGGTGCCCACCACCGCGCCATCCGAGGCCACCAGCACCGCCATCTGGCCGTGGGTCGACACCTCGACGCGCTTCGCCGATCCCGTCGAGGCCGCGACCAACTTCGCCACCGACTACCTCGGCTTCACCGATCCGGTGGTGGGCGAGTTCCAGGCAGGCGACAGCCGGTCCGGCGAGGTGGTGGTCACCGCCGGCACGGTCGGCCCGACGACCGTGGTGTTCGTCCGCCAGCTCACCGCCGACGACAGCTGGTGGGTGCTCGGCGCAGCGAGCCAGAACATCACGGTCGACCAACCGGCGTGGGGTGACGTGGTCAGCAGCCCGCTCACCATTTCGGGAACTGCATCGGCGTTCGAAGGAACGGTCGACGTGGAGTTGCGCGCCGACGGCAATGGCGAGCCGATCTACGAGGGCTTCGTGACCGGGAGTGGAAGCCCCGACCCGGGCCCGTACGACGCCGTGATCGAGTTCACGAGTCCCGGCACCGGAGGTGGAGCGTTGGTGCTCCTCTCGCGCAGCCCCGAGGACGGCCGCGTCATCGAAGCGTCGGCCCTGCGAATCTTCTTCGGCTGATCGAGGGAGCGCACTGACGATGAACTGCGCGTGTCGTGCTCGCAGACTCATCGGTGGCCGATCAGCGACACGAGTTGAGCCACAGCCTCCGCACCGTCGCCGTCGAGTTCGACGCATTCGCTCGGGGCGACATCGCTGCCGGCGGCACGATGTCGCACGAGCACCGGGGTGCCGGGGCTGTTGCGACGATGGGCCTCGATGAGTTCCTCGGTGCGTTCATCCGCCGGATCGAGCAGCACGACGATCGCGTCGGCGCCGTCCGCGAGCGGACACCTCCCACCCTCGAGCACCGGACAACCGTGTCTGACGCGATGGTCGGGGCCGGCGCACATCGTGGTTGCCAGCCCTGCCTTCTCGGCGGCGCCCTCGCCCGACCAGCGACGACCGGCCACTTCCACGAGGACCCTCGGTCGCGTCTCCCCCGGCGGCCAGTCGGGCGTGCTTCCGCTCGTGCCGATGCTCACCCGGACGACGCCGTCGACGTGTTCGACGGCGACGGCGTCACGATGGCGCAGCAGCGACAACATGGGTCCGTTCTCGAGCAAGACCTCGGCCTGAAGATTCCGGACGTCCTCGATTGCGGCCCGGCGCACCAGTACGTCGAGGAGGTAGGCGCCGAGCCAGCCCCGCCATGGCGCCGCAACCGTGATGGCGAGGTCGCCGTCACCATCCGGCCGAATGGTGTAGCCGGCCTCGGCCGCGACCACCTCCGGCGCATCGTCATCGGCAGCGCCGACGAGGGCGATCACACCGAATCCGCCGCGCTCGCCCGACCTCGCCCACTCGCGACACCACTCGACCTTGGGCGTGAAGGCACCGAAGAACCGCCGATGACGGTCGGTCATCGTCAGATCGTCGTAGAGGGCATGGATCCGCTCGGCGTCGTCGGCCGTCATGGCGCGCACCGTCATCGACCGACCGTCGGCGAGAGCGATCACGTCGATCACGTCATCGGGGGGCGTGGGCATCGTCGTCACGATCTCGACTGAACCGCACGCGGCCGCTCCTTGCAAGGGTCCGACGGCCCCGAGTCGGCCTGCCGGACTCAGATACCAGGAGGGGTATATCGACACCGGCGCTATCGTGGAGTCGTGCGTCGGATCGCCCTGCTCCTCATCGTCGGAACACTCGGAGTCGCCACGTCGTGCGGCAGCGACGACTCTTCGTCCACTGCGTCGACCGCGGCCGTCACCGTGGCAGCAGCCACGGTCGGGGACTTCGCGACCATCAGCCCCCAGGAAGCGGCGGCGGTCGTCGATGACCCTCCCGCAGATCTCGTCGTGCTCGACGTGCGGACACCCGAGGAGTACGCCGCAGGCCATCTCGACGGAGCCGTCCTCGTCGACTTCTACGATCCCGGTTTCACCGACCAGTTGAGCCAGCTCGACCTGCAGGTTCCGTATCTCGTCTACTGCCAGTCGGGCAACCGCAGCGGTCAGACACTGACGATGATGCAGGAGCTCGGCTTCGCCTCAGCCACCGATGTCGGCGGCGGCATCGCGGCCTGGCAGAGCGCCGGACTGCCCGTCGTCGTCGATTGACGCCGGCCAGATCGGATCGACCCCCCGCAACGCCAGCGTTCGGGTGAACTCGGCACCGGCCAGGATGATCTGCGCCTCGTAGTAGATCCAGATGAGGACCAGGAACACGCTGCCGGTGGCACCGAGGAGCGACGTGGCTGCGTAGCGCCGGAGGTACGCCCCGATGGCCACGGTCCCGACGGCGACGAGCAGCGCCGTCACCGCCGCACCCGGGAGCACACTGCGCCATGGCACCCGTACGTCCGTGAGGTACCGGAACAGCAGGGCGATGACCCCGATCCCGAGCGCCCACGATCCAGCAGTTCCGATGAGCTCGCCGAGCGACTGCACCACGGCGACATCGGGCACCATGCGCGAGAACAACGCCGTGATCGCGTTCAACGCGAAGGACAGCATCAGCACGGCCCCTGCTCCCACGACGACGAGGAACGCGACGACCCGTCGTGCCACCGTCGTGCGCAGGCCGGCGCGTACCGGACGTTCCCAGATGGTGTTCAGCGCGTCCTGGAGTGCCAGCACCAGCAGCGACGCAGTCAACACCAGCGACACTGCACCGACGACGCCGAGGCCGAGCAACGAGTCGAATCCGTCGAGCACCCCGGCCAGTGCGGCGCTGACGGCCGCGTCGTCGTTGCCGAGGATGTCGGCGAGCTGGCCGGCCAGATAGTCCTGCACGTCTTGCTTCTGAAAGAAGAAGCCGGCCAGCGAGAGACTCACCGCCAGGAGCGGCACGAAGGCGAAGAGCCCGTAGTACGCGAGTCCGGCTCCGAGGCGGATCGTGCGATGCATCCGCCACTCGGCGTAGGTCTCGGTGAGCAGCCCGAAGAACGAGCTCCCGATCTGGCGCATCCGAGACCGCAACATGCGACCGATCGTAGAGCCGGCGTGGCCGGCGACGTCCGACGTCAGGAAACCGGCGCCTGGGTGACCTCGACCCAGGCCCCGAAGCCACCGACGAGGTCGGACACGTCGTCGAAACCCCGGAGGCGCAGCAGGCTGGCCGCCACCGACGACCGGTAGCCGCCGGCGCAGTAGACGACGGTGGGCGCGCTCGGATCGAGTTCGTCGACGCGGGCGGGAAGTTGGCCGACGGGGATCGCCGAGGAGCCGGGGACCATTCCGAGCGCGATCTCACCCGGGTTCCGGATGTCGATGATCTGGACGTCGTCGATGGTGGCGCGACGCTGCTCGAACTCGCGCACGGTGAGGCGCGACGCCCGCTGGGTCCGCTCGGGCGCTGCCGTCATCACACCCATCGGGTTGTCGAGGTACCCCACCACGCGATCGAACCCGATGCGGCCGAGGCGATTGCGGGCCTCGAGTTCGAACCCCGGTTCGACGACGAGGACGATGTCGGCGTCGCTCGGCACGACCGAACCGGCGAACTCCGCGTAGCGCCCTTCGAGGCCGACGTTGATCGATCCGACGAGGTGTCCGTGGGCGAATTCCTCGGGCGTGCGGCCGTCGAGCAGCATCGCACCGGCGTCGACGAGTCGAGTGGCCTCGGCGATGTCGAGAGCCCGCAGCGGCTCGGTCTCGTCGAGCAGTGGCCGATCCTTGCGATTGAGCACGGCGTCGTAGACGAAGTAGGACGGTGCGGGAGGTTGGCCCTCGGTCACGAGGTCGACGAAGGTCTGCTTGTCGGGGGCGAGCAGCGCGTAGTTCTCGACGCGCTGATCGCCGATGGTCGACCACGTCTCGGTCGAGAGGTTCTTGCCGCACGCCGAGCCGGCACCGTGGGCCGGGTACACGCGGGTCGCGTCGGGCAGCGTGAGCAGTTTGTCGTGGAGGCTGTCGTACAGCTGGTCGGCGAGTTCGTCACGCGTGAAACCGAGCGAGGCGAGCAGGTCGGGGCGACCGACGTCGCCGATGAACAACGCGTCGCCGGTCAGCACGCCGTACGGCACGACATCGTCCGCGTGTTCCCACACCACGATGCTGATCGACTCGGGGGTATGGCCCGGTGTGTGGCGGATCTCGAGCTGGACGTCGCCGAGCGAGATGCGCTCGCCGTCGGCCAGTTTGCGCGAGGGGAACTCGGTGACCGCGACCGACGAGAACCCGATCTCGGCACCCGTGGCATCGGCGAGTTCGAGGTGGCCGGACAGGAAGTCGGCGTGGAAATGAGTTTCGATCACCAGCTCGATGGCGAGTCCCGCATCCGTCGCGTCGCGAACGTATTCGTCGATGTCGCGTCGAGGGTCGACCACCACGGCGCGGCCGGTCGTCTCGTCGCCGATCAGATACGAGGCCTGCGAGAGGCAGTCGAGGTAGTACTGGGTGAACTTCATGGTGTCTCCTCCGTCTGGACGCTACCTCCAACGGTACCCCTACGGGTATTATTCCGCAGGCTGCTCCACTCCACGGGCTACGGTGCAGTCATGCAACACTCCGTCCGCCGTGCCGCGCCGGCCGCTCTCCTCGTGGTCGCCTCACTGCTGCTCACCGGGTGTTTCCGGTTCGAGTCGACCTACACGATCAACGACGACGGCACCGCTGATGTGTCGATCCTGACCGTGATCGACACCGAACAGCTCGAGAAGTTCGGGGGCCTGCTCGGACAGGACACGGGCGACCTCATGGGTCTCGGCGGTGAAGACCTCCTCAAGACGCTCACCGAGGGCGACGACCCGTGCGGCGATGTCACCGGGTCGCTGGCCGACTACGACGTCAACGTCGAGGAGATCAACGAGGGCACCGAGGTCGGCGTGAAGTGCACGGTCGCCGGCGTGCCGATCGGCGAGCTGACCACCTCGGGACAGGGTTCGTCGATCAGCATCGAACAGGATGACGCCGGGACGAGGTTCAGCGCCACGCTCGAGGGTGTCGACGACCTGACCGGTGGGGGCGACACGTCCGAGATCACCGACCTGCTCGGTGTGAACCTCGACGAACTCCTCTCGATCGAGTTCAGCGTGTCGGCACCCGGCTCGCTGGGCGACAACAACGCATCGTCGACGAGCGGCTCGACTGCAACCTGGAAGATCACCCCTGATGCCGACTTCGTGACGAACGGCGACGCCGCCCTGACGGCGGAGTGGACACCGGGCGGCAGCTCTGGTTCCAACACCTTGATCATCGTGTTGGCCGTCCTGGCCGCTCTGGCTGTCATTGCGGCCGTCGTGTTCTTCGTGCTGCGCGGTCGCTCGAAGACGCCGCCCACCGCTGACGACCCTGCTCTGGCCGGCGTCGACGCCCCGCCGATGTCGCCCCCGCCACCGCCTGGAGCTGCCGATGTGGCGCCGCCTCCTCCGCCATCCGCAGGTGTCGAGCCACCGCCCGCCGACATTCCGCCGCCGCCGAGCACGCCTCCTCCTCCTCCGCCACCGCCGGCCTGAGGCCGGCCGCGACGAGCGCGGACGCGATCAACCGGTCGACGTCGGCGCCATCACGTCGAGCAGGTCGCCGATCACGTGATCCTGTTCGACACGGTGACGCATCGGCCGGTCGGACACCACGGCATACCGGTTGCGGCGCCCCTCACGGTGCCGGGTGATGCATCCGGCCGTCTCGAGGTCCTTCACGATCCCCTGCACCGCCCGCTCGGTGATGCCCACTGCGTCGGCGAGATCACGAAGGCGCAGCTGCGGGTCGCGGGTGAGGCAGATGAGCACATGCGTGTGGTTCGTCAGAAACGTCCAGGTTCCCTCGTCGGCCGGTGCGCTCATGCGCCCATCCTACGAAACCGACCGTCACACGGATGGCGGGTCGAACGTGACGTTTCGGGCGGTCGACGGGTCGGTCTGGCAGGCTGTCGACGTGGACACTCCCCCCTACGAGCAGCTCTTCGAGAACAACCGGCGGTGGGTCGAGTCGGAGCTCGCGATCGATCCGGATCACTTCGAACGTCTCGCCGAGGGTCAGTCACCCCGGTACCTGTTCATCGGGTGCTCCGACAGCCGCGTCAACGCCAACGAGATGGTCGGGATGCGAAGCGGGCAGATGTTCATCCATCGCAACATCGCCAACCTCGTCGTGCACACCGACATGAACCTGATGTCGGTGCTGCAGTTCGCCGTCGAGGTGTTGGAGGTCGAGCACGTGATCGTGTGCGGGCACTACGGCTGCGGTGGTGTCGCGGCCGCGGTCGACCGTTCGTACCACGGCCTCATCGACAAGTGGCTGCGCACGATCAAGGACGTGTACCGCATCTATCACGAAGAACTCGAGGCGATCGACGATCCGGTCCTGCGCCACCAACGCCTCGTCGAGCTGAACGTGCGCGAGCAGGTGTACCGACTGTGTTCGACGTCGTTCGTGCAGCGGCGTTGGGGCCGCGACATGGGCAATCACGTCCACGGTTGGGCGTACGACCTGCGTCACGGCTTGTTGAAGGACCTGGAGATCGATCCCGGCGACGAACCGGCCCGCAACATCTACGACCTCGACGGGCTCTGACCGCACCCTCTGGGGACGTTCGGCACTGGCCCGCACGACCGCCGGAGGGTGACACTGGGAGTGGGTCGCGGGACGATCCTGCGACGTGTCGCACAGGGAGATGGCCATGGCGCAATTGACCCAAGTCCGTCGTGTCGTCGACCTCTCCGAGGTCGGCTTGGCCGATGTGGAACTCGTCGGCGGCAAAGGGGCGAACCTCGGCGAGATGATCGGGGCCGGGTTCCCCGTGCCACCGGGATTCGTCGTCACCGCCGACGCGTATCTCGATGCCATGGATCTCGCCGGGCTCCGCGACGACCTCGCCGAACACGCTCGCAGTGCCGCCGACCTGACGCCCGAAGCGCTGGGCGAGGCGGCCCAGCAGCGCTCAGGATTCCGTGCGCGCCTGCGCCCTGCCGGAGGAGCTCGCCACCGACGCGCTCGAGCGTCTGAACGCACTCGGGCCTGACGTCAGAGTGGCCGTTCGATCGTCTGCGACCGCAGAGGATTCGACCGACACGTCGTTCGCCGGCATGAACGAGACGTTCACGAACGTCCGTGGACCCGAGCTCCTCGCGCGGATCACCGACTGCTGGGCGTCGCTGTTCGGGGAGCGTGTCGCTTCGTACCGCGTCGATCGCGGGCTGTTCGACGAGCCGGCGATCGCCGTCGTCGTCCAACAGATGGTGGCCTCGGACCGATCCGGCGTGATGTTCACGGTAGACCCGGCCGAGCGGGGCCACGTCCTGATCGAGGCCGCATTCGGCCTGGGCGAGGTCGTGGTGTCGGGACGCGTCGAGCCCGACACGTACCACGTCGATCGAGCGACGGGGATGCTGCGCGACGTGCGCATCGGGTGCCAGTCGGTGCGCATCACCACCGGCCCCGACGGCGACGTCCTCGAGGAACTGGCCGCCACCGACGGCTGGCGTCGCGTCCTGACCGACGACGAGGTCGTGCGTGTCGCCCAGCTCGGTCTCGACATCGAGCGACACTACGGCAGCGCGCAGGACGTCGAGTGGGCGTTCGTCGGCGACGAATTGTTCATCGTCCAGTCCCGACCGCTGACCACACTCGAGCCGTCGACACTCGGCGCATCGGAGACGCCGATCCTCCAGGGCCTCGGGGTGGGCGATCGGCACGCGTCGGGCCATGTGCGGATCCTGAGTTCACCGAAGGAGGGCCACCTGCTCGCCGACGGTGACGTCCTCGTCGCCGAGATGACCTCGCCCGACTGGGTGGCGACCATGCGCCGCGCCTCCGCGCTCGTCACCGATGCGGGCGGCAGCACGTGCCACGCCGCGATCGTCAGCCGCGAGCTCGGCCTGCCGGCGATCGTCGGAACCCGCACCGCCACGACGACGCTGCGAAACGGCGACCTGGTGACCGTCGATGCCGCCGCCGGCCAGGTGTTCGCGGGCGACCGGGGGAGCCACCTGCCGGCGGTGATGACCAGCCGTGAGGTCGAGCGTTCCGTTCCGACATCGGCGATCGTGTCGGAGGTGACGGCCACCAAGCTGTACGTCAACCTGGCGATGGCAGATCGGGCAGCGGAAGTCGCAGCCCTCGACGTCGACGGGGTCGGACTGCTGCGCGGCGAGTTCATGGTCGTCGACGCGCTCGGCGGACGTCACCCACGGGCGTTGATCGCCGACGGCCGCAGCGACGAGTTCATCGGCTCGATGTCGGCGCAGCTCGGACAGATCGCCGGAGCGTTCGGAACACGGCCGGTGGTCTACCGGACGATGGACTTCCGGTCGAACGAGTTCCGTGGCCTCACCGGAGGCGAGCGGTTCGAGCCCGTCGAGCAGAACCCGATGATCGGCTACCGGGGGTGTTACCGCTACATCAAGGATCCCGAGACGTTCGCGCTCGAGCTGGAGACGCTCGGTCGGGTGCGCGAGGAGTTCCCCAATCTGCAGGTGATGATCCCGTTCGTCCGCACGCAGTGGGAACTGGAGGCCTGCCTCGAAGCCGTCCACGCGAGCCGGCTCGGACGCCAGCGAGGACTGGTCACGTGGGTGATGGCCGAGGTTCCGTCGGTGATCGCCCGGATCCCCGACTACGCCGCACTCGGCATCGCCGGTGTGTCGATCGGCAGCAACGACCTCACCCAGCTGATGCTCGGCGTTGACCGTGACTCCGAGATCCTCGCCGAACTCTTCGACGAGAGCGACGCGGCGGTGCTCTGGGCGATCGAGCAGATCGTGACCGCCTGCCGCGACGTCGGGATCACGTCGTCGCTGTGCGGTCTCGCACCGTCGCGGAACCCGGCGTTCGCCGAGCACCTGGTGCGCTTCGGCATCACGTCGATCTCGGTCGATCCCGACGCCGTCACAGCGGCCCGCCGGGTGCTCGCCACCGCCGAGCGCCGCATGCTGCTCGACGCTGCTCGCGCCTGAGCCGCCGAGTTGCGACGCGGGGTCGAGACCCCACCATCTCATCTGACACACTGGAGCGGTGCAGCCACTGGGGGTTCATCACGTGTCGATCAACGTGCGCGACGCGGCCGAGAGCGTCGAGTTCTACACCGAGGTGCTCGGGCTGACGGCGCGGACGGATCGTCCCGATTTCTCCTTCGGCGGGGCCTGGCTCGACATCGGCGGGCAGCAGGTCCACTTGATCGAGGGTGAGGTGCCGAACAGCTGCGGCCAGCACTTCGCCGTCCAGGTCACCGACCTCGACGCGGCCGTCGCCGAGCTGCGAGGTCGCGGCATCGAGGTTCGTGATCCGAGTGGGGTGGGCTCCGCTCGTCAGACGTTCCTGTTCGATCCGTCGGGCAACATGATCGAACTGCACGAACCGGCGTCCGCCAGGACGACGACACGGTGAACGCCGACACGATTCCGGTCGCCAAGACGCCGCCCGGCGGGTACGGCGAGACGTTCCCCGATCCGGTGTTGGCGCCCTGTACCGAGCCGATCCTCGACGGTGCTCCCGACATGCGCGGGCTGTGGAAGGTCGTCGAGGTGCTGGTCGACGGAGCCGCAGTGCCCGAGCACCGGATCCTCGGCAGCGTGCAGCGCATCGAACAGTGCGGTGATCGGGTCACCATCACCGCCGGTGGGGTCGTCCACGACATGCGCTGCGACGGCACCGAGGCCAACGGCGTCAACGACGTCGCCGAGTTCGACAAGACCACGCCGATCAGCGTGGTGGCGACGTTCGAGGACGGCGTCCACGTGCTCCGCCCGGTCGGCCTGCCGATCGAGGTGAAGCGCTGGCTCGACGGCGACGACCTCATGTGGCAGTACGTGGGGTTCACGTGCCGACTCACCCGCATCGAATGAGACGCGGGGTCTGCTTGCCCCGCGTCTCATTCCGGACCGAAGGAACTTCATGACCGACATCGATCTCGACCTCAACGCCGGGCCGGCGCTCGCCGATCCGATCCAGGACTCGCTGTACCGGCGGATGCGCACGATGCACTCGCTGTACTACCAGGCGGTCGACACCATGGACCTCGAGCAGGTCAACCACTTCGAGCGCGAGGGCGTGCTGCCGATCGCATTCTCGCTGTTCCACTACGTCAACGTCCACGACGGCTCGTTCATGATGATCACCGGCGAGCCGCCGATCTGGAACGACGACTGGCAGGAGCGTCTGCAGCTGACGATCGCCGACCACGGCAAGCACAAGACCGTCGACGAGATGGTCGCCCAGCGCATCGGCGACTACGAGGCCTACAAGGACTACCAGCGCGCCGTGTTCGACCGCACGGAGGCGCATCTCCGCACGATGGACCCGGCCGACTTCACACGCGTTCTGATCGCCAAGCCGTATCCGCCGATGATCGCCAGCACCTACAGCGCCCGATGCGCCGGACCGCAGGGCATCACCGTGCTCGACGGGTTCGAATGCTGGCTCTATCAGCACGGCCTGCGCCACATGGGCGAGATCGAACTCGCCCGCGGGCTCGTCGGCCTCGGCGGCATGACGTCGTAGGAGTCCGACCCGAGACACTTCGTCTCCTCGACGTGTTCGACGTCGCCTGATTCGCCGAGCGAGCTGCCGTTCGAGCCGGTCCGGAAACTGTGCTACAACGGTGAGGCGGGCGCGCATGCCGGTGAGACCGGCAACGACTGAATCGAGGATTCCGATGCCCGCCAACACACCCGAGTCCCGGCGTGGTGAGACACGTCGCAGGATCGTCGCCGTCACGAGCGTCGTGGCCATTTCGTTCGGCGTTGCGGCCTTCAGCGCCAACACCGCGTCAGCCGGCCGCAACGGCAACCCGAAGCCGCCCGGCAACCCCGATCCGAAGGGGCAGCTGATCGACCTGCAGCTCCTCGGGATCAACGACTACCACGGCCACGTCCAGGCCAGCACGCCCTGGCAGCATCGACGGCAACGCGGCAGGAGGGTCGGAGTACCTGTCCGCCAAGCTCAACGAGCTGCGTCAGGGCAACAAGTACAGCCTGACCGTTGCTGCCGGCGACCTCATCGGAGGATCTCCGGCGTTCTCCGGGCTCTTCCACGACGAACCGTCGGTCGAGTCGCTGAACGCGATGCAGCTCGACGTGTCGAGCGTCGGCAACCACGAGTTCGACGAAGGCGTGACCGAGCTGCTGCGCATGCAGAACGGCGGGTGTCACCCCGTCGACGGCTGCTACTTCCCCGACGAGCCGTACCCCGGCGCCGACTTCCAGTGGCTCGCCGCCAACGTCGTCAACGAGACCACCGGCGAGACACCGCTGCCGCCCTACTGGATCGAGCGGGTCAACAACGTCAAGGTCGGCTTCATCGGGATGACCCTCGAGGCGACCGACACCCTGGTCGCCGCCGCTGGCATCAAGGGCTGGGACTTCCTCGACGAGGCCGAGACCGCGAATGCACTCGTCCCCATCCTGAAGGCGCAGGGCGTCGAGGCGATCGTCGTGCTCCTGCACGAGGGTGGGTCGCAGACTCCGCCTCCGGGTGACGTCGACGCCTGTGTCGGCATCTCCGGTCCGATCGTCACCATCAACGACGCTCTCGATCCCGAGATCGACGTCGTGATCACCGGCCACACCCATCTTCCCTACAACTGCGTGCTCGACGATCCGGACGGCCAGCCTCGCATCGTGACCAGCGCGTACTCGTTCGGGCGTGTCGTCACCGAGGTCAACCTGGTGCTCGACAAGCGGACGAAGGACGTCCGCCGCGACCTCAGCACCTCGGCCAACCACGCCGTGTTCCAAACGAGCCTCACACCCGACCCCGTGATGACGTCGATCATCGAGAAGTGGACGCCGTTCTTCGCAGAGGCGGGCAACACGCCAGTCGGCACGATCACGGCGGATATCAACCGCGGTGGCACTCCGACCGGGGCGGATCGAGGCGTCGAGTCGGCGGCGGGAAACCTCGTCGCCGACGCGCAGCTGTGGGCGACGTCGGTCGAACGATGCGCCGAGATCGCGTTCATGAACGCTGGTGGTCTGCGCTCCGACCTCGACCTTTGCCGAGTCGAACGGTGAGGGCGACGGTGTGGTCACGTTCGGCGAGGCCTTCACGTTCCAGCCGTTCGGCAACACCCTCATCACCTCGAGATGACCGGTGCCCAGATCATCGCGGTACTCGAGGACCAGTGCCAGCCGGCCGGCTCGAGCCGTCCGTTCCTGCACCTCGGCGTGTCCGACTGGGTTCACGTACGATCTCGCCAAGACGATCGATTTGCGACACCAACCGGGATCCGGACACAGCACCGTTCGACTCCTGCACAGCGATCACGATCAGCAACGTGCGAGCTGAACGGCGTACCGCTCGATCTGAGCGGTGACGTACGACGTGACGGTGAACAACTTCCTCGCCGACGGCTGCGGACAACTTCGACCGCGTTCAAGACGGTCGACCACGACCGCGGCTCGACGGCGGCAACGACCTGCGAGGCGCTTACCAACTACCTCGGTACGTTCAGCCCGGTCGCTCCTCCGAGCACCGACCGGGTCAACGAACTGAACTGATGCGTCACCGGTTCCCCCGATCCACCGGTCGGGGGAACCGGATCATCAGGTCACATGAAGACCGCTGGGTTCCGTGAGGAGCCCGGCTGACACGATCGCACATCCGCAGCGGGCGCTTCGGAAGGGAAACGCCATGATCGGCACCGCTCACACCAGGCCCACCTCGGTTCGTCGGCTCGCACTGGCAGGGGCACTCGTCGCCTCGTTCGTCCCCGTGCTGATCGGCGGTTCGCCGCCGGTCGGTGCGGCCGCCCCGACCGAACTGTTCATGTCGGAGTACATCGAGGGATCGTCGTCCAACAAGGCGATCGAGATCTACAACGGCACCGGCGGTGCGGTCGATCTCGCCTCCGGCGGTTACACGTTGGAGCTCTACAGCAACGGTTCGGCGACCGCGAGCCAGAGCGTCGCGCTCAGCGGGACGATCGCCGACGGCGACGTGTTCGTGCTCGCGCATCCTTCAGCCGATGCAGCGATCCTCGCGGTCAAGCGGATCGTGATCAGTGGTTCGGTCATCAACTTCAACGGCGACGACGCCATCGTCCTTCGCAAGAACGGGGTCGTCATCGACGCGTTCGGCCAGGTCGGAGTCGACCCCGGCAGTCAGTGGCCGGGCGGAGGCGCAGACGACACCCTTCACCGCAACGAGACGGTCTGTGCCGGCGACCCCGATGCGAACGATGCGTTCGACGCCGAGGAGGAATGGACGGTCTTCGCTATCAACACGTTCGACGGCCTCGGCACCCACACCACCAACTGCGGAGGTGGCAGTGGTCCCGCCGACCCGGTCATCAACGAGTTCTCCGCGAGCACCATCGGTAGCCCGGACGTCGAGTGGATCGAGGTGTTCGGCTCACCGAACAGCGACTACTCCACCTTCACGCTGCTCGAGGTCGAGGGCGAGGGCGACACGACCAAGGGCAACATCGACCGGACGTTCCCGGTGGGCACCACCGACGGTGCAGGCCTGTGGACCACCGCCGTCGGCAACCTGTCGATCGAGAACGGGACGATCACGCTGCTGCTCGTCGAGGGTTTCACCGGCGCGGTCGGTGCCGACATCGACGCCGACGACGACGGAGTGATCGATCTGACCCCATGGACACGGATCGTCGACGACGTCGCCGTCGCCGACGGCGGCGCAGGCGACCTCACGTACGCCTCGACGGTGCTCGGCTCGAACTACGACGGCGTCAGCTCCTTCGTTCCGGGCGGCGCCTCTCGCTTCCCCGACGGCACCGACACCAACTCGCTAGCCGACTGGGTCCGCAACGACTTCGACCTCGCCGGCATCCCCGGCTTCAGCGGTTCGGCGACGGTCGGCGAGGCGATCAACACACCGGGCGCACCCAACGAGATCGTCGTGCCACCACCGACCGGCTCCTGCGACGACCCCGCCACGCTGATCAGCGCGATCCAGGGCAGCGGCGCCGCAAGCCCGCTCGTCGGTCAGACACACATCGTCGAGGCCGTGGTCGTCGGCGACTTCCAGGACGGCGCCAAGGGCACCAACGGTGACCTCAACGGCTTCCACCTCCAGGAGGAGGACGCCGACGACGACGGCAACCCGTTGACGTCGGAGGGCCTCTTCGTGTTCGACGGCAGCAACCCGGCGGTCGATGTCAACATCGGCGATCGCGTCCGTGTGGTCGGTCCGGTCTCGGAGTTCAACGGCCTGACCGAGATCACTGCGAGCGGGCGTGCTCGTCTGCGACTCGGGGAACACCGCTCCGACGCCGGCGACCCTGGCCCTCCCGGTCACCGCAGTCGACGACTTCGAGCCATCCGAGGGCATGTCGGTCACGTTCCCGCAGGACCTCGTGATCTCGGAGTACTTCAACTTCGATCGGTTCGGCGAGATCGTGCTCACTTCCGAGCGCAGGCTGACTCCCACCGCCGAGTTCGAGCCCGGACCGGACGCCATCGCGGCCGCCGCCGAATTCACACTCGACCGGATCACCCTCGACGACGGGCGATCCAGCCAGAATCCCGATCCGGCGATCCACCCGAACGGCGTAGTGTTCGACCTCGGCAACCTGTTCCGGGGCGGCGACACCGTCGCCAACGTGACCGGCGTGATGGACTACGGGTTCGGCCTGTACCGGATCCAACCGACCCAGGGCGCCGACTACACCTCCGTCAACCCGCGCACCGCTGCTCCCGACGAGGTGGGCGGCGACGTCCGAGTGGCGTCGTTCAACGTGTTGAACTACTTCACCACGATCGACGACGGAAGAAACGACATCTGCGGGCCCGCCGGAGTCCAGGAGTGTCGAGGGGCCGACAACGCCGAGGAGCTGACCAGGCAACGCGACAAGATCGTCGCAGCGATCACGGCGATCAACGCCGACGTCGTCGGCCTGATCGAGATCGAGAACAACGTCAATGATGACGCTGTCATCGACCTCGTCGACAGTCTCAACGCCGTCAACGGGCCGGGCACCTACGACTACGTCGCAACCGCAGCGATCGGCACCGACGCCATCAAGGTTGCCATCGTCTACCAGCCCGATTCGGTGTCACCCGTGGGTCCGTACGCGATCCTCGACAGCAGCGTCGATCCCCGGTTCATCGACACCAAGAGCCGTCCGGTGCTCGCCCAGAGCTTCGCCGACGCATCGGGCAGCGTGTTCACCGTCGCGGTCAACCATCTGAAGTCCAAGGGCTCCGACTGTAATGACGTCGGCGATCCCGACCTGGGTGACGGGGCCGGCAACTGCAACGTGACGCGGACGGCGGCGGCCGAGGCCCTCGTCGACTGGCTCGCCGGCGACCCCACCGCCAGCGGCGACAGCGACACGCTGATCATCGGCGACCTCAACTCCTACGACAAGGAGGACCCGATCGACGCAATCGTGGCCGGATCGGACGACACCGCCGGTACCGCCGACGACTACACCGATCTGATCCGGCTGTTCCAGGGCGAGGACGCCTATTCCTACGTCTTCGACGGCCAGATCGGCTACCTCGACCACGCCCTGGCGAGCGCAGACCTCGTCGACCAGGTCACCGGCGTCACCGTCTGGCACATCAACGCGGACGAAGCCGACCTGATCGACTACGACACGTCGTTCAAGCAGCCGGCCCAGGATGCGATCTACGCGCCGGATCCGTATCGATCCTCCGATCACGACCCGGTCGTGATCGGGCTTCGACTGGACACGCCGCGCTACCTGAAGGAGTCCACCCGCTCCGCGCTCTCCGCCGCCGTTCCCACCGGTGAGCGCCACAACGACAAGTTCATCGAGGAGGCGATCCAACGGATCGACCAGAGCCTGGCGCCGGCCTGGTGGCTGGACGACGTCACACTCGATCCGACGAACGGCAACCGCGTGTTCGACCGTGAACACCAGGCAGTCATCGCGCTCTCCAAGGTCGATCTGCCCGTCGCCGACGAAGCGATCGACGACCTGGTCGAAGCTGATCGACGTCTCGGCATTCGGCGCAGATCCAGATCGCTGTCGACGGCGGCGGCGACCCCAGCTACATCGGGAGGGCGCAACAGTCCCTCGTCGACGCACAGGCCTACGCTGCGGCCGGCAGGTTCGACAAGGCAGTGCTCGAATACAAGCAGGCGTGGACGAACGCGATCAAGGCCGGGGAATGAGCGGCCTCAGGAACCGGCCGGGAAGCCGGGAACGCCGTCGTCGAGTTGGACGCCGGCGCTGTTCAAGAACCCGGACACCAGCCGATAGAAACCGGCGAGGACCAGCAGCTCGATGAGTTCGGCCTGCGACCAGCGAGTCGACAGCGCAGCCCAGGTCGCGTCACTCACACAGTCGTCCGACGACAGCTCGTCGGCCATGGCGACGAGCGCACGATCATCCGCGCTCCACCCATGCTCGTCGGGGACCTTGGTCAAGGCCGCGATCTCGTCGTCGGTCAACCCGCACCGGCGACCGATCACGGTGTGCTGTCCGAACTCGTAGACGGCGCTCGCATTCCACCCGATCCGCAGGATCACGATCTCGCGTTCACGCTCGGGAATCAGGCCCTTGTTGAGCAGGAACCCGCCGAGCAGATTGAACCGCTTGAGCAGCTTTGGGTGATGGCCGAGCACACCGAAGATGTTGAGAGGCCGGCCGTCGAGCGTGAGCGCGCCGGCGAGCGTCGTGCGTAACTCGTCGTCGCTGACATCGTCCAGATCGATCGGCTCGATGCGCGGCTGGGTCGGGCGTTCGGTGGTCATGTCGTCTCCTCGTGTCACGGTCGGTGTCGGCCACCGATCGTTGCACGGAGCAGGTGCAGGCACACCGGTCGGGCGTCCATGAGCTGCCAGTCGGCGCGTCAGCGCATCGTTCGGGGGCCTAATCTCTGCGATGGCCCAGGTTGCGATCGCGCCGCTTCCGCCGCTCGACGAGCACTCGTTGTTCGTGTTCTGGTGTCAGTTGCTGGTCGTACTCGGCGTTGCCCGAGCCGGTGGCTACCTCGCCCGTCGTATCGGTATGCCACGGGTGATCGGGGAGCTGCTGGCCGGCGTCGCGTTGGGTCCGTCGTTGCTCGGGCAGCTGTGGCCGTCAGGCTTCGAGTGGCTGTTCCCGGCCAATCAGCGCCAGGCCGGCTTGTTGCTCGGGTTGGCGTGGATCGGCATCGTGTTCCTCCTCGGCATCACCGGTGCCGACATCGACATGTCGATGATTCGTCGGCAGGGTCGTGCCGCCACCACGGCGACGATCGGCAGTCTCGTGGTGCCCCTGCTCGTGGGGGCGTTCGTCGGATCGCAACTTCCGCAGGATTTCCTCGGCGATGCGACGCGCACCGTGTTCGTGATGTTCTTCGCGGTTGCGTTTGCGATCTCCTCGTTGCCGGTGGCCGCCCGCATTCTCAGCGACCTCGGGCTGATGGAACGTCCGGTCGCCCATCTCGCCCTGGGTGTGGCCACGGTGAACGACATCGTCGGATGGCTGCTCCTCGGCGTCGTCGTCGGTGTGGCCGAGTCCGGAACGTTCGACGTCGGACCGCTGGTCGTCGCCGTCGGCGTGGTCCTCGGCACGAGTTTCATCGTGCTCCGATACGGGCCCCGCGTGCTCGACCACCTCAGCAACGAACTGGTTCGACGAGACGGGGGCCAGGCGGCAGAGATCAGCCTTCTCACGCTCAGCGTCGTCGCTGTCGGCATGATCACGCACGCTGTGGGGATCGAAGTCGTCATCGGCGCCTTCATCGCCGGAATCGCCATCGGCGGCAGTCGCCTGCGGCGGAGTGATGGTTTCGCGGCGCTCGAAGCGGTCACCAATGGCATCTTCGCCCCGCTGTTCTTCGCCATCGCCGGTATTCGGGTCGACCTCACCGAACTCGCCGATCACACGGTCGCAGCGTGGGCGGTCATCGTCACGTTGGCGGCGACCGCTGCCAAGCTCGCCGGCTCGTACGGCGGCGGACGGCTGGGTCGCCTCAGCCGTCGTGACTCCCTCGGGCTCGGAGCATCACTCAACGCGCGCGGTGCTCTGGAGATCGTCGTCGCGACCGTGGGCCTCTCACTCGAGGTCATCGACCAGACCGCGTACACCGTGATCGTGGTCATGGCCCTCGCCACCACCGCACTCACCGGGCCATTGCTCCGACTGATCTACCGCAACCCGACCGGACAACGCGCTCACTAGCCGAGGGCCGTCACAGCACCTCGGCACGTGCCGCGAAGAGGAGTTCGAGCATGTCGACGGCGTCCACGACCGGGCACCGTGCGGCGACGTGCTGATCGGGCCGCACCACGAGGCACAGATCCGACGCGATGCCGAACGCGTCGTCCCAGACGTCGGCGTCGACCATTCGGGTCATCGCCTGGTCGGGCAGCACAGGCGGCTCGGTACCGGCGCGCAGCAGCACGGTGGGCCGTGCGAGGTCGATGAGGTCGAGCGTCGACGTGTCGGCGTCGAGCCATGCGTGCGGGAGTCGACCGCCGGGCCGGGACGACGGCAGGTAGTCACGCGCCGGTTCGTCGAGGGTGTCGGCCATCGTGTCGTCGCCGACGACGAGCGGACCGTCGTAGACGTGGCCGAGCTGCAGCCCGAGCAGATCGAAGTGGATCGCCTGTCCGGCGATCGCCGTCCGGACCGCGGCGCGGCGGGCCGGGTCGGCGAGCACCTCACCAAGGATCCGCGCCGAGTCATTGGGATCGTCGGTGAAGCCGAATGCGATCGGCACCTCGATGAGCTTGAACGCGTTGGCGAGCGACTGGTCACAGTTGAAGCGGGCAACCGGGCGGCGTTCGGCTTCGTAGGTGTCGAGGATCGACGGATCGGCCCGGCCCGCCTCGACGGCGGCGATCTTCCACGCCAGGTTGTGGGCGTCGGCGACGCCGGTGTTGAGGCCGAGCCCTCCGGTCGGGGGGAACCGATGGGCGGCATCGCCGACGAGGAAGCTCCGTCCACTCCGGTAGGCGTCGGCGATCTGTGCGCTCATGTGCCAGTTCGAGATCCCGAGCACCTCGAACTCGGCGGCCGGGTCGGCCAGTGCCGCGCTCACCAAGCCGCGGCAGCGCTCCTCGGTGAACGCCTCGATCGGTTCGAGCTCAGGGTCCCAGCCGTACATGAACACCCACTCGCGATCGGCGCCGTGACACACGAACGTGCCCCCGACCACCGGATCGACGAGGAAGTACAACACGCCCAGCGCGTCGCCGACGAGCGATCGGAAGTCGGCTCCGAGGTGCACCATCACGAATGACTGGATGGTCCGCGGTCCGGTCAACTCGATGCCGAGTGAACGACGTACCGCACTGCCTGCGCCATCGGCCCCGAGTTGGTAGGCGGCGTCGACGCGATACGTACCCTGCGGCCCGTCGACCTCGACGGTCACGCCGTCGGGCCGTTCGGTCATCGCCGTCCACCTGTGGCCGTAGCGGACATCGAGATCCGAGCTGAGCAACAGCGGCTCGAGGCGATGCTGGCTGAGATTGCGGATCGGCGTCGGGGTGACCGTCAACATCTCGTCGCCCTGCCGCTCGAAGGGCAACGACCCCACGACCTCGCCGCCGAGCTTGGTGACCCAGTGGACCTCACCCGCCTCCTCGGGCGGGAGGCACTGGTCCAACACCGGCCCCATGTCGACACCGGCCTGACGCCAGATCTCGAACGTGCGGGCGTTGACGACGTGCGCCGCCGGCGAGCGTTGAGGGCCGTCACGTCGTTCGAGGACGATCGCGGACAACCCGAGCCGTGCGCAGAGGTGGGCGGCGGTCAGCCCGGTCGGGCCTGCGCCGACGATCACGACGTCGACGTGTTCGGCTGTGTCCTCGCCCACCATCAGAAGACGCCCTCGTAGCTGCCACCGTCGAGTTGCAGGTTCTGTCCGCTCAGGTACCCGCTCTGCGCGGCGCACAGGAAGGCGAACGCGTCACCGAACTCATCGGGCCGACCGAGCCGGCCCGCCTTGATCGACGCCACCTGTTCGGCGCGAGCCTCGTCGTAGGTGATGCCCTTCACCTGCATCACCAGGTGGGCCATCTGCTGTTGGCGGCCGGTGTCGAACCGTTCGGGCAGGAGCTGGTTGATGGTGACGTTGTGCTGGACGACGTCCTTCGAGAGCCCCTTGAGCACTCCCGTGAGCCCGAGTCGCGGGCCGTGCGAGAGGCTCATCATCGGGTTCGGCGACTTCACCATGGCCGAGCTGATGGCGACGATGCGACCGAAACCCCGCTCGCACATCCCCGGCAGCACTCGCTGCACGAACATGAGCGGACCGATCAACGACTGTTGCAGCGAGGCCTCCATCGCCGCTTCGTCGATACGGCCGAACGGCATCGGGGAGGGACCCTCGCCGTTGAGCAGGACGATGTCGGGCTCGGGACACGCAGACATCAGTGCGTCGTGGACCTCGGAGGTCGACGAGTCGCCGACGACGCCGGTCACCTGCACGTCGTACCTGGTGCGCATCTCCTCGACGGCGGCGTCGACATCGTCGGCAGTCCGCCCGTTGACGACCACGTCGACGCCCTCACGGGCGATGCTCTCGGCGCAGGCCCGGCCGAGGCCGCGGCTCGAGGCGAGCAGGATGGCACTGCGGCCGCTGATCCCGAGATCCACCGGGTTCAGTCCCAGCCGAGGGCTTCGCGTGCAGCGCCGATCGCTGCGAGATCGAACGGGTTGAAGAACTCCGGCGGCGGTTCTGTCGGTCCCCACACCGAGAATCCCGCAGGACCGTCGGCGCCCTCCCAGTCGCGTCGCAGGTGGTCGCGTTCCCACACGTCGTCGTCGACGATCTGGTCCATGTCGGAGTAGAACTCGAAGAACGTCCCGGCTGGATCGGAGAGATACCAGAAGATGTTCGAGCCGAGATTGTGGCGGCCGACGCCCACGACGCTCGCGTCCGCACGTTCGGCGACCACTGCGGTGCCGGCTTTGCCGATGGCGTCGACGTCGTCGACCTCGAACGCGTAGTGGTTGAGGTAGCTGGTCGATGCCGGCTGGAGGAGCAGGTTGTGGTGGTCGGACTCGATCCGCCCGAACGTGGCCACGCCGTTGAGGATCTGGTCGGACACCTTGAAGCCGAGCCCGTCGAAGAAGAACGCCGTCGCCTCGCCGAGGTGCGGCGTGCCGAGCACGAAGTGGCCGAGGCGCCGCGGCGGACGGGGCTCGGTTTCCACGACGGCTTCGGCTCGGACGTTCGCCCGGACGTGCTCGCCCGGGCCGTTGTAGGCGCGCTCCTGCGCCGGTGACAACGGGTGCGGTGCACCGACGTCGATCACGACGCGGTGCTTGAAGACCGGGTCGATGCACCGCAGCGTGGATCCCTCGATCGTGGACTCGACACCCATCGCACCGATGCGCGCGGCGATGTCGGCAAGGTCCTGTTCGTTGTCGCAGCTCATGTGCAGCGCCGAGAGGTGGCGGTGCGTTCCTTCGGCGATGCGCAGCTGCACATCGCGGTCGGCGGTGCCGAGCACGCCGTCGTCGGTCCGGCGCAGGCCGCGCCGCTCCCAGAACGCAGACAGTTCGGCCGGGTCCGGCACGCTGAGTTCGATGTCGAGCAACCCGTTGAGCGCCATCACACACCGACCTTGGCGTAGTCGCTGACGCGGACGCAGCGGTTGGTCATCGTGCCGATGCCGTCGATCGTCGTGGTGATCACGTCGCCGTCGGCGAGGAATTTGCCCTGCGCGGCACCGATGCCCTCGGGCGTACCGGTGAAGATCACATCGCCGGTGACGAGCGTGGTGATGTGCGACAGGTAGCTGATGAGCGTCGGGACGTCGAAGATCAGGTTGGCGGTGGTGTCGTCCTGGCGGACCTCGCCGTTGACGGCACACACGATGTGCAGGTTGTCGCGGTCGGCGACCTCGTCGACCGACACGAGCACGGGACCGGTCGGGCCGAACGTGTCGAACGACTTGCCGAGGTCGAAGTGCGGCGGCTTGGCTGCGAACTGTGCCGGGCGATCGGAGATGTCCTGGCTCACGGTGAGGCCCACGACGTGGTCCCAGGCGTCGGCGATGCTGATGTCCTTGCCGCCCTTTCCGATCACCACGAGCAGTTCGCCCTCGTAGTCGCAGCCATCGCTGCGGAGTTCGACGTCGGCGGTGGGGCCGACGATGCACGACGGGAACTTCGTGAACACGAGCGGGCTCTCCGGCACGTCCATCCCGCCCTCGGCGGCGTGGGCCCGATAGTTGAGCCCGACGGCGAACGACTTCTGCGGGCGGGGAACCGGCGGGCCGAGCACGACGTCGGCCAGCAGCCCCGTGACCGACGACTCGTCGAGCCCAGCGGAGAGTTCGGCGAGGAGATCGGGGCGGCCGAGCGCCTCCATCGGGTCGGGCCCGAGCGCTCCGGATGAGTGCGTGGCGAGGTCGGTGTAGTGGTCGCCGGCGACGAGCACTGCTCGGCCGGCGACGTTGGCAAGGCGGAATCCCATGACGACATCATGGATCATATATGATGTACGAGTCAATCTCGGATGTGAGAGGATGTCCCGCGTGAACGAATCACCGACGACCACCGTTGCGACTCGGCCGGACACGAATGTCCCGATGACCCGCTCGGCGTGGGCCGACCAGCGTCTGCGTGAGGCCATCGTGGGCGGACGCCTCCAGCCCGGCGACCCACTCGTCATCTCCACGCTGGCGAAGGAGTTGGGGGTCTCGGCAACGCCGCTGCGTGAGGCGCTCGGCAAGCTGGCCGCCGAGGGGCTCGTCGAGATGCAGGCGCACGGATCGGCCCGTGTCGCCACCGTGGATCTCCGCGAGGCCGTCGAGATCTACGAGTTGCGCCAGGTGCTCGAGCCGATGGCACTCGAGCGCTCGATTGCGAAGGCCGACGCCGGCTACCCCGCGCGGGTCGAGGCCGCGTGGCAGACACTCGCTGCCAGCCGGCTGTCGACGGCGAGCGACCATGCCGCGTTCCACCGCGAGTTGCTGTCGTGCTGCGATTCGAGCTGGATGCTGCGTCTGTCGACGCTGCTGTCCGACCGCGCCGGGTTGATGATGAAGGTCAGCGCACTGGCCCGCCCGGCCACCTACAACCTCGCCGAGTCGCATCGCCGCCTGAAGGATCTGGCCGTCGGTGGTGAGGCGGTCGCCGCCGCCGAGGAACTGACCCGCCACCTGGCCGGCACGATCCACGCCCTCGAATCGATCCTCGCCCGATCCGCCTGATCGGTTACGCCGGTGCCTGGCACCGGCGTAACCGATCAGCCGGCGGCGATGAGGTCGGCCATGTCGGTCGGCTCGAGGAACTCGGCAGGGACCGGGGGGCCGAACGAGTACAGGAACTCGTGGCCCTGCCAGTCCTTCGGGCGATAGAGCTCCTGTGCCGAGATGCGGTCGATGTCGGCGGTGTACTCCACGAACGTGCCGCTCGGGTCGCGCAGGTACCAGAACCAGTTCGATCCGATGGCGTGACGGCCGACGCCCCACATGTTGCGATCGGGGTCGATGTCGACCATGCGCTGCCCACCGCGCACGACGTCGTCGATGTCGTCGACCTCGAAGGCGATGTGATGCGGGAATGCAACCGGTGCGGCCTGGATGGCGAGGTTGTGGTGGACCTCACCGCACCGGGTGAAGGCGATGATTCCGGGTACCTGGTCGCTGATCTCGAAGCCGAGCACCTCGGTGAAGAACCGCAACGTCGTCGGCTGATCCGGGGTGCCGTAGACGACATGGGTCAGATTCGACGGCGCGACAGGGTCGGCGGTGAGCACGCTCTCGGCCGGTACGTCGAGTCGTTCGTTGACGCCCGGACGGTTGAAGGTGTGGGCGGTGGGGGCGACGTCGTAGGGGTCGGCTTCGGTGATCTCGACGAGTAGGCCGGTAGCGGGCTCGGCGATCACCAAGCGTTCGTCGGTCGACTCGATGATCGATCCGAGTCCGCTGTGCTCGACGAGGCGGGCGATGCGATCGATGTCATCGGGGTCGTCGGTGCCGACGCCGAGCCGCCGGAGCGAGCGGGTCGCCGACGGCACCAGTTCGAGCTGTTCACCGCCGTCGCGCGTGGACAACTTGCCGTCGCCCGTCAGCCCGAAGTCGTGGAAGAACGCCGTGGACGCGGCCACGTCCGGCACGCCGAGCGTGATGGAGGTCAAGCGGTGAAGTGCCATGGCTGGACAAATTAGATCACTTGATAGAGAATGGCAACCCATGATCACGATCGAGACATCACCTCCCGCGGTACCGCCGGCGACGCGCCGACGCCAGGCGCGTGCCACCGCCACCCGCACGGCGCTGCTCGACGCCGCGCTCCACGAGTTCGCGGCACACGGCTTCGACGGCGCGTCGACCAGGGCGATCGCCACCGCAGCCGGCACCCACCAACCACAGATCAACTACCACTTCGACTCCAAGGACGAGTTGTGGAAGGCAGCGGTCGACCATCTCTTCGACCGCCTCGACCGGGCAGTGGGCGAACACCTCGGCGACACGAATCCGGGGTGGGACAGCCGTGCCGGATTCGCCGCCAACATCCGGGCGTTCGTGCGCGCCGCAGCCGGGCTGCCGGAACTCAACCGCATCATGGTGCAGGAGGCGACGATCGACTCCGGGCGCCTGCGATGGATCGTCGAGCGCCACACGCGTCCGCGCTTCGACCTCGTCACCGATCGGTGGCGCCGGCTGCGCGAGGAGGGTCTCGTCGCCGACATCGACGAGGTGGTCCTCTACTATTCGCTGGTCGGAGCCGCATCGCTCGCCTACGTGAACGCACCCGAGGCACGCCTGCTCGGCCACGACACGCTCGCCGACAACTTCATCGACGCCCACGCCGACGCCCTCGTCACGATGTTCCTCGGCCCGGCCGAACCGGTGGAGCGATGAGCGACGTCGACGTGATCGTGGTCGGCGGGGGCCCCGTGGGCGTGATGACTGCGCTGCTGCTCGCCCAACGCGGGTTCTCCGTGCGGGTACTCGAACGGGCACCCGAGGTGTACGACCTGCCACGCGGCGATCGTGATGGACGACGAGATCCAGCGGGTCTTCCAGAACGCCGGGCTGCTCGAGGGGCTCCGTGCCATCACCACCCCGCTGCAGGGTGCCGAGTTCGTGAGGCCGGGCGGCGAGCGGATCATCGGCGCCGAGCTCCCGGAGGATGCCGATTGGCCGCTCGGCTTGCATCCCACCGTGACCTACTACCAACCCGAACTCGAAGCATTCCTGCGCGACGCCGCCGTGCGCAACGGGGTCGACCTCCAACTCGGCGTCGAGGTGTCGTCGGTCGACCAGACCGACGAGGGCGTGACGGTTCAGACCGATGCGGGTCCGGCGAACGCCCGCTGGCTCGTCGCCGCCGACGGCGCGTCGAGCCGGATCCGCAAGAGCCTGGGACTGGCGTTCCTCGACCAGGGCTACGACCAGGACTGGCTGGTCCTCGACGTCCGGCTGCGACGACCGGTGCCGTCACTCCCCCGGTTCGTGCAGCAGGTCTGCGATCCGTTCCGGCCGACGACCTATGTCGTCGGTCACGCGGACTACCGGCGCTGGGAGTTCCAGCTCCAGCCGGGGGAGACCACCGACGAGATGGTCGATCCGGCACGTGTGTGGCAGCTGCTGGACGGATGGCTGACGCGGGATGACGCCGACCTGATCCGGGCCGTCGTCTACCGGTTCCACGCCACGGTCGCCGACGCGATGCGCTCCGGTCGGATCTTCATCGCCGGCGACGCCGCCCACCAGATGCCACCGTTCCTCGGCCAAGGGCTCTGCTCGGGCATCCGTGACGCCGCGAACCTCGCATGGAAGTTGCGCCTCGTCGCCGACGGCCTTGCCGCCGACCGACTCCTCGACACCTACGGCGATGAGCGGTTGCCTCACGCGGCCGGCGTGGTCGAACACGCCGTCGACACCGGGCGCCTGATCGACGAGCTCTCGGGACGGGCGCCGCAGCAGACCGGCCTCGACGCCGCATACGGAGGTAGTCGTCCGTTCCCGATCCTGCGCCACGGCATGTTGTTCGGCGACCATCCATCGGTCGGGCGTCAGCTCCCGCAGCCCACCATCGACGGCCGGCCGCTCGACGAACTGCTCTCGACGGGGTTCGCCATCGTCGTCGACGACACGTGCATCCTCACCGACCTCGATGAGCGATGGGGCGACCTCGCTCGGATCGTCGAGGTCCCGGTCGGCTCGATCCCGATGACACTCCCGCCGGGCGGTGCGGTCATCGTGCGGCCCGACCGATACGTCGCCGCCATTGCCCACGATGCCGATGAGCTCGCCGCCGCGAGCGCGGCCCTCCTCGACCACCTGACCACCCACCCGACCGAAAGGCGTTCAGCATGAACTGGGAACCGAACCATCTGGACTTCCTGCGGTCACACGTGTGGGCGGTGCTCGCCACCGGCCGCGGCGACGGGTCACCGCAGCAGTCGATGATCGGCTACGCGGTCGACGACGACCTGCGCCTGCTGGTGTCGGCCAAGGCCTACACGGCGAAGTGGAAGAACGTCCGTACGCCAACCGAAGGTGAGCCTCACCGTGCCCGATGGCAGGGTGCATCTCGTCGTCTACGGCGAAGTCGAGCCGATCGACGCCGATCCGTTGCGGGCCGAATTGACCGCGCAGATCTTCGGCACACTCTCGGGCAACCCCATCCCCGATCCCGCGTCCATCATCCCCATGCTCGACGAGCAACAACGTGTCGTGCTGCGCATCACCCCCACCAAGGTCCTGTTCATGGAGTGAGTGTTACGTCCGGGGTCTGACCCCGGATGTAACACGGATGCATCGTCCTGGGTCAGTGGGTCGGCTCGAGGCGCGCTCGGATCGACGCGAGCAGGCGGGCTGCCGCGAGCAGGAACCGCGTCGGCGACGGTCGGGGTGAGGCCCTCGCCGTAGCCGAACGTCTCACCCTCGATGCCCAGCACTCGGATCTCGGCCGGGAGCCGGTCGAGTGCCGCCGCGAACTCGATCGCTTCGCGCAGGCCGAGGGCATGACCGCCCCGGACTCCTCGCCATGACGAGTCGGTGGCGCCGAGCCCGCGGGCGTCGACCTCGTGGAGGGACCCGGCCGGTCGATCCGACGAGCGTGGCGTCGACGATCCAGACCGTCGATGAACCCTCCCAGGCCTGCATCAAGCGGACGGGCTCTCCATCCAGTTCCGCGAACCGAACGAGCGGCTCCGGGCCGAGCCGCGTGGCGACTTCGGCGAGCACTGCCGCACCGACGCCATCGTCACGGCGATACGGATTGCCGACGGCGATGACCGTGACGACCGGCGTCACGACCGGTGAACGCGCATGTCGAGGAAGTGAGTGGCGCACGAGATGCACGGGTCGTAGTTGCGCACGGCCTGCTCGCACACGGCCTCGAGATCGGTCGTCGTCGAGATGCATCGAGTGGCCGATGAGGTGGGCGAGATCGTGTTCGATCGCCGGCTGGTTCTGCGACGTCGGCGGAACGATCCGAGCGGCGGCGATGACGACCATGGTCGTCGATCTCGTAGCGGTGCCACAGCAGACCGCGTGGTGCTTCGCTCCATCCACATCCGGCGGCCGCGCGGGGTTCGACCGGCACCGAGGCCCGCGCCGGCGGGGTGTACGCCTCGGCGATCGCGAGCGCAACCTCACACGCGTGCACCGTCTCGATCGCGCGCACGACGATGCTGCGGAACGGATTGCGCTCGGCCGGGTGTCAGCCCCAGCTCATGTGCGAGCGCTGCGGCGGTCGGAGCGAGGTGATCGGCGTTGAGCGCGAAGCGGGCGATCGGGCCGACGAGGTAGTCGCCTCCGGCGAGCATCGCACCGTGCAGCGCGGTCGAGTGCTCGACCTGGACCTCGGCGAAGTGATCGGGATACTCGTCGACACCGATGTCGAGCCCGGTGGTGCTGACGAGCCGGTCGCCGAGCATCGGATACTCCGTCGCATGTCGTAGTGCAACGAGTGCGGTGCCCTCGGGGAGTTCGTGATCGGGCATGTCGAAGGTCGCCACCCACCGGGCGACCTCGATCGCCTCCACCAGCGCCTGACCGAGATCGGACGCCAGTGTCCGCATCGCCGCAACCGTGGGCGTGCTGTAGAAGCCACCGACCTTGACGTTCACCGGGTGGACGGCGCGACCGCCGACCACTTCGACGATGCGGTTGCCGATCTTCTTGAGCCGCAGCCCGCGTTCGACCTCCGCGCGATGGTCGGCCGCCATCGCGAGACCGCTCGGGTAGCCGAGGAAGTCGGGGGCGTGGAGCAGGTGCATGTGCAGCACATGGCTCTCGATCCACTCGCCGCAGTAGAGGAGGTGCCGCAGTGTGCGGATGCCGTCGTCGACCTCGACGCCGCATGCCGCTTCGAGCGCCTGGCAGGCGCTCATCTGGTAGGCGACCGGACAGATGCCGCAGATGCGGGCCGTGATGTCGGGGGGTTCCGTGTAGTTCCGGCCGGCGCAGGAACCCTTCGAAGAAGCGCGGCGGCTCGAAGATGCGCAGGCGGACGTCCGCGAGTTCGCCTTCGCGGATCTCGACGACCAGGCCGCCCTCACCCTCGACGCGGGTGAGCGCCTCGACCTCGAACCTGCGGGCGCGGTACTCGTGTGTCATGGGCGATCCCCGACATCGTCGCGCACCGCCGGATGCATCGTGACCGTGACCTCGATCGCTGCCGCGCTGAACTCGGGTGCCGCCACGTTGAACGTGCGCAGCGAACGCAGCCACTCGTCGTCGCCGATGCCCGGCTGCAGTCCACGCAGTGTGCAGCGCCGACGCGTTCACGGCCTCGGACGGTCCGAAGCAGCCGAAACAGCCACGACCCAACGAGGGGCACAACGCGTCACACCCGCCGTGGGTGATCGGTCCGAGGCACCCGGTGCCGTGCGGCGACGAGCAGGCACGTGGTGCCGGCCTGCTTGCACTCGACGCAGACGCTGTGGCTGGTGACGGGGAGACGCCGACCGGCGAGCATCGCGGT
The DNA here is from genome assembly GCA_963747375.1 of Ilumatobacteraceae bacterium. GTDB lineage: Bacteria > Actinomycetota > Acidimicrobiia > Acidimicrobiales > Ilumatobacteraceae > Sva-07. The sequence goes on from CAVVFL010000011.1 coordinate 355,167, forward strand.
CACCGTGTCGAGCAGCTGCTGCTTGGAGATCGGACAGCCGCGCAGCTCGTGGTCGACCGCGCACATGGTCGGCGATCGGCGTGCTCGTCGCCAGCGTCTCGATCCAGTCGGGTCGGGGGTAGACGGCGGCGGCAGTACTCGGCGACGTCGGCGGTGTTCCGCAGCGCCTGGATCCCGCCTGCGGTCGCACACGCCCCGATCGTCACCAACGTCCCGGTACGGGCTCTGATGTCGCGGATTCGATCCGCGTCATGGGCGGTGGTGATCGATCCCTCGACGAACGAGATGTCGTAGTGGTCGAGCAGCTCGTCGGGGCCACCCTCGAGGAACATCCGGATGTCGAGGGCGGCGGCGATCGCGAGCAGTTCGTCCTCGCAGTCGAGCACGGTGAGCTGGCAGCCGTCGCACGAGGCGAACTTCCAGACGGCAACGGTCGGCCGGGTCATCGCCCACGCTCCCGGAGCAGTCCCGCGACGCGATCCCAACGGACCACTGCGCCGTCTCGGCACAGCAGCAGCGGGCCGAGCTGGCAGCGACCGCAGTGCGCGATCCCGCAGTGCATGTTGCGCTCGAGCGACACCCAGACGTCGGCCGGGTTCGTGCCGTGCACGATCGCGGCGCGCGCCGCCGTCGTCATCATCAGCTCGGGTCCGCACACGAGCGCGATGTCGTACGCCGCTGCGAGCCGGGCGACCACGTCGGTGGCCGTCCCCACCGCGCCGTCCCAGCGACGCGACGCGGCGTCGACGGTGACGTGCACGTCGACACCGAGAAGACGCCACCGGTGCAGGTCGGCGGCGAAGAGGACGTGTTCGGGTTCGCGCGCCCCGACCACCAGTGTGAGGCGGCGCAGATCGCCGCCCGCGAGGTCGTCGATCGCGGTTCGCAGGGGCGCGAGCCCGAGCCCGCCGGCGACGACGAGCACGTCGCGTCCCTCGGAGTCCGCGGTCGGCCAGGCGGTGCCGTACGGCCCGCGCGCACCGAGCGTGTCGCCCGGTCGGGCGGCGACGACGGCGTTGCTGACGGCGCCGACCGCACGCACCGTCAGCGCGAACCGGCCGGCGTCGCCCACCTTGCTGACCGACACCGGGATCTCGCCGACCCCGAATGCCCACACCATGACGAACTGCCCCGGGCGCGCCGGAGCCAGCGCCTCGGCGAGCGGCTCGAGCGTCAGGGTGACGACATCGGAGGTCTCCACGTCGACCGCGACGACCCGGTGCGGCACCGGCGTCATGGGATCGGCCCCAGCGGCCACGGCGTCAACGGTCTCGGCCATACAGATCAAGCAACTGCAGTCGGGTGCCGGTCAGACGTGCGGCCACGACCCGCAGGAGTCGTGTGGTGATCTCGTGTCGGAGATCGTCACTGCGGTCGCACGCGTCGAGCAGGCGGTCCACGTCGATGGCAATCGTGCGCACGTCGTCGAGCGCGACGACGTCGAACTGCCACGGCTGACGGTCGACGAACCACGACCAACCCACCACATCGCCGGCGTGGACCGTGGCGACGATCAGCGGGTCGCGGCCGGCGGCGCCGATCTCGATGCCCGCCCGTCCGGCGACGACGGCGTGGAACCGATCGGGGGCGTCACCGGCGCAAGCGATCCAGGAGTTCGCCGCATTGTCGGACCAAAACGACATCTCGGCGAGCGTGTCGAGGTGTCGCGGATCCATGCCGGAGAAGAAGGCGTGCTCGCCGAGTGCCTGTCGGATGTCATCGGTCCGGACGTCGTTCACGGTCGATCCTCCTCGTGTCGTGCGGTGTCCGGCTCGGCCTGGGCGACTCCGATGAGGACGGCCGCCTCCTGGACGATGTCGATCGCCGCCGGGCACCACGTGGTGCACCGCCCGCAGCCCACACACCCGGTCACCCCGAACTGCTCGGGCCAGGTCTCCAGCTTGTGGGTCAGCCACTGCCGGTACCGCGCCGCGGTCGTGGCCCGCACCGGGCGGCCGGCGAGGTTGGAGTGGTCCAGTTCGAAACACGACGCCCAGTGCTGCCGGCGAACGGTTTCGACCGGGGCCGAACCGTCGTCGGTGAGCGCTGTTGACGTCGTCGAAGGTCGAACAGAAGCACGTGGGACACACCATGGTGCAGTTCCCGCACGACAGGCATCGCTGCGCGATCTCTTCCCAATGCGGGTGGAACGCCGAGCCGGCGAGCAACTCGGGCAGGTCGGATCCGGGGAGGCGCAGTGGGAGCTGTTCCATCGCCCGCTCGACGACTCCTCCGGCGGCGACGAGGTCGACGTCGGTGGCCGGACGACCCGGCAGGCGGTCGAGGATCTCCGTGCCGGCCTCGGATCCGGACTCGACGAGGATGCGGTGCTCACCGTCGGCCTCGTGGAGTTCGGTCAACCGCAGGTCGAATCCGTGTCGCGGTTGCGGTCCCCCGCCGATCGACGTGCACCAGCACGTCGACGACGGGACCCCGCACGTGACGGCCACCACGAACCCGTCGCGACGTCGGGCTGCGTACTGCGCGTCGGGGTGGTCGGCGTCGAGCAGGACCCGGTCGAGGACGTCGATCGCCCGCAGCTCGCAGTCACGGGCCCCGATCAGGGCGAGCGGACGGTCGGGCGGTGACGGCGCCTCGCTCACCCATGAACCGTCGTGTCGTCGGATCCGCAGGACCTCCTGATGCGCCGGGGTGAGGAACGGTTTCCACGAGTCGGCGCCCGGCGTCCACCCGAACCGGGCCGGGTCATCGTCGACCCGAAGCCGCCATCGACCGGGCGCCTGGTCGGTCGAACAGCCCGTCGGCAGGTCGGAGCCGTTCGTCAGGTCGTCGTAGACGATGACGCCGTCGCGGACGACCGGGCCGACCACGCGATAGCCGACCGCAGCCAACTCGCGCACGAGCGCGTCCACACCGGAGCGAGGGTCGACCACACGCGAACGGTCCTGGTTCACGACCTCAGCGTGCACCCCCGACCGGCGCAGCGGAAGGGGCGAACGTCAGCAGATCTGTTCTCACGTGTGGTGTCGGACACCAAGCGATACATGGTTCGTAGGCTGGAGGAATGTCTGTCGCCGCCGGCCCACGTTTCGACCTCGACGACTCCTTCGCCCGAGAACTGGTCGGCCTGTACGAACCGTGGGCGCCGGTCCCGGTCGCCGACCCTTCGCTGCTCGTCCTCAACGAGCGGTTCGCGGGTGTGCTCGGGCTCGACGTCGAGGCGCTTCGCTCCCCCGATGGCCTCGCCGTGCTCGCCGGCAACTCGGTGCCCGAGGGTGTGACCACGCTTGCCCAGGCCTACGCCGGTCACCAGTTCGGCGGCTACTCGCCGCGACTCGGCGACGGTCGTGCGCTGCTCCTCGGTGAGTTCGTGGACGGTGACGGTGCGCGTCGAGATCTCCACCTCAAGGGATCTGGCCGTACCCCGTTCGCGCGTGGCGGCGACGGCCGCGCTGCCGTCGGTCCGATGCTGCGCGAATACCTGATGAGCGAAGCGATGCATGCGCTCGGGATCCCGACGACTCGGTCGCTCGCCGTCGTCGCCACCGGCGAGTCGATCATCCGCGAGGTCGAAGGTCGTCATGTGCACGTTCCCGGCGCGGTCCTGGCGCGGGTGGCCTCGAGCCACCTGCGCGTCGGCACGTTCCAGTACGCCTCCGCGACCGGCGACCTCGAGCTGTTGCGCACGCTCGCCCACTACGCCATCGCCCGGCACGCCCCCGGCGCGGCCGAATCGGAGAACCCCGCGCTCGCGCTGTTCGATCACGTCGTCGGGGTCCAGTCGTCGCTCGTGGCTCAGTGGATGTCCGTCGGCTTCATCCACGGTGTGATGAACACCGACAACACGACGATCTCGGGCGAGACGATCGACTACGGGCCGTGTGCCTTCATGGACGCGTACGACCCGGCGACGGTGTTCAGTTCGATCGACCACGGCGGACGGTACGCGTACGGCAACCAGCCGGCGATCATGACGTGGAACCTCGCCCGCCTCGCCGAGGCGATGCTGCCACTCTTCGATGACGACACCGATGCCGCGATCGAGCTGGCAACCTCCGCCCTGCAGAGCTTCCCGGTCCGATTCCAGGAGGCGTGGAGCGCCGAGATGCACACGAAGCTCGGGCTTCGTGCGGATGCACTCGGTGGCGACGAGTTGATCGGCGAGCTCCTGGCGCTGATGGGCGAGCAGCGCGTCGACTACACCTCGTGTCTGCGTTCGCTGTCGTCGCTCGTCCGCGGCGATCCGGACCCGGCCCGGTCGCTGTTCGCCGAGCCGGAGGCCCTCGATGGGTGGGCCGAACGCTGGCTCGCCGGAATGGGTGACGACCGAGCGACGATCGCCGACTCGATGGACCGTGCGAACCCGATCTACATCCCGCGCAATCACGTGGTCGAAGAGGTGCTGACGGCCGCGAGTTGGGGCGACGTGCAGGCGTTCGACGACCTGATCGACGTCGTGACCCAGCCGTTCGAGCAGCGACCCGGCCTGGAGCGCTACGCCCAGCCGGCATCGCCCGACGACAGCGCCACCTATCGAACGTTCTGCGGCACCTGAGAATTCAGGGAGTGATCGTTCCAGAACCCTGGTGGTGTTTCCGTCATGGCCCGGCCGAGGGAATTCGACGAACGAGTGGTGCTCGACGCTATTCGAGACGAATGCTGGGATCCTCGTCTGGCGCCGATCGGGGTCACGGGTCGTACGTGGTTCCGGTCACGCCACGTAGTCGTGCCGGATGCTCAGCATCGAGTAGGTCGCAGCGGCTCGGCGATCGCGGGTCAACAAGATCCGCTCGTCGCTGGCGGCGGTGAGACCGATGAGCGCGTCGTAGATGGCACCGGCGGCAATGCCGGCGGCGGCGAGCTCGTCGACCAGACCGATCCATCGCTCGACCGGGAGCGGCACCGGCGTGCCGAAGCCGGAGCGGATGAGTCGGGCGGCGTCGCTCGGCGACAGCCGCGCATCGCCGGGCAGGCGAGTGAGCACCGAATAGGTCTCGAGCGCGGAGTGGGTGGCCAGTACGACGTCACGATCCGCCGTCGCGATCGTGCACAGCTCGTGAGCCGGATGACTCGCCACCATCGCCGGCACCGCCACGCTCGTATCCACGAGCCAGCGGCTCACCGGCGGATCGAGTCGACGAGATCGAAGATGTCGTCGTCGGAGATGGGGGTGTCGCTGACCGCGACGAGACGGCCATCTCGCTCTTCGATCCGTGCTGTTCTTCCTGTTGGCGCGATGTGGAGGCCGTCGCCGTACAACGAGATGTCGACCTTGCCGCCGGGCATGAGGCCGAGGCGGTCGCGCAGTTGCTTCGGCACCACGATGCGGCCGACCGAATCGATGGTCGTCTCCATTGGGAACACGCTACCACTTCGATCCCTTTTGGCTCGAGCCGCCGTACGAGGTGTCACGTTCGACCCGGCACCGTGTGACGGTTCAGCGGGCGACGCGGAAGCCGATGTTGCCGGTGGCGCTGTCGGGAGTGTTGGCGCTGCGGGCACCCACGCGGTAGCGGGTGCAGTACGAGTCGTGGCACAGGTACGAACCGCCGCGCATCACGCGGTGAGTGCCACCGGGAGGGCCGCCCGGGTTCACGCGGGGCGACTTCTTCTCGCTCTCCCGGTAGGTCGCGGGGTCGAACCAGTCGGCGCACCATTCCCACACGTTGCCGGTCATCTCGTACAGCCCGAACCCGTTCGGTGGGAACGAGCCGACCGGGGCCGTGCCCGCGAAGCCGTCCGCGCCGTTGTTCTCCTCGGGGAACGTCCCCTGGAACACGTTCATCAGGTGGACGCCGTCAGGTTCGAGGTCGTCGCCCCACGGGAACCGCCGGCGATCGAGCCCGCCGCGAGCGGCATATTCCCATTCGGCCTCGGTCAACAGGCGCGTGCCGCTCCAGCGGCAGTAGGCCATCGCGTCGTTCCACGTGATGTGGATCACCGGGTGGTCGAGCGCGTCCTCGAAGGTGGTGTGCGGGCCGGCCGGGTGGCGCCAGTCGGACCCTTCGACCTGCCGCCACCAGGGTGCTGCAGCCACGCCGCGGGTCGGTGGGTAGTCGTCGGGCAGCAGCCCGCCGAACACGAACGACCACTGGTCGGCCTCGGCGAGGGTGACGTAGCCCGTGGCGTCGCAGAACGTCGCGTAGTCGGCGTTGGTGACCGTCGTGGGAGCGATCGAGAAGGCCCCGAGCTGCACCCGGTGGACCGGCCCCTCACCGTCGTCGGCGTAGCCGTCGTCGGGCGGTGCACCCATCCAGAATTCGCCGCCGGGCAGTTCGACGAGTTCGACCTCAGCCGCGCCGCGTGCTGCTCGCTGTTGGTCCGAACGCTTCGATGGCGATTCGTTCGACGGAGAACAACACGCACTCATGAGCGCCAGCTTGACACAGGCAGCGAAGAATGATTCCAGGCCGATCGTTCATCCTCGAACGCATTCGGGCAGGATCGTCGACATGACCACCAAGATCACCGACAGCGGACACAACCCGCGCGCGCCCCAGCCCGCCACGGAGGAACCGATCGTTGCGACGGGCGTGACGCCTGAGCGTCTCGCCAACCTGCGCATCTGGAACCTCGGGCTCACGATTCTCCATGCGGTGCAGGCCGTACTGATCGTCATCCTGTCCGGCGACTTCGTGATCCAGATCGTGTCGACGTTTCCCGAGGGTCCACCCGGGACCCGCGTCCCTCCGTCGGAACCGTTGTTCGACGTCCGCATCAGCTTCGCGATCGCGATGTTCCTGCTGCTCGCTGCGGTCGACCACTTCGTCACCGGCACCGTCGCCCGGGGCACCTACGAGCGCGACCTGCGCGGCGGCATCAACCGGTTCCGCTGGATCGAGTACTCGTTCAGCGCGACGATCATGGTGTTGCTGATCGGCTTCTACAGCGGCATCACCAACATCACCGCGGTGATCGCCGTCGCCGGTGCAAACGTGGCGATGATCCTGTTCGGCTGGCTGCAGGAACGGATGAACCCGCCCGGTCGCACCTCCACGACGATGATGCCGTTCTGGTTCGGCACGATCGCCGGCATCGCCCCATGGATCGCGATCGCCGTGCAGATCATCGGTTCGAAGACGGTGCCCGGCTTCGTCTACGGCATCGTGATCGTGCAGTTCGTGCTGTTCTTCAGCTTCGGCCTCAACCAGTGGTTGCAGTACCGGAGCCTCGGCAAGTGGACCGACTACATCTACGGCGAGAAGGCCTACCTCGTCCTCAGCCTCGCCGCGAAGTCACTGCTCGCCTGGCAGATCTACTTCCCCAGCTTGGACTCCTGAGGGAGTCAGGCCGTGGTCGCCACCGCCTGCGGCCGAGGCCGACGAAGGCGATGCAGCATCAGATGGCCGGCGATCCAGATCGAGGCGATGACCGGACCGTAGACGAGGAGCGTCGACTCGGCCTGAGCGCGCTCGGTGCCGAACATCATGACGGCGTGCGGCACGAGGAATGGCAGCAGGACAAGTGCCGCCCACCAAGCGTGTGCTCGCCAGGTGACCCAGGGATGGGCCGGGAGTTGGTCGGTCGCCATGAGCGTCCATCGGCAGATCCGGCTCGAACTTGAGGGGAAGATGGACCGCACCGACGTTCCGTGTTTGCGGCGCAGTTTCGGGGCAACGGCTCACCGCAATCGCGTCGCAAACGGAGGTTGGGGGCAGGGCCCGTACGCTCGGCGGCACCATGCGATCGATCGACCTGCTCACGACCGACTCACCCGTGCGACTGGCCGGGATCGTCGACCTCGATCATGGCGCCACCGGCGCGACCACGCAGCGGCTTCCGGCGTGGGCGCGGGCGCAGATCATCGATCCGGCGATCACGGCGATGTCGTCGATGCCGTCGGGAGGGCGCCTGGAGATGGTCACCGACAGTTCCGAGATCGAACTCGATCTGCTTCCGACCCGCATCGAGCTGCCCGGCAGCGCTCCCGCGCCGGCGACGGTCGACCTGGTGATCGACGGCGACGTGATCACGACGGCCACCACCGAGGCCGGTCATGTCATCCGCGTGCAGATGCCACCGTCGAGGGATTTCGAGTTCATTGGCGGTGAGGCCACGACGATCCGATTCGACGGGTTGCCGAACGGGACCAAGCGTGTCGAGATCTGGCTGCCGCACAACGCATCGGTCGAACTGCAGGCACTGCGCGTGGATGACGATGCGACCGTCGTCGCGCCACCCGAACCCACCCGACGATGGGTGCACTACGGCAGCTCGATCAGCCACTGCATGGGGGCCGACCAGCCCACCGGAGTCTGGCCCGCCATCGCAGCTCGGGCCGCGGGCGTCGACCTGTTCAGCCTCGGCATCGCCGGGCAGTGCCAGCTCGACCAGTTCGCCGCCCGCACGATTCGCGACCTGCCGGCCGACCTGATCAGCCTCAAGCTCGGCATCAACGTCGTCAACGCCGACAGCATGCGCGAGCGCACGTTCGTGCCCGCCGTGCACGGGCTGCTCGACACGATTCGTGACGGCCACCCGGACACGCCGATCCTCGTGATCAGCCCCATCGTGTGCCCTGCGGCCGAGGAACATCCCGGCCCGACCGTGCCCACCGACGACGGGCTGTTCGGCGTGATCGAGCGGCCCGACGAGCTCGCCGTCGGAGCCTTGACGCTCGCGCGGATACGCGAGCTGCTCCAGTCAGTCGTGGCGAGCCGCACGAACAGCGGCGACGCCAACCTTCACTATCTGCACGGCTTCGAGTTGTTCGGCCCCGACGAGGCCGACGACCTGCCCGACGGCCTCCACCCCTCCGCCGCCGGCTACCTCCTCATCGGCGAACGCTTCCACGCCGCCGCCTTCTCCCCCGGCGCCCCCTTCGCCTGACCCCGGCTCGTTCCCCCACCCATCCCACCCCACCCGTTCCCATCCCGGTTTGCGTTGCGGTTCTGTTGGCCCGTCCCAACAGAACCGCAACACAAACCGAGAGTGAGAGTGAGACAGAGGAGGACGCCTACCATCGGCGGATGGACGTTCGGATGACGGCGGAGCGGATACGCAGCGGGGACATCTCGGCGCGGGAGGCGGTCCAGAACTCGCTCGACCGGGTCGCGGCGACACAGGACGCCCTCAATGCATTCGTGTACGTCGACGCCGAGGGTGCGCTCGCCGCAGCCGACGCGGTCGATCGCGCCCGCGGCACCGGTGCGGCGCTCGGCCCGCTCGCCGGGGTGCCGTTCGGGGTGAAGGATCTCGAGGACTGCGCCGGCATGCCGACCACCCGCGGCTCGCGCTGGTACGCCGACGCCGCGCCCGCGGAGCGCGACGACATCCACGTCGCCCGCCTGCGCGCTGCCGGCGCGATTCCGATCGGCAAGACCGCGGCGCCCGAGTTCGGTGCGTTCGGCTACACCGCCAGCCCGCTCCACGGGGTGACCCGGAACCCGTGGAACACCGAGCGCACGCCGGGTGGTTCGAGTGGTGGCACCGCCGCGTCGGTCTCAGCCGGCGCGATCCCGTTCGGCACGGCGAGCGACGGCGGCGGATCGATCCGCGGTCCGGCCGCATCGTGCGGACTCCCGGGGCTGAAGCCGACGTACGGCCGAATCCCCACCTTCGGCGTCACCCGCCACGCCCAGAACGCGGTGAACTTCGCGCTCGCCACCACGATCGCCGACACGGCGCTGCTGTTCGATCTCACCGTCGGCCCCGACATGCGTGACCGCACGAGCCTCCCTGCGCCCGGCATCGAGCTACAGCCGCCGCGATCGACACGCTGGACGTGTCCGGGTTGCGCGCTGCGTGGTCGCCCGATCTCGGCTTCGTCACGATGGACCCCGAGGTCGAGTCGATCACCCAGCGGGCGAGTGACACGCTCGTCGACGCGGCCGGGCTCGTCGACACGGGTCTCGACGTGGCAGATCGACGACTTCATTCGCATCTACGCCTTCATGGAGTCGGCCGACCAGTTCGTCGACGTGCCGCCCGACTGGGAGGAGCGCCTCGATGAACTCGACCCGCTCGTCGTCGGTGGGTGGCGCCGCAGCAAGGACGTCACCCTGCCGCAGTTCGCCAAGGTCGAACAGGCGCGGCGGGGCCTGGAGATGCAGGTCGCCGAACTCTTCGACGACATCGACGTGCTGATCACGCCCACCAACCCGTGCGCGCCGTTCGCCGCCGAGGGGCCGATGCCGACCGAGATCGGCGGCCAGCGCTGTCACGCCGGCACCGCGGCGCTGCTGACGATGTTCGCCAACGTGGCCAATCTCCCGGCGATCACGGTGCCGGCCGGACTCACAGCGGACGGCCTCCCGATCGGGTTGATGATCACCGCCCGGCGGCACCGCGAGGACATCTGTCTCCGCCTCGCCCGCATCTTCGAGCAGGCCGCCCCCTGGCCCCTTCACGCCCCCTGACCCCTCCCCCCCTGGACGTTTGCGGCGCGATTTCGTTGGCCCGTCCCAACCGAAGTGCAACGCAAACGGAATGGGTGACTTCCCCTGGACGTTTGCGGCGCGATTTCGTTGGCCCGTCCCAACCGAAGTGCAACGCAAACGGAATGGGTGACTCGCGCGTCAGTGGGTGGGCCAGCCGGGGACGAACCGAGGGGTGTGCGAGGCGTACTCGGCGTAGTCGGGGTAGTGCTCGCGAAGTTGCGCTTCCTCCCAGCGGGCCTTGCGGTCGAAGAACACGACGGTCACGATCGCAACCGCCAGCGTGACGAAACTGCCGGACCGCAGCGTCAGCCCCGCGACGATCAACAGCACGCCGGTGTAGATCGGATGCCGGACGTACCGGTAGAGCCCACCGGTGATCAGCTGACCGCGAGCATTCGGCACGGGCGTCGGCGTCAGGCCACGGCCGAGCCGCAGCGACGCCACGATCATCAGGACGAACCCGGCGACCACCAACACCTGTCCGACCATCCAGACCCCCGACGGTGTCGGCCAGTCGTCACGTCCCGGCAGCAGCACCAGGGCGACGAGCAGCATGACCTGTCCGGCCACGAATGCCCATCCCACCGTCCGACGATCCACCACCACGATCGTACGGTCCGCAGAACCCAGGGCGATGAGCGCACAGCCGGCATGCGGGCCGCTGGCTCATCGCACTCACCTGTGGTCAGCGGCAGAGGGCGGCGGGGAGTCGACCGGCGGCTTGATGCGCGTCGAGCAACTCGTCGACCATCGCCTCGATCCGGTCAGGTGCCATGGTCGCGGATGCGTTCGGGTCGAGCAGCGCCGCGTGGTGGACGTGCGACCGATCACCTTCCACGACGGCGCGCACCGCGAGGTCGCACACGTCGAGGTACCGGCGGTTGATCGCCGCGCACTGCGGCGGCACCGCCTCGGCGACGAGAGGATGAACTCCGGAGCCGTCACACGTCGCCGGCACCTCGACCACACCCCACTCGGGCAGTTCGGCAACGAGGCGCCCACCGTCGGCCGACCGGTTCGGCACATTGGCGTAGACCGGCCGGGACTCGCCGTCGACCAGCGATCGTGCGATCTGCGGCGCGTACTCGCCCGACGGCAACAGCTCACGGCGGAACGGACGCCGTCCGTCGGCCACCTCCACCGCACCCGCGAACCACTCGGCATTGTTCGCCCGCCGTTCCCAGTACGGGTTGACCGGTAGGTCGTACCGCTCGACCTGTTCCTCCCACGGCAGGTACCAGGGCACGTACTCGGCGTTGTGCTTCGAACTCTCCGTGACGAAGTAGCCGAACCGTCGCAGCAGGTCGGCGCGCACCGTTCGCGCGAACGGCGTGTCGCCCTCGGCGAGTTCACGCAGCCGCGGATACACGTCGACACCGCGATGTTCGAGACGCGAGATGAACACCTGATGGTTCACCCCGGCGCCGGCGAACTCGAGTTCGGCGATCGGGATGTCGAGCAGGTCGGCGACTGTTGCCGCGGTCATCCACGTCGAGTGGCACAGCCCGATCGTTCGTACCTCGGGCACCATCCGATCGAGTGCCATGCCGCACATCGCCATCGGGTTGGTGACGTTGAGCAGCAGTGCGTCGGGGCAACGAGCGACCATGTCGCTGGCGACCGCGGCGAGCGCCGGCGCCGTTCGCAGGATGCGGATGACGGCGCCGATCCCGACGGTGTCGGCAACCGTCTGGCGCAGCCCGTACCGGGCCGGGATCTCGAAGTCGGGCCGGATCGACTTCTGCATGCCGACACCGATCGAGGTGACCACCACGTCGGCACCGTCGAGCGCCGCCGCCCGGTCGTCGTAGGCGCGAACCTCGGCGGGTACGTCCATGTCACGCGCCACGACGCGGCCGAACTCTTCGACCGCGGCCAGCCGGCCCGGGTGCGTGTCGACCAACGCGACCTCGTACGCGCCGATCCCGTCGAGTGCACAGAAGTCGGCGAGCTCCAACATGAACTGGGCGCTGCCGGCGCCGACGATGGCGATCTTCACGACACCACCTCAGAGGTCGTCGCCGAGGGCGATTCGGAAGCGAGCTCGTCGAGGGCGAGGCTGATCGCGCCCAGCGCAGGAGTGGTCGTCAGGGGCACGATCGTCGCGTTGGGACAGTCGACGGCGACAACAGATGCGAAAACCTCCGAGAACTGGCCCCCGCCGGCATGTACTCCGCCGGACGTGACGAGTTCGAACTCGTCGGTCATCCCGAGCCGGGCCGCCACGCCGACGACCATCGCCGCGTGCCGGACGGCGACATCGGCGACGATCGATCGGGCGACGTCATCACCGTCGGCGGCGACCCCGACGACCAACGGCGCTCGTCCGCGGATCCCACCAACGCGACCACGCGTGATCGATTCGAACATCGCGGGGACATCGGGTTGACCCATCGCGTCGAGAAACCGGTCGGTGAGGTCGGTCGCCGGTGCGGTCCCGTGGTGCTGGGCCGCGATGGCGTGGAGCGCCTCGGTGACGAGCGTGCCGGCGCCGCTCGGCTCGCCCCACCCGACGGCCATCGTCCGGAACCACTCCCCGTCGCGATTGACACCTGCGGTCACCGATCCGGTCCCGACGCTCGACACGATGCCCCAGCGCCGAGAGCAGCCCGCTCTCAACGCCACCCGGGAGTCGTTGACGACGACCTGGCGCCCCGTGAGCCCGAGGCCTGACAGTGCGTCACCGACCGCGACGACATCGCTGGGCCAGTCGACCCCGGCGAGTCCGAACACCGAAACCCGGACATCGCCGCGAGTGGCACCCGCCGCGCCGAGTGCCTCGTCGATCGCGGCGGCGAGCACGTCGGCCGTCCGCGCGACGCCGATGCTCTCGTGGTTGGTGCCACCCGTCGTGGTCGAGGCGAGAACGGCACCCGTGAGGTCGGCGATCACGACGTCGGTCGAGGTGCCGCCGCCGTCGACGCCGAGCACGATGCCCGACCCGTTCATCCGAGCCTGCCCAGCCAACCCTCGTTGACCTCCACGAGACGCGCCCACACTGCCGGCGCGTCCGAGATCGACGGCCCGAGCGGATTCGTCACCAAGCGCCCTGATCGCCGCGTCGCGATCACCGTCGACCGCCGCTTGCACCGTCAGGAGCTCGAAGTCCTTCACCGTGCGGACCAGGGCGTCGACGTCGGGGCGCAGCGCATCGACATGGATCGGTTCGATGCGGTCGCCCTCGATGCGAACCGACACCTCGACCACGACGTCGCCGGGGAGACCACGGATCACGCCTCGGTTCGGAGTGTTGATGACGTGCACGGTGTTCGCATCCGAGGTGATGTCGGCCATCAGCGCGGCCGCGGCCTCGGAGTAGTGCGCGCCGCCGCGCTCGGCGAGCTCGGCCGGCTTCTCGACGAGGTCGGGGTCCGCGTACTGCTCGAGCAGTGCGTCCTCGATCGCCACCACCGCCGACGCCCGTGTGGGGTGCGTCGCCTGGTGCCGAACCCATGCGTCGGTCTCGTAGTAGTAACGAAGGTACGAGTTCGGGATCGCGCCGAGCGTGTCGATCGCCTCGGGCGTCCAGTCGGGTTCGGCGTCACGGCTCGCGGTCGGCGCCCGCTCGCTGCACTGCACGCTGCCGAAGTCCGTCGAGCACCTCGGCGGTGCGATCGACACCGTCGACGGTCACACCGCGAACCCAACTGAGATGGTTGAGCCCGACGTAGTCGAACTCGACGGCGCTCGTGTCGACTCGCAGCGAGCGCGCCACGGCGGCCTTGATGCTCCAGGGCACGTTGCACAGCCCGATCGTGGTCACATCGGTGTGACGACACAGTGCCTCGGTCACGAGACCGGCCGGGTTGGTGAAGTTGATCAGCGTCGCGTCGGGAGCGAGACGCTCGATGTCGGCTGCGATGTCGAGGGCGACCGGGATCGTGCGCAGCGCATTCGCGAAGCCGCCGACGCCGACGGTCTCCTGGCCGATCAGTCCGAACTCGCGACCGAGTTGTTCGTCGCGCTCACGCGCCGCCATACCGCCGACGCGCATCTGGCTGACGACGAACGTCGACCCGGCGATCCCGACGCGCCGATCGGTCCCCCATTCGACCACGACGCGGCTCCCGACGCGCTTCGCACATCCGGCGGGCCAACGGGCCGAGGATCGCGAGCCGCGCGGGGTCGATGTCGACGAGATGGATCTCGTGCAGGTCGAGCGCCTCTCGACGCGAGAGCAGTCCCTCCACCAACTCCGGGGTGTAGGTCGACCCGCCCCCGACGACACAGACCTTCACGACAGGACGTCAGCTCTTGGAGTAGTCGACCGAGAACCAGCGATCTGGCGTGATCCGGATGCGGATCTCGTCGGACGCGACGTTGCCCGACGCGTACGCGCGCCCCATCGAATCGCCGAGATACCGGATCGCCATCGGCTCGACGACGTCGTGCGACTCCGCACCCAGTTCGTCGATGGTGACGGTCCCCTCGACCGACACGTACTTGTACGGCAGTTCCTCCTGCTGGGCACACAGCGAGGCGCGCCCCGCTGCCGCAGCGAGACGGCCCTTCAGCGACGACGCGCTCGTGAGCACGGCGACGTCACCGCCGGGTTCGTAGGAGTACCAGACCGGCAGCAGCAGCGGTGGGCCGTCGGCGCGCTCGAGCCCCAACACGCCCACGTGCAGCCCGGCCAGGAACTCCTGGCGCTCGGTCTCGGTCATCTTCTGATCAGCCATGGCGCTCCTTCGATCGGTTGTCCGCATCCTCGCCGATGCCGGGCGTTCGGCACGAACCCGCCTCGCGTCACATGTGACCGGGCACCGTGTGGGCCGTACGACGTTGGCTCGTCGTGGGGGTGGGCGAGTGTGGTGGACTTGGAGGATGAGCGTGACCGATCGACCCGCCGTACGGCTCTACCGCGACACCGGCGCCAAGCCGGAGCCCGATCTTCATCCGAACGGCGTCAACCATCTGGCCATCTCGACCGCCGACATGAAGGCGCAGCTCACGTTCTTCGCCGAGGTGCTCGGCTGCCCCACACGAGCGCTGTACTGGATGCATGGCGTGCCGAACACGTTCCACGGGTTCGTCGAACTCGCCGGCGACAGCTACATCGCGTTCGTGCAGGCGCCCGGCAACCCGACCGAACCAGTGTGGGGTGTCACCCATTCCGGCAACGCCGGCGACCCGGTCACCGCCGGCACGATGCAGCACGTGGCGTTCAACGTCGACTCGATCGACGACGTGCTGACCTTGCGCGACCGCATCCGCAGCCACGGCATCCAGGTCTTCGGGCCGCTCGACCACGGCATGATCCAGTCGATCTACTTCGCCGGACCCGAAGGGCTCAGCCTCGAGGTGTGCACTGGTCGTGACATCGACGAACACCAGTGGGTCGACCCCGAGGTGCAGGAGCTGTGCGGCATCTCCGCGGAGGAACTCGCACGTCTCACCGACCCCGCCGGATTCGAACGGCCCGACGAGCCCGTCGCTCAGCCCTCCTACGACGAGTCGCTGCCGAACATGCACTATCCCGAACCCGTGCGCGAATTCCTCATGGGCATGCCTGACGACGACGTGTGGACGAACCTCAGCGAATCGACACCTCCCGTCGCGTCGGACTGACGCTCGACGAAGGTGTCAGGCGCCCGGTCGAGGGCGCCCGGGCGCCGCCGTGCGAGCGAGGATGCCGAGCGTCGCTCGCAGGTTCGTCTCCGAGATCACCGGGAAGATCGCCTCCACCATCGGTTCGTACTGCTCGTGGATGTTCGACCAGTCGTAGTACGAGGTGACCCGCGTGCCGCCGTCGACCGCATCGAGGCGGTAGCCGTACACGTGGCCGAGCGGGGGATCCATCGTGCCCTCGATCGTCCACGCGATCTCGCGATCGCGGTCGAACGTCTCGATGATCACTTCGACGTCGTACTCGCCGAGGTCGAAGTCGCGCAACGAATCGCGATCCATGTGGACCAAGAAGCGATCGCCGACCGCCTCGGCGGCGTCGCCCTCCGCCGACATCAGCATGCCCGAGGCATCGATGGCGACGTGGCCGGACGGGCTGCGCAGGATGTCGAAAATCGTCGTCGGATCGGCGGAAATGAGGCGGTCGACCTCGATGCGGCGGGGTGCGGGATCGGTCACCGGGTGAGCTTGGCATCCCACGGCCGTCGGCGCCACGTGGAATCACCCCGCACGGGTGAGGACCCCCACGGTGTCCCGATGCGAGGATTGGTTGTGTACCCGCATCGCGCCCGAGACCGGACGGCGGACCCACGACACATGACCTCGACCTCCACGGAGAACTTCAATGAGTGACTCACTCGAACTGATCATGGCGGCCTACCCGTCGATCGATGCGGCCCAACACGACTTCGATGCGCTGTCGGCACTCGTGGCCGACAGGACGGTCGCGTCCGACGGCATCATCCTCGTCGAACACACTGCCGACGGGCAGGTGAAGGTGACCCACACCGCCGACCATCTCGGGCGCAAGGGCCTCGGGTGGGGTGGCGGCGTCGGCGTGCTCGTCGGCCTCTTCAACCCGCCGATGCTCGGCGCCGTCGTCGTCGGTGGGGCGGTGGGTGGGCTCGTGGGCAGGTTCACCAAGAAGAAGGTCGATGCGGGCCTCGGGGAGAACCTGGGCGAGAAGCTCCCCGCCGGTGGGGCCATGGTCATCGCGCTCATCGACCCCGACGACCGTCTCGTCGTCGAGCGGGCGCTCGGCGAGCACCCCCGGTCACTCGGTCGCACCGATGGACAGCGACGGGCTCACCGATCTCAAGTCCGCGCTGGCCGAGGCCGCGGGCAAGTTCACCCCCGATCGCTCGCGCCTGCCGATCCCCGACAAGACCTTCGCCGGTGTCGCCGGTCGCACCATGAAGGATTCGGTCGCCGACTGGGCGATGATCCCCGGGCCGGCCGCGCCTGCAGGGGCGCCGAACGTCCTGGTGGTGCTCATCGACGACGCCGGCTACGGCACACCCGACACCTTCGGCGGCCCCGTCGCGACGCCGACGTTCACCCGGATCGGCGAGATGGGGATCACCTACAACCGGTTCCACGTGACCGCCGTCTGCTCGCCCACACGCGCTGCGCTCCTGACGGGCCGCAACCAGCACCGCGTCGGCTTCGGCTCGATCGCCGAGTATCCCGGGCCGTTCCCGGGCTACACCGCGTCGAAGCCGAAGTCGTGCGCCGGATTCCCCCGCATCCTGCGCGACAACGGCTACGTCACCGGCGGGTTCGGCAAGTGGCACCTCACGCCCGACAACGTCCAGGGAGCCGCCGGCCCCTTCGACCACTGGCCCAAGTCGTGGGGATTCGACCACTGGTGGGGATTCCTCAGCGGCGCTGCGGGCCAGTACGACCCCATCATCACGCTCGACGACTCGATCATCGGCGTGCCGACCAACGACGACGGCTCGCAGTACTACTTCCCCGACGACATCACCGACAAGGCCGTCGAGTGGCTGCACGCGGTCCGCGCTCAGGACGCCCAGAAGCCGTGGATGATGTTCTATTCGACGGGCTGCAGCCACGCCCCGCACCACGTGTCCAACGACTGGGCCGACAAGTACAAGGGCAAGTTCGACGACGGCTGGGACGCGCTGCGCGAGCGGACGCTCGCACGCCAGAAGGAACTCGGCGTCGTCCCGCAGGACACCGAGCTGACCGAACGCCCCGACTTCTTCCCCGCATGGGACACCTTGACCGACAGCGAGAAGAAGCTGTACGCCCGCCAGATGGAGGTGTTCGCCGGCTACTCGGAGAACGCCGACTGGAACATCGGCCGCCTGCTCGACGAGGTCGAGACAATGGGCGATCTCGACAACACGCTCATCTTCTACATCTGGGGCGACAACGGCGCTTCGATGGAGGGCACGGTCACCGGTTCGTTCAACGAGCTGACGTTCCTCAACGGGCTCGTGCTCGACCCCGACCAGCAACTGGCGTTGATCGAGCAGTACGGAGGCATCGAAGGGCTCGGCGGCATCCACTCGGCGCCACACTTCGCCGGAGCGTGGGCGCACGCCTGCAACGCCCCGTTCAAGTACGGCAAGCAGACCGCCAGCCATCTCGGCGGCACCCGGGATCCGATGGTCGTCGCGTGGCCGGCGAGCATCGCACCCGACGCCGATGTCCGCACACAGTTCACCCACGTGATCGACATCGGCCCCACGGTGCTCCAGGCTGCGGGGATCCCCGAGCCCGACTTCGTCGACGGCATCGCCCAGGAGCCGATGGACGGCACGAGCTTCCTCTACTCCTTCGACGATCCCGCAGCCCCCGAGCAGCACACCCAGCAGTACTTCGAGATGTTCGCCAGCCGCGGGATGTACAAGGACGGATGGTGGGCCGCATCACGGCCCGAACGCCTCCCGTGGGACGTCTCTCCGGCGACGCTCGCCGCATACGGGCCTGACTCGGACTGGGATCCCGATCGCGACATCGGCTGGGAGCTCTACGACCTGACCACCGATTTCTCCCAGGCTCACGACATCGCCGCCGATCATCCCGACAAGGTGCTCGAACTCCAGGAGCTCTGGTGGAGTGAGGCCGAACGCAACCGGGTGCTCCCGCTGATGGGCGGGCTGTCGGTCATCTACGGAGTCCTGCCTCCGATGCCGACGCAGACCCGCTTCGGTTTCGCGGGTGACGTGCAGAACGTCCAGCGCGGCATGATCCCGCGGATCTACGGCCGGTCGTACTCGATCGAGGCCGAGGTCGAGGTGCCCGATGCCGGCGCCCAGGGAGTGCTCGTGGCGAACGCGGACTTCATCGGCGGCTTCGCACTGTGGGTCGACGGCGACGGCAAGCTCACCCACACCTACTCGTTCCTCGGCGTCGAGCAGTACAAGCAGGTCTCCGACACGCCGATTCCGACCGGAAAGGTCACGCTCAAGATGCTGTTCGAGAGCGACGAGCCCAAGCCCGGATCGAGCGGCACGGTCACGCTGTGGGCCGACGACACCAAGATCGGCCAAGGCACGATGGCGCATACGGTGCCGATCGCCTTCACGTCGTACGCCGGACTCGACATCGGTCGCGACAACGGGCTGGTGGTCGATCTCGATTACGAGGAACACGCCCCGTATCGGTTCAGCGGCACGATCGAGAAGGTCACATTCGACCTGGCGCCCGTGACCCACGAAGAGGCGCTGGCGCTCCATCAGCACGAGCACGACCACGCAGTGGGCGGCGGCGTCGCCGGCTGATCGACAGCCCGGCAAGACTGGTGGCGTGGCCGTCACCGACAACCTCCGACTTGCCCGCCGCCTCGGCTGGCTCGACCCGGGGCAGATCGCTGCGACTGCTGCTGCCCTGACCCGGTGGGGGCCGACACTGGCGGCGCTGTACACCGCGTCCGCAGTGCGCCACCCTCGGCGCGTCGCGGTCATCGACGACCGTGGTCCGGTGACCTACGCCGATCTCGATCACCACTCGTCGGCGCTCGCGCAGGGGCTCCGTTCGCTCGGACTCGCCGGTGGCGACCACCTCGGCGTGCTCTGCTTCAACCACAGCGACTTCGTCGAGGTCTCGATCGCCACTGCGAAGGCGGGGCTGACCTGCGTCTATCTCAACACCGGGTTTGCCGCTCCGCAACTGGGCGAGGTGCTCGATCGCGAAGGCATTCGAGCGGTGGTCTGTGATGCAGCGTTGGTTGATCTCATGGAGGCGTCGGGATTCCACGGACAGGTGGTGATCGCCGACGGTGAGAGCGACGGGTATCGATCGATCGTCGACATCCGTGAACTCGGGTCGTCACGTCCGCTCCTGCCGAGCCGTCCGATCGCCCCGGTCCTGCTGACCTCCGGAACGACCGGCACACCGAAGGGGGCCCGACGTTCCGGCCGACCCGCAGGGCTGTCGTCGGCGATGGGCGTACTCGAGCGGATCCCCTACCGGTCGGCTGACGTCGCCGTGATCCCCACGCCGCTGTTCCACGCGTGGGGACTCGCCCAGCTGACCGTCGCCGCCGCGACCGGATCCACGGCGGTCCTCGTACGCCGGTTCACCGTGGCGGCGACGCTGGAGGCCGTCGAGGCGAACCGTGCCGATGTGCTGGCGGTCGTCCCCGTCATGCTCCAGCGAATCCTCGCTGACGACCGAGCCGACGCTGGTGACCTGTCATCACTGCGGATCGTGGCGTGCAGCGGCTCGGCGCTCCCTGCGACCGTTGCCACCGCATGGATGGACCGATTCGGCGACAACCTCTACAACGTCTACGGCTCGACGGAGGTCGGCCAGGCGACGCTGGCGACCCCCGACGACCTGCGGGCCGCGCCCGGTACGGCAGGGCGCCCCATCGCAGGGACGGTCGTCGAGGTGGTCGACGGTGACGGCACTGGCCTCCCGACCGGCGAGACCGGACTGATCGTCGTCGGCAGCGACGCCCAGTTCACCGAGTACACCGGCGGCGGGACCAAGGATCGGATCCGAGGGCTGATGTCGTCGGGCGACGTCGGGTACCTCGACGTCGAGGGTCGGCTGTTCGTCACCGGCCGCGCCGACGACATGATCGTGAGCGGCGGCGAGAACGTCTTCCCGCTCGAGATCGAGGAAGTGCTGCTGACGCACGATGACATCGTCGACGCCGTCGTGGTGGGTGTGCCGGACGCCGACTTCGGCCAGCGCCTCGCCGCCTTCGTCGTCGTGGCGCCCGGCGGTTCCATCGACGCCGACGGTGTGCGCGCCGTTGTTGCGAGCCGACTCGCTCGCCACAAGGTGCCCCGTGACGTCACATTCGTCGACGAGTTGGCGCGTAACACGACCGGCAAACTCCTCCGCGGACCGGTGACCGGTCCGACGGAGGAGTGACCGGCTCAGTCCTCCAGGAGGTCCTCGCGCACCGCAGTGGTCTCCTCGATCTCGATCTCGTCGTCGGAGAACTCACCGTCACCGTCGAGGTCGACGGCGGTGATCGTGGTCTCGTCGATGATGTCGGCCTCACCGTCACCGTCGAGGTCGATGGCGGTGATCGTGGTCTCCTGGACGATGTCGGCGACGCCGTCACCATCGACGTCGATGATGGTCGTGGTCGTTTCGACCACCGCGTCGGCCACGCCGTCACCATCGAGGTCGATCACCTCGGTCTCGATGGTCATGTCGATCTCGCCGGTGTCTTCGGTTTCGCTCATTGCGGGAGTCAAGCACGCGGAGGGGCACCGCTGAAAGTCCGGCGCGATTCGGGGTTGCGAGCTCCGAACAGCAATGGTCTGATGGCGGCCATGGTCGAACCAACCGCAGCGGTCACCGTGCTCGTCGCAGCTCTCGAATCCGGCGAGGTGTCGGCGCGAGAACTCCTCGAGATGTACCTCGACCGGATCGATCGTCTCGACGGGCCGATCAACTCGGTGATCACACTCGAACCCGAACGCGCCCGGGTCGAGGCTGCAGCGGTCGACGACGCCCGGGCGAACGGCCGAGACGTCGGGACGCTCGCCGGCGTGCCGGTGACGATCAAGGACGCCATCGCCACCGCCGGCATCCGTTCCACCGGAGGTGCCACCGAACTCCGCGACTTCGTGCCCGACGTGGACGCCACCGTGGTCGACACGGTGCGACGCGCCGATGCGATCGTGTTCGGCAAGACGAACATCCCCCGCTGGTCGGGCGATTATCAGAGCCACAACGAGATGTTCGGCACCACCAACAATCCCTGGGACCTCGAGCGGACCCCGGGTGGATCGTCAGGCGGTCCGGCCGCCGCTGTGGCGATGGGGTTCACGGCCTTCGAGATCGGCACCGACATCGGCGGCTCGATCCGAGTGCCGTCGTCGTTCTGCGGTGTGTACGGCCACAAGCCGAGCTTCGGTGTGATCCCCACCTACGGCTACCTCGACCACCCGATGTTGCATCGCCACGTCGCCGACGTCAACGTGTTCGGCCCCATCGCCCGCTCCGTCGACGATCTCGAACTCCTGCTCGGCCTGATCGCCGGCCCGAACCCCGACGATGGCGCAGCCTGGAAGCTGGAGCTCCCGCCGCCCCGCGCCGTCGAGCTCGGCGACTTCCGGGTGGCGGCATGGCTGGACGACCCCTTCAGCCCCGTCGAACCGGCCGTGCTCGATGTGCTCACCGCCGCGGTCGACCGGCTCGAAGCCGCAGGGGCGCGCGTCGACCGCGAACGACGTCCCGACCTCGACCCGTTGCGTGCAGCTGCGGTCGGCGGCGCGCTGATCTCGGTCGCCACGGCGATCTCGGAGACCGACGAGGAGTTTGCGGCCGCCGCGTCCGAGGGCCGCTCCCTCCCTCATCGTTCGTGGGACGTCCTGCGTCGCGAACGTGACGAACTCCGGCGACGATGGGCCGAGTTCTTCACCGACGTCGACATCCTGCTGTGCCCGGTCATTCCGGTGCCGCCGTTCCGGCACGTGCACAGCGAGGTCGGTTCGAACTGGTCGTCGGCCACCCTCGCCGACCACGGCGATCGTCCGTACCGGGACCTGATCGGCTGGAGCGCGCTGATCGGCAGTGTCTATCTGCCCGTGACCGTTCCCCCGATCGGGCGAACCGCCGACGGGCTGCCGATCGGGATCCAGGTCGTCGCGCCGTACCTCCACGACCGCACGGCGCTGGCCTTCGCTCGGTGCATCACCGATGTCGTCGGCGGCTACGTACCACCGCCGGCCGCCGAGAGTGGAACACTGCGGGCATGACTCCGTACGAAGCGATCATCACCAAACGTGACCTCAGGATGTACACCGACCAGACGATCCCCGACGACGCGATGGGCCGGATCCTCCAGGCGGGCCGGATGGCCGGGAGCGCCAAGAACCTGGAGTCGAACCGGCTGATCGTGGTGACCGATCAAGCGGTGCAGGACGCGTTGGCCGAGGCCGGCGACTTCGCCTCGTGGATCGGGTCGTCGGCGGCGGTGATCGGATTCGCGTCGCCGGAGGATCAACTCCGCATGTTCGACGTCGGCCGCCAGGCACAGAACATGATGATCGCCGCGCACGCCGAGGGCATCGGCACGTGTCCGGTGACCCTGGGCCATCAGGACCGCGCCCGTGCAGCTGTCGGGCTGCCGGACGACTGGGTGATGCCGATGGTGATCAC
This sequence comes from Ilumatobacteraceae bacterium, assembly GCA_963747375.1. Classification (GTDB taxonomy): domain Bacteria; phylum Actinomycetota; class Acidimicrobiia; order Acidimicrobiales; family Ilumatobacteraceae; genus Sva-07. The sequence goes on from CAVVFL010000011.1 coordinate 378,512, forward strand.
ACTCGGCTATCCGGTCACCGACCATCCGGACAGCCCGCTCAAGCGGCCGCGGGTGGCACTCGACGAACTGGTGCGCCACGACCGCTGGAGCTGAGTGACGCGACGGTCACGGCCGACCGCAATCGCGCCGGGTGAGGCGACGTTCAGGGGCGGTCAGGACGGGGAACCGTCGGCATCGGCGCCGGACGACAGCAGGGCGCCGGCGGCATCGGACACCGATGCATCGGACGTCACCTCGACGGGACGTCGGGGGCTGCGGAAGAACAACCAGGTGACGGGAATCAGGTAGGCGAAGTATCCGGCGACCCGGATCCGCTCGGGGTTGGGACTCCAGCCGAACAGTCCCTTCAGGAAGTCGTGCAGCGTCGAGCCGTCGGCGAACGGCCCGGTGGTGATGTTCCACACGGTGTCGGCGATGAGTGACGACTCGATCTCGAACAGTTCGCGGAACTCGTGCAGGCCTTTCGCAAACAGTCCGGCGGCGAACAGGATGAGCAGCATGCCCGTGACCTGGAAGAACCGGCGCAGGTCGACGCGGCTGCTCTTCCGGTAGAACGCGAGACCGATCATCGCGGCGACGGCGAGACCGATCAGCCCACCGATCACGACGTCCCACCCCGAACTCGTGCCGGTCTCGGCACCGAGCAGGAACAGCGCGGTCTCGAAGCCCTCACGGACCACGGCGACGAATGCCACGACTGCCAGCGACCATGGCGAGTTCACGATCGCAGCGTCGATCTTGCTCTGGAGTTCGCCGGACATGTTCCGAGCGTTGCGGCGCATCCAGAAGATCATCCAGGTCAGCACGCCGGCAGCGACGAAGGCCAGGGTCCCTTCGATCGCCTGCTCCCACTTGCCTTCGAACTCGCCGATCAGAGCGTTGAACATGAGACCCGTCACGACACTGGCCAGGATGGCCACGGCGACGCCGATCCACATCGTCGGCAACAGGGACGCCCGACCGGTCTTCACCAGGTAGGCAGCGATGATGGCCACGACGAGCGAGATCTCGAGACCTTCACGCAGTGTGATGAGGAATGCAGCTCCCATGAACCCAGATGTTAGGGACTCCTAACTCAGCGTGACAACCCCCAGAATCATCCGATGGGAAAAACAAGGGTGGGCCCCTCCGATCGGAGGGGCCCACCTGGTGGAGATCCGGTTCGGATCGCTGGGTTGTTCAGACCGACGTTGTCGCCGAGTCCGGTGAATCAGCGAGCATCGCTTCGGGGATCGTGTCCGGAGCGGTGACCTTCATCTTCTTCTTGGTGTCCCAGATGAAGACGCCACCCATGACCGTGCAGACCACACCGAGGCCGGCCAGCAGTGCGGCGACACCGAGAGCGAGCTGCAGTGTGCTGTGCGTTGCCGCACCGACACCGAGTTCGGCGACCAGAGCGTGGGCAGTACCACTCCAGGCCAGGTCACGAGCCGGTCCGTCGAGCAGATCGCCCCGTTCGAAGCCAGTCCAGTACCGGCCGTTGACCGGGACGTCGTAGCTACCCGGGTTCGAGGACTTGGCCCTGGTAGGCCTCGACCACACCGTTGTAGGTACCGTCGGCATCGAGCTGCTCCGACTCGATCGCCTTGGCGATGTCGTCGGCGGTCAGGACGACAACCTGCGTCCCGTTCAGCGTGTGGAACGAGATGGTGGCCATCTGGTACATGTACTCGCTGGCGCTGTTGACCAGCGGGTCGTTGGGATCCATGTCACTGTTGACGACGGGGAAGTTCCAGTCGTCCTTGAGCAGCGACATGATCGCCTGGGCGCCCTCGACCGTGCCACGGTCGACGAGTTGGCCGTCTTCGTTGTAGGTGAGCTCGACATTCTGCGCCTGGCTGAATGCCTGGAGCGAGTCGTACCCGCCTTGCACCTTGCTGTAGGCAACACCGGCGCCGACGAAGTAGCCGATTCCGACGATGATGAGGAAGATTCCCAACAAACCGAGTGGCTTCTTGAACATTGCAGACCCCTTTCACTGGTCTCGAGGAGTCGTGAAGCGATTCACGAACTGACCTCAGTTTGGTGTTTGCACAAGCAAATGATCAGGGTCCTTGGACCTCTCCTGGGGGGGTCGAAAGTCCCTTGATGACGCGACGGCCCGCGCAACGACGAACTCGGTCAACCCCGAACTCGCGGCAACGCGGGCGGCCGTAGGATGCCGAGGTGGTCGCCATCGACGTCCAGCTCGCATCGACGCACACCGACTGGCCCACGCTGCGCGACGCGTCGGTGCGTGCGGAGCACGCCGGCTTCGACGCGATCTGGGTCTTCGACCACCTTGCGGGCATCTCCCTTGGCGGGCATCGCAATCTCGAGTGCTTCACGTGGCTCGGGGCACTCGCCGAGGCCACGTCGAGCGTCGAGTTGGGGGTGATGGTGGCCAACACCTGGAACCGTCAGATCGGCACCCTCGCCGTCGCGGCCGCCTCGGTGAGCGCCATCAGCGGGCGCCGCTTCCTCCTCGGCATCGGCGCCGGCACCGCACCCGGGAGTCGATGGGCGACCGAACAGCGAGCGGCCCGAGCGCAGCTGGAGGACAGCCTCGACGACCGACACGCACGCGTGGTCGAACTGCTCGACCTCACCGACGAGATGTGGCGATCCGATCGCGACGAGCAGTTCGCCACGTTCCTCATGCCGACGCCACCTCCTCCACGCATCGTCGGCGTCAACAGCGTGGCGCTCAGCGCGATCGCCGGTCGCCGCGCCGAGGGCGTCAACGTCGCCTGGAATCACCCCCGACGCGACGAGTTCCTCGCCGCGGCCACCAGTGCGGCGGCCGGTCGGCAATTCCTCACCACAGCATGGACCATGTGGTCACCCGGGCTCCTCGATCCGGATCATCCCACGCGGCGCGAGATGCATGCCGCGGGCCTCGATCGGATCATCCTCGTCGTGATCGACGACGTCGAAACCTTCGCCGAGAGCCTGTGAACGTCGGCTCGGAACGTCAGCGAACGAGCCGTGCGAGCTTCGGGAGCACACAGGGCCGCCCGGAGCAGGCATCCCAGGTGGCGAGTCCACCGCCCAGCGCCCGGTGCCCACTGATCGCACTCACGTCGCGGGCGAGCTGCAGGTCGGCCGCGAGCTGCTGCGATGTGTAGGCATTCCACGAGGAGGGATCGTTCGCCGTGACGTCGTCGATGGCGGCCCCGTCCGAGCAGTTCCAGCCAGTGTCGTCGGTCGTCCGACTCCGAATGATCCGCACCTCACCGCTCGGGCTGACCAGCACCATGCCTGGGCACAGTGGTTCTGGCTGCGGAGCTGCATCCTGATCGGACACCACGCGAGATACCGGCATGTGTCTGTCATCGACACGACCCCACCGAGAGTTGAGTGTCGATCGTGGCGCCGACCGCGATCACTCGGCCCAGGACTTGATCTTCTCGATCGTCTCGAGGGGTTCGGGGCCGACCGGGCTGACATTGAGATACGTCACGCCGACCTCTTTGAACACCTGGAGGCGTTCACGCACGTAACCCTCGTCTCCGATCAGCGACGACAGGTCGATGTACTCGTCGGGGACAGCAGCGATGGCCTCGGCGCGCTTTCCCGAGAGGAACAGGTCCTGGATCTCCGCGGCTTCCTTCTCCCAGCCGTACCGGACGAACAGGTCGTTGTAGAAGTTCTTCGACTTGGCGCCCATGCCTCCGACGTAGAAGCCGATCAGACCCCGAGCCGCCTCGCGAGCTTCGGCGATGTGCGGGCCGGAACCGAGGGCAACGGTGCCGCCGGCGATGATCTCCAACGGCGCTTTGGCCGGATCTCGTTTGGCGAGGCCGGCCGCGAGCGAGTCGCCCCAGACCTGCTGGAAACGATCGGGGACGAAGTGGATCGTCTGCCAGATGTCGGCCATCTCGGCAGTGAGTTCGACGTTCTTCGGACCGATCGTGGCCAGCGCGATCGGGATGTCCTTGGCGGGCGGACGGTTCATGAACCGGATCGGCTTGCCCAATCCCGTGCCACCCTCGGCGAGCGGCAGGTTGTACGCGACGCCGTCGTGCTCGACCTTGTCGCCGCTCCACACCTTCCGACAGATCTCGATCGTGTCGCGGGTGCGCGCGATGGGCTTCTCGAAGGGCACGCCGTGCCAGCCCTCGATCACCTGCGGCCCCGACGTACCGAGCCCGAGGATGAACCGGCCATCCGACAGTGCGTCGAGCGTCGCCGCGGTCTGCGCGATGAGCGCCGGGCTGCGCGAGTAGAGCGGGATGATGCCGGTCATCAGCTTGACCGTCGAGGTCTGCCCGGCGAGGTAGCCGAGCGTCGACACGAGGTCGTAGCCGTAGATCTCCGCGCCCCAGATCAGGTCGACGCCCGCCGACTCGAGATCGCGGGCCTGTGAGGCCAGTTGCTTGGGGTCACCGTTGAATCCGATGGTGGTGGAGATCTTCATGCCGAGCGCCTTTCGTGCAGGTGTCTCCTGACCGTACTCACGCGGGCTTCAGGATCGGAAGCCGGTCAGAGGGCAGCACGGTGGCGGCGCCAACCCTGGAAGCCGGTGACACCGAAGGTCATGAGCACGAGCGGCACGGTGATCAACGCTGCCGGGCGCATCACATCGGCGGCGGCGCTTCCGTCGGCGCTCAACACGAGATAGACGACGTACACGCCGTAGAAGAAGACGAGGACGAAGCCCTCCCAGCGCTTGATCTCGAAGCCGTTCCAGAAGATCGGGACCAGCACGACCGTGGCCGCGAGCATCACCGGCAGGTCGAGCCGCAACGATGCATCGGTCACGTTCACGCCGTCGGGCGAGACGATCCCCGTCGCTCCCAGCACGCACAGCAGGTTGAACAGGCACGATCCGACGATGTTGCCGACGGCGATGTCGCGCTGGCCCCGGATCGCCGCCATCATCGACGTGGCCAGCTCCGGCAGCGACGTGCCGATGGCGACCACCGTGAGCCCGATCACCAGCTCGCTGACCCCGAAGTGCGTCGCGATGTCGGTCGCCGAATCGACCAGCAACTGCGAGCCCAGCACCAGCACGCCCAGCCCGGCGAGGACGTACAACACCAACACGGGCAACGACCGCCCGACGCCGGCACCCTCGACGGAGTCGATCGCCGCGCCGTACTCGTCGACCACGTCGGCGTTCTCGCCCCGGCGCGAGGCCCGGATCAACCACCAGGTGTACGCGATGATCCCGACGAACAGGATCACGCCGTCGACCCGCCCGATCGTGTTGTCGAGCGACATCACGATCACGGCGACCGACACGACGACCAGCAGTGGCACGTCGATGCGCACGATTCGTTGCGAGACCGCGAGCCCCCCGACGATCGCCGACGCTCCGAGAATCAACAGGATGTTGACGATGTTGCTGCCGACCACGTTGCCGAGGGCGACGTCGCTGTTGCCGCCGATGCTGGCGCCGACGCTCACCGCGAGTTCCGGCGCACTGGTCCCGAACGCCACCACGGTCAGGCCGATGATGACGGGCTGAACACCCAGGCGGGTGGCGATCGACGCTGCGCCCTTCACCAACAGCTCGGCGCCACCGACGAGGCACACCAGCCCAACCAGCAACGAAACGATCGTGACAGCGTCCACTGGCGCGGAACTCTACGGCTGAGCGCTCAGCTCGCCACGGGATTCACGAGTTGATCCCGGACGGCCGACCACTCCAATGAGTGCGACCAGTGGGTGCGAGCAACGACGCACGCGACGCCGATCTGCGCTCACGCGAACTCGAACGTTCCGATTCGTGTGAGCGACAACGTCGACGACGCGTCTGGTCGCTCACGCAAACGGCGTGGTGGCGCGAGCGTCAGACGCGTTCGATGATGATGGCGGGGGCCATGCCGCCGCCGGCACACATCGTGACGAGGCCGACCTGCAGGTCACGCCGTTCGAGTTCGTCGAGCAGCGTGCCGATCAGGATCGCGCCGGTCGCGCCGATCGGATGTCCGAGTGCCATGGCACCACCGTTGACGTTGACCTTGTCGCGATCGAGGTCGAGGTCGCGCATGAACTTCTCGGCGACGACGGCGAAGGCCTCGTTGATCTCGATGAGGTCGATGTCGTCGAGCGTCATGCCCGGCCTTCTCCAGCACCTTGCGCGCGGCCGGCACCGGAGCGTTGAGCATCAGCGTCGGGTCGTCGCCCATGTTGGCGGTGGCAACGACTCGCGCCCGCGCCGTCAGACCGTGCGCCTTGGCGTAGTCGGAGCTGGCGAAGAGCAGCGCCGCCGCGCCGTCGACGACACCGGAGGAGTTGCCGGCGTGGTGGACGTGCTGGATGTCGAGGTCGGGGTACTTCTGGTTGATCAGCTCGCGGAACGTCTTCGAGTCCTCCGTGAAGCGGTGGTCGGCGATCTGCGGGAAGCTCGGCGGGAGTGCGGCGAGCGACTCGACCGTGGTCTGCGGCCGCGGGAACTCCTCGTGGTCGAGCGCGATCGACCCGTCCATGTTCAGCACCGGGATCAGGCTCTTGTCGAAGCGGCCCTCGCGGATCGCCCGGTCGGCACGAGCCTGCGACTCGGCGGCGAGGGCGTCGAGCGCCTCGCGGGGAATGCCCTCCATCGTGGCGATCGCGTCGGCGCACACACCCTGGTGCGACTGCGGGTGGATCTCCTGCAGGTGGGCAGTTGTTCGCACCCATCGGCAGGAGCCCCTTCTTCGGCAGCGACATCATCTCGGTGCCACCCGACACGACGAGGTCCTCCATCCCGGCCATCACGGCATGGGCCGCGTAGTTCGCCGACGTGATGCCCGACCCGCAGAACCGGTCGAGCGTGGCGCCACTCGCCGTCACGTCGTAGCCGGCGTCGAGCGCGGCCATGCGGCCGAGGTCGCCACTCTGCTCGCACACCTGCGAGCTGGTGCCCCACACGACGTCGTCGACGTCAGCGGTGTCGAAGCCATTGCGCTCGACGAGCGCGGCGAGCACCGTCGAGGCGAGGTGCTGCGGGTGCAGGTGCGACGAGCGCGCCCTTCCCCGGCTTGCCGATACCGCGCGGTGTACGGCAGGCATCGATGATCAGTGCGTCGGACATGGTTCCTCCTGAGGGCTGCGGGCGTTGCCAACGTAGCCGTCGACGACTTCGAGCCAACAGGTGAAGAACCGACCGACTCAGCCGCGGGCGAGCAGCGCGGCGATCTGCTCCTCGCTCGGGAGACGTCCGGCGAAGACGACCTCGCCGTCGATGACGAGCGCCGGCGTCGACATGACGCCCCAACCGGCGATCTCGCCGGGGTCGGTCACCTTGTCGATGACCGCATCCGCCCCGACCGACGCGACAGCGTCGGTCGTGAGTTGCTCGAGTTTGCGACACTTGGCGCATCCGGTTCCGAGGATCTTGATGTCCATTGAGGTCAGCCTTTCTGAGGTACGACCGTCATCCAGTTGGTTCACAGGACGAGGTTGAAGAGGTAGCCGATGGCGAGGATGCCGGTGCCGACGGCGACGACGACACCCCACGGCCCCGACGACGCATGATCCACGATCCACTGTTCGGGAACCCAGCCGTGGATCGCCGCTCCCAGTGCGATCCCGATGGCGAGGTACGGCCAGATCTTGCGGAGGATGACTCCGACCTCCTCGCGACCCATCGCGAAACGATCGTCCCACGTGAGCTGGGTCGCCGGATCGACGACGTTGCCGTGGAGGCGGGTCTCGAACACGAATGGCTCGACCCACTTCTCGAGCCGGAGTCGGCCGAGCACGTACCCGGCGACGATCGCGATCGTCAGCCCGCCGGCGATGTAGAGCAGCGTGATCTGCCAACCGAACAACCCGAGCAACAGCACGATGGCCACTTCGTTGACCAGTGGGCTGGCGATCAGGAAGCTCAGCGTCACGCCGAGCGGCACCCCGGCGGCGACGAACCCGATGAACGCCGGCACCGCGTAACGTCAGCGTTGGCCGGGGGTCATGTAGAACCAGATCGGGAACTTGCCGCCGCTGTCGCGGATTGCCGCCCGAGCTGCGAGGACGGTGGCGCCGGCCTCGGTCTCCTCGAAGAACCAGTCCTCCAGGGCTCGCCCACCCGGCAGGGGCCCGTCGACGAGTTCGAGTGCAGCCTCCTCGTAGTAGGTGCGGATGTCGTGACACACGGCGATCGTGTTGCCGCCGGGGATACCCGCCGTCGACCAGTCCTCCCCGTTCGCGATCGAGTCGAGCACGCGCAACGCGTCGGGCACACCGTCGGCATCGACCACGCGACCGACCGAGGTGACACCACGACGCGCGAGCCCGCGGTCGAACGCCTTGCGCAACCCGCGAGCCTCGTCGACCGATGGGGGCAGCTCAGGGTCGTACCGGGGCGGCAGCGTGCACGACGCCGGTTGCTCGTCGGCTTCGATCACGTCGGGATGATCGACGAGCACCGGACCCGACTCGGCGTCGAGCAGCGCGAACGCCCGCGCCAACACGTCGTGCTGGAACTCGGGATCGGCCGGTCGGCCGAGCGGGCGGCCGAGCGGGAACTCGCAGTGCAGGGCGCGAGGTGGCGCGGTCTTCACGGCCATCTCGCGGACCGACGACAAGACCACGGTGGCGATCCCCGCGGCTTCGAACACATGGGCGAGCACACTCACGGTGCGCGTACACAGTGGTCAAACCGGCGTGAAGATCACCACGTCGACGCCGTCGGCGCGCAGCGCTGCGGCAGCCGCCGGGCCGGTGTCGAGCCGGATCGTGGCGACATCGTCGGGCTGGTTGCCCGCGAACGAGACGTGCCGGGGCGCCACCGCCCCGATCACACCGCGCTCGGCGAGTTCCTCCAAGCGATCGATCGGGTACACCACGTTGAGATCCATCGCCACGGCCGTGTGGTCGAAGTTCGGGCTCCAGTGGCCCATCACGAGGTCACGACGATCACGGTCGATCAACCGGTAGCTGGCGTCTCCGGCCGTGAAGCCGTCGTCACCCGTCGCGTACAACGCCGCCGAGGTGACGATGGCGACGGTCGCGTCGGCCAGGGCGGGCGGTGTCACCCACGCCGGGTTCGGGAACTCGGGCGCCGGCAGGGTCGCCGAATGGGCCCGCATCACCTGGTCGCCGTTCATGTCGTCTCCATTCGGGCATCGGTGCGTACGAACTCGGTCACACGATCACCCTAACTATTGCGATGCCGACAAGCAATAGTTAGGGTGGCCGCATGACGATGCCGGAGGGCGCACGGACGATGGGCGATGCAACCCTCGTCGACAACTGGACCTTCGGCGCGGACAGCCTCCTGATGGAGATCATGGAGACGGAGACACGCAAGGTGTTCCTCTGTCAGCAGCCCGTCACGCCGGCGCAGTACCGCGATCTGGCACCGCCCGAAGGTTTCGTGAAGTCCGGACTCGGAAGGTCGGTCGCCGATGTGGCGTACTTCCGCAGGTCGCCCGGGGCACCGTACGACGGTCCGCTCGAGATGATCGACGTCGACGGAATGCGGTTCGGGTTCGTCGCGCGGCCAGGTCGGCCCGAAACAGACTTCGATGGTTTCGTCGTTCTCCCCGTCTACAAGTACCACTGCATGTTCTTCGCAGCCGGCCGCACGATCGAGATCGCCGACTTCGGCGACGGATGGGACTACCTGCCCCAGGTGAGCAGCTCGTCGACGGGTGCAGGAGAAGGTCGCAGAGACGGACAGACACGCGAACGTGAACTGCCCGAGGGTTGGTCGATCCGTTCGGTGACGCTCGCACAGGACCTGGTCGCCGAGATCCCGTACCCGGCGCGGGTCTGCTTTCTCCGCGACGGCTCGTCGTTCCACGGCCCGGTGCGGCTCGGACCGACGAACGGATCGGAGACATCGTGACGATGTTGCAGGACGAGCCGATCGACGTACCGATCGACGGACGGCGCGCACGTCGCCAACGCAGCCGAAAAGCAGTCGTCAGCGCCGCGTTCGAACTGATCCTGGAAGGCAAGGGTCCCCCCTCCGCCGAGGAGGTCGCCGAGAGGGCGGGCGTGTCGGTGTCGTCGATCTTCCGCAACTTCGACGGCCTCGCCGACATCCAACAGCAGGCGCTCGAACTGTTCGGCGAGAGGTATTCGCACCTCCTCCTCGCCAGGCCACCGTCGGGGAGCAACCTCGACTCCCGGATCGCGTTCTTCGTCCGGACTCGCCTCGACCTCTGCGAGCAGGCGAACCCATTGATGGTCATGGCCCGAATGCGCGCATTCGAGGACGAGCGTTGGCGCGAACACATCGCGTCGAACCGCTCGATGCTCACTCGGCAGTTGCGAGCCTGCTTCGACCCGGAGATCGACGGCCTGACGCCGTCCGACGCGGCAGACCTCATCGCGGTCCTCGACTCGCTGACCTCGCCCGAGGCCTTCGAGTTGATGACCCGGGCCCACGCCCGCACCCGCGACCAGATCTCCAGGGCATGGGAAGCCAGTCTCCTGGCCCTGATCGACAACTGTTACATCTGGGGTCTGACCCCGGATGTAACACCGAGCACGCCGAAGGGAACACGATGACACGACCATCACGATTCGAGGGGACGATCGGCAAGACGGTCGCCGACTCCGAGGCCTGGTTCGACGAACCGCCGCATCCCGGCGCCGACGCACCGAACGTGGTGATCGTCCTGCTCGACGACACCGGGTTCGCCCAGTTCGGTTGCTACGGCTCCGACATCGACACGCCGAACGTCGACGCCCTCGCGGCCAACGGTCTGCAGTTCACCAACTTCCACGTGACGCCCTTGTGCTCACCGACGCGAGCGTCGCTGCTCACCGGCCGGTCGCAGCACGCCGTCGGGATGCGGGCCGTGTCGAACTTTCGCACCGGCTTCCCCAACATGCTCGGCCACATCAGCAACCACGCCGCGACCGTGGCCGAGCTCCTGCGTGAGGAGGGGTACGCCACGTTCTGCGTCGGCAAGTGGCACCTCGCCCCGATGGAACAGTGCTCGGCTGCCGGTCCGTTCGACCAGTGGCCGCTCGCCCGCGGGTTCGACCGGTTCTACGGATTCCTCGAAGGCGAGACCGACCAGTTCCATCCCGAACTCGTCTGCGACAACCACCCGATCTCACCGCCGGCCACGCCAGAGGACGGGTACCACCTCTCCGAGGACCTGATCGACCAACTGCTCGCGATGGTGTCGGACTCGAAGGGCGTCCGGCCCGACCGCCCGTTCTTCGCCTACGTCCCGTTCGGCGCGACCCATGCCCCGCACCAGGCGCCGACGAGTTACATGGAGAAGTACCGCGGGAAGTTCGACGACGGCTGGGACGTCGCCAGGCAGCGTTGGTTCGAGCGGCAGCTCGCCTCGGGCGTCGTCCCCGAGGGCACACAGCTGGCGCCGCGCAACCCGGGCGTCGACGCATGGGACGACCTGCCCGAGAACCAGAGGAAGCTCGCCTGTCGACTCCAGGAGGCATTCGCCGCGTTCCTCGACCACACCGACGACCAGATCGGTCGTCTCGTCGACGGCCTGCGCGACATGGGCCAACTCGACAACACCGTGCTGATCGTGCTCGCCGACAACGGCGCGTCGCAGGAAGGCGGTCCCTACGGCGTCATGCACGAGATGAAGTTCTTCAACGGCATCTTCGAGACACCGGACGAAGCGGTCGCCCGCATCGACGACATCGGCGGCCCGCACAGCCACACCAACTACCCGTGGGGCTGGGCCCAGGTCGGCAACACCCCGTTCAAGTGGTACAAGCAGAACACCCACGAGGGCGGCGTCCACGTCCCGATGATCGTGCACGCACCGGGGGTGGTCCCGGCCGATCAGGCGGGCACCAAGCGTTCCCAGTTCGTCAACGTGTCCGACATCGTGCCGACGATCTACGAGCTGGTCGGCATCACCCCGCCGGACACGTATCGAGGCATCGAGCAACTCCCGGTGACCGGCCATTCGTTCGCACCGGTGCTCGCCGACCCCGCCGCAGCGGCGACGAACACACTGCAGTACTTCGAGATGGGCGGGAGCCGAGCACTGGTCGCCCGTGACGGGGACGCGACCTGGAAGGCCGTGTGCAAGCACGACAAGGGCGCCGACTACGACACCGAACCGTGGGAGCTGTACCGCTTGACCGATGACTGGTCGGAGTGCGACGACCTCGCGCAGGCCGAGCCCGAGCGGCTCGCCGCGCTGATCGAGCTGTGGTGGGCAGAGGCAGAGCGCCATGGCGTCCTCCCCCTCGACGACCGGATGTTCGAGCTCTTCGGATCCCGGTTCCGACCGAATTCACCGCATCCCGTCGATCGGCGCTACGTCTACCGCCCGCCCATGTCGCCGCTGCCCGGCCAGGCATCGGCAGCGATCGGTGGGCGCTCGTTCGACCTGACGGCGACGATCACTCGACTGGCCGGCGAAGAAGGTGTGCTGTTCGCGACCGGCACGCAGAACTCCGGCATCTCGATCTTCGTGCAGAACGATCGGCTCGTGGTCGACTACAACGCGTTCGACGACCACACGATCCTCGAATCCGACATCGAGGTCCCCACCGGCACCTCGACACTCGTCGCCGAGTTCCGCCGTGGCGCAGGTTCGGTCGGCAACATGGCCATCAGCGTCGATGGCACACCGGCCGGTTCTGCCGAGCTGCCCTTGTTCATGCGGATGATGTCGTCGGTCGGGCCGAGCATCGCCTACGACCACGGCTCGGCCGTGTCGAACCGCTACGAGGCACCATTTGCGTTCACCGGAACCCTCCACGAAGTGGTCATCCAACTCCTGTCACCACAGGATCTCGAAGCACGAGCAGCCGAAGCCGCTGCAGAAATGAGCCGTCAGTGATCGCCATCACCCTGCTGGGCACCGGGAGCCCGATGCCGAGCCCTGACCGGGCCGGACCCGCCACCTTGATCTCCGCCGGCGACGAGCACTACCTGGTCGACGCCGGCCGTGGTGTGCTGATGCGCCTGGCCGCGGCGGGCCTCGGGGCGCCGAACCTCTCGGCCGTGCTGATCACCCATCTCCACAGCGATCACATCACCGACCTCAACGACGTGATCACCACCCGTTGGGTGATGACGTTCGTGCCGACCCCGCTCACGATCGTCGGACCGGTCGGCACGAAGGCGGTCGTCGACCACATCCTGGCGTCGCTCGAACCCGACATGGCGTACCGCATCGCGCACCACGACGATCTCGATGCGCCACCCCAGGTGGACGTCATCGAGGTCACCGAGGGCGACGTCGACCTGCCGGGCGGCGTGCGCATCACCTGCGCCCAGACGGACCACAAGCCGGTCGAGCCGAGCGTCGGGTTCCGGTTCGATCACGACGGCGTTGCGGTCGTCGCCGCCGGCGACACGGTGCCGTGCCCGGGTCTCGACTCGTTGTGCGACGGCGCCGATGCCCTCGTCCACACCGTGATCCGCAAGGACATCATCGCCAACCTGCCGATGCAGCGGATCAAGGACACGCTCGACTACCACTCCTCCCCGGAGGAAGCCGCCCAGACAGCGGCCCGGGGCGGCGTCGGCACGCTCGTGCTCACCCACTACGTCCCACCGATTCCCACGGGTGGCAGCGGCGACGACTGGAAGGCGCTGGCCGCCGAACACTTCTCGGGCATCGTCGAACTCGGCGACGACCTGCACCGCATCGAGATCAAGGAGCCCTGAGCCATGAAGACCCTGCGCACACCCGACGAGCGTTTCGCCGACCTCCCCGACTACCCGTTCGCCCCGAACTACGTCGAGGTCGCCGATGGCGACGAACCGGCGGGCACCCTGCGGATCCACTATCTCGACGAAGGACCCGCGCGACGCCGCCCCGATCCTGCTGATGCACGGCGAGCCGTCGTGGAGCTACCTGTACCGCAAGATGATCCCGATCCTCGTCGGTGCCGGGCATCGCGTGATCGCGCCCGACCTCGTCGGGTTCGGCCGCAGCGACAAGCCGAGCGAGCAGAGCGACTACACCTACGCCCGCCACGTGGCCTGGATGCAGGCACTGTTGATCGACCACCTCGACCTCACCGACGCGACGTTCTTCGGCCAGGACTGGGGTGGGCTCGTCGGCCTGCGGGTCGTGACGGCGGCCCCCGATCGTTTCAGCCGCATCGTGGTCGGCAACACCGGTCTGCCGACCGGTGACGGTCCGATGAGCGATGCCTTCATGGCCTGGCAGAAGTTCTCGCAGGAGACTCCGGTCTTCGACATCGGGTTCCTGCTCGACAGCGCGACGGTCACCGAGTTGACCGAGGGCGAGATCGCCGCGTACAACGCGCCGTTCCCCGACGACTCGTACAAGGCAGGAGCCCGGATCTTCCCGTCGCTGGTGCCCACCCGGCCCGACGATCCTGCCGCCGCCGACAACCGCGCCGCGTGGAAGGTGCTCGAGGCGTGGGACAAGCCGCTGATCACCTGCTTCAGCGACAGCGATCCGGTGACCGCCGGCGGCGAGCGCGTGTTCCAGGAGCGAGTTCCCGGTGCCGCCGGACAGCCTCATGTGACCATCGAGCGCGCAGCCCACTTCTTCCAGGAGGACGGCGCCGAACAACTCGCCCACGTCCTCATCGACGCCATCGGCCGATGACCGACTGGATCGAACTCACCCGACGGGCGGGTTTCGTCTCGCACCGATTGATCGGCTGGATCTATTGGGACCCGGTGGCGATCGAGAACTACACCGCGCTCGGACCCGACCACTTCACGTACTACACGGCCACCCGAGGCGCGACCCTGGCCGACGCCGGCAACGCCGCAGTCATCGCCGCGTTCTATTCGATCAGTCCACCCTTCATCTCGATGTGCCTCGACCAGTGCCGCGAGCGCACGACGTTCGCCGAGGCCGCAGCCGCCCGCGACGCCGCCGTCGTCGCCGGGCTGCGGGCGTACGTCCCGGAGATCTGCGACGAACTCGCTTCACTGGCCGAACCGCTCTGGGAGGCTGCGGAGGCGTTGCCGATCGCCGGTCGGGTCCTGTACGGCACGCTGCCGCGACTGGCCCCGCCCCGACGATCCGCTGCTGTCGGCATGGCTGGCGGTCAACTGCATCCGCGAGTGGCGCGGCGACACACACTGGGCGATCCTGATCGCCGAGGACATCGGCCAGGTCGAGTCCGGGATCCTCCACGGCGCGTGGATGAACTACGCCGACGACTGGCTGCCGCGCAGCCGTGGTGCCGACGACGCGGCGCTCGAGGCGGCGTTCGTCGAACTCGAGCGGCGCGGTCTCGCCACCGACGGTGCGGTCAACGCCCTCGGCATCGAGTACCGCCAGGAGCTGGAGGATCGACTCGACGGTCTCGCCTCGGTCGCCTGGAAGGCGCTCGGCGAAGCACGCACGCTGCAGTTCCTCGAACTGGTCGAGCCCGTCGGTGCCCGACTCGTCGAACGCATCGACCTCACCGCGGGCCCCAACTGGATGCCCGCCGCACGAGACAGGCCGCCACGATGATCAGCGTCGAACGCTCCGGGACGATCGCGGCCACGCCCAGCGCGGTGTGGGCCGTGCTGTCCGACTTCGCCGCGATCAGTACGTGGGCACCCAACGTCGACCACTCGTGCTTCCTCACCGATCAGGAGACCGGGCCCGGGACTGCGCGTCGCATCCAGGCGGGACGGACGACGCTCGTCGAGACCGTCACCGAGTGGACCCCACCGACGGAGGGCAGGACAGCCGTCCTGTCGTACTCGCTCGCGGGCCTCCCCAAGGTCGTCCGCTCGGTCACGAACACATGGAATCTCACGCCGAACGGCGCGGGCACCGCCGTGACGCTCACGAGCACGATCGACGCCGGGCCCCGTCCGCCCCAGAAGGTCATCGCCAAGATCGTCGGCCGAAAGCTGGCCTCGGCATCCGACGAGATGATCGCCGGACTGACGAGTCACATCGACGGACACCTCGCAACAACGGAGACGAACGCATGAGCACCACACGCCCCGACGTGATCATCATCATGACCGACGAGGAGCGCGCCGCTCCCCCGTACGAGGGCGCCGCCGTCGCCGAGTGGCGTCGCAACGTCGCTCACCGGCCGCGCCTGGTTCGACGAGCACGCCGTCAACTTCGGACGCCACTACACGGGCTCGCTGGCCTGCGTGCCCAGCCGTCCGACGATCTTCACCGGCCAGTATCCCGACGTCCACGGCGTCACCCAGACCGACGGTCTCGGCAAGATGTACGACGACTCTCGGCTGCGTTGGCTGCCCGAAGGTGAAGTGCCGACGCTCGGGCACTGGTTCCGCGCCGCCGGCTACGACACCCACTACGACGGCAAGTGGCACATCTCCCACGCCGACCTGGCAGGCGCCGACGGGCAGGCGTTGGCCACCAACGACGAGCGACGGCGTCGTCGACCAGGCCGCCGTCGACAGCCTACCTCGCGGCCGATCCGCTCGATGCCTACGGCTTCTCGGGCTGGGTCGGCCCCGAGCCGCACGGCGCGCCGCTCGCCAACAGCGGCACCCGCCGCGACCCGCTGATCGCTGCCCGCGTCGTCGCCTGGCTGGACGATCGCTACGCGCGTCGGCGTGCCGGCGACGCCGATGCCCTGCAAGCCGTTCCTGCTCGTGGCCAGCTTCGTGAACCCGCACGACATCGTGCTGTTCCCGATGTGGGCGAACCGCGGCACCCCGCTCGAGAGCCCGTCGCCGCTCGACCCGCCTCCCGTCCCGGCCTCCCCCACCGCCGACGAGGACCTCGCGTCCAAGCCCGCCGCGCAGATCGCCTATCGGACGTCGTACCCCACCGCCTACGGATTCGGCCAGGTGGTCGAACGCACGTATCGCACCCACGCCCAGCAGTACCGCGACCTCTACTACCGGCTGCATGCCGAGGTCGACGCGCCACTCGACCGGGTCCGACGCGCCGTCACCGACGGTGGGTCGGACGAGGCCGTCATCGTGCGCACGTCCGACCACGGCGACCTGCTCGGCTCCCACGGCGGGCTCCACCAGAAGTGGTACACCCTGTACGACGAGGCGACCCGCGTGCCGTTCTCGATCGCCAGGGTCGGCGCGACGGCCACCAGCGGCCGCACGATCGACGACGCCCCCACGTCGCACGTCGACATCGTGCCGACGCTGCTCGGCGCTGCGGGTATCGACGAGGCGACGACGGCGGCGGTGCTGCGCGAGTCGTTCTCCGAGGTGCACCCGCTGCCCGGCCGCAACCTGATGCCGGTCGTCGACGGCGACGCCGCCGACTCGAACCGCCCCGTGTACCTGATGACCCGCGACAACATGCTCGAAGGCGACTCCGGAGCATCGGGGATCGCGCGCCGGCTGGGCCGGGCGACCAATCCACCGGCTCCACTGCGCATCCAGATGCCGGCCCACGTGGCCTCGAACTTCGAAGGCGTGGTCGCACGCGTCGCCGCCACCGACGGAGGCGCCGACCACCTCTGGAAGCTCGTGCGCACCTTCGACGACCCGGCGACGTGGACCGAGCCCGGTGTGCGCCAGCTCGCGTCGAGCGGGCCCGGCGGCGACACCTTCCGCACGTCAGTGCTGCCCGATCAGTGGGAGCTGTACGACCTCGATGCCGATCCGATCGAAGCGGCGAACCGGTGGAACGACCCGGCCGTCGCGTCGGTGTTCGCCCACCTGAAGGACGTCATGAAGCAGGAGCGCGCCGAACGGGTGCCCGAGCGGCACCACCCGTGGCCGTACGCCGCGCGCCGCAAGCTCACCCCGGAGATGAAACGTCCGCCGGCTCCGGCCCGGGCGCTCCGCAAGGCGCTGCAGAAGCTCGGGATGCACCCCGACGACCCGGATGCCCGCGAGTTCGACCTGTTCGGGCGTCGGGCGCTCGTGATCGCCACGAACCACGCGATGCTCGACATCGGCAAGCCGACCGGCGTGTTCGCGAGCGAGATGACCGTGCCGTACTACGCGTTCTTCGATGCCGGCATGGACGTCGACGTGGCGAGCCCGCTCGGTGGTGTGATCCCCGTCGATCCGCAGTCGCTCAAGCCGATCCTCCGCTCGGCCGACGACGACCGTTTCCTGGCCGACGACGTGCTGCGCCAGAAGGTCACGACCTCCCTCGCTGTCGGCGACCTCGACATGGCCGACTACGACATCGTGTACCTCGCCGGCGGCTGGGGTGCGGCGTTCGACCTCGGGTTCTCCGAGACGCTCGCCGACCAGATCACCCGAGCCAACGCGCTCGGCAAGGTGATCGGTGGCGTGTGCCACGGCCCGCTCGGCCTGCGCAATGCGAAGGGCACCGACGGCGAACCGCTCGTCAAGGGCCGCAGGATCTCGGCGGTGACCGACAAGCAGGTGCACGAGCTCGGCATCGAATCGACGCCGCAGCATCCCGAGACCGAGCTGCGGGCGATGGGTGCGCTCTTCGAGAGCGAGACCCGTCGCCGCGATCCGCTCGCCAACCACTGGGTCGTCGACGGCAACCTCGTCACCGGCCAGAACCAGAACGCCGGCCCGATGGTGGCCCGCGAGATGATGCAACTCGTCGCCGACGCAGTCGCCGACAGAAGGAGCACCAGCATGAGCACCAACGCACCCCGCTACGGCCAGGTCGACCGCGACTACGGCATGCGTCTCGCCACCACTCCCGCCGACCAGGACGGCCCGGTGTGGATGGTCAACCTGATGAAGTACCGCGAGGTAGCGCAGTACGAGGACGGCCGGGAGTCGACGATCAGCGGCAAGGAGGCCGACGACGAGTACACACCGCTCGAGTCGCTCGCCGCGATCGGCGCCGATGCCGGTGTTCTTCGGCGACGTCGATCAGCAGTTGCTCGGCGAGGCGCCGATCTGGGATCGCATCGGTGTCGTGAAGTACCCGACCCGCCGGTCGTTCATCGAGATGCAGTCGCGGCCCGAGTTCCAGACGTCACACGCGCACAAGGACGCCGGCATGGAGCAGACCATCGTGATGGGCTGCCAGCCGATGCCGTATCCGACCGCTCCAGAGGGTGTGAGCGAGGTCGACTGGGCCGACGTGCCGTTCCCGCCGACCGACGACGACGGCCCGGTGATGGTGCTGCACGTGATCCGCTTCGACGATCGCCGAGGCGGCGCACATCACGCCGACCGACATGGAGGCCTACCAGTCGGCGGCGGCGATCTCGGCGTCGAAGCACGGCGTGCGCATCGCCGGATGGTTCGCCGTCGAGGGCACGATCGTCGGCGATGGCCGTGCGCTGGCACCAGGTGCGCTTCAACTCGTTCCCGAGCAAGCGGGCGTTCATGGCGGTCGTCACCGACCCGGCCCGTCTCGAGGCGCAGAAGGACCACCGCGAGAAGGCGATCGCCGACACCTACACGATGATCGTGCGCCCGAGGATCGACGATCCTCCAGCAGTCGGTCACCGGATGAGCACCTACCCGCTCCAGCTCGGCGGCGGCTACGGCTCGCCGTACTCGCTGAAGATGCGCGCCGTGCTCCGATATCGCCAGATCCCGTTCACGTGGGTGCTGCGCGGCTCGAAGCACGACCACCTTCCGCCCGTGCCGGTGCGGCTCATCCCGGTCATCGCGTTCCCCGACGACGACGGCGACTACACCGAGGCGATGATCGACTCGTCACCGCAGATCATGCGGCTCGAGACGATGTTCGCCGAGCGCAGCCTGGTGCCGACCGATCCGGTCGTCGCATTCATCGACTACCTGATCGAGGACTACGGCGACGAGTGGGTCACCAAGGCGATGTACCACTACCGCTGGTACTACGACGACGCGATCGACAAGGCGGCGAAGCTCCTCCCGCTCGATCAGAACCTGCAGGTGTCCGACACCGACTGGGAGCGCATGCAGCGCTACATCACCGATCGTCAGATCGGTCGGATGGCCCTGGTCGGTTCGACCGAGGCGAACCGTCCGGTCATCGAGGACTCGTACACGCGACTGCTCGATCTCCTGAGTGCCGAGTCTCAGCGAGCGGATGTTCCTGCTCGGCGATCGGCCGGGTCGGGGCGACTTCGGACTGTTCGGCCAGCTCCGACAGCTGGTCGGCTGGGATCCCGAGTCGGCGCGCATCGCCATCGACCGGGCGCCACGGGTCGCGAACTGGGTCGACATGATCGACGATCTCGTCGTGGTGGTCGGTCACCGGCAACGACGGGTGGGTCGGGCGCGACGAGATCCCGGCGACCACGATCGCGCTGCTCCACGAGATCGGGCGCACCTACGCACCGTTCATGATCGCCAACGCCGGGCGCTGCGATCAGGCGCCGACGAGATGGTCGTGCGAGATCGACGGCCAGGAGTACCGCCAGGGCCCGTTCGCCTACCAGGGCAAGTGCCTCGCCTGGCTCCGCGAGCAGTACGCCGCGCTCGGCTCCGCCGATCGCGCCGCCGTCGACGCACTGCTCGCCGGCACCGGCTGCGAACCCCTCCTCCTCTGACCATCCACATCCGGAGCCGGCCACATCCGTTTGCGTTGCACTTCGGTTGGGACGGGCCAACCGGATCGCGCCACAAACCCCGCGTGCCGCCACCACCGACCGGCCACATCCGTTTGCGTTGCACTTCGGTTGGGACGGGCCAACCGGATCGCGCCACAAACCCCGCGTGGCGGAGATCGGGTCAGTAGCTGCCGCGGATGAGTTCGACGTCGGCGGCGACCATCGGGACGCGGATGCGTCACTCCGCTGGTCGTCAGATCCAGGCTGACGCCGTCGAGGCCGTGGACATCCCACTGACGGGGCTCGGCGCCGACGAGCCGGAAGCTCGTGAACACGTTGCGGTCCTCACGAAGCGGAGCCAGTCGGAGGTGGAGATTGCCGCCGATCCACTCGGCGCGGCTGAACGCCATCGCCGGGAAGTCGACGTCGACGATCTGGGGGCATCGCTCGAGCGGAGCCGCCGACAGCGCGCGTCCAGCAGCCCCGGGCCCGGCGGCCTCCGCCGCGGCCAGGAAGGCGTTGAACTGGCCACGCGGATGAGGCTCGTTCAGCCCCATCCCCCACGTGAACTCGCCGAGCGTCGGTGTCCCAGGTCGGTTCGTACGACGCCTCGATAGCCGTCGCCAGACCGTTCGTCGAGCTCGTCGCAGCCCCCACTCACGAGCGAGCACCAGCGACGACGCCGTGCGCCCGGCTCGGCCGACAACGGTGATGGCGAGTGGGCCGTTCATGCCGGCAGAGACGCACCCGGCGTCGAACAGTCGGCGAGCGTCGTCGGGCACCTGCGGTGCGGCGTAGAACGACGTCGTCAACGCCGCGGCGACCGGCAGGCGATGGTGCACGTCGAGCTGCCGGGTCGTAGTAGAAGGTCGTCATCTGCGGCGGCGCATCACCGGCGAGATCGAGGTAGTGCTCGCGGGCGTACGCCCACCACGGCTCGAAGCCTCTGCGTGGAAGTCCGGTCCCGTATCGGTTGTCGTGGAGCCTCAGACCGAGGCCCGCTCCGGCCATTCAAAACGGCCAGATCTTCGTGTTCTCTCAGTGACAGCCCGACGGGGGCGGCCAACCATTGGCGGCGCAGGTGATCGGCGATCTCGCTGTGCGTCCACGTGAAGGTGTTGTCGCCGTCGCGGATCATCTCGAACGGCTCGGTTCCAACGGTCGCGAGCGCCGGTGCGTTGTCGACCATCGACCGGATGCCGAGCAGCACGAGCAGGAAACCCTTGTAGAACAGCATCCCGTCGGCGGCGACCGGATCCATCTGGACGCCCCACGGCTCGATGCCGTTGGCGGTCCAGCCCGGGACGTCGTAGTCGCCCCACAGCTCCCGCGGGATGAACAGCCGATAGATGTCGGGGTAGTTCGCCCGGTCGGGTCGTGGCCGAACTGGGTGAGCCAGTCGGCGGCCGACCACCAGCCGGTGTGCCGCTCGATGAGCTGGTCGAGGATCGCGACGTACGGCTCGGTCCACGCCGGCGTGCGATGCGCCATGAGGCCCATGGCGTAGGACGAGTCGACGAGATCGAATCGGTGCCAACTCGCCATCGGCGGATCGGACCGATTGTCCCAGTGCGGGTGGGATGACCCGGTCGCGGCTCCAGTCGTCGGGGGTGTGCGACTTGCGGTGGAGGTAGCGCAACCACCCGAGCGATCGGGGCGACATCTCCATCAGAGCCGGCTGGCGAGGAACGCCCTGGTTCGGGCTCGATCCTCCGGCGTTGGCCGCGAACTCCGACGCGGCGAACAACGTGACGCCCGCCGCAGCGAGTTCGTCCATCCGACCGGCGCACGTCGCCTCGTCGCCGATGATGGCGAGATCCTCCGGACCGGCGAGACCTTCGTGGTCGAGCATCGCCCGGTACGACGGCAACTGGCCGTAGATCTTGAACGTCTTGGCGGCGTTCGCGCGGGCGGCGTCGGCATCGTCGGTGACCCAGATCGGAAAGCCGGCCGCGATCTGCGGTGCGGGTCGACCCGCCGCCTCGGCCGCTTCGCTGATGGTCGGCACGGTCAGCGACGCGAGCGTCGAGGCACCGGTCATCCACGTGATCGTGCCGGCGCAGCGGGCCCCGGCCAGACGCAGCATCTGCGGACCGAGAGCCGCGAGCAACACCGGCGGCTCGACGGCGTCGATGTCCAACTTGCCGCGCGCCGTGACGGTCTCGCCGACGAAGCTCACGGACTCGCCACCGAGGAGCGGCATCAGCACGTCGAGGTACTCGCGGGCGTGACGCAGTGGCTTGTCGAACGACAGGCCCCACATCCCTTCGACGACCGGCTGGTGCGACAACCCGATCCCCAGCGTGAACTGTCCGCCGGTCACCATGCTGGTCGTCATCGCCTGTTCGGCCATCACCATCGGGTGTCGCGGATAGGTCGGCACGACGGAGGTTCCGAGACGGAAGTTCGGCACGTGCTGCGCGACCGCACCGATGATGTTCATCGCCTCCGTGCTCTGAACGAGTTGCGGCATCCAGATACGAGTCGAAGCCGGCGTCGGCGGCCGCCTCGACGTCGGCGATGATTCCGGCCAACCCACCACGTCCGCTGACGCCTCCGAAGATTCCAATGTCCATCGCGCCAACGTAACCCGCGTCGACGAGCGGTCAGCCGTCGTAGAAGTACGGCTCGTGGAGTCCCACGAGGTCGCGCTGGCGACGGGTCACCGCCCGCTCGATCGCTTCGGGTGCCAGCTGGTTGGCGACATCGGTCGTGCGAATTCGCTGCGCGATGTTCGCGCCGGCCGTAGTGGACCTGCAGGAACAGCCGCCCGCTGCCGCTCGTCGGCCGGGGTGCCGCGATGCCAGACGTCGGACACGAACAATGCGACGTCGCCGGCCCGACCTTCGAGGAGGACCGGTGCGGCGACCGTCGTAGGTGAGGTCGGGGTCCTCGATCTGCGACACCGGTGCGAGCCGCCCGGAACGATGACTGCCCGGCACCACGGCGGTCGGTCCGTCGGCGACCGCACAGTCCTTCAGCAAGCAGGTGGGCGCCGATCGCGAACACCGGGTACGGGATCCGGTCGTCCCAGTCGACGCCCTTCGGTCGGGGGACGTGCGGGCCGGCATCGCAGTGCCACGGACCGCCGCCGAACTCGGGTGGGTTCCGCCACGCCGTGTTGGCGATCACATGGCAGTCGTCGCCGAGCAGGGGCTCGATGGCGGCGAGAATCTCGGGCGCGGCGACCGCGGCCTGCGAATGCGGACCGTGGTTGAGCATCTCGTACCGGAACTCGTCCCGATCGGTCCGACCTCGTTCGGGATCACGGGTTGCGAAGGCGTGCTCGATCTCGTCGGTCAACGCCGCGATCTCGTCGGGCGCGAGCACGCCGCGCAACACCGTGTAGCCGTCGCGTTCGAGCTGTTGGCTCGCCTCCGGAGCGTCGCCGGTCAGCACGGCGAGGTTCTTGCCCACTCGCTTGATCACGAGCGCATCATCTCATATGCAGCGGCGATCGGCTCTCGTGTCACGCCCCGTGATCGACACCGAACAACAGCCCGACGCCGCCGCGGCGGCGAACGATGCGATGGCGAGAGCGAACAGCGCCGCGCTGCTCCTCGTCGTGGGCGGGCTCGCGGCCTACAACGTCGCCCGCTCCGCTGCGATCCCGGGCGACGCCCACTTCGTCGCGAACCTGCTGATTGCCGTCGCAGTCCTGGCCATCGGGTTGGCGGTGGGCCTGACGCGAGATGAGCTGGGGCTGGCGCAGGACCACCTTCGCGGCCGGTGTTCGCCTCGGTCTCATGGCCGCAGGGCTGATCGCCGCAATCGTCGTGATCGCCACGCTCGTTGCGGGCACCGGTGGCGTCTTCGAGGACGACCGGGTCGACGTGTCGTTCGCCGAGATGGCGCTGCGTGTGCTGGTGGTGATCCCACTCGGCACCGTGCTCGTCGAGGAGGTCGTCTTCCGCGGTGTGCTGCACGGCCTGCTCCGGCGCCGGTTCGACATCGTGCCCGCTGCGCTGTGGGGGGCGACGGCGTTCGGACTGTGGCATCTGTTCCCCGTGTGGCAGGGCTACGACGACGTCGCGTTCGGCGACCTCGGGCGATGGGCGTCGATCGTCGGCACGTTCCTGGCGACGTTCGGCGCCGGGCTCGGGTTCATCTGGCTGCGCCATCGATCCGGGCACCTGATCGCTCCGGTGTTCGCCCACATCGCCACCAACTCGGTCACCTTCGCCGTGGCGTGGTTCCTCGCGTGAACGAACTCGGCTCTGGATGACCGTCGACTTGGTTGTAGCGACTCCTACATAGGCCGGCCGGAGCGGCCACTACGCTCGATGCCGATGGGTCACAGACACAGCAAGGACGACATCCTTCAGGGAGCGCTCGATGCCGTGTTCGACGAAGGTCTCAGCCAGCTGACGTTCGGGCGACTCGCGAAACGCCTGGGGATCAGCGATCGGATCATCGTGTACTACTTCCCCACCAAGGACGCCCTGGTCACCGAGGTGATGGGCGCCGTCGGCCTCCGGCTCCAGCTGACGCTGGCCGAGGCGTTCACCACGCCGGCGACCGACCACCTCGAACTCGCCCGCACCGCCTGGCCGGTCCTCGCCCATCACGATGCCGATCCGCTCTTCGCGCTGTTCTTCGAGGCGAACGGGCTCGCTGCGGCGGGACGAGAGCCGTACCACCGGGTGGTGACCGAACTGGTCGATGCCTGGATCGAGTGGCTCGCCACGTTCTTCGAAGGTCGTCCGGCGGTCCGCCGGGCCGAGTCCGAAGCGGCGATCGCACTCATCGACGGCCTCCTGCTCGTCCGACAACTCGCCGGCCCCGAGTCCGCCGATCGAGCTGCGGCCCGCCTCGGCGTCGCTTGATCCGGTGTGCTCGACGGCGTCGCCGGAGTGATCGGTCGCAAGATCGACGTACAGACTGCCCCGAGCACGATCAAGGCGTCAGTCTCCGGTCAGCACCGCCAGGAGCGCCTCGGCGACCTCGACCGGTCGCTCCTCGTGGGAGAACAGTCCGGCGCCGTGGATGGTCGCGAGCCGCGCGTCAGGGAATGTGTCGACCATGCCCTTGGCGCGCTCGATCGGGAAGAACGGATCGCGGTCGCCCCACACCAGCTGCACCGGGACCTCGATCCGCCGATGCAGGTCGGCCAGGTCACGAATGTGCTGGAAGTCGAAGCTGCGAAGCAGTCGCACGGCAGCGTTGCGCCGTTCGGGGATCTCGTTCAAGGGAGCGAGGAAGAACTCGTCGAAGTCGCCGTCGAGCAGTGATCGGTCCTCGAACGCGCCGCCGAACACGAACTGGTTCCGGCGCACCCGGGGCTTCCCGGCCGCCCAGCCGAGCACCCCGGCGAATCCGGGCATGTGGCGCCCGGCCAGGAACATCCGGAACCGCCAGCTCGCCCCCTGAGACTGCTCGGTGTTGATCAGGCCCATCGCACGCAACCGCTGATCGCCGGCCATCGCGTGACGAGCGATCAGCCCGCCGCTGTCGTGGCCGACGACGGCGACCTCGTCGAGTTCCAACAGGTCGACGACGCGTTTGACGCTGCGGATGTGTTGGTCGATGGTCAGCGTCGTGTTGCCGTCGAACCGGCTCGAGCCGGCGCTCGGGAAGGTCGATCACGTGGCACGTCAGATGGTCCACCAGGTGGGGAAGCAGCAGGCGGAACGTCGCTCCACTCACGGGCCAGCCGTGGACGAACAGCACGTCGGGCCCGCTGCCGACCTGGCGATGGGCGACCTCACCGGCGCCCACGTCGAGCATGCGGTCGGGCGGTCGGCGGAACAGATCGGCGGCGTCCGACGGGGTGAGCGTGGTCACGGGAACCTCCAGGTTGTAGCGATCACTACAATCTAGTCCGAGGGTTCCCCCGGATCAACACGGGTCGGCGATCAACGCACCGGATCGCCGAGAGCCACGTGCGAGCGTCGCTGGATCGCATCCCGGAACGCATCGATCGGAGTACGCCGTCGACCCACTGCCACCACGGACCGAGGTGACCGAACCGTCATCGGCGAACTGGTACGTGATCCGTTCACCAGGCGACCCGTAGCCGGGCGTCGACGCGATGCGCAGCGTGTGCTCGTCGATCACCTCCAGCCGGGTCGGGCTCATCACGGGGTCGGCCACCGACGGGTCGAGCTGGTACAGCCGGCCACCGAGGTCGACGATGTCGTAGACGCCCCACAGCGACGCGAACCGCCCGCAGTACGGGGCGAGCTCTGCGGCCGGACGCCACTCGCCGCCTGTGTCGCCCGCGGCGAGGTCGATCAGCCGGATCGCCGCGGTCGCCCATGCGAGCGCCGGTCCGTCGATCGCGTTCGTGAACACCGACACGGCGACTCGATCGACCGGGTCGAAGAACGTCCGCGTGATGTGGCCCGGATAGCCGCCGCCGTGGCCGAGCACCCGACGCCGTCCGATCGTCGCGCTCGCGAACCCGAAGCCGTACGACGTGTCGGTGCCGTCGACGTCCCACGAGGCGTGCTGCACCTGGCGCTTCGCGTCGTCGCCGAGCAGTCGGTCGTCGTGTTCGAAGTGCGCCGACATGTAGCGGACGAGATCGGACGCGGTGGAGAAGAACCCGGTCGCCGCGGCCATGGCGCCGGTGTCGACGTGTTCGATCGCGATCCGGTGATCCGCGTAGCTGAGCGCGCTGTGGCCGCCGGCGTACTCCTGCGCCCGCACTGGGTCGTACTCGGGTCCGGTGTCCGCCAGCCCGAGCCGGTCGACGATGTGCGTGCCGACGTAGCCGTTGTAGGGCTGACCGCCGGCCGCTTCGACGACGAGGCCGAGCAGTGAGAACCCGATGTTGGAGTACTTGAACCGTTGGTTGCGGGGCAGCACCGCGGCGTCGTCGGCGGCGACGCGCAGCAGTTCGGATCGGTCGGGGAAAGCCCGGAACAGCTGCCAGAAGTCGCCGTCCCATCCGTCACGGATCAGACCACCGGAATGCGACAACAACTCCCTGACCGTCGCCGACGCGATCGACGACTCGGCGAGATCGGGGAGCCACTGCCCCACGGTGTCATCGAGTCGCACCAGCCCACGTTCGACCAACTGCATGATCGCCGTCGCCGTGAACGTCTTCGAATGCGACGCAATGCGGAACAGGTGATGGTCGGTCAGCGGCTCATCGGTGACGACGCTCGACACGCCGTGCGCCGTCGAGAGGACCACCTCGTCGCCGTGGAGCACCGCCGCTTGCACACCTGGCACTCGTGCGGCGTGCTGTTGGAACGCGACCCACGAGTCGAAGTAGGTGCATGCATCGACGACGTGGGTGCGGGAGATCTCGGCCATCGACCGAACGTACTTCGACGGCGACTCGGGGCCCTCAGGGTCGTAGGGTCCGGCCCATGAGGTATCGCAAACTCGGCAGCACCGGACTCGACGTGTCACCCATCTGCCTGGGGTGCATGAGCTACGGCGATCAGCGACCGCGGCAACCATTCGTGGACACTCGACGAAGACGAGAGCCGGCCGCACATCCAGCGCGCGGTCGAGGCGGGCATCAACTTCTTCGACACCGCCAACGTGTACTCCGACGGCACGAGCGAGGAGATCGTCGGGCGAGCACTGGCCGACTTCGCCCGCCGTGACGAGATCGTGCTCGCCACCAAGGTGCACGGCCAGATGCACGCCGGACCGAACGGCCGGGGGCTGTCACGCAAGGCGATCATGGCCGAGATCGACAACAGCCTGCGCCGCCTCGGCACCGACTACGTCGACCTGTACCAGATCCATCGCTGGGACCACCGAACCCCGATCGAGGAGACGATGGAGGCGCTGCACGACGTGGTGAGAGCCGGCAAGGCGTTGCACATCGGCGCGTCGTCGATGTGGGCGTGGCAGTTCGCGAAGGCGCAACACGTCGCCGAGCGCAACGGGTGGACGAAGTTCGTCACGATGCAGAACCACTACAACCTGCTGTACCGCGAGGAGGAGCGCGAGATGCTGCCGCTGTGCGCCGACCAGGGCGTCGGCGTGATCCCGTGGAGCCCGCTGGCTCGCGGCAAGCTCACCCGTGACCTCGACGAGTCGACGCGCACGCCAGGACACCGACGAGTTCGGCAAGAGCCTCTACGGCACGGCCGACGTCGGGATCATCGCCGAGGTCGCGGCCATCGCTGCGGACCACGGCGTGTCACGGGCGCAGGTGGCGCTGGCATGGGTTTCGCACAACCCGACGGTCAGCGCACCGATCGTCGGCGCAACCAAGCCGCACCACCTCGACGATGCGATCGCGTCGGTCGACCTCGTGCTCAGCGACGACGAGGTCGCCCGTCTCGAAGCGCCCTACACCCCGCAGCCGACCCGGGGTTTCATCTGACCGACCGACATCAGGCGACGGCGAACCACGCGTTCGCGATCGCGGCCACGTGTCGGTGATCGGTGCCGCAGCAGCCGCCGACGACCTGCAGACCCGGGAGCACCGAGCGCAGGGCGACGTATCGCTCGGCCAGGTCGGCCGGATCACCGTCGTCGAGCTCGACCATCTCGTCCAGCTCGGCGTGACTCAGTACCGAGGCATTGGCTCGCAGTCCGCCGATGCGGTCGATCCAGGTCGCCCCCGATTCGAACACCTGATCGAAATGGGTCGGGTGCGCACAATTGATCATGTAGTGCGTCGGGTAGCGACCGGTGGCGGCGTCGGTCGCCTCGATCGCGTCGCCGAGTGACATCCCCGACGGCAACCGACCGTCGGTTTCGAGCGTGAAGGCGACGACGGCTGGAACGCCGGCCCGCTGCGCGGCGTGCACGATCCCGATCGCCTCGTCGGCGTAGCCCATCGTCAGTGCGGTGACCACGTCGACCCCGGCTCGGGCCATGCAGTCGATCTGGAACGAGTGGTAGTCCGACGATTCCTCGGCGGTCATCTGTGCGTCGATCCGATACCCGTCGCCGCGTGGGCCGACGACACCGCCGACCAGGAATGGTTGTGCGTCCGTCCAACGAAGCTCGGCGACCAGATCGACGGACGCGCTGATCAGCGCGGCCAGTTCGGCACGATCGTGACCGAGCGTCTCGGCCCACTCGGGGTTGGCGCGCCACGTCGGTGCTTCGAGCACGACCGCGGCGCCGACCGATCGGGCGATGTCGGCGTAGTACCCGTAGTACTCCAGCAGCGCGGCGCGGCCCTCAGGTGTGCCGACCAAGGGATACGCCGCGAACGCGGGGAGGTCGAACCCTCGCTCGAAGATCAGCCATGTCTCCAATCCGGCGTCGGTGATCACGGTGGTGTCGGTCGACGGCCATGGAGTCGGTGCGGGCGAAGGTGTCATCGCTCCAAGGAACCACATCGTCGTCGCCGACGCTCGGGGATGATCTGAGGATTGTCTGAGGATCACCGACGCCGCAGGTCGACCCGTTGCACCGCGAATCGAACGGCAGCGGGGAGTTCGAGGATGCGGCCCTCGCCGGTCCATTCGCTGAAGCGGGAAGGCCCGACGCGTTGTTCGAGGTCGCTCACCACGTTGTCGAGGCGCTCGATCTCCGGTCCGTAGCTGGGCCTCAGCGAGGCGCTCGAGGTCGCGGCCGCCACGACCACGGCACCGTGATCATCGCCGGCCATGACGAGCAACTCGACCAGACCGCGAAGCGTGGTGACCGCGTGGACGTAGTTGCCGTGCCGGATGTGGTCGTGCAGGCATTCGGAGTACACGTCGAGCGCCATCGTCATGTTGCCCATCTGCGCGTGCTGGACCGCCAGCGACAAGTGGGCCACCGAGGTCACGAACGGGTTCCCCACCGTCCGTGCCAGCGCTATCGCGACGAGGAACGACTCGATCGCGCCGCTGTCCCCAACAGCACTGAGGGCTTCTCCCCTGCTGTAGACGAGCCAGGCCCGGGCGGACGGCGAGCAGGCCTCGATGTCGAGCCCGTCCAAGTGGGCGAGAGCAGCTGCCGGCTCCCCGCCGTACGTCAGTGCCAGAGCGGTGTCGACCGCGGCGATGGCCATCCAGTGCGGGTCGGCGAGTTCGACACTCGACCGGTGGAGTTGCTCGGTGATCGACAACGCCTCGCCGAGATCACCCGAATAGAGCGCGACGTCGGCCAGGATCTCCAAGGCGGCAGCCCTGATCCGGACGTCACGGGACTGGAGTGTCGCGGCGATGCTCGCACGCGCCGCCTCGAGGTCACCGGCGTTCGCTTGGGCGCCCGCCAGCACGATCCTCGCCCCGTCCACCTCGGCGCCGGGATCGGCAAGCAGCACGATCCTGCTCCACTCGGCGGGTTCTCCCCAGAACGACGAGTAGGCGGCCAGATGCAGCGCGCCACACAACTCCGACGCCAGCGTCGGCTCCTCGCGCTGCGCCCAGACGAAGGCCGATCGGAGTTCTGCGGCGACCGCGTCGAGCCGGACGCGTCCGGCGGCTTCGTTCGGCGTCCGGATCTCCACGTCGATCGCCCGCGCCACCTCGAGGAAGTGCTCGGCGTGGCGTCGCCGAACGTCGTGAGCCCGTTCGGTGTCGTCGAGCCAGGTCGCGGCGACGGCGCGCACGGTTACGAGCATGCGGAACCGGGTGTCCCGGCCGTCGTCGTCGACGACCAACAAGGATCGTTCCGCGAGCCCGGCGAGGTCGAACAACGCTGCCGAACCATCACCGCCGATGACGGCGACCGCATCGTGTGCCGACACAGCACCGGAGAAGACGGAGAATTCCATGAACGTTCGGCGATGCAACGGATCGAGCAGTTCCGCCGACCAGGTGACGAGCGAGTCGAGCGATCGGTGGCGGCGATCCGGTGACCGGTGCGTCATGTGTCGCACCGAAACCCCGGCGCCGATCAGTGACTCGAGTTCGTCGAACGTCAGCGAGCCGAGCCGTGCGGCGGCCATCTCGATCGTGAGCGGAAGCCGATCGAGATGGGCGACCAACTCGAACACGCGGTCACGTCCGACGGCGTCGAGGTCCCACAGGGGCCGAACTGCGCACGCACGCTCGACGAACAACTCGAGTGCCTCGTCCGCGCCGAGCGGGCCGATCGCGACGAGCTGCTCGTCCCGGAGCCCGAGTCGCACCTGACTCGTCGCCAGGATCCGAATCCGGGGCGACGGAACGGCCATGAGTTGGTCGAGCAAGCCTGCGACCGTGTCGACGACGTGCTCACAGTTGTCGAGGAGCACGAGCACGTCGAGTTCGGCGATCGAACGGATGGTGAAGTCGGGCCGATCGACGTCGACCAGGACATCGAGGGAGCGGGCGATCGCCGCAACGACGTGCTCGTCATGGTCGAGCGTCGACAGCTGAACGAGCCGCGTGCCGAGGCCGAATCCGGTCGCCACTTGGTGAGCGACGGAGCGAGCGAGTGTCGACTTCCCCACACCACCAGGCCCGGTCAGTGTGACGATCCGGGCGCGACCGAGTGCATCGAGCACCATTGCAGTCTCCGGCTCACGGCCGATCAAACCGACCGGAGCCGTCGGTGGAGCATCGGTCACTTCGGTATCCGCAACGAATCGGTACCCGCGTCCGCGAACATTCCTGATGGTGTGCTGTTGGCGTCCATCGTCGCCGACGGCCCGGCGGATCTCCTTCACGCGCGTCGTCAGGTTCGCATCCGACACGAAGCGGTGGCCCCACACACCGTCGAGCAGCTCGTTCTTGGTCAGCACGCGGTCACGGTGATCGATCAGGACGATCAGCAGGTCGAACGCCTGTGGCTCGAGATGGACGACACTCCCCGCCCGACGGACCTCGCGACGACCCACATCGACGTCGATGTCGCCGAACCGGATCACCAGCCGAGTCTTGCAGCTCGCCGATCGAACCGAATCCGCTTCCCGACCGGATCAGTCGGCGGAGGTGAGCGCGGCGAGCTGGCCGGTGTAGCTCGACATGTCGAAGTAGTCACGCCACAGGCTGATCAGCCCCTCCTCGGTGACCTCGAAGAACCCGGCTACGGGGAGTTCGAGCCAGCCGTCGCCGATCCGGAAGCGATCGAGTCGCTCGTTGATCACGACGTTGCCGACAACCACCTGCCGCGAGATCGGCCACTCGACCGCAGTCGCTGCGCCGAGGAAGGCGCCGAGCGTGGCCCGCACCGCATCTTTCCCCGAGATCGGCGTCACCGGAACATTCTCGTACGACACGTCGTCGGCGAGCAGTGCGATGGCGGCGTCGATGTCCTTTGCCTCGATGGCTGCGATGAAGGCCGCCACCACGTCGTCGGGATTGTGCATGGTCATCCTCTTCTCTCGGTGGAACGCGTCAGGCGAATGCGTCGAACAGCTCGGCGAACGCCTTGGCCTGGCCGCCCGACGTCGACGACGGGACGACGATCGGAGCGGTCACACCTGCATCGAACCACGCCTCGACTCCATCGCGGACCCGCCCGACGGGCCCGGACAACGTGCAGTCGTCGAGCCAGCGGTCGCTCATCGCGGCCAGCACCGCGTCGCCATCCTTCGCTGCGAGTGCGACCTGCACGGCCGACATCTCGGCCTCGTACCCCGCGTCGATCCAGTAGTTGCGATAGTTCGGCAACGCCACGTAGCCCTGCAACGTCTTGCGGTTCCTCGCCCGTGCGGCGTCGATGTCGTCGTCGATCACGGTCGGGATCATGTTGCCGATCCAGAACCCGTCTGCACGGCGCGACTCGGGGACGAGCGACAGCGAATGGGCCATCCGGCTCCTCGACGCGTTCGCCCACACCGCACCGTCGCCGACCTCGACGGAGAGCTCGACCATCTTGTCGCGCAGT
Source organism: Ilumatobacteraceae bacterium (assembly GCA_963747375.1). Taxonomy (GTDB): domain Bacteria; phylum Actinomycetota; class Acidimicrobiia; order Acidimicrobiales; family Ilumatobacteraceae; genus Sva-07. The sequence goes on from CAVVFL010000011.1 coordinate 411,417, forward strand.
GTTGCGAGAACCACCGGCGGGAGGCCGCCCATCGCCTCGCCGGCATCCCGCATCGTGGCGACGTACTCGCGCATGTCGCTCAGCGGTTTGCCGGTCTCGACACCCAGGCGCTTGATGACAGGGCCGTGGGTGACACCGACACCCAGGCGGAACCGGCCGTCGGCCATCTCGTGGAGGTAGCTCGCCGAGGTGGCGAGCGTCACCGGGTGCTGCAGGTAGATCGGTTGGATCGACGTGCCGAACTCGATCGTGGTGGTGGCGTGAGCGATCGAGAGGCACAGCCCCATCGCGTCGCCGAAGCTCGGGCAGTAGATCCCCGAGAAGCCTCGTCGCTCGATGTCCACGGCCAATTCGACCGTCTGCCGGCGACGTCCGGGTACTGCAGCAAGCGACACGGCGGGCAGTCGTTCGGTCATGCCCGAGAACCTACGCGGATCGGGCCACCGGATCCCGACCGGCGGTCCGTCACCGTGCGACGGGGTTGATCCAAGTCAGCTCACCGAATCGCGCAAAGTCGCTGTCGGCGCTCACGATGTCCAGTCCGTGCTCGATGCACAGTGCAGCCAGGACCGCATCGGTGACGAGGCCGGCCCGGAGATCTCGATCGATGGTCAGTCGCCGCAGGACTTCGTGATGAGCAGGCCCGGGTTGTGGGATCCATGCCGTCGGCGCCGCGAGCCAACCGTCCACGATGTCCCACGCGTCGGCGGGTGACAGAGGGGTGAAGGACGCACGGGGGTTCGTCGCGATCCTCAGGAACGCGGTCAACGAGATCCAGGGCAGGGCGACGCGACGGGTCCCGTTCAGCGCCTCGGTCAGCCACGCGCCGGCGTCGTCGTGGAACTGACTCGACTCATCGACCGAGTACAGCAGGATGTTGGCGTCGACGAGCATCGAGCGCGTGTCGACGCCCTCGAGGACCTCGAGAGCGTCGGCGATGTTCGAGACATCGATCTTGAGTCCGAGTCGGCGGGTGCGAGGTACGAACGGTTCGACCTGTTGCTGGTGCAGCATGCCCCGCCGGATCAGTTCGTTGACCGCCTCGCTGACACCGCGACGCTCCTCGGCTCGAAGCCGCTGCACTTCGGCGGCAGTGTCGTCATCGAGTTCGATGGTCGTGCGCATGCACAAATTTTAGCATGGAGATGCAACGCCTTCTGCATGTTGATGCAGAAGGCCGACCCTCGCTCAGGGGAGCGTGATTCGTTGCACGGCCATGATCCGGTCGCTCGACGGCAGCGAGCCGATGCTCACGGTGCGACCGACACCGACGGCGTGGACCCATCGTTGCGAATCGAGGGCCACACCGACATGCGTGATCAGCGCCGGGTCGTTCACCGCTGACGTGAACACGAGGTCGCCCGGCGCGATCGCCTCCGTCGTCCAGTCGACAGATGTGCCCAGACGTGCCAGCGCCCGACTCTGGTGGGGCATCGACATGCCGATCTGGCGGTAACCCGCAACGACGAGTCCCGAGCAGTCGAACGTCTCGGGGCCGGCGCTGAAGAACTGGTACGGCGTGCCGACTTGGGCGACCAGGTAGGTCAGCAGGGTGTCGAGCGAACCGGTCGCCGAACTCACTGCCGTCTGGGTCGTCGATGCGCCGGTCGAGGGCGACGCGGCAGCCGCAGGCGTCGTCGAGGGGCGAGGAGCCGGGATCGGCATCGTGGCGGGTGGGATCGTCAGGGTCTGGCCCGGCATGATCACGCTCGTGACCGTGATGCCGTTGGCCTTCACCAACGCGCCCAGCTTCACGCCGTTGCGCCAGGCGATTCCTGCGAGCGCATCACCGGCGACGACGGTGTAGGTCGTGCCGGTCGCGGCGACGACAGCGGTGCTGGACGATCCTGCGCCGGTGACCGCAACGGGGCTGGAAACGGTCGGGAGCGACGCTCCGGCCGGAATGATGAGCGTGTCGCCGGGATGGATCACCGTCGTGATGGTCATCGAGTTGGCCTGCAGCAGCGCCGACAAGCGCACGCCGTAGCGGTAGGCGATACCGGCAAGGCTGTCGCCACCGCTGACCGTGATCGTGGTGTCGGTCGTCGTCGTGGCAGGCGCTGCTTCGGCGATCGCACCGGTCGCCGGAACGGCAAGAGCGAGGGCGACACCGGTGGCGATGAGGATCCGTTTGGTTCGAGTCACGGATGTCCATCGGTCGGTTCTTCATCGACCTTGACGAAAACCTGACGATTTCTTGACGAGAGCTACAACGGTGGTCCGCCGAATTCGACGGCCGCAGACTCGACCACGGCCGCGACTCGACCAGGGCCGTCGTGCCACCGCCAGTACATGTTGGTGTGGGCGATGACCTTGTCGGCAGGGGGCGCTCCGTACTCGGAGAGATCTTCGGTCGTGTGGGCGTCGGACACCAGCGTCGTGTCGTAGCCGCGGACGAAGGCGCCATGCAGGGTCGAACGGATGCACGCATCGGTCTGGGCGCCGGCGACGATCACCCGTCCGACGCCACGCTCGGCCAGTTCCGACTCGAGCGTGGTGTCCTCGAACGAGTCGCCATAGCTCTTGTGCACGACGGGTTCGGCGTCGCTGGGGCTCAGTTCCGCAACGATCTGCCATCCCTCGGTGTCGCGGGCCAATTCGGCATCGGAGTGTTGCACCCAGATGACCGGAACGTGCTCGGCGCGCGCCTTGCCGACGAGGGTGGCGATGTTCGCCACCACCGCATCACGGTCGTGCGCGTTGGCGACGACGTCGTTCTGGACATCGATCACCACCAGCGCGGTGTTCGGACGGTCGTGCAGGCTGGTCATCGTCGAGTCCTCCTCGTTCGGATTCCACGAAGATACGTCGCTCGGGTGCGGCGAGTTCGACCGGCGGGCCGAGTGAATCCGAGCGCCGCTAGGTTGGCCGCCGCGATGATCCTCTACGTCGACTACGAGCACGCATCGACCTACCTGAAGCCGCGCGCCGACTGGCTGCTCGCGGCCAGGACGCGCATCTCCTACATGCTGCAGGACATCACCGGCCACCGATGCCTGCTCCAGCGGTACACCGACGTCGACGAGGGCATCATCGACGAATTGGGAATTGCCGCGGTCTTCATCAGCGGCAACGGTGCCGATGTCGACGCCTACGACCCGAAGGATCTCGATGGACTCGCCGGGATCATCCGGTCGGGTGCGACTCCGGTGTTCGGGTTCTGCGGCGGGTTTCAGCTGCTCGGCACCGCGCTCGGCGCCTCGCTCGAACGGATCGGTCGACTCGACGACAGCGACGTGGACACCCACCCGGAGTACCAACCGGGATGGCGCAAGGAGCTCGGCTACGAGCCCGTCGAACTGATCGGTGAGCATCCGCTGCTCGACGGTCTCGATCGTCGGCCGGTGTTCCGCCATGCGCACACCTGGGAGCTGAAGGACATGCCGGACGGGTTCGTCAATCTCGCCAGAACCGGCGTGACCGAACTGCAGTATCTGGTCCACGAATCCCTGCCACTCGCGGGGACGCAGTTCCATCCCGAGTACTGGACCGACGAGCACCCCGCCGGGCGTCGGCTCATCGCCAACTTCTGCGACTGGGCAGGGGTCGGCCGGTCAGTCGGCAATGGCGCCGTACACGAGTGAGCGCAGCTGGCCGCGGAAGTCGTAGACGCCGCTGGGCAGCAGCTGCGTCATGAAGATGGCGTAGAGGTCTTCGGTCGGGTCGATCCAGAACGCGGTCGACGCGGCACCACCCCACATGAAATCGCCGGCCGGTCCCACGCCCGCTGTCGCTGCGGGTCCGAGGCCCACCGCAACCTGCAGACCGAACCCGTTGCCGTCGAAGCCGACCTCGCCGTAGCCGCCGGGCGCCGCGAAGTCACGGAGCTGCCCGCCGCCCGGCAGATGGTTGGTCCGCATCAACTCGACGGTCGGACGGCCCAGGATCCGAGCGCCATCGAGCGTGCCACCTGCCGTCAGCGCCTGGCAGAAGCGGGCATAGTCGTCGAGCGATCCGACGAGGCCACCACCTCCGGACTGGAGCGCGGGGACGCGGCACAGGCGGTTGCGGCCGCGATCGTCGACGAGTCGAACCTCCCGGCGGGCCGTGCGCGCGTACAACGACGCGACCCGGTGTGCGTCGCTCTCCGGGACGTGGAACCCGGTGTCGACCATCCCGAGGGGATCGAAGATCGCGTGCTGCAGGTAGTCGCCGAACGGTTCGTCGGCGATCACCTCCACCAGGCGCGCACAGATGTCGGACGACCACGAGTAGAACCACTGCGTCCCGGGATGGAATCGGAGCGGCTCGGTCGCCAGGAGTCGGCTCAGGTCGGCCAGCGTCGCCGATGCATCGAGCGATCGGGCCTCGCCGTCGACCAGTCGTTCGAAGTCGAGGCGCGCCTCCTTGGGGCCGGGACCGATGCCCGTCATGTGCATGAGCGCGTCCTTGACGCTGATCGGGCGATCCGGCTCGACGAGCCCGAACGTGCCATCGCTCTGTCGAACACTCACCTTGACGTCGCGCCACTCGGGCAGGAACCGACTGATCGGGTCGTTCAACTTCACACGGGCACGCTCGATCAGCGAGAGCAGTGCGACACCCGTGACCGGCTTGCTCATCGAATACAAGCGCCAGATCGTCTGGTCGTGGAGCAGCTCACCGGTCTCGAGGTCCATCGTGCCCACGGTCGACCGATGGGCCAGGTGGCCCCGTCGTCCGACGGCGATCTGGTAGCCGGCGATCTTGCCGGGCTCGACGTAGGCCGTTCGGAAGTGCTCGTCGATGCGGGCGAGACGTGCAGGGTCGAAGCCGGCCGCTTCGGGGTTCGGGGTCGTGTTCATGGCGAGCTCCTCCGTGGTCCGACCGCCAACCGCGTCGCAACCTGTCGTCGTTCGCCGCGACGGTAGCCCTCACCGACTTCCTCGGCCGTCCCGGACAACTCTGTGACACCCCCTGCGTACTGTGCAACGTATGGATTCCGCCGCGGTTGCCGAACGTGTGGAGCGCATCGTTGCGGTGCGCGATGACGTGTCGGCGTCGGATGATCTGATCGAGTCGGGTCTGGTCGCGGTGCGCGAGGTGCAGGCGTGGGCCGACGCGCAACATGCGGTGTTGGTGGCGAAGTTGTCGTCGGACGGGTTCGCAGAGGCGCGTGTGGCGAATGCTGCGAAGTCATCGATCGGCGCCGCCGTGAAGTCGACGCGACGAGCGGCGACGTTGGCGGCGACGCCAAGACTCGCCGAGGTGTTGGGCGACGGTCAGACCACCGCTGGTCATGTTGATGCGCTCACGCGGGCTGCGTCACAGCTTCCGGTGGCGCAGCGTGGCGAGTTGTTCGAACGCGTCGACGCGTTGGCGGCGGTGGCTGCCGCGTCGACGGTGGAGCAGTTCGCTCGTCGGGTGGCAGTGGAAGCCAGACGGATCCAGGCCGACGACGGCTTGGATCGGTTGGAGCGGCAGCGTCGCAGTGTGCGGGCGTCGTCGTGGGTCGATGGCGAGGGGATGTGGAACCTGCGCGGGTAGTTCGATCCGGTCACCGGGGTACGCCTCGTCGGCGAAGTTCGCCGCCACGGTCGAGGCGATGTTCGCCGAGAAGGTGCCAGAGGGGTGTCCGGATGATCCGGTCGAGAAACAGAAGTTCCTGACCGGCCATGCGCTGATCGCACTGATCGACGGCACCGCCGGGGTGGCCCGGTCGGGACGAGCCGAGTACGTGGTCGTGATCGACGCCGACGCCGATCCTGCTGTCGACGGTGCCGGGTCCGGTCGCCGAGTGGCCGATCCCCGTCGAGATCCCTGCCCGAGTGCTCGCCGAGCTCGCGGGTGACGGCGACGTCCATGGGGTCGTGGTACGTAACGGTGTCGTGTTGTACGCGCCGGGCGAGCTGAACCTGGGACGCAACACCCGCCTCGCGAACCGGGCGCAGCGACGGGCGCTGCGTGGCCTGTATCGGGGGTGTGCGATCCCCGGTTGCACGGTCGGTTACGACCGTTGCAAGTTGCATCACATCATCTGGTGGCGCCACGGCGGAGTCACCGATCTGGACAATCTGATCCCGATCTGTGCCAAACATCACGCCAAGGTCCACCACGACGGCTGGATCATCGAACTCGGACCCCACCGCGAACTCACCCTCCGACTCCCCGACGGCTCGATCCACAACACCGGACCACCAAGCCGACGCACCGCCGCCTGAAGGACCGATGAATCACCGACGACGCACAGGTCGGTGACAGACCGGCGAACTCGCTTCGACCGCGCGACCACGAGACCGGCGTGCGATCGTTCTTGCATGCGCTCTGCCTTCTCCACGTCACCACAACGCCCGTCGTGGTCGTGGATGCAAGAGGTGTGGCAACGCGCCGACAAACTCGACGTGTTCGAATCGGGATGGACGTTCGACCACCTGTACCCGCTCTTCGACACTCGACACCTGACCGAGTTCGCCGAGTGCTGCACCGTGCTGATCGACCGTGATCGAGCAGATCGCCGAGGCGATCAGCCGATGATCGGACGAACCACCTCCGTCGACCGCACGGTCGACCCCGAATCGATGACATGAATGGAGACGTGGACATGCCCGACGAACTGGTGACGAGGACCGACAACGACGGATTGGTGACGCTGACCTTGAATCGGCCCGACAAGCTGAACACGTTGACACCCGGGTCGTTCGTGGCGCTGCGCGAGCATCTCGATGCTCTCGCGGTCGATGACTCGATCGGATGCGTCGTGCTCCGCGGCGCGGGCCGCTCGTTCTGTGCGGGCCACGACCTCGGGTCGATCGCCACCGGCGAACGGGCGCCGAGCAAGCACTTCGAATCCGAGACGGTGGATGCACTCGAGCGTCTCCCACAGCCGACGATCGCGCGGCTGCACGGTCACTGCTTCACCGGAGGTCTGGAGCTCGCGCTCGCGTGCGACCTGCTGATCGCTGCCGAGTCGACCAGGCTCGGCGACACTCACGGCCAGTGGGGACTCGTCCCCGTCTGGGGGATGTCGGTCAGGTTGCCGGAGCGGGTGGGTCGATCGACCGCCAAGGAGCTGATGTTGACGAGCCGTCGAATCGACGGCCGCGCTGCGGCCGCGATCGGTCTCGTCGATCGATGCGTGCCCGATGACGAACTCGACGAGGCCGTCGGTGCGCTCGCAGGCGAGATCCTGGCGAACTCGCGTGGCACCAACCGGATCGTCAAGCAGTTGATCGCAACGCAGAGCGACCTCGGCAGGACCGATGCACTGATGCACGAGCGGTCACTTCCGTTCGGAGTGCCCGACGACATGAGCGAACGGATGTCCCGTGGCTGAGCACATGGCCGACTGGAGCCCCGACACGTGGCTGATCGCGGCCGGGCGGAACCGAACGGCCGGCGAGCCGCTCAATGTCGCACCGGTCTTCGCCTCGAACTTCTACCTGCCCGATGACCGCGTCTACAGCCGCAGCGACGGCACCCCGACGACCGATGCGCTCGAATCGCTGCTCGGTGGGCTCGAGGGCGGCCGGGCGCTGGTCTTCGCGTCGGGGATGGCCGCCGCAGCGGTCGTCTTCAACCGGCTGCCCGTCGGAGCGCACATCGCCGTGCCGGCCGATCCGTACCACGGCGTGGAGGGCATCGTCGACGAGGGCGAAGCGCAGGGCCGCTGGACGGTTCGACGACTCGATCAGGCCGACACCCCGGCGTGGCTCGAAGCCTTGCAGCAGTGCGATCTCGTGTGGTTGGAGTCGCCGGAGAACCCGCTGATGACCGTCGCCGACCTGCCGACGATCTGTGGAGCACCTCGCAGGGCGGGCACGCTCGTGGCCGTCGACAGCACGTTCGCGACACCGCTCAATCAACGACCGCTCGACTACGGCGCCGACATCGTGATGCACTCGGCGACCAAGTTCATCGGCGGTCATTCCGACCTGCTGGCGGGCCTGCTCGTCACCCGTGACGAGGAGCTGCACGACGAGTTCCACCGACGCAGGCTGTTGCACGGAGCGACGATCGGTGCGATGGAGGCGTTCCTGACGATCAGAGGTGTACGCACGATGGGTCTGCGGCTCGAACGCGCACAACAGAACGCGATGGAGATCGCCACCCGGCTCGATGCCCACCCCGAGATCTTCCGGGTGTTGTACCCAGGTCTCCCGAGCCACGGAACGCACGCCGTTGCGGCCTCGTTCATGTCGGGCTTCGGGGCGATGCTGTCGTTCGAGCCGACCGGAGACGGGGAACGCGCGAGCGACGTGTGCGCCCGTGTCGAGCTGATCAACCACGCCACGAGCCTCGGTGGCGTCGAGTCGACGATGGAGCGGCGGGCGGTGATCCCGGGTCAGGAACGCATCCCGCCGGCACTCATCCGGATGAGTGTCGGTTGCGAGAATGTCGACGACCTGTGGGCCGACCTCACCCAAGCGCTCAGCTGACGCGCAGAGGGACCGTCAGCCGGAACGTCGCTCCATGGCCCGATCCCGCCGACGAGGCGACGACGTCGCCGCCCTGGGCGCGGGCGAGGCCGCGGGCGATCGTCAGGCCGATCCCGCGCCCGGCGCGCATCGGTCGCGTGATCGGTTCACCGTCGGCGGGCCGGCGGTAGAAGCGCTCGAAGATGCGTTCGAGTTCGTCGGCGGGAATGCCGGGCCCGGTATCGATCACGTCGATCGACGCCATCGTGCCGTCACGTCCCGTGCGAAGCGTCACGGTTCCGGACCTCGGAGTGTGGCCGAGCGCATTGCCCAACAGGTTGGACAACACCTGGATCAGCCGATCACTGTCGCCGCGAACCGGGAGCGGCCCGGGCTGGTTGTCCGCGTCGACGACGAGGGCGACATCCGCGTAGTCGAACTGGGGCCTCAGCCGTTCGGCCGCAGCTGTCGCAACGGCAACCAGATCGAGGTCGACCAAGTGGACTTCGAGCGTGCCTTCGTCGGCCCGCGACAACAGCGTCAGATCGTCGACCATTCGCTGCAGACGGGCGGCCTCGTCGGCGATCGCGGCATAGACCTCCACCGAGGGCGTCACGACCCCGTCGATGAGACCCTCGGTCTGTCCTCGGATCACCGTGATCGGTGTTCGCAGCTCGTGTGTCACCTCACCCAGCAGCTGACTGCGACGTCGCTCGGTGGCCACGAGGTGCGCCCCGAGTGCGTTCACGTCGTTCGCCAGTGAGGCGAGCTCGGTTTCGGCCGGCACGGGCACCTTCGCCGAATAGTCGCCATCGGCCATCCGGCGGGTAGCTGCGCGCAACTCGTCGATCGGGCGCAACAACCGGGCGCCGACGAACATCGCCACGATCGCGGCCGCGACCAACGCAGCGCCGAGCCCGACGAGGAGTGCCGGGACCAGCGACTCGTCGAGTGCCGAGCGGAGCTGGGTTTCACTCACCGTGCCCGAGCGGCCCTGGCCGCGACCCAGTCCGAATCCGCCGATGCGTTGCTCGTACACCGTCCGGGTCACCACCGTGCCCACGACCACCATCGCGATCGCACCGGCCGCGACCACCACCACATACGACAGGAACAATCGCGTGCGAAGTCGACGAGGGATCAGCGTGATGCTCACGACGGTCGAGCCACACACTTGTATCCGACACCACGCACGGTCCCGACGAATCGTGGTTCGTCGGCGGCGTCGCCGATGGCCTTGCGGAGGTTGCCGATGTGGACGTCGACGAGGCGCTCGTCGCCATAGAAGTCCCACCCCCACACGCGCTCGATGAGTTGGCGGCGGGTGAACACCCGTCCCGGCGCCTCCGCCAGGGCGGCGAGGAGCTGGAACTCCAAGCTCGTCAGTTCGACGGGTCGGTCGTCGACTCGCACCTCGTGGCGGCCGATGTCGATGGTGAGACCGTCGAACCGGGTCACGTCGTCGCTCTCGGTCTCGTCATCTCGTCGTCGACGGAGCACGGCGCGCACCCGGGCCACCAGTTCGCGCGGACTGAACGGTTTGGTGATGTAGTCGTCGGCCCCGAGTTCGAGCCCGATCAGCTTGTCGGTCTCGTCGGCTCGGGCGGTCAGCACGATCACGTAGACCGCCGACGTGCGCCGGATCTCGCGCAGCACGTCGAGTCCACCGATGCCCGGCAGGCGAAGGTCCAGCACGACCAGATCGTGCGCACGCTTGGCCGAACCGGAGCAGTGCATCTTCGCCGTCGACGGCCTCGTCGACCTCGAACCCTTCATTGCGGAGGTACGAGCCGACGAGATCGCGGATGGCTGCCTCGTCATCCACCACCAGGATCCGTTCACGCGGCACGACGTTCATCGTAGGAGGCCAATCGTCGGCGGTACCGGAACGATCGTCGCGGCTGACGACCTCAGCCGCCCGGTCCACGTTCGGTCTCGCTGGACACGATCGCGTCGAAGACGTCCCGGTCGAGCTGAGTGGGTTCGTACACCACACCGCGGGAGTCGAGTTCGGAGGTGAAGGCTCGGAGGTGGTTGCGCGAGCCGCGTTCGAGATTGGCGTAGACCGTGGTGATCTCGGCGGTCTCCGTCGCCGCGGCGCGGGCCTGCAGGTCACTGATGTCGAGTTCCTCGATCAGCGCTCCGACTGCCAACGCGGCTTCGATCGACTCACTTGCGTCGGCCACCAACTGGTCGTAGAGGGCCTGGATCGCAGGGTCGGTGAACGTACCGGGTTGATTGCCCAGCGCCGGGTCCTCGATGGCGTACCGATCGAGCAGATCGGACACCGCCTCGATGTGGGTGGTCTCACTCGCCGAGATGTTCTCGAAGATCCGCAGCCCCCACATGTCACCGAGTACGACGTACACATCGTGGGCGAGCTGTTCCTCCTCGCGCATCCACAGCAGGCCGGCGACCTCGTCGTCGGTGAGCACGGACGCGTCGGCGAGCTCGCCATCGGCGTCGTCCGCGATGACAGCGGTGATCGGCGCAGAACTCATGGTGACCGATGGCTCGGACACCGTGTCGTCGGCACACGATGTCGCGCCGACGAACAGCAGAGTCGTCGCGGCGAGCGCGAGCGCGCGACGCGACGAGCGGGCGATGGAAGTGGAGCGGTTCATGGTGCCCCCTTCATCAGGTGATCCGTGAAGGACGTACTGCCGAGACGTTGGCGTCCCGGCAGTACGTTCGGTGTCAGCCGTTCGCGCCATTGCCCATCTCCCCCATGCGATGCATGGCCTGGACGCCGGAGCCATCGGCAGGCGGGGTCTGATCCTGCAAGCGGGTCTGATCCTGCAAGCGGGTCTGATCCTGCAAGCGGGTCTGATCCTGCAAGCGGGTCTGATCGCCCGTGCAGTCACCGTCGCAGGTGCCGTCCTCGAGATGGAGCTGCGTCCGCAGCTGCGTGCGCACTTGATCCTGCGCGCCCAGCGAATCCTGGTCTGCACTGCGGTCACGATCCCGATCTCGTGCGGGATCGACACAGGTGGGAACCGGCGCTGCCGGTTCGACGGTGTCGGACTGGGCCAGAGCCATGCCCGCCGGAACGGCGAGCATGCCGACCGTGGTGAGTGTGAGCAGCATCTTCTTCATGACCACTCCCTTCAGAGTGTCTGGACCCTCGGTGTTGCCGGAGCAGGTCTCCGGATCTCCGTCGGGTCTCTTGTCCTTGCACCATCCAGACAACCAACACCTCGTGAAGCGCCCGTGGCGATGGCCATGAAGATCCGATGAAGCCCACCCGCATCGCTCCCAGTACTCGCACTTCGCCGACGAACCGCCGCACACGTAGGGTCGTCGCCGTGTCCGACGCCCACCTCGACCCGCTGGTCCACGTCGCCCAGGACGACCACCCCGACCAGGTGGCCGAGGCGCGAGCCGACGCCGGACGGGCGATTCGCGATCTCGGGCACGCGCTCGTCGGCCATCACGCGCCGATCGAGTTGCTCACCGACGTCACTCGAGCGCTCGATCGCCTCACCCGACTGCTCGACGAAGGCGCGATCCGCTCGCGCAGCGAGGTGCGCCGCGACGGTCAGTTCGGCGAGCCACCACCCGACGGCTCGATCATGACGACCTATGACGAGCGCCCGGTTTCGGGTCGGGCCAGCCCGTGGGGGCTCGACATCGAGGTCCGGCGCGACGGTGATGAGGCGGTCGCGGCACTCACGCTGCGCGCCGCCCATGAAGGGGCACCGGAGCGCAGCCACGGCGGGATCGTGGCTGCTCTGTTCGACGACGTGTTCGGGTTCGTGCTGCAGATTCAGGCCCATTCCGCGTTCACCGGTGAGCTGTGGACTCGATACGAGGCCGGTGTCCCGATCGGCGAGCCCCTGAGCTGTCGTGTACGCCTCGATCGCCGCGAAGGACGCAAGCTCTTCATGACCGGCGAGTTGACGCTCGTGGCGACCGAGCAGGTACTGGCGCGGTCCGCGGCCACGTTCATCGCCATCGACCAGAGCGTGTTCGCCCCGAAATGATCGTGGATGGCCGACACCCAATGTGACCTTGGGCCTGAGGGCGACCGCCGACGTGCGACGAAGCTGGGGGTCGGAGGTCACCGCCATGCCCGTTCCCAGCGACCACTGGAATTCGGTGTACGGCGCCCGACCGACCGACGAGTTGAGCTGGTTCCAAGCCGAACCGACGATGTCGCTCGAGCTGATCAGGTCGCTCCGGCCGCCACCCAGGTCGGTGATCGACGTCGGCGCCGGCGCGTCGCGCCTGGCCGACCGCATGGTCGACGATGGCGTCGAGCAGGTGACCGTCCTCGACATCTCGGAGCACGCTCTCGCGGCGGTGAGTGAACGCTTGGGTGACCATCCGGCAGTCGCTTTCGTCGTTGCCGACATCACCACCTGGAACCCGCCGCAGACATGGGACGTGTGGCACGACCGCGCCGTGTTCCACTTCCTCACCGAACCGGTCGACCGAGCGGCCTACACGAGTGCCGTCGCACGAGCGGTCGCGTCCGGGAGGCGTCGCCGTGATCGGATGCTTCGCGCCGGATGGACCAACCAGTTGCTCGGGGCTCCCCATCGTGCAGTACAGCCCAGAGACGCTCGCCGCTCAGTTCGCCCCCGCCTTCGAGCTCGAACGATCGGAGCTCGAGGTCCATCGAACGCCGGGTGGGATCACGCAACCGTTCACGTGGGTCGTGATGCGCAGACGATCGCAGCCCTGAGTGGCTCTGCGAACCCGAGCGGCGCCACTGGCGTCATCGAGTCAGCGGTCGGCGTTCCCGACCCGGCATGGAACCCACGGGAATCGACCCTCGCAATGGCCGCAAGGTGAGCGCAGACCCGCCGTCACTCGCAGATCGGATCCGCGAGCTTCCTGCACCACTACCAAGGTGACCCACAGCCGTGGCCCGATCGGGCGCTCGTCGGACAGCCTTGGTGGATCAATCTCATGTGCGACCTCGCGGACACACTCGACCGCTGACCCCTCGTGTTGTCACGGTGATCAATCGTCGGCCGCTCGGCCGGGTCGGAGGTCGAGGCGTCGGAGCAGCTGGGCGTTGGCGGCCACGATGATCGTCGACAGCTCATCACCACCGCGGCGACGGCCGGTGACATCGTGACCCCGGCGAACGCGAAGACGCCGGCCGCGACCGGTATCGCGACCAGGTTGTAGGCCGTCGCCCAGACGAGGTTCTGGATCATCTTGCGGTAACTCGCCCGCGAGAGGTCGATGACGCCGGTGACCGATCGCGGGTCGCTCGATGCGAGCACCACGCCGGCCGATTCGATCGCGACGTCGGTGCCGGCACCGATGGCGATGCCGACATCGGCGCGGGCCAGTGCGGGGGCGTCGTTGACCCCGTCGCCGACCATCGCCACGCGAGCCCACGATCCTGCAGCTCGGCGACCTTCGCGTCCTTGTCCTCGGGGAGCACCTCGGCGAACACCTCGTCGATGCCGAGCTGGCCGGCGACGGCCTCGGCCACCTGCCGAGCGTCGCCGGTGATCATCGCCACCCGGACGCTCGCGGTCGTGGAGGCGCTGACCGCATCGGGCGACTCCGGGCGGATCTCGTCGGCTCGCGGTCACCGCACCGATGACCGCGCCGTCGGCGACGACGTAGAGCACCGATCCCCGTCGCCTCGCCAGCCGTCGGTCGCGCCGGCGAGGTCGCCGGGTTCGGAGAGGCCCAGCTCGGCGAGCAGGGCCGGGCCGCCCACGGCCAGCTGACGACCGTCGACCGTCGCCGTGACACCACGGCCGGTGATCGCTGCGAACGTCCTGTGCGGAACCGACGGTCACGCTTGCGGTCGGCGGCCGCCGCGACGATCGCCCGCGCGACCGGGTGCTCGCTCTCCGCCTCGGCCGCGGCGGCGAGCGCCAGCACGTCGTCGACGTCGCGCCCGTCGATCGCTGCGACATCGACCACGGCGTGGTTGCCGCGAGTCAGGGTGCCGGTCTTGTCGAACAGCACGACGTCGACAGTGCGCATCCGCTCGAGGGCCAGGCGGTCCTTCACGAGGATTCCCGCTTGCGCCGCCGCCGCAGTCGAGATCGCGATCACCAGCGGGATCGCCAGACCGAGCGCATGCGGGCAGGCGATCACCAGCACGGTGATCGATACGGATCGACGCCCTCCGACGGCTGACCGAGGCAGTCCACACGAGCACGTCAACGCAGCGGCGCCCAGCGCGACGTAGAACAGCGCCGCCGCGGCGCGGTCGGCGAGGGCTTGCGCCCGCGACTGCGACGATCTGCGCGTCGGCCACCAGCCGGTGGATGCCGGCGAGCGCCGTGTCGTCGCCGACCGCATCGATGCGCACCCGAACCGACGAGTCGGTCGACACCGTGCCGGCGACGACGTGGTCGCCCTCGCCGCGGTGCACCGACCGGGACTCGCCGGTGATCATCGACTCGTCGAACTCGGCCTCGCCGTCGACGATCTCGCCGTCAGCGGGCACCCTGCCGCCCGGACGCACCAGCACGACGTCACCGACCGCGAGGTCGCCGATCGACACGTCCTCGACGCCGTCGCCGGTGACCCGCTCGGCCGCGTCGGGCAGCAGTTCGGCGAGCGCCGCCAGCGCGCCCTGCGCCTGACCGATCGCCTTCATCTCCTGCCAGTGGCCGAGCAGCATGACGACGATCAGCGCGGCGAGCTCCCACCAGAAGTCGAGGTCGCCCCACCCGAGCGAACTCGCCAGCGACGCGACGTACGCGACGGTGATCGCCAACGAGATCAGCAGCATCATCCCTGGGCGTCGATCGCGGATCTCGGAGAGCCCGCCCTTCAGGAACGGTTGACCACCCCAGAAGTAGATGATGGTGCCGAACACCGGCGCCGGCCACGCGGCCCAGTCGCCGTCGATGGAATAGCCGAACCACACCTGGATCTGATCGGAGAAGACCAGGACCGGAATCGCAAGCAGGAGGTTCCACCAGAAGAGCCGTCGGAACATCTCCGGGTCGTGGCCCGCATGCTTGTCGTGGCTGCGATCGCCGCCAGCGCCGCTTGCGGCGTGGTATTCGGAGTGTCCGAGGTCCTGGCCGGTGCCGTGTCGGCCATCCGGATGCTCGATGCCGGCGGGTGGACCGGTCGAGTGTGCGGCGTGATTCGTCCCCATCCCGAAGTTCTACACCTTCCAGCCAACTGGAAGGTCAAGCGCTGCGTTTCCGGTTCACGTCGAGACGGGGTCGGAGAACTCCGGGATCCTCAGGCCGCGTGATGGTGTGGAACGACGATCGTCGGGATCGTCGGATGGTGAACGAGAGCGGTGGCAATCGATCCGAGCAACAGCCGATCGAGGGCCCCGTGTCCACGCGCGCCGACGACGAGCAGGTCGGTATCGAGGCTCGCAGTTCGGAGTGCCTCGCGCGGATCGCCGGGCACGACGAGCAACTCGACCGCCGGATGCAGTTTCAGCTGGAAATGACTCAGCACGGCCGCAACGCCGTCTTCGAGTTCCTGGCGAGCCCGAACTTCGGAGATCTCGGGCGAGGGCGACAGCGGCTCGCCGACGACTGCCTCACTCGTGTACACCCGCACGGCGGTCACCTTCGCGGACCGACGAAGGTGCGTGAGCGCCCATCGCAGTGCGGCTCTCGCGTGCGGTGATCCATCGAACCCGACGACGACGTCGAGATGATCGTGGAGAGGTGGGACCTCCGGCGGGATCAATGCGACGGGCACGGTGGAATGTCGTGCGCAGTAGGCGCCGACCGACCCGATCGAGAGGCCGACCCGGGAGCTCCATCCCCGGGTTCCGACGACGAGCAGCTCCGATCCCCTCGCCGCTTCCACGAGGCCCGCACCGGCTCGATCCTCGATCACCACGCCGGCATCGGCGAGCTCCGGGGCGTGCTCCAGCAGGAACGCCCGCAGACGCAGGAACGCGTCGTTGCGATACGGTCCTTCACTGCCGTCCGACTCCTCGATCGCACCGAACCCGTACGCGTACAGACCGCCGGCGAACGCCATCAGCGGCTCGACGACCCCGAGCTGGTCGGCATGGTCGAGCGCCCACCGCAACGCGGCCGCCGAGCCGGGCGAGCCGTCGATGCCCACGATCACTGCGCGATCTCTCCTCGATGCCTCGGTCACGATTCCACCCTGACTGATCGCGACGCCGGCGAGCAGGGAACTACGTCACTGAACGGTGTCGGCCGGGACATTGGCCCCTGGGCTGCGGGCCGTGCCGGCGCGACGATCGATGCATGACCGCGACCAGCACGCCCGACCCGGTACCGCACCACCGTCTGGTCGTTGGCTTCGACGGCTCGGACTCGTCGCTGAGCGCGATCGAGTGGGCCGCCGCGGAGGCGGAGCTGAGGGGAGCCTCGGTCCGCGTGGTCTCGTCGTACTTCGTCCAGCCCATCGTCGACTTCGGTTACGGCGGGGGTGGGTCGTCGGGTGACCTCCCGGAGACTGCGGCGTGGTGCCTGGACCGCGTGCAGACCGCGACGACGAAGGTGTTCGACGGCCATCCCGGCGTCGAACACGACGTGGAAAACGTTCGCCAGAGCCCCGCAGCAGCGTTGCTCGCGCACGCCGAGTCTGCCGATCTGGTCGTCGTCGGAAGTTCCGGTGTCGGCGCCATCACACGATTCCTGCTCGGCTCCGTCACCGGTTCGCTCCTCGCCTCCAGTCCCTGCCCAGTCGTGGTCGTGCCCGCGGAATCGCGTGCGCCGACCGGACGCATCGTCGTCGGAACCGACGGATCGGACCACGCCGATCACGCCGTGAGATGGGCCGCCGACGAGGCCGACCGCAGACGGAGCGAGCTCGTCGTCGTGCACGTGTGGAAGTACGGCTACCACATGACGACGACCGGAGTCGATCGAGCCGACGACTTCACCCCGGTCGACGCGGAACTGATCTTGGACAGCGCGGTCGAAACGGCCCGCTCGGTGAGTGGGGTCAACGTTCGCGGCGAGCTGATCGAGGGCAAGGAGGCGGGCACGATCCTGGAGCTGTCGGAGACGGCCGACCTGCTCGTGTTGGGCTCGAGGGGTCGCGGCGGATTCGGGGCGATGCTCTTCGGGTCGATCGCCAGTGCAGCAGCCACCCACAGCCGGTGCCCGACCGTGATCGTGCGCTGAACGAGTTCGACGTCGAAAAGGTTCAGGAAGGAACCGTGATGGACACGACCGAGATTCAGAAGGGTCCGATGCCGTACGACCAGTCGGCACGAGGAGGCGAGCTACCGGTCCACCTGTTCATCCCCGACACCGTCACGCTGATCGATCCCTCCGCTTCGCTGCGCGCCGCCGCCGTCAGGATGCACGCCGCCGAAGTGGGAATGATCGCGGTCGGGACTGTCGAAGCGGTGGTGGGTGTGATCTCCGAACGCGACATCGTGCGGTGCGTCGCCCTCGGCGTCGACGTGGATGCCACTGCCGTCGAGGCGGTCGAGACCGAGGATCTGAAATGGGCCACTCCGGGCTCGACCGTCGACGACGTCGTCGAGGAGATGATGGAGAACTACCTGCGTCACGTGCTCATCGCCGACGACGCCGGCATCCTTGTGGGCGTGGTGTCGATGCGCGACCTGATGGCTGCGTACCTCACCTGATCGATGTCCGGTTCGAAGCGAGGTTCCTCGATGTCCACGATTTCCGAAGCCGCCGGCCGTCATCTCTGGATGCACTTCACACCGCTTCGACCGCAGCAGGGTGGGGCGCCGGTGATCGTTCGAGGTGAAGGCTGTTACGTGTGGGACGAGGACGGCAACCGTTACCTCGACGGGCTCTCGGGGCTGTTCACCGTGCAGGTCGGCCACGGGCGCGTCGAACTCGCCGACGCCGCCCGGGAGCAGGCTGCAACCCTCGCCTACTTCCCGGTCTGGGGCTTCGCCCACGAGCCGGCGGTCACGCTCGCCGAACGACTCGCCGCGATGGCGCCGGGCGACCTGCAGCGGGTGTTCTTCACGCCATCGGGTGGCGATGCCGTCGAGACAGCGATCAAGTTGTCACGCCAGTACTGGAAGCTGCGCGGCGAGCCGATGCGAACAAAGGTCATCTCGCGGTACCTCGCCTATCACGGCACCTCGCTGGGCGCGCTGAGCCTCACCGGCGTCCCCTCGATCAAATCGGTCTTCGAGCCACTGCTTCCCGGCGCGATCAAGGTGCAGACGCCCTACCGATACCGCTGCGGCGACTGCATGCACCTCGACGCATGCACGCTGCGATGTGCCGATGACGTTGCCCTACGGATCGAGATGGAAGGTCCGGAAACGATCGCTGCGGTGTTCATGGAACCGGTGCAGAACACCGGTGGCGCGTTCGTCCCGCCCGAGGGCTACTGGGCGCGGGTGCGCGAGATCTGTGACCACTACGGGGTGCTGCTCGTGAGCGACGAGGTGATCTGCGCGTTCGGCCGGTTCGGCCACATGTTCGGAAGTCTGCGCTACGGCTACCAGCCCGACATGATCACGTTCGCCAAGGGCGTGACCAGCGGGTACTCGCCGCTCGGAGGTGTGATGATCAGCGACCGCATCGCGGAGCCGTTCCTCGACGCGCCGGCGCGCGTTCCTGCAGGGCCAGACGTTCGGCGCCCACCCGGTGTCGTGCGCGGTGGCCAACGCCAACCTCGACGTGTTCGAGCGAGAGGACCTGTGTGGGCACGTGCTGGCGAACGAGGGACGATTCAAGTCACTGATCGACGGGCTGCGCGACATCCCGCTCGTCGGCGACGTCCGCGGCGACGGCTACTTCCTGGCGATCGAACTCGTCACCGATCAGGAGACCCGAGGCACGTTCGACGATGCGACCGCGAATTGGCTGCTGCGCGAGTACCTGTCGCCACGACTCTTCGAAGCGGGACTGATCTGTCGCGCCGACGACCGCGGGGAGCCGGTGATCACACTGTCGCCACCGCTGATCGCCGGCGAGGAGGAGTTCGCGTTCATCGAGTCGACGCTGCGCCGACTGCTCACCGACGCGAGCCGCGAGTTCGCCGCGCGTCACCCGCGGCTGATCACGTCGTCCGGCCGGTGAACGCCATCAGCCGGCTGACGGCATCGTCATGTGCAGGAGTGGCGATCTGGGCGAACCCACGACCCTCGCCACGGTTGTCGGGCTGAATGGTCCGCTCGGCGAGGGTCGTCACGTATGCGGTGAGCGCATCCGGCGCGACGAACGGTTGCTGCGTGGCCTGCGCGAAGTCCCAGGCATGAATGAGGAACTCCAGGCTGAGGATCCCCGCCGGCAGCGTCGCGGGGGCTGTTCCACTTCCGAACGGCACCTCGCCGTCCACACCGCGGGCGCGCCATGCGGCGAGCGCCGGTTCCGCGGCCTGGGCGATGTAGTCCTCCGCCGACACGGCGTCGATGACCGCGGGAACCTCTGCGCCGGCGATCGCTCCGAGCGCTCGGAGGCTGCCCATCAGGTGCTCGACGAGTTCGTGCACGGTGTAGTCACTGCACGGTGTCGGAAGCTCACGGGTGTCGGGCGTGAAGGCGAGCATCACCTGCCGACAGATCGCCCAACTCGCCTCGGCGGCCGTCAATTCGTCGAGTTCATCACCGCCGGTCGCCCAGGGATCGAGGCCAGCCTCGCCGGAGCTCGCGGCGTCCGCGAGCCGATCGAGGAAGTGGTTCCAGCCTTCTGTGTGGTTGATCGCCTGGTCCGAGGTCAACCCCTCGTGTGTCAGCCGCACGAGGGTCTTGTCGCCGGCGGGTTCGAAGTCGACCCTGATCGTCGAGGACCCGGGGGCGGTTTCGTCCGACCCGATCCAACCCCAGGTGTAGACGATGCGCTTGCCGGGTTCGATCTCGGTGAACGTGCCGCTCGCAATGTGCCCCGGGGTCACCGAGAGGCGGTAGTCGCCACCGATGCGGAGGTCGACCGCGGCGCTGACCGCCTGCCATCGCCGGAGTCGTTCGGGCTCGGTGAACAGCGCGAACGCCTCGTCGACTGTCGCGTCGATGACGCGCTCGAATGTGATGGGCTCGTTCGTGCTCGTGATGTCGGTCATGGCTGTGGTTCCTTCTTCTTGAGGGCTCGGGCGGATGATTCGAGGTCGTCGAGTTCGTTGATCAGGAACACCTCGATCGCGGCGCGGGCCCGACTCAGGCCGTCGGGATTGATCCGGTAGAGGCGTTCACGACCGGAGCGGCGCTCGGTGACGATGCCGGCGTCCTTGAGAACCTTGAGATGCTGGGACACCGCCGGACGGCTGACGTCGACCGTCTCGGCGATCACCCCGACCGGTGCTTCACCGAGTTCGGCGAGTCGACCGAGGATCTCTCGCCGTCGCGGCTCCGACACGGCGTCCAGCGGGTGCATGCCGATACGTTAGTCCACACTTACCGATCCGTCAACGGGAAATGATCGCCCCGGCCAACTCTGTGACAGCCCCTGCGTACTGTGCAACGTATGGATTCGGTTGCTGTCGCGGAGCGTGTGGAGCGCATCGTTGCGGTGCGCGATGACGTGTCGGCGTCGGATGATCTGATCGAGTCGGGTCTGGTCGCGGTGCGCGAGGTCCAGGCGTGGGCCGACGCGCAGCATGCGGCGTTGGTGGCGAAACTGTCGAGGGACGGGTTCGCCGAAGCGACGTGTGGCGAAGCTGCGAAGTCGTCGATCGGCGCCGGCAGTGAAGTCGACGCAACGCGCCGCGACGTTGACCTCGACACCGAAGCTCGCCGAGACGCTGGGCGATGGCCAGACGACGGCTGCCCATGTTGATGTGGTGACGCGGGCCGCGGCCCAGTTGCCGGTGGCGCAGCGTGGCGAGTTGTTCGAGCGGGCCGATGCGTTGGCGGCGGTGGCTGCCGCCAGTCCACGGTGGAGCAGTTCGCTCGTCGGGTGGCGTTGGAAGCGAGACGGATCCAGGCCGACGACGGGCTGGATCGGTTGGAGCGGCAGCGTCGCAGTGTGCGGGCGTCGTCGTGGGTCGATGCCGACGGGATGTGGAACCTGCGCGGGTTGTTCGATCCGGTCACCGGGGTACGCCTCGCCGCCGAAATTCGCCGCAACGGTCGAAGCGATGTTCGCCGAGAAGACGCCAGAGGGCTGTCCGGAGGATCCGATCGAGAAACAGAAGTTCCTGACCGGCCACGCGCTGATCGCACTGATCGATGGCACCGCCGGGGTGGCCCGGTCGGGACGAGCCGAGTACATGGTCGTGGTCGACGCCGACGCCGACCCTGCTGTCGACGGTGCGGGTCCGGTCGCCGAGTGGCCGATTCCCGTCGAGATCCCTGCCCGGGTGCTCGCCGAGCTCGCCGGTGACGGCGACGTCCATGGGGTCGTGGTGCGTAACGGTGTCGTGTTGTACGCGCCGGGCGAGCTGAACCTGGGACGCAACACACGCCTCGCGAACCGGGCGCAGCGACGGGCGCTGCGTGGCCTGTACCGGGGGTGTGCGATCCCCGGTTGCACGGTCGGCTACGACCGTTGCAAGTTGCATCACATCGTCTGGTGGCGTCACGGCGGGGTCACCGATCTGGACAATCTGATCCCGATCTGTGCCAAGCATCACGCCAAGGTCCACCACGACGGCTGGGTCATCGAGCTCGGACCCCACCGCGAACTCACCCTCCGACTCCCCGACGGCACGATCCACAACACCGGACCACCAAGCCGACACACCGCCGCCTGAGCGGCGACACGTCGGCCCGCCCAACCAGGCGGTCGACTTCCGGACCGAAGTGGTCAGTGCAAGATGTCGGTCACGTCACGTCGACTGGTGTGTCGCACGACGCTTCTGCGCCTCACGGTCGGGAGCAGCGCCGCGATGACGACTGCGCCCATCACAATTGCTGCGACCACGGCGAATCCGCGCTCGATGGCGAGGGAACCGTTGCCGACAGAGGGCTGGAAGACGGCGACCAGTGCCATCACGCCGCCGGCGATCCCGAGGAACAGGATGGCGCCGTCTGCGCGGGAGAGCGCAGCGATCAGCAGCAGGAGACCGAAGACGAGCTCGATCAACCCGAGCAGTGCGGTGGCTGTGTAACCGGCCACTTCGACAACCGGCTGGTCGAGACTGCCGTCGAGGCCGGCGCGGGCCACGGTGATACCGCCGACGAGTAGGAGCCCGATCGCGACGACACCGGCAACGATCGCCCCTGGTGTGAAACCGGCTGTTCGGGAGGTGAGCACGGTCTCGCTGCCGACGGCGGCAGCGGTCACCGGAGCTGATGGCGGAGCGAACGCTTCGTCGTCGCCGACGTGTGGCGTGACGATCGCGACAGGCTCTCGCTCATCGACGATTTGTGTACGGTCCGAGTGGATCTTCATGGGGTGGATCTCCTTTGCTTAGAGGAACGAACTAGCGGCTGGGCGATGTACAGCGACTCACCAGTAGTGGGCGCGACTGCCGACCTGGCGACCGGACCGGCCGAGCAGCATCAGCACCAGCCCGACGACGACCAGGATGATGCCGATGGTCCAGAGGATCGGGATGGCGAGCAATGCTCCGAGAAGGAGGAGGATGATTCCGGTAATGATCATGCCGGGCTGTACCCCACTGCGGTGGGGCGCAAACCTGAACATCTCAGACGGTGACGCGAGTTTGGGGACGGCACCAATCGGGTAGTCACGCAGAGCAACATGTAACCGCGAGACGCCTGGTTCGGGTGGACGACCACGATTGGTTGTCGCCCGTTCGGGCCCGACGCCTCCCACACATCGGAGGAACGACATGACCACACTCTCACCACCCGCCGCCACACCAGCCGGCTCCACCGCATCCACGTCGGTGATGCACGCGCTCGTGTACCACGGTCCCGACAACAAGTCCTGGGAAGAAGTCCCCAAGCCCGTCGTGACCGACGACACCGACGCGATCGTCCGGGTCGACGCCACCACGATCTGCGGATCGGACCTGCACATTCTCAAAGGTGACGTCCCCGAGGTGACCGACGGACGCATCCTCGGCCACGAAGCTGTCGGCACCGTCGAAGCGGTCGGTGACGGCGTCAAGAACGTGAAGGTCGGCGACCGGGTGCTCGTCTCCTGCATCACCGCCTGCGGCACCTGCCGGTTCTGTCGCGAAGCACGCTACGGGCAATGCCTCGGTGGAGGTGGCTGGATCCTCGGTCACCTCATCGACGGCACCCAGGCCGAATACGTGCGGGTGCCGTTCGCCGACACGTCCACCTATCCGATGCCGGCCGGCGCAACTGACGAGGAGATCCTGATGCTGTCCGACATCTTGCCGACCGGCTACGAGATCGGCGTCCTCAACGGCCACGTCCAACCGGGTGATGTCGTTGCGATCGTCGGTGCCGGCCCGATCGGCCTCTCGGCGATCATGGGCGCCCGCCTGTTCAGCCCCAGCCACATCATCTCCATCGACCTCGCCGACAGCCGCCTCGACGCGGCCAAGCGGTTCGGCGCGGATGTCGTCGTCAACAACGGTCGCGACGACGCGCTCGCTGCTGTGATGGAACTCACCGGCGGTCTCGGAGCCGACGTCGCCATCGAAGCGGTCGGCATCCCGGCCACCTTCGAACTGGCCACGACGTTGATCCGACCGTGTGGACATGTCGCCAACATCGGCGTCCACGGCAAGCCGGCAACCCTGCACCTGGAGACGCTGTGGACCCGTGACGTCACGATCACGACCGGTCTCGTCGACACCTACTCCACGCCGACCCTCCTACGCCTGGCCACCGGTGGACAGCTCGACGCCGCCCAATTCGTCACCCACCACTTTGCGATGGACGACATGCTCGAGGCCTATGACACCTTCGCCCGCGCCGCCGACACCGGAGCGTTGAAGATTGTCATCACCCCCGGCGAACAGCCAGCAGCCTGACTTGGTGCGAACCGACGCCGGCCGTGACAGTGTTGATGCGTTGACGGCATCTCCGAGATGACAGGAGTCCACGACGATGAACGACGAGCGACAAGACGAGCGACAGGACGGGGTCGGGTTCTTCCGCGGCTTGTTGGCGGTGCTTCGCGGCACAGTCCATGCAGTCGGCGTGCTGCTGGGCCTGTTCGGACGAGGCTTGGCTGCGATCACCCGTCGCTCACGACACACGACGGTTGACGGCGAGGACTGACGCGCCGTCACCCCGGCAGGATCGTGCCGACCGCATCACTGGCACGTGGCCGGAGCGGGTCGGCAGCGAAGCGTCTGTCGTACGCGCGACGTACATCGTCGAGGTCAGCGGGCAGTACGTCGGACGCCTCGCACCCGGCGACGACGAGGCGCGCCTGGTCGACGAGCACCGCGGTGCGAGACGGGAGCCCCTCCGCGTCGAGCCCTTCGCGGAGGAGGTGCAGCGCCTCCAGCAGATAGATGCACACGGTCGGCTGCGTCGCCGCAGCGCGCCGAAGCTCACCGAACGCGAGGCGAACCAGATCGTCGCCGTCAAGCTGCTGAACGAGCACCACCCGGCAATCCCTGTCGCCCGTCCGCTCTCGGGGCGGCGGATCGCGTCGGAGCAACTCGGCGAGAACCGCTGCGCTGTGGAAGATCGAGTCCTGCGCCGTGGTCGGATCGTTGATCCCCGGTGAGAGCGCCTTGAGACCGACGTCGGCCATCTGGCGGAGCCCGAACGAAATGTCCTGCTGCATCGTGCGGGTGTTGCCGATCGAGACGGTATCGAGAATGGCTTGTTCATTCGCCTCGACGTCCTCGGGCACTGCCGAGAGGGCGCACAACGGTGCACCTGGGATCGCGTATCTGCCCGGGTAGGCCTGCACCCACGCGGTGGTCTTGTCGGGGAGACAGGCGAGGAGTGCATCGGTGTCGATCTGCTGGACCCATCCGGCGCGGTCGAATCGGACGATGTGCGCAGGTTCATCCGGTGCCGCGCTCGCGTCCGGTGAAGGCTCGTCGGACTCTGCGACCGTCCATTCGCGACTGGCGTGACCGGTCGCCTCGTTCTCGACCCGTTCGAGAATCTGACTGACATCCATGGAGTGGGCACTGTGGTTCAAGAACGCGGCAATGGAAATGATCGTGGCGATGCCGAGCACGACCGCGATGGCGACCGACAGGTTCGGGATGACGATCTCCCCGCCGTTCTCGCCCGCGGACCGCACCGATCGGAGCACGACCAGGCAGTACGTGAAGGTCCCCAGGACCAGTCCCATGACCCGCTTGTTGAACGGGTCTCGGAACAAGGTGTGCACCACTCGGGGCGAGAACTGACTCGACGCCTGCTGGATGATGAGCAGCGAGATCGAGAACGCGATCGCAGCGAACGAGATCGTCGCCCCGGCGACGGTGCTCAGCACCGCGCGAGCGCTGTCGACGGTCGAGGTGACCCCGAGCGGCACGTCGCCGCCCTGCAGATCGAGTCGGCTGTCGATCCAGATCGTGACCGCCGCAAGGACAATGCTGATGAGCACCCCCACCATCGGGACGAAGAACAGGCTCACCCGAATCCGCTCCATCAGTGAGCTCAGCCGGAGGCGCATCCGTCCAGTCTGACCCCGCCGCCACCCCGGTTCGCGGAGCCTTGCGCATTCAGTCTCCTAGAGCGCGCGCTCGCTGAACTGGCGCAGCGCGGCATCGATCACGACGTCGTGTCCGCGCCGGGCGAACCCGGGCGCCACGCGACCGAGCAACCGAAGATGCCCGGCCGCCGGCTCGAGCACACTGTGGAATCGGAGCATGCACCCGTTGTCCGTTCGTTCGAGATCGATCGAGGCGGCGCCGAGGACGTCACCGGTCACCCGCGCTCCGACCGACCACGGCGGCTCGACGCGATCGAGGTCCAGCTCGAATCGCACGGGATATCCGAGCGGTGCGCGGACCGCGCATCGCCAGGTCCCACCGGGCACCAGAGCGTCAGCGTCGAGCCGGTGCAACCACGGCCACCACGACCGGTAACGGTCCACCTCGGACAGGACCGCCCACAGCTCCTCGGGCGACACGTCGAACGTCCGGTGCCGGTTCGATTCGATCTGCATCACGCCTCCTGGCCTCGGAGTCTCGCGCCACGATCACCGGACGCGCGCCACAGGCCCGACGCGACTCGCGACAGGCGTTGGATACCATCGCGGTTCGTGGCGTTCCAGGAGATCCCGACCGTGTCGCTGGCCGATTGGACATCACCCGGCGCCGACCAAGTCGCGTTCGCCGATCACTTGCGGTCGATCTGCCACGACGTCGGGTTCTTCCAGCTCGCGGACCACGGTGTCGATCCCGAGTTCGTCGACCAGTACTTCGACGGTCTCCGGCGGTTCTTCGAGCTTCGCGACGAGACGAAGGCGACGATCGACAAGACGAACTCTCGATGGTTCCGCGGCTGGGAGCGAGTCGGGGCAGAACTCACCGACAACCGGGTCGACCACCGCGAGCAGATCGACGTCTGGACCGAGCACCCGCCGAGATCCGGCGACATCGAGCCCGAGTATCTCCGCCTCGAGGGTCCGAACCAGTGGCTCGACGAGGACACGCTCCCTGGATTCCGCTCCTTGGTCGAGCGCTTCCAGCGTGAGATGGGCGCCGTGGCGGATCAGCTGATGTCGGCGATGTGCGTGGGGCTCGGTCTGGCGCCCGACCACCTCGACCGCCTGTTCGGCGAGCGCCGAATGTCACTCGTCAAGCTCATCCACTATCCCGCCACTCCCGCGGGTGAGGCCGGTGTCAACGCCCACAACGACGCCGGGTTCCTCACCCTGCTCTGGCAGCACGGTGTGGCCGGCCTGCAGGCGCTCAACCCCGACGACGAATGGATCGACGTGCCACCGTCACCGAACGCGATCGTGGTCAACCTCGGCGAGATCCTGCAGGCGATGACCGGCAACTACTTCGTGGCCACCACCCACCGGGTGATCGCCAACCAGGAGCGCTACTCGTCGGGGTACTTCCACGGCCCGGACCTGCGGACCGTGCTCGAGCCGCTGCCCTTGGACCGAACGTTCGTCGACGCCGTCGGTGCCAGCCGCCGCCACCGCGAGGCCGGGTTCATGGCCAAGCGTGACGAGCTCGTCGCCGGTGACGGTGGGATCCGATCCGCCGGCGCCGCGACCTACGGCGAGCAGCTGTGGAACTACTTCACCCGCAGCTACCCCGACCTCGTCGCACGCCATCATCCCGACGTGACGGTCGCCAGCGCCTGAGGGTCAGGGTGGCGAGTCTCGTCGCCCCGATCGAGCGTCGTCGACCAGCAGGGCGGCGCGGGCGTACCGCACGATGGTCACGAGGTTCCTCGCGGGTGCGCGTGAGTTGGCCGTTGGTGTTGCGCCCTGCTCGGCGCCGGGCATGGGGTTGGACGGCCCTAGATGCGCTGCCCGACAACGGCATCCGACGACACCATCGTCACGCCTTCACTGGACGAGATCGGCCTCACGGAACGTGGTCAGGGCCCGCTCGGCGAGCTCGGCGACGCCGAGACGCCCGGGGCTGTAGTCGCGGGTCCAGCAGCACGCCAGCCCATCTGCGACGACGAGATACACCACGGTCGGGCGACCTCGGCCAGGGCGTCGGCGATTGCCCCGGTGGCGGCGACGAGCCGGTCGAGGTCGGCAGGGTCGGCCCGGAAGCCGTCGACACGCAGCCCGAGAGCACCATTGGCGAGCTCGAGGCGGGCGAAAGCCGTGCCGAGCGTCTGCAGAATCGTGCCGACCGACGCCACGACGGCGTCGCTGCCCGACTGGCGCGGTTCGCCATCGTCGCCGAGCTCGACCTCGTGCTGCACGGTGCCGAAACGCCCGGGCACCAGCTCGCCCCGCACCACGTTGAAGACGTAGTCGGGACACAGCGGATTCAGCCCGCCGAAGTGACCGACCAGCGCCTGGCCCACGGGTTCGACGCCTCTGGCACGTGCGTACCCTTCGAGTCGACGGCCGGATGGCCACGCCGGGCGTCCCCGACGTCGCCGGGGGTGTATGCAGCGTGGTTGGGCATCGCCCAATCCTGGCAGCCGGCGGCAGACACCTGGAACCCGGTCGGCCCGATTGCACACGCGCCGCCTCCACTCCACGTCAGCACTCAACACGCTGGGCTAATCTGCGGCCCTTGATCGTTCGAAGCTCGATCCCGACTCCCTGGGAGCTCCGGCGGGACCGATGACCGACGCAACCGAATCAGCCAGTAGCGACGGTACGGGCAACGCCACCGAGACGGTCACGACGATGGCCGGCAGGCTCCGACGTGGTCTTCGCCTGTTCACCAGCGCCGGTGATCAGCCTCGGGCGCGTCGGGCCACCGACGTCATCCTGCTCACGATCTCGTTCGTCGGCATCGTGTTCGTCGGGCTCGTCGCCATCCCCGAACCCGGCTTCTCGAGGGCGGTCAGCAGATTCCTCGGCGCTCTCCCGGATGCGCTGGCGGGCATGTGGCAGATCCTGGCGGATCTGCCGACACTGTGGGCCCTGATCGTGCTCGGCGCGGCGTTCACACGCGGCAGGGCGAAGGTCGGACGGGACATGATCCTCGCGATCCTCGTCGGCCTCATCCTCTGGCTGATCCTGGGCCGGGTGGTCACCGGAGCGTGGCCCGAGATGCGGGCGCTCTTCGGCGACATCCAACCCCCGGTCGCATTCCCCCCGGCCAGACTCGGCATCCCCACGGCACTGCTGATCACGGCATCACCCCACCTCGTGCGACCGGCCCGGCGTCTCGGCTACGCGATCATCGGGCTCGGTTCGATCGCCTTCGTCGCCCTCGGGGCGAGCTCCAGCCTGGGCGTGGCGGCAGCGCTGCTGTCGGCCGCAGGTGCGGCAGCGATCGTCCACCTGATGGTCGGGTCGAGCGCCGGCCGGCCGAGTCTCGACGACGTCCGCTTCGCACTGGCCGACCTGAAAGTCGACATCACCGAGTTGGGTGCAGCCGACCGTCAGGACGCCGGCTTCTTCGCGGTCGCCGCCAGGGGGTCCGACGGGAGCGAACTGATCGTCAAGCTGTACGGCCGCGACGCCCACGACGCCGCGCTGGTGTCGACGCTGTGGCGGACGGTCTGGCTGCGCGGACCCGGTTCGCCCGTCGGCTTCGGCCGGTTGCGACAAGTCGAGCACGAAGCCCTGATGACGCTCCTCGCTGCGCAGGCCGGTATCGCCACCGACTCCGTGGTGACGGCTGGGGCCACCGCCACCGACGATGCCCTGCTCGTCTTGCGTCGCAGCGGCACGCTGCTGGTCGAGCCCGACCGCTTCCGCGAGGTCGACGCCGCCCCTGACCCGGTCTTCACAGGCGCCGATGCGCTTCCACGGCTCCGCGAGCTCTGGCAGCTCCTCGCCACCCTGCACGACAACGGACTCGTACACGGCCAACTCGACGAGGAGTTTCTCGTCATCGACGACGGTCACCTCGGTCTCGTCCACTTCCGCGGAGCGGCCGTGGCGCCGACGCCCGCCCAGCGGCACGGTGACGATGCGCAGCTCTTCATCACTTCGATCGGACTCGTCGGACGGGATGTGGCGCTGGAGGGCCTGGTCGAGCACAGATCCGTCGAGGCCATCGAGGGGCTGCTCCCGTACCTGCAACCAACGGCGCTGACCGCCGACCAGCGACGCATGATGAAGGTCCTCGACGTCGACCTCGACGCGCTGCGCACCGATGTGGCAGAGGCATCGGGTGTCGAGGCGCCCCCGCTGATCCGGATGCGCAGGTTCACCTTCGGGTCCGTCGTACGGGTCGCCCTGCCGGCACTGGCGATCGTGATGCTGCTGTCGGCACTTGCCGGGTTCGACCTGGAGGCGTTTCTCGACTCGCTGCAGGACGCCGCGTGGTGGCTCGTCGTGATCGGCTTCGTCGTGGCGCAACTTCCCCGTGTCGCCCAGGCCGTGTCGACGTTGGGGGCCGCGCCCGTTGCGTTGCCCCTCGGTCCTGTCTACGCGCTCCAGCTCGCCATCTCGTACGTCAACCTCGCGATTCCCACGGCCGCAGCACGGATCGCGGTCAACGTGCGATTCTTCCAACGTCAGGGGGTTCCGCCGGCCACAGCGGTGGCGACCGGCGCGCTCGACGGCGTGAGCGGCTTCATCGTGCAGGCGTTGCTCCTGGGTTCGCTGCTGTTGTTCGGCGGACTGTCGCTCGATGTCGACGTCGGCGGTCCGGCCTCCGCAGCGGTGCGGATCGCATGGATGCTGGCAGTGGTGCTCGCCGTCGCCGTGCTGGTGATCCTGGTCATCCCCCGCCTGCGCCGATATGTGCTCGGTGGGGTCCGCCGGACCGTTCACGAGGCCTTCACCGTGCTTCGGGGTCTGCGATCCATGCGACGGCTGGTGATGCTGTTCGGGGGCAACCTCGTCGCCGAGCTGTTGTTCGCGCTCGCGCTCGGGGTCTTCGTGCAGTCCTTCGGGTATTCACTGGCCTTGCACGAACTGCTGTTCATCAACATGGCGGTCTCGCTGCTCGCCGGTCTGCTCCCGGTCCCCGGCGGCGTCGGCGTCACCGAGGGAGGGCTGATCTTCGGACTGACCTCCTTCGGGGTCCCCCAGGAGGCTGCATTCGCCGCCGTCATGCTGTATCGCTTCTCGACCTTCTACACCCCGCCGATCTGGGGGTTCTTCTCGCTGAGATGGCTGGAACGGAACCGGTACCTCTGATGGTCGGCGACTCGGACGACGGCTCCACCGATGACGCCCGCGACCTGTCGCTCCTTCGTCGCTTCGAACCGATCCTGCGCTTCACCGAGGGCGAGTTCTTCCTCCCCGCGTCGGTCGACGACTACGTGCGATGCTGCGAGCTCCTCGAACACGGCCCCGACCGCCAACGGATTGTCGTCGCACCCAAGGGGTCGTTGACCATCGAACAGCTCGTCGAGTTCGGCGCCGACCACCCTCGTCCCGGGCAGTACCTGCGCTTCGTCGACTCTCCGTTCACGAGAATCGAGGTCGCGAAATGGCGGGTACGCAGCGCCCGGCCCCGCTTCAAAGATGCCAGCCGTCTCGCGCGCGTCGGAGTGTTCAGTCGCGGCCTCGACGCGCTGAACCGGGCGAGTCTGATCTTCCGTGGTCGCAACTCGTCGGGCACCGAGGCGGCCGCGGAAACGCAGTACCGCACCGGGATGCAACCCGATCGCCACCCGTACTACGGGCGCGTCGTGCGAGACAGCGGGTACACGGTGCTGCAGTACTGGTTCTTCTACGCCTACAACGATTGGCGCAGCCGCGTCTTCGGTGTGAACGACCACGAGGCCGACTGGGAACAGATCACGATCTACCTCGCCGGACAGCACGACGAGTTGCGCCCGGTCTGGCTCGTGTCGTCGGCACACGACGAGGTCGGCGACGACCTCCGACGTCGCTGGGACGACCCCGACCTGACCATCGAAGGCGAGCACCCGATCGTCCACGCCGGCCTGGGCTCGCACAGCGGCGCGTACCTCGCCGGCGAGTACCTCACGACCCACGACGTCCCTGCCTTTGCCCGGTTGCTGAAGCTCACCCGCCGCATCTCGCACCTGTTCTTCCCGTGGACACGCGACGTCGAACACTCCGGCCTGTCGATCCCGTACATCGACTACGCCCGCGGTGACGGCGTTGCCATCGGGCCCGGTCAGGAGCGCGGTTGGGAGCCGGTCGTGATCGATGAGACCACCCCGTGGGTCATGCAGTACCGAGGACTGTGGGGAAACGACACCCGCGATCCGCTGGGTGGCGAACGAGGACCGGCGGGGCCCCGCTACGAACGTTCGACGATGGTCCGTGGTTCGTGGGGAGATCCGGTCGGATGGGCGGGCCTGCGCAAGGTGGCGCCAGACGCAGCGGCCGCCGCCGATGCACTGCAGGCCCGCCTCGACGAACTCGACGCGGAAGTCGAACGGCTCGATGCTCACATCGAGCAACATCAGACCGCCCAGCGAGCAGTGGTCGCGGGCGGCGAGAACGTGAGCGCTCCTGACGACGCGGGGCTCGTCGCCCTCGCGACAGAACGAGTCGCCCTGCGCGATCAGCAATTCCTGCTGGGCGATCGTCTGGGTCGGCCGCCGGCCGTCGTGGGTCCGCACGATCACCTCCGTCACCGTCGGATCCCGCTCCCGACCGAAACCACGAGCCGACGGCGAGTGCTCGCGATCTGGTCCGCTGTCAGCACCTCGGTCGTGCTGGTCGTCGTGATGATCATCGTGCTCGCGCCCGGATGGGACGTCGACGGCATCGCCATCGAAACCGTCATCGTGCTGTTCGCCCTCGAGGCCCTGGCGCGAAAGCAACTGCTGCGGTTCGCCCTCCTGGTCGTCGCGTTCATGGTGGTCGGCGCTCTCGTGCTCACACTCAGTGGAGCGCTCCTCGCAGACTGGCAACTCGTGGTCGCCGTTCTGCTCGGGCTCGCCGCCGCCGCGCTGCTGTTCCTGAACGTTCGCGAACTGCTTCGCGACTGAACTGATGCCCCGGCCTCCAACCGGCATCGGCGCACGCGGCTCGGGGTGTCACGTCGCAGGGTTGGATGCCAGACATCATTAAGGTGACCATCTCACCACCGGGCGAAGTAAAGGGGAATCGGACCTATGGGGCTCATTCAGGCGGCAGTCGGGGCAATCGGCGGCACGTTGGCCGATCAGTGGAAGGACTTCTACACGGTGCCAGACGGCCTGGCACCGACGGCCGCGCTGTTCGCTGCAGTGAAACAGGAGCAGAACGCCGGCCGCGGTTCGAACACCAAGGGCTCCGACAGCATCATCACCAACGGCAGCCGCATCGTCGTGCCCGAGGGATACGGCCTCGTGCTGATGGAACAGGGCGCGATCACCGGCTTCGCCGCCGAGGCCGGCGCGTACGAGTGGAACAGCGAGGATCAGAACTCCCAGTCGATCTTCGCGGGCGACGGCATCGTCAGCCCGCTGATCAAGACGTCGTGGGAGCGCTTCAAGTTCGGCGGCCAACCGGGCGCTCAGCAGCGTGCCTACTTCGTGACGCTGAAGGAGTTGCCGAACAACCGCTTCGGCACCCAGTCGGAGATCTACTGGGACGACGCCTACATGAACGCCCAGGTCGGCGCGGTCACCCGCGGCACCTACACGCTCAAGATCGTCGACCCGATCCTGTTCATCAAGGCGTGGGTGCCGGCGAAGTATCTCGAGCCGGGCCAGGTGTTCGACTTCACCGATCTCGACAACGACGCCGCGTCGCAGCTGTTCAACGAGGTCGTCGGCTCGCTCGCCCCGGCGTTCTCGATGTACACCAACGATCCGGCGAAGGGCAACCGCATCACCAAGATCCAGCAGGACTCGATCGGTTTCGCCCAGAGCCTGTCGGCGGCCGTCGAGCAGAACTACCAGTGGGGCACGGCGCGCGGCCTGCAGATCGTGGCCACCGCGATCATCTCGATCGAGTACGACGAGACGACCCGCGAACTGCTCCGCAACGTGCAGCGCGCCGACGCACTCTCGGGCGCTCGGGGCAACTCGAACCTGCAGGCGTCGGTCGCCTCGGGTTTCGAGGCAGCGGGTCAGAACACCGGCGCCGCCGGCCTGGTCGGCCTCGGCATGGCTTCGGGGGTCGACCGGTCTCGGTGGGCTGCAGCAGCCGGTACCCGGCATCGGTGGACAGAGCACGCCGCCGCCGCCGCCCGCCGCTGCCGCCGCGGCACCCCCACCCGCGCCCGCGCACCGGCAGCGCCCGCGCCGAGGATCCGATGGCGCAGCTGACGAAGTTCAAGGAGATGCTCGACGCCGGTCTGATCACCCAGGAGGACTACGACGCCGCCAAGAACAAGGTGCTCGGACTCTGAGTCCGTGCGACGACTGACATGACGAGCCTGCCACCTCCGGGTGATGGCGACCTGCCACCTCCCCTCGACACCCCGATCGATCCGACAGCCGACCCGACGGCCGACCCGACCATCGACACCCGCAACGAGCGGCTGGACGACGGCGTCAACCGCTGCCCCCAGTGCGGTGCGACCGAGATCCAGCTGCGCCCGTCCGCCGGCATGCTCGTCTGCCTGTTCTGCCGGCACGAGTGGTCGGAGGCTCGCATCGACGAGACGATCGCCAACGGTGACCTCACCGAGCTGCGCGGCACGACGATCGGTTCGGGCGCCTCCGACATCGACACCGGCATCGACTCGCTGATCACCATGAAGTGCGCCGGCTGCGGCGCCGAGGTCGTCGTCAACACCGCGGAACAGATGGGCGCTCGCTGCCACTGGTGTCGCCACGTGCTCACGATCAACGAGCAGGTGCCCAATGGCGCGGTGCCCGACGCGGTGCTGCCGTTCAAGATCACCCACGACGACGCGGTGGCGAGGATCCGACGCGTTCGCCGGCAAGCGACGCCTGTTCGCCGATCGAGCGTTCCTGCGTGAGTTCAAGCCCGAGAACATCGTCGGGGTCTACATGCCGTACATGGTGGTCGACGGCAACGCGAGTGCCGACATCGCCGGCCGCGGCGAGATCGAGACGCGGCAGTACACGCGGGGCATCCGGCGACGACAAGGAGACCTTCTACGACGCCGACGTGTACGAGGTGCAGCGGCACGTCGACTTCACCGTCGACGATCTGACGATCGAGTCGTCGGCCGAGCGGGCGAACATGAACTCGTCGGTCAACACCAACAACATCATCAACACGATCCTGCCGTTCGACACCGAGAACGCGGTGAAGTGGAACGCCAGCTACCTCACCGGGTTCACCTCGGAGAAGCGCGACCAGGACGTCGACCACCTGGTACCGGTGGTCGAGGACCAGTTGCTGTCGATCGCGCGGTCGCAGGTCGCAGTCGAGTGTCGATCGCTACGACCGCGGCGTGCGCTGGGAACGCGAGCGCCTCGACGTGCACGGCACGCGCTGGGTGGCGATGTACCTGCCGGTCTGGCTGTACTCCTACTACCACGAAGTTGGCGGCAAGGGCATGGTGCACTACATCGCCGTGAACGGCCGGACGGGCGAGGTCATGGGCAGCGTTCCGGTGTCGCATCCGAGGTTGCTCGCGGCAGCGCTGGCCGTCGGCGTTGTCATCGAGGGCATCGCGATCGCGATCCTGGTGGCAGCCGGATGATCGCGATCTTGCTGACCGAGCTGGCATCGGTGGTGTCTCCTGCGGCATTCGTCGCGGCCGAGGACAGTGGCGGTCCGGCGTGGCTGCTCCTCCTCGGGCCCGCGGGTGCGGGCGGGGTCTACTTCGTGTCGTGGCGGTACTACCGCAACACCGACAAGTCGCACGCCTTCGAGCGAGAGACGCGCATCGAGGCGCAACCGGTCACCGGAAACGACGCCAAGGTGAACGAGGTCAAGGGCACCAAGAAGACAGGGATCGACGGCGACAACCGCACGAACCACCGGCAACGGGTGCAGCGCTTCGAGTAGTGCCGCATCAGGCAACGGGTGCGAGCCGTGCGACCATGCGGAGGGAGCGCCACCTCACCGAGCCGTGATCTCCTCGCGGAGTTCCGTGATCGTCTTGTTCAGGAGTCCGTTGAGCACGGTTGAATTCGACTCGCCGCTGATGACGGTGTCGCCCTCGACGTATGCAAGTCCGTCGAGTTTGACGAGTTGGTGGGTCGGCACGCCACCGAGCAACCGAGTGAACGCAGGGTCCGAGGGAGTCAGGAACATCAGCACGCGACTTCCAGGTGCTGGAGTCGCGAGGCCATTGGTGATGTACCGGGCAACTCGGTGTCCGTCAGCGTCGGTTCGATACGCCCTCCACGGGAGCACGATGCTGTCGATCGACGCTCCGGCAAGCTTCTCGACGGGGCGCACCTGGACGGCAACGTACTCATCGGGGAGTGCGTCGCTCCCCTGATCCGGTCGTCCCAGCGTGGTCACGGCCACGACATCGCCGACGATGATGAGCTGCGCAGCCGCGGCCATCGCTTCGACGGACGAGTAGGTGCCGTCGTCGATCTCGATGTGCTCCATCGGGATCTGATCCACCTCGATGGTCGTCGTGGTGCCGTCGAGGTCTGTCGTCGTCGGTTGTGTGGGAGGCACCTCGAGGGGAACGGACGTCGATGAGATCGCCGGAGGGGGCAGCGTGGTGATTCCGGCGCCCGAGGATTCACCCGTGGCGCAAGCAGTGAGTCCGAGGGCGGCCGTGAGCAGGCCCGCCGCGAGCACGACTCCACAGCCGTGACGGGCGACGTGAGGAGGTGGAGTCGACGTGGGCATCAGAGCGTCTCCATCCCGGTTGCCGGCGAGGAAGCACCGTTCAACGCTCCGGCGAGCCTGCGCATGGCGGTCGCGTTGTTCCGCTTGATGAACGCGCGGGCGAGCGGGGACGTGAGGCGATCGATGGTCGGCGTCACGATCCAGCGGTACTCGAAGGAGATATGGGTGCCGCCATCGGGTCGTTCCGTGAGCGTGTAGGTCCCTTGCCCCGTGCGACCTGCGTTGCGCGCAACGTTGCGTTCGACGATCCGCGAGGGTGCTTCGACATCGACCACCTCGATCTCGACGACATCGGTGACGCCGAGGGCCTTGGTGTGCACGATCGCTCTGGAGCCAACGCCGCGGTCCGGACCGGACAGCTCCCAGTCACGCATGAGGTGGTCGTTGAACTGCTCGTGATTGGCCATGAGATCGAGGAAGTCGAAGACGTAGTGGGGGTCTTGGGGAACGTCGATGGAGACGGTGACGGGTTTCGGCATGTACCATACGGTACACATATTTTGTTCCATCTGGTACACTCGTTTCGGTGAGCGGGGAACAGCGACAGCGGTTACTCGACGCAGCAGTCGAGTACGTGGGTCGGCATGGTCTGAGTGATCTCTCGTTGAGGCGATTGGCGACAGAACTCGGGACGAGCCATCGGATGCTCAGCCATCACTTCGGCTCGAAGGACGGGCTGTGGGTGGCGATCGTCGAGGAGGTCGAACGACGAC
Organism: Ilumatobacteraceae bacterium; assembly: GCA_963747375.1. Taxonomy (GTDB): domain Bacteria; phylum Actinomycetota; class Acidimicrobiia; order Acidimicrobiales; family Ilumatobacteraceae; genus Sva-07. Next base: position 448,395 of record CAVVFL010000011.1, read on the forward strand.
AGGTCGTTGCGCTCCCCGAACTGGTGGCCGACGCCTCAGTTCCGTTCGAACAGGCAATGCGATCGTGGTGGAAGCAGATCTCGGACCCGACGATGTGGCCGGTCGAGCGCCTGTTCTTCGAGGTCTACGTCCAGGGTCTACATGGCAAACCGCCGGCACGCGACCTGCTCGACGGAATCGTCGAATCCTGGCTCGGTCCGGCGACCGAGCAGCTGATGTCGACCGGCGTCCCCGAAGCTGAAGCACGATCACTGGCACGCCTTGGGCTCGCAGTGGTTCGTGGACTGCTGCTCGACCTCCTGGCGACCGAGGATCGGGCAGGCGTCGACGCTGCGATGCAGCGCTGGATCGACGTGGTCGATCCGGTGCTCAAACACGCAGCCGCCCCCATCGAGAGCGATCCCAGGTGACCGGACTCCTCAACGGGTCCGTTGGAGAAGCTGTGAGATTCGTCGCGCTTCTCGCAATGTTTCGGATCCCCTGGACCGTGCGATCACTGGATGTCGATCTCCATGTTCTCGCGGTGAGGTGATGTCCATCGCATCCGAGAGGACAGCCGGCGGTGCGCATCGACACAACCGGTCAGCGCTACGACACGTTCAGCATGGGCTCCGCCGAAAACGGCAGAGTCCCGGCCACATGGGCCGGGACTCCAAATGGTGGCGGGGGCAGGATTTGAACCTGCGACCTTCGGGTTATGAGCCCGACGAGCTACCGAACTGCTCCACCCCGCGTCGAAGTGAGATGTCAGAATACGCCCGGATCTGCCCGATGACAACCGGGTGATGCCACGGGTCGACTCAGCCGGGTTCGCCGATGTCCTCGTTCCACAGCGACGGGAACTCGGCGATGAAGTCGGCCATGAGGTCCTTGCACTCCAGCAAATCGAGATTCACGACCTCGACGTCGTGCGCTCGCAGCAGGTCCTCGGCGCCCATGAAGGTCTCGTTCTCGCCGATCACCACCCTTTGGATTCCGTACAACAGGATCGCCCCGGTGCACATGTGACACGGCGACAACGTCGTGTACATCGTCGCTCGGGCGTAGGTGGTCGCCGGGAGACGTCCCGCGTTCTCCAACGCATCGGTCTCACCATGGCGGATCGCTGAGCCCATCTGTACCCGCCGGTTGCGTCCGCCGGCCACGATCTCGCCGTCGACCGCCAGCACGGCCCCGATCGGGATCCCGCCTTCGGCCCGACCGATCCGGGCCTGCTCGATCGCTGCCGCGAGCAGCTGCTGGTCGGTCACGTCGTCACCTCGCCTCTCGTCAGTACGACTCGTCGAACTACTCGACAGGCTGCTTCCACCGATTGAGGTACGTCACCTCGGCGGCGGGGCGGCGGGGAGCCGGGCTGAACGAGTCGCCGGTGTAGTAGCCGACCGCGAGGAGGCAGACCTGCGTGACGCTGGGCGGGATGCCGAGCAACTCGGCGATCGCGGCCTCGTGCTCGAGATGGAACGTCGTCCACGCCGATCCGATCCCCCGCGATCGAGCGGCGAGCTGGAAGCTCCACACGCCGGGGAGCACCGAGCCGTAGTACCCGGCGTAGGCACCGGTCGACGATCCGTCGGGCACACGGTCGAGCCGCATGGCCAGCACCAGCGCCGGCACCTCGTGGAGATGGTCGACGAGAAACGTCGCAGAGTCGATCACCTTCGTGCTGCGATCGTCGGCGCGCACCTCGGCGTTCATCGCCAGGTACGGCCGACCGACCGCGGCGAAGTACTCGGCGATCTGAGCCTTGGTGTCGGCGTCGTCGATGATCATCCACCGGTTGCGTTCGAGATTGCCACCCATCGGAGCATGGCTGGCGATGTCGATGCACTCGAGCAGGTCCGCGTACGGAACCGGGCGGGTGAGGTCGAGACGCTTGCGAACCTGCTTGGTCGTCTTCAGGAGGAGGTCGGTCTGATCGAGATCGAAGCCGGTGGTCGGGTGCTGTGCCATCGGCCCAGAATGGCATTGTCGAGCGCGCTCGCCCGCTACGTTGCGCGCGTGACCGCCACGCCCGCCGACACGTCCAGCGCGGCAGCCGCCGACGCCAAGGACCTGTCACGCGGCCTCATCGGGGCGGGCATCGCCGTCTGCGCATGGTCGACCGGCACGATCCTGGCCAAGTACATCGACATGGGCGGCCTTGCCATCGGTTTCTACCGGTTCCTGTTCTTCGCCGTGATGATCATCGTGTGGATGTACGCGCAGGGCACGCCGTTCCGGCCGCGGGTGATGCGCGACTCGCTGTGGGGCGGTATCGCACTCGGCGCCGACATCGCCCTGTTCTTCTCGGCGGTGAAGCTCACCAGCGTCGTGAATGCCACGATCATCGGATCGATGCAACCGATCGTCGTCGGCGTGATCGCCGCCAAGTTCTTCGGTGAGAAGATCGGCATGAGAAACGTGCTGTGGTCGTTCGTCGCTCTCTGCGGAACCATCGTCGTGGTCGTCTCGTCGGCCGGAGACGCCGGCAACGACTGGGTCGGCGACCTCCTGGCGCTCGCCGCGATGCTCTCGTGGAGCGCCTACTTCATCACGTCGAAGAACTCGAAGAAGACGATGACGCCGACGGAGTTCACGGCGGGCACGGCGTTGTGGACGATGATCATCTGCGCGCCGCTGGGGCTCGCATTCGGACAGGACATGACGTGGCCGTCGCTGTCGAACTGGGGGCTGCTGATCGTCATGGCCGTCAGCTCGGGCCTGATCGGCCACGCGATGATGAACTGGTCACTGGTGCGGATTCCACTCTGGGTCGGCTCGACGTTCACCCTCCTGATTCCGGTCTTCTCGGCGATCATGGCGTGGGCGTTCCTCGGCGAGGCGGTGTCGCCGATCCAGGCGGCGGCAATGGCAGTGGTCATCGCGGCGCTGGCAGTCGTGGTGCACAGCCAGGCAACGCCCGCGCCCGCCGCTTCGCCCGTCGCCTCGGCGACGATCGACGAGCACCGCGACGCCGCTCACTAGCCTCGGACCGTGTTCGAACTCACGCCCGAAGCGCTCGTCGGCTACCTCGCGTCCGCGCTGGTGGTGATCTCGCTGACGATGACGTCGGTCGTGCGACTGCGGTTCATCTCGCTGCTCGGCTCGATCACGTTCGCGATCTACGGGCTGATGATCGAGTCGGCGCCGATCGTGATCACCAATGCGGCGATCATGGTCATCAACGTGTGGTTCCTGCGCAAGGAGTTCGCGTCGGGCACGCCCGCCGGATTCGACCTCGGCGTCTCGCGCATCCGGGCCGACTCCCCGTTCCTTCGCGATTTCATCGATTTCCACCTGATCGACATCCACCGTTTCCAGCCCGACTTCGTGCTGACCGATCGCGGCGGCATCGAATCGTGGCTCCTCACCCGTGACGGTCTCCCCGCCGGACTGCTGATCGGTCGCCGCAGCGGCTCGACGCTGACGATCGACCTCGACTACGTCCTCGGCCCGTATCGCGATTCCCGCCTCGGTCGCTGGCTGTTCGGCCGCGGGGCCGAGGTGTTCCGACGCGACGGCATCGCGACCGTCCGCAGCTACGGCTCGACCGACACGCATCGCAAGTACCTCGAGCGCATGGGCTTCCACCCGACCGATGACGCCGAGATCTACGCGCTCCCCCTCTGACTCCCACCACCCCGCACCCACCACGTTTGCGACGCGAATTCATTGGGCCGGCCCAACCGGAGTGCAACTCAAACCGACGTGCCAACCGAAGTGCAACACAAACCGAAATGAGGGCGAGCGGTGTCAGGCGATGACGGGGACGCTGGCCATGGCGTCGGCGATGGCCGAGTCGGGCAGGTCGTAGTCGACCATCTCACCCGACAGGTACTTCTCGTAGCTCGCCAGATCGAGATGGCCATGGCCGCACAACGCAGTGAGGATGACCTTCTCCTCCCCCGACTCCTTGCACGCCAGCGCCTCACGGATCGCGGCGGCGATCGCATGGGTCGGCTCCGGAGCCGGCACGATCCCCTCCGTGCGGGCGAACTGCAGGGCGCCGGCAAAGCACTCACGCTGCGGGATGGCGATCGCCTCGACGAGACCCTCGTTGTAGACGTGTGACACCAACGGACTCATGCCGTGATATCGCAGACCCCCGGCGTGAATCGGCTCGGGGATGAACGTATGGCCGAGCGTGTGCATCTTCATCAGCGGCGTCATGCCGGCCGTGTCACCGAAGTCGTACCGGTACTCGCCCTTCGTCAGCGTGGGGCACGCCGCGGGTTCGACACACCGGATGACGGGATTCATCTTGCCCGCCAGCTTCTCGCGCAGGAACGGAAACGCCAGCCCACCGAAGTTCGAGCCGCCGCCGGTACAGCCGACGAGCACGTCGGGCACTTCGTCGACCTTGGCCAACTGCAGCAGCGCTTCCTCGCCGATGATCGTCTGATGCATCAGCACATGGTTGAGTACCGAGCCGAGCGCATAGCGGGCGTTGGGATCGGCGACGCACATCGCCACCGCTTCGGAAATCGCGATCCCGAGCGAACCCGGATGATCCGGATCCTCGGCGAGCAGCGATCGCCCGAACTCGGTCAGCGGCGACGGGCTCGGATGGACGGTCGCACCCCAGACCTCCATCATCGTCTTGCGGTACGGCTTCTGGCGATACGACGCGGCCACCTGCCAGACCTCGCACTCCATCCCGTACTGCGCAGTCGCGAACGCCAGGGCGGTCCCCCACTGGCCGGCGCCGGTCTCGGTCGTCAGCTTCGTGATGCCTTCCTGATGGTTGTAGTACGCCTGCGGCACTGCGGTGTTCGGCTTGTGCGAACCGGCCGGGCTGACGCCTTCGTACTTGTAGTAGATCCGTGCCGGCGTGTCGAGCAGCTCCTCCAGACGCCGCGCCCGAAAGAGTGGACTCGGCCGCCACAGGCGATACACGTCGAGCACGCCGCCGGGAATGTCGACGTAGCGCTCCGTCGTCATCTCCTGCTCGATCAGGGCCATCGGAAACAGCGGAGCGAAGTCGTCCGGCCCTGCGGGCTGGTGGGTACCGGGGTGCAGTGGCGGCGGCGGCATCGTGGGGAGATCGGCCATCAGGTTGTACCACTGGGTCGGCATCTCTGATTCGGACAGGTGGATCTGGTGCGCAGCGGAGGAAGCCATGATTCGCAAACCGTAGTCGGGTACGTTGCGTGCAGGGCCGAGCGAACGAAGGATGAATGGGACTCTTCAGCAAGAAACGCAAGGACCACTCGCCGAAGGCCGCCGACACGGCGCCCGAGGTCGACGTCCACGCCGAGCTCGAAGCCCTCAAGGAGCGCCTCGCGGCAAGCGAGCAGGCCAGAATCGACCTCGAGACCCGACTCCGCGTTCTCGACGAATTCAACTCGACGCTCGACAGCAGATTCGCCACGCTCGACGGGGCAACCGGACAACTCGACACTCGTCTCGGTGCGCTCGACCGCGGCGTCGAGCTGATGGGCGAGCGGCTCGCCACGCTGTCGTCGTCGAGTGCTGGTCTCGATCAGCGGCTCATGGCGGTCGACGACCTCGACCTGCGTCTGCGTGAACTGACCGACCGCCTGAACACCCCGATGTCCGCGCCGCCCCCGGCACCGACGCCGGTGCCCCCTCCGCCCGCGAGCATCTCGCCTCCCCCTCCCCCGTCGACGACCGATGAGCACGACGACCGCCTCGACGAGATGGCGTTGCAGCTCGACACGCTCGCTGCAGCCGTGGCTGCGCACACCGAGCAGATGAACGCTGCCCAGGTCCGCCTCGCCGAGATCGACGAACTGACGGTGTTGACCGCCGACGACGAGACCGCAGCGTCCGAGATCGCCACGCTACGCGAGCAGCTCACGGCGATCACCGAGCGGATGTCCGCGGTCGACGCACGGGTCACCGGCGTGTCGACCGAGTTGGCGAACCAGTTGACCGAGCTGAGTCGCGACATCGACGAACTCAACCGCCGCAGTGTGCAGGAGCGAGTCGACGACGAGACCGTCGACGCCGACACCACCGAGATCGAGGCCCGCCTCGCCGAACGGCTCGACGCGGCGATCGACGACGTGCTCGACACGACCGAGAAACTCGCCGCCGAGCAGGCCCGCTACGAGATCCAGTTCCGCGCCGATCTGGCTGAACTCGCCGAACGCCTCCGCCGCCCCGGCGCGTCCTGACGAGTCACCTGCATCGTCACCGGCATGCCGGCCCCGACTGGTGCGTCGGTCAGGGCTGACCGGCGAGGATCGTGACGGCGTCTTCGATGAGCTGGCGGGCCTCGTCGATCTTCTCCTGGTAGAGCCCCAGGTCGCCCTCGGCGAGCGCTGCGTCGGCCTCGGCGAACAACGCGTCGGCCTCGCCGAGCAGCGTTGCCGGATCCTCCCCGGACGAAGCGCCCGGTACGGCCGGGTCGGGCTCGGACCCCGATGTGGGTTCGGACGGCTGCGCGATCTGCTCGCCGAGATCTCCTCTGAATCCCGGGAACAACCGGGCCAACGCCTGTGTGATGGTCGGCTCGAGGACCGAGCGGTCGTTGTACGACACGATGACGGCGCGGTACTCGGTGACCAACGAGACATCAGCAGAGTTCTGCGGCACCGACACGTAGTAGGGGCGAACGTAGATCAGCCCGTCGCCGACCGGAATCATCTGGAGATCGCCGAAGCGGACCTGCGTGCCACCGTCACCGACATTGTCGAGGGAGATCCGTCGCGAGATCGCCTCGGTCGATTCGGCCTGGCCGGCGACTCGAATCGGTCCGTCGGGAAGATTCCCCGACGGATCCTCGACGACGTAGGTCGTGAGCTTGCCGTAGCTGTCGGGATCGCTCGATGCGGTCATGTACGCCTGCAACTCGGTGCGGGCGTCGTTCGACGAGAACGGAACGAAGGGCCGCAGCATCACGAACTCCTCCGAGGCCGGGGACCCGGGCGGACTGGTGTCGAACATCGAGTAGTACGGGATGAATCGGTTGGTGTTGGCCTCGGTGGCAAAGGTGCTCTCGGCCGCGGTGTTGGTGCCATCGGCGGTGACCGGTCCGGCAGCGGCCAACGTGAGCTGTGACGGCTCGGTTCCCGGCGCCTGCGCCACCGACCACGCGTTGCCGTCGCGCTGGAAGAACAGGGCCGGATCGATGCGGTACTTCGAGTAGACGTCGGTCTGGATGCGGAACAGATCCTCGGGATACCGCAGGTGCTGACGCAGCTCCTCGGGCATCTCGCTGACCGGTGTGAACAGGTCAGGGAAGGCACCACGCCAGGCCCTCAGCACCGGGTCCGCTTCGTCGATCACGTAGAAGGTGACCTCACCGGTGTACGAGTCGACGACAGCCTTGACGCTGTTGCGGACGTAATTGTCGCCATCGGACAGACCCGACTGGCTCGAGCGCTGCACGTCGCCGATTCGCTGCCCGTAGGGATACCGGCTCGAGGTGGTGTACGCATCGGTCACCCAGACCGCTCGACCGTCGACGGCCACGGGATACGGATCGGCGTCGTAGGACAGGAACGGCGCCAGCTTGTTGAGGCGGTCGTTGACCCCACGTACCCACAGCATCTGCGAGTCGTCGTTGACCGCCCCGGCGCCCAGGACGTTGTAGTCGAGGAATGCGAGTGCGAACGCCGCCCGGCGGGTGAACGAGTTCATCGCCACACCGTTGGTGCCCTCGTAGGAGTGGGGTTCGGAACACTCCCGCTCGGACGAGTCGGTGTTCGCGATCGCATACCCGCTGAGCGTCGGGCTGAAGTACAGCTCGGGTCGATCGAGGTCGACGGTGCGATAGTCGGGCCGCTGGTTCTCGAGCACCCGACCGGTCGGCGCCAACACCAGCCCGCATCCGCGGGTGTTGATCAGGTGCAGTCCCTGCCAGCTCTTGTTGGTGACCCCGCCGAGATCCAACTCGCGCGCGGCGATGAGCACCTGTTCGGGAGCGTCGCCGTCGAGCACGTATCGGTCGACGTCGAGGTCGTCGATGGTCAGCCCGGCGACCTCGCCGCGATCGACCACGAATCGGGTTTCCATCTGCGCGGGGTTCAGCAGCCGAGCGTTCGCCAACGGCGTGAGGTTCGCCTCGACGTCGGCGGCCGTCAGCGGCTGGAAGTCGACGGAACGCACCTCGACGTCGGTGATCCCGAGCGCAGCGCGCGTGGCGACAACGTTGCGTTCGATGTAGGGCGCTTCGCGCACTTCCTGGTTCGGGTTGACGACGAGCGCCTGCACCACCGCCGGATAGATGAGTCCGCCGACGATCGCCACCACGAGCCACAGCCCCGACGCGATCAACGGCAGCCGGAACGAACCGCTCCGAACCACCGACAGATAGAGCCCCGCGGTGAGCAGCGCGATCAGAATCAGGAGCATGATCGCCGGGAGTTGGGCCTTGACGACCGAATAGGTGGCCCCCTGGACGATGCCGCGTTCGGTGTTGGTGATGGCGTAGCGATCGAGCCAGTAGTCGCCCGCCTTCACCACGGCGAGCACGGCGAGCAGAACGGCGAGGTGGGCCTTGGTCGCCTGACGTACCACCGGAACCGGCGAGACGAAGACCACGCCGCCATTGAGGATGTGCGCGGCCGCGGTCAGCAGCAGCACCACGATCAGCGATGCGAACAACCAGTTGAGCACGAACGACAGGAACGGCAACTGGAAGATGTAGAACCCGACATCGGCTCCGAACTGGGTGTCTGCGATACCGAACTCACGCGCATTGCGGAACAGCAGCCAGTCCTGCCACAACGCCACGGCGGGAAGCGCCAGCAGGAGGGCGAAGACGAGCGCGATGCCGTAGCGCACGAGACGCAGGCGATGGCCGAACACGTCGTGGAACCGCTCGACGTACGGATGCACATTCGCCGGGAACGACACGGGTGCGACACGGTCGGCGATCCACAGGTTCAGGCCGGCGATGACCGCGAACGCAGCGAAGAACATGGCGAACAGGGTGACCTTGGCCTGCATCACACCCCAGAAGACATCCTCTCGGCCCAGTGACTGGTGCCAGAGGTAGTCGACGTAGAACCGGGCGATCGCTCGTCCGAAGATGAGCACGAACAAGAACAGCCCACCGGCCACGATGATGACACCACGACCGGAGATACGGCGCCGAGGCCGATCGACAGAAACCTCAGAACTACGCCGCATTGGCGCGAGACACTAACGGCCGGCAGGAAGCAAGATGCATCGGCACCCGATGTGTGCCGGAGCGCACAGATGCCCCGTCGGGAACGCCTCACCGGCCTTGATCGAACCGGCCAGCGAGTTGTCGTCGCAGTCGGAGCACCCCTGGCGTGAGTCGTCGCACACCCACACCACATCGGTTCCCTTGCCGATCGCCGCGAGGACGCCGCGTCCGTGGGCGGTGCGGATCACGTCGTCGAGCTGTTCGTCGATGTGCTGCGTCTTCCACTCGCGGTAGACCGCCCTGACCCGCTTGCCGATGCCGGCATTGTCGCCGTCGCCGTCGAGCACGCAGCGCTCGAGACGTTCACGCAACGGCAGGACCAGCCACTCGCCGAGCACGTCGTCGGCCGCGTTCGTCGCGGCGTTCGTCTCCGCCTTGCGCAACGGACCGGAGCCCGTCGGGGCGACCATCGCCGCACCGGCGTGCGCCGCGGCGAGCAGGTCGTCGGAGATGGCGCCGCTGTAGCGAGCGATGTGATCGCCCGTCGAGGGCAGCAGTGCATCGACAGCTCGCACCGGCTCGTTGCGTCGCAGTGCCTCGAGCACCTCGTTCTGTTCATCGGCGAGAACACGCTTGAGTTTGCGCGCGGCCCCCACGATGATCGGTGTGAGGTCGGCGTCGCGCTGCTCGAACGGCGTGGGCTCGGCGGCTTCGTCGAGCACCATGTCGTCGTCGAGCGCCTCGACCTCGTCGGTCGCCTCGTCGAGCAGCAACGCCTCGTCGGGCACCTCCGCCTCGTCGAGCTCCGCGGTTTCCGCGTCCTGCTCGATGTCGTCCTGCTCGATGTCGTCCGGTTCGATCGTGACCGCCTCGGCCCGCAGGCGTGCGAACAGATCGACCACCACGTCGTCATCGTCATCATCATCGTCGTCGTCTTCGACGGCATCGACCTCGACCTCGGCCTCGATCTCCTCGACGTCGACGCCGGCGATCTCCACCTCGGCATCGGCGACGAGATCATCGTCCTCGTCGACCGTGATCTCCTCGACCGTGATCTCCTCGACCGTGATCTCCTCGACCGCCGGGGCCGGCACGGCGACGTCGGGATCGATGCTCGCCCGATCGAGGTCGGCAGTCGCCGGACGCGGCGAGTTCGGCACCATCACCGGCACCGGGCCCGTCGTGGGCGCCAGGTTCACGTACTCGTCGGGCTCGCCGAGCGGCTGCAGCTCAGCGACCACGTCGATGGCCACGAGGCGGGCCCGCTCGAACGACTGCAGCAGGCGATCGCGGCCGAGCAACAGCTGCTCGATCTGCTCGCGGGCCAACTCACGGCGGCGAGCGAGTTCGCTGAGCACACGCTCGCGGTACGCCCGCGCCTCGTTGACCATCTCGCGGCCCTGCTGCTTGGCCATCGACAGCTCGGCCTCGGCGTCGGACGCCGCATCGGCGCGCCGACGTGACGCCTCGACCTCGGCCTCCTCGCGCATGCGGCCCGCCTCCTCGGCGGCCTCGCTCAGCATCTGCGCGGCGGCCTGCTCGGCCTTCTGACGGATCTCGACGCCGCTCTCGCGTGCCGTGGTCAACACCCGTGCGGTCTCCTCGCCCAACAGCCGCGTCAGCGTGGCATCGTCGAGTTGCGCCGAATTGAGGTCGGGATTGGTCTGGGCGGTTCGCAGCTCGCGCTCGAGAAAACGTTCTCGTTCCTGCAGTCGGCCGAGCTCCGCGGCGATCATGCGCAGGAAGTCACGGACCTCAGCCTGGTCGAACCCGCGGCGACTGGTACTGAAGCCGGCATCGGCGACCGACGCCGGCGACGACGGGTCGGGTCGGGAGAGGGACATGGCCATGCGACAACGCTACGCAGTGCGTGGCCTCAGATGGTGGCAATCAGCGCGCGCAGGGCGCGAATCCGCTCACGACACGGCGACGAGCGGATCGCCGCCCAGCTTCTCCAGGGCGGCGAGCGCCTCGTCGAGCGTGGCGACCGGGATGATCTCGACCTCCCCGCGTCCGGCGTCTTCGAGCCGCTGGCGGCCCTCGGGGGTCTCGAGTTCCGACTGCGAGGCAGGTACGAGGAAGACCCGGACCCCTCGCTGATGAACCGCCGACACCTTCTGTGGCAGCCCGCCGATCGCGCCGACGTCTCCGTTCAGATCGATCGTGCCCGTGACCGCGACGTTCTGATCACCGGTCAGCGATCCCGGCGACAATTCGTCGATCAGCGCCAGCGTGAAGGCCAGGCCCGCCGATGGACCGCCGATGTCGCCGGTGTTGATGTCGACCTGGAACGGCAGATCGATCGCCCTCGTGTCGAACGGCACGAATCCGATGATCGTGCGCTCAGGATCGTCGGGCGACGCCGACAGCTCCACCGTGACGGTCTCCTCGCCCTCACCCGGACGCTCGATCAGCAGGTCGATCTCGTCGCCCGGCTGCTTGTCGGCCAGGACTGCGCTGAGGTCGTCGACCGACTCGAGCGCCACCCCGTCGGCCTCGATGATCCGGTCGGCAGGGTCGATCTGCTCGTCGGACGGGAACCACTCCGTGCAGTCGCCACCATCGTCGGATGGCACCTTGCAGAGCACGTCTTGGACAATGACGTCGCCGGCACTGATCTCCACATCGAAGCCGAGTTTCGTGAGCGCCACGTACTGCGCTTCCTGCTCGGCGGTCCGCATCATCTGCAGGTTGAACTCGCGCCGCTGGCTGGGTGTCCGGGCGCCGAATTTGTCCTCCTCGGTGAGGAAGTCGACTGCGGGATCGTCGCGACCGGCGAACCACGACAGCGCGGACTGGTTCGGCGCCGTGACGGTCACGAACACGAAGTTGTGATCAGGCTCGTACCGATCGACGTCGTCGGGCAGTTCGCCGAACACGATCCGGTCGTTCACGGGATCGGCCGATGCCGGTGTGAGCGCGTAGGGGGTGGGTTCGAGCTCGCCCGTTCGCTCGTTCTCCTTGTCGGACACGAGGCTCGACGGCAGCAGCGACGCCACCCCGATGAGGGCGAGCGTGAGGAGGCCGACGGTCGCCAGTGCCCACGCCCACCACCGATTGCGGGGGCGGTTCACTACGATGTCGGTTGTCGTGTCGGTCACGGATCTCACTACTTCGGCTGCATGGATGGCCGGCCTGGCCATGGTGGCGCTCGTCTTGGCCGGATGGCGAAAGAATGCCAGAGCGACGGCGCGAACACCACGCGGGGAACCACTCATGCGTGGTCGACGGGAACCGATCCCGATCGCCGAGACCACGACGGCGCTCTACAAGCGTCCGAGCCTCCCGCGGCGACTGATGGCGGCGGTGGCCGGATCCGCGATCGCGATCGTCATCGGCGCCGTTGCCGCAGTGGTCATCGCCTTCGGCACCGGGATGCTCGTGATGACCCTGACCGATCTGCTGAAGAAGTGACCGGCCCCGACCGGCGTGCCGTCACGATCGCCGGTCACACCGGCGACACTGCCGTCGCCCGCGATGGCCTGATCGCGTCGGACGGTACGGTGCGTGCCGCTGCGATCGGCGCACTCGAACGGCTCGGCTCACTCACCGACGACGAGCTGCGCGCGGCGCTCGCCGACCCCGACGTTGCCGTTCGCCGGCGCGCCTGCGAAGTCGCTGCTCGCCATCGCGACGTCGACCTCGTTCCCGCACTGGGCGACGACGATCCGCGGGTGGTGGAGGTCGCCGCATGGGCGTGCGGCGAGCACGAGTCGAATCGCGACGCCGTGGTCGAGACGCTCATCGCGCTGGCGTCGAGCGCCGACGACGCCCTCGTGCGAGAGGCGGCCGTCGCCTCACTCGGAGCAATCGGCGACGAACGAGCGGTGGCGACGATCATCACCGCCTGCTCCGACAAGCCGGCCGTGCGTCGCCGTGCCGTCCTGGCGCTCGCCCCGTTCGAGGGCGACGACGTGGACGCCGCGATCGACCGGGCGCTCGAAGATCGCGACTGGCAGGTACGCCAAGCTGCCGAGGATCTCCGCCGAGCCCAGGCCTGACTCCTCGCCGTCAGAACGTGTAGCGGTAGACGTTCGTGTCGTATGCCTCGAACCCGATGCGCTGATACAGGCGATTCGCCACATCCCGCGACGGGCGACTGGTGAGGCTCACGTTCTTCGCATTGCGGGCCTTCGCCTCGGCCAGCGCGGCGAGACTCAGTTCGGCACCGACACCATGGCCACGCGCCTCGCCGTCGACGACGACGTCTTCGATCCACGCCTTGAGCCCCGTCGGAATGCGATAGAAGGCCAGCGTCAGGCTGCCGAGGATCCGGCCGTCGACGCGGGCGAGGAACAACACCGTGTCGGGGTTCGACACGAGCTCGCCGAGGTGTTCGGCCGAGGGCGCCGGTGACGACGACGACAGCTGCGGGATCAACCGCTCGAACGCGGCGACGAGTTCGTCGTCGACACGCTCGGCGCGCTCGATGCGGACGGAGGACGATGGATCACCGGGGGTCTCGCTCACGACTCGCTGACGCTAGCGCCTGGCACCGATAGCGTGTTCGCCGTGGGAACCGAGCACGTCCGTTGGCTGGCAGAGCCCAACCTCAACCGACCCGTGCTCGTGGCCGCGTTCACCGGCTGGAACGACGCCGGCGACGCCGCGTCGAGCGCGTTGCGAACGATGATCGAGTCGTGGGGAGCGCACGCCGCTGGCCGAGATCGACCCCGAACCCTTCACCGACTTCGCCACCGTTCGGCCATCGGTCCGACTCGACGAGGATCACCATCGATCGATCGTGTGGCCGACGGTCGGCGTGTGGTCGGTGTCGCTGCCCGGCACCGACGTGATTCTCGTCCTCGGCCCCGAGCCGGCGTTGCGGTGGCGACTGTTCTGCGAGCAGATCGACGGCATCGCGCATCGCTTCGGCGTCAACATGGCGATCTCGCTCGGCGCACTGCTCGCCGACGTGCCCCACTCGCGGCCGGTCCCCCTGATCGGCACGGCCACCGACGACCAGTTGATCGAGCGCTTCGAACTCCGCCGCTCCCAGTACGAGGGCCCGACCGGCATCGTCGGCGTCCTCCACGACCATCTCAATCGCACCGGCATGGCGACCGCATCGCTGTGGGCGGCGGTGCCCGGGTACGCGTCGCAGATCCCGTCGCCGAAGGCAGCCCTCGCGCTCGTCGAGCGGGCGTGTTCGATGATCGGCACTCCGGCCCCGCTCGCTCGACTCGCGCTGGAGGCTTCCGACTACGACGCCCGAGTCGCCGCGATGATCGGCGACGACGACGACATGATCGAGTACCTGTCGAGACTCGAACAGCTGAGCGACGACGAGCCCGACGACGACATGGCGAGCGACACGCCCGTCGACCCCGACGCCCTGGTGGAGGAAGTCGAACAGTTCCTCCGCGACCGCGACCCCGACTGAACGAGACGCCGGGTCAGACCCCGCGTCTCAGTCGGTGCGCCAGATGGGTTGACCGGACCGCGTCGAACGTGGCCGGCGACTCGGCACCGCCGATCGCTGCGAACGCCATCGGTCCCCACCATTGCGCTCCGGCAGTCGCCTCCGGAAGCGCATCGGCGGCGAACCAGCCGACATCGGCGGTCTCCAGCGGATGCGGAGTCAACTCGCCGCCCGTGGCGACACAGTGGAACAGCAGCATGTACATCCCGAAGCGGCTGAACCCCATGCGCTGGCCGTCGACCACGCCGAGCAGCCGCAGCGGTTCGCACTCGATGCCGGTCTCCTCGCTCACTTCCTTGACCGCCACCTCGGCAGGCGAGTAGCCGACGTCGGCCCAGCCGGTCGGGTACAGCCAGATCCCCGAGTCCTTGCGCTGGACGAGCAGGATCTCTCCGGCCTCGTTGCCGACGATCGCCCCGACTGCCACCTTCGGCGTCACGTAGCCCGGCACGCCCTCGCCGATCGACTCCATCCACTCCTGCACGAAGTGATCGGTCTCACGCTGCACGGCCACTTCGTCGTCGAGTTCGCGAGCGCTGGCCTTGATGTCGGCGGCGACGTGCAGCACCTCCTCGAAGCGCTCGCGCTCGTACAGGTTCTCGGTGAACCCCATGCCCGTACGGGCAATCGCCGCCAACGTCTCGCTCCATCGCGCCAGGTCGCGCCCACTCACGGTCACGCCGGTCACGCTACGGCATCAGCGTGTCGTCACGCGACCGCGTGGAGCAACGCCCGCTTGATCTCCTTGCGATATGCGGGATCGGTCACCAACGCATCGTTGGCGCGCACGTAGAACGTGTCGACGACCTCCATTCCGATCGTCTGCACCGTGGCGTGGCGAATGTCGAGGCCGAGTTCGCCGATCGCCTTCGAGATGCGGTGGAGGATGCCGACCCTCGTCACGGCGCGCACCACGATCACGGTGGCGTTGCTCGACGCCTCGTCGTCGAACACGACCGACGGCGGCCCGGGTGCCGCGGCCTGGGTGCGACGCCGTCGACGGTAGGTCTGGGCGCGCTCGGCCAACCTCGCTTCGATCGCGAGCTGATGCGCGAGCGCCCGGGCGAGATCGGCCTTCACCGCCCGCCAGTTGAGGCCGTTCTCGGGCACCACGATGCGGAACTGCGACGCAGCGATGCCACCTTCGTCGGAGTGCGCCTGGGCGCTGACCACGTCGAGTCCGTGCAACGAGAGCACCCCGGCAATGCGGCTGAAGTTGCCCGCTGCGTCAGGGCTCACGACGGTGATCACATCGTGACGTCGGGAGATGTCGAGTTCACCGATCGCCATCGCCGCGAGGGTCTCGGCGTCGGGGAAGAGCCGCCACGTCACCTCGGCGACGTCGCCTCCACCGATCACATGACGTACCCGGGCGACGAGTTCGGCGACCAGCCCTTCCTTCCAGTCGCCCCACGCCGACGGGCCGGTGGCCAGCGAGTCGGCCTCGGTGAGGGCGTGGAGCAGGTCGAGCACCTCGACCGTCTTGACCGCGTTGGCGACCTGACGAATGGTGGCCGGGTCGGTGAGGTCACGGCGCATCGCCAGATCCGGCAGCAGCAGGTGGTGCTCGATGAGCGTCACGAGCACCTCGACGTCGGCGTGGACCAACCCGAGTTTCGGGCCGATCGTGCGCATCAATTCCATCCCCACGACCGTGTGATCGCCGGGGTACCCCTTGCCCAGATCGTGGAACACGGCACCGAGCACGAGGAGATCGGGACGTGCGACGCGACCGACGAGAGCGGCCGCGTTGGCGGCGGTCTCCCACAGATGCCGGTCGACGGTGAAGCGGTGGTAGGCGTTGCGCTGCGGCTTCGAACGCACCGGCTCCCACTCGGGAAGCAGCCGCGCCACGAGATTGCGTCGATCGAGCGACTCGAGGACGGGCACCGCCCGATGCCCTTCGAGCAGCAGTGCGATCAGGTCAGCCGTGGCGCCCACCGGCCATGAACCGGGCCACCCGACCACATCGTCGCTCAGTCGATCGAGCGTCGTGCGGCCGATGCGAGCGCCGTGGCGAGCAGCGGCAACCGCGGTCTGCAAGCACGAGCGTGCTGTCGGCGGCCGGGTCGGCCGTGGCCGCCAACTCGATCTCCCCATTGCGCAGGACGACACCCGGAGCGACCGCCCGGTCGGGCTGTGCCGGGGCCACGACGGTCCGACCCCAGTTCTCCTCGCACAGCCAGGCCACGGTCCGTCCGGCGTCGGCGACATCGGTCATCATGTGGTCGGCGTCGACCCAGCCTCCCGCCGCAGCAGCTGCGTCCTGATCTTCGAGGCGGAGTACATCACCGGCGCGTTCGGTCGAGCGGTGCAGCGACACCCGCGCCCGCAACAGCACGTCGTAACAGTGGCCGAGATCGACGAGGTCCTCGGCGCGCAGGTCGAGGCCGGCTTCCTGCGCCCACCAGAGCGACTGGACATCACGGAGGCCACCGTGGCCGTCCTTCAGATCGGGTTCCAGCAGGTAGGCGACCTCGCCGGCCGACCGCTCCCGTTCACGCACCCGCTCGCGGAGCTCGCCGAGGAACTTCGACGCGTTCGACTTCCAGAGCGAGCGGCCCTTCGCAACGACGTCGTCAGCGAGCTGGTCGTCACCGGCCAGCGGACGCGCCGTGATCAACGCTGTCGCCGAATCGAGATCGGTGCGGGCGAGATCGAGTTGCTCGTCGATCCGGCGCACCGCGTGGCCGAGTTTGACACCGGAATCCCACAGCGGATACCACAGGGCGCTGGCGGTGGGTTCGATGTCCCGTGCGACCTTCTTGGCCTTGGCATCGTGGACCAGCAGGAGGTCGAGGTCGCTGCCCGGTGCGAGCTCACCGCGCCCGTAGCCGCCGATCGCCAAGATCGCCACGCGCCCCGACTTGGGCGGGTTCGTCCGCATGGCCTCGTCGAAGAGTTCGATCACCCAGTCGTCGGTGAGTTCGGCCAGAACCCGGCAGTACTCGCGTCCGAATCGACCGACCCGGGCCTCCGCTTCCACCAGGCGCTCCACCCGCCGGGCCGCAGCCGGGCTGAGCTTGTTCACGTGAGGATGTCGACGGCGAGACCGATCACGACGCTCCGGAGCGGACACGTCGTCGTGGACACTTCGACTTCGAGGGCATCGTCGGTGGCATCGATGTCGAGAGCATAGATCGTGCCGGTCTGGTGACCCCTGCCCACCTCGGGCGAGCCACCTCTTCTACGCTGCATCGTCGTGACCCATGCCCGCCGCCTGTTCGCCGTTGCCCTGGCGGCCGGACTCGGCGCCGCCGCCTGTTCGAGCGGAGGCGAGACGGCCACCACCACCCCGGTCGCCACGACGACGACGACGGTCGCGCCCCCGGCCGACAGCGACGGACGCCTCGTGGTCGGCATCCTGCTCCCGACGGGCGACACGGTCGTCGGCGCGCCCATGGTGTCGGCAGCCGAGCTGGCGATCGACCGGATCAACGCGGCCGGTGGCCTGCATGGGCGTCCCGGTGCGCTCGGTGATCGCCGACGAAGGCAGCACCACCGGCTCGGCGACCACCGCGATCCAATCGCTGCTCGCCGACGGACGTCGACGTCATCGTGGGCCCGGGTCGTCGACGATCGCGCTCAGCACGCTCGGCGAGATCGTGTCGTCGGGAACAGTTGGCGTGCTCGCCGACCGCAAGTGCGCTCGCGCTCGACGCGTTTCCCGATGGCGGGCTGTTCTTCCGCACGGTGCCGAGCGACTCACTCCAGGCGCGGGCGATCGCCGACGTCGCCGACCAGACCGGCGCTCTGCAGGCCGCGATCGTCCACATCGACGACTCCTACGGCCAGGATTTCGCCGACAGCGTCGAGGCGGCGATGGCCAACGGCTCGATCTCGGTCAGCGCGAGGATCACGTTCAACGATCGCGACGACGACCTCACCGGCGAGGCACGCCAACTCCTCGATTCGGGCGCGCAGGTGGCGATCGTGCTGGCGGGCGACGACGACGGCACGCGATTTCTGGAGACGCTCGGCGAACTCGACACGAGCGCTCTCGACTCCGTCGTGGTGAACGACGCCATGCGCAATCCGGCGACACCACAGCGAATCGCCGGCCTCGACGCCGACCTGCGCAACAAGATCGTCGGACTGGCACCCCAGGCCGAGTCAGCCGATCCCGCTGCGCCGTTCGATCCACCGGGGCTGTTCGCCGCCAATGCCTACGACTGCGTCAATCTCCTCGCGTTGGCCGCAGTTCGCGCCGGACAGCGACGCGCCGGCCGACATCGCCGCCGCAGATCGCGGTGGTGAGTTCCGGCGGGTCGGTGTGTCGGACGTTCGCCGATTGCGTCGCCGCCATCGATGCGGGACAGAACGTGGACTACAACGGCCCGTCGGGACTCACCGAGATCGCCCGCACTGGCGACCCCTCCCGGGCGTTGTTCGACCGTTTCGTGTACGACTCCGATGGCCGCGACAGGCTCGATCGCGTCGTCACCGTCGGTCTCTGACGCCGAGCGCCGGCCGGGCTAGAGGACGTTCTCGATGAAGTCGAGGTAGCCGACGTAGAACGCCCCGAACTCGCCGTAGAGCGCCGACCCCTGATCGAAACGCATCGTGTACACGACGTCCTTGATCACGTCGGGGCTCGCAGCGAACAGTGTGACGCCCCACTCGTAGTCGTCGAGCCCGGTCGATCCGGTGACGAGCTGGGCGACGCGGCCGGCGAACGTGCGCCCGCTCTTGCCGTGCTCCATCATCATCTCGTTGCGTTCGTCGTAGGGCGTGGCGAACCAGTTGGCGTGCGCCTCGCGCTTCTTGCTCATCGGGTAGAAGCAGAACGCGTTGAGCCCCTCGGGCGGGATCTGCGGGTGCAGACGTGCCTGGAGCATGTGCTCCGGCATGCCCTTGGCGTACTCGCTGACCTCGGTGATCGAGACGTAGCTGTCGACGATGTCGATCCCGGCGTGCTGTAGGGCGGTCTGCAACGTGCGCAGAGTGGCCCAGTCGGGGGCCAGAGCCATGAACGCGACGTCGGCCTTGTGGCCGAGCATCGCCGCGGTGATCACCTGACAGTCGTCGGCCTCGGCAGCCTTGACCGCCGCGACGACGGCCTCGCGATCGAGTGATGGTGTCGGCTTGCCGAACAGGTGGACGACGGCCAGACCAGCTTCCATGCGCATGCCCTCAGGCTAGGCGCATGGAAGCCGGACGGGGATCAGAAGTCCATGTCTCCGCCGCCCATCGGCATGCCGGCGGACTTCTCCGGCTTGTC
Organism: Ilumatobacteraceae bacterium; assembly: GCA_963747375.1. Classification (GTDB taxonomy): domain Bacteria; phylum Actinomycetota; class Acidimicrobiia; order Acidimicrobiales; family Ilumatobacteraceae; genus Sva-07. Next base: position 468,099 of record CAVVFL010000011.1, read on the forward strand.
GACGATGACGACTTCGGTCGTGAGGAACAGCGCCGCGATCGACGCTGCGTTCTGCAGCGCCGAACGGGTGACCTTGGCGGCGTCGATGACACCGACCTTCACGAGGTCCTCGTACACGTCGGTGGCGGCGTTGTAGCCCTCGTTGCCCGACATCTCGAGCACCTTGGCGATCGACGACGCCACCGTTGACGCCGGCGTTCTCGGCGATCTGCTTGATCGGCCCGACGAGCGATGTCGGCCACCAGGCGGGCGCCCGTGGCCTCGTCGCCTTCGAGGGTCTCGGCGACCTTGTCGACCGCGGCGACGCGCACGCAGCAGCGTGACGCCACCGCCGGCGACGACGCCCTCTTCGATGGCGGCCTTGGTGGTCGACACGGCATCTTCGATGCGGTGCTTCTTCTCCTTGAGCTCGACCTCGGTGGCCGCGCCGACCTTGAGCACGGCGACGCCGCCGGTCAGCTTGGCGAGGCGCTCCTGGAGCTTCTCGCGGTCGTAGTCGGAGTCGGTGTTCTCGATCTCGGCCTTGATCTGGTTGATCCGGCCCTTGATGTCGTCTTCGACGCCGGCACCTTCGACGATGGTGGTCTCGTCCTTGGTGATGATGACGCGCTTGGCCTCGCCGAGCAGGTCGAGCGTGACGGTTTCGAGCTTGAGCCCGACCTCTTCGCTGATGACCTGGGCTCCGGTGATGGTCGCCATGTCCTGCAGCATCGCCTTGCGGCGCTCGCCGAAGCCGGGGGCCTTGACGGCGGCCGACTTGAAGGTGCCACGGATCTTGTTGACGACGATCGTCGCGAGCGCTTCACCGTCGACGTCCTCGGCGATGATCACGAGCGGACGGCCCGTCTGCATGATCTTCTCGAGAATCGGGATGAGGTCGCGGATCGTGGAGATCTTCGACGAGACGAACAGCAGGTACGGGTCGTCGAACGACGCCTCCATGCGCTCGGTGTCGGTGACCATGTACGGCGAGAGGTAGCCCTTGTCGAAGCGCATGCCCTCGACGAGGTCCATCTCCATGCCGAAGGTCTGGCCTTCCTCGACGGTGATGACGCCGTCCTTGCCGACCTTGTCGATGGCCTCGGCGATCATCTCGCCGATCTCGGGATCGGCCGACGAGATGCCGGCGACCTGGGCGATCTGCGACGTCGAGTCGATCTCGATCGACATGTCCTTGATCGACTCGACGGCGGCGGCGACACCGGCCTCGATGCCCTCTCTTGAGGCCCATCGGGTTGGCGCCGGCAGCGAGGTTGCGCAGGCCGTCGCGGACCATGGTCCACGCGAGCACGGTGGCGGTGGTGGTGCCGTCACCGGCGACGTCGTCGGTCTTCTTCGCGACTTCCTTGACCAGTTCGGCGCCGATGCGCTCGTACGGATCCTTGAGTTCGATGTCCTTGGCGATCGACACGCCGTCGTTCGTGATGGTGGGAGCGCCCCACTTCTTGTCGAGCACGACGTTGCGACCCTTGGGGCCGAGCGTGACGCGCACGGCGTCGGCCAGCTGGTTCATCCCGGCTTCGAGTGCTCGGCGAGCCTCGGAGTCGAATGCGATCATCTTCGCCATCTTGTGTGTCCTCCGTTGGACGTGTTCGATGTGTCTTGCATCGCCGGAAGGCCCAGTCGATGCCGGTTAGCACTCTACGACGGCGACTGCTAATCCCGCAACCAGTCGCCCCCGCCCGCCACTCCTCGGTGCCACTCAATGCCACTCCCTCTGCGCCCCCTCCCGGTTTGCGTGACACTTCGGTTGGGGCGGCCCAACCGAAGTGCAACGCAAACACTCAGTTGTCGGCGCGCTGGCCGTGGCGACCGGCACCGTCGGCGAAGCGCTGGGCGCCCGCGAGGGTCTCGCCGGAGGCGATGGTGGCGCGTCCGAGGCCGGTCTCGTTCGCGAGCGCCTCGCCCAGCCCGAGCGACCACTGGTCGTAGCTCGACCGACGATCCGAGCGCAGACAGATCTGGGGGAGCGCGGCGATCTCGGCGGCCAGTTCGATGGCGACACCAAGCGCTCGACCGGGCTCGACCACCCGATTGGCGAGACCGATGCGTTCTGCCTCGACCCCGTCGACGCCTCGTCCGGTGAGCATCAGATCGAGCGCGCGGGAGTGACCGATCAGCCGGGTGAGCCGGATCGTGCCACCGTCGACGAGCGGTACTCCCCATCGTCGGCAGTACACGCCAAAGACGGCGTCGGACGCGGCGACACGGAGGTCGGCCCAACACGCAAGCTCCAGTCCGCCCGCAACGGCGTGCCCCTCGACCGCTGCGATCACCGGCTTGTCGAGCAGGAGTCGGGTCGGCCCCATGGGTCCGAGCGATCCGACGATCTCGTCGGCCGGATCGTCGTTGACCGAGTTGCCTCGACCGGACGAGATGCCCTTGAGGTCGGCCCCTGCACAGAAGGTGCCGTTGCCGCCCGTCAGCACCGCGACGGCGACCGAGTCGTCACCGTCGAAGTCGACGAAGACGTCGTACAGCACGTTCGCCGTCGGCCCGTCGACGGCATTGCGCACCTCCGGTCGATCGATCGTGATCACCCGCACCGCACCGACATCTTCCACGCGCACCGTCATCCCGCCAGCCTGGCAGACCGCACCAGGTCACCCGATCACCAGCCCGCCCGACCAGCAGCCCACCGGACCGTTTGTGTTGCACTTCCGTTGGGACGGCCCAACCGAACTGTCACGCAAACCGATGTTGGGCGTGTGTGGTCGGTGGTCAGCCGCCGGCGACGGCGGGGATGATCGACACGGTGATGCCGTCGAGGACCTTGGTGTCGAGCCCGTCGAGGTATCGCACGTCGTCGTCGTCGACGAAGATGTTCACGAACTTGCGCAGCGCACCGTCGTCGTCGACGAGACGGTCGGCGAGGCCGGGATGGGCCGCCTCGAGGGCGGCAACGATCTCGCTGAGCGTGCCCGGCTCGACGGACACCTGCTTGTCGCCACCGGTCAGGGGGCGCATGGTGGTGGGGATGCGAACGGTCACTGCCATGCGCTCGATGCTATCGGCGTGATTCCTGAGCGACATGGTCGACAATCGAGCGTGCAGGAACGACGAGGGACCAGTAGCGTCGATGCGGTGCCCGTCCGCCGTCCGATCCGACGAGTCGTCGCCGCGCTGGACAAGTTCAAGGGAACTGCGAGTCGCGCCGCCGATGTCGCCGCAGCGATCGGCCATGCCTGCTGGGAACTCGGCGTCGACTGCGTGGAAGTGCCGATGGCCGACGGCGGCGACGGCCTGCTCGACGCACTCGGCGGAGCAAACCGCACGACGATCGTGACCGGCCCACTCGGCGATCCGGTCGAGGCAGGTTGGCGGCTCTCGAAGAACACCGCCGTCATCGAGATGGCCCGCGCCAGCGGGCTGACCCTGGTGGGTGGCGCGGAGGGCAACGACCGATGGATGCCACCACGACGGGCACCGGCGAACTGATCGATCACGCACTCGACGCCGGAGCGACGACGCATCATCGTCGGGCTCGGTGGATCGGCCACGACCGACGGAGGGTTCGGGGCGATTCGAGCGATCAATGCGATCGCCCGGTTGAAGCGCGTCGAGCTCCTCGTCGCCTGCGACGTCACCACCACGTTCATCGACGCCGCCGCTGTCTTCGGCCCGCAGAAGGGTGCGTCACCGGCTCAGGTCGAGATGCTCACCCGACGTCTCGAACGACTCGTGCAGATGTTCCGTGACGACTTCGACGTCGGACGTCGGCTCGATCCCCGGCGGCGGTGCGGCAGGTGGGCTCGGGGGCGCGCTCGCGGCACTCGGCGGCAGGCTGTTGCCGGGGTTCGAGTTGGTCGCCGACGAACTCGACCTCTACGACCACCTGGACGGCGCCGACCTCGTCATCACCGGCGAGGGCCAGCTCGACGCCACGAGCTTCGCCGGCAAGGTCGTCGGCGGTGTCGAGTCGATCGCCACCGAGATGGGGATTCCCGTCCTCGCCGTCGTCGGGTCGGTCGCCACAGGCACCGACGTCCACGATCTCGAGGTGCTGTCGCTCGTCGATCTCGTCGGTGACGAGATCGCCTTCCGGGAGCCGAAACACGCGATCGAGCGTGCGGTGTCCGACTGGTTCACCGCCGGCCGCTAGATCAGCCGACGTCGCGTCAGCCGGTGGTGGTTCCAGGCGTCGTCGTGTCGGTCGCACCTGCCACGGGCGGAGCCGTGACCGTCGGCGGCGGTGGCCGGCGACATCTGCACGAGGGTCTTGTCGGCCTGTGCGGTGCCGAGCATCACGGCAACACCCGCGTCACCGAGGGTTTCACCTTCGATGGGTGGCGGTGCGGGCACGGTCTCGACAGCGAGGCCACCCATCAGCTGAGCGACCGATGTCGCGACCGCCTGCGCGGCGGCGTTGTTCGGGTCGTAGTAGACGACCGACTGCTCGAGCTGCGACGACGTGGCATTGGTGGGCTCGGCCATGGTGAAGCCCGCTCCGGCGAGTTCGGCAGACATGCGCCCGGCCGAACCCGGCACACCGCTTGCGTTGGCGACGACGACGGTTGCCCCCTGCGTCACGATCTGCGGCACCGTCGTGGTCGTCTCGGCGGCGATCGTGGTCTCCACGGTGATCGCCACCGTGGTGTCGGCCGCCGAACTCCCGTCCGAGCTGCCGTTGTCGTTGGTGATGTTGTTCAGGATGAGGAAGCCGACGACGACGGCCACCACGGCGAGCACGATGCTGAGCGTGGAACCCATCGGCGAGCCGCCGACCCCCTGGCGGGGTGACCGGCGGGTAGGGGCCGGAGCACCCTGGGTCGGTGCGTTGGGATCTTCGTTGGTCATGCGTGCGCTCCCTCTCCTGCCCCGGTGGACGCGATGCCGTCGAGACGAGCCTTGCGGGCCCGAAGGCGCAGCCGCTTGAGTCGACGCACCACGAGCGGGTCGTGATCCATCGCGGCTGGGTCGTCGAGCACCTTGGTCAGTTCCGCATGGTATTCCTCCGGCGAACACTGGAAACGCGCGCGGATGACCTGGTCACGCGGTTCGTCGTGATTCCACCATGCCCGTTCGAAATCGAGCATGGCGGCGGAGCGTTCGTCGAGCATCACTGCACAGGTTGGCCGCAACGCGGTGCAAATTACAAGCACCCCGCCGATCGGACGACGATCCGACCGTCGTATTCGACGTCGAATCGGTCGTCGAGAACTCGCCGCGGTCGGTCGATCAGACCGCGTCAATGGCATCGCAAGGTTGAGGCGCTTGTCGGGAGTGTCGACATATCCCGGCAGTACGGCACCCATGTTTGCGGTCGCGAGCCGGTACTGGAGGATGTCGGCGAGCACCGAGCGGTAATCGACGGTGACGCGCAGGGCGTTGCCGTCGATGTTCTGGGCCTCGAGTCCGGGCCACTCGCCGTACATCCCACCGCGGATGCCCCCGCCCATCACGAACATCGTGCTCGCGCGTCCGTGGTCGACACCGAGGCCGCCGTTCTCGCGGAACGTGCGACCGAATTCGGTCATCAACACCACCGTCACCCGGTTCAGGTTCTCGCCGAGATCCTGGGCGAACGTCGCCAGCACCTCGGCCAGCGCACCGAGGTTCTGGGCCTGGCGACCGTCGACCTGGTTGCCGAAGTTGTCATGGAGATCCCAGCCGAAGTTCGCCTCGGTGGCCACCGCCTCGAGACCGACGTCGCCACGGATCAGTTCGGCGACGTCGGCCAGCACGCGCCCGAGGCCGCGACCACGACCGCCGGTCGGGTACACCGCTCCGTTGGCCGGCGGTGACGTGGGTGCGTTGTTGATCACGTCGAGCGCCGTCAGCGCCTCGTGAGCCCGGGCGTTGACCACCTTGCCGGCGTCGACCGGGTACAGGTCTTGGAGCGCGGCGCGAACCATCGCGCCGCTCATTCCGTTGTTCCTGAACCCGTCGACACGGAAGGTGTCGGGGCTGTTCAAGGTCACGGCGACCGATGATCCCGACAGGCTGCGCTGGCCGTTCGGCAGCGACACGGCTCGCAGGCCGGTCGGCGGCGCCGACGGCGTGTTGTCGAGGTGGCGAGCGAGCCAGCCCGAGCCGACCGCTCCGTTGTCGAGGCCCTCGTCCATCTTGCGTTGGACGGCGAAGTGGCTGCGGTCACCGTTCGGGAAGCCGGCGGTGGGGAGAACCGCGAGTTGACCGGCGTTGAACACACCCATCAGCGGCAACATCACGGGATGCAGGCCGAAGTTCTCGTGAATCGGCAGCAGCGTGGCCGGATCGACGTTGATCGTCGGACGGGCGGCGGCGAGGAGGCTGGCTCCACCATCCTCGTCGAGTGGGGCAACGATCGACAGACCGTCCATGCCGCCGCGGAGGAAGATGTTGACCACGACGTCGCCGACTCGGTTTGCGGCGTTGGACGCGAATGCGGCACTGCCCCAACCGGGCGCCGCGACCGCGACCGTGGTGACGGCGCCGGCGCCCTTGAGGACGGCACGGCGCGAGATCCGCCGGCGCTCGAGCGGAGCGCACGACGTGCACGTGGATGCGGTGACTGACGGCATGACGACTCCTGTGGTCAACGGTATTGATTCGCGGGCATGGAGAGCAGCAGGCCGATGACGTCGCCCAGGTTCTCGGTCAGGCGGACGTCGGCGACCGGAGTGTCGGTCGCGACGCTCAGGAATTCGGAGATCGCCGCCACGTCGGTCTGCGTGATCACGATGCCGAGGCGGGCAGCGAGTGCCCGGATGACGAGACCGATCGTCGGCGGCATGGGGCTGGGGAGCAGCGCTGCGGGATCGACCCCGATTCCGTTCAACGTCCGGTTGCCGAATCGTCCGGCGAGTTCCCACCGTCGCAAGGTGGTGCTGGTGGTGATCCAGAAGTTGCGGTTGTCGGGGAAACCGTCCGGCGTCGACCACTGCCACATCGAATGACCCAGTCGGTCCAGATGATCGCTGATCGTCCTCGTGGCCGGCTGGTCCGCCGTCGGCAGGAAGCTGCGGTCGATCGTGGCACCGGTCGAGCGGATCATCGACACCAGCAGCTCGAATGGCGAGCGCACCTTCGCGTCCTGGTTGGTGATGAACTCTCGGCTCGTGAGGATGTGACGCATCACCGGAGCGATGGCGGTGTCGTTGGCGAGGTACACCGCGGCCGCCGACGCCACGAGCGAAGCAGGCGGGTCGTCGCTCACGAAGCGACGTACGAGCTTGGTCGCCAGGTAGTTGGCCGTGTTCGGACGCCGGGCGAGGAAGTTGACGAAGTCGATGCCGTCCTGTTCCCCGCCGACGCCGCCGGGCCGTGCCGGCGTGGAGAACGTGTTGACGGAGCCGTCGGGGTGCACGATGGTGACCTCGCACGGCCCGGTGAAGTGCCGGTCGGCCCGGTATTCGAAGGCCAGGCCGTCGGTGTCGAGGCGACCGACGAGACCCCATCCGGTGAAGATCCGCGCGGCCTGCTCGACGTCGGCCTCGTCGTAGCCGTTGGAGGCACCCATCGTGTGCAGCTCCATGATCTCGCGTGCGTAGTTCTGGTTCGGGCGGTTGCCGGTGGAGCGATAGTTGTCGAGGTACAACTGCATGCTGACACTGCGGGCGCTGGCGAGCAGCATGTCGGAGAACTTGCCGAGCGCGTGCACACGGAAGAGGTCGCGATCGTCCGACGCCGCGGCGAAGCGGACGTTCTTGTCCTCTTCGCCGGAGTACGTACTGAAGTGGTTGGTCCAGAATTCGACCATGCGCTCGGCGAGCTGACCGGGGTGCGTCGCCGCTCTGATCACTGCGGCCTGACGGAGCTCGCGGGCCGGGCGGTTGCTGTCCTGACCGTTGTAGAGCATCCACCGCGTGAAGACATCGGCGTCGAGCGAGTGCGTGCCGGTGAGGACACCGTCCGGGCCGGCCGGCGGAATGGAGAGTTGCTGGTCGACGAAGGCCACGGCGCCGAGCGAGGCGACCTCGGCGACGACGTCGGGCGTCGCCGAGAACGCCACCTTGCTGAGCAGCTGCATCCTGTGCAGCGCATCGAGTTCCTCGGCGGACGGCCCGGGAGGAGGTGGCGGGCGGCGCAGGAGTACCCGGCGGCGGGGCCGGTGCCGGAGGGGCCGGGCGGCGGGGCCGGTCCGGAGGCTCGGGCGTCGCCTCCGGCGGCGGGTCGGCGGATGGTGTGGGCGCCACCGGCGCCGGAGCCGGCGCAGGCCGCGCCGGGGCCGGAGCGGGCGACTTCGTCGGCGCGGTCGGGGCGACCCGCGGTCCATCGCCCGTCGGTGCGGGACCGCCGGCTCCGGGGCAACCGTCGGCTGCGCCCGTGCGACCTCGGTCGAGCGCGACGCTCGGGGCACCGGCGGACCGAGCGGTTCGCTCGACGGTGGCGCGGCGCTCGGCTGCTTCGGCGTCAGCTTCGCCGCGTCGGGAAGCGTTGCGTCGGCGCGGGCCTTTTCGACGGCTTCGTCGACCGCGTCGTCGGCACAGCCGGACATCAAGACGGCGAGGCCGACGGTCGATCCGGCGATCGCCGCGAGCATGCCGCGTCGGCCGAGCGGTGAGAACCCGAGACGGTCGAGCATCGGCTCGGCGAGCGGCGTCGAGGGCGGGGGGAACGCAGTTGAGGGCGTGTGCGGCAACGACCGACTCGGCGCCGGCCACGCGTTGCCGACGGGACCGACCGTGGAACGGCCGCCGGCGTGCGAGCCAGGTGGCGCCCAGACGCTCTCATGGCGCCGAGATTCGTTCAGGTGGTCTGGATCAGCTTGGAGAACCTGGCCGTACACATTGCCGCCTTGTGTGGTGTTGGTGCCAATACCGCCGTTCGGACAGTAGGGCACTCGACCACTCTGAGCAATCGTTCTGCCACTTTCCGCGGTCAAGAGTTGGTCAAGTCGCTTGACGCTCACGACACCGACCGACACGGCCTAACGTGCCTGCGTGCAACGCCGACCATTCATGATCGGGATCGCCGGCGGGAGCAGCTCCGGCAAGACCACCGTCACCGAACGCCTGGCCGCGCTGACCGGCGACGACCATCTCTCGCTGATCGAGCTGGACTCGTACTACCTCGATCTGGGCGACGCGCCGATCGAACAGCGCAAGGCGGTGAACTACGACCACCCGGACGCGTTCGACTGGGAACTGCTCAACGATCACCTGGCAGCGCTCGCCAACGGTGCGTCGGTTCCCGTGCCCGTCTACGACTACGCACAGCACAACCGCACCGATCAGGTCCGCATGGTGGAACCGGCGCGGATCATCGTCGTCGACGGCATTCTCGTCTTCTGGGACCGAGCCCTGCGCGAACGATTCGACTTGAAGATCTTCGTCGACACCGCCGCCGACATCCGCCTGATCCGCCGGCTGCGTCGTGACGTCGCGGAGCGGGGCCGAACCGCCGATTTCGTGATCGAGCAGTACCTCGCCAAGGTCCGTCCGGCGCATGAGAGGTTCGTCGAGCCGAGCAAACGTCACGCCGACGTGATCATCCCCGAGGGCGGGCTCAACCGCCCGGCGCTCGAAGTGCTCCTCGCCCGCGTCCGCGAGATCGCCCTCGACGACTGAACTCCGCTTCCACTGGAGCCAGGTGCGAGGATCGAACTCGCCACCTCATGATTACAAAACCCTCCAGGACCGTCCGCCTGGTATCGACGAGTGCCGTTTCGTGTGCTCTGAGCAGGCACGACGCGATTCAACGTGCTGACTGGTGTTGTCTCGTAACGGCCAGTGTCGACTCGTTCGTGGGCAATCCGTGGGCACGGAGCCGCTCGTGCGGCACTCGAATCGTCGCCGAAGTACAGCACCAGAGTACCGACGGTTGCGCTGCGGTCGTGGCGATGCCGCCGGCCAGGAGCCGATCGACGACGAACCGCGGGACGTCGGCCTGTCGGGTGTACGTGAAGCGGCGGCTCCGGGTGACCGGGAAGAGGAATCGACTCCTGTCGAGGAGTTCCTTGCGGGCGTCGAAGACGTCTTCCATGTAGGTGCCGCAGCGCAGGATCGAGTGCGGGATCCCGGACGCACGGATCTGGGTCTCTCTGCGTGCTTTCGCGTCGAGGATGCCGACGCCGTACTCGCGGTCCGGCGCCGAGCACGGCGTCGCCGGGACGCCGAGGCCGGACGCGATCCGCAGCGAGATCGATCGACGGATCGCCGAGGTCGAGCATGCGCTGTGCGCGAGTTCCGCCGGCGATGGCTCCCACCCGGTCGAGATCCATGTTCAACACGGCGTAGCTCGAGTTGTCGAACACCTGGGACCCGGCCTGGGGAACGGTTCCGAAGCGCTCCTGCGCACGTAGTCGAGTTGGAGCAGTTCGGCGTCGGGCGCAACCGAGCGTCCGGCGAGCGTGTGGCGATCGGTCTGATCGGGTGCTCGGCTTGGGTAGAAGTCGTGGGGTCGTCTCGGCCCGGGCGGCGGGATTCTGTGCGGCGAAGTGTGGCGCACGATGTGCGGCACGTTGGGCACCGCGTGGATTCTGCTGCACGTCTCGCGGAGCGCGGGTCGACGTCACGTTCGCATCGGGTTGTCGGTGGCTTCGATTTGGTCGAGGCAGTAGGTGGTGATGGCGGCCCTCGACGCTGCGAGCTGATCGAGCTCGGGGCTCGGTGGCGAGTCGAGGTGTTCGACGGGCATGCTCGACAACCCGGTGAACACGGCCATCTGCAGAAGGTGCAGTCGTGTCAGTCGTGTCGGATCGAACGCGTATTCCTCGGCCGCCAATCCATCGATGTAGGCGGACACGATCCGAGCGTCGGTTGCAGCCAGATCGTCGGCGGTTCGGCGGCCGAGCTGGATGTCACCGACGAGGAGCTGACCGAGGTCGAACCCGATCGGCAGCGGTTTCCAGAAACCGAAGTCGATCAACACGAACGTCTCGGGTCGGTCGGAACCGAGGAGGTTGTTGGGGCAGGCGTCGCCGTGACCGACGAGGTGAGGGGCGTCTGCGAGTTCTTCGAACCACGCCGGTACGGCGTCGAGCGCGTCGCGCATCCGCTCGCGAAGGTCGCTTCCGAATGCTTGGGCGAGCAACGGGTGCAACCACAGTTCGTCGTCGTGGAGCATCGGGACGATCTGGTGTTCGAAGCGGAGGTGTAGATAGTCGCGGACGGTCCATCGGTGGTCATCGATCTGCGCCAGTGGCGCGACGCGCGAACTGCCGGCGAGTCGACCGAGCAGGTACGCCGCTCGTGTGAACCGTTCGGCGTCCCACGGCCAAACATGTCTCGGCACCTCCTCGAGCCAGATGGCACTGGAGAACTCATCGACGTCGATGACGGCAAGCGCCCGCGGCATCGACAGGCCGTCGGGGAGCCGGTCAGCCAGGTCAGATCGGTAGATGCACGCCTCGGTTCGCCACGGCACCGACGCGGCAGCGAATTCTCGAACTTCGGGTGGAACAGCCGCGAAGTGCGCCGACCGAGACCAGTTCTGCACGTGCTTGACAAAGATCCGAAAGGGCACCTCCCCGGCCGACGTCGCGGCACGGCCACTGACCCACCACAGACCGGCCGTCGTGATCGCCGGCACGTCATAGTCGACCGGCTCGACGCAAACGTCGCGGACACTGACGGTCTCCTCGTGGAGATGCGCCGCCACGATCGCCTCAAACTCAGCATCGGTCACGTCTGCGGCACCGAGGAGTTCACGGTTCATGAAAGAAAACCTACTTTAGTACCTAGATGATTGTAAAGTGGCTTTATGGATGACGAGCATCATGTGATGATGGCGTTGGGGTCTCTGATGGAACAGGTTCGCCACGCCATCGTGACCGACGGCGAGGACGGGCTGCGGCCCTCACATTTCCGCTGATCGGCAGCGTCCCACCCGACAGCGGGATCAACGTCACCGAACTGGCCGAGCGTGTGGGCATGACCAAACAAGGAATCGGCCAGTTCGTCACCCAACTGACCCGAGACGGCTACCTCGTCTCCGAATCGGACCCACTGGACCGACGCGTACCGCGTCGTCTCGCCGAACTCGCCTCGGCAATGACGGCAACCCATCGCCTTGCCCTCGTGCTGCAAGGACTGGAGGAGGAATGGGCACGACACGTGGGAAAGCAGCGCTATCGAGCGTTTCGTGTACTCCTCGACGAGATCGCAGACGTCAACACGCCCCAGTCCGCCCTCGACCCACAACCCGAGACGCCGTAGGGCCGCCCCGATGATGTGGTTTGGACGGTCGACGGCGAGCGACCAGCAGCGTCGGCCTGCCATCGGGCGAGAACAGGGCGCTCCTGGAGTGGTCGTGTGACGCAGGCTGGAGCGATCGAGACGGCTGCCGATGTCCTCGGGCTGCGAATCGTTCGACGCCTCGACGATTCAGTGTTCGGTGCAGCCCTCGTCGAAGGCCGCAATGGTGTGGTTCTCGTACTCAAGGCGAGCACAGACCTGGAGCTTGCGCCCGAATGGGCAACAGGCGCCACCATGGCGGCACGGCTGCGAGAATTCGACTATCCGGCGTCGCACTATGTGGAAATCGGTACCGCCGACGCCGTCATCTGGTCACTCCAAGAAGTCATGCCCGGAAGGGTGCCGCTCAGGTTCAGCGTCGGGCACGCCGAACAGCTCATCGAGCTCGCACGTCGCCATGAGATCGACTCAGGGATGCGCCGGCCATGGGACGCGCTGGCGCGCGACATCTCTCGACGAGCCCTTGTCGATCTCGGTCCGCTTCCCAATGCGTTCGATGGCACCCTCCGCTCGGTACTCGACCGCACCGAGGACGTTGTCCTCGAACAAACAACGATCGTGCACGGCGACTTCCATCAGCGAAACATCCACGTTGACGCCGACCGTGTGGTTGGTGTGTTCGATTGGGACATCGCGGGGCCCGGTGACTGGCGCTTCGATCTCGTCAACCTTGCCTTCGCGTGTCAGATGTATCCAACGACCAGCGAACCGAACGCCGTCGCGGCGGTGGTTGCGGCGGTCCATGAGCACTGCGACGCACCGACCGCCGCATTCCTCACCGCATGCCAGACACTGCGTGCACTCTCCATGCTGCACAACCAGCGCCCGGAGTGGCTTCACCGAGCGAGCACCCGGATACAAACGACGCTCACCGACTGGTGGACGTGAAAATGCGCAAACTGCTCGTGCACCGTCGAGCGGTCATCAACGCCCGCCGACCAGCGGCGGGCGGAGCATCGCCCACACGTCGGGCCCTCCACCAGCGATTCGCCGATGATCGACCACCTCGAACCGCAGGGTCGAATAGAACTCGATGTTCTGCGTTGACGACGTCTCCAAGAATGCGGGTACACCGTCGGTATCGGCTGCTGACAACGTGGGCATCAGTGTTCTACTGGCGAGACCCAGACCACGCATGCGCGGCGCCGTCCCGACCGTTCCGAGGAAGAGATGCCGTTGCGTTGGCCGCCAGTCGGCGACCTGCCGCTCGGCCGCAACGGATGCCTCGTGCCGGGAACCCTCCAGCTCGGCAGCGAGGCGGTCGAGCGCCGGATCCGGCGTGAAGTCCTCGCTGGTCGCACTGTCAGTCCAGACCGCCACCGACTGGATGATGTCGTCCACTGTGGTGACCCATACTTCGCCGGTCGCGAGGCCGACGTGCTCGACGGTCAAGCGCTGCAGGCTGGTGATGCGCGACTGGTGGTCGCGTGAATCGACGGTCCATCGGGTCCAGGGATAGTCAGCGAACGCTTCACCGAGCACGATCGCCGCCCGATCAAGATCCGACGGCCCCGCTCGTCGAGTCTGAATGCGCACCACAACAGCTTGACAAAGTCGCTGACGACATCCCTAACACCACCGCCATCTCCCTGGTCGGTCGATCATCATCGCGACCCGTGTGTGGCAGTGAAGCTGACGAGGTGCATCTTGCCGAGGACGAAGAGCAGTTCGGGCGTACCCCGGAGTTCACCACGATCGATCGCAGCGCGGAACTCGTCCGCCGTCGGTGCGGTGAGCGCGGGTTCGGGTGCTCGCTGTCCGATGAAGTCGCTGAGCATCAGGCCTGCGTAGAACAGCCGGTGGAGGTCACGCATGAGGGCGAGGCGGCGCCGAATGTCATCGTCGGGCGACCGGCCGAGCCATCCCTCGAGCACGAGGTTGTCGACGTCGGATACCTCGGAGAAGTTGTTGGCGATGTTGGCGAGGTCGGCGATCGGGTCGTTGCCGAAGGCGAGTTCCCAGTCAACGAGCCACAATTGTTCTCCGTCGAACAGGACGTTGCGCGGGTTGATGTCATTGTGGGCCGATGCGGCCGCGACTCCCGATGGGTACTCGGCGCGAATGCGCGCCAGGCCGGCGACATGCCTGTCGAGAACACCGGCCGTGAACAGACCTCGGTCGATCACGAGATTCAGCATCACCTCGGCGAGCGCGCCGAAGTCCTCCATCAACACTGGGAATGGCGGCGTGGCCTGCAGTCGCCCGACCAACTGGCCGAGTGCGCGAACAAGGGCCGGCTGACCGCCGGGGAACTCCGTCGCCGGACGCTCGACCACGAAGTCCATGAGCACGACGCCCTCTACTTCATCGGCGTAGTGCACAGCGGGCGAGATACCCGCGTCTGCTGCGGCGACCTGACACGGATAGCTGCGCGCCGGGTTTTGAAGTCCTCGACGGTCGGGGTCCAGTCGCAAGACATACGCGTGCCTGCCAGCGTCAATCTTGAGCGCGGATGCACCCGACGCACCCCCGGCCAGCGGACGGATCGCGGTGACCGATGCCGGGTCTGCGACCGCGCTCATCGCCGTGAGTGCAGCGGCTCGGCGATCCTCGGCGATCACGGCGAACACGTCCCGCATCAAGACGACTCTACGTGCGCGGAATCTCGGGTCGGCGGACGGTGGATTCATCATTCGGTACTCGACGGACACCCCAAGGGCTACTCATGATCCGTGGGTCGTGGGTTCGAGCCCCACCCGCCCCACCATTTTGCACCGGTCGGTCTCGTGCAGGGCCGGCGATTCCGCTCGAGCGCCTCATCTCCGATCACCGGCTGGATCGAGGACGGTGTCAGAGCCGGGGCGTTCGATCATGACGCCGCCGGTCGACTCGAAGGCGAGCCCCGACACCGCACCGTTCGGCTCGTCTGGAACTCCACCATCACGGTCAGTCCGAGGACCAGTTGGTATCAATCTCTGCTGGCTTCGAGACTGGTGACAGGGGATTTCACGTGGTGGATCCCCACAGGCTCCGGCCTTTTCACAACTGGCTTCGTTCATCGGTGTACTACTTCAGTGGTGGGTCGAACAGAGCGAGATCGTCGGCGACTCGGGCCGTGAGCATCTCGACGGCGACGCGGGCGTCCTTGCCGTAGATGTCGAACCCGAGCGTGACCAGCCATTCCTCGGAATAAAGGCGTACGGCGCCGTCTGCCTCGAGTCGCTTGGCGAGGGTGGTCTTCCCCGCGTCAGCGTTCCCGTACAGCAGGACGAATCGGCCGCTCACCGTTGCTCGGCGGCCTGCTCCCAGAAGCGTCGGGCCAGTGATGCGACCCGCTCGGGAGCGACCTGGGGTGCGGCATGACCCACGCCCAGCAGATGCTCGATCGTTGCGTCGGCGATGAGTTGTCGCGCAACGTCGGCCATGCGCTTGAAGCATGGTTGCGAGTGCTCGGTCGTGGCGATCAGGACGGCGCATCCGAGGTCGGTGAGGAACTCGAACGGCGGTGTCGGATGTGTTCCGTCCATGGCGTCGTAGATCGGGCGCAGCATGGCTCCCTCGATCGCTGGGCTGCACCGCAACGTGAGTCGGCCATCTTGGAGTGATTCGAACCCGTCGGTGACGTAGGCGTCGAGAAGGTCGGGGTGCCAGCCGGCGTAGATTCCCCGTCCTTCGAGGCGGTCGACTGCCTCCTGACGGCTCGGAAAGTCCACTCGGCGGTGGTGGATGCGTTCGCGGTACGCCGGGTCGGGGCCGGGGGCAGACGCAACTCCGCGGGTGGGTTCCTTCGGGTCCATCGCGACGGGTTCGATGACGAAGAGCCGAGCGAACGCGTGGGGTCTGCGGGCGGCGGCGAACAGCAGGTCGGTACCGCCGGCGCTGTGGCCGATGCCGTACGCGCCGTCGAGACCGAGTGCATCGACCAACGCAACGGCATCGTCAGCGAAGTCGCCGAATTCGTACGCGTCGTCGGGTTTCGCGCTCGCGCCGTGACCCCGTCGATCGAACGCGACCACGTCGAAGTCGGCGACGAGGTCGCGCGCGACGGCGTTCCAGACCGAGGCGCAGAATCCGGTCCCGTGGACCAGCAGCGCAGTTGGTCGACCGGGGTTGTCGGTCGCCCATCGCGTGCACGCGAGCGGGCCGGCGGACACCGGCACCGTGAATGTCGTGCGCTGGATCCGTTTCACGTCAGAGGCCATCGATCACTCTCCTGTGCCTGACAATCGTGGCGGAACCATCGGCCGTTCGCCAATCAGGCGGCGGGCGATGACCTTGAGCGCAAGGAGTTCGTCGGCGCCCTCGAAGATCGACAGGACGCGGGCATCGACGAAGTAGCGGCTGACCGGGTACTCCTCCGCGTAGCCCATGCCTCCGTGGAGCTGCATCGCCTCTCGGGTGACCCATTCCGCGCTGCGGCAGGCGTACGCCTTGACCATCGCCGCTTCGATCGCGCCTTCGCCGGTGTCTCCCGCGAGCAGCTTCGCGACTCGATAGGTGAACTGGCGCGTCGCCTGGATGACTGCGGCGATGCGTGCGAGCTTGACCCTGGTGAGCTCGAAGGCCGCGAGCGGCGTCCCGAACACGATTCGCTCCGCCGCGTAGCCGCGCCCTGCCTCGTAGGCGGCCTGCATGACGCCGACAGCCCGGGCGGCGGTTTGGAGTCGGCCGTTGTCGAACCCGGCCATCTGCATGTAGAAGCCGCGACCGAGACCGGCGTCGCCGCCGACGAGATGGTCCGCCGGGACGCGCCACCGGTCGAGGCTGACCTCGAAGGAGTGCATGCCGCGGTAGCCGATGGTGTCGATCGCTCGTCCTTCGATACTTCCGCCCTCGGGTTGGACGAAGCGGAAGTGGTGGCCGGCGGCGCGAGGTTTGGGCACGAGGAACATCGAGATGCCGCGGTGTGCCTTCGATCGATCGGGGTCGGTGCGGGCCATCAGCAGGAGCACGTCTGCCCGACCGGCGAAGGTGCACCACGTCTTGACCCCGTCGATCACGAATCCGCCGTCGGCGGTTCGGGTCGCTCGGGTGCTGATGGCGCCGCTGTCGGATCCGTAGTCGGGTTCGGTTCCGGCGAACGCGGCCATCAGCTCGCCGGATGCCAGTCGAGGGAGCCAAGTCCGCTTCTGTGTTTCGGTGGCGCCGTCGAGCATGGCTCGGGCGAGGATCTCCGGGTCGCGTGATCAGCGACCCGGCGATGCCCAGCGAGGCGCGTGACAGCTCCTCGGTGGCGACGACCATCGCGAGGAGGTCGCCCTCGCCACCCGTCGCATAGCCGCCATAGGCCTCCGGAATCGAGAGCCCGAACGTGCCCAGGTCGGCGAGCCCGGCGATGACGTCGTCGGGGATGTCCTCGTTGTGGCGATGCACGTGCTCAGCGATCGGACGGATCTTCTCCTCGGCGAAACGACGGAACGTGTCCTGCACCATCTCGTAGTCGGCGTCGAGGTGCCTCGGGCCCTCGTCGTCCGCGACCGACGACAGGAACTCGGGGTTGCGATGGGCCCGAACGAAGGGCAACAGCGGCTCGAGCGCGCCCGAACGCGAGGCCCCACTCGATCTCGCAACCCAGCAGCCGGGTCGCGAGATCGTGCACGGCCTCCGCGACGAAAGCGTCGGCAAGTTGTCGCTCGACGTGGCCTCGCGACCCGTATTCGTCAGCTGCGGCCGCCGTTTCGATCGCAGCCGCTGCATGGCCGAGGTCGAACGCGATCTGCTGCGAGTCGTCGACGGTTCCGCGCCCCAGGTGGCGACCCGCCGTGTCGATCAGGACTCGGGCCTGATCGATCACGGCGCCGGCGTCGGTGTTCACGATGGCACTCATCGATCCTCGACCATCAGGGCGTCGGCGGTCAGCTCGGCATGGCCGAGATGTTGGAAGCATTCCTCGAGGACGTGCAGCACGATGGCTGCATCGGAGGTGTCGCCCCCGTAGAGCGGTGCCCGTGCGGCGCGGTTGACCCCGGCGCCGCTGTCGAGCCGTTCGAGGAGGTTGGCAGCGCGGACGGTGGTCGACTCAACGATGGCGTGCAGGTCGGGGAGTGTTGCCGTCGTCGAGAACTCGTGTTCGCGATCGTGGATGGTCGGCTCACCCAGCGCCACGTGACCGAGCCAGTACTCGGTCACCCCGCAGCAGTGCACGATGAGTGCCGCGATCGAGTTCGTGGAGGAGCCGTGCGGGCGGGCGTTGAGCAACGGTTCGGGGACACGATCAGCAACGGCGAGCAGCTGCGCGAACGCGTGGTCGAGGAAGTGTCGGACCGTGTGCGACGCGAGTTCCATCAGGACCCCGCTCGGCGATCACACCTGTCGTGGGAGCCAACCGGGTGCGCCATCGGTTGCATGAGAGCAAGCGTGGACGAGTTGCGATCGCAGAACCTCCCCCATCTGGCGGAGGTCAGGGTTGACGATCGTCGCATGATTCTACTTGTGGGGAGCGCGCCGGGTGTCGAGCTCGACAACAATGGCTCCGTGGGGGTTTCGGACCATGGTCGCGCGAGCGGGCTGTTCGCCGTGCTGTGTGCAGATGTCGGTGACCGCGTAACCGCAGCGACCGTCGGCGGAGTCGTCGCGGAGATCACACAACGTTGCGGAGGAACCTTCGTGGCCGATGTGGAGCCGTCGAGGCACATGGCGTCGATGTTCGCGCTCGCATCTGACGCGATGCGGGCCGCACTGGAGATTGCAGCCACCCTCGGAATCCGCAGTGCGGTCGACGTCGCCGAGTTGGACGGCGACCGCTCCAGCATCGAGCCCGGCATCGTCCGCTGCCGGGGCCTGCTCGACGCCGCCAATGACGGGCAGGTCCTGGCTTCCTCGGCGGCGATGGATGTGGCGAGATCGGCCATCGGCGGCTCGATCGAGATGACCGATCTCGGCGTGCACGATGTGCGAGGACGTCAGGGTCGGGTGTGGATCTGGCAACTCGATCGGACGGGATTGCGCCGATCGTTCGCACCGCTACGGACCCGCGACTCGATGGCCACCACCCTCCCACTGCCCGGCACCTCGTTCATCGGGCGGGAAGCCGACGTCTCCGCGCTCGCCGAACTTCTCGAATCCCACCGAGTTCTGTCGATCGTCGGTGCCGGCGGCTGCGGCAAGACGCGCCTCGCGGTCGAGGTTGCGATCGAGATCCTCGGCCGATTTCGGGGCGGCGCGGTGTGGGTCGACCTGGCACCGCTGACCGAGCCGTCGGCGGTGTTCGGCGCCGTCGCCACTGCCGTCGGCCTGCACACGCCCGGCGAGATCACCGCAGAACGCATCGCCGCGCACGTCGGTGAACGATCGCTCCTGATCCTCGTGGACAATTGCGAACACGTCGTCGCCACGACCGCCCGGCTGGTCGCGGCGCTCACGGCGTCGTGCGCGTCGGTTCGGATCCTGGCGACGAGCCGTGAGCCGCTCGCGTTGACGCACGAGTCGGTGTGGCGCATCCCGTCGCTGGGGGTGCCGCAATGCGAGGGTGGTGACGATCTGCTCGACAGCGACGCCGGGCGGCTGCTGGTGGAGCGGATCCGTCTGGTCCGACCGACCTTCGAGCCCGACAGCGACGAGGCGCGAGCACTCGCAGATGTGTGTCGCCGTCTCGACGGGATCCCACTCGCGCTGGAACTGGCTGCCGCTCGCACGTCCACGATCTCGCCGATCGAACTTGCCGGCGTCCTCGACCAACGCTTCCGGTTGCTCGGTGGTGGGACTCGCGACTCGATCGCCCGGCAGCGAACGCTCGAAGCGTCGGTGGCCTGGAGCTACCAACTCCTCACCGCAGACGAGCAGCGCTGCTTCCGGCGGCTCAGCGTGTTTGCCGGGTCGTTCTCGCTGGATGCTGCAGTCCGCATGTGCAGCGGTGCCTTGCCCGATCCCGAGGACTCGATCGTTCGGTTGGTGGACTGTTCGTTGCTCGTCGAACGCACCGGTGCGGGTCCACGACTGCAGATGCTCGAGCCGATCCGATGGTTCGCCCGGGAACGCCTCATCGACAGCGACGACGCCGACGACGTGCTCGGCCAACTGCTGGCGTGGGCGGTCGACACCGCCCGGACGCTCGGCGGGCAGCTGGAAGGACCAGCGCGTGACCGAGTCCCTCGAACGGCTCGACGCGGACGTCGACAATCTCCGCGGCGATGGACTGGGCGGGCGACCACGGGCGACTCGCGGAAGCGGTCGGCATCCTCGCGGCGACGTCGTGGTATTGGATCTGGCGGGGCCGACTCATCGAGATGGAGCACTGGCTCCGTCGATCGGGAGTCGACGATGTTCGCCTCGAACCTCACGACAGGCTCCGCCTCGTGTGGGCCAGGTCCGAGTTGACCGGAAACCGCGGCAGGGCGATCGGTGACCTGGTCGAAGAGGGGGTCTCGCTGGCCCGTGAGGTCGGCGACCGGGCCGCCGAGGCGAAGTTCCTCGTGTCGCACAGCCGATTTCTCGCCTTCACCGATCCGCTCGGCACCATTCAACACGCCGAAGCCGAACGCGACATGTGCCGCCGTGAGGGCCTCCCGTTCTGGGCGGCGATGAGCCTCGTTTCGGAGGCCCTCGCAAACTTCACGCTCGGACGGTTCGACCTCGCCCAACCGCCCCTCGACCAACTGCGGATCGAAGCTCGGGCCCTCGGGCATCCGCAGCTGATTGCGGACGAAATCTCACGGCGTGCGATCGCCGACCGGCGATTCGGCCGATACGACGCCGTTCGAGGGGCAATCGCCCAGATCGACGAGATCACCACAGGACTGACCACGCTCAACTCCCAAGCGCTGGTGCATGCCCAGGCCGCGCTCGTCGACGTCGCTCGAGGCCGAGCCGATACGGCCCTGGCCGAGATGGACGAGCTCTACCGCCTCTACACCGTCGCCGGCGAGTACGGGTACCTCCCCTCGATAGCGCTACCGATCATCGATGCGCTGATCGACCTCGGGCGCCCCGGGGAAGCGGTGGAGAGATTTGAACGAATCTGGCAAAGAGCGAGCCTGAGCATCTCGTGGCGGCTCCGTCTCGGCAGTGCCCGTGCCACCGCACTCCTCGCCGCCGGCGACGTCGACGGCGCACGGTCTGCGTTCACGGCAGTTGTCGACGAGGCACGGGTGACGCCGAACGAGCACGAGGCCGCCATCGCTGACCGGTTCCTCGCCACGATCGACCGTGCCGACCAGCGCTTCGCCGACGCCGAGACGCGGCTCCATCGGGCGCTCGAGATCCAAGCCGGGTTCGGCTATCCCCAGTACGTCGCCGGCATCCTCGAGGACCTGGCCGGCATCGAGCTCGAGCACGACCGACCCGACCCTGCGGCCGTTCTCTTCGGCGCAGCAGCATCGATCCGGGAGCGTTCTGGCGTCACTCGACGAATCGGTCGCCAGCAGGCCTACGACGCCGACATCGACGAGCTGCGACGCCGGCTCGGCGACGAACTCGTCGAACCGTGGCGGCGAGGAGCCGCGCTGACGCTCCAGGATGCGGTCGACCTCGCCCGGCGCGGGCGAGGCGAGCGCGGCCGCCCGGCGACAGGATGGGAGAGCCTGACCGTCACCGAGAGGAAGGTCGCCGCGCTGGTCGCCGAGGGTCATACCAACCCCGAGATCGCCGAGCGGCTCGTGATGGGTCGAGCAACGGTGAAGACCCACGTCAGCAACATCCTGCGCAAGCTCGGTCTCGCCAACCGCACGCAACTGGCCGGTCGCGCCGCACAACGGGGCACCACATGAACGAACGCGAGGTCGAGAACGCTCGAACTGGAGAGCGGATCGAGTTCGTCCACGAATCGCGCGAGCTGCTGCGCATGGAGGTCACATGGACGCGACATGGCCATCGCTCCATTCGACACGAGCATCCTGGGATGGAGGAACGCTGGGAGGTCATCGAGGGCACCGCTGCGTTCGAGGTGGACGGCATCCGAGTGGAGGCCGGTCCGGGATCCTGCGTCATCGCGCCGAAGGGACGTCCGCACCTCGCGTGGAACCCCACTGATCGACCGGTCCGGCTGCGCATCGAGATGCGTCCGGCCCTGCGGTGGGCGGAGTTCGTCCGCGGGCCTTCGCCGGTGACGACCCGGCGCAATTGTTCGAGGAATACCACCAGGAAATCGTGCTCGCCCCGGCAGAGCAGAGAGGGTAGGCATCGTGATTGCAGGTATGCGGCTGCGTACACCTCGGAGCGGTCAGGGACGCAACGACGTCGGGCGATGCACCCTTGGATGCAGCGATGACATCGAGTGGATCCGGGCGCTCGACGACTGCGACATCGTCATCCATCGGATGATCCGTGGACCTGGTGGGTTCTCATCGTTCCTCCACCAAGACGACGGGTCGGACTGCTGAGATGGACCGGATCATCGCGACGGCGACCGGACGCCGAATCGGTACCGCCGAGTTCGGTGATCCGAACGGAGCCCCAGTCCTGTGGTGTCACGGCGGACCGGGCAGCAGGCTCGAGCCTGCCTGGTTGTCCGATCCGGCACGGGCCAGCGGTTTGAGGATCATCGGACTGGATCGTCCCGGCTATGGCCTTTCTGACCCCTGCCCAGGTCGGTCCATCCTCGACGTGGTCGACGATGTCTTCGAGGTCGTTGCCCGGCTGTCCCTCGACCGGTTCGCCACCGTCGGCGTGTCTACCGGCGGGACCTACGCACTTGCCGTCGCGGCAGCTGCACCGGCGCGTGTCTGGGGCGTCGTCCTCGCCGGCGCGATGACCGACATGGCGTACAAACCGGCGCGCGACACGATGAGCCCGTCCCATGCCCACGACGTGTGGAACGCACCGGATCGTCCCGCTGCGCTCGCGGCCGCGATCGCCGCCCACGGCGAGCACGGCGAGAAGCTGTCCGACGGCAAGCTCTACGCAGCACTTCCGCCCGCCGATCAGGCAACTCTGCGCGACCCGGGTTGGGCTCGCCATACCCAGGCCGGCCTGAAATCGTGGTTCGCTCACGGACTCGAGGGCTACACCGACGACCGGATCGCCGACAGAGACGGCTGGGGCGCGTTCGACGTCATCCGGATCACGTGTCCCGTCGTCGTTCTGCAGGGTACCGACGACATCATGGTCCGACCCGTGCACGGGAGACACACCGCATCCATCGTGCCCACAGCGACCCTCCGCCTCCTGGCCGGCCACGGCCACTTCAGCGTCGAGTCGCTCGTCGTTCCCGAACTCGCCCGCCTCCAGCAGTTCGACGCCCCCGCCGACAGCCGCTGACGGCTCAGCGGATTGGGTGAAACCGCCCGGCTGTGTCCGCACACTTCGTTCAGCAGGCACGGGCGAGCACGCGCCCGCGTACCTGCGAAGTCGCACGCCTTCGGCACCATGCAGGCCGCTCGACGGTCACGCTCACCGATGCAGGTGGGACCGCTCCTGACCCCCACGACTGTGACCGGCCACCGCGTTCCAGATCATTCGATCACGGCGTCGTCTCGTGACGGAGTGCGCTCAGTCGTGACGGCGCTCGATCACGCCGGCGTAGATCAGAGCGCGAATCGTCGGCCAACGTGATTCTGCGGGCTGCGCTCGCGGTGCCGGTCGATCAGGTGCGAAGGGGCGGAAACTTGGTCGGCAGTCCGGGCGACATCACCTGCGACAGCAGCATGTTGCCCGGAATGCCGCGCAACCTCTGAACGCCGAGCTTGCGGAATCGAACACCCGACGGACGCATTCCAGTCAGCGCCGTCGTCAGATCCTCCGAAACGACGATCTGGCCGCCGTGAGCCACGTCGCAGATTCGTGCGGTGGCGTGGACAGCCATCCCGGCATAGTTCGGTTCGGCCAATTTCGGATACCCGGCGTGGATGCCGGTCCGGATGCGGACCTGGTGGTGGCCGCTGATCGACGCCGCGGCGAGGCGGTGATGTGCGTCGATCGCGGCAGTCACCGCAGCGGCCGGACTCTCGAACGCGGCGAAGAATTCGTCGGCACGTGCCTCGACGGCACATCCGCCGACGGCGAGAACGGCGGAGCGCTGGATCTCACGCACATCGGCCAGCAGGTCGGCGTAGCCGTCGCCGAGGACTGCCAACAGCGACGACGAGCCCTCGATGTCCGTCATCAACATCGTGACGAAGCCGGTCGGCAGAACCGCAGCGTCGGGGACTGCGGCGCGGGCCGACTCGATCTCGCTGCTGATGAATCCGATCGGAACGATCTTGAATCGCTTCAGCGCGCAGCAACCGATCGCGTGCCTGCGCTCGGGCCCGTTCGTCCTCGAACTCGACCTGGCCGAACCGAGCGAGCGCGTTCCGAACGTGTGCCGCGTCCATGATCGGCAGCCGTCGCACGCCCGCACGGTCCACGTAGGCAAACGCGCGATCCGGGAGCCGCTTCCGTTCGGCAGCGCTCAGCTTGGCCACGTACCCAGCGTAGTTACGTGACCGGGTCCATCCGGGTCTCGTCATCGACCACGAGCGGTGGGGTCATGATCGACCTCAACGTGTTCCACGATCGTGAGACGGTAGCGGCATGGGCGAGACGACGTCGTCACAGCGGCCTTCCAGGAGCGCCCAGGCAGACCGGGACTCACCCGTCGGCTGACGAAGCCGGCTTGTGGACGGGATTATCGGGTGCTCGACTTGGGCTTCGCACGGCGGCTAAGAAAAGGAGGAACCGTCATGGGCGGAACTTACTGGAGTGACGACCACTATCGGGAACGAGCTTCCTTCCTGCGGAGGACGGGAAAGAGCGCGTTCGAGTACCACGACCTGACGATGCGGTTGCCGGAGCGCGATCGCCGGGTCCATGACAACATGAATCCGCACGGGGTCAAGACCCGCGACAGCCGCGACAGCGCGGTGCACCCCGAGTCGAAGGCGGTCGCCGTGTTGTTCGACGTGACCGGCTCCATGGGATGCGTGCCACGCATCCTGCAAGAGAACCTCTGCCAGTTGATGGGCTTGCTGCTGCGAAAGGGCTACCTCGCCCACCCGCAGATACTCATCGGCGGCATCGGCGACGCCACCTGCGACCGTGCGCCGCTGCAAGTTGGCCAGTTCGAGTCGGGCATCGAGATCGACCAGGATCTCGCCAAGCTCTGGCTGGAGGGCGGCGGAGGCGGGCAACAGACCGAGTCCTACGAGCTGGCCATGTACTTCATGGCGCGGCACACCTCGATCGACTGTCTGGAGAAACGTCGTCAACGAGGATACCTGTTCCTGATCGGCGACGAGATGCCCTACCGCTCGGTCAAGCGGAAGGAGGTGTCCAAGCTCATCGGTGATCGGCTCGGGGAGGACATCCGCGTCGAGCAGATCGTCAGTGAGCTGGAAGCGAAGTACGACACCTACTTCATCCTTCCCAACCTGACCAGCTACTACGACGATCCGAAGATCCACGGCCGGTGGGTTCAACTGCTGCGGCAGAACGTGATTCGACTGGAAGATCCGAATGGGATCTCTGAGTTGATCGCTTCGACCATCGGTTTGGCCGAGGGCGTTGTGGATCTCGACGGAGTGTACCGGGACCTCGTCGATGCCGGACGCGGTTGCGTGTCCGACGCGGTTTCCAGAGCACTGCTGCCGGTCGTGCAGGCAGGCCCGAGAGCCGAATCGCTTGCCTTGCCGTTGCTGGGGGCTGGGACCGGATTGACTAGGCTCTAGCAGAGATGTGCGATGTTGGACACTTTGACGGGGCCGGCCACTAACGCCGGCCCCGCCTTGACGGAGCAGTGTGAAAATGAAGCGAGCAGTGATTGTTCAAGGGCTGGGGTTTGGCGACGAAGGGAAGGGCACGCGACCGTCGACTTTCTCACGCGGGAACTTGGCGCCGACCTGGTCGTGCGATACTGCGGCGGTTCCCAGGCCGGGCACAACGTGGTGCTGCCCGATGGGCGGTGCCACACATTTTCGCAGTTCGGCGCCGGGACCTTCGCGGGTGCGGCGACCTACTTGGGCGAGCAGACGATTGTCAATCTGCCGGCGATGCACAAAGAGGCCGAGCACCTACGGGAGATGACCGGCGAAGATCCGTTCCGCAAGTTGCTCGTCCACCCGCGGCGCCTTGGTGTCGACCGTCTATCACCAGCAGCTCAACCGTCTCCGCGAACTGTCGCGGGGGGCCAATCGCCACGGCTCCTGCGGCCACGGAATCGGCGAGACACGGAATTACTGGCTCAAGTACGGGCGCGACGCTGTCTTTGCCGGCGACCTGAAGGACCGCGAGACGCTTGCCGGCAAGCTGGAACTGTTGCGGCAGCGGGCGTTGTTGGAGGCAGGAGACTTGTCGACCGTGTTCCCACTGACCAGCATTGGCGATTGGGGGCCTTCATGGATTCCGCCCGGCCACTGATCCACGAGCTGCAGGCGAAGATGGCCGGGTCACTTGCGATTCAGGCTGCCGTGCCAGATTGTACCACGGCGATCTTCGAGGGAACGCAGGGCGTGCTACTGGACGAGTGGCGGGGATTCCACCCGTACACCACCTGGAGCACCGTGACCCTGAATCACGCCCTGGCCATGGTCGAGGAGAGTGAAGCGGAGGAGGTCTGTACCTTGGGCGTCATTCGGGCCTACATGACCCGTCACGCGCCGGGCCGCTGCCCACCTGGAACCCCGACTTGCTTGCGAAGCTCACCGATCCGGGCAACCCGACGAACGCCTGGCAGGGCACGATACGACGCGGCTGGTTGGACTTGGTGCTCCTGCAATATGCCCTTGACGCGGCGGGCGGGTCGCTGGACGGCCTGGTCATCAACTGCCTGGATCATTTGGCTGACATCTCGCCGCAGATTTGCGTCGGCTACAGGTGCCCTCACGGCACTGAGATCAAGCAACTGCGAGCGTCGCCCGTTCCGTGGCTGACTGCGCAGGAGAAGCTCACCA
>CAVVFL010000012.1:0-155037 GCA_963747375.1 Ilumatobacteraceae bacterium
GGGTTCGATTCCCGTCATCCGCTCCAAACATCTTCAGTCCAGATCACGCGTCTGCGAGCGACAGATAGCTCTCATCCTCCTGCGAGAAGTGGAGTATCAGCACAGCGTGCAGGCCGTAGAGCAGGCGGAGGACATCGGTGGCGTCCTCGCCTTCGAGACGGTTGTTGTCGACGTCGTCGAGCACCCTTCCGAGTCGGTGGGTGAGGTGGGCGATCTCGGCATGGCCCCGGCTCATGGTGCCCGTCGTATCGTCGCCGCCGAGCACCCGGGCGAGCGCCGGATAGAGCTCGGTGTCTTCGGCCATTTCGTGCGGGAGGAGCTCGACGACGAGGAACTGCCGCACGTCCTGGGCCAGTTCCAGCGCTCGTTCGGGCGTGACGACACCGATCTGATCCGCGACCGCGACCAGACGATCGACGTCGGGGCGCAGCGATGCGTGCTCGGTTCGGAATCGGCGCACGAGGGCCAGGTCGGCATCGGGCAGTTCCACCGGTCCGGCCCGGCCCGCCCCGAGTGCCCGCAGGGCGTTCAAGATGACGGCGACGTCGATGAGTTCCTGCAGCAGCGCTCCCTGGGTCGGTTGCAGGAGCCCGACCGCGGCGACGAGCATCGCCACCATCGACAGGCCCATGCCGACGATGACGCTCTGATGCGCAATGTGCTGTGAGCGCCTCGCGACTCGCATCGCGTCGCCGAGGCGATCGATGCGATCCACGACGATGACCACATCGGCGGCTTCGGACGCGGCGCTCGATCCCCGGGCGCCGAGCGCCACTCCGACGTCGGCCATCGCCATCGCGGCGGCGTCATTCAGCCCATCGCCGACCATGATCGTGGAGCCGTTGCTCCGCTCCACGCGGACAGCATCGACCTTCTCGGTCGGGCTGCGCTCCGACAGCACCTCGTCCACCCCCACCACAGCAGCGACACTGCGCGCCACATCGTCGCGATCGCCCGTGACCATGACCATCCGACGGACACCGTCGGCACGAAGGCGGCGCAGTGCGCGTGCGGCGTCGGGTCGTATGGGGTCCTCCAGCGTCAGGGCGCCGATCACGACGTCGCCGGTCCGCACGAAGATGAGGAGCCGACCGTCGCGATCGGCGCGCCGCCGGATCGACCGTGCCCACTGGTGATCGAGCCCCTCACCCAGCCACGACAGCTTGCCGACCCAGACCGTCGCGCCGTCGACCACACCGCGTATCCCACGGCCGGGAATCTCCTCGACACCGGCCGGCAGCGACAGCTCGAGTCCACGGGCGCGTGCCGCACGCACCACGGCGGTTGCCAGGACATGGGGTGAGACCTGGTCCAACGACGCGGCCAGCCGCAAGACCTCGCGTTCGTCGGCGGCGATCGTTGCGTGGACCGCGACCACGGCCGGCTGGCCGGACGTGAGCGTGCCGGTCTTGTCGAACAGCAACACCTCGCCGTTCGCGAGCTGCTCGAGCACGGCACCGCCCTTGACGATCACGCCGAATCGCGCGGCGCGCGACAGGCCCGCAACCACGGCGATCGGTGCCGCCAGGATCAGTGGGCACGGCGTCGCCACCACCAGAACGGCGACCGCCCGAACGGGATCACCCGACAGCGCCCACGCAAGACCGGCAACGAGGCCGCCGAACACGATGAACACGGCGCTGTAGCGATCGGCCATCCGAACGAACGGGGCGGAGGACGCTTCGGACTGCTCCACCAACCGCACGATCGCGGCGTACGTCGAGTCGGCAGCGGCCGAGGTGGCCCGCATCTCGAACGGCCCACCGGCGTTGACCACACCGCTTCGAACCTCGTCGCCCGCAACGCGTTCGACCTGTCGCGACTCACCGGTCAGCGCAGATTCGTCGAGCACCGCTGCGCCACCCTCCACACGGCCATCGACGGCAAGCACCTCACCGGGCCTCACCAGCAGCAGATCTCCGGGGACGATGACCTCGGCGGGAACCTCGCTGAGGCTGGTGCCATCGAGACGTTGCACCGTCCGTGGAGCCCTCCCCACCAGCGCGCTCGAGGTCGCGTTGGGCGCGCGCCGCGGCGCGCGCCTCGATCGCCCTGCCACTGGCGAGCATCAACGTGATGATGGCTCCGGCCAGCACCTCGCCGACGGCGAGCGCACCCACCAGGGCGGCAAGGGCGATGACGTCGGCACCGAGGCGGCGTTGGCGCGCCGCGGAGATCACCGACCCGATCGCCGGGATGATCCCGAGCAGCGTCGTCGCGAACCACGCTGCATTCGCCGCGTCGTGGGCGCCCGTCCACCAGGCGATCGCGCCGACGACCAAGCCGACCAACGCTGCGGCCAACAACATCTGTTCGACGTGGGCCGACCTCACCACCGCGCGCGGTTCGACGCTCATGCTTCCTCGATGCTGCGGAGATGCAGACGCACGACGGTCAGATGGCATTCCCTGTCAGGCTGCCGATCGCCATCGAGATCAACAGTGCCAATGTGCCACCGATGAGCACGCGAACAGCGGCCCGCATGGGTGGTGCACCCCCGAGTCGTGCGCCGGCGACCCCGAGCAGGATCAGCCCGACCAGCGTGACGGCGATCGTCAACGGTACGCGCAGCGACGGCGACGCGATCACGACGACCAGGATGGGGATCACCGCGCCGATCACGAAACTCAACGCCGAGACCACGGAGGCCTGAATCGGGTTGGCGAGCGCGTTGACGTCGATGCCGAGTTCGTCACGTGCGTGCACGCTGAGTTGGTCGAGTTGGGACAGTTCGTCGGCGACCTGCTCGGCGAGGCCCGCACTCAGTCCTCGATCTCGATAGATGCGGGCGAGTTCCTGCCGTTCGGCGTCCGGCGTTGCGATGAGTTCGCGACGCTCGACTTCCAGATCGGCACGTTCGGTGTCGAGTTGCGAGCTGACCGAGACGTACTCACCTGCCGCCATCGACAGAGCTCCGGCGGTCAGCCCGGCAATTCCGGCGACGAGGACCGCTGAGCGCGAACTCGAGGCTGCCGCAACGGCCACCATGAGGCTCGCGGTCGAGATCAGGCCGTCGTTGGCTCCGAGCACGCCGGCGCGAAGCCAGGCGCCGCGGCCTGCGAGGTGTCGCTCAGCGGCCGCGTGGTCCGGTTGGGTCCGAGTCATCGGGGTGTGAGGCGGCTGGCGGGCCGATCGCTCTCGTGTCCCATCAGGCGACATGGTACGCCGACGTCCTCGGGGCCGGAACCGGCAAACGTCCCGACATCGGACCGAACGAGCACCCGTGAGCCTGCCGACACCGCGGCGCGCCCAGTGACGTTGGGCTCTACATCGCAGCGCCGGTGACCACGAGGATGGGGTCATGGGCTGCGTGGGCGACGTTGATGTTCTTCGGGCCGTCCGTGTTGTCGTGGTGGACCAGGACGAGACGAGTCGCCGGTTGTTGGTGGATCGTCTCTCCCGGGCCCCTGGCATCGAGGTGGTGGGTGACGTCGGCATCGCTGCTGACTCCTTGGCTGTGGCGCGCTCGGGTGAAGCGGAGGTCGTCGTCGCCAACGGATTCCTCGCTGACGGGTCGGCCGACGACTTCTTTCGCCGGTTGCGACGGGACGGGTATCGCAGCGGATGCGTCGTCCTGGCGGGCCTGCCTCGCAGCCTCGACGCTGGGCCGATCGCCGACATCGACGCGTTCGTTCTCAAGGAACTCGTCGGCGACAACCTCGAGCGCGAAATCCGACGAGTTGGAGCGGCTGTTCGATCCGACACCACCGCCCTGATTCCCGAGTGACCGAGATCCGGTCACCGGGTTCACGGCAACGGAACAGTCCAGTCGATTCTGGTGCCCCGTCCCGGGCTCGACACGACGGAGGCAACGCCGCCGAGGTCTTCGGCGTCGTCTCACCATGTTGGCGAGACCGTTCCCGGTGAACGCCGACTTGTCGTCAGCGCCGGTCGTGGTGTGAGTGAAGCCGACGCCGTCGTCGGTGATGTGCATCTCGACGTCGCGGGTGGTGACTTGTACACCGATGGTCACGTTGCCGGCCTCGGCGTACTTGGCCGTGTTGGTCAGCGCCTCGCGCAGGGTTGCGAGAAGCTCGTCGGCAATCCCGTTCGGTAGATCATCGATGGGGCCACCGAGGTCCACCTCCGGTTCGAAACCGAGGACCTCGTTCTGGTTGACGGCCATCGCGAGGACTCGTCCACGGATCCCTTCACCCCAGTCGATCTGGGATCGGACCCCGTAGATCGTCGTACGGATCTCCGTGATGGCGTGATCGATCTCGGCGACCATCTCGGTGAGCCGACTCTGCGCGTCAGGGTCGGTCAAACGTGCGACGGTCGCCTGTATCCCCATGCCGGCACCGAAGAGCCGGCCGATGACCTTGTCGTGCATGTCGCGGGCGATGCGTTCACGATCCGCAAGAACCGACGCCTGTCGCCGCACCATGGCGGCCGCCTCTTCGTATGCCCGCCGTTCCCTGATGTCGCGCACCAGCGCGACGCACGACCGCCGCTCCGACAACCGCTCCAGTGCTGGGACCTGGAGCACGATCTCCACCGGGACGTCGGTGCCGTTCTTGCGGCGATGCACCGTCGTGTAGTGCAGCGACGGCACCTCGTCGGCGATCACGGGAGCCAACAGGTCCCGAAACGATGCTTCGGTGAACTCTGGCTTGAGATGCAGCGGCGTCATCTCCAACAGCTCGGCGCGGCTGTAGCCCGTCTGATCGATCGCTCCCTGATTCACGTAACGGAACGCGAGCGTGTCGATGGCGAACATGAACACGCCATCTTCGACCACGTCGAGGCCATGACGGACCTCGAGATCGAATGCTTCAGCTGCCACCCGGTCGCTGATGTCTCGCACCGCCGCGATCACGCGCATCTCACCGTTGAGTTGCATCGGGCTCAGGCTGACTTCGACGGGGATCTCGGTGCCGTCGGCCCGACGCGCCAACAGATCCATCGCCGAGCCCATCGCTCGGACCTCGGGAGCAGCGCGAAACCGAGTCCGGTGCGCAGTATGGGCCCGAGCAAGTCGATCAGGGAGCAACAGTTCCACCGGCCGACCCAACAACTCGATTCGGTCATAGCCGAACAGGACCTCGGTCTGGCGGTTCACCAACTCGATCACGCCGTGGTCGTCGACCATCACCAACGCATCAGGTGACGCCTCGACCATCGCCCACGCCGTCGATCCATCGATCTCGGTGAGATCGGTCAGTGGCCGCACACCCGCCCGCGTTCGACGCTGTGCGTCGTTCGCCGCGCCGGTCGTCTTGCTCAACACCGGACCTCCAGGTCCCCCGAGCGAACCACGACCAGCACTCGGTCGGGCGGCCCTCAGAAAACCTGCGGGCAAGGGCTTGGGGGATGGACTCTACCACGGGCCCCGCCACGGCTGACCCGACACGTGGTCGTGGATCAGGGTGCCGGCATCGAATTCCAATCGACGAATGCACGGAGCGTGCCGCGCCACTCCGGAGTCGAGGTGCGAATTCCGATCGGCGCACTCCCTGGGTCGTTCACCCAGCGATCGAGGGCTCTGACCCGCATCTCGAGTGCGCTGTCCAGTGCAGCATCGGTGACCGGACTGCCGGACTCGGATCGGTAGGTCCCGACGAACCACTCTCGGAAGCGTTCGTACCGCGACAGGTCCGACGCCACGAACGCGTCGAAGAGGACCATGTAGAGGCTGTTGCCGACCTCGAACTCGAGCGGTCCGTATCCACAGTCGTCGAAGTCGAAGATCCGCAGCTGATGATTCACCCACAGCGTGTTCGCATTGGAGAAGTCCCCGTGCAGCAGTTGTGGCGGCCCGAACCCGTTCCGGGAATGCGGATCGTGGTGGGCGCGCAGAGCGGCAACAACGGGCAGATCCACGGGTTCGTGCCGGGCGAGCGCCTGGTGCAACTCGGCGAGAGCCGATGCCAACCTGATCACGTCACGCTGACTCGTCACGTCGGGCATCTCGCCGCTCACGTACGGATACGCGACCACGAGCCATTGATCAACACGATTGACCAGGCTGGACCTGATCGGTATCGGTCCGACGACCGACGAGGTCACCTCGGCGAGTGAGGCCAGCAACTCGATGCGTCGGAAGAACGATTGGTCAGCCAGCCGACCGTCGCTCAGCTTCACCACGATCGGACCGCCGTCGAGCACTGCACGAAACACACGCGACTGACGCCCAGCATGAAGCTCGGGTCCACATCTCAGGCCGACCGACGCCCACCCACCATCGCTCGGGAGCGCCAACGGCTCGAACTCCTTCGGCAGCATGGACTCGGCCACGCCCTCGACGTTACGTCGTTGTGAGCCGAGCACTTCCCGAGATTGCCAGCGAAACCCCGGCGAACACCGCCCCGACCACTCGGGCAGAGTTGCCGACCACCACGGGCCCGTCCGGCGCGAGAACGCTCCCGAGCAGGCGGCTCGACTTCGTCAGCGAACATCCCGAAGCCGGACCCGTGCTGTTGAACAGCACCCGACTGGGGAGCACGTCACCGACGAGTCTGACGCGTGCACTTCCCGACAAATCGATCCGGCCGGTGTTGATCACGAACTCGTCACTCGGGCCACCGCGAAGCACCAGTTGATTGGATCCCGACAGCTGAATTCGCTCTGCGGTGATCACGTTCAGACCGCCGTTGCCCACGATCGTCGTGGTCTGGGTGATCGCACCGAAGTTCTGTGTCGACGGCATCGCCGAAGCAGACGCTGCCGCCGCGGTGAGGTCGGCGATCGCCGTGCCGAGATCCCTCGTCACCACCCCGCCGACGACCTTGGTCGAGCCCGGGAGGCGACCCACGGTCGAGCCCGGGTCCGCGAACAGCGTCCCACCGATGTACAGACTCCCCGCGAGCGACTGCGCGGAGCCAGGGCCCACGGCAAGATTGCCATCGATCCTGGGGCTGCCAGTGACCGTGACCGCTCCGGCACTCACGACTCCGTACGCCGTTGCGGTTCCAAGGTCGACCGCCGGATTGAGCGTCACGAGATAGGGCAGCATCATCTCGTTGTCCTCGTGTTCGACGATGTGACAGTGCCACACGTACCGGCCGGGAATGTCGAACGTGGCGGCAATACGAGTGACCTCCCCCGGATATGCGATGACGACATCCTTCGGTCCGGTCTCCCATGCCTCGGGAGCTCGTTCGGTTCCGGCGACGACCCGGGCCGGAGGATCGGTCTCACCGTCTTCATTCGTGACCAGGTTCTGCCGGTTGAGCACACGGAACTCGACGAGATGGACGTGGATCGGATGCGCGTCAGCCGTGAAGTTGTAGATCTCCCAGATCTCGGTGGCGCCGGCATCGGGAACCTGGGTCGCCGACTGCATCCACATCTGGGGGACCGGATTTCCGGCGTCGTCCACTGTGCCCAGAAGCGCCGCTGCCGGCCCACCGAGGTCGCTCATCATCTCGTTCAGCGAGAGCCGGCGGACGCGGGTGGTCGCCGGGAGCGGCGCGATCGCCGGGAGCACGAGCCGCGATGGCGGTGTGGAGGTGTCGAGCCCGGTCGCCTGGACCACGGTGAACTTCATCACGTGGCGCGTCGAGTCCGCGTCGGCAATGTCGAAATCGCCGCCGGGCTCACCGCCACCGAAGGGCTCGTCGGGCCCCTCGTTCACGAGATACAGCTCGCCGAGGGGCGCCGTCGAGAAGTCGACGATCACGTCGGCGCGTTCGGCCGGCGCGACGAGCAGACTGTCGAGCGGGACGGGCGCGGGGAGGAAACCCTGGTCGGCCCCGATCTGCCAGATCGGCAGTGCCGACTGTGCCGGTCCGCTGGGGTCCGACGATGACGGATCGGTGTCGGTGATCTTCAGCATCAGGAACCTCGAGTTGCATCCGTTCAGCAGTCGGAATCGGTAGCGCCGCTGCTCCACCTGGAGCGTCGGCCAGGCACGACCGTTGACCACCATCACGTTGCCGAAGTACTCCGGGTTCCAGATCGGCGCGATGTCACTCTCGGGGAGGTAGGGCCCCGCGACCCCGTCAAAGAACTCGCGGGTGTCGGGGTAGAACAGCGACCCGTCTTCGTTGAAGGCGCGGTCTTGCACGACGATCGGGATCTCGAACACGTCGGTGGCGAAGGGGCTCGACGTCGCGCTCGGGGCCGGGCCCGGGAGCACTCCGGCGGGCAGGTCCGTGGGGCCGTTGCGGATGATCCAGAAACCGGCCGGGCCTGCGTACACGTTGAGGCGGGTCATCCCCAGTGTGTGGTCGTGGTACCAGAGCGTCGTCGCGTTCTGGGTGTTCGGATACTGGAACACAGCGTCGCCTTCGCTCGTGTTCGTCGGATCGTACGTGTCGTACAGCGTGCCGCGCGTGGCGAACTCGGCCGGGATGTTCCCCGCCGCCGGCAGCCACCAGGCCTCTGGATAGCCGTCGCTCTCGGGACCGACATGCGCCCCGTGGACGTGGGTGACCATCGGCACCGGACCGGTGTATCGCTCGGGTGTACTCAGGTACGTGGGCCGCATGTCCCGGCCCGCGTCGCCGCCGGCCGGATTGGCCCAGTGCAGGCTGGGGTCGACCGGGAGCAGGTGCGGCAGGTACGACCCGCCGTCGTCGACGAGTTGGTTGGTCCACTTCACACGGACCGGACGATTCGCACGTGCCTCGACGGTGAACGCCGGGTAGTTGTACGTGCTCGGCGACGTCTCCGACCCGTAGCTCCACACGGTCGTCTTGAGACCCAACACCGTCGGCAGGATGTACTGCTCGAACTGTCTGACGCCGATCTCGTAGTAGTCGACCGATCCGTCGATCACCGATGTACGCGGCATGGCCGGCGGGATGATCATCGGATCCCTGTACTTCGGGATCGACGCCGCGTCGATCGTTCCGCCCGGCAGCGGGACCGCCAGCACGCGTTGCACGCCGCCGAGGTTCACCGTCAGGAACAACCCTGCTCCTGCGCCTGCACCGACCTTCAGAAAGTCACGCCGAGTGATCGTCATGGTTCGCCCCAATCATGAGAATTGATGATCACTCCAGCTCAGCCCCGGCACATCAACAGCCCGTCAACGACCGGACAAAAGATCACCAATGGAAACTCGACGCAGAGTGGTCAAGTGGTCCGTCCGTGTGACAGGACATCGAGCGCGCACCCGAGCGCGACGAGCAGCTGCGGATCGTCAGGTCGATTGACGAGCCGCCACGCGGCGCAGGAGCATGAAGCCGAGAATGCCGGCGACGGTGCTCGCCAACAGGATGCCGATCTTGGCCGAGCGCAGCAGGTTGGGGTCATCGAAGGACAAACTGGCGACGAACAGCGCCACGGTGAATCCGATGCCTGCGGTCGCTCCGATCCCCACGACGTGGCCCCACGTCGTTCGCTCGGGCAGGCGTCCGACACGGAGACGCACGGCAAGCCAGGTGAATGCCACCACGCCGACGAGCTTGCCGACGACGAGCCCGAAGAACACGCCGGCGAACACCGCCTGGTCGAGCCCGTCGACCGACAGGCTCACCCCCGCGTTCGCCAGAGCGAAGATCGGCACGATGAGGAACGCGACCCATTCGCTCAGGTGGTACTCGATGCGGTCGAGCGGCGACGCGACCTCACGCACGTACTTCGCGATCTGCGTCGGCACCGGATGCTCGTCGCCCTCGAAGTGTTCGACCAGCTCCTCGATGCTCTCGCCGAGACCGCTCGGATCGTGGAACGGCTCGGCGGGCGTGAGCAGACCGAAGAGCACCCCGACGATCGCTGCTTCCACGCCGGCCTCGAACAAGGCGTACCAGCAGACGACACCGAGCGCCATGTACGGGATGAGTGAACGGATCTCGAGCCGCCTCGCGATCAACACGCCACCGACCGTCGCGAGCGCGACGGCCAGCCACCCGAAACTCACGCTCTCCGCGTAGAAGATTGCGATCACCACGATGCCACCGATGTCGTCCACCACGGCCAGCGTCAGGATGAAGATGCGAACACCGAGCGGCACGCGACTCCCCACCAGCGTCACCACACCGACGGCGAAGGCGATGTCGGTGGCGACCGGAACCCCGAAGCCGTCGACGGCACCGCCGAGGTTGATCGCGATGTAGATCAGCGCAGGAACGAGCATGCCACCGAGTGCCGCGATCGCAGGCAGGGCCGCCGCTCGACGGTCGCGTAGTTCACCGTGGATGAGTTGGCGTTTGATCTCCAACCCCACGACGAGGAAGAACAACGACATCAGACCGCTGTTGATCCACTCGTGCAGTGAGAGATCGAGGTCGACGACGTCACCGATGCGGAACTGGATCACCGTCTCGAACAGCTCCCGGTACGACGCGGACCACGGCGAGTTGGCCCACACCAGCGCAATCACCGCGGCGACGAGCATCACGACGCCACCAGCGGTCTCGACGGCCATGAACCTGCGCGCCGGCTGGAGGATGGTGCGCGGAATGCGTCGATCCGACGCCGAGTACGGACGCTTCAAGTCGTGATGCACGGCGCCATTCAAGCGCACCGGGCACCGCTGCGGTACTGACGGCGTGTCGCATTCACGAAGCCGTCACGTTCAGGTCCCCGCAGCGGTGGTGTGTTGACTAGCTTCGGTCCAGTTGGCCGAGTCACCGGCCGTCCAAGAAGGGGGAGCACGATGGCCTACGGGGGCGAACAGGTGGAGATGCCACCGGTCGAGAACTGGTTGACCGACTGGGACTGGCTCGACGACCAGTGGGGCCCGAACGCGATCGACATCTGGAACACGGTGCGTGACCAGTGCCCCGTCGCCACGACCGAAAGGTACGGCCGGGCCTTCATGCCGGTCACGATGGAAGCGGTCGCCGCGGTCGCCAACGACACCGAACACTTCTCGTCGATCTGGGTCAACGTCGGCCGACCCGATGCGCCCCGCTCGCCGGCGCCGCCGATCACGTCCGACCCGCCCGACCACCACGGACACCGCCGGCTGCTGCTCCCCGCGTTCAGCCCGAAGAAGGTCGCCCCGCTCGAAGACCAGTTGCGCACGTTCTGCCGAAAGCTGATCGCCGACCTCGATGGAGCGAGCACGGCCGATGCGGCCGAGCAGTACGCGCAACACATCCCGGTTCACGGCATCTGCATCCTCACGGGCCTGCCCGAGGAGGATGCCGACATGTTCCGCGACTGGATCTACCGCAACTTCCAGCTGGCACCACGCGACAACGCGGTGCGCGTCGCCGTCGCCAGGGAGATGGGCGAATACATCGACGTCCTCCTGCGCGACCGGCTGGAGAACCCGAAAGACGACATGCTGACGCTCGTCGCCAACGCCGAGATCGACGGCGAGCCGGTGGACTGGAACCTCAAGCTCGGCTACATCCGGTTGCTCATCGTCGCCGGAATCGACACGACCTGGAGCGCGATCGGCTCAGGTCTGTGGCACTTCGGTCAGCACCACGACGAGGTCCAACGCCTCGTTGCCGTCGACAACGACGACCTGCTGTGGAACACCGCCAACGAGGAGGTCCTGCGGTACTACGCGCCGGTCACGATGGCGCGCAAGGTGATCGGAGAGACCGAGATCAGCGGCTGCCCGGTCCACCCCGGCGACCAGATGCTCGTCACGTTCCCGGCCGCCAACCACGACCCGGCGGCGTTCGAGCATGCCGACGTGTTCGACATGGATCGCCTGAACAACCGCCACGTCGCGTTCGGGTTGGGCATCCACCGTTGCGTCGGCTCCAACCTGGCCCGCCTCGAGATGCTGGTCGCCCTGCAGGAGTGGCTGCGGGCGTTCCCGAACTACGCGCTCGACACGTCCGTCGAAACCAGGTGGGCCAACGGCCAGGTCCGCGGGCCTCGGAACCTCCCGGTGCTCCTCAACCGCTGAAATTCATCGCTGGAGGATCGGGCGGACCAACCGGGGGATCGCAACGATGAACGCTCCCCCGACGACGACAGCGAGCGCCGCGAACCACCATGCCGAACTCCAGAACAACTCGAGTTCGAAGAAGTTGCGCAGCCAGGGCACGAGGAACACCACCACGTAACCGAGGCCCATGCACACCACCAGCAGCACCTTCCACCAGCGCAACGGTCGACTGGCCACGGTGAGCACGACGAGGCCGAGCGCCAACAGCGTCACCGTCGCCAGGGTTCTCGCCTCCGCAAGATCGAGTTCCGTGATGTCCAACGACGCCTCGTAGGCCACCAAGGTCGCGGCGCCTGCAGCAATGCCGGCCGGTATCGAGAACCAGAGCACCCGTCGCAGGAAGCCCGGCCGGATCAGGTCGACCTCCGGTGCGAGCGCCAGGAAGAACCCCGGGATGCCGATGCTGAACGTGCCGATCAACGTGAGGTGCCGCGGCAGGAACGGGAACGGATCGTTCATCAGCCCCACCGCCAGGGTGAGCATGACCGCGTAGGCCGCTTTCGTGATGAACAGGTTCGACACCCGCTCCACGTTGTTGATCACCTTGCGACCCTCGTTCACCACCACCGGCAGACTCGAGAACGCGTTGTCGGTGAGGACGAGATCGGCCACGGCCTTCGTCGCCGCGCTCCCCGATCCCATCGAGATGCCGAGATCCGCGTCCTTCAGCGCCAGCACGTCATTGACGCCGTCGCCGGTCATCGCCACCGTGTGCCCGCGTGACTGGAGCGCCTTGACCATCGCCTGTTTCTGCTGCGGCTTCACCCGCCCGAACACCGTGTGTTCGTCGAGGACCGCTGCCATCTCGTCGATCTCCGCCGGGAAGATCGCGAGCGTCCACCGGTGGCCCCACCACGTCGAGGCCGGCCCGCTGGGCGATTGCGGCCACGGTCTCCGGGTTGTCGCCGGAGATCACCTTGAGCGTGACCTGCTGGGCCGCGAAGTACGCGAAGATCTCGGCAGCGTCCGAACGGATCTCGTCCTCCAGTTCGACGATCGCCAGCGTCGTCACGTCGAGCGGGAGCGCGCCGTCGACGGGTCCGGTCGACGACGTGACCACCGCCAGCATCCGCTGGCCCGCAGTGCTGAGCTCCTCGACCAGGACGCGGCTGGGATCGTCGGGGTGCAGCAGGAAGTCGGGGGCGCCGAGGTAGAACCAGCCGCGATCGACGAACGACGCCGCCGACCACTTCCGGTCGCTGTCGAACGGCTCGACCGACTCCACCGTCCACTCCGAGTCGGTGCCGACCTCAGCCGCGACCGCCGCCATCGTCGCGTTGGGCGCCCGATCCGCGGTCGCCAGAGCGATGAGGCCCTCACGCACCTCGTCGTCGGTGCGCCCATCGGCGGTGTGTGTCCGGGCGAATCGGATCTCGCCGGTGGTGATCGTGCCTGTCTTGTCGAGGCACAGCACGTCGACGCGGGCGAGCACCTCGACGACCGACAACTGCTTGGCCAGCGCGTTGCGTCGAGCGAGCGCGATGACGCCGGCCATGAAGGCGAGGCTCGTCAGCAGCACCAGCCCATCGGGCACCATGGCGACCGCAGCCGCCACCGTGCCGAGCAGTGCGTCCTGCCACGTGTCCTCGACCGACCGCAGGTTCACGAACAGGAAGATCGACGCAACCGGGATGATCAAGCGTCAGCCAGCGCAGGATCGTGTCGATCCCCCTGCGCAGCTGCGACTGCGTGGTCGTGAACCGCTTCGCCTCGGTCGCGAGCGTGCTGGCGTAGCTCGCCGCACCGACCGCAGTGGCCCGTATCGACCCGTTGCCGCCCACCACGAAACTGCCCGACAACACCTCGTCGCCAGGTTCCTTGCCGACCGGGAGCGACTCCCCCGTGAGCATCGACTCGTCGAGGCGCAGCCCAGTCGACTGGAGCACGGCGCCATCGACGGCCACCTGGCCACCGAGTCGAAGCTCGATCACGTCGTCGATCACGATGCCGTCCGTCGGAATCTCGACCGCGATCCCGTTCCGCAC
Organism: Ilumatobacteraceae bacterium; assembly: GCA_963747375.1. Classification (GTDB taxonomy): domain Bacteria; phylum Actinomycetota; class Acidimicrobiia; order Acidimicrobiales; family Ilumatobacteraceae; genus Sva-07. The sequence goes on from CAVVFL010000012.1 coordinate 13,789, forward strand.
GACGAGCGCGAGCGGTTCGGTCACCACCTCCAGCCGGCGCAACTCGCGCCGCGCCCTGACCTCTTGGACCACACCGATCACCGAGTTCGAGATCACCACCCCCACGAACAGGCCATCCTTCGGATTGCCGGAGATCAGCACCAGCACGAACAGGGTGAACATGATCGCGTTGACGACCGTGAAGGTGTTCGACACGATGATCTGACCGAGCGTCCGGTCCGGAGGTGCGGGAACGATGTTGGCCTGCCCGGCCCCGACGCGTGTTGCGACCTCGGCATCGGTCAGCCCGTAGGCGGCATCAGCACGAGCACTGTCCATCTCCCGCCGCAGGGTAGCCAGCACGGGCGGTCGGCACCGTGAGGTGGTTCACTGGAACCATGACGAGTTCCGCCGACGCGCTGATCGCCTACGTGCGTGAGTCCGTGATCGGGCGCGACGACGTGATCGACGGACCATACGGGCCTCGGCCGATCATCTACGCCGACTACACCGCGTCCGGACGTTCTCTCACGTTCATCGAGGACTACATCCGAACCGTCGTGCTGCCGCTGTACGCCAACACGCACACCGAGTCGTCGGGGACCGGCCTGCAGACCACGCGCCTGCGCGAGGAAGCTCGCGGCATCATCTCGCGCTGCGTCGGCGCGAACCACGACGAACACGCAGTGCGTGTTCTGTGGCAGCGGCGCCACCCACGCCGTCGCCAAGCTCGTGGGTGTCATGGGATTGAAGATCCCCTCGACGCTCGAGGACCGCTACGGGTTCGGGGCTTCGATCCCCGCCGAGGACGCGCCCGGTGGTGTTCATCGGACCATACGAGCATCATTCCAACGAGCTGCCCTGGCGCGAGTCGATCGCCGACCTGGTGATCATCGACGAGGACGCCGACGGCCACGTCAGCCTCGAACATCTCGAACGCGAACTCGTCCGGCACGCCGACCGATCGACGCTCATCGGGTCGTTCTCGGCGGCATCCAACGTCACGGGCATCATCACCGACACCGTGGCGGTGTCGACACTCCTGCACGAACACGGTGCGGTGTCGCTGTGGGACTTTGCGGCGGCGGCGCCCTACGTCCCGATCGACATGGGATCGAGCGCCGACGGCAATCTGGCCTACAAGGACGCCATCTTCATTTCGCCTCACAAGTTGATCGGTGGGCCGGGCACACCAGGCGTGCTCGTGGCACGACGTGACCTGTTCACCAACCGGGTGCCCGACGTGCCGGGCGGCGGCACCGTGCGGTACGTGAGCACCGCCGAACACGACTATCACCACCAGATCGAGCACCGCGAGGAGGCCGGTACCCCGGCGATCGTCGAGTCGATCCGCGCCGGCCTCGTCTTTCAGCTCAAGGAAGCAGTCGGCCCGGCGGTGATCGAGGAGCGCGAGTCGGCGTTCGTGCGACGCGGCGATCGCCTCGTGGGAGCAGAACCCCAACATCAACGTGTTGGGCAGCCACGAGGCCGACCGGCTGTCGATCGTGTCGTTCGTGATCCGTCACGACGACAAGTTCCTGCACCACAACTTCGTCGTGGCGCTGCTCAACGACGTGTTCGGCATCCAATCGCGCGGCGGATGCTCGTGCGCAGGTCCGTACGGCCACCGGCTGCTCGGCATCGACCTCGATCGGTCGCACGAATTCCAACGGGAGATCAACCGCGGCTGCGAGGGCATCAAGCCGGGGTGGGTGCGCGTCAACTTCAACTACTTCATCGACGATGCGACCTTCGAGTACATCGTCGACGCGGTCCACCTCATCGCTTCGCACGGGGCGTCACTGCTGAGCGAGTACGACTTCGAACCCGACAGCGGCCTCTGGCACCACCGCCTCGGCACCAGGGGGCCGTCGATGAGCCTCGCCGAGATCTCCTACGAGACCGGTGCCATGCACTTCGAGAACCGGCGACACCGCGAGGTGATCGACCTCGCCCGCCATCTGGCGGCCGCCCACGAGCTGTTCCACTCGACCGGCGCGGGTGCCACGACGTGCTCACATCCGGAGACGAACGACGACTTCGAGCACCTGCGGTGGTTCCCGTATCCCGACGAGGCGAGCGTGACGACCGACTGACGGTCGTCACCCGACTGTCATACAACCGTCATATTCAGCTACGCTCGTGCGGCAATGTCCACGACACGCCGCGATTCCCGACCGGTCTCCCGTGGACTCGCCGCGCTCGCCGGCGTCCTGCTGCTGTCGTTGATCGGCCCGGTCGTCGCCTCACAGGGCGTCTCCGCACAGGATCCCGCCGCCGTGAAGGCGGCCCAGGAGATCCAGGCCGCCCGCGACCGCGCCAATGCGGCCGCCCAGGCGATGTTCGATGCCGAATCGAAACTCGACACCCTGGACCTCGGGATCGCCGAGGCCGAGAAAGAGCTCACCGCCGTCGAGGCACAGGCCGCGTCGATGCGATCGAGCCTTCAGGCCGACGCTCAGCGAAGCTTCGCCAACTCCGGCAGCTCGATGCCGCTGCTGGTCGACCTCGATCAGGCCAATGCCGGCATCACCGCCGACCGACAGGCATCCGTTGCCCGGGGTGCCGCCTCGGTCGAACTCGACGACTTCGACACGGTGATGAAGCAGGTCGACGAAAAGCGCGCCGACCTCGAACGCCAGAAGGACGCAACTGCGCGTGCCCGCGAGCAATTCGAGAGCCTGAAGACGAACGCCGAAGCCGAAGTCGTCAAGCTCGCCGAGATCGAGAACCAGCGCCTCGCCGACGTGGCCGTGCAACGCGAACTCGAGCGTCAACGCAAGATCCGCGCCGACGAGGAGGCTGCTGCTGCTGCCGCCGCCGCGGCGTCCGCTGCGAGCCAGGCCGCTCAACGCTCGAGCGCAACACAGATCACCTCGTCGAACTCGCCCAGCCCGTCGGGAAATGCCACTGCGGCGCCGAGCGCAGCGCCACAAGGTGCAGCCGCAGCGCCGGCACCGGCCCCGGCGCCCGAGAGTCCTCCTCCGTCCAACGCCGGCAGCGGCATGGTCTGCCCCATCGCCGGGCCACGAGCCTTTGGCGACACCTGGGGCGCAGCCCGTTCGGGCGGTCGCAGCCACGAGGGTGTCGACATGATGTCGCCCGCCGGTACTCCGCTCGTGGCGGTCGAGTCGGGTTCGGTCCAGTTCAAGACGACCAATCTCGGCGGCAACTCGGTGTGGCTCAACGGTGCCAGCGGAACCCGATACTTCTACGCCCACCTCAGCGCGTGGGAGGGGTCGTCTCGCAGCGTCTCGCAGGGTGAAGTGATCGGCTATGTCGGTGCGACCGGCAACACGACCGCCAATCACCTCCACTTCGAGGTGCACCCCGGCGGCGGACGCGCCGTCAACCCGTACCCGTACGTCCGCGCCGCCTGCTGACCCCCACCCACCCCCGAAATTCTCCTCGGTGTGCGCGCTGAGCGCGCACCGGGAGGAGAATTTCAGGTGGACATGAAGCGGCTGGTGTAGGTGACGATGTTGCCGATGTAGTTGGCCCGCTCGTAGGCGGCAGGATCGGCCACCGCAGAGCTCGCCACCGCACCGCGCATCTGACTGACGGAGTCGTACTCGTGCTCCACCATCCACTCCTGAAGCTGTGCCTCCATCGTGGCGAAGTGTCGAGTCCCTTCGTGCAGGATCGCTGACGTCGACATGGCCACGTCGGCGCCGGCGAGGATGAGCTTGGCGGCGTCGAAACCCGAATGAACACCGGTCGATCCGGCGATCGACATCGACAGGTGCTCGCGGAGGATGCCGATCCACCGCAGTGGCAACCGCAACTCCTCCGAGGTGCTCAACGCGATCCGGGGCATGACATCGAGTGTCTCGAGGTCGAGATCGGGTGCGTAGAACCGGTTGAACATCACCACACCCGCAGCGCCGGCCGCCTGAACGGCGACGACGAACGCCGCCAGCGACGAGTAGTAGGGCGAGAGCTTCACGGCGACCGGGATCCCGATCTCCTCGGCGACGAGCGCCACGAGTTCCAGGTGTCCGGCCTCGAGTGCAGCACCGTCGACCGACGGATCCGCGGCGACGGTGTAGAGGTTGAGTTCGACCGCGTCCGCGCCGGCGCCTTCGAGCAGCCGGGCGTACTTGACCCAGCCGCCGATGTTGGTGCCGTTGAGACTCGCGATCACGGGGACATCCACCCGCCGCTTGGCGCCCTCGATCAGTTCCAGGTACGAGTCGACGCCCGAGTTGTAGTCGTCGATCTCCGGGAAGAACGACGTCGCCTCGTTGAAGCTCTCACGATGAACGGTGAAAAGCCGGTCGATCTCAGCGGTCTCGTGCTCGATCTGTTCCTCGAACAGCGACGGCAGTACGACCGCCGCGGCCCCCGCCTGCTCCAACTCGCCGAGCCGATCCAGGTCACCGGTGAAGGGTCCCGCCGACGCGACGAGCGGCGAGCGCAGCGACAAGCCGAGGTAGGTGGTGTGCAGGTCAGGCATCGTCGTCATCCTTGTCGTCATCGTTGCGGTCGTCGGTCACGTCGTTCATCTCGATCACGATCTCGGATTGCGCGTGCACCTTGCGCTCCACGCCTGCGAGTTGCTCGTAGTAGTGCCAGCGCTCGTCGATGTCGCGTTGGGCGAGGTCGAGGAGCTGCGACGAACGATCGGGATCGGACCGAGCGAGCATCGAGAAGCGAGCCTCCTTCAGCGCGAACTCCTTCAACGGGATGCTCGGCGCCGCCGAGTCGAGCTGGAACGGGTGCTCGTGTTCCTCGACGGTCGGCCTGTAGCGGTACAGCGGCCAGTAACCCGACTTCACCGCATCCTTCTGATGCGACATCGAGGTCTCCATGTCGATGCCGTGGGCGATGCAGGTCGAGTAGGCGATGATCAACGACGGCCCATCCCATGCGTCGGCCTCGGCCAGCGCCTTGACGGTCTGGATGTCGCTGCCACCGATGGCGATCTGGGCGACGTACACGTTGCCGTAGCGACGCGCGATCGCCCCGAGGTCCTTCTTGCCGGTCGACTTGCCCGCCATGGCGAACTTGGCCACGGCCCCGAGCGGCGTCGCCTTCGACGCCTGGCCACCCGTGTTCGAGTACACCTCGGTGTCGAGCACCAGCAGGTTGACGTTGCGTCCGCTGCTGAGCACGTGATCGAGACCGCCGAAGCCGATGTCGTAGGCCCAGCCATCGCCACCGACGATCCAGGTGCTCGTGCGCACGAGTTCGTCGGCGATCGTTGTGAGTCGCCGGGCAGAATCCGCCACGGCCGCATCGCTGCTGGCGACGAGGTCGGCGAGCCGTTCCCGCAAGACTGCGACGCGGGCCCGTTGCTCGACGACGCCCGACTCGGTGGGCACCGGGTCGGCGAGCAATGCCGCCGCCAGCTCCCCTCCGACCGGATCGGCGAGTTCCTCCAACATGCGACGCGCGTCGCGCTGGTGGTGTTCGATGCCGAGACGCATGCCATAGCCGAATTCGGCGTTGTCCTCGAACAATGAGTTCGACCACGCCGGGCCGAGCCCGCTGCCATCCTTCGCCCATGGTGTGGTCGGCAGGTTGCCGCCGTAGATCGACGAACAGCCGGTGGCATTGGCGACGACGAGGCGGTCGCCGAACAACTGGGTGAGCAGCTTCAGATAGGGGGTCTCGCCACAGCCCGAGCAGGCGCCGGAGAACTCGAACAGCGGCTGCAGCAACTGCGAGTTCTTCACCGAATCGTGGCTGATCGACGCTCGATCGAGTTCGGGGATCGAGGTGAAGAAGTCCCACCGCTCACGCTCGACCTCGCGATGGTCCTCGGCGGGCGCCATGTTGATGGCCTTGCGCTTCACCTGCGTCTTGTCCTTGGCGGGGCACACCTCGACACAGATGCCGCAGCCCGTGCAGTCGTCCGGGGCGACCTGGATCGTGAGGAGATGGCCGTCGAGCTCGCGAGACCGGAAGTTCTTCGACAGGAAGCCGTCGGGCGCACCCGACAGTGCCGACGGCTCGAATGCCTTCATCCGGATGGTGGCGTGGGGGCACACGACGGCGCACTTGCCGCAGTCGATGCACAGATCGGGTTCCCAGATCGGGATCTGCAGCGCCAGCTTGCGCTTCTCGTAGCGAGTCGTGCCGGTCGGGTACGTGCCGTCGACCGGCATCGCCGACACCGGCAACAGGTCGCCCTTGCCGGCGATCATCTGCAACGTCACCTTCTCGACGAACTCGTCGACGGCGACCTGGTCGAGCATGTCGAGTGTCTCGTCAATCCGTGTCTCATCGACGACCGCGGGAACCGAAACCTCGCTCAACTCGGCCAGTGCGAGATCGACAGCGGCCTCGTTGCGCTCGACGATCAGGCGACCCCGCCGGCCGTATGCCGCGGTGATCGACTCCTTGATCGCGCCGATCGCGCGATCGACGTCCATCACGTCGGTCAGCGCGAAGAAGCACGGCTGCATGATCGTGTTGATGCGGCCGGGCATCTTCAGCTCTCGGGCGATCCGGGTGGCGTCGATCGTGAAGACGCGTAGGTCCTGCTCGACGATGCGGCGCTGCAGCGATCGCGGAAGGTGATCCCACAGCTCGTCGGCCCCGTAGGGGGCATTCAGCAGGAAGGTGCCGCCGCGGCGAATGTCGGCGAGCACGTCGAAGCGCTCGAGCAGGCCGAACTGGTGACAGGCGACGAGGTCGGCCTCCTGCACGAGGTAGGTCGATCGGATCGGCGCGGGACCGAAACGGAGATGCGACACCGTCATCGAGCCGGACTTCTTCGAGTCGTAGACGAAGTAGCCCTGCGCGTAGAGGTCGGGCTCATGCCCGATGATCTTGACCGATGCCTTGTTCGCACCGACCGTGCCGTCGCTGCCGAGCGCGTAGAACACCGCGGAACGACCTGCCCGGTCCACCTGGAACGAGTCGTCCACGTCGAGGCTCAGCCCGGTCACGTCGTCGACGATGCCGACGGTGAAGCGCCGTTTCGGGACGTCGCGCGCGATCTCGTCGAACACGGCCTTGGCCATCGCCGGCGTGAACTCCTTCGATCCCAAGCCGTAACGACCGCCGATGATCCGCACCTTCGGACGGTCCGATTCAGCGAGCGTCGTGACGACGTCCTGGAACAGCGGCTCGCCGACGGCGCCGGGCTCCTTCGTGCGGTCGAGGACGGCGATCGATCGGACCGTCTCGGGCAGCGCCGCGAGCAGCGCCGCGGCCGGGAAGGGACGGAAGAGTCGAATGGTGGCGAGTCCGACCTTCTCACCGTCGGCGACCAGCTTGGCAACGGTCTCGCCGACGGCGCCGGAACCCGAGCCCATCATCACGACGACCCGCTCCGCGTCCGGAGCCCCTTCGTAGTCGACGAGTCCGTAGCGACGGCCGGTTCGCGCGGCGAGTTCGGCGAAGACCTCATCGACGGCGGCGGGAACAGCGTCGTAGTACGAGTTCGAGGCCTCGCGGGCCTGGAAGAACACATCAGGGTTCTGGGCCGTCCCACGCATCACGGGCGCCGTCGGCCGGAGGCGACGGAGCTTGTGAGCCTCGATGTCGTCGTCACGGACGAGTGAGCGCAGGTCGTCGTCCGCGAGCAGGTCGATCCGATTGATCTCGTGCGACGTGCGGAATCCGTCGAAGAAGTGCAGGAACGGCACCCGGGTCCGCAAGGTGGCGGCATGCGACACGGCAGCAAAGTCGTGGGCCTCCTGCACCGAGCTGGCGCACAGCATGGCGAAACCGGTGGTGCGCGCCGCCATCACGTCGCTGTGGTCGCCGAAGATCGACAGCGCATGCGTGGCGATCGCTCGCGCGGCGACGTGGATCACCGTCGGCGTCAGTTCACCGGCGATCTTGAACATGTTCGGCAGCATGAGCAGCAATCCCTGCGATGCCGTGAACGTCGTGCCGAGCGCGCCGGTCTGCAGGGCGCCGTGGAGTGTGCCCGCTGCCCCGGCCTCCGATTGGAGCTCGACCACTTCGGGAACCGCTCCCCACAGATTCGTCGCACCCGAGGCCGACCACGCGTCGGCCAACTCCCCCATCGCGGACGCTGGTGTGATCGGATAGATCGCCACGACCTCCGACAGTGCATAGGCAACCTTGGCGGCCGCCTCGTTCCCGTCGATGCATGCCGTCGCAGAAGAGTTGCTCATGCAACCATCCTGTCGACTGTCACACCCCACGACGACAGCCCAAAGTCCCCACTTCACCATCACATCCCCGAAATATGCATGGGGGTGCGCGCTGAGCGCGCACCCCCATGCATATTTCGGGGGTGGGGGTCGGGGAAGGATGGCTTTGGGCCCTAGGGGCGCTCGAAGGGGACGGGCAGACTGAGTGCCGATGCTTGCCCTCGACGCACTCCCCCTCGCACGTTGGCAGTTCGGGATCACGACCGTCTACCACTTCTTCATGGTGCCGCTGACGATCGGGTTGTCGGTGCTCGTCGCCTGGTTCCACACCCGGTGGTATCGCCACGGCCGCGAGTCCGATCTGCGTCTCACCAAGTTCTTCGGCAAGCTGTTCCTGATCAACTTCGCCATGGGCGTCGTGACCGGCATCGTGCAGGAGTTCCAGTTCGGCATGAACTGGAGCGTCTACTCCCGCTTCGTCGGCGACGTGTTCGGAGCGCCGCTGGCGATGGAGGGCCTCGTGGCCTTCTTCCTCGAGTCGACCTTCCTCGGGCTGTGGATCTTCGGATGGGGTCGCCTCAGCCCGAAGATCCACCTCGCCACGATCTGGGCGGCAGCCATCGGCACCTGGCTGTCGGCGTACTTCATCATCGCGGCGAACTCCTGGATGCAGCATCCGGTCGGCGTGGTCTTCAACGCCGAACGTGGGCGCGCCGAACTCGTCGACATCTGGGCCGTGCTCACCAACAGCACCACTCTCGCCGCCTTTCCCCACGTCATCAGCGGTGCCGTCCTCACCGCGGCGGTGTTCGTGGCCGGCATCTCGGCGTGGTGGCTCATGCGACGCAACCCGACCGAGATCGACCGCGAAGGCTTCACACGCGCACTCAGGACCGGACTCTGGGTGACGATCGCCGCGGGCCTTGCGCTCAGCCTGTCGGGCCACTTCCAGACCCGGTTGATGTTCGAGCAGCAGCCGATGAAGATGGCCGCCGCCGAAGCCCTGTGCAACACCGAGACCGGCCCTGGCCTCTCCGTCTTCGCGGTCGGCAACGTCAGCCAGGACTGCGACGTTCGCTCGTTCGTGATTCCCGGGCTGCTGTCGTTTCTCGCCACCGACACGTGGGACGCCGAGATCCCCGGCGTCAACGAGGTCCAGGCCGACTTCGAGCAACAGTTCGGTCCCGGCGACTACATCCCGAACCTGATGGTCACGTACTGGGGTTTCCGGGCGATGATCGGGATCGGTCTGGTCAGTGTGTTCGCCGCGGCCGCGGCGTTGATCTACCTGCGGTTCAAGAGGGTCCTTCCGCAGAGCAGGTGGGCCGGCCGCGTCGCGATCGCTCTCATCGTCACACCGTTCCTCGGCAACGCGGCCGGATGGATCTTCACGGAGATGGGCCGACAACCCTGGGTCGTTGCGCCCAACCCGAACGGGCTCCCCGAGATCCGTCAACTCACGGCGGACGCCGTGTCGACATCCGTCGGCGGTGCCACCGTGCTGTTCTCGATGGTGACGTTCACGTTGGTCTACGGCGCACTCGGCATCGTCGAGCTGTTCCTGCTGAAGCGATACACCGAGGCCGGACCCGACGCGGCGATCACCGGTGTGCTCGGCGGCAGCGACGAACCCGATGACACCACCCGCGGACCCGAGGACGGCGACGACCGGCCCACCGACGAACCATCCGACGACGACGCCGAACGCCTCGTCTTCGCCTACTGAGATTCACTGCTGAGAAAGCGCGACCACCATGGCACTCACCGACTTCTGGTTCATCACCATCGCCGTCTTGTGGATCGGCTACTTCTTCCTCGAGGGCTTCGACTTCGGCGTCGGCATGCTCCTGCACCCGATCGGGCGCACCGATGCCGAACGCCGCGTCATGATCAACACGATCGGGCCGGTGTGGGACGGCAACGAGGTGTGGCTCCTCGTCGCCGGAGGCGCGACGTTCGCCGCGTTCCCGAACTGGTACGCCACGCTGTTCTCGGGCTTCTACCTCGCGTTGTTCCTCATCCTGCTGGCGCTCATCTTCCGCGGTGTCGCCTTCGAGTACCGCGGCAAGATCGACAACGTCCGGTGGCGACAGCGTTGGGACATCGCGATCGCCGTCGGCTCGTGGCTCCCGGCGGTGTTGTGGGGCGTGGCGTTCGCCAACATCGTGCGGGGTGTGCCGATCAACGCCCAACAGGACTTCACCGGCAACCTGTTCACGCTGCTCAACCCGTTCGGACTGCTCGGCGGCATCACCACCGCGTCACTGTTCATCCTGCACGGCGCCAACTTCCTGAGCCTCAAGACCGTCGGTGACGTACGTGAGCGAGCCCACCGAGCGGCGCAGATCGCCGGTCCGGTCGCCATCGTCGCCGGAGCGACATTCCTCATCTGGAACCAGCTCGAGCGTGGCAAGGGCTGGACCTGGATCGTGGTCCTCGGTGCCGCAGTGGCACTGGTCGTCGGCCTCGTCGCCGAACGGCGCAACAGTGAAGGTGTCGCCTTCGGCGCAACCGGGCTCGCCATCGCGTTCGCCGTGATCGCCCTGTTCGGCTCGCTGTACCCCGACGTGATGCCGTCGAGCACCGACCCGGCGTTCAGCCTCACGGTGGAGAACGCCTCGTCGACCGACTACACCTTGAAGGTGATGACCATCGTCGCCCTGGTGATGACACCGATCGTGCTGTTGTACCAAGGGTGGACGTACTGGGTGTTCCGCAAGCGGATCGGCACCCAGCACCTCCCGGTCGTCCACCACTCGTGAGCGATGTCGACCGGCGCGGGCCGGTCGACATCCGCCTCGTTCGTCTGATCCCCGGACTCCGCCGACACCTGCTCGTCGTCGGCGGCGTCGCCGCAGTGACGGCGTTGGTCGTGCTCGCTCAGGCCGAACTGCTCGCGAACGGTCTGGCCGATCTCGTGCAGAACGGGGACGTGAACGGCGGGCTCACCCGGACGCTCGTGGCGCTCGGTGCCGTCGCCGCCGTGCGAGCCGCCGGCGCCGGGGTGACCGAATGGTCGGCCGGACGCGCCATGCAGTCGATCCGCCACGACGTGCGTGCCGCCGTCTTCGACCACGCCAGAGCCGACGCCGACCGCACGAGCAGCGCACTGGCCAGTCGCGAAGCCACGGTCGCGACGACCGGGGTCGACGAACTGGAGCCCTACGTCCGCCAGTTCCTTCCGGCGCTCATGCTTGCACTCACGGTGCCGCTGGCGGCCGGGTTCCGGATCCTGCTCGCAGATCCGACTTCTGCGTTGCTGATCGCGGTCACGGTGCCGCTGATCCCGATCTTCATGATCCTGATCGGCCGCATGACCGAACGCCGCACGCAGCGCCAGTGGGCGGTGCTGCAGCGGCTCGGTGGGCACTTCCTCGATGTCGTCGAGGGCCTCCCGACACTGCGGCTGTTCGGGCGGGCCAAGGCGCAGCGCGATTCCGTGCACGACGTGTCGGAGCAGTATCGGACGACGACGATGACGGCGTTGCGCATCGCCTTCCTCTCGGCGTTCGCACTCGAACTCATCGCCACCCTGTCGGTCGCGCTGATCGCGGTCGAGGTCGGCCTGCGGCTCGCGTCAGGCGGCCTCGTGCTCACGACGGCGCTGATCGTGCTGCTGCTCGCACCCGAGTGTTACCTGCCGTTGCGGCGTGTCGGCGCCGGCTTCCACGCGGCCCAGTCGGGCCTCGACGCCGGCGACGACCTCCACGACCTGCTCGAACGACCCGTGCTTCCCGCGGGTCGGAGCGATGCCCCGACGTCCGGGCCGCTGCTGCTGCGCGACGTGGAGCTCGTGCGCCGCGGTCGCAGGGTGCTCGACGGGATCGACCTCGACGTGACACCCGGATCGATCGTCGCGGTGTACGGCCCGACGGGCGTCGGCAAGTCGACACTCATCGACGCCTGTCGCGGTCGCCTCGTCGACAGGAACGGCACCATCACGATCGAGGGGGTCGACGTGAGCGACCTCGACCCCGACTCGTGGGCCGATCAGCTGGCGGTGATCGGGCAACGCCTGACCCCGCTCGGCACATCGGTCGCCGACGAGGTCCGCGGAGCAACCGACGCGTCGGACGACCTGGTGGTCGGCGCCCTCCACGACGTCGACCTGGGCGCCTTCGGTGGCCGCCGGCCCGATGAGCTGTCAGGCGGTCAGTTGCGTCGCGTCGAGGTGGCCAGAGCCATCGTTGCCGTCCGGTGCGGTCGCGCCCGCTTCGTGCTCGGTGACGAGCCCACCGCTCACCTCGATGCGGACAACGCGCGCCGGGTGTGGCAGGCCCTGGCCGAACTCGCCCGTGTCAACGGTGCCGCGGTGCTGGTCGCCACCCACGACGCACGCTGCCGCGCCGTGGCCGACCATGTCGTCGACTTCGGTGGTCCGCCCGACCTCGGCGAAGCGCCCTCATCCCCCGGGCGGACGACATCCGCCGCGCTCACCCTGACAGCCCCGGCCGCCGCTGAGGGCGCCGCGGCCGACACGATCGCGGTCGCCGACGTGGTCGGCCCGAGCCGACAGGATCTCTGGTCGGCGACTCGACGAGTCATGCACATGGCACGACCGGCTCGTCGGCGGTTCGCGGGAGCGACACTGCTCGGCGCCTTGGCCGAGGTCTGCACCCTCGGCCTGGCCGGAGTGGCCGCGTGGCTGATCGTGAAGGCGAGCGAGCAACCGGATCTCGCCGAGCTGTCGCTGGCAATTCTCGCCGTGCGGACGTTCGGTATCGGCAAGGGTGTGTTCCGCTACGGCGAGCGGCTGGCAACCCACGACGCCGGCCTGCGTTCACTCAGCGAAATTCGCGCGGCCGTCGTCGACCGACTCGCCGACATCGCACCGGCGGGCATTCCCGGATGGGAGCGTGGCGACCTCCTCCAGCGGGTCGTCGGCGACGTCGATCGGCTCCTCGACCTCTTCGTCCGGGTGCTGGGGCCGGTGCTCGCCGTCGCCGCCACGGCCTGCGCCGCCGCGTTGATCACCATGGTGCTCGACCCCGCCGCCGGAGCGGTGCTGATCGTCGCGCTGATGATCGTCGGCGTGCTGATGCCCTCGATCACCGCTGCTCGCGAGACGTCGATCGGACCGCTCATGGCACACCGGCGCGCCCACCTCGCCAGCACCGCGCTGGCGTACACCGAGGCGCTCGACGCGCTGATCGCCCATCGCGTCGAGGGCACCGCTCGTGGACGCATCGACCGTGCCGGTGACGACGTCGATCTCCTCGCCGCTCGACGAACCCGTCTCCGCATCGCCGGCGCCGCCGTGGTTGCAGCCGCACCGCTCGTCACCACGATCGCAACGTTGGCGGTGGTGGGACCGACGGCGTCATCGATCGCCGGACCGGTCCTCGGCGTGCTGGTGCTCTGGCCGCTGGCCATCCTCGAACTGGTCGGCACGGTGAACGACACCGCCGCAACCGCGCCGAACGTGGCGGGGTCGGCTCATCGCGTGATCACCGTGCTCGATACGCCCGATCCGCTCGCAGCACCCGATGATTCCCGGGCAGTCGGCGACGCTCCGGCCCTCACGATCGACGACCTCACGGCGCGGTGGCCGACGAGCACGAACGACGCCCTCGGCCCGGTCACGATCGAGTTCCCATTCGGGTCGCACACCACGATCACCGGGCCGAGTGGGAGTGGGAAGTCGACGTTCGCGGCCGTGCTCGTGGGGTTCCTCCCTCCCCATGCCGGCGTCTATCGCATCGATGATCACGATGTGAGCGCCATCGGCGGAATGAACCTTCGCGAGCGCGTCACCTGGGTGCAGCAACTGCCGTGGCTGGCCGACACGACCATCCGGGAGAATCTTCGGATCGCCGATCCCGCCGCCGACGACGACCGGCTGGTCGCCACGCTCCGCGCTGTTCGCCTCGACGCCTGGCTCGAAGGTCTTCCCACGGGGCTCGACACCCGGATCGGGCGCGGCGGATCAGGGATGAGCGGAGGCGAGGCCCAACGACTCGCACTGGCACGCGTGCTGCTCGCGGATCACCGCGTGGTCGTGCTCGACGAACCGACGGCCAATCTCGACGCGCCCACCGCCCACCACGTGCTGGCCACGATGCTCGAGCGCTTCGCCGACCGCACCACGATCGTGCTCGGTCACGAGACAGACGATCGGATGGCCGCTCGAACAACGAGACGGTAGCGGGCCGCGGGCAGCCCCACGCCATGAGCACGACCCGACCGACCCGGCGCAGCGATTGTCGCGTCCACTCAAGCGACGGGATAGGTGGCGAGCAGCGTTCCGGCGATCGCCAGCGTGATGCCGGCGGCCGCGAGCAGGAGCAGCTTCGTGAAACGCGTCTTGAACGACCCGGTGATGCCGGCGAAGAACAACGCTGATGCAAAGAAGAGCGTCAGGCGGATGTAGTCGTCGGCGGTGTTGCCGGCTTCCTCGCTGCGCACACTTGCGGCGAGTGCCTTCGCGTCGAGGTCCTTCGACGGCGCCAGCAACGCGTCGAGATAGTCCTGGTCCTGGAGCAGGTTCGTCGGCAGCTGACCGGCATCGGTCTGTGCCTTCCAACTGTCCAGGATCGGCAGGAAGTCGGGCCGTACGAGCGTCTCGCGGATGAACCGTTGCAGCTTGACGTTGTCGGTACTGACCGCCTGGGCGTACTGGCTGACGGAGGCGGCGTCGTAGGCAACCTTCTGTGTGGCCAGCGAGTATTCGCGCGACGCATCGATCCGGAAGCCCGCCGAGGCGCGGGCAGCGTCGGTCTCGACGCCGTTCCACCGCGACACCTGGAACGCCGACCAGGCCGACCCGACGGTCGCGAGCCCGAGCAGCAGCACCGTGACGACTTCGATGAGGCGACCGGTCTGCGGTGCCCTCGACCGCGACGATGCGGTTGAACTCCAGGGCGAATCGCTCACGGCTGTTCGCTTGCGACGTCGGCGTCCCGCTGAGCGTCGGTTGCGGTGGTGTCAGACTCGGTGGGGGAGGTGGCCGGTGGCACGGTGAGCGGCGTGGTCAATGCCGTCGGGATGGGGCGATCGCCGCCCCAGCGCTCGAGGATCTGGGCCAAGGCCTCGATCTGTCGATAGCGGAGCATCACATCGCCATCGACGTCACCGAGCAGCTCGCGCATCGACGCATCGTTCTCGAGGCGCGCCCTGCGCACCTTGGTGAGCGCCTGCTCGCGTTCCAGTTCGGCCTCCGCGCGCAGGGTCGCCTGGATCACCTCGCCGGTCTCGCCGAGGTCGACCTCGCGCAGGCTGAACATCGTGAGACCGAAGCCGATGTCGTCGAGCGCCGTGGTGAGTGCCGCGGCCATCTTCTGTTCGAGCGCCTCGAACTCGTCGCCGAACACGTCGCCGACCGAGACGTCGGAGGTCCCCGCCTCGGCAATCAGCGTCCGACGGGTGGTGTCGCGCAGCGCTGACCAGATGCCTTCCGGGCCGAACTGCTCGTGCACCGACTTCAGCTTCGTGATGTCGAGCCGGCACCGGACCGTGTAGCTGACCTCGGCGAACGTCTTGTCACCGAGGTGCAGGCGCAGGGGCGCGTCGGTCGCGTCGACGCGAGGGTCGCCCGCGCCCGGTCCTCCTGCGACGAGCGCCAGTTCCCGCGACGGATAGACCTGCACCATCGCCTTTCGCCACGGCTGCATGAAGTGTCGCCCTGGCTCCAACGCCCGACTGGTCGCCTTGCCCCGTTTGAGCAACAGAGCGAGTGTGCCCGGCTCGACCAGGACCGAGGTCTGGATCAACAAGGCCCCCACCGCGACCACCACGACGACGACACCGACGAGGCTCGAGATCCACACTGCTGCGTCCATCACACACTCCTGAGGGGAACGGTCATACGGCGCGCCAGAGTATCGGTCGAGTCATGCTTCGACCGAGACCTGGCGACCCGGCGAATTCGAGCTGGTCGCCTGACCCGCGGCGGTGCGTCGAGTTCAGTCGTGGAGCATGTGGAGCAGTTCGCCGACGGTGTGCTGACCCTCGAGGGGGTGACGTAGGCGGGTGTGGTCGATGATCTCGTAGTGGTTGCGGCGGCCGACCTTCTGACGTCGGAGGAATCCGCCGTGCTCGAGATCGTCGAGGATCCGCTGCACCGCACCCGGAGTGATTCCCACGACGTAGCTCAGGTCACGCTGGCGGAGATCGGGATCACGACTGAGGGCGACCATCACGTGCGCGTGGTTGGTCAGGAACGTCCACGACGGCAGGTCGGGTTTCGGTTCGGTGAGCGTCACGCGTTCATCATAGGTATTGCAACACGCATGTTGCCCGGGTGCTTCTCAACGCTCGTCGCCATCGCCTTCGGTCCGCTCACGTTCGGCGAGTTCCTCCTCGGCGGCCCGGAGATCATCCCGACTCATGTGCGGCGACGACGCCGTTCGATGCGTCGCCCGGAAGAGCAGGTGCGTGCTGGCCGGCAGTGTCAGCAGCAGAGCGACGGCCACGATCGCAAGTTCCGCGGCGCCGACCCAGCCGACTTCCAGGGCAGCGCCGAGGGCCACGAGCAGGAACGCGATCGGACTGGCCTTGCCGGCCGCGTGGAAGCGGGCATACGGCGTGGTGAACGAGAGCAGGCCGATCGATGCCAGGAGCGCGACGACCGCGCCGAGCATCACGAGGACCGCGGAGACGGGGTTCATCGGCGTCCTGTCGTTTCGACGAAGCGACTCAGCACCACCGTGGCCGTGAAGGCCACGATCGCGATGACCACGAGGACGCCGATGTACAGGGTGTCTCCGGTGTCGGCGACCCGGACGCCGATCGCGCCCATCAGCGCCACGAGTGCGGCATCGAGCGAGATCACGCGGTCGACCAGGTCGGGCCCGCGTACCAACCGGATACCCGCCAGCAGCCCGGCGAGCAGGAAGATCCCGATGGCGATGTCGGCGATCACGAGGATCCCCCCTGCGTTGGTGCGACCGGCAACGCCCGACAGCCGAGTTCGGCGAGACGTCGGACGTGCTCGACGATCCCATCGGCCTTGTCGGCGTGGAGCAGGTGCAGGTAGAGCCGGCCCGTGTCGGCATCGCTGTCGACCACCGCGGTCCCCGGGGTGACCGTGATCGCCACGACGAGCATCAACAGGTGGGCGCGGCTCTCCGCCTGCGTGTCGACGGCGATGATCGCTTCGTCGGTGTAGTCGGTCGGCGTGAGAATCTCCCAGGCGACCGACACCGTCGACACGACGAGATCGACGGCCACCAACCAGACGAACTGGAGCAATGCGAGCACATGGATCCTCCCCTGACCCGGCTCGACACCGGCCACCAGTGTGACCGTGATCGCCACGAGGACGCCCGACAGCACGTTGGCGACCGAGACACCGCCCCACAGGGCGCACCACGCGCCGACCAGGAGCGCGAGCGTGAGCAACCGGCGCGGCATGACGAGTTCGCGAAGCGTCGCCGAGCCGTTCATCCGAGTACCGCCGTCACGTAGGGGACCCGCACCAGCAGGTCGGTGGAGATCTCCTCACACATCCGCCACAGCGGTCCGGCGAGCACGGCGACGGCGATCGTTCCGGCCACGGCGAGGCCGGCGGCCCCCTCCATCACCGTGACCGAGCGACGGCTCGAGGCAGGAACGGCGGCCGGGGTGACCTCTCCCCAGAACGCACCGATCCAGATCTTGGTCATCGACAGCAGGGTCAGGATGCTGGCCACGAGCGACACGGCGACGATCACATAGGCGCCGGTCGCCATTCCCGCATCGACGAGCGCCAACTTGGCGATGAACCCGGAGAACGGCGGCAACCCGGCGAGGCTGAGTGCGGGCAGGGCGAACAGCACCGCGATCACCGGCTTGCTGGTGGCGAGACCACCGACCTTGTTCAGCGCCGAGGTTCCCTGGTCGTCCTCGATCAGCCCCCCGGCGAGGAACATCACCGTCTTGACGGGGATCTGGTGGACCAGGAACAACACGGCCCCGGCGACGCCCGCCACGGTGAAGAACCCGAGCCCCATGATCATGTAGCCGATCTGGCTGACGACGTGGAAGGACAGGATTCGTTTGACGTCGTCCTGGGCGAGCGCGCCGGCCACGCCGATGATCATCGTGAACCCGGCGACCACCAGCAGCAACGGTCCGAGCTGCTCCAGTTCCATCAACGTGAAGAAGCGGATCAGCACGTACACACCGATCTTGGTGAGCAGTCCGGCGAAGACGGCGGTGATCGTCGTCGGTGCCGTGGGGTAGCTGTCGGGAAGCCACGAGAAGAGCGGGAAGATGGCTGCCTTCGTGCCGAACACGACGAGGAACCACAAGCCGATGCCCACCTGCGTGGCCGCCGGAAGTTCTGGGATCCGCTCGGCGAGCAACGCCATGTTGACGGTGCCAGTGGCCGCATAGACGATCGCCACGCCGAAGAGGAACAGCGTCGAGGCGAACAGGTTGATGACGACGTACGTCATCCCCGATCGGATCTGCGCCTCGCGTCCCTGGTGGGTGAGCAGCACGTAGCTGGCCACCAGGATCAGCTCGAACGCGACGAACAGTGTGAACAGATCACCCGTCAGGATCGCCAGGCTCACGCCGCCGGCGAGGACGAGCAGGATCGGTGACACGACGGCCGGATCGGCACCGGCCGGTGTACGCCGTTGGCCGATCGCGAACAACTCGACGACGAGGATCGTCGCCGACGCCACCAGCAGGATCAGCGCCGCGAAGAGGTCGGCGACGAGGACGATGCCGAGTTCCGGAGCCCACCCGCCGACACGCAGGACCACGGTGCCGTCACGGTCGACCGCGACCAGCAACGCCGCGGCCATCGCGGTGGTTGCCGCCATGGCCGACAGCGTGATCGCATCGCGTGGGCCCGCGTGGTGACGCAGCCCGAGCACGACGGCAGCAGCCAACAGCGGCACGACGACAGCGAGGCCGATGACGACGGTCATGGCGTGATCTCACTGCGGATCGGTTCGGGGTCACCCTCGCTGCCCGAGCCGTCTTCATGGTGCGCTTCGATCGCCCGGGTCTCGTCGGACGCCGCCGCGGCCTCGTCCTCGGCAGCTGCGATACGACGATCCTCGACGTCGTCCTCCACCAGGTCGTCGCCGGTCAGCATCTGCTGGCGACGGGCCAACGCCAACAGGTACAACGTGAGGCCGAAGGAGATCACGATCGCGGTGAGCGCCAGCGCCTGCGGCAGCGGGTTTGCGGCGTCGACGGCGTCGACACCGTCGAGGATCGGGGGAGCGCCGGCGCGCCCGCCGGAAGCGAGCAGCGCGAGGACAGCAGCGTGGCCGAGCAGGGCGAAGCCGAGCACGATCCGGCTCAACGAGCGCGATGTCACGAGGAAGGTTCCGGTCGCGGCCAGGCCACCGACGGCGAAGATCATGGCGACGCTCATGCCGGCCGTCCCGAGTCGCCGCCCGCACCGACCTCGTCGGGCGCACGTCGTCCGCGATCGACCAGTGACGTTGCTTCGAACCCGTCGAGCACGGCGACGACGAGCCCGACCACCACCGCGACCACGCCGAGATCGAAGATCAGCGCCGAACCGGACTTCACCTTGCCGAGCAACGGCACGTCGCGACTGATCACGACCTGATCGAGCAATGGGTCACCCCACAGCAACGGTGCGATTGCCTCGAGACCGACGACCGCTCCCCCGACCGCGAGGAACAGCGCCGCGTGCCGAGGCGTCTGCAGCCCGGCCACGGTGCGCAGCACGATGACAGCGCCGAGCAGCAGGCCGGCCGCGAAGCCGCCGCCGGGCTGGTTGTGGCCGACGAACAGGACGTAGATGGCAATCAGGAGCGCGATCGGCGTCACGGCGCGGACGGCGAGACGAACGATGGGCGACGTGCGAGCGATCATGTGACCGTCTCCGACGGCCGCTCACTCCGTCTCGACCGCGTCCGCGTGAGCGTCAGGATCCCCACGGCCACGGTGAGCAGCACCACCACTTCACCGAGCGTGTCGAGCGCTCGCGTGTCGGTGAGGATGACGTTGACGACGTTGTTGCCTCCGCCGTCCGTCACCGCCGATTCGCCAAGTTCGAGGACCGGTGGCTCCCCCGATGGCGACGCTGCCGCGCCCGCCAGTGCCACGGCGATCGCCGCACCGATCAGCACCGAGACGGCAATGCGGCCGGCGAGCCACAGCCGGGTCGCCTTCGGGAACTTCGTCGCAAGACGACCCAGGCCGAGCACGAAGCCGACGACGATCACGGTCTCGACGAGCAACTGGGTGAGCACGAGGTCGGGAGCGCCCAGCGCCACGAACAGTCCGGCAACGCTGAAGCCGACCGCGCCGAGCACGAGCGCGGCACCGAGACGCGAGCTGACGGTCGTGGCCGCGAGTGCGGCCGCGACGATCATCACGACGAGCACCGCTTCGGTCCGGTTGTCCCACCAATACAGCGCGTCGGTGTCGATCTCGACGACGAACGCGGCCGAGGCGAGAGCGACCATGACGACCGTCGTCGCGAGATAGAGCGGCAGCGATCCGTGCTGGACTCGCGCGGCGACCCGGCGGGCCCCCCGTCCGACACTGTCGATCAGCCCATCGACGATCGCCGCTCCACGCGCAGCCGGTCCGGTGACGACCGTCCGTCGGGCGGCCACGACACCGACGACCAAGCCCACCGCCACCACGATCATCGACGTGACGAACGCATCGGTGAGACCGGGCCAACGCAGCAACGAGTACACCTCGGCCTTCGGAGCCACGACCACGGTCGCCGAACGCACGATGTCGGTGACCCATCCCAGTGCGACGAATCCGGCAACCGACGCCGACGCGAGCACGACTTCGGGTCCCGACATGGCCGGCCGGAGCGGTTTCACCGATCGGTCCGGCATCGGCTCGGAGCCGCCGAACATACCGATCAGGAGCCGGGTCGTGTAGGCAACCGTGAGCGCGGCGCCACCGACGACGAGCCCGCCGACCACCAGCCGTTCGGTGCCCGCCAGGCCGAGCACCGCCTCGATCGCCGCCTCCTTGGCAGGAAACCCGAGCAGCAGCGGCACACCGGCCATCGACAGCCCCGAGACGACCGCCACCACGAAGGTGAGCGGCATCGAGCGACGCAGCCCGGAGAGTTCGTTGATGTTGCGCGTGCCGGCGCGGACGTCGACCTCACCGACCACCATGAACAACGCCGCTTTGAAGACGGCATGGGCCACGAGGAGCGACACGGCGGCGAACGTGGCCTTCGGCGTCCCGATGGCCAACATGGCGATCAGGAGACCGAGCTGCGACACGGTGCCCCACGCGAGGATCAACTTGGCATCGACGTGACGGAGCGCCCCGACGGCGCCCCAGACCATCGTGACCAGCCCGAACGTGAGCCCGAGCGGTTTCCAGACGTCGGTGTCCTGGAAGGCCGGCGCGATGACAGCGACGAGGATGACGCCGGCCTTCACCATGGTCGCCGAGTGCAGGTATGCGCTGACCGGTGTCGGCGCCGCCATCGCACCCGGGAGCCACACGTGGAACGGCACCTGTGCCGATTTGGTGGCTGCCGCGATCAGGATGAGAACGGCCGCGGCCGAGGCAGTCGACCCGGTGATGGGCGTGATCTCGCTGAGCACGGCCGTCCCGGCGGCGTCGACGTACAGCACGAACCCCGCGAGCAGTGCCAGGCCACCGGCCGCAGTGATCACGAGAGCTCGACGGGCCGCCGTCCGGGCGACCGGATCGGTGTTCTTGAACCCGACCAGCAGGAACGAGGTGATCGAGGTGAGCTCCCAGAACACGAACAGGGTCCACACCGAATCGGCCCACACGAGGCCGACCATCGCTCCCGCGAACGTCACGAGGGTGGTCGCGAACCGCCCCATCCCGGCTGCGCTCACCGAGAAGTAGCCGATCGCGTAGATGCAGACGAGTGCGCCGATTCCGGCCACCATCAACGACAACAAGGCCCTGAGCGCATCGACGCGGAACAGGATCGACACGTCGAGGCCCGGCACCCAGTCGAACCCGGTCGCGACAACGTCGGAGGAGCCGACCATGGTCAGCGACCACAGCGCTGTTGCCGCCATCGGGACCGCCGCAACCCACAGCGAAGTGCGCCCCAGTCGCCCGCCCAGTGCTGCCGTCGTGATCGCCGACACGGCGAAGAGAGCGAGCAGGAACCAGATCAACAGACCTGCAGGATAGATGCTGATTTATCTGCATTCCAACATTGACCTATTCAAGATGGTCTTTTAGACTCCCGTCATGGCCCCTTCCGAGACCACGACCCCGCCAGCCCACCCCCGCCGGACGACCGGCAGGGCACAACGTCATGCCGATCGTCGTGCGCTGCTCACGGCCCACGACGAGCGGGTCCTCGCCAAGGCGATGGAGGCCGGGCGCGACGCCGCCCGACGCATGGCCGACGGCACCGTCCGACGACGGCGACGAGCAACTCGTCGTCGACGGTGAGCACGCCAGGCACCACTTCATCGAGGCCAACGTGCGCCTGGTGCAGAGCATCGCGAACAAGTTCAACGTGCCGACGCACCTCGACCGCGACGACATCGTCCAGGACGGCATGATCGGCCTCGACAAGGCCGTCGAGAAGTTCGACTGGCGCACGCGGCTACAAGTTCTCCACGTATGCCACGTGGTGGATTCGCCAGTCGATCCAGCGTGGCCTCGAGGCGTCGGCCACCACGGTCCGGATCCCCGGCCACCGCAGTCGTGAACTGCGCATCGCGGCCGCCGCCGGCAGCGTGACCGGAGACCTCGCCGTGATCGAGATGCTGAGTCAACTCGAGTCGATGGACCGTCCGCTCGGCGACGGCACCGACACGATCGGATCAATGGTGCGCAGCACTGACGAGGGGCCCGACGAGGTGGCCGAGCGCAACGTCCAGGGCGAACTGATCGATGCGTTGCTCGACCACCTCGATCCCACGAGCCGGTACGCCGTCGCGGCCCGATTCGGGCTGCGGGGCCACGAGCCCGTCACGTTTGCCGTGATCGCCGACGAACTCGGCGTGACACCGCAGGCCGTGCGCCGCCGAGTGGAGCGCGCCATCGAGAAGCTCCGGGCCCTCGCCGCACCGATCGCCGCCTGACCGGCGGCTCAGGTGCCGCGTACCTCGTTGCGCAGGGGTTCGCCGTTCACGAACCGGGCGAGGTTGTCGAGGAAGATCTCGACCACTCGCCGGTGCGCGCCATCGCTGGCCCCCGACATGTGCGGCGAGATGATCACGTTCGGGAGATCCCAGAGCGCATCATCGGCGGGAAGCGGCTCGGTCGCGAAGACGTCGAGGCCGGCTCCACCCAAGCGCCCCGACGCCAGCGCGTCGGTCAGTGCCCGCTGATCGACGAGTTCGCCCCGACCGACGTTGACGAACATCGCGTGCGGCGCCATCGCCGCGATCACCTCGGCCGACACGATGCCCCGGGTCGTGTCGGTGAGCGGGAGCGCAACGACCACGGCATCGGCCTCGCGGACGGCGTCGGTCAACTCGTCGAGCGTGCGGACCGGGCACGGCTCGTCGCCGCGTGGCCCTCGACGGACGATCACGGGATCCATCCGGAACGCCTCGGCGAGGCGCACGACTTCCTGGCCGATCGGGCCGTAGCCGACCACGACGAGTCGATGCCCGTCGAGCTCCCGGAACCGCGAGGGGCGCCAGTCGTGCGCTGCCTGCGCCCGCATCCATGCCGGAAGGCCTCGGCTCAGGGCGAGGAGGTAGAGCATCACCGTTGCGGCGATCGGTGGTGCGCTCGCTCCCGACGACGTGGTCACCCGCACGCCGCGGTCGATGAACATCGAGAAGATCGGGCTGTCGACCCCGGCCGACATCGAATGGAGCCAGCGCAGATTCGGCGCCGCGAGGGCGACCTTCATGAACGGCGCTGTCAGTTCCGGCCAGGCATCGCTGGAGAAGAACGCCACGGTGATGCGCTCGACGTCGGCCGGGGCCACTGCCTCGCCGCGCCGCAGCACCACGACCTCCAGGTCGGGCGCCACGGCGGCGACGCGCTCGGCGTTCTCGTCGAGGAACGTACCGGTGCAGAAGAGTGCCACGACACGCAGTCTCCCAGTCGGCGACGACGCCGACCGGACTCAGGCGGTGAGTTCGGCGACGAACTCGGCGAAGACGTCGGCGTACCGCATGGCGTCGGCCTCGCTGTGCATCACCGAGATCAGCCACTGCTCGTCGAGACCCGGCGGGAGCAGGATGCCGCGATTGATGCCGTGCATCCACTGGGCGAACGCGAGGTCGAAGTCGGTTGCCTTGTAGTCGCGGTAGTTGCGCACCGGGTCGATCGACCACGTGATGCATCCCTTGGCGCCGAACTCGACGGTGTGAGCCGGAATGCCCGCGTCGTCGATGATCCGCTGACAGGCCTCCACCAGACGGTGGTTGAGCGCAATCGCGGCGTTGATGGTCTCGGCCGTACAGGCCTCGGTCAGTGTGGCCTTCGCGGCAGCCATGACGAGCGGATTGCCGTTGTAGGTACCGAGGTGAAGCACCTCTCCGGTGGTGATCAGGCCCATGTACTCGGCCTTGCCTCCGAAGGCACCGACGGGGAAGCCGCCGCCGATCGACTTCGCGAGCGTGATCAGGTCGGGGGTGACACCGAGCCGCTTGGTCGCGCCGCCGACCCCGGCGGTGATGCCGGTCTTGACTTCGTCGAAGATCAACAGCGTGCCGTACTTCGTGCAGATCTCACGGACGGCTTCGAGGTAGCCCGGCTCGGGCAGGCAGATGCCGATGTTCTCCATCACGGGCTCGACGATGAAGCAGGCGACGTCGCGGTTGGCGAGGGCGCGCTCGAGGGCCGGGGCGTCGTTGTACGGAATGACGATGACGTCGTCGATGGTGCCCTGCGTGATGCCGGCCGACTGGGGGATCGACCACGGAGCGTCAGCGGGCCCGGCATCGGCGAGCGCCGGCTTGTTGGAGATCATCACCTCGTCGTGGTGGCCGTGATACCCACCTTCGACCTTGACGAGCTTCTCGCGCTTGGTGACGCCACGGGCCAGACGGATCGCGTCCATCGTGGCCTCGGTGCCCGAGTTCGTGGGCCGCCACATCGGAAAGCCGTAACGCGCGGCGAGCAACTCGGCGACCTCGGCATCGAGCTCGCACGGCGTGACGTACAGCGTGCCGTCGTCGAGCTGTGCCTCGACGGCCCGGCGGACAGCGGGGTGCATGTGGCCCGCGAAGAGCGCCCCGAAACCCATGTCGTAGTCGACGTACTCGTTGTCGTCGACGTCGACCATCCGCGAGCCCGATGCGTGCTTGACGACGATCGGATGCGGGTCGTATGCCTGGAAGCTCGACGGCACGCCGGCGGGAAGGACCTTGCGGGCACGCTCGGTGGCGGCCTGTGATCCCTTGGTTCGTTCCTTGTAGACCGCCAGCTCTCGCTCGGTGATCTTCTTCGCCCTGTCGACGAGCTCTGACGTTGTGGTCGAGTCGGTCACGGACATGAGTTATCGCTCCTGATTGAGGTGGCCGACGGAGTGCCGACCGCTCCCCAGCGTAGGCCGTTCCCGCCGAGGCCGCTTCCGGCTCGGTGCGGCTTCGTCCGGCGGGACGTGCTGCGGTCACAATGGACACGTTCGATCCGCTGTGAGGAGACCAGATGAGAACCGCCGCCACCGAGATGCTCGACATCGAGTTCCCGATCTTCGCCTTCAGCCACTGTCGTGACGTCGTGGCCGCCGTCTCGAAAGCGGGCGGGCTCGGGGTCCTCGGCGCCGTCGCGCACTCACCCGAGCAGCTCGAGATCGACCTGGCCTGGATCGAAGCCGAGATCGGCGACCGGCCGTACGGGGTCGACCTGATCGTGCCGGCGAAGTACGCCGGTGACGAAGGGGGCGGCTACTCGCTCGACGACATCCGAGCACTGATTCCCGACACCCACCGTGAGTTCATCGACGACATCCTGCGCCGCTACGACGTACCGGAGTTCCCGCCCGACGAGGAACGATCGACCGGTCGGTCGACCGGCGGCCACAGTGGGGTCGCCCCGTTCAGCGCCGCGGCCGCCGGGCCGCAGCTCGAGATCTCCCTGGCCCACAAGACGGCCTTCGTGGCGAACGCGCTCGGGCCGCCACCTCAGTTCCTCATCGACCGGGTGAAGGAGGAGGGCCGCCTGATCGGTGCCCTCGCCGGCCGGCCGCAGCACGCCGAGCGCCACCAGGCCGCCGGCGTCGACATCATCATCGCCCAGGGCGCCGAGGCCGGCGGCCACACCGGCGAGATCGGTTCGATGGTGCTGATCCCCGAGATCGTCGATGCCGTCGACATCCCCGTGCTGGGGGCGGGTGGCATCGGCCGCGGGCGCCAGATGGCCGCGGCGATGGCGCTCGGCGCGCAAGGCGTGTGGTGCGGTTCGGTGTGGTTGACCACCGACGAGGCCGAAACGCATCCGGTGGTGAAGCAGAAGTTCCTCGCCGCCACGTCGGCCGACACGATCCGCTCACGTTCGCTCACCGGCAAGCCCGCCCGGATGCTCAAGTCGGCGTGGACCGAGGAATGGGATCGCCCCGACACGCCCGATCCGCTCGGGATGCCGCTGCAACCGATCCTCACCAACGAGGCGCAGGCGCGCATCAATCGCGCCGCGTACACCGCCGGTTCCGGCGCCGAGAAGCTCGCCAACTACTTCGTCGGCCAGATCGTCGGCACGATGAACCAGCCGAAGTCGGCCGGCCAGGTCGTGATGGACATGGTCACCGAGTTCATCGACGCCGTCGAGTCACTCGCCGGCCAGCTCGAGTACTGAGTGCGACGTCCGGGGTCGGACCCCGGACGTCGCACTCACCGGTCGTAGCCGGGGGCAGGTTCGCTGAGCTTGAAGGTGACGCCCTGGTCGTCCTCACAGATGGCCTCGCGTCCCGAGTCCCACGCGTTCAGCTCGACCACGGTCCCCCCGGCGACACGGACCCGTTCGACGGCGTCGTCGAAGTCGCGGACGGTGAACCACATGTCGATCTGCCCGGGGGTCGTGTTGCCGAACTGGTTCTCGGTGGGCCGCAACCCGATCGGCATCTCGGTGTTGACGATGTGGCGGCCACCGTTGTGCGGGTCGGCGAACTCCCACCCGAGCACCGCTCCGTAGAACGCTGCACCGCGCTCGACGTCGGCGGTCGTCAGGGTCATGTAGTACGGCTCCGACGCCGAGCGGCGCTGCGCGATCTGCTCCGGCGAGAACACCGGGGTGCCCACATTCCAACGGTGGCCGAACGGATCGACGAGCCAGGCGCTGCGCGAACCGTGCGCCTCCTCGATGTCTCGCTGCACCACCGCGCCACCCGCTGTGGCCCGGGTGACGAACTCCTCGACAGCGGCCACCTGAATGACGATGCTCACCGAGGTGCGCGTCCCGTCACGCTCGGGCGCGACAACACCGAGCTGCGCGGCCTCGTCGCTGAGGTAGAAGACCGCGCCGGACACGTCGACCTCCGCATGACCCACCCTGCCCTCCCACGGGATGATGTTGGTGACGGTGGCACCGAAGTGCCGGCGATACCAGTCGATCGCGCTGGTCGCGTCGTCGACGCAGATGTACGGGGTGATGACCTGGGCCATGGTGTTGATCCTCTCGTTGTTCGATCTGGGTGCGGTGGCCTCGACATCGTCGCGAGGCTGGAGGCGAACGGTGACGTGTTCGGCGGACGTGCCGAGCGCTCGCTGCACCCGGGCTCGCAGACGGGCCGCGAAGATCGGGTCCACGAGCTCGTCCGCTGCGACGTCGGCCAGCTGTTCGAAGACGTCGTCGTGATCGGTCATGCGACGCCCCCTTCCTGTCGTGCGTAGGCGGTTCGGAACTCGCGTACGCGCCCTGACCAGGAGCGTCTCGGTGGCGTGCACCGTGCGGCCCAGATGGTCGGCCACCTCGGGAACCGGCAGTCCGTCGAAGTAACGCAAGATGAGCGCGCTGCGGTGGTGAGCGCCGAGTTCGGCCATCACCGCTCCGACGTGCTGACGGTCGATCACCGCCGACCACGTCTCGTCAGCGACGATGCCGTGCTCGGGGAGCTCATCGTCGAGCGTCGTCTCCGGCCGTCGAGCCACGCGACGCCAGTGATCCATCAGTTTGTGGCGGGCGATGCCGATCAGCCAGGCGACCGTCACCTCCTCGACCGCTCGACGGTGAACCTGGCCGACCGCGGCGAGGAACGTGTCGGCCGTGAGATCCTCGGCGAGGTGCCGCTGGCCGCAGCGGGCACGCAGGTACCGATACACCTCGTCGACGGCCGTGTCGTAGATCCGCATCAGCTCGGCGGCGTGATCGTTGCGTGTCGTCGCGGCCATCACCGACATCATCGTTGCTGAGCCCCGAACTCCGACACCCGATTCGTCGGCGTCGACGGTTTCGTCGGATCAGGTTGGCCGCGCCCGACCGTGCTTTTCGCCCGAAGTTCCGGCAGCGTGGAGGGGTGAATCCCGAACGAGTCGACATCGCCGTGATCGGTGCCGGGCCTGCCGGTGCCGCGACGGCGATTCAGGCCGCCCGGTCGGGCGCCCGGGTCATCGTCTTCGAGAAGGGCGCCCACGGACGCGACAAGGTCTGCGGCGACGGCCTCACCCCTCGCGCCGTCGGCGCACTGAACGAACTGAAGATCCCGCTGGACGATGCGCACCACATCCGTGGCTTGCGCATGATCGCCGGCAAGCAGGTGCGCGAACTCGACTGGCCGACCACCGACCGTTTCCCCAACCACGGCGCAGTCTGGCCTCGACGCCGCCTCGACGCCGCCCTCATGGACGCTGCCGCCGAGGCCGGGGCCGAACTCGTCTACGAGACCGAGGCGACACCGATCATCGACAACGGCCGAGTCACCGGCGTCGTCGCGGCGGGCCGCACGATCGAGGCCGACCTGACCGTCGTCGCCGCCGGCGCGCAGGGCAACGTCGCCCGCATGCTCGGCGCCGAGCGGGTGCCGGATGAGCCGTTCGGTCTGGCGATCCGCACCTATGCGGCCACACCTCGCCACGCCGACGCCCACCTCGAGGCGTGCCTGTCGCTGAAGGACGAGAACGGAACGGCGATCCCGGGGTACGGCTGGATGTTCCCCGCCGGCGACGGCACGGTCAACATCGGCGTCGGCGCGCTGTCGACGATGAAGGGCTTCAAGAAGCTCAACCTCAACACCCTGCTCGAGTCGTACCGCCATCTCGTGCAGGACGACTGGGATCTCGGCCCCAACCTCGAGCGCCCACGGGCGTGGCGTCTGCCGATGTCGACGCAACGCCGTCACGGCCCCGGATGGGTCGCAATCGGTGATGCCGCCGGTCTCGTGAACCCGATGAACGGTGAGGGCATCGACTACGGCCTGGAGTCGGGAATGCTCGCGGCCGATCTGTTCCTCGCCGATCCCGCAACCGCACCGGCCCGCTACGACCAACTCGTCGGCGAACGCTTCGACGGGTTCCTGCGGACGGGTCGGCGGTTCTCGTTCCTGATCGGACACCCCTGGATCCTCAAGCCCGGGCTCCGACTGTCCGTCAGCACCGACGCCATTGCCAACATCACGCTGGCCGTGATGGGCAACCTCGTCGACAACAGCACTCCGGGCGCCGCGGGGCGGGTGATGACGATCGCCGACAAGGCGCTCGGCCTCGTCGACCCGATCCTCCGCAAGACCCGCGCTCGCCGCCTGACCGGCTCGGCCAATGTCACGTCCGACCCGGCACCATGTGATCGTTCAGCGACCCAGTGCCTTCAGCACAGGCTCGAACTCGTCGAGTTCGCGCACCGCGAAGTAGTTGATTCCCCACCGCTCGTTGCACGTCAGCATGTGGAGCACGATCTCCTCGACGGTGCCCACGAGCAGGAACGGGGTGGAGTCGGCGTCGGCCATCGTGAGCCCCTCCACGTGTCCACAGATCTTCTCGAGTGCCGCCTGGCGATCGTCGGTGATCTGGACGATCTGGACGAGCGCGTTGAACGACACCGCGTCGACACGCGCACCGGCTCCGGTGCGGACCTGCTCGATCTGTTCGTCGAGTCGGGTGGAGCGCCAGTCGACCGCGTGTCGGTGGCCGTCCTCGAGCGTTCGTCCGAGGCCCTGCAGCCCGACGATGTCGGCGTGAGCTCCGGCATGGGTGAGGAGCGTCTCGCCGTTGCCGCCCACGAGAATCGGCAGGTGCGGCTGGGTCGACCGGTCGATGTGGGCGCGTTCGATCCGATAGTGCTCGCCGACGTGGTCCACCGTCTCGCCGTCCAGCAGGGCGCGAACGATCTCGACGCTCTCGGTGAGCCGTTGCTTGCGAACCGCCGGCGTCGAATGCTCGACGCCGGTCGCCGCGTACTCCTGGGGTGTGTGACCGGCGCCGAGTCCGAGTTCGAAGCGACCACCGGAGAGCGCATCGATCGACGCCACCTCCCACGCGAGCTGCACCGGATTGCGCATGTCGTTGTTGAGCACGAGCGTCCCGAGACGGATCGTGGTCGTGGCGGTGGCGACAGCGGCGAGTGTCGGCAGCGGTGACATCCCGGTGCCGACGTGATCGGCGGCGAGCACGATGTCGAAGCCGAGTTCCTCGGCGCGCCGAGCAGTTTCGACAGGCGACCCGTCGACGCGTCCCGAGAGTTGGTGCCCGATGCGCAGGGGTGATGTCACGACGTCAGGCTAGAACCGACGACGCGCAACAGCGGGTTTCACGACGTCGAGCAGCACCGCCCGACCCGCGCGGTAGGCGTGTCGACCCGCTTTGCTACGATCGATCGTGCAGTCGGCGCTCCACCCTCCACCGCGTCGGGTGTCGAAGGAGCAACCGGAATGAGCATCGGCACATCTCCCCCGGGTTGGTATCTCGATCCGACCGGCCAGGGACTCTCGCGCTACTGGAACGGCATCTACTGGACCCAGGCCGTGGATCGCGGCGACATGGTCGTCAACATCGCGATCGATCCGGTGTTGGCACAGGTCCCTCCGGGGCCCGGCACTCAGGTCACCGCCCCGGTCGTGCGGCAGCCCGCTCCTTCTCGCGCGCCGCAGCCCGCGACGGTGTCAGCTCCGGACAGTTCGGTGATGGGTGTGATCTTCGGCGTCTTGGCCGCGTTCTTCCTGATCCTGATGGTCGTCGCCATCGTCAACGGCAACTCGACCGACGCAACGCCCACCGTCGACGTGTCGGTGCCGGTGACCACCGTGGCACCCGCTCCGGAGACAACCGCTCCACCTGTCCCGACCGACACCGCCGGCGGCTGAGGTCGCGGGCACTCGCACCGTTCAGTCGACGTCCTGGTTCGACAGTCGCCAGGCGGCGATTGCCAGTGCCGCAACTGCCACGACGAGCGGAACGATCACGCCCGTCGCGAGAGAGAAGTCGGCGAGCGCCAGGTTCACCCCGGTGCGATCGACCAGGATCGATCGCGTGTACTTGCGCAACGCCACTCGTGCGACACCCGCGCCGGCCTGAGCGATGAAGCCCTCCCAGATGAGGATGTAGGCCAGGCCCCACACGATGAAGCGCTTGAGCCACACACCGAACAAGGTGAACACGCAGACGTAGGCGATGAGGCCCACCACCGTTGCCAGGAACGTGCCGACCACGATCCCGTTGCCGGCCCCGGTCAGGATCGCGGCCGCAACGATCGGGATGACGGTGATCGGCGCGGCGAGTGTGGCAGCTGCCATTGCGGCGCCGACGACGATCGGCCAGCGATCCATCGGCCGCAACCACAGATAGACGAGCGTCTTGTCCTCGCGAAGGTCACCGAGCGCGGCGCCACCGAACACGAGCGACACGATCGGCAGCACCAGTCCGAGGCCGACCGCGGCGACCAGACGGACCGCGTCGTCCAGCGATGTGTCCGCACTCCCGAGCGCCCAACCCGACAGCGGCGCGATCAGCGCCAGCACTGACAGCCCGATGATCCGACCACGACTCGCGAGCTGGCGGAGCACGACCTGATACGACAGGCCGATTGCCACGCCGGCAGCCACATGACGATGGCTCGGCGTCACCGGGTTCCGCACCTCCGTCATCGACCCTCCACCAGGTACCGGAACACCGATTCGAGATCGTCGTCGAGCGGACTGACCTCGGTGAGGCGCACCCCGAGCTCGACGCTGATCGATGCGACCTGACGGCCGAACGCGTCGACGTCGAGCGTGTCGACCATGACGTTGCGGTCGTCGATCGACACGCCACTGACGAGGCCCCGCTCGACCAGCGCCGACGCGAGTCGTCGAGGATCGGACGCGCCGACTCGGATGCGGTGGGCGCGATCGTCCATGAGTTCGCGCAGATCCCGGTAGTCGCCGCTGGCCACGAGTCGTCCCTGCGCGATCACCAACACGCGCGATCCCAGCTTCGCCACCTCGTCGAGCACGTGGCTCGACACGAGGACACATCGACCCTCGTCGCCGAGTTGGTGGAACAGGGCGATCATGTTGCGGCGCTGGACCGGATCCAGCCCGGTGAGCGGCTCGTCGAGGATCAACACCTCGGGATCGTTCACGAGTGCGGAGGCCACCTTGACGCGCTGGCGCATCCCCTTCGAGAACTGACCCACCGGCTTGGGCCCGACGTCGGCGAGGTCGACCATCGTCAGCGCACGAGCGGCCGCCTGCTCGGGGTTGGCGACACCGTGCGTACGCGCCGCGAACTCCAGGAACGACGACGCAGTCAGGTGATCGAACAGCGCATCCTGCTGCGGCACGAGCGACACGCGCCCGCGAACGTCGCGATCGTTGCGCGGGTCGAAACCCAGCACGTCGACCGATCCTCGTGACGGCGGGGTGAGCCCGCACAGCATCCGGAACAGGGTCGACTTGCCGGCCCCGTTCGGGCCGAGGAGCGCCGTGACACCATCGTTGACCGCGAAGCTCACATCACTCACCGCGACGACCGAGCCGAAATACTTCGACACGGCGTTGACCGCGAGCATGCCGGTCAACGGCGAGGGTGTCACCGATGGGCCACCCACGACCGCGACCGGAGGCGGGAGCGCCGCACCCGGTGGGGGGAGTTCGGTCATCGTGCGATCACCAGCTTGGAGTAGCGCCACCACACCACGGCGACACCACCGACGGTCCACACGATGTTGCTCAGCAGCACGCTCCAGGTCGACAGCTCGGGGAAGTTGCCGGGCTGATCGAAGATCCGGAAGACCAGCTCGAACGGCATCGTCGAGATGTCGATGAGCCGCAGCGACGGCGACAGATCGGCACCTTCGACGAGCGCGGCTGCGAGGATCGGCGATGCCAGCACGAGCAGCACGATGCCGATCGCGGCGAAGGCACGACGATCGGTGAGGCTCGACGCGGCCATCGACACCGCTGCGAGCGCGGCCGAGATCGCGACGCCGGAGAGCACGATCCGCACGAGGGTCCACAGCCAGCCGGCCACGCCGTCGGGTCCCGCGTTCTCGACGGTGTACCCGATCAGCAGCAGCACCGGTGGGCCGAGCGTGACGAGCCCCAGGGTCGACACCACCGCGACGGCCTTGGCCACGAGGTAGGTGCGGCGATCGAGCGGGGTCGACAGGTACATGGCCAGCATCCCGTTGCGGCGGTCCGACACGAGCACCTCGGGCGCCACCAGCGCGGCGAACAGCACGATCGCGAGGATGATGAACCCGTAGTAGCCGGGATAGTCGGCGACCTCCTCGGGCTCGAGGATGTCGCCGGGGATCAGCACGGCAATGCCGACGAAGACGATCGCGGGCACGTACGCGATCACCACGGCGATCACCGGGAAGATCTTCGTCCGGGCCGGGCGACCGAGCCCGAGCGTGGCTCGGATGCCTTCCCAACTCACGCTGCGGATCGCGCCCGGGACACCGGAACGACGCCCCTCGTAGCGCTGGAAGCCCCGCTCGACGATCTGCGCGTCACCGCGGCCGCTCACGACGGCTCCGATCCGGCGACCGACTGAGCCGGCGAAGATGTCGTCGAGGCTTCGGCGGTGCTGGCCGAGTTTGCGGATCCGAGCGCCGGCCCGGGCAACCGATTGCGCAGCGAGATCGAAGAGATCGTCATCTGGCATGCCGACCACCGACAACGTCGCACCGGAGCGTCGAACGCCTGCGCCCGCCGCTGTGAGCAGCGCTGCCACATCGTCGATGGAGGTGGGCCGGTCGAGCAATTCGACGAGTTCGAGTTCGATGCCCCCCGACGCACCGGCGAGTTCGGCCATCGAACCCTGCGCGACGAGGCGCCCCTCGGCCAGAGCGACGACGTGATCACAGACCCGCTCGACCTCCTCGAGCACGTGCGACGACAGCATCACGTCGATCCCGAAATCACGGTTGACCTGCACGATGATGTTGAGCATCTCGTCGCGTTGCACCGGGTCGAGCCCGTCGGTCGGTTCATCGAGCACGATCAGTCGCGGATCGGCGGCGATCGCCTGGGCGAGCTTCACCCGTTGGCGTTGACCGGTCGACATGGTGCCGAGGGCCCGGAAACGCTCCTCACCGAGACCCACGAGATAGAGCGAGTCGCTCGCGCGGCTGCGGGCCTCGTCACGCGGGAGTCCCTTCACCTCGGCGAGATGGCGGACGAAGTCGTAGGCGCGGAGGTCGTCGGGAAAGACGTTTCGTTCGGGACCGTACCCGATCATCGCCCGGAGTTCGGGACCATCGGCGTCGGGATCCAGCCCGAGCACCGAGATCGATCCGGTGGTGGGCTTCAAGAGGCCGAGCACCAGCGAGATCAGCGTCGTCTTGCCGGCGCCGTTCGCGCCGACGAGCCCGGTGACGCCGTTGGGGATCGTGACGTCGAGCGCATCCAGCGCCCGGGTGGACGTGAACTGCATCACGAGGCCTCGGGTCTCGATGATGGCTGTCACGAGTACCGAGTCTCGCAGTTCGCCACGGGCTTCCGCGGCGCATCACGACAAACCTGATGGCTACCGTCGCACCATGACCGTCATCCATCTCCCATCGACAGCGAGTGTGGACGAGATCCACGAGATCCTGCTGCGCGATGGGGCGCTGATCATCGACGACCTCGCCGACGCCGAACTGATCGAAGCGATCAACGCCGAGATGGCGCCGTTCATCGAGGCAACACCACCGGGCAGCGACGACTTCTCGGGACGCAACACGAGACGAACAGGTGCACTCGTGGCGAGGTCCGCGTCGAGTCACGCCCTCGTCCAGCATCCGACGATCCTCGGCGTCACGGGCAAGCTGCTGCACCGCGCCCAGAGCTACCAACTGCACCTGACCCAGGTGATCTCGATCGGGCCGGATTCGCCCGGCCAGTCGATCCACCGCGACCAGTGGGCATTCGACTTCTTCGAGTTCCCGAGCGACTACCACGTGCAGTGCAACACGATCTGGGCGCTCACCGACTTCACCGAGGTCAACGGCGCCACACGTCTGATGCCCGGGAGTCAAGATCTGCCGAACAGCTTCGAGCACACGTCGACGAGACGGTGCCCGCCGAGATGTCGAAGGGTTCCTGCCTGCTCTACACCGGCAAGGTGTACCACGGCGGGGGCGCCAACAGATCCGACGAGACCCGCATGGGCCTCAACATCACCTACGACGTCGGCTGGTTGCGACAGGAGGAGAACCAGTATCTCTCCGTTCCGGCCGACGTCGCGATGACGCTCCCCGACGATCTGCTGCGCCTGATGGGCTACCGCATCGGTGCCTACGCCCTGGGCTACATCGACGACGTCCGCGACCCGATCGAAGCGCTGCGCGGCCCGAGCGGCTCGATGTCGTTCGGCAGCGTTACATCTGGGGTCAGACCCCAGACGTAACAGTCAGGCGGCGGGGGTGAGGTCCGCAGCGGTGAAGGCGCTGCTGAAGCGGACGCACCAGACCACGACGGTGTCGAACCGGGAGAGATCGACATCGGGAGGGATCTCGTAGTTCTGGTCGCCGACGTTGCCCTTGAGGTTTCCGAGATCGATGAACTCGTCGTCGAAGCTCCCCGAGTCGGCATTCGCATCCGAGGTGGTCAAGTACACGTTGAGGTCGGGGCCGTTGTCGGTCGAGAAGTTCTCGAACCGCAGGAACCGTTGCTCGCTGCCGTCGTTCAACACGAGTGCCGTCCCTTCGCCGGCGTGGGCCAGAGAGATGAACGAACCCGCGGCGAGCGTCACGATCTGAGGTGTGGCGGATGAGGCACTCGGCGGCGCCGTCTCCACCGGTGTCTCGACCACAGTGACGTCCGGCGCCTCGACAGACGTCGTGGATGGCTCCACGTCAGCCGTTGTTGCAGGCGGTGACACCTCGTTGACCACAACGCCGGAGTCGAACACCGGTCCGGCCTCGTCGACCGTGTCGTCGATGAACAGGGTCTGCACCCCGAACACGCCGAACGCGAGAACCGCCACACCGATCGCGAGCACCACACCGACGGGAACGATGACCTTGAGGTTGCGTCGAATCCACTGCATGTGGTCAACCTACGAAGGGTCCGTCGCAGCGGAACCTGGATCACCGATCCTTTCCGATCCGTTCTCGGATCGGAAAGAACTTGCGTTACATCCGGGGTCTGACCCCGGACGTGACGCTCAGGCGTCGACGAGTTCCTGTTCGCGCTGTTCCTCGTCGTGAGCGAGCGAGATCGCCGAGGAGTGTGCGCCACCCTCGACGTTGAGCGTCGGCAGGAGCCGGTCGAGCCAACCCGGCAGCCACCAGTTCTTGGCGCCGAGCAGCTCCATCGTGGCGGGCACGAGCAGCATGCGAACCAGGGTGGCGTCGAGGAACACCGCCGACGCCAGGCCGAGACCGAACATCTTGATGATCCGATTGTCCTCGAGCACGAAGCTGCCGAACACGACGATCATGATCGCGGCAGCCGCGGTGATCACCCGCGCCGTCGCGGCCAGGCCGTCGGCGACGGAGTTCACCGGGTCACCGGTGCGGTCGTACTCCTCCTTCACTCGCGAGAGCAGGAACACCTCGTAGTCCATCGACAGGCCGAAGACGATGGCGAACATCATCATCGGCAGGAACGGCTCGATCGGCCCGCCGGCGGTGTTGAACAGCGATGCGCCCCACCCCCACTGGAACACCATGACCACGATGCCGTAGGCGGCGCCGATCGACAGCATGTTCATGATCACGGCCTTGAGCGGCACGAGCAGCGAGCGGAACACCATCATCAGCAACAGGAACGACAGCGACAGCACGGCGATGAAGAAGATCGGAAGTCGCTGAGCGAGGTAGCTGCTGAAGTCGATGTTCGCGGCGACGGAGCCCGACACGTTCACGACGACTCCGGTGCCGTCCGTGACCGACGGGACGACATCGGACCGCAGCGACTTGACGAGCGTGGTCGGTCGCCGCGTCCTGCGGGCCGGTGGTGGGCGTCACCTGGATGATCGCAGCGCGGGCGGCGGTGGGATCGTCCGGCGTGTTGGGAATCGGCCCGACTGCGGACGCGACACCTTCGGTGTTGTTCAGCGTCTCCGTCAGCGCCAACAGCACCTGGAGGTCCTGCGGACCCGACAGCTCGGCGGTGAGGATGAGCGGACCGTTGCTTGCCGGGACCGAATGCCTCGCTGGTGAGGTCGTAGGCCTGACGAGTGGTCGTGCCCTCGGCGAAGTTGCTCTCGTCGCTGAATCCGAGGCGGAGACCGAGCACCGGCACCGACAACATCAGCAGGACCACGGTCGTCGCGATCGCAATCGACCACGGATGGTGCCTGGACGAAGCGGCTCCAGCGATACGCCGTGGTCTTGCGGAGCGGCTTCTCCTTGCGATGCGGCAGCTCCTTGCGCAGCGGGGCGTACGCCGAACGACGCGAGCAGGATGATGATGGCGATCGGCGCTCCCACGAGCAGCGGCTGGATGCCGAGACCCACACCGAGCAGCGCCAGCGCGACGAACCCGGCGGCGAGGATGCCGCGCCAGCGGGTGACTTCGACCTTGCGCTGCGGCAAAGCCGAGGAAGGCGGGCAGCAGGGTGATCGACGCGATCATCGTGACCAGCACCGTGATCGCGGCCCCGGTGGCCAGCCCGTTGATGAACGCGAGGTTCATGATGTACATCCCGAGCAGGGAGATCACCACGGTGAAGCCCGGCGAACACGACGGCTCGCCCGGCGGTGTCGATCGCGATCACCGTGGACTCCTCGGCATCCTCCCCGGCTTTCAGACCTTCGCGGTATCGGGTGACGATGAACAGCGCGTAGTCGATGCCGACGCCGAGGCCGATCATCGCGCCGAGCGTGGTGGCGAAGTCGGGGACCGACATCACGTTCGACAGCAGCGTGATGATGCCGGCGCCGATGCCGACACCGAACAGCGCGACTCCGATCGGCAGACCCATGGCCAGGACCGAGCCGAAGGCGAGGATCAGCACGACGATCGCGAACGCGATGCCGATCAGCTCGGATTCGGGCGGCTCGAACTCGCCGAGCGCCTGGCCACCGACCTCGACCTGGAGACCTTCGACGTCGGTGGGAATCATGCTGACGATGTCGGCGCCGATCTCTCCCGACTGCGTCTCGGACAGGTTCTCGGCCAGGTCGACCTGAGCGAATGCCACCAGGCCGGCGAGGTCACCCTCGGTCGCGACCTGTCCACGTCGCACGCCCTCCTCGGAATACGGGCTGGTGAGAGCGACACCCGGAATCTGCGCGACCTCGTCGAACAGATCCGTCATCGCGGCCTGCACCTGGGGATCGTCCACGCCCTGATCGGCGCGGAAGATGATCGTGCCCGACCGTCCGCTGCCGGCGCCACCGAAGTACTGGTCCAGCGTGTCGAATCCGCTCTTCGATTCGGAGTCGGGGATCGAGAACGAGCTGTCGCTCGACGCACCGATCGTTCCGACGAGTGCGAAAATTGTCACGAAGACCGCGACCCACGAACCCAGCACGAGCCAGCGACGGCGGAAGCAGAACCGGCCGAGACGTGCCCACATCGAAGGACGGGGGGTCGACGCAGGCTCGGAGGGGAGCGCTGCATCCGGGGGGGAGATGAGCGTGGATGACATTGTTGGACATTCTGTCCAGTAGAATGTGCAATCACAAGCAAACAATGGGTGACGTGCCACACGACACACCCGACGCCACGCGATCACGAACCATGGCCATCTCCACCTCCACCCGAACCGACAGCCAGCGCAGCGAAGATCCACGCGTCGAGCGAACGCGTATCGCCGTCATCGATGCGGCGAGCGAACTCCTCATGACCGAGGGACCGGGTGCGATCACCCACGCCACCGTCGCGACCGCGGCCAACGTCAGCCGGACCACCGTCTACACCCACTGGCCCACTCGCGAGGACCTGCTCCGGGCAACGATCGACTCGATCGGCAAGGTCTCGCCCGATGTCGACGACCTGACCGGTTCGTTACGAGACGATCTTGCGATGTTGTGCGCGCCCCTGGTGGTCGACCTCACCGACGGCCAGCGTGCACCGATGATCGCCAACATGATGGAGCGGGCGCTGCACGACCCCACGGTGGCTGCCGTACGCAACGAGTTCCTCGGAGCGTTCCACGACGTGTTCGCGCACGTGCTCGCCACGGCCGTCGCAGAGGGAGAGCTCCGACGCGACATCGACGTCGACCGGAGCCTGGCCACCCTCATGGGGAGCTTCCTCTTCATCCGGTTCATGTCGAACGTCCGGTTCGACGACGCCGTGGCACAGGCGATTCTCGACGACTTCGTCGCCGTCAACGCACCGCGTTGAGTCAGGCGTCGCGGCGAGCGATCAGCTGCTCGACCGACGCGAGGTCGTACGGATGACCGATCATCACGATGAGGTGCGTCGCGCCCGCGTCGAGATACGCGTCGAGATCGGCCACGCCGCCGGGATCGATGGCCACGGTTCGTTCGATGTCGGCCGGATCACGACCGATCTCGGCGCACCAGTTGTCGAGCACCGCGTTCTTGTGCGCGTACGACTCGGGCGGTCCGAACGAGTTCCAGGCGTCTGCATACTGCGCGGTCAGCTTCAGCGTGACCTTCTCACCGGAGCCACCGATGAGGATCGGGAGGTCACCGATCGGCGCCGGATTCAGCGCGTCGAGTCGAGCCCTGAGCCGCGGCAGGTCGTCGCCGAGCCGCCGCAGCCGCCCCGGCGCGGTACCGAACTCGTAGCCGTACTCGGTGTAATCGCGCTCGAACCACCCCGACCCCAGACCGAGGTACATCCGTCCGCCCGACACGTGATCGGTGGTTCGCGCCATGTCGGCGAGGAGTTCGGGGTTGCGGTAGCTGTTGCAGGTGACGAGCATGCCCAACTTGGCCCGCTCGGTATCGGCGGCCATCGCCGCCAGCAACGTCCAGCCCTCGAAGTGAGCGGCATCGGGCTCGCCGTAGAGCGGGAAGAAGTGGTCCCACGTCCAGATCGAATCGACACCGATCGACTCCGCTCGACGCCAGGCGTCACGAATCTCGACGTACGTGGTCGCCTGCGGATGGAGTTGAACACCGACCTGGAAGCTCATGGCGCCCA
Source organism: Ilumatobacteraceae bacterium (assembly GCA_963747375.1). GTDB lineage: Bacteria > Actinomycetota > Acidimicrobiia > Acidimicrobiales > Ilumatobacteraceae > Sva-07. The sequence goes on from CAVVFL010000012.1 coordinate 54,106, forward strand.
GTCTCTCAGTGGCGTCGGACGATCACACTGCCGACGGAATACCCCGCTCCGAAGGAACAGATCACGCCGACATCGCCGGACGCAAGATCGTCGCGATGCAGATGGAAGGCGATCACCGAACCCGCCGAGCTGGTGTTCGCGTACTCGTCGAGGATCACGGGCGCCTCGTCGTCGGTCGGGAGACGACCAAGCACGCCCTTGGCGATCAACTGGTTCATCTTGAGGTTCGCCTGGTGGAGCCAGAAGCGGCGCACATCGTCGGCCTCGAGGCCCAACGTCTCGAGATGGGCGGAGATGTGCGCGGCGACCATCGGGCACACCTCACGGAACACCATCTGACCGTTCTGGCGGAACACGAGCTCGTGGGGATCGCGTTCGACGACCTCGGAAGAGTTGAGGAAGCCGAAGTCGTTGCGGATGTTGTTGGAGAACTTCGTGGCGAGCTTCGTGCCGAGCACCTCCCACTGGCCGGGCGCCACGGCGTCCTCGGTTCGCTCCAACACGAGCGCCGTGCAGGCGTCACCGAAGATGAAATGGAAGTCGCGCAACTCGAAGTTGTTGTGTCCCGAGGTGATCTCCGGATTGACGACGACGACGCAGTTCGCGCTGCCGTTGCGGAGCGCGTCGACGGCAGCCTGGATCGAGAACGTCGCCGACGAGCACGCGACGTTCATGTCGTAGCCCCAGCCGGCGGCGCCGAGTGCGTCTTGGATCTCGATCGCCACGGCCGGGTAGGCCCGCTGCAGGTTGGAACACCCGACGATCACCGCGTCGACGTCGGTGGGCGCACGACCGGCCTGCGCCAACGCCTCGTGGATCGCCGGCATCGACATCTCGGCCTGCAGGCCGAGCTCGTCCTCCGACCGGGTCTCGAGCCGCGGACGCATCCTCGCCGGGTCGAGCACCCCCGACTTCTCCATCACGTGCCGCGACCGGATCCCCGAGGCCTTGACGATGAACTCCTCGTCGGGCAGCGGTCGCTCGGCGAGCGCACCGGTAGCGATCTCCTCGGCGTGCTCGGCGTTCCACTTCAGCGCCGACTCGGTGAGCGACGCGGCGAGTTCGGCATTGCTGATCGACTCCGGTGGTGTGAACAGGCCGGTTCCGGTGATCGAAACAGCGGGGATGTCGGCAGACGGCATGGGTCGACGCTAACGAACTCAACCCACCCAGTTCCGCACGAGCGAACGGAGGACATCGATCCCGTCACCCTTCGAAGCGCTCACCCACACCACGTCACCCTGATCGAGCTGGCAGCCCGCGGCCAGTTCCTTCTTGCGCGTCGCCCGCTTCGACGATTTCACCTTGTCGAACTTCGTGGCGACCACCGTGTGGCCGACGCCGTTGTAGCGGAGCCAGTCCAGCATCTGGACATCGAGCGTGGTCGGCCCGATCGCACCATCGACGAGCACGAACACCATGGCCAGGTTGTCCCGGTCGAGTAGGTACCCCTCGATCATCTCCGGCCAATCGCGTTGATGCTCTTGGCCGCCTTTGCGAATCCGTAGCCGGGCAGGTCGACCATCGTGCCTCGCTCCGCGCGGGCACTCTCCACCTCGAAGAGATTGATCAGCTGCGTGCGGCCCGGCGTGTTCGAGACGCGCGCCAACTGCTTGCGGTTGGCCAGTGCATTGATGAGCGACGACTTGCCGACGTTCGAGCGACCGACGAATGCCACCTCGATCGGCGACTCGGGCAGCTGATCGGCACGGCTCGCCGACTGCAGGAACGTCAGACGCAGTGGTGAGCTCATGCCCACAATCTTCCAGATCCGCACCACGAGTCGTTCCATCCCCTGTCCGCATGTTCTAGGTTCGGGGCATGACTCAGATTCGTACGGGCACCGGGCGTCACGGATTCGTTCTCACCGCGATCGCCGTCGCAGCAATCGCGCTGTCGGCATGCGGCAAGGCCAGCGAGAGCGGGCTGGAGAAGGTCATCGAGCAGCAGAGTGGCGGCAATGTCGACATCAACACCGACGACGGTGGGTTCTCGATCGAGACCGAAGACGGCTCCATGACCGTCGACGAGAACGGCAACTTCGTCGTCACCGACGAGAACGGCGAGACCATCACGGGCAACGCCGACGACAACGGTGGCGTCAGCGTCGAGGGCGAAGACGGCAGCTTCACCGCCGGGTCGACCAACGAACTCCCCGACTCGTGGCCCGGCGAGGTGCCCACGCCCGACGGACTGGCGATCACGTCGGCATTCGTCGTGTCCGAGACCGATTCCGACGCCATCAGCATCAGCGGCACCACCGACGACGACGAGTTCCTCGACAGCTACGGCGCCGAACTGGAAGACGCGGGGTTCGAGTCCAAGTCGGAGTTCTCCTCGGAGGACTCCGCGAGCCGCTCGTACGCCAGTGATGCCTGGAATCTGGACATCGTGTCGATCACGGGCGAGTCCGGGGTCCAGATCACGATCTCGCTCGTCAGCGCCGGCTGATCAGGAACTGACGAGCGACGCCAGCGCCCAGATCGCGGCGACGAGCCCGATCCCGGCGAAGATCACACTTCGAGCCACGGGCGCGCGCTCGAGATTCGCGTCGTCGAGTTGCTTGGCCGGCGGTTTGACGATCGCCAGCAGGTTGCCCACGAACAGCGCTGCACCGAACGCCAGCGTCAACCACGCGAGGAGATCCGCTCCCAGGAACATGCCATCAGGATGCCGGACCGCCGCACACTTCGGCGCTCGGCGTGCACGCCCTATGCTCCGGCAGTGCCACGAGGGGGACTGATCGCGTCGATCCGCAATCCTGCACAGCTCGTCGTCGGCGCATTCGTCGTCTTCATCCTCGCCGGTACATTGCTGCTGACGCTGCCGATCTCCTCCGATGCCGGCGGCAACGTCGGTTTCGGCAACGCGCTGTTCCTCTCGACGTCAGCTGCCACCGTCACGGGACTCTCGACGATCGACATCACCGACTTCTCCGTGTTCGGCGAAGTGGTCCTGATGCTGCTGATGCAGATCGGCGGATTCGGCATCATGACGATCGGATCGGTCCTTGCGATCGTCGCCTCCGACCGTGTCGGTCTCAAGCAGCGAATGCTGGCGCAGGCCGAGATCGGCGCCGTCGACCTCGGCGACCTCAAGCGTCTGCTCCTCGCGATCGCCAAGATCACATTGGCCGTCGAGGGCACCCTCGCTGCAATACTGACGGTCCAGTTCTGGCGACGCGGCTACGAGGACAACCTCGGGAGCTCCGCCTACTCGGCAGTGTTCCACTCGATCTCGGCATTCAACAATGCCGGGCTCTCGCTGTACCCCGACAGTCTGACGCGGTTCGTGGGCGACGCGGTCGTCGTGTTCGGCATCTCGACGGCCTTCATCATCGGTGGTCTCGGCTTCCCGATCATCGTCGAAGTGACGCGCCGACAGCGCAGACGTCGCGAGGGCGGGGCGCGCCGACGCGTGCCATGGTCGTTGCACACGAAGATCACCCTGCTGACGACCGTGGCGCTGATCGTCTTCGGCGCCGTCGTCGTCACCATCTTCGAGTGGGACAACCCGGCCACACTCGGGCCGCTCGACACGTTCGGCAAACTGCTCGGCGGTTGGTTCCAGGGCGTCACACCGAGAACGGCGGGATTCAACACCGTCGACATCGGAGGCATGAACGAGCCGACACTGCTCGTCATCACCACGCTCATGTTCATCGGCGCCGGCCCCGCGTCGACCGCGGGCGGCATCAAGGTCACCACGTTCGCCGTGCTGGCCTTCGTCCTCTGGTCAGAGGTTCGGGGCAACCCTGACGTGAACTCGTTCGGTCGGCGACTGCCGTCGGCCCTCATCCGCCAGGCCCTGACCGTTGCCCTGCTGTCGATCGGGCTGGTCGTCGGGTCGTCCCTGCTCCTGATGAGCATCGAGGACCTCTCGTTGACGCCGGCGCTGTTCGAGTCGACCTCGGCGTTCGGCACCGTCGGGCTGTCGACCGGGATCACGGGATCACTCGGCCCCGCGGGACAGCTGTTGCTCGTGCTGGTGATGCTCACCGGTCGCGTCGGACCGGTCACCTTCGTCACCGCGTTGGCATTGCGCGAACGCAACCGTGCGTACCATTATCCCGAGGAGCGACCGATCATTGGCTGACAAGACATTTCACACGATGCTGGGAGGCTTTCGCCCCCAGATCGAACACCGCGGCGAAATCGTCGTCATCGGGCTCGGCCGCTTCGGCTCGTCGCTCGCATCGACCCTGATCGACATGGGTCACGAGGTGCTCGGTATCGACACCGATGCCGACCGCGTGCAGGCGCACGCCGGCATGCTCACCCACGTCGTGCAAGCCGACACCACCAACGAGGCGACGCTGCGCCAACTCGGCGTGGGCGATGCCGTGACCGCCGTGGTCGCGATCGGCGCCGACGTGGAGGCGAGTGTGCTGACCACTGGCGCACTCGTCGACCTCGAGGTTCCCAACATCTGGGCCAAGGCGCTCACACAGTCACACGGACGCATCCTCCAGCGCGTCGGGGCGCACCACGTGGTGTTCCCGGAGGCCGAAATGGGCAACCGCGTTGCTCGGCTCGTGACGGGAGCTCTGATCGAGTACTTCGCACTCGACGACGACTTCGTGCTGATCGAGATCCGCGTCCCGAAGAACCTGGCCGGCATGAAGCTGGGCGACACCGACCTGCGCGCGACCTACAAGGTCACCGTGGTCTGCATCAAGCCCGAGGGTCTGGCGTTCACCTATGCCGAGAGCGCGACGACCCTCGGCGAACACGACCTGATCGTCGTCGCCGGCCACCGTGGCGACATCGAACGCTTCGCCCACGTCGAGACCTGATCACCCAGACCTCACCCCGGCACCGGCCCGTTCTCGTGAACAACTGCACGTTCTGAGCGCGCACTTGTTCATGAGTTGGCGGGAGGAGCGGCGTCCGGGTCGGGCTGACTCGCGGGCGGGCGCGAGACTCTCGCATGGCTGAGTACGACCTGATCATCCGAGGCGGGTCCGTGATCGACGGAACCGGCGCCGATGCCCGCACCACCGATGTCGCCGTGCGCGACGGCGTGATCGTGGAGGTCGGACGTGTCGAGGGGGCAGCAGACCGAGAGATCGACGCCGACGGAGCGTTGGTGATCCCGGGCATCGTCGACATCCACTCGCACTACGACGGACAGGCCACGTGGGACACCCGCCTCCAGCCATCGTCGTGGCACGGTGTGACCACCGTGGTGACCGGGAACTGCGGGGTCGGCTTCGCCCCGGTCGCCGATGCCGACCACGACAAGCTGATCGAGTTGATGGAGGGCGTCGAGGACATCCCGGGCGCAGCGCTCCACGAGGGCCTGCGCTGGAACTGGAACTCGTTCGGCGAGTTCCTCGACGCGGTCGAATCGCTTCCCCACGACATCGACGTCGCGATGCAGGTGCCGCACGGCGCGTTGCGACTCAACGTGATGGGCGAGCGCGGCGCCAACCATGAAGACGCCACGGCCGACGACATCGCGGCAATGGCCGAGTTGGCCCGCGAGGGCATCGAGTCCGGCGCGCTCGGGTTCAGCACGAGCCGAACCCGCAACCACAAGACCTCGACCGGCGCGTACACCCCCACATTGACCGCAGCGCCCGAGGAGCTCATCGGCATCGCCCAGGGCGTCGGCGCGACCGGCACCGGCGTCCTCCAAGTGGTGTCCGACTTCCTCGACCCCGACGCCGAGTTCGACACGCTGCGCAAGATGGTGGAGATGTCGGGTCGACCGATGTCGATCTCCATCGCCCGCAACCCGATGGTGCCCGACGCATTCAGGGGGCTCCTCGAGCGTGTCACACAGGCGAACGCTGACGGCCTCACGATGACCGGCCAGGTCGCACCGCGCGCGGTCGGCTTGATCCTCGGACTGGAGTGCACTCTCAACCCGTTCGTCACCAATCCCGTGTACCGCGAGATCGCCGACCGGCCGCTCGCGGAGCGCGTGGCCGCACTCCGCGAGGCCGAGTTCCGAACGCGGCTGCTCACCGAAGCAGGCGAGCTCTCACGCGACAAGCTCGGCGGCACGCTGATCTCGCGGTTCGACCTGCTGTTCGAGATGGCCGACGAGCCCGACTACGAGCCGTCGCTCGACACGTCGCTGGCCGCGATCGCCGCCAAGCGAGGCGTCACGGCGGAGGAGGTGGCACTCGACGCGATGCTCGCCGACGATGGCCACGGCCTGATCTACCTCCCGTTCCTCAACTACGTCGACGGCAACCTCGACGGATGCCACGAGATGCTCGTCCATCCGCACACGGTGCCCGGGCTCGGCGACGGCGGCGCGCACGTCGGCACCATCTGCGACGGCAGCTTCCCCACCACGCTGCTCGCCTACTGGGGCCGAGACCGCGACCACGACCTCATCCCTCTCCCGTTCCTCGTCCAGCGACACTGCCGCGACACGGCGCGCACCGTCGGACTCCTCGATCGCGGGGTGATCGCCCCCGGCTATCGCGCCGACCTGAACGTCGTCGACTTCGAGCGGCTGCGCCTGCACAAGCCGACGATCGTCCACGACCTGCCCGCCAACGGCCGCCGACTGCTGCAACGTGCCGACGGTTGGCGCCACACGATCGTCGCCGGCCACGAGACCTACCACGACGGCGTCGCCACCGAGTCCCTTCCAGGTCGCCTCATCCGGGGCGCCCAACCCGCACCGACAGGAGCGTGACCATGAGCACCATCGAATCCAGCTCCCACCCCGACCGCCGACGACATGATCGAGTTGGAGGCACACGCCAACTGGCGCGCCGAGGACATCGGCGACGTCGAGGAGTGGACGCTCCGGCTGACCGATGCCCACCACGCCGAACTCGACGCCGCGCTGGCCCATGCCCGCTCGGTCACCGACGAGGTGCTCGACGTCACCGCCGACGACTTCCCACTGCCGACGCTGTCGCCACTGCTCGACGATCTCGCCGAGGAACTGGTCAACGGACGCGGGTTCGCCCGCATCGCCGCACTCGACGTCGATCGACTCGGGGCCGAGGACGCGTCGTGGATGTACTGGGGCATCGGGCATGCACCTCGGCGAGCCGTGGCCGCAGAACGCGAAGGGGCATCTGCTCGGCGACGTGAAGGACCAGGGCAAGTCACCCGACGACCCGACCGCCCGGGGCTACGAGATCGGGGGTCACCCACTCGGATTCCACAGCGACGGCTCCGACCTCGTCGGCCTGCTGTGCCTCGACTCGGGCGTCAGCGGCGGTGAGAGCCTCGTCGCCAATGCACTCGGTGCACACAACGAACTCGTGCGCACCCGACCCGATCTCGCCGCCGAGCTGTATCAACCGCTGCCGTACGACTTCCGGGGTGAGCAGCGTGACGGCGCTCGTCCCTACTACGAGGTGCCGGCGTTCAGTCGGCACACCGGCCCGAGCGGGGACCGGCTGTTCGTCCGCTACATCCGGCCGTACATCGAGGCGTCCCAGCGTCACGCGGATGCCCCTCGGTTGCGCCCCGAGCAGCGCGAGGCGATGGACGCCTACGACGAACTGGTCAACGACCGCGACAACCGCGTGGAGATGGCGTTGCGCCCGGGCGAGATGCAGTTCGTCAACAACTACCACGTGCTGCACGCCCGGCGGGCGTACGTCGACGACGCCGGCGCCGGCCAGGTGCGGTGGCTGAAGCGACTCTGGCTGGCCACCGACGTGCTCGGCCCCGACGACCGACCCGAGCGGTTCCAGCGCGTCGGCGCCATGGGCCACTGGGGCGACCCGCCGCACTCGCGCCTGACGGCCCGCCGATGACGACGATCGATCCGTCAGTGGGCGCGTCTCTCGACTCGGCGTTGGTCGCGGCTCGCCGACACTACGTCGAGGCGCGCCCGGTGAGTGCCGAGTGGGCCGGCCGGGCCGGCGCGGTCCTGCCGGGGGGCAACACACGCTCGGTATTGCACTTCGATCCGTTCCCGTTCAGGGTCGCTTCGGCCGAGAAGCAGTACCTCGTCGACGTCGACGGCCATCGATACGTCGACCTGCTCGGGAACTACACCGCCGGGCTGCTCGGCCACTCCCCCGAAGCCGTGCGCCGCGCGGCGCATTCGGCAATCGACGGAGGTTGGGCTCTCGGCGCCGTGCATCCGAACGAGGTACGCCTCGCCGAGCTGATCGTCGACCGGTTCCCGTCGATCGAACAGATCCGGTTCACCAACTCGGGCACCGAGGCAAACCTCATGGCGCTGGCCCTCGCCACGCATCACACCGGACGTGCCAAGGTGCTCGTCTTCGACGGTGGCTACCACGGCGGCGTGCTCACGTTCGCAGGCCATCGCGAGGTGAACGTGCCCCACGACTGGGTCGTGTCGAGATACAACGACGTCGACGCCGTCCGCGAGGTCTTTGCGCAGCATGGCTCCGAGATCGCCGCTGTGCTCGTCGAGCCGCTGCAGGGATCGGCCGGCTGCATCCCGGGCACTGCGGAGTTCCTGACCGGCCTGCGACACCACTGCAACGATTCGGGGGCACTGTTGATCTTCGACGAGGTGATGACGTCACGGTTGTCGCCGGGTGGGGCACAGGACCTCGTCGGGATCCTGCCGGACATCACGACGCTCGGCAAGTACCTCGCCGGTGGCTTCACGTTCGGCGCGTTCGGCGGCGGTCACGACCTGATGGCCGCCTTCGACGCCACGACCGGAGGAGCGCTCGGCCATGCCGGCACGTTCAACAACAACGTCGTGTCGATGGCCGCCGGCGTGGCCACCCTGAGCGAGGTCCTGACACCCGGCGTGCTCACCACGACCAACGAGCGCGGCGAGCGCCTGCGCGCCGAGCTGAACGACGTCTTCGACAGGCAGGAAGTTGCGTTGTGTGTAACAGGGGCAGGGTCGCTGATGAACATCCACGGCACGGCGGGTCCGGTTCGCTCGGTCGACGATCTCCGATCATCGGACGACCGCTGGAAGGAACTGCTGTTCTTCGCCGCAGTCGAGGCGGGGTTCTACATCGCCCGGCGAGGGTTCATCGCATTGTCGATCGAGGTCACCGACGACGACGTCGACGCGTTCGTGGCATTCGTCGACCGGTGGTCGGCCGGAGTCAGAGATCTTCGAGGATCTGCTTGCGCTTGACGTCGTACTCGGCGTCGCTCACGAGGCCTTGCGTACGAAGATCGTCGAGGGCCTTCAGGCGTTCTTGCGCCGACGAGCCGGTCGCCGGCGCCGGCGGCGGCGGTGGGACCTGCTGTTGCATGGCCTTCGCCAGTGACGCCGCATCGCGGTCGGAGTCGCGTTGTTCGTCGGCCTCGACCTGCTGGAAGATCAGCGTACGGACCTTCTCCGGATCCGGAATGTTCTCGAACACGGAGTCGCCGGTCTCACCGGCCGACTCGATGACGACGATGCCGTTGTTGAGCATGCGGGCGATCATCGTCTGCTGGAAGTTGACGTTGTTGACCCGATTCAGCGGGATCGAGACACCGCGCCGGCGGATGATCCCGCTCTGGTAGGCCACGCGCTCGCTCGTGACGGCGAACTTGGTCGTCTTCCACTGCACGAACGCGTACGCCGTGCTGATCAGCACCCCCAGGAACACCAGCAGGGTGATCCAGCCGAGCATCGTGTCGACCCAGCCGCCGTCGAGACTGAACAACAACAGCAACAACACGATGAGGACGAGCCCTCCCACGACCTCCTTCCAGAAGTACCACCAGTGCGGGTTCGAGTAGAGGATCATCTCTTCGCCGGGCATGAGGTCGATCTGAGAGCCAGCCATTGAGTTCATCGTAGTGCGCTGCCCGCTGGTCATGTGATGAGCCGGGTGAGCGCGGTCGCTGCCGACGCCAGCACGATCACCACCACGAACGGCGCGCGCCGCCAGAGCGCGACGCCGGCGACGAGCAGCCCGACGAGTCGGGCATCGATCACGATCGCCTGCCCATCGCCGACGGTCGAGACGATCGCCAACGCCGCGAGGAGCGCCGCCGGGAGCAGGTCGACGATCTGTCCAAGACGTACCGGCAGTGCCCGATCGCCCAGTACGAGTGGCCCGGCCGACTTCAGGGCGTAGGTGCCGATGGTCATGAACACCAGCACGACGGTCGCAGCGTTCACGGCGACGTCTCCCCGGCCGATCGATCCGCCGGCGGCCACATGCGGGTGACGACGACACCCAGCATCGACGCGAGAATCGGGACTCCCGGCGGAGCGACCGGGATGAGCACGAAGGCGATCAGCGCGCCGACGATGGCGGTTCGACGTTGGGCCGGCACTGCGAGACGGGGCCAGAGCAGTGCGAGGAACGCCGCCGGAGCGGCAGCGTCGAGCCCCAGATCGGTGATCACGTCGCCCGCGTCGGAGAACAATGCAAAGCCGAGGATCGTGGTGAGATTCCAGACGACGAACACACCGATGCCGGCGACGAGGTAGCCGTAGCGGCGCCAGTGGAGGTCGTGCTGGGCCGCGCCGACCGCAGTCGATTCGTCGATCATGAGTTGCGACATCGCCGCCCGCTTCCACCACGGCCCGGCGAGCGCCTCAGCCATGATCACGCCGAACGCGAGGGAGCGCACGTTGAGGAGCAGCCCGGCAATGGCCGCCGATGCGATCGAGCCACCGTCGCCGAGGATCTCGACCGCGGCGAACTGCGAACTGCCGCCGAACACCAGCGACGAGAATCCAACTGCCTGCCACAGGTCGAGACCGGCGGTGGCTGCTGCCGCGCCGAACACGATGCCGAACGGGGCAACCGCCGCAATGATCGAGGCCGCCTGCCGCCGAATTGCACGCCGCCGGTCTGCATCATCGACCACCTCCGCCAGGGTCACCGCAGGAGTCTGCCCGCGACCCCGGCACGATTGCGCCGATAGTTTCCCGATCATGTTCGACCCGCGGCGACATCGATGACACCGGAGGCCCGCTCGATTCGCCGCCCGGCGGCGTCGTTCAAGGTCAGGCGACGATCGCTCTCGCCCAAGCGGCAAGCCGAGTTCGACACGTGGATCGAGACCTGGGGACTGGACGTCGACGGGACGCCACTCGATTTTGCCGACGTGTTCGGACGCACGGGCGACGTGGTGCTCGATGTGGGGTTCGGGCACGGTGAGTCGACCATCGCGATGGCCGCGGCCGAGCCCGCCGTCGACGTGATCGCCGTCGAGGTCCACACTCCTGGAGTCGTCACGGTGCTCGATGCGATCGAACACCAGGGGTTGCATCAGATTCGAGTCGTCCACGGCGACGTGCTGCCGTTTCTCGACCGGGTGCCGGCCGAGTCGCTCGTCGGTATCCGCGTCTACTTCCCGGACCCCTGGACGAAGCGTCGCAATCACCACCGCCGACTGATCCGCCCGGACGTGGTCGCCGCCCTGGTCGACCGCGTGCGCGCTGGTGGCTTCATCCACCTCGCCACCGACATCGCCGACTACGCCGAGTCGATGCAGTCGGTGTGCGATGCCGAGCCACGTCTCGACGGCGGCGTGATCGACCGTCCCGACTGGCGCCCATTCACCCGCTTCGAACGTCGCGGTCTCGACGCCACCCGCCACCCGACCGACCTCCTCTACACCCGCACGACCTGACCGTGAAGCCCGGAGTCAGACCCCGGCGTCACACCAGATCGACCAGGGTCAGACCGCCGGCGCCGACCGATGTCGGTCGGAGTTCGTCGAACGTGTCGATCCGGCGCAACGACGGGAAGACCACGGCAAACGTGGCCGCAACGCCGACGGTGATCAACCCACCGCCGGCGATCGCCCACGGCACACCGAACATTCGCGCGGCGACGCCGCTCTCGAAGGCGCCGAGTTCATTCGACGCGCCGATGAACACGCCCTCGACCGCGCTGACGCGCCCCAGTTGCTCGTCGGGTGTGACGAGCGGAACGATCGAGCCGCGGATGAACATCGACACCATGTCGGCGGCCGAGATGACGATCAGGGCGACGAACGCAACGGCGTAGTTGCGGGTCAGCCCGAAGACCATCGTGCCGAGCCCGAAGACCGCCACCACGACCAGGAGCGTCGGGCCGACGCGTCGGGTGACCGGACGCACGGCGAGCCACAGCGCCATCACCGCGGCACCGATTCCCGGCGCGGCGCGCAACCATCCGTAGGCGATGTCGCCCACGCCGAGTCGCTCGCTCGCGACCGCCGGGATGAGCGCGATCGCCCCACCGAAGAGCACCGCGAACAGGTCGAGCGAGATCGTTCCGAGGACGACAGGTGTGTGCCGTACGAAACGCAGCCCCTCCAGCGCCGTGTGCAGCGTGGGCCGATCGGTGATCCGCTCGGGTTCGCGGGCATAGACGATCATCAGGATCGGGATGATCGCCGCGAACTCCAAGACGGCAGCGAGCGCGTACGCCTGGCTGGGACCCACCGAATAGAGGAAGCCGCCGATCACCGGGCCCACGATCGCCGACGCCGTGAAGGTCGCCGTCCAGAGTGCGACGACCTGCGGGAACAGCTCCGGTGGAGCCAACAGCGGGGCGATCGAACGACGCGAGGGTGCCAGCATCGCATCAGCGGCGCCGAACACGAACGCGATCGCGAACAGCGGCCAGACCCGGCCCGAGTCGATCTGGCTGTAGACGACGAAGCCGACGGCGCACAACGTCCGGGCGAGGAGGAACAGCGCGGTGACCCTCCGACGATCGAATCGGTCGGCGACCCAACCGCTGACCAGCACGAGCATCACAGCCGGGATGAACTGGGCGAGACCGATGAGCCCGATCGCGAGCGTGTCACCGGTGATGTCGAACGCCTGCTTGAACAGCACCGTGACGAGGATGTTCAGCCCGATCGCGGCCAACGCCGTCGACACGAGGTATCGCCGAACGGCCGGATACCGGAGCACGTCGCGGGCGGTGGACACGCCCGGCACGCTAACGCTGCGCCGGCGGCGGGCACCGGTGTCGGATCGGTACAGTGCTGCGCCATGGCCGGCTCCGAGGTTGTCACCACAGCGATCGGCGAGCTGGCCCGACGGCTCGCCGAACTCGCCGGCACGGAGGACGGCTCGACGGCGGACGCGTGGGGTGCTCTCCTGGACCCGTTCGACGACGACCCGGCGACGCTCGGCGACGACCCTCGCCTCGTGGCCCTGGTCAACTCCGCCGGTCTCGATCACATCGACCTGTCGCTGCTCGTCAGCGCCGCCGCACCGGCGATCGACCATCGCTTCAGCCAGATCTTCGCCGGGCTGTCCGGTACGAGTACCAGCACCGACGTCGGACCCACGGTCGGCACGCTGTTCTCCGTCAACGGTCTGACCGGGTGGGATCCCGACGCCCGCCGGCGCCTCGGCCCGAACGGCGCACTCCGCCGGGCGGGCCTCCTCGAGGTGCACGCCCACGGCGAGTCGCTGCTCACGACAACCGTCACCATTCCGGAACGAGTGGTCTCCTGGTTGCTCGGCGACGACGAACCCGACCATCGACTGATCCCCTTGGTGTCGCCCGCCGTGGGGCTGTCGAGCGATGAAGTCGTCGACACATGTCGGGCATTGCAGGCCGGCCTGTGGAACGTGTGGATCCATGCGGGCCTGGGCGGCGGGCTGAGCGTGGGCGCGAGTGCGCTCGCCGTCCTCGGCGCCCCGAGCATCGTGCTCGACCTCCGCAGGCTGGCGCCCTCGACCACGTTGAGCGACGTGCTCCCGATCGCGTGGCGTGAGGCGGCGTTGATCGGCGGAGGGGTGGTCGTCGGACCGGTCGACATGGTGCGTGATGCCGCCGCCCTGGCGGCACTGCCGTCGCGACCGGTACGCCCGACGATTCTGGTGTCGAGCCACTCCTGGGACCCGCAACGATCCGCTGCGGTGCCCGTGATCTGCCATGCGCCGCGCATCGGGCCGGCCGATCGCGCCGCACTCTGGGAGGCCGTGTTCGCCGACCTGGGAATCGAGGTCGAGGGTGCAGCGGCGGCGTTGTCGTCGTTGCGTCTCGCTCCCGAGCAGTTGCTTCCGGCGGCCCAGACCGCGATGGCGTCGGCCGTCGCCGCCGACGAACCACTGTCGATCGATCACCTCCGCGCCGCGGCACTCGCCCACGGGTCGAACCGGCTCGTCGACCTCGCCCAACGCGTGGTCCCCGAAGCCACCTTCGACGACCTCGTCGCGGAGGGCGATCTGCTCGCCGAGCTGCGCTCGCTCCCGGGTCGTCATCACACCCGACACCTCGTACGGGAGGAGTGGGGGCTCGGACGCGGCGGGGGGCGAGGCGTCGGCCTCACGTGCCTGTTCGCCGGACCGTCGGGCACGGGCAAGACACTGGCCGCCGAGGTCATCGCCAATGCCCTCGGCGTCGACCTGTTCGTCATCGATCTGAGCCAGATCGTCGACAAGTACATCGGCGAGACCGAGAAGAACCTCGAACGAGTCTTCACCGAGGCCGAGAGCGTCAACGGGGTCCTGCTGTTCGACGAGGCCGACGCGCTCTTCGGCAAGCGATCGGACGTCCAGAGTTCGCACGACCGCCACGCGAACGTCGAGGTGGCCTACCTCCTCCAGCGCATGGAGCGCTACGACGGCGTCGCGATTCTCACCACCAACCTTCGCGGCAACATCGACGAGGCCTTCCTGCGACGACTCGACGTGGTCTGCGCCTTCGCCGAGCCCGAGGTGCCGGAACGACGAGAGCTCTGGAAGCGACATCTGCCGCCTCGTCTCCCGATCGCCGAGGACGTCGATCTCGATGCGCTCGCCGAGCATCTCGTCGTGTCCGGCGGGGTGATCCGCAACATCACCCTGACGGCTGCGCATGCGGCGGCGATCGGCGACCACAGCATCGCGATGAGTGACCTGGTGGTGGCGTCGGCACGCGAGTACCGAAAGATGGGGAGACTGTTCAACTTCCCCGCTCTGTCGACATGGATCCCCGCACGCGACTAGCGTCGCGACGAATCCACGAGGAGGACCCTTTGGCGGCGAGGCGAGCATTCGATCAGAAGTCCGAATGGGCCGACGCGGAACGCGTCGAGGTGCCGGCCGAAGCGCCAGGGCCTCGGGCGGTTCAGGTGGGCAGCGTCAACGATCCTGCCGAAGCACAGGCCGACCGCATGGCCGCCCGCGCGCTCGCGCTCTCCGCTGAGTACTCCGGGGGACACCAGGATCAACACACCGGCTCGGTTCGGCGTTCGGCGTCGGCCGACATCGACGGCTTGTCGGTGAGCGAGTCGGCGTTGTCCGCGGCACGTTCAGGCGGACAGCCACTCGAGGAAGGATCGCGCGCCACGCTCGAGCAGGGCTTCGGGACCGATCTCGGCGGGGTCCGGGTGCACACCGGTGCCGAAGCGGCAGGAATCGCACGACAGATCCACGCGAAGGCGTTCACCCACGGCAGCGACGTCTACTTCGGCTCGGGCGAGTACCGGCCGGGAACCCCCGATGGTGACCGCGTACTCGCCCATGAGGTCGCCCACACCGTACAGAGTGGCAGTGTCGGGCAGAGTGGCGGTGTGGGCGGGGTCCATCGCTTCCCGGCGACGTGGAGCACGGCGCCGGTGCCGTGGAAGCCGATGACGGCGAGCGTGTTCCGTCCGGGCGAAGGCGCCTCCGGCGGCGTCTACATCCTCACCTCGAAAGACGACGCCGGTCCGATCCGCAAGGCCGTCGTCAAGCCGGTCTCCGGCAAGAACGGCTTGGGTCTCGTGGAGTCGGGGCAGCAACTCCAGTTCAGCGATGTCGCCCTCGGAAAGCTCCTCGGGCTCAACGCGCCGACATCCAAGGTCGTGCGACGCGGTGGCAGCGAGTTCAAGGACCTCGTGGACCTCTGCAGGTCCAAACAGCCTCCTCCGAAGCCGGCCGCCGAAGGCGAGGCCGCCGAGGCGAAGCTGGAGGACGCCGAATCCTTCGTCGTGATGTCGGAGGTGCCGAACGCGTCATCGATTGCCTCGCTGGCCGACAAGGCACCGACCGACAAGCGGGCGAGCGCCGACCTGTACCGCGCCGTGTTCGACCCCGTCTTCCTCATCGAGCTCGGCAAGTTGTGCATCGGTGACCTCATGCTCGGCAACCCCGACCGCATTCGTGCTCGGCGCCAGCAATCTCGGCAACGTCATGGTGTCGATGCAGGACGGCAGGGGCCGCATCGCCGCCATCGACACCACTGCCTACCTCCCGAAGGCCCCGAAGCCGGAGACCTGGGTCGCAGGCTGGCAGAGGGGCCGCTCCGAATTCCAGGACGGCCCCGATGCGATCCTCGACCGGTTCTTCGAGGTGCTCGTCCAGCGACTGAAGCAGGGGCCTGCACCGACGACCACGGCCATGCCCGTCTGGCAGGTGATCGACTCCACCTACAAGACCCACCGCGACCGTTTCCTCGCCGACTTCGACTACGGCTGGAACGACGCCATGATCACCGCGATGTCGCTGGCCGACGACGACGAGGCGATCAACGCGATCACGTCGGGGTACAGCGACGCCGAAGTGAGCAGCCAGGGGCTGAAGGCCAATCTGCAGTATCTGGGATCGAAGGCGCAGGGCAAGATCGCACGAAGAGTCGATCGGGCGGGCGATGGCGATCACCGCAGGTGGTTGGGTCGACAAGGTCGACAGGAATCGGTTCATGCCCGCCCCACCCGACTCGCTGCAACCCCGCTGCGACTCGACCGTGCCCGACGGCAAGGCCGTGACCGCGGAGGTGGTCCCCATGCCCATCGCTCCCGAGCGGCGAACGAGTGTCCACCATGGCCAAGGACCGACCCGCATTGTTGTACGACAACCAGTACAAGGACCTGGCCGGCATGGTCGGCAACGATCACGGCTGCCCACGCCGAGGCCGACCTGGAGGTGAGCTCGACCAAGAAGCGTCGCACCAAGCCGTTCGGGTCGAAGGTCGACGTTCCACGCAATCGGAGCGTCGTGAGCCATTACGTGGCCGACGCGACCGCGATGGGTCTGGGTGGCAACCGAGCTGCCGACGCTGCCGCACACCTGAACTTCACCATCAACGGCCTCAAGCCCTTGGCGGATGCCGATTTCCGCGGCAACGAGGCGGCCTCAGTGAAGTCCCTGTTGTCGCAGCTCAACAGCGAACGTTCCGCTGATCGAATCCACGGTGTCGACGTACCAGGATCAACTCGCCACCGCAGCGCGCGTCGTGTCGAGGACCGGCTACCACGACGCCGCAGCGCTCGACACGGCGATCACGAAGGTCAGCGTCTACCTCACCGAGGCCGAGAAGGCGATCGCGTCTGCCAAGAAGTCCAAGCCGCAGCAGTTGGCTTCGAATCTCAAGGTGAGGCCTCAGTAGGCGAGCCCGAGATGTGCAGGGACATGTGCACCGGATGCACACATCCCTGCAGATTTCCGAGGGTTTCATTGCGGTCGCAATGTTTACCCGGTGGCCATAGACTCGCGGCATGACCGGCGCACTCCTGCAGACGTTCCCGCTCGGCACGCAGTGGCCGACGATCGATCCGTTCCTGTTCTGCGCGCACCACCGCGACGACTACCCCGAAGGCACCGAGGGGCTCGGCCCTGACGCACCGCTCGTCGGACGCGACATCGGCATGGACTTCGCCGGCGTCGACGGGTGGAACATGTACCACGGTTCGACCGTCCCCGGATTTCCCGCAGCATCCGCATCGAGGCTTCGAGACCGTCACCTACGTGCGCACCGGCTTCTGCGACCACAGCGACTCGCTCGGCGCGACCGCACGGTTCGGGCGCGGCGACACGCAGTGGATGACCGCGGGCAAGGGCATCGTGCACTGCGAGATGTTCCCGCTCCTCGACCATGACGGCCCGAACCCGCTCGAACTGTTCCAGATCTGGCTCAACCTTCCCGCCGCCGACAAGATGGTCGAGCCGTACTTCACCATGCTGTGGAGCCACGAGACGCCCACGGTCATCGCCGAGCCGTCCGACGACGGAGCGATCGTCGATGTCACGGTGATCGCAGGCTCGCTGGCGAACGCCACCGCACCCGCTCCCCCGCCGAACTCGTGGGCGTCGAAGGCCGAGTCCGACCTGGCGATCTGGCACCTTCGTTTCGACGCCGGTGCACGTTGGACCATGCCGGCGACGGCGGACGCCGACACGCACCGACTGCTCTATGCGTTCGCCGGCTCGTGGCTCACGGTCGACGGCGAGCGTCTCGATGCCGGCAGCGGGGCCGTGCTCGATTCGTCACGTCCGCTCGAGTTGATCGCCGGTGACGACGGGGTCGAGTGCATGGTCCTGCAGGGTCGCCCGATCGGTGAGCCGGTCGCGCAGTACGGGCCGTTCGTGATGAACACCCAGGCCGAGATCCAGCAGGCATTCGAGGACTACCGCCGCACCCAGTTCGGCGGCTGGCCCTGGGGCAGCGACGACCCGAACCACGGCCCGACGCCGCGCCGGTTCGCCCGCCACGCCGACGGACGGATCGAGACCTTCGACGTCGAGCCCGTCCCCGTCGACTGACCGCGTTCCCCCGGTTCCCCCGCTTCCCCCGGTTCCCCCGGTTTGCGTTGCACATCCATTGGGGTGGGCCAACCGAACCGTCACGCAAACCGGTGGTGGCACGCAACAGGTGGTGGGGCAAGACCGGTGGTGTCACGCACACAGGTGGTGGGGGCAGACTGGGGTCATGGACAGCACCCAGTGGGATGAGCGGTACTCGACCAGCGAGCTGATCTGGACGGGGCAGGCGAACCAGTTCGTCGAGGCGCACCTCGGAGATCTCCCACCGGGTACGGCGATCGATCTCGGCGCCGGGGAGGGCCGCAACGCCGTCTGGCTCGCCGGCCGCGGGTGGACGGTCACCGCGGTCGACTTCTCGCAGGTCGGCCTCGACAAGGCGTTGCAGCTCGCCGACGAACACGGCGTGGCCATCGCGGTCGAACGGGCCGACGCCACCACGTGGGCGCCGACGGCACCGGTCGATCTCGTCGTGCTGTCCTACCTCCAACTGCCGACCACCGAGCGACGCACGGTGATCGAGCACGCCGCAACGTGGCTCACCCCTGGCGGCACGCTCCTCGTGATCGCCCACGACCGCTCGAACGTGACCGACGGCTACGGCGGTCCGCCGTCGGTAGATGTCTGCTACACCGTCGACGAGACGGTGACGCGCTCGGCGGACTCGACGTGGTCACCGCAGAGGTCGCAGAACGACACGTCGACACGCCCGACGGCACGAAGGTCGCGCTCGACACGCTGGTCATCGCACGACGGCCGACCTGAGTTCGAGCGCACGCGCCACCGCTGCCGTCGCCACATCGGAGGTCACCGTGAGGTGGCCCATCTTGCGCCCGGGCCGAGCCTCGCTCTTGCCGTACAGGTGCAGCTTGGCATGCGGATCACCGAACACGATCGACCAGTCGGGCTCGCCGCCCTCCCACAGATCGCCGAGCAGATTGACCATGGCGACCGACCGAGCCGTCATCGCCGTGCTCCCGAGTCCGAGACCGCACACCGCCCTGACCTGTTGCTCGAACTGGCTGGTGACGCAGGCATCGAGCGTCCAGTGGCCGCTGTTGTGGGGCCGAGGCGCGAGTTCGTTGACCAGGAGATCGCCGTCGACGACGAACAGTTCGACCGCGAGGACCCCGACGTAGTCGAGCGCGTCGGCGACGGCCATGGCCAGGCCGACCGCGCGATCGGCGACCTTGCGCGGCACGGCCGCTGGCACGACGGTCAGATCGAGGATGCCGTCGACGTGGCGATTCTCGGCGACCGGCCACGCCTCGACGCGGCCATCGACCGTCCGCGCGACGATCACGCTCAACTCTGTCTGGAGTTCGAGGCGGCGTTCGACCACCGACGGCACGCCGCCCAGTTCTGCCCACGCCGCCAGTGTCTCCGCGACACCGACGACCGATCGTTGCCCCTTGCCGTCGTAGCCGAGCCGAGCCGTCTTGACGACCGCGCCGCCGTCGACGAGTGACGACTCGATCGGCGGCTGGTCGAGGTCGGCCAGCACCGCGTACGCGCCGACCGGAAAGCCGTTGTCGACGAGGAACGCCTTCTCGGCGATGCGGTCCTGCGCAATGCGCACCGAATCCGGCGACGGTGCAACGACGACCGTTGCGGCCAACTCGTCGAGCGCCGCGGCGGGAGGGTTCTCGAATTCGGTCGTCACGACATCACAGTCGAACGCCAAGCGCCGCAGCGAGGCCGGATCGTCGTACGCGGCGACGAGATGCTCGTGCGCCATCGCACCCGCCGGGGCGGACGGATCGGGATCGAGCACGATGGTGCGATACCCCATCGTCGCGGCGGCCATGACGGTGTAGCGCCCCAGCTGACCTCCACCGAGCACCCCGAGCGTCGCCGGTGCGTACACCGGGTGGCGGCTCATCGAGAACCGTCACCCACCGGTCGGAGCCTCGGGAGGAAGCACCGAGGACGTGGCCTGGTCGCGCCGGGCGGTTCGGTACTCGTCGAGCGCGACACGGAGGTCCGGATCGGTGTCGGCGAGCAGGGCCACGGCGAACAGCGCCGCGTTCGTCGCTCCGGCATCGCCGATCGCGAACGTCGCCACGGGCACACCGGCAGGCATCTGCACGATCGAGTAGAGCGAGTCCTGGCCCGACAGATGCCGCGATGGCACGGGAACGCCGAGGACCGGCACCGTCGTCTTCGCTGCCAACATGCCGGGCAGATGCGCAGCCCCACCGGCGCCGGCGATGATGACACGGAGTCCTCGGTCGCGTGCCTGCTCGGCGTAGGTGAACATCTCGTCGGGCATCCGATGCGCGCTGAGCACCTGCGCCTCGTGCCCGACCCCGAACGACTCGAGCACCTCCACGGCCTTCGACATCGTCGGCCAGTCGCTCGACGACCCCATCACGACACCGACGACTGCTTCGCTCACGTTCGCAGCGTACGCCGCGGCCGCACCGGGCGAGTGGGCCACCCGGTCAGACCAACTCGTGACGCTCGCTGTAGCGCAGCGCGGCATAGCCCGGAATCGTCGGCAACCAGTAGTTGATCAACCGGAACAGGAGCGTTGCCGCCCAGGCCTCTGCCTCAGGCACGCCCGCGCGCGTCAGCACGAACACGAGCGCCGCTTCGATCGCTCCGACGCCGCCTGGTGTGGGAACGGTCGAGGCCACGGTGTTGGCGAGGAGGTACAGCGCCCCGAGTTCGGCGAAGGGCAGGTCGATACCGAACGCACGACACGCCCAGACGAAGCAGAGGATGGTCGACATCTTGGCGACCACTTGACCTCCGAACAGCAGACTCAGCTTCGAGGGCCGACGGAGCAGTTCGCCGAAGTCGTGCTTGATCTTCCCGATCGTCGACGTGACGAGCGAGACCAACCAGCGCCGGAACTTCGGTGTCAGTGCGAGCACGATCGCCGCCACGGCCACGGCCCCGGCGAAGACGACGACGAGGGTCAGGTCGGGCCCACCGCCGCCGCCCGCGGAGACATCGCCCGTCGGGTCGGTGCTGCTCCACAGGAAGAAGAAGACGATGAACGCGACCTGCACGACGCCACTGGCCAACGACGTCAGCCCGACCGCCGCAGTGGAGACGGCGACATCCGTGCCACCCTTCTGCAGATATCGGATGCGCATCGCCATGCCGCCGGCGTTCATCGGGGTGAACCGATTGAGGAACGACTGGCCGAACATGATGATCGTCGCCTCGCCGAGCGGGATGGGGCGAATGACGGACCCGGCCAGCGACATCGCCCCGCCGACGGTTCCCACGAGGGTGGCGAGCACCGCCGGGCCCACCCAGACCCAGTTGATTCCCGACATTGCGTCGGCGATCGCCGACCAGTTGGTCACCAGCGTCAGCACGAAGAACGCGAGCACGGCGAAGCCCACCCACGTGACGATCTTGCCGAAGCTGACCCGTTCGAGCTCGGCGAGTTGCACCTGCTCGACACCGAGTCGATCCCCGAGCCCCGTGCGGAGATCGTCGACCAGATGCTTCGGCTTCCTCGCCTCCTCGCGAGTGCGCTCCGGGAGTGCAGGGCGCTGCACGAACGGAAGGGTGGCTTGGAGATCGTCCGCCGGTACCACTCGCACGGCAGCGTCGAGAGCACGGTCGACACCGACGGTCAAGGCGGTCGTGACCAGCAGTTCCGCCCGATCGACCGCACGCGACTCGGGGCTCGAAGCGAGCAAGGCCGTGTCCAATCCGAGGAGGGTGACACGATCGCCGTCGACGACCACGTTGTCGCGGGTGAGGGACCGATGCGCCATGCACGCGTGATGCAGGAGGCCCAACTGACGCCACACGTCGTCGAGCGCCGCGTCGCTCACCTCGGTGAGTCGACGCAAGGTCTGCCCGGCAGCTGACGCAGCCCTCAACACGATGATCGAGCTGTCGGTGCCGGTGGGAGCGACCGCCAGGACGTCCTGCACCCGAACTCCTGCCCGCTGGGCCATCATCGTCGACTGGGTGAGCTGGGCGGCCCGGATCCGCGGGCGCACCGAGATGCGCTGTTCGTCGACGTCGCGCACCCTGATCGAGCGCACGACACGGGCGAACAGCTCGATGTCACGATCGTCGCGATCGAGATACACCACATCGACGACGTCCGACCCAGCGCGGCCGTGGTAGGTCCGCACTCCCCGCTCGGACGATTCGTCACCCAACTCATCGATCTCGAAGCCGCCGTCGGCCAACGCGGCCCGGAGTGTCGCCGATCCGGGACGCCGCCGCGGCGACCCGAAGATGACGAGTGCGGCCGACCCGATCGCACTTCCGAGTGCCAGGGTCACGAACAGATTGACCGGCGCCTGCGTGGCCGTGATCAGGCGGACCACCACGGTCACCCAGACAGCCGACCATGCGATCCGGCGCCACTGGGTCGTCATCATCGGCGAGGCAGTCGAGGCTCCGGCCACCAGCGCTGCGAGATACGCAGCCGATGGAAACGACGAACTGACGAACGATCCCGACGGAAGATCGGTGATGGCGCTCGGCGGCGCCGCCCGTTGGAGCCAGTCGGTCAACAGCACCATGACGATGCCACCGGCGACCGCGGCACCGACAACGAGCAGGGTCGCCGCCCGGGTGCGGCGAACGAGCAACCACCCCACGATGACGATGGGCGTCACCAGGATGGTCAGCTGTGCCAGGCCGACGAGTGCGTACCGCAACGGTTCGGGCATCCGGGCCAAGAACCGCACGACATCGGCCGAGGCGTTCGTCAGCGCGCCCGGGAGTACCGCGGTGAGGAAGAGGACGAGACCAAGTAGGCAGAGGCGAAGAACGAGTCGGGCACGGTCGACGGGATGACGCTGCCAGTCGCGACGATCCGTCTCTCGCAGCACGGTGCTCGGCGCCTCCGTCGTCGTCACGGCCACAGCATGCCCGAGAGACGAGGGGCAGTGCTGAGTCAGGACGCCGGTGGCATCAGAAGACCACCTCGGCCTCGAGCCGACCGTTCTCACCGACGACGACGACCATGCGCGACATGCACGGCATGCAGTACACCTTGTCGCCGGGTCGCAACTCCCGCGTGGCGCGGATGACCACTTTGCACACGGGGCAGATCACCTCGTTGGGCGCCAACGTGTCGAGCGGGCCGCCCCAGTGCCGGTAGAACTTGCGCCACTTCTTCGGGACTTCCTTGAAGCCGGTCTCCTCGAGTTCGTAGCGCCGACGCGAGGTGTCGGCGCCGACCTCAGGGGCAGACACGTCGGTCTCGGTCATCAGGTCAGTCCCAACCGTTCGATCGTGTCCAGGTACTCGCCGGCCAACTGCGATCGCTCACCGGCCGGCGCGCCGACGTCGGCCAGCGCCGCCTCGAAGACCCCCAGGACCATGGCGTCGAGGTCGGCGCGGATCTGGCGCAGGCGGCCTCGCCCCGAGGGATCGAGCGCCAGGCTGCGCCCGAGGTCGTTCTCGCCGAAGCCGGCGTGGCGTCGCTCGTCGGAGATCACGCCGGCGAGCACGTCCTTGGTCACGGCGTCGGCGTTGGCGGCGTGAAGCCGAAACACTGTGTACTCCATCGTCTCGAGGATGACGTTCTGGGCGAACACACCCGCTTGCCAGTCGCCCTCGGCGATGAGGTCGAGCAACGCTCCCTTGAAGTCGACCAGCGCCGGCTGGGCGCGACGTTCGATCTCCGCCTCCGGGTCGACGACGCCGAGCTCGCGAAGCCGATGCAGGAACACCTCGAGGTGACGCGCCTCGTCGGCGACCTGGGTCGCCATGAAGATCTTGGAGTTCCGATCCGGCGCCAACTGCACCAGCCCGGCGGCTCCCTCCAGGGCGGCGGTCTCACCGACGGAGTAGTTGCACAGTGTCGTGATCAGTCGTTCACGCCGGTGGTCGTCCAGGGCCTCGTCGACCGTCGTCTCCAGCCGGCCGTACGGACGATCGGAGAGATAGCCCTCGACCGAGTCGAACCAGAACTGGAACGAATGCACTTCGTCGAGGAAGTCCTGTTCGGCGAGCGCGTGGGGGTCGAACTGGTCGACGACCATCACGCCGGAACGCGAGGTGTCTGATACTCGATGCCGACCCGGGCCAGTCGTGTCTTGAACTCGCCGAGCACGGTGTTCGCGAGCACGGCCTCCATCTCCTCGGGCGTCGCTGTCGAGAGGTTCGTGCCGTGCCATTCGGCGCCGGCGGTCGGCTGAGGGGTTGCCTTCGGCTTGTTGTCGTCTCCACGGAACGAGTCGGCGAAGACCGCCAGCATGTAGTACGTCATCTCCTGCTGCATCCGCTCGATCTCGGCCTTCTTCTCCGGATGCTGGGCGATCAGCGACCCGATGCGGTTCTCGCCGAAACCGACATGGCGTCGCTCGTCGGCAATCGTCCCCGACAGCGTGTGGGCGAACTTCGGATTGAACTCACGGTTGCCTGCTTCGAGCATCTCGAACACACTGAAGGCGAGGCCCTCGAGCACGATGTTCTGCCCGACGACGCCGGCGAGAAAGTCACCCGCGGCCACCTTCTCCAGGAGCACCTCGGCAAACTTGACGAGATTGGGGTTGGCGTAACGGTCGATGGTGGACTCGAGGTTGTCCGGGGTCACTCCGAGATCGAACAGCCGTTGCGTGAAGACCTCGACATGGCGTGCTTCGTCGAGTGTCTGCGTCGCGAGGAATCGCTTGCTCGGGTAGTCCGGCGCCGCGTTGATCAAGCCCGACGACGCGGCCAGCGCGCACCGCTCCCCGACGACCAAACCGACGGTGGTGCGAATCGCCGCCTCGCGCTCGTCCTCGTCCTCGAGGAGCAGTTCCGGCTCGTTCTCATTCGGTTCGTGGCCGTACACCGTGTCTTCCAGGTAGCCCTGGGGGCACATCTCCATCCACCGTTGGATCGAGTACTGGGCGAGGAACTGCGTCATGTTCGGACCTGCTTTCTGATTGGAACGTCGTTCCAATATCTGCGCGATCGGACGTGCGCAGCAGGGTCTTTGGTCCCAACCGGTCAGGCGAGCACGGCCTGCAGCGCCTCGACGGCCCGATCGACATCGGCCCGCGACGTGTAGTGCACGAACGAGAGCCGCACGACTCCACGGTCCGGGTCGATCCCCACACCATCGAGCACGCGAGCCGCGTAGTAGTGACCCGAACTCGTCTGCACGCCGCGCTCGACGAGTCCGTGCGCCACGTCCTGCGGGTCCTTCACCCGCGGACTGAAGGCGATCGTGGGGCACCGGTGGCCCGTGGAGGATTCGAGCGTCGCGGGGCCGATCAAGCGAACGTCGTCACGGTCGGCGAGCACGTCGAGCAGGAGCGGAGTGAGCGAGTCCTCGTGAGCACGCCAGAGCCCCGACACCGAGGCAGCCGCCGTGGCGAGCCCATCGGTCTCGGCTCCGCCGTGGTGTCGGTGCAACGCCTCGACGTAGTCGAGCACCGCACCCGCCGACGCCACCTGGGCATGGTCGGGACCGGCAGGATTGAGGCGCTTGTCCGCCACGTTGTCGTTGAAGAAGTGACTCTGGTTCGGCAACTCGGCCATCAGACCGGCGCGCACGACCATCAGACCCTGATGGACCGAGTAGGTCTTGTAGAGGCTGAACAGGTACACATCGGCGCCGATCGCCGCGACATCGGGCACGGTGTGGGGCGCGAACGACACACCGTCGACGATCACACGTGCGCCGACCGCGTGGGCGAGCGTCGTGATGCGGGCCACGTCGTTCTCCTTGCCGATGATGTTCGACGCGTGAGGCACGGTCACCAGACCGGTCCGCTCGCCGAGCATCGACTCGAGGACGGCGATGTCGAGCAAGCCGGTGTCGGGATCGGTCCGCCACTCCCTCACCGTGCAGCCGACCCGCTCTGCAGCACGTCGGATGGCACCTGTGTTCGCCTCGTGGTCCTGGTTCGTGACGATCACCTCGTTGCCCGGCTCCAACACGTCGGCGAACGCATGGGCCAGGACATAGGTGTTCGCCGAGGTCGACGGGCCGAAGACGACCTCACGGGGCTCCACCCCGAGCGCCTCCGCCCATCGCACGCGTGACCGATCCATCAGGGCGCCCGCCCGGTCCGACGACTCGAACTCGCTGTACGGCTGCACCTTCAGATCGGTGTAGTAGTTGGTCATCGCGTCGATCGTCTGGCGACACGCGAACGATCCGCCGGCGTTCTCGAAGAACGACTGCCCGTCATTGATGGGACGCGAGAACGCGGGAAAGTTGGAGCGAACGAAGTCGAGATCGAGCACGGGACCACGGTAGTGCCGTGACCGTCGACCAAGATGGGCCCGTGACCTCTCCGACGCCCACGACGACCGATCAGCTCACGACGCCGGCACTGCTCGTCGACGGTCCCACGTTCGACCACAACCTCGCGGCGATGGATGCGATCCTGCCGGGCGCCAAGCTGCGCCCGCACGTGAAGGCGTTCAAGTCGACCGAGATGGCGAAGCGGCTCGATGCTGACGGGCATCACAGCTTCTGCGCTGCCACGCCACGCGAGATCGAGGGGCTCGTCGTGGCGGGCCTCACGGACGATCTCCTCCTCGCGAACGAGACGCTCGACACCGCCAGGCTCGGTCTGCTCGCCGACCAGGCGAACATCACCGTGGCGATCGACTCCGACGAGACACTCGATGCAGCGGTGCGAGGCGGCATCCGGTCGGTGCTCGTCGATGTCGACGTCGGGCTCCCCCGCTGTGGATGCGACGTCGAGGATTCGGGCCGACTCGCCGATCGCGCACGTGCCGCCGGTCTCGAGGTGCGCGGCGTGATGGGCTACGAAGGCCACCTGATGATGGTGCACGACCGCGAGACGAAGCGCGAGAAGGTCGAAGCCGCCATGACGATCCTGCAGCGGGCACACGGGATGGTCGGCGGCGACATCGTGTCGGGCGGCGGCACCGGCACGTGGGACATCAACACCTGGTGCACCGAGATCCAGGCGGGGTCCTACATGCTCATGGACACCCAGTACGACGAGCTGGAGTCGCCGTTCGAGAAGGCGTTGTCGGTGCTGGCCACCGTCGTGTCGATCAGTTCGAAAGGTTGGATCATCGCCGACGCTGGCCTCAAGGCGTTCGGAATGGACCACGGCAATCCGTCGTGGGACGAGGGTGACGTGTTCTTCTGCTCCGACGAGCACATCACGCTGTTGCCGCGCCAACTCGACGACTGGAAGGTCGGCGATCGTGTGCGGATCTGGCCATCGCACGTCGACCCGACCGTCGCTCGACACGAACAGTTCTGGCTCGTCGACGGCGACCAGGTCACGGACCGCTGGCCCATCGATCTGCGCCACTGGTGATTGTCACGCCCGGGTCAGACCCCGGGCGTCCAGACCCCGGACGTGACGGTCACATCGAGCGAGCGGCGTTGTCGAATCTCGTGTACTGACCGAGGAAGACCAGGCGCTTGGTGCCGATCGGGCCTGAACGATGCTTCGACACGATCACCTCGGCCGAACCCTTGTCGGGCGACTCGGGGTTGTACACCTCGTCGCGATACAGGAACATCACGACGTCGGCGTCCTGTTCCAGTGAGCCGGATTCGCGCAGATCGGCAAGCATCGGGCGCTTGTCCGACCGAGCCTCCAGATTTCGGCTGAGCTGGCTCAGCGCGACGATCGGCACCTCCAGCTCACGGGCCAACACCTTCAGGTTTCGGCTGATCTCGCTGACCTCGAGCTGACGGTTCTCGGATCGACCGCTGCCGCTCATCAGCTGCAGATAGTCGATCATGATCAGCGACAGGCCGCCGTGCTGCGCCTTGATGCGGCGGGCCTTGGCGCGAATCTCCATCACGGTGACCTGCGGGTTGTCGTCGAGGAACAACGGCACTTCGAGCCGCCCGACGGCGAGGCCGATCTTCGACCAGTCGCTCTCGCTGAGCTTGCCGGTGCGCAGCTTCGTCGAGTCGACCTTCGCTTCACTCGCAAGGATGCGCTGTGTCAGCTCCGAGTGCCCCATCTCGAGCGAGAACACGAGCACCGGCTTGCCGGAGTGCTTCGCAATGTGTGTCGCCATGCCCAGGCCGAAGGAGGTCTTTCCCATCGCCGGCCGCGCACCGACGATGTTGAGGGTGCTCGGCTGCAGTCCGGAGAGCAGCTCGTCGAGGTCGTCGTAGCCCGTCGCCGCGCCGGTGATCGTGTCGCCGCGCTCGTAGTTCTCCTCCAACTGGTCCATCGTCTCGTTGAGGAGTTCCTGGATCTGACGGGTCGAGTCGACGACACGATCCTCGGCGACCTCGAACATCTTCGACTCGGCGAGATCGACCG
Source organism: Ilumatobacteraceae bacterium (assembly GCA_963747375.1). Classification (GTDB taxonomy): domain Bacteria; phylum Actinomycetota; class Acidimicrobiia; order Acidimicrobiales; family Ilumatobacteraceae; genus Sva-07. The sequence continues at coordinate 82,632 of CAVVFL010000012.1, forward strand.
CCTTGGTGACGTCATCGGGCTCACTGAAGGCCAGATCGGTGATCTCGCCGGCCGTGTGGATCAATCGCCGCAACAGCGCCGTGTCCATCACGATGCGCGCATAGTGCTCGGCGCCCGACACCGACGGCGTGGCGTTCTGCAGGTCGTTCAGCCGCTCGATCCCACCGATCTCGTCGAGCAGGCCGTGGCGGCGCAACTCGTCGGCAACGGTGACCACGTCGACAGGGCCGGACGACGAATACAACGACCGGATCGAGTCGAAGATGTGCTGATGCGCCGGGCTGTAGAAGTCACGCACGCTGAGCCCGGCCTCGCCGACCACACCGATCGCATCACGCGACAACAGCAGTGCGCCGAGCACCGATTCCTCGGCCTGCAGGTTGTGGGGAGGAACGCGTCCGCCACGGCTCGTGGCGTTGCTGCCGCGTTCCGTACGGTTGGATCCGATTTCTCGATCGATCGACATGGGGACCCCACTCTCTCAGGGGTTTGCTGTGCGATGGAAGATGAACAACCCTGGGTCTTGCCTGTTGACTGCCTGTGGACAACCGCCCGATCCTGTGGACGCGAGACCTGTGGACAACCTGTGGGCAGGCGCGTCGAAGGAGGGTGGTCACCCACTCGCGTGGGATGGAACCCGGGCAGTGCCGGGTGAGGCAACGAACGTCAGCCGGCGGCGACGACGTCGATGGTGATCGGGAACGACACGTCGTTGTGCAGCGACGCTGTCACCGTGTGCTGACCGACGGTCTTGATCACGTCGATCTCGATCTGACGACGATCGAGTTCGATGTCGGTCTGCTCCTGGACGGCGGCAACCACGTCGGCCGACGTGATCGAACCGAAGAGCTTCCCTTCCGGGCCGGCCTTGGCCGACACGATGATCACCTTCGGCACGAGCGTGCTGGCGATCGTGGTGGCAGCTTCGCGAGCGCTGGAGTCGCGTTGATCGCGAGCCTGGCGCATCTGGCCGGCCTGCTCGACCGCACCATCGGATGCCGCGATGGCATGGCCCTTCGGAAACAAGAAGTTGCGGGCGTGGCCGTCGGCCACCTCGACGATGTCGCCGCGCTTGCCGAGGCCATCGAGATCGGAACGAAGAATGACCTTCATGCTCAGGCCTCCTCGGTCTCGGCAGCGACGTCGAACGAGGTCTCGACATCATCGATCAACTCGTCGTCGACGACGTCGATGGCGGTCTCGTTGACACTGTCGCTCAGGCTGGTCTCGCGATCGCGGCCACCATCACGTCCACCCTCGCGACCACCGTCACGACCGCGGCCGCCGGTGCGGGTCGACGCCACGCGCTTGGCGTACGGGAGCAGCGCCATTTCACGGGCCACCTTGACGGCGTTGGCGATCTCGCGCTGCTGCTGCAACGTGTTGCCGGCGACGCGCCGGTTCTTGATCTTGGCGCGGTCGCTCATGAAGCGGCCCAGGAGATCGACGTCCTTGTAGTCGATGTACTCGACCTTGTCGATGACCAGGACGCTGGTCTTCTTCTTGAACTTTCGGGGATTGAGGTCACGGGCGCTGCGCGCCTTGTTCTTCTTGCTTGCCATGGTGCTTCCTTACGAGTGGTGATTCAGATCAACGGGGGTCAGAACGGCTCTTCGTCGCCGTACACGGGATCGGGTGCTCGGCCGCCGCTGCTGCCACCGCCACCGCCACCGCCACTGCGGGATGCAGCGTCGTCGCGGCTGATGCGCTCGATCTGCACCTGCGCCCAGCGCAGGCTCGGGCCGAGTTCGTCGGCGATCACTTCGGTGACGTTGCGCTTCTCGCCCTCTTTGGTCTCGTACGAGCGCTGCTCGAGTCGACCGGTGACGATCACGCGGTTGCCCTTGTTGATGCTCGCCGCGGCGTTCTCGCCGAGGTCGCCCCAGGCGACGATGTTGAAGAACGACACCTGTTCCTGCCACTCACCGTTGACCTGGTAGCGACGGTTGACCGCCAGCCCGAAGCTGGCGACACCGCGACCACCGGTGGTGTAGCGGAGTTCAGGATCCTTGGTGACGTTTCCGACCAGCGTGACGCTGTTTTCCGATGCCATGTGATTCCCCTTTGTGTGGCTGGCGCCGCTCAGGCGGCGACGACTGCCATGCCGCGGCGCTCGGCCTCGGCCTCGGGCAGACGGATGAGCTTGTGACGGACCACATCGTCCGCGAGGCGGAGCGTTCGCTCGAGTTCGTCGAGTGCGCCGGCGGGTGCCACCAACTCGGCGACCATGTAGTAGCCGGACGGCTTCTTGTTGATCGGGTAGGCGAACTGGCGCTTGCCCCACCAATCGATCTTGCCGTGGAGTTCGCCGCCGACGGCAACGATGCCGTCGGTCACCGTCTTCATCCAGGCCTGGGCCTTGGGGTCATCGACGTCGCCGTCGATGATGATCATCAATTCGTATGCACGCTTCATGCGTGTTTCCTCCCTTCGGATCCCCCACGACTGCCTGATGACAGCGCCGTGGCGGGAGCCCCGTTGTGGGGCAGGGCCAATATGGACGTGCCAACCCTATCGGGGCCGGTGACGGTCGCGTGACGGTGTCTCATGGAGACCATCATGGCGAAGGGGTCTCACACACTTGGAAGAATGGCCCCGTCCACCGCAGACGAGCAACGACGAGGAGGCACCGTGCCGGAGGAATTCGAGGGAGACCTTGCAGGCGCCGTGTTCTGGGGTGCCGACCTCAGGGGAGCCGTGTTCCGCGACGTCGACCTCACCGGGGTGAGGATCAGCCACGCCTGGCTGGTCGACGTCGACATCGATGCGTTGGTCGACCGGGTCGTCGTCAACGGTGTCGACGTCACTGCCTACGTCAACGAGCGCGACCCCTGGTATCCACTGCGCGCCATGCTGCGCGCATCGGACCCCGACGCCATGCGCGCCGCGTGGGCCGCCCTGCAAGCCGAATGGGCCACGACCACTGCCCTGGCGCGAACCCTTCCCGAGGACAGCCTGCACGAACGAATCGACGGCGAGTGGTCGTTCGTCGAGACATTGCGCCACCTCGTGTTCGCGATGGACAAGTGGTTCACGGTGCCGGTCCTCGGCGATCGGTTCAACCCGATCGGGCTCCCGAACAGCGGATCCGCCGACCTCGCGTGGCCGGGACTCGACCGTGATGCCACGCCGTCGGTGAACGAGGCGCTCGAGGTACGCCTCGATCGAGTGAAGCGTTTCGGCGGCTACCTGACGTCGATCGAATCGACCGACCTCCCGTCGCCGGTCGACGTGCTCGAGAACGGCGTCCACTCCCTGCAGGAGTGCGTCCACACCGTGTTCGAGGAGGAGTTCTGGCACAACCGCTACGCGAGACGTGACCTCGAGCAGTCCGCGGTGAACATGCGATGAGGTTGTGGCGCACGGGGTGATCCCGAACCGCATCGCAGCGGAGGTCAGCCCGCGGATGCGAGGGGGCAGCCGTCGGTGCCGTCGATCAGCTCGAGCCGGGAGCCCGGACCGACTCCGAGATCGACCAGTTGGCCCTCGAACACCTCGAGGGCGAGGTCGTACTCGGCGCCGGGCGAGTAGAGCGCGCACTCCCCGGCCGGGGTGTCGAGACATGGCGCCATGTCAGCGGTGCCGACGAACTCCCCGCTTGCGGGAGCGAACCACGCAATCGACAGCGGCGTGGGTGTCTGGAACATGTAGAACGATCCGGCCGTCGGCTCCTCGAAACGGAACACCATGCCAACGGCCGCGCCGAGATCGGTCACGCCCATCAGTCCTCGACTGCGTTGCTCAGGGGTGTCGGCGAGCCACACGCACACGTCGCAGATCCGGCCGTCGGTTTCGGTGATCCGCGCGGTCACCGTGGAGAACCCCTCGGGCTGGGCGCCGACCTCGGTGACGACCTCGTCCTCGCCGGACGGTCCTCCGATCGACGTGGTCGAATCGATCGATGTGGAGGTGTCGATCGATGTGCTCGAGTCGATCGATGTGGCGGTGTCGTCGGAGCAGCCCGTGAGCAGGGCGACGGCGACGACCGCACCCGCCACACAGACTCGACTCACCGACCGTCGGCCGAATGACCCCACGCGTCCTACGGTCGCCCGCCGACCGGGATGATTCGCAGCAGATGGTTCCATCGACACTCGACGCACGCCTCGACGACGTAGGCGCTGAGTTCATCGCGGCGATCGTTGAGTTGTCGCATCTCCTTCGCGGTCGACACGCATCGTCCCTGTGCCGACAGGCGAGGGCCGAACACGTAGGTCACGAGCTTGAGGTCGGCTTCCTCACAGATCGGGCAACGCATCGTGGTCTGCGTGCCCACGTTGCGAGCGGCGCGGATCAACTCGGGATGCGCATCGCAGACCTGATCGAGCGGCACTCGCCCCTTCTTCACCTGGGCGATGAGCATCCGGCGCGCCAACCGATGATCGATCAGACCGCGCGAACCATCGGACCCGCGAAGTGCGCCGACGGTGAACGCCATGAACGGGGACACTATCCGCTCCGCATCGCCGTGCGCGGCGTGATCCCCGTCATCGTCGGCCACGTGGGGCACACTGGTTGCGTGGTCGCCAACATCAACTTCGGGACCGGTGCGCCAGACGACGACGAGTTGCGTCTCTGCGGTGATGTCAGCGACGGACGGCGCGCGGTCGAACTGGGCATCTCCCCGTGGTACAACTCGATCGCCTTCGCCCGGGCGGGTGCGAAGTCGATCGCCGTCGACACCGACACCGCCCGGATCGCGGAGACCCGCAAACGCGCCGCCGCCGCCGAGGTGCCCGTCCAGTGCCTCGAGACCGACCTGGCCGACCTCGGCGACATCGCATCGGCCTCCTGCGAGGTCGTCCTCGCCGCGCACACGATCGGCGAGGTCGACGACCTCGGCCGTCTGTTGCGCCAGGTCCACCGCATCCTGAGGCCGAGCATGCCGTTCGTGCTCTCGATGGCACACCCGTTCGCCAGCGTCGACGTCGACCATCCCTACGGCGCGCACGAGCGGACGATCGGGTCCTGGTTCACCGCGCTCAACCGCTCGAACTTCCGGGTCGACCACGTCATCGAACTCGGTGCGTCCGCGAGGCAGCCGTCGCCGACCACCCTCGTGCTGCGCGCCCGCAAAGAAGGCTCCTGACAATCGGTGACGCCGGTGCCCGGCACCGGCGTCACTCAGGCGTCGACGCGTTCGGCGGCGGTGATTCCGGCGGGACGGGGACGGCCGAACAGGTACCCCTGGCCCCTGTCGCAACCGAGTTCGCGAAGCCGAGTGAGCTGCAAGGGGGTCTCGACGCCCTCGGCGACCACGGTCAACCCGAGCGAGTGTCCGAGGCGGACGACGGCTTCGACGATCGAGGTGTCGTCGGCCTCCAGGCCGAGCCCGGTCACGAACGACCTGTCGACCTTGATCGCCTCGACCGGGAACCGCTTGAGGTAGGTGAGCGACGAGTACCCGGTGCCGAAGTCGTCGACCGAGAGGTGCAGGCCGAGCCCGCGAAGGTCCCGCAGGGCGTTGCCGGCCGCTCGGGTGTCGGCCATCAGCGCTGTCTCGGTGATCTCCAACCACAGCGAATCGGCGTCGATCCCGGTTTCGCCGAGCGCGTCGTGCACCAGATCGAGGAAGGTGCCGTCGACCAACTGCTGCGTCGCCACGTTGACCGACAACGAACAATCGGCGAACCGCAGGCCCGCACCGCGCCAGTGGGCGAGCTGTGCCAGCGAATCGCGCAGGATGCGGCCACCGAGGTCGACCATCAGCCCGGACTCCTCGGCCATCGGGAGGAACTGACTCGGCACGAGCAGGCCGCGGTCGGGATGCAACCACCGCGCGAGCACCTCGAAACCGACGACCTGGCCGCCGTCGAGGTCGACGATCGGCTGGAAGTACGGCACGACCTCGCCCCGTTCGAGCCCGCGTCGGAGTTCGCTCGACGTCTGCAGCGCAGCAACCGATGCTCGCCGCGTCTCCTCGGTGAATGCCTCGACGCGGTCGCGGCCACCGGCCTTGGCCCGATACATCGCCGCGTCGGCATCGCGCAGCAGATCGTCGGCGGTGAGCCCGAGCGCGCTGTTCACCGCGAAGCCGATACTGGCGGTCGTCACCAACTCGTGGCCGTCGACCACCACGGGCCGCTGCACTTCCCGGCGCAATCGCTCGGCGACCTTGGCGGGATCGACCCCTCCGTCGACGAACACGACGAACTCGTCGCCACCGAAACGAGCGAGACAGTCCGTGTCACGCATCACGTTGCGCAATCGACGGGCCACCTCGCGAAGCAGTTCGTCGCCGACACCGTGGCCGAGACTGTCGTTGACCACCTTGAAGTTGTCGAGATCGATGAAGAGCACCGAGACCTGGCCGGGCGTCGCGCCGTCGAGCAACGCGTCGAGCCGCTCCACGAGCGCCGCCCGGTTCGGGAGCTCGGTCAGGTCGTCGTGCGTCGCTGCATGCGTGAGTCGCTCGGCTGCGACGCGCTGATCGGTCACGTCCTCGATGTGGGTGATCGCGAGCGCAACGCCCTCGTCCTCGGTCACCGACACCCGCGTGCGCGCCCACACGAACTCGCCGTCACTGCGCAGGTAGCGCTGCTCCAGGAGGTAGGTCTCGGCGATCCCCAGTTCGAGCCTGGCGCGCTGTGTCGCCGCGGCACGAAGATCGTCGGGATGGGTGATCTCACGGATCCCCATGCCGATCAGCGAATCGAGTGGCCGGTCGAGCATGTCGGCCAAGGACTGGTTGGCGTCGATGATCCGGCTGTCGTCGAGCCGGACGAGCGCCATGCCGGTCGGTGCGGAATGGAACGCCTGCTGGAAGCGGCGGCGCGCCTGCTCCAGGGCCACGGTGCTTCGCGCCCGGTCGGTGACGTCACGCAACAACACCACGAGCCCACCGGTGTCGCTGCCGTCGTTCGCCGACGGCCGGTGGAGCGACGCCTCGACGAGATGCGGATCGCCGTACGCGTCGACCAACTCGAACAGGACGTGATTGCCGATCGGGCCGGTCACATCGACGGGCGCCGGAATCGGGTCGTCGAAGTGCCATCGCTGGGTGAGCACCTCGCGATCCGAGTCGCCGATCATCTCCAGGAACGCCCGGCCGACCAGTTCGTCCACCGTCCGACCGGTGAGCAGGGCGGCGCGACGGTTGGCCGACTCGATGACCCCGTGCCCGTCGAGCCCCATCACTGCATCGGGAAGGTCGTCGAGGAGTCGCTGGATCCCGTCCTGGGCGCGCTCCAGCTCCTCGATGGTGCGACCGAACCGGTGTCCGATCCGACGCGACTCGACCGCCGTAGCAGTGACAGCGACGATTGCGAGCAGGCCGATCACCGTGACCGCTGCGATCGTGCCCGGACGCGGATCCGTTCCTGCCGTCAGGAGTGCGAGCACCACCAGCGTGACCGACACCGCAACGATCGGGACGATCAGCCACCATCCTCGCAACGTGCCGTCGGGCTTCGAATCCACCGCCCAACGGTACGACGACGAGCCTGGGTCAGCTGGGGATGCTGCGCGCCGCCCACCACTCGTCGAGGCGCGTCCGGATCGCCTCGTCGCCGAGCAGGCCCTCGTCGAGCCGGATCTCCATCAGGAAACGCATCGCCTCGCCCACGTCGCGGCCCGGCGGGAGCCCCAGCTGTTGCATCACCGCCGTGCCGTCGAGTTCGGGACGCATGGCGGCGAGTTCCTCGGCGACCTCGAGTTCGCCGATGCGTTCTTCCAGTTCGTCCATCCGCTTCGACAGACGTGCCGCCTTCTTTGCGTTGCGGGTCGTGCAGTCGCAACGCGTGAGGACGTTGAGTTCGCCCAGCAGCGGCCCTGCGTCGCGCACGTAGCGCCGTACCGCCGAATCGGACCAGCCCATCGAATAGGTGTGGAATCGCAGGTGCAGGGCCACGAGTTCGCTCACGGCGGCGACGTCGTCGTTGGAGTAGCGCAGTGCGTTCATCCGTTTGCGGGTCATGCGAGCGCCGACCGCATCGTGATGGTGGAACGTGGTGCCCTTGCCCTCCAGGTACCCGCGAGTCCGAGGCTTGCCGATGTCGTGGAACAGCGCGGCGAGCCGGGTGAGCCGGAAGTCGAACGTCGGCTGCTCGCCCGCAACGATCCCCGGATGCTCGTGTGGCGGGCGCACGTTCTCGACCACGGCGATCGAGTGCGACAGGACGTCCTTGTGACGGTGGATCGGGTCATGCTCGAGGCGCATGGCCGGCAATTCGGGCAGGAACTGATCGGCGAGCCCCGTGTCGACGAGAAACCACAATCCAGGAGCCGGGTGGTCGACCACGATCAGCTTGTCGAGTTCGTCACGCATCCGCTCGGCCGACACGATCTCGAGGCGCGGCGCCATGTCACGAACGGCCTCCAACAGGTCGTCGGTCGGCTCGAGTTCGTACCTGGCGATGAACCGCGCGGCGCGGAGCATCCGCAACGGATCGTCGCTGAAGCTCACCTCGGGCCCGAGCGGCGTCCGCAATGTTCTCGTCGCGAGATCGGCGACGCCTCCGAAGGGATCGATCAACGCCGGGAGGTCGCCGTCGGCGGTCAACTCCAACGCCATCGCATTGACGGTGAAGTCACGTCGGGACAGGTCGGATTCGATCTCGTCGGCGAACACGACGTGCGGTTTGCGGGAGTCGTCGGTGTACGCCTCGGCTCGAAACGTGGTGATCTCGTAGATCCGCTCACGACCGGTCGCCGGGTCGATGCGTTGCGCGCCGATCGTGCCGAACTTCTCTCCCTGGTTCCAGATCGCGTCGGCCCACCCCTCGAGGCATCGCTTGATCTCCGGCGGCCGGGCATCGGTGGTGAGATCGAGATCGAAATCGGTTCGATCGGCGGCAACGAACAGATCCCGGACGGTTCCACCGACCAGATACAGGCGGTGACCGGCCGCCCGGAACCGCTCCGCAAGGGGTTCCAACTCGCGCAACACCGGCGTCAATCGTTCGGGGACCACCTCGTCAGGCTACGACGGGTGCGGACGCGTCCGGCGCCGTGCGGGCGCCGCGATCACTCGTGGGAGTACCTTCGTTGCCGTGAACACGACGGCGGCCGAGCATCCCGTCCGGGCTCGTCTCGGTCGATGGCCTCATGATGCCGACGTCGCGCACCTCGTGCTGCTCGACCATCACATGGTGCCCGACCGAGACCACGTCGCTTCGTGGATCGCCGACGGACGTGCCCAGGGCGCCACCACGCTGCGCACCGGTGCCCTGTTCCCTCCCTCCGCCCCGGCATTCCTCGCTGCCGGCTTCGAGGTCATCGACACGCTCAGCCTCCTCGAACTCGACCTCCTCGGCGGGGCCGCACCGGCCCGCGACCACGGGCACCACGCCACACGACTGCGGCGGCTGCGTCCCTCGCAACTCGACGAGGCCGCTGTCGTCGACCAGCGCGCCTTTCCGGCGCCGTGGGCCAACAACACGGCCGCGCTCCGTGACATCGTCGTCGCCACGCCGCGATACCGCGCCCGTTGCGTGCACCACGAGGGCCGGATGGTCGCGTTCTCGATCAGCGGTCGGGCGTCGACCTGGGGGTATGTGCAGCGAGTCGCGGTCGACCCATCCGCTCGACGTCGTGGACTGGCCCACCTGCTCGTGACCGATGCACTCGACTGGATGCGACGGCGCAACGTCGAGCGGGTCCTCGTCAACACGGCCACCGACAACATCGCCGCTCTCGCCCTCTACCGATCGCTCGGCTTCACGGAACGACCGGAACGCCTGACCATCCTCGAACGGTCACTGCGGTGAGACCGATCTCGGCGCCATCGCGTGGTGTGCTCGGAGCAGTGGTCGTCGCGCTGGCAGCGCTCTCGTTGGCCGGCAACGTCGACGCCTCTCCGCGTGCCGCTCAGGTGACGCCGATCACGCCCCGCCTCGAACTCGTCAGCCAGAACTTCGCGTTCGAGCCCGACGGAGTGATCCAGCTCCGATACCGGCTCGTCGGCATCGTGGGCGACGCCCTCGAACTCGCCGCGCCGGCTGCCGGTGGTCGAGGCGCCGGTCGACACCTCCGTGCCCACGGTGCCCGAGACCCCCGAGCCGGTTCCCGAGCCGATTGCGCTCACGATCGAGGTGACGAACTATCAGCCCCTCACCGACCAGCGACGACGTCGACGACGTCGTGGGCAGCGCCGTCGACCCGACCGCGTTCACCGACGCCATCGACGGCGTCGCCATCACCGACCTCCGCGATCTCGCAACGGTCGCCGACGACGGGTCGATCGAATTCACGCTCGAGATCGGGACCGACGTCGTCGACAGCATCGAGCAGCGGCTGAAGTTCGAACGTCCAGGCCTCTACCCGCTGCGCGTCCAGCTGTTGACCGGTGATCCGCGCGACGACAACATCGTCGCCACCGCCGGCACCATCGTGCAGCGGCTTCCAGCATCGACCGACCAACCGGCACCGCCCGTCGACCTGTCCGTCGTCGCCATGACGCCCGCCGCCTCACCCAGGGCGACCGCCGCCGAACGCGCCGCCGCCCAAGCAGCTCTCGACGACGCCGTCGACCTCGCAGCGACGCTCGACGAACCCGTCACACTCGAGGTCCCGCCAACGCTCATCGCGGAGGAGGCGGCGACACCGCAGGGCGCCGAGCGGCTCGCCGCCGCGCTCGAGGGTGACGAACTCGTCGCCCTGCCGGTCGCGCCGCTCGACGTCTCCTCGGCCGTCGCCGCCGGACGCGCCGACACCTACACCCGATTGGTGAATGCGGGTGAAGAACTGCTGACCACGGCCGTCCCCACCACACCAGCCGTCCGCACCGTGTGGATGACGACCGACGCGTTGAGTGCCGGCGGTGCCCAGCACTTGCGCGATCTCGGTGTTCGTTTCGTGATCATGCCGTCCGAGTTGTACCGCGACACGGTCAGCCCACGACTTCCCGACACCGACCTGTTCGTCGACGCCGAACTCCCCGACGGCGGAACACTGCCGATCCTGCTCGTCGACGCCCGCACGATTCAGCTCACACCCGCTGCGGCCGACGACATCCTGGCGACCTCGACGGCCACCGAATGGTCGGTGCAGACCGCAGCGACGATCCTCATCGACCGCGCCGAAGCCGACGCCGACCGCAACGGACCACCCGCGCAACGCAGCATCATCCTCTCGACGCCCAACCTCGCCACCCCCGACGCCCGTCTGCTGGCCGGACTCGAAGACCTCGTCGCGACCACGCCGTCGCTGCGCTTCACTGCTGCCTCGTCGCTGATCGGCGTGACCGATACGCAACGAGACGCAGGGGCGTCGGGCGCCGTCACGCTCCCCGACGTCGCCGGACCGTCGCTCGCAGGCCGCGTGGAGTTGATCGACTCGACCGCCCTGCGAATGGCGAGCGTCGCGTCGATGCTCCTGCCCGACGATCCACGGCCGACCGAGTGGACCAACGAACTCGACGCGCTGATCTCGACGGCCTACAGCGATGCCGACGTCGAGGCGGCGACCAGGTCGCTCATCAGCGAGGCAGACGCACTGGAGAACGCCGTCCAGATGCCCGAGCCGTTCACGTTCACCCTGGCCGGTCGCAGCGGGACCATCGAGATCCGGTTGGGCAACACCAGCGACGAACCGTTGAACGTGACGATGCACCTGGATTCGTCCAAGGTCGAGTTCCCCGACGGCGACCGGCAGGTGACGCTCCGGCCGAACGACGAAACCTCCATCGTCGTCCCCGTCGAGGCCCGCTCGAACGGCACGTCGACCATCACCCTCACGGTGACCACACCCGCCGGAGCCCCCATCGCCGAACCGGTGACACTGACCTCGCGGGTCACCGGCTTCACCGGGCTCGGCCAATTGCTGACCGGGGGCTTCATCCTGGTGCTGCTCACCTGGTGGTTCTCGCACTGGCGTAGCAAGCGACGTGCCGCAGCGGTCGACGCCGGGGGACGCGACCGGCATCCAACGGCGCGCGCAGTAGGATCTGACGCCCTGTGAGCCCGCAACCCCTCAACCACGTCGCCATCGTCACCGACAGCTCGTGCGACCTCCCCGCATCGATCGCCGACGACCTCGGCATCGCGATCGTGCCGTTGACGATCCGTTTCGGCGACGAGGAATTCGTCGATCGCGAGGAACTCTCGACCGCCGAGTTCTGGTCACGGTGCGTCAACTCACCCACACTGCCCGAAACGGCGGCGCCGGCCCCCGGCCTGTACGAACAGGTCTACCGGGACGCTGCATGCCAAGGGTGCGCACAGCGTGCTCGTCGTCTCGCTGTCGTCGGCCCTCTCGGCCACCATGCAGTCGGCGCAACTCGCCGCTCGGACGATCGCCGCCGACGAATCGATCGACCTCGACGTGCGAGTGGTCGACAGCCGAACGATCACGATGGGCCTCGGCACCATCGTCATCGCGTGCGCTCGCGCCGCCCTCGAAGGTGACGGCATCGACGAGATCGAACGCCTCGCCGACGACCTGGTCGAACGCACCCGCGTCTTCGGAGCACTCGACACGCTCGACAACCTCAAGAAGGGTGGCCGCATCGGCAACGCCAAGGCGATGCTGGCGACGGCACTGTCGATCAAGCCGATCATCGAGGTCACCGGCGGCGTCGTCGAGCAGGGCGGCAAGCAACGGACCCGATCGAAAGCGTTGTCGTATCTCGTCGACAAGGTCACGAGCTACGACGGCAACATCGAGAACCTCGCCGTGATGCACGCCGACTGCAGTGATGTCGACCTGTTCGTCGAGTTGCTCGCCGAGCACTACCCCGGTGAGATCGTCGTCGGTGAGATCGGCCCCGTCATCGGCACCCACGGCGGCCGTGGAACGATCGGCGTCGCATTCCAGGTCACGTCCGAATGATCTGGGGGGCCCGACTCGGGCCCGACCTCACGGATTGACCCCACCACGGCAGCAGGCACCGCTAGCGTTCGCTCCCAGTCATGTCCGCGGCCCCGCCACCCACATCGACGGTCATCGCGCACCGCTACGAACTCCAACGCATGCTCGCCCAGGGCGGCATGGCCGAGGTGTGGCTCGCCGTCGACCTCACACTCGACCGCAAGGTCGCCGTGAAATGGCTGAAGCCCTCGTTGGCCACCGACCCCGTGGTCGCCGAACGATTCCGACGTGAAGCGATCGCCGCGGCGAGCCTCAACCATCCCAACATCGTCGCCGTCCACGACGTGTTCGAACAGGACGGCCGCCAGGCAGTCGTGATGCAACTGGTCGAGGGCAAGAGCCTGCGCCAGGTCCTCGACACCCAGAAGCGGCTGAGTCCGGAACTCACCTGTCACATCGGCACCTGCGTGGCCGCCGCGCTCGATCACGCGCACGCTGCGGGGTTCGTCCATCGCGACGTCAAGCCCGGCAACATCATGATGACCTCCGACGGGCGGGTCCTCCTGACCGACTTCGGCATCGCCAAGGGTCTGCAGTCGGCCGAAGCCGACCTGACCAGCGACAACATCATGATGGGCACCGCCAAGTACCTGTCGCCCGAGCAGGTGCGCGGCAAGAAGCTCGACGGCCGGGCCGACCTCTACTCGCTCGGACTGGTGCTGTACGAGTGCCTGGCCGGCCGGGTGCCGTTCCTCGGTGAGACCGACGCCGACACGGCCCTCGCCCGACTCCAACGCGACCCCACCGACCTCGCACGACTGCGCGCGACGCTGCCGACCAAGCTCGTGATCGTCATCCACCAGCTCCTCGCCCGCAATCCGGCCCAACGCCCGGCATCAGGGGCCGAACTGGTCGACACGCTGCGCGATGCCGCCAAGGACGGCCCGCCCGCAATCGATCCGACGCCCTACGAGCACTCGCCGGTTGCTCCCTTCGGCGGGCGTCGCTTGCGGCGCGCTCCCTCCGACGTGGCGGGCCGCGCATCCGATCGAGCTCGAGCGACCAGTACACCCCCGGTCGGCACCCCTGCCGTCGGATCGATCCCCGGCGAGGTGGGCCACACCGGCACGACGCCGATCGTCGCGCCGACGAGCGCGACGGCGTTCGCCGCGCTTGGCGGCCCACGACGAACTCACTCCCCCGGCCGGTCGCGACCTTCGCGGCAAGCCGGCGCGTGGACTCACCCAGGAGTGGAAGCCCGCGTTCACCGTGGTCGCGGTGCTGCTCGTGGCCGCCATCGGCGTCGGAGCGCTGCTGTGGGCCAACCTGGAGTTCGGTGGCGGGGAATCGGTCGCGTCGACGCCGGCGCTCCCCGATGACAGTGTTGCCGCCCCGGCCGCCAGCACCCCCGCGGCGCTCGTCGGCACGACCATCGCGACGATCACTGCCTACGACCCCGATGGCGACGGCAGCGAGAACGACGGCGACGCCGTCCTCGCCACTGCCGACGCCAACGCGTCGACCTCATGGGGAACCGTGTGCTACTCCTCGAAGTACCTCGGTGGCAAGGGAGGTGTGGGGCTCGTCGTCACCTTCGACGCCCCACTGCAGAAGGCGCTCCGGGTCGACGTCCAGACGGCGCCCTATCAGGTGGCATTCTTCGCGTCCGACGCTGAGACGATCCCCGCGAACATCGCCGACTGGGGCGCCGAACTCGGAGCCACGCAGTTCGCCGACGAGACGGGCACGGTCACCTCGCCGGTTCCGGCGGTCCCCGCACGTCACATGTTCATCATGCTCAAGGAACTCGGTCCCGATGCGACCTGCACCGACGCCAACCCGTATCGCGGGCGCCTCGGCGAGATCGCCATCGTGAACTGAACCGTTCGTTACGCTCCACGCATCTCCACGCATCTCGACGACAGCGCACTGGTTGCCGCCGCACAGGGCGGCGACAGGAACGCGCTCGATCAGCTGCTCCGGCGCCACTACGACCGGATCCACGCCGTCTGTCGTCGCATCGCCGGAGGCAGCCGTGACGCCGACGACGCGTGCCAGGAAGCACTCATCAAGATCGTCCGCAACCTCCCACGCTTCGACGGTCGATCGTCGTTCGGAACCTGGGCCTACCGCATCGCCACCAACGCCTCGCTCGACGAACTCCGCAAGCGCGACCGGCGACCGAGGCTCGACAACGGCGACGACGGCGTGGTCGACCGGGCCGACGACCGCGCCACTCACGACGTCGACGAGGTCGGCGACCGCCTGATCCTCGACCAGGCCCTCGCCGATCTGCCCGACGACCTTCGTGCCGCGGTCGTGCTGCGCGACACCGCACACCTCGACTACGCCGAGATCGCCGAGGTGCTCGACATCCCGGTCGGAACCGTGAAGTCACGCATTTCACGGGGCCGCGCCGCCCTCGCCCAGCGACTCCGACTCGACCTGGATCTGCCGAATTCACCCGAGCACGGGAACCAACCGCCCCCCGACGAGCGTCCAACAGACCGCACATGAACGACGACCTGATTCTGCTTGCGAGCGCATACCTCGACGGTGACGTGACCGCCGACGAGCGCGCCCGCGTCGAGGCCGACGAGGCACTCCTCGCGGAAGTCGAGCGGCTGCGTTACGTCCAGGCGCTGCTCGCGAAGACCGAGCCGTCGTCGATCTCGGTGCGCGAATCGCTGCTGGCGAATGCCCTCGATGCGTGGGATCGAGTGCCCGCGGCAACCACGGCATCGTCGGCGCCCACGTCACTCGCCGACCGCCGACGTGCCTCTTCGAACCGCCGGCTCCTGGGGGTGGCGGCCGCCATCGTGCTCGTGCTCGCCGGTGGCATCGTGTTGCAGACCGTCTCGTCGAACAGCACCGACGACTCGGCGTCGCAGTCGGCCACCGACGCGACCGACCCACCGGATGTCGCCGCGCTCTCCGAGGCAGCCGACGAGGTAGCCGGCAAAGCCGCCGACGAGCTGGCGAGCCCGGCGCAGGCCCCATTGGCCGACGCCACGCTTCCCGAAGGCGCCGAACTCGACACCGGCATCGACGATGCAGCACCACCGACCGAGACGGAACTCGAGCAACTCGACACACCCGAGGAACTCGGGATCTTCGCCTCCGACGCCGTCGACGCACCCCAGGACCCTGATGTCCCTGCGGCAACCAGCGCGTCGATCGACGATCGACTCACCGCTTCGGAGTCGGCGACCCTCGAGGCTCAGTGGCCGTTGTGTCTCGGCGCCGACTTTGTCGTCGGCCCCGCGCGCTACGGAACCATCGAGGTCGTCGTGGGTGTCGACGAAGGTCGCGGGCTCGCCCTGGCGTATCTCGCGGAGAACTGCCGCGAAGTCGCCCGTGCGCGCCTTCCGTGAGTGGCGGCTAACCTCGCCCACATGCCGGCCAATCCGCTCACCGATCCGAACTGGGCCACCGAGACCACGGACATGGTCGTCAGCTTCATCGACACGGTGCGGTCGAAGACCACCCAGAACCTGGTCTATGCGGCTCGCGGCGTCGTCTTCGGTCTGATCGCCCTGATCGTCGGGGCGTTCGCGCTCACCATCGCGCTCGTGATGTCGATGCGGGGTCTGCAGGCGCTGCTCGAACTCGCCACCACATGGGAACGCGCGGTCTACCTGAGTTACTTCATCGTCGGCGGAGTCTTCTCCATCGGCGGTGTCTGGCTGTTCAAGAAGCGCAACACCGTCGCGAGCTGAACGCCCGTGGCGGCCCGGTCGTCCACTGCGTGCATCCCCGACACTCTCCCAACGCATTCAAGGAGTCCCCATGGCCGACGTCCGCGACGTCATCATCATCGGATCGGGCCCTGCCGGCCTGACCGCAGCGATCTACACCGCCCGAGCCAACCTGTCACCCCTGCTCATCGAGGGTGAACCGTCGAGTTCCAGCGATCAGCCCGGTGGCCAGCTCATGCTGACGACCGAGGTCGAGAACTTCCCGGGTTTCCCCGACGGCGTCATGGGACCCGACCTGATGGCCAGCATGCGCGCCCAGGCCATGAAGTTCGGAACCGAGATCATCACGGAGAAGGTGACCAAGGTCGACTTCTCCCAGCGTCCGTTCCGGATCTGGATCCGTGAGGACGAGTACCTGGCGAACGCCGTCATCGTGAGCACGGGTGCCCAGTCGCTGATGCTCGGTCTCGAGGCCGAGCGGCGACTCATCGGCCATGGCCTGTCGACGTGCGCCACCTGCGACGGCTTCTTCTTCCGAGGCCACGAAATCGCCGTCGTCGGCGGCGGTGACTCGGCCATCGAGGAGGCGACGTTCCTCACGAAGTTCGCCGACAAGGTGACCATCATCCACCGCCGCGACGAGTTGCGCGCCTCGAAGATCATGCAGGATCGCGCGATGGCCAACCCGAAGATCGAGTTCCTCTGGAACTCCCGGGTCACCGAGATCTTCGGTGAGACGGGCGTCAGCGGTGTCGAGATCACGAGCACCATCGACGGTTCGGTCTCGACGCTGCCAGTGACCGGGCTGTTCGTGGCAATCGGACACCGTCCGAACACCGACCTGTTCACAGGTCAACTCGACATGGACCCGGCGACGGGGTATCTCGTGACCAGGCCCGATTCGTCGTACACCGACGTCGATGGCGTGTTCGCCTGCGGCGACGTGCAAGACGACAACTACCGCCAGGCGATCACGGCGGCCGGGTCCGGATGCATGGCCGCCATCGATGCCGAACGCTGGCTCGAGGACAACGCCCATCACTGAGTCCGTCGTGGCCCGGACATCATCCGGGTCACCGGCGGGAATGTTCCGGGTCACCAGCGGGTTGATCCCACCGCGTCTATTCTTGCCACCCCGGCATCGCTGCGAAAGGACCTCCCCATGGCCAACGGCATTGTGAATCTGTCCACCAACACCTTCGACGAGACCATCATCGGCTCGGACAAGCCGGTCATCGTCGATTTCTGGGCCGAATGGTGCGGGCCGTGCAAGCAGATCGCACCGATCCTCGAGGAGATCGCGGGCGAGAACTCGGATCAACTCACCGTTGCCAAGCTGAATGTCGATGACAATCCCGACCTCGCCATGCGGTACAACGTGATGAGTATCCCCACGCTGCTCGTGTTCTCCGGTGGCGAGGTGTCCAAACGCCTCGTCGGCGCGAAGAGCAAGGGCGCCCTGCTCCAGGAGCTCGACGAATTCCTCACGACCACACCCTGAAGAACCTGCTCCCACTGACCGAAGGTCAGCGTGGAGAAGCAGTTCGCGACCTGCAGCGTCGCCTCGGCGTCGTCGGGTTTCCCGCCAGCGGTGACGCGTCCGGCATGTTCGGCGCGTCCACGCGGGAGGCAGTTGCGAGTTTTCAGCGCCAGCGTGGTCTCCACGTCAGCGGGACCTGCGACGAACCGACGTGGCTCACTCTGGTGGAAGCCGGCTTCACACTGGGCGACCGCCTCCTGCTGCTCGGGGCACCACAACTGCGCGGCGACGACGTGGCCGCATTGCAGACCGCCCTCAATCACCTCGGGTTCGACTGTGGACGTCCCGACGGCATCATGGGACCTGCCACGGCTCGGGCGCTCGAGGATTTCCAACGCAACTCGGGTCTGTCGGCCGATGGCGTCTGCGGCATCCACACGGTGCGCATGCTCGAACTCGTCAGCCGGCAGAGCGGCACCGGGCCTGGGGTGGCCGTGGTGCGTGAGAACGAGTCGATGACTGCGCATGTGTCGCTGAGCACCGTACGAATCGTCGTGGGCCAGTTCGGCGGTCTCAGCTCGATCAGTCGGTCCCTGGCACGCGCGCTGCGCGAGGCAGGCGCCACGGTCATCTCGACCGACGAGTACGAGGCAGGTGCACACGCAGCTGCAGCGAATCGGTTCGGTGCGAACCTCTACATCGGATTCGAGGCGCGATCGGACGAACGATCGATCATCTCGTACTTTGCCGCACCTACGTTCGAGTCTGTGGGCGGGCGTACGCTGGCCTCACAGGCCGCGGCCCGATTGGAGCCCGTGTTCGCCGTCGCACCTGAGGTGCGCGGCATGCGCCTCCCGGTCCTGCGTGAGACCCGGATGCCGGCGGTGCTGTGTTCGCTCGGACCGGTCCGCGAGATCGTCGATGCAACGGACGCCATTGCCAGTGCGCTCGTGCTGGCGATCGTCGCGTGGGCCTCGTCGCCGATGACCGATCGCCACACCTGACGCCTACCCACGTGGCCCGAACGCGGCCTGAGCGGATCGATCGGCACTCGCAGGTATAGTTGTCCACAGTCTTGTGCACACCTTGTGGGTTTGTCTCGACCAAACGTTGAGCGGATGGTCACCGACAGTGATGAACACCAGGTGAACTCCGGGCAACGGTGACGCTTCGCGTTCACCTCGATCTGTGGTCTCAGTCTGACGCGCGACCTGAGGATGACACTGCTCGAGGGCACATCGAGGCCTCCCTCAGCCGGCAATGACGCGATAGATCCGTTCGAGGTCTTCCAGGTCGGCGAACTCGATGCTCACCCGACCTCGCTTGGCCGACATCTGCACGCTCACACGCGTTTCGAGGTGTTCGGCCAACAGGTTCTCGAGTTCCAACAGGCCCGGTGGGCGCAGCTTGGTGGCGGGCGTCAGACCAGCCCCATCGATCGGTGTGCTCGTCGGTTCGGGTGGTGCGTCAACCACCGGTTCGCCATCGCGGCGGACGGCGTCCTCGACCATGCGGACCGACCAACCGCCGGCGACGGCCTCGCGAGCCAGCGATTCCTGGCGTGACCGATCGGGGGTGCCGAGGAGTGCGCGTGCGTGTCCGGCCGACAACTGTCCGTCGGCGAGCAGACGCTGCACCGCTGGTGGGAGTCCCAGCAGCCGAAGACTGTTGGTGATCGCCGACCGACTCTTGCCGACCCGCGACGACACCTGATCATGGGTGAGGCCGAAGTCGTCGATCAGTTGCTGGTAGGCCGCTGATTCCTCGAGCGCAGTGAGGTCCTGGCGATGCAGGTTCTCCACCAATGCCTGTTCGATCGAGCTCGCGTCGTCGGTCACGCGAATCACCGCCGGAATGGTGGTCAATCCCGCTCGCTGCGCGGCTCGCCATCGTCGCTCGCCGGCGATCAATTCGTAGGTGTGCTCGTCGAGTGGTCGAATGAGGATCGGCTGGAGAACGCCCATCTCGGCGACCGATGCCGTCAACTCGCTCAGGCTCTCCTCGTCGAAGTGGACGCGTGGCTGATGCGGGTTCGGGCTGATTGCGGCGACGGCAATGTCGGCCAACACCGCCGCGGAGGCAGCATCGTCCGTCTCGGGACGTTCGGCCGTCGGGATGATCGAACTCAACCCCTTGCCGAGACCACTAGATCGCGCCATGGTGCACCTCCCGTGCAGCGTCTCGATAGGCAATGGCACCCCGCGACGTGGGATCGAATGTGGTGATGGGTTGACCGAACGACGGCGCCTCGGACAACCGGACCGACCGGGGAATCACCGACTTGAGCACCTTGTCACCGAAGTGTTCGCGCACTTCACTGACGACCTGGCCGGACAGCTTGGTCCGGGCGTCGTACATCACGCAGAGAATCGTACTGACATCCAACGATGGGTTGAGGTTGCGTTTGACCAAGTCGACGTTGCGGAGCAATTGGCCAAGACCTTCCAGCGCGTAGTACTCGCACTGGATCGGAACCAGCACCTCGCGGGCGGCGGCGAGGCCGTTGACGGTGAGAAGGCCCAACGATGGGGGACAGTCGATCAAGACGTAGTCGTAGTCGTCCAGCACCGCATCGATCGCCCGCTTGAGACGTTGCTCACGGCTGAACGCCGGGACGAGTTCGATCTCGGCACCGGCGAGGTCGAGTGACGCGGGCGCAACGAAGAGGTTTCGCACGTCGGTCGGCTCGACGACATTCTCGAGTGGTTCCTCATGCATCAGCACGTGGTACATCGAGTGCTCGAGACCTCGGTTCTCGATGCCGAGTCCGGTCGATGCGTTGCCCTGCGGATCGAGATCGATGATCAGGGTGCGCAATCCCATGTCGGCAAGGGCCGCACCGAGGTTCACCGTGGTCGTCGTCTTGCCGACGCCACCCTTCTGGTTGGCCAGCGCGATGATGCGGGGCAACGGGTGTCGATCGTGAGGCCTCGGTGGTGGTCCGGATGGGCCCGGATCAACGGTGGGCTCCGGGAAAACGGACGCCGGGGCGTCATGATCCGACACGAATACTCCAGTAGGAACGTGTCGCGGGATGGGAGCTCCCGCGACGGGATCTCCCCACTCTGCCGTACCGGCCGCCACGACACAAGTATTTGCGTCAATGTTTCACGTGAAACCACAGGGAGATACTCGGTGTCGATCCATCGGAATGTTCCACGTGAAACATCCGTGGCACAGCGGGGCAGGGGAGTCCCACTCCGATCCCCATCGTCGAGGTGGTGTGCTCAGCTGTCCAGTCGAACGAAGACCGCGACGGCGCTGAGCAGGCCCGTGATGCGTTCGACTCCCGCACGCCTCAGCCCATCGGCGTCCCAGCGGTCACCCGTCGGAGGTTCACTGATCACGACGAGACCACCGGGACGAACCACACGTGCTGCCGCTTCCAGTGTCTCGGCCGGCGGACCGAACCCTCGGGCCACCGCCGCATCGAACAACGGGTCGGGGTGGAATACCCCGACGTCGACGGCCGTGACCGAGACACGCTCGCTCCAGCCCAGTCGCCGAACGATGCGCTCGAGGAAATCGGTACGTTTCGTGCGCCGATCGAGCAGCGTCACATGCAGGTCCGGTCGGGTACTCGCGATGACGAGTCCAG
This sequence comes from Ilumatobacteraceae bacterium, assembly GCA_963747375.1. GTDB lineage: Bacteria > Actinomycetota > Acidimicrobiia > Acidimicrobiales > Ilumatobacteraceae > Sva-07. The sequence continues at coordinate 104,155 of CAVVFL010000012.1, forward strand.
GCACTCCACCACCGGAGCCGAGATCGATCACACGAGCATCGGCCGGGAGTCCGTCGAGACTCTCGACGAATGCTCCAGCGTGTTCGATCACCTCGGCGATGGGACGTGCGCCGAGAAACCCGAGACGTTGGGCTTCGGTCAGCGCGTCGACGAGTCCGTCATCCACGCGGCAGCACCATCGACTCGGGACCGGTCACCCGGTGCTCTCAGGCCGGGTCGACGATGATGCGACGATCGGGGTCTTCGCCCACCGAGCGAGTGGTGACCCCGTCGATCTCGTTGAGGACGTCGTGGACGACCTTGCGATCGGCCGACGTCATCGGCTCCAGTGAACGGGCGGTACCCGACGAGAGCACCTGGTCGGCAACATCGCGAGCGAACGAACCCAGGGCTGCTTCGCGGCGCTCCCGGTAGCCGGCCACGTCGACACGCAGGCGGGTCTCATGGTCGCCCAGGCGGCGCTGGGCGGCGACGCGAGCGAGATCCTGCACCGCGTTGAGTGTCCGACCGCCGGGACCGACGAGCAAGCCGAGTTCACTTCCGGTCACGGTCACCTCGAGTTCGATACCGTCGACCTTCACCGCGACAGCGGCGTCCGCGCCGAATGCCGTCGTCAAACCCTCCATGAATGCGACGGCAGCGGTCCCCACTTCTTCGGGGGTCACCGTGGACTCGGGTCGCTCGTCGTTGGTCATCGTGGTCTCCTCGTTGCGCTTGCTGGTGGTGGTACGCCGACGCGAGCGCTGCGGCGTCGATGAGTCAGATGATGCAGTCGTACCGACGGCATCGTCCTGGACGGGCTCGCTGGTGTCGTTCGTCGAGGGCGTGCTCGCTGACTTGGGCGTCCTCGTCGATGACTTGGCCGGTGTCTTGGCCGGTGATTCGGACGACGACTCGGACACTGCCGACGTTGCGGAACCGTCGGAGCGGCCCCGACGGCGGCGCTCCTGCTTCGGGCGCACCTGAGCGGGGCGTACTCGCGCCCGCAGGCGTGCCTCCCCGCGAACCCGACCGAACAGCCCGGGTCGGGGCTCCTCGATCACGTCGAACTCGGCTTCATCGGCGGCCACGCCGAGTTGATCGAGGGCCGCCTCGCGGGCCGCATCGATGGTCTTCGCGGTGGTTTCTACCCACTCCATGGATCATTCACTTTCTGGTACGGGCAGCAGCGTCAACGACAGCGCTGCCAGGGGGCGTCAGGTCGACTTCTTGGGGGTCTTGGGGCGTGACGACTTGCCCGCCTTGGCTGCCTTGGCGCGTTGGGCCTCGGCCTCCTGGCGCGATGGTGTCGGACGGCCTTTCGCATTGGCTGATGGCGTCGGACGGTTCTTGGGCGGCGTGACACGCTTGCTGGTCACGTCCTTGCTGGCTGCCGGTGTGGCGTCCTTCTTCGATGCCGGCGACGCCTTCGATGACGCCTTCGATGACGAACCGGTACCGAGATCTCGTTTGGCTTGCGAGAACAGGCCACCGCTCTCGCCGTTCTTCTTGGCCTCCTCGCGCGCCGCCTCGCCTGCACGCTGAGCCTGGCGGCCGAGTGACTCGTCGTGGCCATAGAACGCACGGGTGATGTAGGCCTGCTGGGCAATGCGCAGCAACGTCTGGAAGAGGTAGTAGACGACCAGGGCGGACAGGAAGAAGATCTGGAAGACCGCAAAGAACACGGGCAGGTACTGCATCAACTTCTGCTGACCAACCGACATCGTCGGGCTGATCGAGGCGCGGGCGGCGACCATGCGCTGCTGGACGAAGTACAGCGCGCCGAGCACCACCACGAGGAGCACATAGGGCAACGCCGCCACGAACCCGTTCGTGATCTCGACGGCAGCCGACTTCGAGAGGTCCAGACCCAGCGACATCATCTCGTGCAAGCCGTACAGCGACTTGTACAAGGCAGAGTCGAGCGACAGGTAGCGGGGGATGAACCCGGGGTCGAGAACTTCGTCAGGGCGATCGAATGCACCCCAGACCGCGTCGGAGATCGGTCGCGCCGAGCCCCGAGGAGCGTAGGTCAGACCCCGCAGCACCCGGAACATGATGATGAAGACCGGCATCTGCGCCACCAGCGGCAGACAGGAGGCCATGGGATTGACCTTGTGCTCCTGGTAGAGCTTCATCATCTCTTCGTTGAGCTTGGTGCGGTCGTTGCGATACTCGTTCTGCAGCTTGCGCATCTCGGGCGCCAACCGCTGCATCTCGAGCATTCCCTTGGTGCTCTTGAGCGTCAGAGGTGTCGTAATCGCCATCACGACGGCAGCGATGAGCGCAATGGCCAAGATGTAGCTGTCGGTGAAGCCGTAGAACCATGACAAGAGTGCGGCGGGGATTTCGAACATCGCTCAGTGGTCCTTTTGGACGTGGGGCATCGGATGGGCACTGCCGGTGGATGCAACGGAGCGGCCGGCAGCGTGTGAATCAGCCTCGGGAACCGGATCGAAGCCCGACGGACCGAGCGGTCGACAACGCACCAGACGACGAACGGTCAACCACGATCCCCGCACCGTGCCGTGCACTTCGTAGGCCTCGTGGGCATACGCCGAACAGGTCGGGTAGAAACGACAGGGCGACGGACGCCCGGAAAATGCCCGCTGGTACGCCTCGATCCACGACAGCGCACGACGCTGCATCCAGGTCATGGCGCTGTGGTCGATCGGGCCACAAGCTCGAGCATCAGGTTCTGCAGACTCTGCTCGAGTTCTGGGAACGTACGTTCGGTGGCGCGAGGGCTGGCGCCGATGAGCAGGAGCCCCGGCGGCACCTCGCAGTCGCGCAGTACCGCTCGTAGCCGCCGGCGCAGCAGATTGCGCTGGACGGCGGACCCGGTGGCGCGACCGATGGCGAATGCCACCTGTGGTGGAACCACCTCGGAATCGGGAACGAACGAGCACCAGAGCGGATCGATCCGCACACGCACGCCGTCTCGCCGGAGGCGAATGAAAGCGTCGCGTTCGCGAATCCGGCCGATCAAGCCGACAGACGGGCGCGGCCCTTGGCGCGACGGGATTTCAGCACGGCGCGGCCGGCCCGGGTGCTCATGCGCGCACGGAAGCCGTGTTTGCGGGCTCGGCGGCGGTTGTTGGGCTGATAGGTACGCTTCACGACGATCTCCGGACACTTCTCGATGCAGGAATCACGAACTGCGCAGGGAACCACGCGATCCACCTGCACAGACTGACCTGCCAAGGCTACGGCCACGCGTGCACTTGCGCCAACCATCCGGGCAAACCACACGCGTGTAAGTTGTCCACAGGACCGATCGTGACGCGTCTTCCCAGCGTAAGGGCCATGAAGTGCAGTATTCAGGTGTCGACGGAGCGAAGTTTTCCTCCGACGAACGACGTGGTAGGTTCATCCGCCCGCCCACTCTTCGGCACATGTCCACATCGTGTGGACAACCGTGTGGACTGTCGGTGGTGCAGATCGGGAGATGGCCAGGTGAGCGAGAGCACAGACGTGTGGACCCAGGTGACGTTGTCGTTGCGTTCACAACTCGCCGAGTCCGTCTGGTTCTCGACCTTTCAGGATGTGTCACCGTTGGAATCCGATTCCGACACGCTGCGACTGCTCGCTCCGAGCGCGTACGTCCGTGATCGGATCCTGACCCGATACCTCCCGCTCGTCACCGCCGCCCTGGAGGATGCCAACGAGGGCCACCGCCGGGTGGAGATCGACGTCGAGACCGGAGAAGCCGTCATCGAGGTCGACACCACCTCGTTCGACGACAACGCGTCCGACGTCGACACTGCCGCCCGGCCCGACGAACGATCGTCACAGCGATCGTTGCTCCTCGACGAGGCTGGATTGAATCCCCGCTACACCTTCGAAACGTTCGTGAAGGGCGCATCAAACCAGTTCGCACTCGCAGCCGCCCTGCGCGTCGCCGAAACCCCCGGGCGCAGCTACAACCCGCTGTTCATCTACGGATCGGCCGGTCTGGGCAAGACCCATCTGCTCCACGCGATCGGCCACTACGTCCACTCCAACTACCAACATCACGAGGTCAGGTACGTCTCGACCGAGACGTTCATGAACGAATACGTCGACGCGATCCGCCAGAACACCACCAACTCACTGCGCCGCCGGTACCGCGACATCGACGTGCTGCTGATCGACGACATCCAGTTCATTGCCGGCAAGGAAGGGCTCCAGGAGGAGTTCTTCCACACGTTCAACTCCCTGCACGGCGCCAACAAGCAGGTCGTGATCTCGTCCGACCGCATGCCCGACGCCATTCCGACGCTCGAGGAACGTCTTCGAGGTCGCTTCAAGTGGGGCCTGATCACCGACATCCAGCCACCCGACCTCGAGACGCGCCTCGCCATCTTGCGCAACAAGTCCGAACGTGACCGCGTGATGGTGCCCGACGAGACGCTCGAGTTCATCGCCACCAACATCGCCACCAACATCCGCGAACTCGAAGGCGCACTGATCCGGGTCACCGCCTACGCCAGTTTGAACCAGGTGCCGATCACGACCGATCTGGCCCAGACGCAACTCGCTGATCTGCTCAACGACAGCAAGCCCAAGGCCCGTACCGACGAGGAGTTGCTGGCCGACATCGCAGCCATCTTGAAGTTCCCGGTCGAGGACCTCAAGGGTCGCAGCCGGCAGCGTCCACTCGTGACCGGGCGCCAGATCGCCATGTACGTGTTCCGCGAACTGACCGATCTGAGCTATCCCGCGATTGCACGCCTGTTCGGCGGACGTGACCACACCACGGTCATCCACGCCAACGAGAAGATCCAGCGTCTGATGAGCGAGCGCAAACAGATCTACGACCAGGTCACCGATCTCCTGCAGCAGCTCAAGGCATGAGCTGGCCACGGAATGGATCTGCGCCGCGAACAACGTTGGGGACGCGGATGGGACAACACCGTGATCATCGGTGGACATCGCACGGTTGTCCACCGGACTACAACGTCGTCATTCCCGACGTGTGGATCACCGCCCCATCCCGTGTGGACGCCGACAACGGTCCTACGCTGCATCGACGCGTGCTTGTCCCCAATCCACAGCACCTACTACTGACATTGAACATTGAGACATCCATGCATGAGGAGAAGTGCCCACTGTGAAGTTTCGTTGCGAACGTGATGTTCTCGCCGACGCCGTCGGTTCTGCCGGACGTGCGGCCACGAACCGCACCGGCACGCTGCCGGTGCTTGCCGGCGTCCGCATGGAGGTCGAGGGTGACCGTCTCACCGTCACCGGCACCGATCTCGAGCTGACGATTCGCCTGACGGTCGACGTCGGTGGCGAACGCGATGGTGCCGTCGTGGTGCCTGCCCGCCTCGTCGGCGACATCGTCAAGGCCCTGCCGGCCGGCGCTGTGTCGGTCGAGCTCCACGACGACGAGGTGTCGATCAGTGCCGGTCGATCGCAGTTCTCGGTGCGTCCGCTGTCGCTCGACGACTACCCCGCGCAGAGCGAACCGGCCGCCGACGCGGTCACGATGCCTGCCGCCATGGTCGCCGATGCGCTACGCCAGGTCGTCCGCGCCGCGTCGACGGACGACGCCCGCGCCGTGCTGACGGGTGTGCTTCTCTCGTCGGAGGACGACGGGCTGCGCATGGTGGCGACCGACTCGTACCGCCTCGCCGTTCGCGACCTGCCGGGCACCACGGTGCTGGCGGCGGGCAAGAATGTGTTGATCCCCGGCCGCGCCCTCAACGAGTTGCAGCGGGTGATGGGTGACGCGGAGGAACTGAGCGTGCGACTCGGGGAGCGTGAGGCGACGTTCGAAGCCGGCGGCACCCGACTCAGCACTCGGCTGATCGAGGGCGAATTCCCGAACTATCGCAATCTGTTGCCGTCGAGCTATCCGAACCTGTTGACGGTCGGCAAGGCCGCGATGCTCGAAGCGATCCGCCGGGTGAAGATTCTCGCCCAGGACTCCACGCCGGTACGTCTGACGCTCGGTGGCGACACGGTGCAACTCACGGCGATCACCCAGGACGTCGGCAACGCGGCCGAGGAGATCGACGCGAGCTACGACGGCACCGAGATGACGGTGGCGTTCAACCCCGATTATCTCGCAGCCGGCATCGACGCCATCGACAGCGACGACGTGACGCTGGCAACGATGGACCCGATGAAGCCTGCCGTGCTGCGTGGCGTCGGTCGTGACGAGTACCTGTACCTCCTGATGCCCGTCCGCGTGCCGTAATGCGGTGATCATCGAGCATCTGGAGTTGGTCGACTTCCGGAACTATGTCACGGGATCGTTCGAGCTGCACTCCGGCACCACGGTGGTCATCGGCGACAACGGTCAGGGCAAGACCAACCTTGCCGAAGCTCTTGCGTTCCTCGCGACGCTGACGAGTTTTCGGTCGGCGCCGACCGATGCCTTGATCAGAGCCGGCGCCGGCAGCGCCATCATTCGGGCAACGATTCGACAGGACGACGGACGTCAGACACTCATCGAGGTCGAGCTCGTTGCCGTCGGTCGAAATCGCGTGCAGGTGAACCGACAGCGGCTTGCTCGCGTACGCGATCTCCTCGGTGCCGTTCGGGTCACCGTGTTCTCGCCGGACGATCTGATCCTCGTGAAGGGCAGTCCCGGTGATCGACGCCGGTACCTGGACGACACACTGGTCGCCTTGGCAACGAAGTACGACTCGGTGCGCCTCGAGATCGACCGGATCGTGCGTCAACGCAACACACTGCTCAAGCAGGCCGGTGGTCGTCTCACCGACGAGATCGAGGTGACGCTCGACGTCTGGGACGCGAAGTTCGCCGAGATCGCCGATCAGTTCGGCTACGCCCGCGCCACGCTGGTCGCGCGGCTCACCCCGATGGTGCAGGAGGCCTATGAACAGCTGGCAGGCACGCCGACGCCACTCGACCTGCGCTACGAGCCCGAGTGGCGTTCCGGAGGTCTTGCTGCGGCGCTGATGACGGCCCGACCACTCGATGTTCGTCGCGGTGTGAGCACGGTCGGTCCCCATCGCGACGAGCTGCACATGACCATCAACGGACTACCGAGTCGCACCCATGCATCGCAGGGTGAGCAGCGCACCCTGGCGCTGGCGCTGAGGCTGGCCGGTCATCGTCTGGTCGCCGACCGAACCGCCGAGGCCCCGGTGCTGGTGCTCGACGATGTGCTGTCGGAACTCGACGATCACCGTGCCACGGCCCTGCTCGAGCATCTTCCGCCCGGCCAGGTGGTGATCACGACCGCGAGCGACCTGCCGCCGGCCGCGCACGTCGACCACGTCCTGCGCGTCGTCGCCGGTCACGTCAGCTTCGATCCCTCCTGACGCCCCGTTCCCCGATTTCCCGTTCCCCGATTTCCCGTTCCCACCTGAAATTCGGAGCCGAAGGTGCGCTGAGCGCGACATTCGCTCCGAATTTCGGGACGGGGTAGGTTGGACTCGTGGCCGAGCCTGTTCCGATCTCCCGGTCGCTCGACTCGATCATGAAGTCGCTGCGTGGAACCGATCGCATCCAGATCGGAGGGGTCTTCGGGCGATGGGACGATGCCGTCGGACCGACGGTTGCGGCACACGTCCGACCGGTCCGCCTCGACGATGGTGTGCTCACGGTGGAGGCCGACGAGCCGGCCTGGGCAACACAGGTGAAGTTCCTGAGCGGCACGATCACGGCGCGGCTCGCCGAAGTCGCCGACGTCCAGATCGAACGGCTCGAGGTGCGCGTCGCGCGGTCATCGCGACCGTCGTCTCGGACATCCTGAGGGCACGCATCGCGAACCCCGTGTGCCCCGACTCCGTGACACCCCGCTGGTAGGCTGGGAACCACTCGCGATGCAGCGTGGGCGCCGTTTCGACAGGTATGTCGAGGGTCGGCCGACCTCGCTGTTCGCCTCAACAACGTGTCCCCGCGGGGGCATTCCGCCAGACACCCAGAAGTATCGAGGTACGAGTGTCCAACGACACCGAATCACCAGCGACCGACGTTCCCGACGCCAACGGAACCCCGCCGCCGAAGAAGCGTTCGAACACCAACTCCGCAACCACCACGGCGGCCTACGACGCCAAGGCGATCCAGGTGCTCGAGGGCCTCGACCCGGTGCGCAAACGCCCGGGCATGTACATCGGTTCCACCGGCCTGCAGGGGCTCCACCACCTGATCTGGGAGGTCGTCGACAACTCCGTCGACGAGGCCATGGCCGGCCATTGCACGCGTATCGGTGTCACGCTGCTCGCGGACGGCGGCTGTCAGGTCGACGACAACGGTCGCGGCATCCCGGTCGACCCGTTCACCTCGGGTGAGCACAAGGGCAAGAGCGCCGCCGAAGTCGTACTGACCGTGTTGCACGCCGGTGGCAAGTTCGGCGGTGACGGCTACAAGGTGTCCGGCGGTCTGCACGGCGTGGGCGTGTCGGTCGTCAACGCGCTGTCCGAGCGACTCGTCATCGAGGTCGACCGTGACGGCAGCCACTACCGCCAGGAATATGCAAAGGGGGGCAAGCCCCAGGGCAAGATGGTCATCGTCGGCGACACACCCAAGCGCGGTCGCGCCACGGGGACCACGATCACGTTCTGGCCCGATCCCACGGTCTTCGCCGCGGAGGGCGTCGAGTTCGTGGCGCGCACCGTGCTCGAGCGACTGCAGACCATGGCATTTCTCAATCGGGGTCTCGAGATCGTCTTCGCCGACCAGCGTGAGAGTCGCGAGCAGACGGTCTCGTATCAGTACAAGGGCGGCATCCTCGACTTCGTCAAGCACCTGAATGCAACCAAGGAGCCGCTGTTCTCGAAGGTGTGCCAGTTCGAGGACGAGGACTCCGACGACGGCCAGATGCTCGACATCGCGATGCAGTGGAACACCGGCTACTACGAGGGCATCCACGGCTACGCCAACGGCATCTCCACCACCGAAGGAGGAATGCACGTCGAGGGCTTCAAGACAGCGCTCACCTCGGTGCTCAACAAGTACGCCCGGGCCAAGAACCTCCTCAAGGAGAAGGACCCGAACCTCACGGGCGAGGACATCCGCGAGGGCATCACCGCCATCGTGTCGGTGAAGCTGCGCGAGCCGCAGTTCGAAGGCCAGACCAAGGCGAAGCTCGGCAACGTGCCGATGCGTTCGTTCGTGCAGAAGGTGACCTACGAACGACTCGGTGAGTGGCTCGAGGAGAACCCGACCGAGGCCAACAAGGTCGTCAAGAAGAGCCTCGCCGCCGCACAGGCGCGGGTGGCCGCGAAGAACGCTCGCAACGCGATCCGTCGCAAGACGGCGCTGTCGGGCGCAGGCATGCCCGACAAGCTGAAGGACTGCTCGTCGAAGAATGCCGACGAGTCGGAACTCTTCATCGTCGAGGGCGACTCCGCCGGCGGCACGGCCGTCGATGCCCGCGATCCGCGTACGCAGGCGATCCTGCCGATCCGCGGCAAGATCCTCAACGTCGAACGGGCACGCATCGACAAGATGCTGAAGAACAACGAGATCCAGGCGTTGATCACCGCGATCGGCGCGGGTGTGGGCGACGAGTTCGACGTTGCCAAGGCCCGGTACCACAAGGTGATCTGCCTGGCCGACGCCGACGTCGACGGCAGCCACATCCGCACGCTGCTGCTCACGTTCTTCTTCCGTCAGATGCGCGAGATGGTCGAGGCCGGCTACTGCTACATCGCCCAGCCACCGCTGTACTCCACCGAGGTGGGCAAGGAGAAGATCTACCTGAAGGACGACGTGGCCAAGGCGGCGTTCCTGGAGGAACGTCCGAACCACAAGAAGGGGTTCAACCGCTTGAAGGGCCTCGGCGAGATGGACTGGGAGGAGTTGCGCACCACCACGATGCTCGACGGCACCCGCACCCTGCTGCAGGTCACCGTCGAAGAAGCGGCGCTCGCCGACGAGATCACCTCGATCCTGATGGGTGACGACGTCCCGGCACGTCGAGAATTCATCACCACGAACGCCCGCGACGTCCGCAACCTCGACTTCTGATCCGCCCGCGACGACCTGCCTGAAACGAATCACCACGCATGACTGACACCAACGACACCCCGCCGATCGACCCCATCCAGCCCATCTCGTTGCACGACGAGATGGAGAGTTCGTTCCTCGAGTACGCGATGTCGGTCATCATGTCGCGCGCGCTCCCTGACGTGCGAGACGGCCTCAAGCCGGTGCATCGCCGCATCATCTGGGACATGGAGGACCAGGGCTTCCGCCCCGACCGTGCCCACGTCAAGTGCGCCCGTGTCACCGGCGACACCATGGCGCGGTTCCACCCGCACGGCGACAGCGCCATCTACGACGCCCTGGTCCGCATGGCCCAGCCGTTCTCGCTGCGCCACCCGCTCATCGACTTCCACGGCAACTACGGCAGTCCGGACTTCGGCCCGGCCGCCGCTCGGTACACCGAATGTCGGTTGAACCCGCTGGCGATGCAGTTGCTCGCCGACATCGACGAAGACACCGTCGACATGATCCCGAACTACGACGGCATGTTCGAACAGCCCGTCGTCCTGCCGTCGCGGTTCCCGAACCTGCTGGTCAACGGCAGCCAGGGCATCGCCGTCGGCATGGCCACCAACATCCCGCCGCACAATCTCGGCGAGGTCATCGACGCCGTCGTTCACCTGCTCGACAATCCTGACGCGACCCCTGACGATCTCATGGAGTTCGTCAAGGGCCCCGACTTCCCGACGGGTGCCAGCATCCTCGGCAAGGCCGGCATCATCGACGCCTACCGCACAGGTCGAGGGTCGGTGAAGATGCGCGCCACGGTCGAGATCGAGGAATCGAAGACCGGTCGGATGGAGATCGTGGTCAGCGAGCTGCCGTATCAGACGAGCTGTTCGGCGATCGCGTCACGGATCCAGGATCTCGTCGACGGTGGCGACCTCGACGGCATCGCGGACGTGAACGATGCGTCGTCGGGTGGCAAGACCAACCTGATCATCACACTCAAGCGTGACGCGAACGCCAATGTCGTGAAGAACAACCTGTTCAAGCTCACCCAGCTGCAGTCGACGTTCTCGATCAACATGGTCGCCCTCGTCGAAGGTGTGCCGCGCCAGATCAACCTGCGCGACGCGCTCGGTGGCCTACGTCAAGCATCAGCGTGACGTCATCACCCGGCGTTCTCAGTTCCGACTCGACAAGGCCAAGCGTCGCGAGCACATCCTCGAGGGACGCATCAAGGCCCTCGACGTCATCGACGCGATCATTGCGCTCATCCGGGCCAGCGACGATGTCGCTGCCGCCCGCGATGGCCTGATGGCGGCGCCGTACGAGTTCAGCGAGATCCAGGCCAACGACATCCTCGACATGCAGTTGCGCCAGCTCACCCGGCTGTCACGTCTCGATCTGCAGTCCGAACTCGACGAGACTCGCGCCAAGATCATCGATCTCCAGGAGATCCTCGACAGCCCCGAGCGTCTCAGCACCGTGATCCGCGACGAGATCTCGGCCATCAAGGACGAATTCGCCACGCCGCGCGTGTGCCAGTTGACCTACGACGACGGCGAGATGTCGCATCGAGGACCTCGTCGACGACAAGGAACTCGTCATCGTGATGACGCAGGCCCAGTACGTGAAGGCCGTGTCGGCCGACTCGTTCAAGACGCAGGGCCGCGGCGGCCGTGGTGTGTCCGGCGGAAAGATGAAGGTCGACGACATCGTGCGCCACGTCATCTTCACCACCGCGCACGCGCACCTGCTGTTCTTCTCCAACCGAGGCAAGGTCTACCGCTTGCGGGCGCTCGAGATCCCCGAACGCGAGCGCACGGCCAAGGGCATGCCGATCGTCAATCTCCTGCCGCTGCAGGCCGACGAGCAGATCCAGGCGATCATCGACACCCGCGACTTCGCCGGTGAGCGGTTCTTGTTCTTCACCACCAAGAACGGCACGGTCAAGAAGACCGCCTTCGACGCCTACGACAAGAGCCGCCGTGACGGTCTGATCGCCATCAACCTGCGCGACGACGACGAATTGGTTCGCGTCATCGAGACGAGTGGCAGCGACGACATCTTCATGGTCAGTCGCAACGGCATGACGATCCGCTTCGACGAGAACGACGTCAGGGCCATGGGTCGTACCGCCGGCGGTGTCAGGGGCATGAAGCTCAAGAACAACGACGATCGTGTCGTGTCGGTCGACGTCGCTCGCGACGACACCGCCATCTTGTTGATGACCGAGGCCGGCTACGGCAAGCGAACCCAGCTCGACAAGTTCAACCGCCAGGGCCGTGGCGGACAGGGCGTTCGCGGCATCAAGCTGACCGGCAAGAAGGGCGCCGTCGTGGCGGCATTCATGGTCGGACTCGACGACGAGATCGTGGCGGTGTCGAACAATGGAGTCACCATCCGCATGGAAGTGCGGGGCATCTCCTCGCAGGGTCGCGACGCCACCGGGGTCAAGATCATGAACATCGACGACGGCGATGCCGTCAGTTCGGTGGCGCCGATCCTCGCTGCCGACGACGCCTGAATCGGTTCCTCTCGCGCACGGCGCCTCCTCGCGATCGTCTCGATCGCCTCCCGCCATTTGTGAGAGGAGCGCGCCATGACGCGTGCGGTTGGTGATCGTGGACAGGCGGCGGTTCTGCTCGTCGTCGTGGCGAGCGTGATCTTTGTGGTGACCACGACTGCGCTGGTCGAACTCGGTGGGCGCGTGGTCGAGCGCACCAGGGCGCAGACCGCGGCCGATGCTGCGGCGCTGGTGTCGCTCGACGATGGCCGAGCCGGCGCCGAGGTGATGGTCGCACGACACGGTGGCGAACTGGTCTCGTGGGTGCGCGTGCGGCCGGGGGCGGGGCCGACGGTGAGGTGACGGTCGTGGTGCGCGTCGGACGTGCCCGTGCGACCGCCCGTGCGACGAATGCGCCATGACAGCCTGACAGGACGTTGATCGGGCTCATGCCTACACTTGCCGAGATGAGCAAGACCGAGCGCGCCCTCGACGAGGCGCTCGAGATCGATGGAGTCGACATCCTCGTCGTCGACGAAGACCTCGACGAAGCGCTCGATGACCACCGTGTCGGCGAGGACGACGACGACGACGCGCTCGACGTCGAGCCGTTCGAGCTGCCCGAGATCGTCATGGCGACCGAGGAGGACGACGAGGACGACGACGATCCGGGGCACGACCCTCTGCTCACGCGGGCCCTCCCCGGCGACGCCGTTGCCGACGATCAACCGGTCGCGCTCGATCGGGCGTTCGAACCCGATGTGTCCGACGACGTGCTCGGGGAGCTGCGTCGTGCCGACATCGACGGTCCGACAGTTGCCTTCGCGCCGCAGGACGACACGTCGTCGGGCGTTCGCCGTCCCCGCCGAGCGCCCGACTACGACCCCGCTCCCTTCCCGATTCCGGTCAACGTTCCGCGCATGCTCGGTCGCAAACCACGAGTGCGCCGAGTCACCCGCGTGGTCCGCCACGTCGATCCGTGGAGCGTGTTCAAGATCGCACTCGTCGCCAATCTCGTGCTGTATCTCATCGTGCTGACGGCCGGGGTGCTGCTGTGGAACGTGGCGTACGCGACCGGCACGGTCGACAACGTCGAGCGCTTCTTCGAGTCGTTCGGTTGGTCGTCGTTCGACTTCAACGGCGGCGAGATCTACCACAGCGCGTGGATCGGCGGACTGTTCCTCGTGATCGGTTTCACCGGTCTGGCCGTGCTCTTCGCAACGCTGTTCAACCTGATCACCGACCTCGTCGGCGGCATGCGCTTCACGGTGCTGGAGGAAGAAGTCGTCGAGGCGCGCACGTCGCCGATGCGTCGCTTCGTGGTGCGTCGGGCCGAGCCCGAGGTGCCCGTCGTGATGTACGACGAGTCGGGGCCGATCACCCGTGACGCCGTCGTCGACGACAGCGGCAGCCTGCCGCGTTGATGTGTCACTGCGAACTCGTGGCAGCGCATGGCGTGAAGCCAGCGAGCGACCGATAACCTCTCCGACTTGCCGGGGCTATAGCTCAGTCGGTTAGAGCGCTGCCCTGATAAGGCAGAGGTCACAAGTTCGATTCTTGTTAGCCCCACCAATCCGGCTGATCTCCCGGGACGCCGTCCGGCAGCGGTCACGATTCGGCCCGCCGATGCCGCAGAAGCCGGTGGCTTCCGGCCGAGTAGCCTGCTGTCTTCCATGAAGTTCCTTCGACGTGCATTCTCGGCCATCTTCATGATGGGCCTTGCGGCCGCCGTGCTGCGCGTGAAGGGGACCGGTGGGACACCGCCGCAACACGGTGGCTGGCGCCCGCTGGAACTCCCGGAGCCTTGATGACCCGTATCGGTGTCGTCGGGCGCGGCGTCGTCGGTGACCGCATCTCTCGTCGCCTTCCCACTGTGGTTCGCAACGTCGAGGTGGTTCACCTCGACCCGCGTACTCACCGTCGCCCCATCGACGAACTCGACGCCGTCGTGCTCGCGCAGGGCGGCCCGCATGCGCCGTTCGCGCGAAGCTTCCTCGAGGCCGGCATCGCAGTGGTCTCGGTGAGCGACGACCTCGCGGATGTGCGTGCCTTGGTGGACCTCGACGTGATGGCCCTCGGAAGCGGGGTTCCGTTGGTCGTCGGCGCCGGGATGTCACCCGGTCTCACGGGTCTGCTCGCTCGCTTGCTGGTGTCGAAGTTGGCGAGCTGCGACGAGATCCACGTCGCGCTCCACGGCACCGCTGGGCCGTCCTGCGCGCGGCAACAGCATCGGGCACTTCGTGGTATCGCGGTCGGCTTGCGCGACGGCAACTGGATCCAGCGACCGGCCGGCTCGGGACGTGAACTCTGCTACTTCCCCGAGCCGGTCGGCCCATACGACTGCTACCGAGCGGAACTTCCGTCGCCGGTGCTGTTGCACGAGGCCTTTGCACAGGTCACTCGGTTGAGCGCCCGGGTGTCTGCCAATCGCCGTGACCGTTTCACGGCTTGGCTGCCGATGCTCAGCCCACCGCACCGCGAGGGCGGCATCGGAGCAGTCCGGGTCGAGGTGCGTGGCAGCGACGAGTCCGGCGGACGTCGCACGCTGATCGCCGGGGTCGCCGAACTGGCGGGGACGGCCGCTGCCGCCACGGCCATCGCGTTTGCGTCGGCGGCTGTCGAGGGGCGTCTGGAATCGGGAGTCGTCAGAGCGGGCGACGCGTCGCTCGACACGGTGGCGCTCTTGCGCTGCATCGGTGCGGCAGGTGTCCGGCTCCAGGAGTTCACCGGCGTGCCGTCCGAGCGCAGGATCAGAGCGAATCCGTGAGACCCGGATCGCCCGGCCCGGATTCAGTGGTCTCCGCGCCGGCGATCGTCAACTGCGCAACCTGATCGGCGAGTCGCTCGACGACGTTGCTCAGACGTTCGAGCTTGTCGTCCAAGGCCTCGCCGGTGACCATGTCCGACAGTGAGAGTCGCACGCTGGCGATCTCGCGGGCGAGGAACTCGGTGTCGTTCTGGGTCCGTTCGGCGACCTCGCGGTCGGTCTCGCCGGTGATTCGGTCGCGACGTTCCTGCCGGTTCTGAGCGAGCAGGATGAGCGGCGCGGCGTAGGACGCCTGAAGCGACAGCACGAGGGTGAGCAGCACGAGGCCGCGGCTCCACGGGTCGAACTGGAGGCTCTTGCTGGCGACGGTGTTCAACAGGAGCCAGACGATGACGATCACGGTCTGCCACACCAGGTATCGGCCGGTGCCGAGAAACCTGGCGATCGATTCACTGAAGGCTCCGAACGCGTCGGGGTCATAGGAGACCCCGACACGTCCTGCGGCGCGCGGGGTGGTCAGATCTCCGCGTCGCTTCACGAGTCGGCCTCCGAGGTGCCGGCACTGATGACTTCGCGATCGCGACGTTGGGTGACACGCCAGCCATGGCCGAGCATGCGGTCGATCACGTCGTCGACGGTCACGGCACCGAGCAGTCGGCCCGCTTCGTCGGTGACGGCGACAGCGAGCAGGTCGTAGCTGGCGAGCATCTCGGCGACTTCACGATCAGAGCTGTCCGGCTCGAGGGTCGGGTCGTCGGCGATCAGGCGCCCGATCGCCATCGGGGGCGGCTCGCGCAGGAGTCGTTGGACGTGGACCACACCCAACAACTTGCCGGTGGGCGCCCTGTACGGCGCCTGGGTGACGAACACCTGGGCGGCGATGCTGACCACCCAGTCGGGATCGCGGATCTGCGCGAGGGCTTCGGCGACGGTGGCGTCGGGTCCGAGGATGATGACCTCGGGCGTCATCAGACCACCGGCGGTGCCTTCCTCGTACGAGAGCAGGCGGCGCACGACGTCGGCGTCGTCGACGTCCATCACGTCGAGCATCGCTTCTTGGACGTCGGGCGCCATCTCGCCGAGCAGGTCGGCGAGGTCGTCGTACTCCATCTCGTCGAACACGCCGACGAGTCGATCGCGGTCGAGTTGTTCGACGATGCGGACCTGCTCTTCTTCTGGAAGCTCCTCGAGCACGTCGGCGAGGCGTTCGTCGTCCATGGCCTCGGCGAGGAGGCGACGCTGATCGATCGGTAGGGCGCGCACGATGGCGGCAACCTCGGCGGGGTGGAAGTCGCGTAGGCGAGCGGCTTCTGCTTGCATCTCGGTGGGCGTGTCGAACAGTGCGGGCACCGCGTCGAAGTCGACCAGTCGATAGCTCGGGCGTCGCCGGAGCGAGTTCTTGCGGGCCAGGCGCACCTTGTCGATCACCCAGTAGGGGAGTCGAGCGTCGTCCTGGATGCGAAGTGCGATGTCGCTGACGGTTTCGTCGCCGACTCGCCGGTCGATCAGTTGGGCGCCGATGAGGACTTCACCGACGCGAGGCTTGAACGGGTTGAGATCGACGTCCCAGCTGCGCAGTCGGGCGCCGTCGCTGTTCAGCTCGGCCACCCGGTTCGCGTTGACGAAGATTCGGCGCCGCTGACTGCTGGCGACGAATCCCACGATGCGCGGCGGAATTGCCGGCTCGCGACCCTTGCCGGCGCGGCCGGGAATGGCGACGATGTCCTCGATGCGCCCGATCGGCGCCCCGCCGGCGTCGAGGAGCGGCAGCCGCATCACTCTGAACGCGTAGATCAGGTCACCGGCCATGGTCGCAGGTTACCGACCGCCTCCTTACAGACCCGCGCACGCGCATGATGCGTGACATCCGGGATCAGACCCCGGAAGTCACGCCTCAACCCTCGAGGGCTTCGATCTGGACGAGCGTGTCGCTGTAGGCGACGCCACCGCCCCACTCGGTGAGGGTGTCGTTGGTGAGGCTGTTGGCAACCTTGCCGTCGGGGTGGTGACGGCTCCACCAGCCGAACGGGATGGCCACCACGCCCGGGCGCAGCCGCCCGGTGATCTTGACGGGGACGGCCACCGATGCTCGATCGTTCCAGACCCGTGCGAGCTCGCCGTCGACGAGGCCGCGAGCCGAGGCGTCGTCGGCGTCCAGTTCGATGAACGGACGACCCTCGGCGGGGCCGTGTTTGGGGAGTTGCGAGTAACCCGAGTTGAGGAACCGCGTGTGGTGCTTCGGAGTGAGCAACTGCAGCGGGTAACGCTCGAACAGTTCACCGCCGGGGCCCTCGTTCGGCGGCACGAATGTCGGGACGCGCGGTTGGCCCATTCGTTCGAGCTGGTCGGAGGCCAGCTCGATGCGACCGGACTCGGTCTCGAACTCACCGTCGCCGAACGGGCGACCGTCGTCGGGATACGGAACACGTATCCAACCGACGCGACGCAGTTCGTCGAGGTCGACGGTCGGCAGCGCGTCACGCAACAGTGTGTCGTCGTCGTCGAACAGGCTCGACTCGACGTAGCCCATGGCGGCGGCGAGACGGCGGAAGAACTCGGTGTTCGAGCACGACTCGCCGAGCGGCTCGATGGCCGCGCCGTTCCAGCCGGCCCACAGATGGCCCCATGGCAGCACCACGTCGTCGCTCTCGATCTGGGTGGTGGCGGGCAGGACGATGTCGGCGTAGCGGGCGGTGTCGGTGAGGAACTGTTCGTGCACGACGGTGAAGAGGTCGTCGCGCTGCATCCCGGCGCGGATGAGCTCGGCTCGGGGCACCGTGGCGAGCGGATTGCAGTTCCACACGACCAGCGCGTGCACGCCGGGGCCCGCCGCTTCACCTGCGTGGGGCGCGGTGAGGATCTCACCGAGGCGACTCATGTTCAGTTCGCGGGGCTCGCTGCGACCGCCGGCGCGTTCGAGGTCGGGCCGGAACAGGGCGCGAACGTCGATGAGCGCATCTGCGTAGGAACCGACACTCTTGGCGATGCCGCCGCCCCGCTCGGCCCAGGCTCCGGTGAGCGCCGGCAGACAGCCCAGGGTGCGGAAGAACATCGCACCGTTCTCGTGGTGCTCGGCACCGATCAGCGTCCGGATGGCCGCCGGGCGAACCGTCGCGTAGTCGATGGCGAGTTGCTCGATGACGTCGGCGTCGACGCCGGTGACCTCAGCGGCTCGGCGTGGAGTCCACTCGTCGACGGCGTCACGCAGTTCGTCGTAGCCGGTGGTGTGTTCGGCGATCCAGTCGTCGTTGGTGAGACCATCGCGAATGATGACGTGCATCATCGCCAACATCATGGCGATGTCGGTGCCGGGGAGCGGCTGGACGAACCTGTCACCGCGGGTCTCGTCGATTGCCTCGGCCGTCACGGTGCGGATCGGATCGATGACGACGAGGCGGGCGCCCCGCTCGCGTGCCAGCTCGATGGTCGGCCACAGGTGGCGGTTCGTGAGCCTGGTGTTCGTGCCCCAGAGCAGGATCAGCTTCGAGTGTTCGAGTTCGAGCGCGTCCATCCCGCGGCCGGTGCCGTTCGTCATCCTCAGGCCGGCGCCGACGGTCGGTCCACAGATGGCCCGCAGGAGTTTGGACGCTCCCATGTGCGCGAAGAGCCGGGCGTTGATGCCCATCATGGCGAGCAGGCCCTGGTTGCCGGCGTCGGAGAAGGGGAGCACGGCCTCCGCGCCGTGTTCGGCGATCGTTGCGTGCAGCTGTTGGGCGACCTCGGTGAGTGCCTCCCCCCATGTGATCCGTTCGAACTCGCCCGATCCCTTCGGGCCGACGCGGCGGAGTGGGTGCAGGATGCGGTCGGGGTCGTACACCCGGTCGATGAAGCGGTTGACCTTCGGGCACAGCTCACCGGCCGGAGTACGGATGGTCCGGGTTGCCGCGCAACTTGACGGCGACCGGTGCGGCGCCGATCTCGTCGTCGACCGTGACCGTCCAACCGCAGGTGTCGGGGCAGTCGTGATGGCAGGTGCCGTTGACGGTATGCGTTGCCATCCCTCGATGCTACGAGAGTGAGCCGCGGGGTCAGACGCCGCGTTTCATTCGATGATGGCGCGGAGGTGCGGCCAGGCGGCGGCGAATCCGAAGTGCAGCGGCAGGAGTTCCACCTGGTCGGGAGGGAACCAGTCGACCTCGTCGGTCTCGAAGTTCATCGACGAGCCGAACAGCCCATCGACTTCGACCACGATCGTGGTGTACTTCCAGTCGGTCGCCGGTTCGAACACGTACTGACCGAGCAGCCGTGGAACACCGGGCGGTGGCCCGACTTCCTCTCTGGCTTCGCGGAGGGCTCCCTCGAACGGGGTCTCCCCGAGGTCGAGGGCGCCGCCGGCGCACGACCAGTTACCGCCTTCGTGGGCCATCGCCGACCGCTTCTGGAGCATCACCAGTGGTGAGCCGTGCATGTCGCGCACCACGAACACGACGCCCGCGGCGCCGTAGACGCCCCAACGGACGTGCCCGTCGCTGCACCGCATGAACCCGTCACCTGTCCGTCGTTCCACCACGCCCCAACCCTGCCCGATCGGCGACCACTTCGCCAACGGGGAGATCGTGTCACGTCGGAAGGGCGTGGCGTGTCGGACACCGCGGTCACGGGAAGGATTCGCTCGGTCGGGGGGTTGGGTTGTCTTCGTGAGCATCGATCCGACCACCGAAGCGTTCGACCTGATCATCGTGGGCAGCGGATCGGGCAATTCGATCCCGTCGTACCTCGACGATTGGCGCATCGCCATCGTCGAGCGTGACGTGTTCGGTGGTACCTGCCTCAATCGTGGATGCATCCCGTCGAAGATGTTCGTCTATCCCGCCGACGTGGCGGTCGCCTCGGCAACGTCGGGGAAGCTCGGTATCGACACTCAGTTCAACGGCGCCGACTGGTCGGCCATCCGCGATCGGGTGTTCGGTCGCATCGATCCAATCGCCGAAGGCGGCCGTGAATACCGGGCGACCGGAACGCCGAACGTCACGCTGATCGAAGGGACCGCCGACTTCGTCGATGCGCACACCCTCGACGTGGAGGGTCGCCGTGTCACGGCCCCGAACATCCTGCTCGCGGCCGGTGCGCGCCCGGTCGTCCCGCCGATTTCGGGGTTGATGGAAACGGGGTTCCACACCTCCGACTCGATCATGCGACTTCCCGAACTACCGAAGCGGCTCGGGATCATCGGCGGTGGGTTCATCGCGGTCGAGATGGGCCATGTGTTCTCCGCACTGGGATCGCACGTGACGATCTTCAACCGCTCGAACACGCTGCTGCGCGAGTTCGACCACGACATCTCCGCCCGGTTCACCGAGGTGTTCGGTGAGCGAGTGGACCTGATGCTCGGTCACGTGCCGACGAAGGTGGAACGTGTCGCCGACGGCATCAGGATCACGTGCGCGGTCGGAGAGACAGTGGTCGACGAACTTCTGGTGGCCACAGGTCGCGAACCGAACAGCGACCTGCTCAATGTCGATGCCGCGGGCCTCGCATGTCACCACCACGGCACGGTCGCCGTCGACGACACGATGGCCACCAACGTGCCCGGCATCTGGGCGATCGGCGATCTCGCCAACAACTACCAGCTCAAGCATCTTGCGAATGCCGAAGCCGCGGTGGCGTTCTGGAACATCGCTCACCCCGACGACATTCGGCACCAGAGCTACAAGGCGGTGCCGAGCGCGGTGTTCTCGAGTCCGCAGGTGGCAACGGTCGGGCTGACCGAGCAGGATGCCGAGCAGCAGGGCCGAACGTTCCGGGTCGGTCGGCGCGACTACGCAGGGACCGCCTACGGGTGGGCGATGGTCGACGAGACCGGATTCGCGAAGGTGCTCGTCGACGACGTGACCGGGTTGATCATCGGGGCGCACGTGATCGGGCCGCAGGCATCGTCGATCATCCAACCGCTGGTCCAGGCAATGCAGTTCGACCAGCGCGCCGACGACGTGGCACGTCAGGTGTTCTACATCCACCCCGCGCTGACCGAGGTGATCGAGAACGCGCTCCTCGACGCGCTCGACTGATCGGTACCGTCGGATCGATGGTCGATGTCTTCACCGATGACGAGGTCGCCGCAGCTCGAGCGGTGACACCGGGGTGTGCGCCCGGTGGCGTGGTCCATCTGAACCACGCCGGGTCGTCCCTCCCGCCACAGGTGGTGCTCGACGCCCAGATCGGTCACCTGGAAGCCGAAGCCACCCTTGGCGGCTACGAGGCCGCCGAACGGGCCGCCGGTCGTCGTGACGCGGTGTACGGGTCGATTGCCGACCTGATCGGCGCGGTCCCGATGGAGATCGCCCGGATGGAGCACGCCACCGCAGCCTGGAACGCAGCGTTCTGGTCGGTGCCGATGTCGCGGGGGCAACACGTCGTCGTGCACGATCACGAGTACGGCGCCAACATCGTCGCGTTCCTCGCCGCGGCCGAGCGACGGGGTGTGGTGATCGACCGTGTGCCGTGCGACCGGTGGGGCCAGGCCGACGTGGACGCGGTCGCCGATCGACTCGAACGTCACGATGTGGCGCTGGTCTCGCTCACCCACGTGCCCACCAACGGTGGACTCGTCAACCCGGCTGCCGAGATCGGAGCGCTGACGAGTGCGGCGGGTGTGCCCTTCCTGCTCGACGCGTGTCAGTCGGTCGGTCAGCGGCGCATCGACGTCGACGAGATCGGCTGCGACCTGCTGTCGGCGACCGGGCGCAAGTACTTGCGAGGTCCTCGCGGCACTGGCTTCCTGTACGTCCGTTCGTCGTTGCTCGACCGGCTCGTTCCATCGCAGCCCGACCACCACGGGGCCGACCTCGTCGCCGGAGACCGATTCGAGTGGGTCGAAGGTGCACGCCGGTTCGAGCACTGGGAGTACGGCGTGGCGGGTTGGTTGGGTCTCGGCGCTGCCGTCGACCATGCGCTCGGGTGGGGCATCGATCGCATCGAGGCGACCGTCACCGCACGCGCCGAGCAGCTCCGCTCGATGCTCGTCGAGGCGGGGTTCGCCGTCTACGACGAGGGCCTCGAGCGCTGCGGCATCGTCACAACGGCGTCGGCATCAGAAACGTCGGAACGGCTCCAGGCTCGGCTCGCCGCCCATCGCATCAACGCGTCGACGACGCCGGCCACTTCGTCGCGCTGGGATGTCGAACGGCGCGGTCTGCCGGTGCTGCTGCGGCTGTCGGTGCACTACACCACGACCGACGACGAACTCGTCGCTGCGCTCGACGTGCTCAGCGGCCGTCGTTGACGCGTTGGCCGGTCGTCACGCTTACAGTTCACGCATGGGTGTTCCGACGAAGAACTGGGCCGGCAATCAACGGTGCATCCCGGCGCAGGTGCACCAGCCTCGATTCGCCGATGAGGTTGCAACGATCGTGCGCACTGCTGCCGCGGCCGGAGAACGCGTGAAGGTCATCGGTGGGGGCCACTCGTTCACCGACGCAGCCATGACCGACGGTCACCTCCTGTCGCTCGACGCGATGAACCAGATCCTGGCGGTTCACGGAAACGAGGTGACGGTGCAGGCCGGCATCCGCCTCCGCGATCTCAACGACCAGTTGTACGAGCGCGGCCTCGCGATGCCGAACCTCGGCGACATCAACGTGCAGTCGATCGCCGGTGCCACGTCGACGGCCACGCACGGCACGGGTGTGGACTTCGGGAACCTGGCGACGACGATCGTCGGTCTCGAGATCGTCACCGGTGACGGCACGATCCTGCGCGCCGACGAGACGCACGAGCCGGAGCTGCTTCGTGTTGCCCGCGTGGGTCTCGGTGCGCTCGGCATCATCACCGAGGTCACGCTGAGGTGCGTCCCTGCGTTCAACCTACGTGCGGTCGAGACCATCGAGCCGCTCACCGACGTGCTCGCCGACTTCGGCAATGTGATGCGTTCGACCGACCACGTGGAGTTCTACATGATGCCCGGCGCCCGACGCTGCCAGGTGAAGCGCAACACCCGAACCACCGAGCCGGCCCAGCCACAGTCGACGCTCGGGTACGTCCGTGACAAATGGATCGGCGAGAACCTGGCGTTCGGCACCGTGTGCCGCGTGGGTCGCCGCTTTCCGGCGATGGCGCCCAAGGTTGCCAAACTGATCATGTCGGCGGCGTCGGAACGCGACATCGTCGACCGCAGCGACCGGGTGTTCTGCAGCCCGCGCCACGTCCACTTCGTCGAGATGGAGTACGGCATCCCGTTCGATGCCGTGCCGGACGCGATCGGGCGCATCGTCGAACTCACCTCACGGCTCCCGTTCCCGCCGATGTTCCCGATCGAGGTGCGCGCATCGCAGGCCGACGACATCCCGCTGTCGACCGCCAACGGGCGCGAGTCGGGATGGGTCGCGGTGCACCAGTACATCGGAGCGCCGTACGAGGCGTACTTCCAGGGTGTCGAACAGATCATGAACGACTACGCCGGTCGTCCGCACTGGGGCAAGATGCACTTCCAGAGCCGCCACACGCTGGCCCATCGGTACCCCGAGTGGGACTCGTTCATCTCGTGGCGCAACAAGCTCGACCCTGCCGGCACGTTCCGCAACGCCTATCTCGATCGGGTTCTCGGCGAACCCTGACCCCGCAACCGGGGTCGGACGCGTCGTGCGAGAGCCCGGCGCACGACTCGCGTACACGGTCAGGGGCAGGGACCGGTGTCGACCGGGCCGTCAGTCGACGCATCGACGAGATCGTGTGGGAGCAACACGGCCCATGCCCGATCGGCGACGAGAGTGCTGCGAGCCCACACCACGCCGCTTGCACCGCCCGGGAGGTGGACCATGGCGCCGGAGTCGCCGGGCTCGATCGATGCCTCGATCTCGAACCCTGGTCGTTGTACATCGGCATCGAGGTAGATGTCGGTGGTGCGGACGTCGACCGTGCGCAGCACGGTGACCGGGACCGCCTCCATGACGCCGTCGTCGCCGGCGACGACCACGACACCGACATCGCCGGCCGCCGCCGGTTCCGAGCGGAGGTTGATCGGTGTTGCGACCGGGCTGTCGGGACGAATCGCGGCGATGTCGAGACGCGGATCGAACGCCACCACGTCGGCGAGCGCGCGGCGACCGTCTCCGCCGATGACGTGGACGCGGTCGGCGCCCGCCACGACGTGTGCGGCCGTGATCACCACACCGTCGTCGATCGTGGTCCCCGTGCCGAGTCGTGTTCGCGGACCGCACCCCTGCGCTTCGACTCTCACCGCGCTCGCTGTCGCGGCAGCGGTGGAGATGTCGGTCGTGGTCGGGTCGGTCGAGTCGTCGCAGCCGACGAGCAGCGCAACGACGAAGGCGATCGTCGCGAATGTGCGTCTCACGTCAGATCGGTGAATTCCCGGCTCATCCAGATCGAGTCGTCGGCGACGAACCCGTGGCGTTCGTAGAGCCGTCGCCCTCGATCGTTGTGGGTTTCGGTCTCGAGGAAGATCCGAGCGATACCGCGCCGTTCGGCGTCGGCGACGAGGTGGTCGATGAGTGCCGAACCGAGTCCACCACCGCGCCGACTCGCGAAGATCTCGTCGAGCACCGCTTCTCGTCCACCGGCCTCGATCGACCAACCCCAGGTGAGTACTGCGTACGACTCGGGTCGGTCGGTGATCCAGACGATGCCGTGCGTGTCGTCGGCCAGGAGGGGAGTGAACGCCGCACGGGCCCGAGCATCGTCGAATGGATGGTCGTCGAGTTCGCAGAACTCCCGGTGCATCGCGACGAGCAGGTCGAGATCCTGCGGACCGGCGCGCCGGACGTCGGTCATGTCCGATCGGCTGTCCGGTCGGAGATCACCCGGGCGATCTCCCCGTAGCGCTCGAAGCGTTCGGGCGTGTCGAACGCTGGGTTGTAGAGCACGAGTCGATCGACGGTGTCCGTGTACTTGGCCACGAGCGTGTCGGCGAGGGTGTCCCAGCCCGCTTCGGTACAGAACACGGCGAGATGATCGTCGGTGATCTCGGCGGCCATCGCGGCGAAATCGCCGGCCTTCTGTTTCGCCCTGATCCGCTCGGTGGTGCCCTCGAAGCCGGCCTCGTCCCAGATGAACGCATAGTTCGGTGTCGAGCCGTAGAACGACAGCGTGAGGCGAGCAGCGTCACGGGCCGCGGCGATCTCGGCGTCGGTGTCGCCCACGATCGTCGTCACGGGAACGATGATGCTCACGTCGTCAGGCGATCGACCGGCATTCCTGGCACCGGTGGCCACGTTGGGTACGACGTGGCGGGCGAGGTAGCCGGGTTCGCCGAGCGGGTGGACATGGACGCCGTCGGCGACTTCGCCGGCCATGCGCAGCATCCACGGATTCACTGCCGCGATGTCGACGGCCGGATCGGTCACCTCGATGGGGCCGGGGCTCCACTGACGGTTCAGGAAGTCGAGTTCGTAGAAGTCGCCGTGATGGTCGAGTGGATCGCCACGGAAGCCGGCGAAGCAGGCCTTGACGGCGCAGACGTAGTCGCGCAGTCGAGGTCCCGGATGATCGAACTCGACGCCATAGCGACGCACGATGTGCGTGCGCACCTGTGTGCCGAGACCGAGCCGGAATCGACCGCCGGTCAGTTCCTGGAGTTCCCAGGCGACCTGCGCAGTGATCATGGGGCTCCGGGGAAACGCCACCGCGACCCCGGTCGACATCTCCAGTCCGGGAGCCGCCAGCGCCGCAGCCGTCACCGCCGGGTAAGCCGTGCGCCCGCCCTCCGTGAAGAGCATCCCGTCGAAGCCGACCTGTTGTGTCCGTTGGGCGAGCGGGCCCATCTCGCGCAGCGAGCGTGGCAGGGTCATCACGTCGACGCGCATGGCTCGACCGTAATCTCGCCGCCGATGCATCCATTGCTCGAAGCACTGCTCGCCGCCGCCGAGGGGCGCTTCACGCCTGCTGACGGGCTGGTCGACGTGTTCGCCCCGTTGGAGGGTGACCATCACGCCGTCGTCGAGTTCACGGGTCACTCCGTGGTGCTCACCGACCGCTCGACAGACGAGCTGCTCGTCCGCGGCGCCGATGGCTTCGGTGGCTCCTCGCATCCTGACGTGCTGCGCTGGTTGGCAGGCCCGAATGGCTGGATCGGCACGCACGACGTCGTGCTGGTTGCACGGGGGATGGGCGGCGGCCGACTCGCGGAATCGAATGCCCATGATGCCCATCCTCGAGTCGAGCGTTCACGGGCACATCGCCGTGATGTTCGGGTGTACGCCAACGACATCGGGCTGGTCACCGTCGGGAGGGGACTGGTGGACCGGCTCGAATTGTCGGTCGAACTGTTCGATCCCGGTCGGGCCGGATCCGGCCACGGTCGGGGCTTGATCGCCGAAGGCCTCGCAGTGATCGAAGCAGGCGCTGCGGTCTTCGCGCAGGTCGCTCCGGGAAATGCAGGGTCGCTTCGAGCCTTCCTGAGCTGCGGGTTTGTCCCGATCGCGGCCGAAACGCTGCTCGGACGGACCACCAATTGACATGACTGCTGTCTCGTGACACACAATTGGAACACGACCGATGGACACAACGTCATCTCGTCGCGCTAGACCTTGACGGTCATCGCATCCGGGCAGTTGGGCCCGGGTTCCGCGAACTCGTTTCGAGGGCGGCATGAACCACGACATCATCATTCGAAACGGCACCGTCGTCGACGGCACGGGGGCCCCTGCGACTCGCGCTGACGTCGGAATCAAGGGCGATCGGATCGCGGAGATCGTCGAACTCGATGACGGTGGAATCGGCGGGAGTGGCGCTCGTGAGATCGACGCAGAGGGTCGGCTCGTCACACCGGGCTTCGTCGACATCCACACGCACCTGGACGCGCAGCTCGCCTGGGATCCGCTCGGCACCTCGAGCTGTTGGCACGGGGTGACCAGCGTCGTCATGGGCAACTGCGGAGTCACGTTCGCTCCGTGCCGCCCCGACGACCGCTCGACGCTCGCGGAGATGATGGAAAGCGTCGAGGACATCCCGCGTGACGCCATCCTCGGCGGATTGGCGTGGGACTGGGAGACGTACGGCGAGTACTACGACTCGATCGATCGGCTGCCGAAGGGTCCGAACACGGGTGGTCTCGTCGGACACAGCGCGCTTCGCACCTACGTGATGGGCGAACGGGGGCTCGACGAGGCTCCGGCGACGGGCGACGACATCGCCGAGATGGTCCGACTGGTCGACGACGCGATGAGCGCTGGTGCGCTCGGTGTGTCGACGAGCCGGACCCTCATGCACAAGGTTCCCGACGGTCGTCCGATTCCCGGCACGTTTGCTGCTGCCGATGAACTGCTCGCGTTCGCCCAGGTCCTCCGCGAACACGGTGCCGGCGTGTTCGAGGGCGCGATGCGCCTCGGTGAGCGTGACAACGATGCCCTCGACAACACTCGCGCCGAGGTGGCGCTGATGGGCGAGATCAGTCGCCACAGCGGTCGACCGGTCAGCTTCGGGCTGACGCAGAGCAGCCGCCGCCCCGACCTGTACCAGCGTGTCATCGACTTCGTGAAGTCCGAGAACGCCGCCGGTGCCAACGTGCGGCCGCAGACAACCGCCCGCGGTGTGGGCATCCTGTTCGGTCTCGAGACGCGTACACCGTTCGACCGGGCGCCGTCGTGGAAGGAACTGCGCGGGGCGGTGAACGGCCGCAAGATGCAGATGGTTCGCGATTCCGTGTTCCGCCAGACACTCATCACCGAAGCCGACGTCCATGGCACGCCGATCGATCTCGACGGGCTCTTCGTGCTGCCCGACGGTGAGGCTCGTTACGACTGCGATCCGGCGAACTCGTTGGCGGCGATCGCCGTGGCTCGCGGTGTCAGCCCTGCTGCAGCCTTCATCGAGTTGATCCTCGAAACCGACGGCGCGCTCGTGGCCAACATGCCGTTCCTCAATCAGGACCTGACGGCGGTCGAGTCGATGCTCGATGATCCGTTGGTCACGCTCGGTCTGGCCGATGCGGGTGCCCATGTCGGCCAGATCATGGACGCGAGCCAGCCGACGTTCTTCCTGACGTACTGGATCCGGGAACGAGAACGCTGGAGCATCGAGGAGGCCATCCGGCGCCTCACCACCGACACGGCCGATCTGTTCGGCATCCGCAACCGCGGCCGTCTCGCCGTCGGTGCGTTCGCCGACGTCAACGTCATCGACTTCGACAATCTTCACCTGCCGCACCCCGAGTACGTCACCGACTTCCCCAATGGTGCCGGGCGGTATGTGCAGGGCTCGGCCGGATACGACTACACGCTCGTGAACGGATACGTGTTCATGGACCACGGCGAGCACACCGGCGCCCTCGCGGGCCGGATGCTCCGGTCGAACTGACTCACCGCCGACTGGTTACCGTCGGACGATCGGCGTGGTGATCGTCACCCGTCGACGACCCAGTCGAGTTCGATGAGGAGTTTCCGATGACCGCTGCCGCCATCCCTGCACTGGAACAAGAGGTCCGGTTCGCCAAGGAACTGTTCGCCACCCTGACATCGGCTGAGTGGGAGACGGCGTCGGCGTGCGATGGCTGGCGCGTGCAGGATGTCGCCCAGCACATGGCATCGGTGTTCCAACAGATCGCCGACCCGACGTCGATCGACACCGGTGACTCGGGCAAGGCCGAGTTGGCGGCCGAGGTGCCGGTGCAGGCGCGTCGGGATTGGACGATCAACCAAGTTGTCGGCGCCTACGACGAATGGTCGCCGAAGGGCGTCGCGGCGCTGGCCGCGTTGCAGGAACCACCGATGGCCGATGCACAGGTGCCGCTCTCCGACCTCGGCACGCACCCGCTCAACCTGCTCGGCAATGCGATCGTGTTCGACCACTACTGTCATCTGCGCTACGACATGGGCGCGGTGATCGAACGGGCCGCAGCGCTTCCCCGCGACGAGGGTGCCCTGGTGGCGACTCGCGAGTGGATGTTGGCGGGCCTGCCGCAGATGTGCGCCGAGGCGCTGGCGGGCGCCCCCCAGCAACCCGTCAACATCGTGTTCGACGGCCCAGGAGGCGGGAGCTTCATCTTGGCGCCGGGCACTGACGGGTGGACGGTGGCCGAGGGGTCCGACGCAGACGCACCGACCGTGCACAGCGACCGTGCACGATTTCGTGTCGTGGGGAACCAAGCGCTCCGACTGGCGCGATGTCGTCACGGGTGACACCGACAACGCCGCGGTCAGCAGCGTCCTCGACGCCATCAACATCATCTGACCCCGCCCGGCCCGCCGGAAGATCCGCCTCCCCCCACCCCGAAATTCGGAGCCACTGTTGCGCTGAGCGCAACGTTCGCTCCGAATTTCGGGTCGAGAGTTCGGTTTCGGGGTGCGGGTGCGGGTGGGGTTGGGGGTCAGAGACGGCGGCGGAGTTCGACGTAGACCTCGGGGCCGGCGAGTGCTGTCAACGAGTCGGCCATCGAGTCGATGACGCGCTCGTTGCCGCTGTATGCCTCGCCGCCTTCGTTGCGCTCGGTGCAGCACCACGCCATCGTGCGGCCGTGGTCGCCCCAGTCGGCGCGGGTCCACCGGCGCACTGTGGCCGATTCGGTGGTGTCGTCGATCTCCTGCCAGTCGACGCGCAGGGGGAGTTGCCAACACACCGAGGGCTTCCACTCGGTCGGCGACTCGTCGGATTCGAGTGCGGCGAGGTGCAATGCGCAGCCGTCCCCACCATCGAATCCGGGACGGTTGAGGAAGATGCAGGCGCCATCGACGACGCGGGTGTGGGTCCGTTCGACGTCTCCGAAGATGCCGTTGGCGCCGGAGTCGGGATCGGGCTCGCCGTGCGCGACGTGGTGGTACTGGAACTGTTCCGGGGTGAGCATCGACGCGTAGGCGTCGACGTTCATCGCCTCCGCTTGGCCGGCGGGGCCGTCGCCGAAGTGGGCGCCGAGCGAGCAGCATCCCTGGTTGAGTTCCTCGGCCGGGTGGTCCAGGATCCCCTTGCAGCCCTGTCCGAAGAGGCAGGTCCAGTTCGATTCGAGGAACTCGCGCTCGAAACGCCAGACGGTGTCGTCGCGCACGATCTCGATGAAGCCGTCGTCGGATGCGTGAGTCGGGTCGGTCATTGCTGAGTGAACGCCACGTTGCGGCCACCTGGGCCGAGGTCGATCGTGTCGGTCGCGGTGGACGCGTCGGCGAGGGTGAGGCGACCGTCGATCTCGAGGACGACCTTCGCGCCATCGGGGGAGACACCGATGAGCACGTTGTCTCCGTCGACGCTCACCGTGGCAACGGAATCCGGCGAGGTGATCTGATATCCGCTCGTGGCGGACGACGCGACGGTGCATCCGTCAGCGGTCGAGAACAGTGGAGCGGTCATGTCGGCTTCGTTCAGCGTGGTTCCATCGGCAACGGCAACGAGCACGACCCGTCCGCTCGCATCGTCGGTGAATGCCAGACACGTCGACCCTCGTGTGCTCCAGGCTTCCGCGACGATTTGTGCGTTGGGGTACGTGCCGATCACGCCTCCGGAGTCGTCGAGGATCGCCGAGCCTTCGGCTCCGGAGACCACGAGCCGGTCGCCGCCGGTGTTGACGACACCGAACTCGATCGGTCCGAGGGCCAGTTCTCCGGTCGACTCGGTGTCACCGGACGCCGTCGACATCGTGACGATCTCGCCCTCGACCGTGATCAGTTGTATCGAGTCGCCGCCGATGATTGCCGCCCGCACCGAGGTGGTCGCTCCGGAGGAGATCGGTTCGCCGTCGTGGTCGAAGACGGTGACGGTGGCCTGCGCGCCGACGTTCTGGGCCGTGACCACGACGTTGTCGTCGATCGCCAGTGCCAGCCCGGGGAAGTAGGAGGGCTCGTCACGATCGAATGAGAACAGCACGCTCTGGAAGTTGCCCGTGTCGGTGACGAGGACGTCGCGGCCTGACGGGTCGCTACGCGCGCCACTCCATTCGTATCTCGCGCCGGCGATCGGCGCGAACTCATCGGTGTCGATCACGTCGCCGGACGGACCGTGTGCGATCACTCCTCGAGCGCCGTCGGTGGCCGCGACGATCATCGTGAGGCCGCTGCCCGCAGGCCGGGTGATGGCGTCGGCGGCGATCTCGTAGTCGGTCGACGACTCCTCGGCGAGGTCGACGATGCTCGTGGTGGTCGTCGAAACGACGACCGCGGTGGCGTCGACGACCGCGCTGTCGACAACGGATCGGGTGCCCGTGTCGATGCGACCGAGTTCCTCTCCGGCTTCGTTGTCGATGATGACGCGACCCGTTCGTTCGTCGATCAGTACCACACGGTTCCATTTTGCGCTCACCGAGCTCGAGCTGTCGTCGGCACTCCCCGTCAGATTCGTGATCACGAAGGCTGCGGTCGCGATCACCGCCACGATTGCACCGATGACGACAACCCGTCGGAACCAGTAGTTGGGCCGCAGCGCCTCGACATCGTCGGCAAGGTGGTTGCCCTCGTCGTCGAACGGTGGTGGTGACGACGGCATCGATGTCGATCGTAGGCGCACTAGCGTCGAGCGACATGGAGTTCTCCTGCCCTCGTTGCCACGGAGATGTCGTCGACGATTTCTACGGTCCGTGCGAGTCATGTCGCACACAGCTTCGTGATGCGTTTCGCTCCGAGGGCCGCCTCGTCGTGGTGGCCGAATACGAGCCGAAGATGAACGTCACCCCGAACGCCGTCGCCCTCAAGGACGACTGACCCGCCTCAGAACGTTTGTGTTGCGGTTTGGTTGGCCCATCCCAACGGAATTGCAACGCAAACCGAGGTGGGGCTGCGTGTCAGGCGGTGGACGTGGGGAGGCCGCCGCCGGGCCGGAACTCAGACTGTTTGGCTTCCTGTGCGGCGGCGGCCTGGGCCGCCTGCTCCATCGAGACCTGCATCGCCGCAGCGGCACCCTCGTGGGCGAGAATCTTGCTCACCACGGCCTGGGATGCTCCCGCCATCAGTTCTGCTTGATGACGATTGAGGTACTCCTGCGACTCACGCAGCCCCGCGGTGTAGCCGTTCAGCTCGGGGATCACGTATCGCGCAAGAAGGTCCCACGAACGCAGGGTGGCCTCGCGGTTGGCCCAGTCGTGAGCGAACCCGAGCACCACACCGAAGCCGCCGGTGATCTCCTGCAGGTGTCGGATCGCGGCAACGAGATCGTCGGGCGTTCCGATGACGCCGGCCCCGGCGCCGGCGGCCCCGCTACCGGTGGTCTGCTCGAGGAGTTCCCACTTGTCGTCGACGTGGGTGGCGTTCGGGCGGCCGAGTGTCCAGACGTTGTACTCGTTGTGCCACCGCTGCAGGCCGTCGACCGCTTCGTTGCGTGCCTGCTCACGGCTCTCGGCGAGGTGGAACGCCATCAGCACTCGCCAGTTCTTCCGGTCGACGGTCTGGCCGTGCTCGGCGGCGGCCTGTTCGGCGAAGCCCCATTGGGTCGGAAGCGCCTGGATACCGGCGGTCGAGTTCGACGCGATCGACAGCACACCCATGCCGTACTTGCCCGCCAGCGTCATTCCCGACGGTGAGATCGACGACGCCGTCACCATCGGGATGTCCTCCTGGAGGGGCAGGAGTTGGAGTCGGGCATCGTTGAGGGTGAACCACTCGCTGTCGTAGCTGAAGCGGTCGTCGCCGCGCAGGAGTCGGGTGATCACGCCGAGTGCCTCGTCCTGGCGGTCGCGTTGCACCATCGGATCGATACCGAGTGTCCGGGCATCGGAGGCGAGCGCACCGGGGCCGGAACCGAACATGGCGCGGCCGCGGCTCATGTGGTCGAGCTGTACGATGCGCTGGGCCACGTTGAACGGATGGTGGTACGGCAGGCTCGTGACGCCGGTGCCGAGCATGATGTTGTGGGTTCGCTGGGCGGCGCCGGCGAGGAACATCTCGGGCGAGGCGATCATCTCCCAGCCCGACGAATGGTGCTCGCCGCACCAGAACTCGTCGAAACCGAGCCGGTCGAGATGTTCGGCGAACTCGATGTCGCGCTGGAACTGGAGAGTCGGGTGCTCGCCGGTCGGGTGGTGCGGGGCGAGAAAGGTGCCGAAGCGCAGGCGGAGCATTTCGACGATGGTAGGGAGTCGACGAAATTCGGCAGCCACCGGACCGACAGGTCTGCGATGCTGCCGGCCATGGGACAAGACGTGGAGCGTGACGCTGAACTCCTGCTCCGCGCCGCGACCGAGGACGACGCCCCGGCTCTGTTCGCCCTACAGGCGGCGCAGGACACCGCGTGGTGGGGAACCCCCGATGGTGACCTGGGCGACACCGTTGCTGAACTCGACCGGGTGCGCCACGCGATGGGTTCACTCGACGCAGGGACCAGAGTCGCCGTGGCGCAGGGCAATGGTTCGGCCGACGGCATGGTCGTCGGTGCGGCGATGCTCACCGGTCACGGCCACACCAATCTGGCGCTCGATCCCGCTGCTCCGAGTGCCGCCCGGGCACAACATTCACTCGTGGCGTGGTTGGTGGAGGCCGGCGGAACGCTGATCGAGGCGCCGGCCCAGGACGTCGAACGGCTGGCGCTGCTCGCCGAGTTCGGGTTCGTGCCGACGCGGTCGAGCTTCGAACTCGAACGGTCGGCCATCGTCGACGATCTCGGTCCGACGGTCTGGCCCACCGGCATCGGACCGGCCACGTTCCGTCCGAATCACGACGACGAGGAGGTCCATCGGATGATCTACTCGGTGTGGTCCGACGTCGTGGGACACACCGACAGGCCCATCGACGAGTGGCGGGCACTGCTGTTGCACGACTCCTCGTTCGTTCCGGAGCTCGCCGTGCTGGCTCGACGTGATGATGGAGCGGGCGCAGTGGCCGGCGTGGCGATGTGTCGCACGTTCGCCGGAGGCATCGGATGGGTGCACCAACTCGCGGTGGGTCGACCCGATCGTGGCGTCGGTCTCGGACGGGCCCTGCTGGTCGAGAGCTTCCACCGGTTGTCGGCGACCGGTGTCGAGATCCTCGGCCTCGGCGTCGAGGCGGAGAACACGAATGCACTCGGGCTCTACGTCAGTGTCGGTCTCGAGGTTGCACGGGAGTGGGTGCACTGCGCACCGAGCTGACCGGTATCGTGGTCGGGTCCTGTTCGCGGGACCCCCACACCGGGGGACGTAGCTCAGTTGGCTAGAGCACCTGCTTTGCAAGCAGGGGGTCGTGGGTTCGATTCCCATCGTCTCCACCATTAAAGCCCCTGGTAGCAGAGCTGCCGGGGGCTTTCTCGTTGCAAGATGAGGCGCGGCGTGCCAGTATCGTGCCAGTAGCAGCGGGCAAGAAGGGTCTCGTAGATGGCACAGCGGCGAGGTTTCGGGTCGGTTCGCAAGCTCCCGTCGGGGCGCTGGCAAGCGCGCTTCACCCACCCGCGAACCGGGAAGATCCAGTCGGCCCAGATCACGTTCGACACGAAGGCCGATGCCGGCCGGTGGCTCGCCACGATGGAGACCGACCTCGACCGAGGTGATGCGCTCGACCTCGATCGAGGCAAGATTGCGTTCGGCGTATACGGGAAGGCATGGCTCGACTCGAGAGGAGATCTCCGTCCCAAGACGATGGAGCTGTACCGGTACCTGTTCCGCCAGTATCTCGATCCACTGCTCGGCAACCGACAGATCGGCAGGATCGACTCGGAGAGCATCCGCAGTTGGTACGGCGAGGTCAGCGCTGGCTCGCAGAGTGGAGTGACGACAGCCAAGGCGTACCGGTTGCTCCGCCAGATTCTCGAAGCCGCCGTCGACGACCGGGTGCTTCGTTCGAATCCGTGCAACCTCAAGGGGGCCGCGGTCGAACACAGCGAGGAACGGCCGCTGCTGTCGATGGACGACGTGATCGCACTCGCCGAAGCGATCAAGCCGCGCTACCGACTGATGGTTCTCTTCGCCGGCCTCGTCGGGTTACGGCGCGGTGAGTGCCTTGCGTTGCGGGTGAGTGATGTCGTCGAACGTGAAGGACGGTCGACGATCACGGTGAGTTCGTCGATCGTGTTCGTGGGTGGTCAGCCCCGACGCGAGCTGCCGAAGACCGACGCCGGGACGAGGCGACTCGCGCTTCCATCGGTTGTCGGCAAGGAAGTCGAACGCCACATCGCCGGGTTCGAACTGAGCGGCGACGACCTGCTCTTCGCGGACGAGCGGACGGCAACGACGCCGACGATCACGGTCTGGCGTCGGGTGTGGAACAACGCACGCCGCGATGCCGGCGTCGACTGCACATTCCATGATCTGCGACACCACGCAGGAACGCTCACAGCAAGCGCCGGCGCCAGCATCCGCGAGTCGATGGCCCGGCTCGGTCACGCATCGCCGCGAGCGGCGCTGCGGTATCAGCATGCAGCCGAACAGCGTGACGTGGAAGTCGCATCGTCGATCGATCGACTGATCCCTGGGAGCGGTTGAACGTCGGCTTGTGATGCTGATGTTGTGCCGTCATCGACAGGTCATGTGAGCTGGCCCAGGCGGTCCTGACCAGGGCGTTCATGGTTGCCCGCGACCCGAACCGCCGACATCGCTGTGATTGGATCGCTCGTCGCAGTGGCGACATGTTCTGCTGCAGATGCTATTCGCGCGGCTTCGATGCCGTAGCCGGTTCGGCTTCTACGCTGGAGCGACCCTTCGATGGCATTGCGCAGCGTCAGGTATTAGCCGGCGGCCACGTCGGAGTGGAAGCTGGCAGGGACGTAGCGGAAACTCTGCGGCGGTTGGAAGGTTCCCAGCGCCTGACGCATGGTCGCTAGGTCGACACTGTCCTCGAAGCGGGACGGCCTGGATAGAAGGAGCCCGTAGGCGATAGAGCAGCCGTCGAAGTAGTGCAGGAACTCTCGTCTGGACACGCCGGTGTCCACGCCGTGTTCACGCCAGAGCGTCCATGGAGCCATTGCGACAATGTGGTCGACCCAACAGGATCCCACCAACGCTCGGAGCGGAGTGCTGGAGTAGACGAGTGCCTCTGTGGGCGTGGCAATCAGCGGCGGCTTGCGCCTCAGCTCCACTGTCTTGGTTCCGTCGAGAATCAAGTCTGCATAACGCGGCTTCAACGACAGGAACAGCAGTCGTTCGTTTGCGGAGGTCAGATGAGGCCCATCCCTTCCCGATAGAAGTTGACGAACACATGTTCGCTTACCGCTCGAGTCGTCGTCAAGAATCCACTCGTCCGAAAGTCTGCACTCAGCTCGCGGCAACGTCGAAGGGTGAGGTGCTGACGGAACAACTCCGTGCGACTGAAGCTGAGCACCGTCGCCTGACCCCGTTGGCCCGCGGCGTCCTCGATGTCGCGACGGGAGAACACTCCATGATCACCGAACCGCTGGTAGAGAGTGCCTGGTCGATCCGTCTCTACACCATCGAGCCACGAACACGCCCGGACGCCTCCATTTGGATCGTCCGTGCTCACGAACCAGAGAATTCGCGCCGGCGCTTCGATGAAGGCAGCCCTGCTCTTGTAGTAGACGTGCTGTCGGGCAAGGCCAAGCCGCCTATCCCGTTCGAGGAGCAGACCCTGTGGTGGGTCATGATCGAACAGCGCCTGAGCCCATGCGGGACGTATCGGAACCACGTACGTCGCGACGTTGCCGCCGAACAGCTTCAATGGCCAGCGCTCCCGCTCGATACGGCTCACCTCTGAGGTCGTGAGTTCACCAACCGCCATGCCACCCATCGACTCCGGCAGTCGGTCCTGCGCAGTCAGCACGGCTCGGTCGCAGTCCGCCCTCCATCCGTCGTCGCCGTACCCGAATCCCTCGTCACGTAGTGCACGCGCGACGTACTCAGGCGTGTGACCGATCATCGTCACCCGATCGCCTCCGAGTTCGAGGCAGTGTTCTCGTGTCAGATGCACGAGCTGACGAGCAAACGCATAGCGGTCCCGGTCCGTGGCAACTCGAACAGCGGTCACTTCCAGGCGCCGGTCAGAGGCCACGAAGCGCTCAGCCACAACCGCAACCGGGCGACCCGATTCAGAAGCAACAACGACTCTTCCGACGCCACCGGCGCTCGCGGCAGTCTCCTCAAGCAACCGTCGAAGTGCACGGGCTCCTTCCCCGACCTGATGGTCGACGAGTGGAGCGAGCGCCTGGGTTGGCGGCAGAGCCTCGGAGGAGGTCAGTTGGATCGGAGTTCTGACAAGCGAAGTTGGACGGAATTCGTCAGCGTTGAGGTCTGCGTGCAATCGCAGCACGAGGTCTGCAGGCGAGAGCACCGTGAGGTTTACCACCCTCAGGAACTCGGAGGCATTGCCCAAGAGCGCCTGGTCGCGAGTGACGAAGTAGTCCGCATCGCCGCCGGCCGCCTGGGCGATGTTGAGACGGTCGTTCGACCCGACCGCAGTCGAGATGTTCGACTCTTCGATGCTCCGTCGCGCTGCATCCACCGACGCCGAGGCGGTCGTGAGCTGACGGAAACGGCCGCATGCACCTTGAAGGCTTGCGACCGTGTCGGCGGCGCGGCTGATTTCCGTTTCAACGTTGGGGACCGTGACGAGCTCGGCGACTTCATCGACCCAGTCGTCTTCGAGCGCGAGCGACGGTTGGAACTCACTCCGGGGTTCGGAGATATCACGGATCACGTCCGTGTCGACGACGACGACGGCACGTTCGCTCGGCTGGAGAGTGAACAGGTTGTCGCTGAGCAAGCGAACCCATCGCTCCAACACCGTCCCACCGGAGCCCTTGCCCTGCGTGGTCCCCACCCGAGCAAACTGGACGGTCGGCCACAGCTTCGCTGCCGGGTAGTCAGCACGACACGTCACGACGATGGCTGAAGCAGCACTATGCCGCTGAGCGACAAACTCGACCAACTGCTGTGCGACCCCATGCCCGCACGACGGCACGTGTCTACACAGACGTGAGTCAGGCTGACCGACCGGTCGCTCTTTCGTAGCCTGTACAGGCAGTACCCGACGAGCTTGTCCTCGATCCAGGCACCGATCAGCCGCCCGGTGCTTGCAGCTTCCGAGAACGCCTCCCATTGCAAGAACCCCAGTCGGCCCTGGTTGGCCCTCGATAGGACCTTCACATCGTCGAAGGACGAGGTGCCATAGGCCACATCCTCGATGCGCACGGCCAGCATCACGACTCCACGATCTACTTGCCCTGATCGGACACGACGTGAGTGCCGTTCTCATCGAAGCGGAGCCTCGGGAGCGAATCCACGATCTCGACCGTTCGGAGCGACACCGTGACAACCTGCTTGATCAGGTCCACGATGTAGCGCGGGTTGCCTTGCTCGAGTCCCCACTCGTTGACGTCGTTCACAATGCCCGATGCCTTGTCGATCTTGACGTACCACCGGTCGATAATCCAATCAACTGCGGAGCGGGTGCCGAGCACGTAGCCGTGAGCACGTTCGGGGATGCCCGAGATGGTTAGGTAGTCGTTGTAGATGAGCCGGGTCTTGTCGGCGATCTTCTTGCCGTACGTCTCCGAGTCGGGATCGGCATCGGTGACCTTCGGGTACCGCATCTTCTTCGACCCGACGAGGAGCCGGGCCGGTTCGAACCGGGGATCGTCGGGACCAATGCTGTCCGCCCACTCCTCGACAAGCGCATACGGTTTGACGACGTTGGGGTCGTCGTAGCCGATGTGCATCTGCATCAACTCGGCGCCGGCGGTCACGAACGCATCAAACGCTGCTCGATCGGCCACCATTGGGACTCGCGGCGCCTCCTTCTTCAGGTTCACCTCGAACTCCGACCGGAACTCCGGTGAGTGCAGCACTCCGTACACGTAGTGGAACACGTCATCGTCGGTGATGTGGGAGCCGAGCACATCTCGGAACTTGGCGACGGCAACGGGATTTAGGTTGGAGACTCGAACTGAGCCACCGTGTTGATTGGTGCCTTCGAGCAAACTCACGTCGATCGAGGAAACCAGGTATCGCCACCGCCCCAGGAAATCGGTGGCGTCGGAGTTGATGAGGTGAAGTGCTGGAATCGATCGGGTGGCGAGCACCCCGAACGGCGAACGCGAGCCGCTCGCCACGAGCCCGATTAGCTGGTTTTCGGCCGTGCCCTGGGGTAGCAGTTGAGCCACGGCGCCGGGTCGCGCGACGACGGCGTTGTCAAGAAACAGGTTCTGTCGAAAGAACGGCCGATACAGACTTTGCCGAAGCGATTGGTCCGAGACCTCGAAGGTTTCTCCGCACGCCACGCGG
This sequence comes from Ilumatobacteraceae bacterium, assembly GCA_963747375.1. Classification (GTDB taxonomy): domain Bacteria; phylum Actinomycetota; class Acidimicrobiia; order Acidimicrobiales; family Ilumatobacteraceae; genus Sva-07. The sequence goes on from CAVVFL010000012.1 coordinate 143,308, forward strand.
GCGTAGTCGTTCGCCGACCACGAATACTTCGTTGGATCATGATCAACGAAGCGACTCGCATCGTCGGCAGACCCTCCACCGCTTGCCTGAAACCGATCCGTCTGAGTGCGAAACGTCTGCTCCATCTGTTCTGCTCGGCGCCGAAGGTCGACACGGCTCGAGTCATATACCCAAGCATCCCGATTCGACTTCAGGCCGTTTGAGACAAGACCGAAGATCGCATCTGGACCGGCGTCAAGCGGGACCAGGTCGTCATAGGAATCGCCCCGCAGGTTGACCCAGTCGGCATGAGCGTTCGGATGGATCTGCTTCCAAGGATTCGCGACCATGGTCGAGCGATCGACGATTTCCAGCTTCTCCTCACGGCTCAAGTAGTCGCCTATGTCTCGGTAAAGGATACGTGCCCCGCCTTTCGGTGCTGGGCCGGGCTTTCGGACCAGCAGGGTTATGGCGACAGTGTTGCGGCTACCCGAGCCGAACACCTTTCCGCCTTCCTTACGACTCTGCTCGCCGCTCGTTCGTTGGTTGCCCCTGAGGTTGAAGATGTACACGTAGTGAAACTCTTCGGCGACGGTGTGGCGAATGCCGTCGGCGGTGTTGCCGTCGATCCACCCCCCGTTGGTGACGAAGCCGACCACGCCGCCGCCTGCCGATGTCGTGACCCGGTTCGAGGCCCAGCGGATCGCCCGTACGTAGCTGTCGTACAACGAGTTCTTTAGCGTGGCTGTCGAGCGCCTTGCGTAGGTGCGCTCGATGCTGGCATCAAGGGTCGGGTACCGCAGGTTGGCGTTGTCGTCGTTCTGGCTGGATTGGCCGACCGAGTAGGGCGGGTTGCCGATGATGACGCGGATGTCGAGGCTCTTCTGGCGGTCGGCTCGTGGCGTTGTTTCGAGGGAAGAAGACGGTGTCCATCGAGTCGTCGGCTTCGGTCATCTGGAACGTGTCGGTGAGCACGATCCCCGGGAACGACTCGTAGATGTCGAGCGGCATCGCCGGCGTCGCTCCATTGCGCCGCGGAATGCGGTCTCGATGTTGATCGCGGCGATGTAGTAGGCGAGCAGCATGATCTCGTTCGCGTGCAGCTCCTGGTGGAACTTGCGTGCGAGGGCGTCCGGAGAGATCAGTCCGGATTGGATCATGCGGGCGATGAAGGTGCCCGTGCCGGTGAACGGGTCGAGTACGTGGACGCCTTCGTCAGAGAGCGAGGCACCGTCGAAGTGCTCGTCGAGCAGGTCGTTGACGGCTCGGTTGATGAAGTCGACGATCTCGACGGGTGTGTAGACGATTCCGAGCGAGGAAGCGGTCTTGGGCACGACCTTCTTGAAGAACTTCTCGTACAGCTCGGCGATGACCTTTTGGCGTCCCTCGGCTGAGTCGATACCGCCGACGAGCATGCGGATGTGTTCGTAGAAGCCGTCGAGTGTTGCGGTCTCGGCGTCGATGTTCGCTTCGTCGAGGGTGTCGACCATCGCCTGCATGACCTGGCTGACCGGGTTCGCCTTGGTGAAGTCGTCACCGCCGAACAGTGCCTCGAACACGGGGCGGGTGATGAGGTGCTGTGACAGCATCGAGATCGCGTCGTCGGCGCTCACGCCGTCGTTGAGGTTGTCCTTCAACGCAGTGTGGAAGACCTGGAATCGTTCGACTGCTGACGGGTTCTGTTCGGGGTGTTCCAGCAGCGACCGGATTCGGGTCTCTTGGGCGGAGGCGATGTCGGCGATGTCTTTGGCCCAGTGCTCCATGTACTGGCGATCACCGACCTTGTCGACGATGCGGGCATAGAGGGCGTCGCGCCACTCGGCGAGGTCGGGGAGGTCGAGCGACATCTGGCCGGCTGCGCCGTCGGCGGTTGTGGTGACTCCGGGGTCGTCGGTCTCGTCGCCGCCGGCGAGGCCGATCCCGATCACGCTGACCTTGGACGAGGTCTTGTTGATGTCGATCTTGTTGATCTCGGCGCGTAGTCGTTCGTCGTGCGAACGGAGGGCCTGTAGCACTTCCCACACGACTGCGTAGCGTTCGTTGTCGCGTAGCGCTTCCTCGGGTGACATCGAGCCGGGGATGCCGATCGGCAAGATGACGTAGCCGAAGTCCTTACCCTCCAGCTTGCGCATCACCCGCCCGACTGCTTGGACGACGTCGACGACGCTCTTGCGCGGATTCAAGAACACGACCGCGTCGAGCGCGGGCACATCGACACCTTCGGTGAGGCACTTCGCGTTCGACAGGCACGCGGCAGACGCGTTGGCCCGGTGACTCTTCGAGCCATGCGATCGCCTCCTGTCGGATCTTGACGTTCGTCGTGCCGTCGACGTGCTTGGCCTCGACGCGTACGGCGTTGCGATCCTTGCGTTCTTCGAGTGCGGCGGCGATCACGTTGGGGAGTGCGTCGGTGAATCGCTTCGACTGCTTGATCGTCGAGGAGAACGCAACGGCTCGACGCATCGGTTGTTCGTCGCCGGCGTCACGGAACTGCGGGCCTCGTTTGGAGAGTCCGTGCCAGCAGCCGACCATGCGGGCGACGTCGTTGAGCGGCAGTTCGCCGCCGCCTTCTTCGGTGAACTGGCGTTGGAAAGCGTCGGACACAGCGTCTTCGTTAACGGCCAGAACGAGCACCTTGTAGTCGGTGAGCAGCTGGTCGGCGACCGCTTTGCCGAACGGCAACTCGTGGAAGACCGGCCCGAACGTGGCCTCGTCGTCCATCGACGACAGCACAACTTCGTGTTGCTTCGCTTTCGCCTTGGTCTGGTCGCCGTAGATGCGTGGGGTGGCGGTCATGTAGAGCCGCTTGGCGCCAGCGACGATCGCGTCGTCGTGCACCTTCACGAACGTGGACTGCTCGGCGGTTGGTCCGGTACCGCCGGTGGTGCGGTGGGCTTCGTCGCAGATGATGAGATCGAACCGGCCCAGCCCGGCCGCCTGGGCGTCGGCGATGACGTCGATCGACTGATACGTCGAGAACACGACGCCCATGCGTGAGGGCGTTGCTCGTGCGCGCCATTCCTTCATCAGCGACTCGACGATCGGTCGATGCCGGGACTTGGAGGTCGTTGGCCGACATGTCCTCGTCGTTCTTGCTGCGCTTGCCGGCGTGACGGTCCGAACACACAGCGAAGGTCGCGAGCGGGACCTCTGCGTCGTTCGCCCATTCGACGACGGTCTGCGACAACAGGTTGATCGACGGCACGAGGAACAGCACCGAGCCGCCGGCGCCGACGACCTGCTCGGCGAGGCGCAGCGACGTGAACGTCTTGCCGGTGCCGCACGCCATGATCATCTGGCCGCGGTCCGCGCCAGCGTCGAAGCCGGCGACCACGTCGGCGATCGCGAGCCTGTTGGTGGGGGCGCAGCGTCTTGCGGTCAGCGAGGCTCAGCTGCGTCGGCGCATCAGGCCGGAACTGGTTCCAGTCGACGCGGGACTCCTCGAAGTTCTCGACCCGGAACCAGGTGACGTCCTTCGACGTCGCGGTCAGGTTCTTGTGCAGGTTCGACGACTCCGCGCCCGCCGTCGAGATCAGCATCCCGGATGAGAACACGTCCTGCGACAGCATCGCGACGAACGTCGAGACGTGCTCCCAACGAAGCACCGCCGACGGCGAATAGAACTTGCACTGAATCGCAACGAGGTCGCCGGTGCCTCGCTCGCGGGCGACGAGATCGACGCCGGTATCGGGAAGCCCGACGGGTCGGTCGGCCAGTCCTGCCAGGCCCACACCGCGTCGAAGCGCTCGGACCACTACGGGTCGATCTGCAGGAACGCCTCGCAGAAGTCCTCGAATCGCTTGCCCTTTCGCGGCTTGCGTCTTCGCTGATTGCTCGAAGAACTCAAGCAGCTGCCGGAAGGTCGTCACGCGTCACCGCCGTTGGTGATTCTAAGTGCGGCCATACGGTGTTGACCGTAGCGACTGGCATCGACCGCCAGGGTGTCTACACCGGGACGGACAGCTGCTGCGGGCGCTGCCGGTCCTACAACCATCGAACTCGACACGCCCGGTCACCTGATGACGTCCTGGCTTTGATGCTGGCGGACGACGGTGGGTAGTCCTGCTGGGTTTCTGTCGCGTCCGGAACCGAAGTGCGCCTTTACGGGTCTATGGACAACGACTCGGAACATCTAACCCTGCACGTAGTGCCGCTCTCAGCGCAGGCCAACGACCGGTGGATGCTGAGCGATCCGTACGTCGAGCAGGTTTGGTCGGAGTATCTCGGTCCGACGGCGACGCTGCTCGCTCGTCGCCTGGGGCGAACACTCGAGGAGCGACCAGGAGGTGTCGACGTCGACCTCGGTGATCTCGCCACCAGTCTCGGTATACAGCCGAGCATCGCCGTGAAGGCGCTGGCGATTGAACCGGTTCGAGGTCCTGTACTTCGCCCGAGAGCAGTTGATCGTCGGGGTGTCGGGCTTCGCGCCGTCGGTCCGGGGGGCGCGGCTGTTTCGCCTGAGCGAGGCTGGTCGGGCGGCGCATGAGCGCCTGGTCGAGCAGTCGGAAGCGCCGCGTGCGGTGCGGGCAGTTTCGGGTGCTCAGGCCGCGGTGAGTCGGTTCCTCGGGTGGCGCCGGTGCAGAGGCGGGCCTTGTGAAGGCGGGTGGTGTGAGGTCCGGGCGTCATCCGGGGCGGCCTGCCGGGCCGGGTCGTGTCTCGTCGGCGGTCGGGTCCGGCGGGTCGTGCGCGGGGGTGTTGGGAGGGCACACACCCGTGCAGGTCGCCCTCTGCAACCTGCACGAAGCCATCCCCCATGGCGTAACTGCTTGTTGCTTCGTCGGATGCCGAACGAGACGCCTACGCTCGCGACCGAAAATCGTGAGCGGCCCGTCGATGCTCAGCTAAGTTTTCTAGCCAATGAGGGGCGCGACGGCAGGGAGTGGTCTCGTCGACATGCGTCAATCCGGCATCGACTTCGTGGCAGCTCGTCGGCAGGTTGAAGCGCTGAGCGAGGTGCCGGCGACAGTTCAGGGCGCGCGCGTTCTCGATCTATGTCGGACTCTTCGAGTTCGCTGACGACGACGGATCGGTGCAGGCATTGGCTGCGGACTTCATGCCGAGGTTCGAGATCAATCGGGGCTCGTGGTCGACGTATCGGCGTGTGCTCGAAGCGGCGTCGTTGATCAGTATCGAGCGGACCGATGACGATGGGCGCGCACGACCGGTGAAGCTGCTGCCGCCGAGCTGAAGGATCGGGCGGATCTTCTGTAACGGTTCAGCGGTTCGTGGGGCCTTCGGTAGGTGTGGACGCATCGACCCACTTTGCTCGTAGAGCCCTTGCACAACGCGTACGTTCGTTGTACGTTTCTTTGGGTGACGCTGCGTGGCCGGTGGCCTACGCAGGGTCCGGGGTCGTCGGGGCGGCAGCGAGTTCGGGTCTTGCGGGAGACGTCGTGACTGTCCTGCGCACAGACGCAGTCCGACAGGTGTCGGGTTCAGGATGGCCTCCCTCGTCGTGGTGGTCGTTCTGGGAATCGAGCCGTCTCACCCCTCGTCGATTGCTAGCCGGGTCGGGCGTTCATTCAGACGCGTTCGAGATGAGTCGCTCCCGGTCGATGCTCCATCTGGCGACGTGTGAGCGGATGATGGGTCGGCCTGGCGCGGTCTGCTCGCTCTCGAGCGTTCCTACTGCTCGAGGCGCTCTTGCTTCCGCAGTGGTCTTGGCCGGGCTGATCTGCGTGCCTGGCTTGATGCTCGTCGAGATCGCCGGCGCGGACGGAAATCTGTTCGCTCGCGCTGGCGTTGCTCGCAGTCGTCTTGGCGATGGTGGGGGCGGGGATCGCATCGTGCGTAGGGCGGATCTTCGATGCGAATCGGTGGGGTGGAGTCGGGGCACGGTCGATCGTCGTGGCGAATGTCGCAGTCTCCGAGCGCGGTGTCGGCCTCGGCCGAACTCTCCTGACCGAGATCGCGCGGCTCGCCGACGACGACGGTCGCACGCTCGTGCTCACGGTACGGACGGACAACGTGGCGGCGACTCGTCTGTATCGGTCGGTTGGTTTCACCGATGAGCCATCGGTCAAGGTTCGCTCCGGTCAGATCGCGATGATTCGTCGGAGCCCGTCTGCGGTTCGAAGTGCTCGGCCGTGGGATGAGCACCTCTCTGCAGCGCTCGTCGCCGGGTGTGCGATGTCGGTCGTGGCTGTGCTGGTCGGCGCAACGACCGTCTCGGGGCCGACGAGGATCGCCGTGGCCTCCGGGTTGTGCCTGTTGTGCGCTGCGGCGATCGTCGACGTCAGGGCCTTCCGACTCCCCAACCGCTTCCTGCTCGTCGCCGCTGTCCTGGCTGCGCTGGCGGCGTACTTCGCCGGGGCGGTCGACTCTGCCTTGGCTGCATCTGTGATGGGGGCGGCACCGTTCCTGCTGGTTCATCTGGTCGATCCATCAGCGCTCGGGTTCGGCGACGTGAAGTTCGCTGCGGTTGCTGGAGCGTTGATCGCGCCGTGGTGGTGGCCGGCGGCCGTGCTCATGGCGGTGGTTGCCCTGACTGTTGCGTGCGCAACGCGGCTCGCTCGACCGTCAGGTCCGCGCGCACTTGGTCCGAGTCTGTTCATCGGGACGTTGGTAGCGCTGCTCGTTTCGATTGTTCTTGTCCAGAAGGGACTCGTCGCATGAAGCCGATTCGCAGCTTGGCGCTCGTACTCGTAGCGGGATTGGCCGCTTGCGCCGGTTCCGGCAACGCCGATCCCGAAGTGACTGCGCCCCTTCCGACAGTCGCACCGACGACCGATGACGGAGGCCCGAGCGAAACAGACGTGACCACGATGCCGAACACGGTCGCCGAGACCACGAGGCCGACTGAGCCGCCGACCGAGACTACGACAGCCGTCGAGCCCGGAGGCTTCCTTCCCGCTGGCCTTGGCACGCCGGTCGATGGAGCGCCCGGTGTCGACACGCCGGGCGAGATCGTCGAATTGATCGACAATGTGTGGATCTTCGTTCCGACCGAGCCGGACGCGAGCGATGCGAACGTCGTCCCGCCGCTCCCCGAGGACGTGGAGATCATCACTGCCTACGCCGAGGCGCAGGCCGCCTATCACGAGCAAGCGTCGATGAACCCGATGCCGGCCGAACCCAGCGACCGCGTGAAGGCGTCTCTCGCCGACGGTGGAGCACGGCTCGCCGAGAACATCTTCGAGCCGAAGTCCGCCGCCGGTCAGTACCTCGATCTGACGGACGGGATCGTCCTGCGTCCGGTCGTGATCGCAGATCCGCGCTCGGACACAGAGGCGTTCATTTTCGACTGCCAACTCGACGGAACCGTCTTCGTCAACAGCAACGGATCTCTCGCCGACGGACAGACGCCAGGTGTGAAGGAGTTCCCGCAGATCGCGTCGATCGTGAAAGTGGGCGACGAGTGGATCGTCGAGCGGCTGACCCGAGACGAGAGGGCATGCGTGTAGCGATCGCCCTCGTCGTCGCACTGTGTGTGACGGTCGTCGGCGTATCGGTCGCGCACGCTGGCCCCGACGACGGCGGTGGGCCGCCGCTGATCCCGGGCGCCCGTCAGGTTCACATTCGCAATGCGTCGGGTGGTCTGGGTGTGTTCACGTCGATCCCGGGTGGGTCGGCGTTTCGGAACTACGGGGGTGGTCCGGCGGCGGAGTGTTCGGGGATCGCTGAGGGTGATGATCCGAATTCGTTGGGCATCATCGAGGAGCAGTATGCGATTCGGTCGACGAAGTTCATCTTCATCGAGGGGGTCTTCGAATACAGGAACATCCCGCCGTACTTCGACCTGGTCGGTCTGACCGGGCCATCGCTGACGGACACGGTTCGGACATTCTCGGTGTACTGCGCCGACACGTTCTACGGCGGCAACTTCCGAGGCTTCGTTCAGATTCCGGCGACGGACCCGATGCTCGACCCTCGTCCGCAGTTGACGAACCTCTACAACGGTCTGCAACTGGAGCCGCTCGCCGTGTATGAGAACAAGGTGGTGGGCGAGTGGGGTGGCCTGGTGGTGCGGAACCCGGCGTGGTTGGCGATCAACGGTTCGGCGTGGCGGACGCAGCGGTCGAACGCCGTCTACTACCGCGGCTGGGAGCTGTACCTCATCACCCGCCCGGTCGAACTCGACTTCTTGGTCGAGTTCGTCCCCGATCCTGACCGGCCGTCACCGCCGTTCTCGGGTGTCATCGCATGCGTAGCGGCGGGTGACGACTATCCGGTGGGAGAGACGATCGAGTTCCCGCAGCGACCGAACGATCTGGCCGACTTCGCCGAACCGGGCAGCAACCGGTCGTGTGAATGGACGCCGCCCGGGCCGGGCGAGGTGACAGTCACGGCACGGCAGACGTTCGCGGTGACGTTCTGGGCGTCGGGATCGGTGGAGACGCAGCCGAACTATGTGTGGGCGTCGGAGCCGGTGACGTTCCGGGTGGGCGAGTTGGTGGCGGTGAACGTCAATGAGTGAGGAGCCTCGACCATGTCGCTGACCCATACGGTCCGTCCGAGCCACGCGCCGACGTCGAGACCGTCGTCGCCGCGACCGAAGCTCAAGGTCCCGTGGCTACTCGCCGCTGGCGGGGTGTTCGTGCTGAGCGTGATGCTCGTGCTGTGGGCGGTGTCGAGCGCGTCTGATCGCACCCAGGTGTTGATGGTCGTCGAGCCGGTGCCAGCGGGTGAGCAGATCCCGGACTCGGCGATCGGTGTGACGGGCATCTCGAACGACAGCGGCTTCGGGCGGATCTATCTCGAATCGCAACGCTCCGACATCGTGGGCGCTGTCGCTGTTGGTGATCTCGCACCGGGTGACCTGTTGGGTCCGTCGATGGTCGCGGGCGCTCCTGACACCTTCGAAGGTGAACGACTCGTTGGCGCGGTGTTGCGGGCTGGTCGGTATCCCGAGGAGATCCAGCGCGGTGACACCGGGCTGGCGGTGTCGACGATGGACCGTGCGACGGACTCACCGTCGGCGATCCCAGTTCGGGTCGTCGCGGTGTCGTTCTCGGAGACCGCTGAAGCGTCGATCACCTTGGCCGTCGCTGAGCCGGACGCGGCGCTGGTGGGGACGTGGGCGGGCACTGACGAACTGGTCGTGGTGATCCAGCCGTTGGGGGCCGAGCAGTGACGCTGATCGCGGTCGGTTCGTGGCGAGGCACGGGCACGACGACGTCGGCGTTGTTGCTGGCCGCTGCCGTGGCGGCTGGGGGAGATCAGTCGTGGTTCGTGGAGGCCGACCCGGCCGGAGGTGTGCTGGCAAGTCGAGCTACGGACTTGGCGGGCTGCAACTCGCTGGGCCGCGTGGCGTTCGACCCGATCGGCGAGAGCGCTGTCCGTGCGCTTGAAGCGTCGGCTCGGCGGCTTGGACGAGTGAATGTGGTGACGGGGCCGTGGGATTCGTTCCAGGCGTGGTCGGCGATTGCATCACCTCGCACTCCGTGGGTTGACGCGCTGCGTCGTCTCGATGGGACGGTGGTGGTGGATGTCGGGTCGCTGCGTGGTGGTTCGGTACCGACGTGGCCGATCATCGAACGTGCCGATGTGCTGGTCATGGTGACCACACCGGAGCCGGCTGCGTTGACGAGCACGGTCGCGTGGATCGACTCGAAGGGCCAGTCGGCTCCGGGTGTCGCCGGGCTGTCGCTCGACACCGCACGGCTCCTCGTCATCGACGCACCGATTGCGTCGGCGGAGCGGTTCGATCGATCGGTGGCAGGCGAACTCGGTACCCGGTTGGTCGGGTGGTGGCCGTGGGAACCGAAGGTGATCGATCACCTCCATCGTGGAGGCTCGCTCGATCATCGTTCGATCCGCCGGTTCGCGCTCGTCCGGTCGGCCGTCTCGACGGTGGGTGAGCTCGTCGGCACCCGGTCGGCGGAGGTGTTGGCATGACGGTTGACCCGGTGGACACCGAGTTGGAGGTACTGGCGTATCGGATCCGTCGCGAGTTCGGTGAGCGGCTGCCGTTGAAGGGTCGCAACGAAACCGGCGAGGAGACACAGCTACGCGAGGAACGCACCCGACTCGTCCTCGAACGTGAGGTGTTGCCCGAGGTCGCACAACAGCGCCGTGAGCAACGCCTGCCGGTGCTGTCCGCAAGTGAAGAGGTCGAGGTCGTCGATCAGATCATCGCCGGGTTGTTCACGATCCCGAAACTGATGGGTCCGCTACGCAACCAGAACGTCACCGACATCTTGGTCTTCGGCTCCGCCCCGGTACGCGTCGAAGAACTGGATGGTTCGGTCACGGAGTCGCCGCCGCTCGTCTCGCGGGACCGGGACCTCGAGCGGATCATCTACGACGTGGCCGTCCAAGCAGGTCGCCCGTTCAACATCGAGAACCACGAGGTCGACTTCGAACTCGAGCCCGGTGTCCGCTTCCATGCCGGCGGCTTCGATCCCGTGCAGCGCCCGTACATCGCGATCCGCCGCGCGGCGCTGTTCGGCGCGGCGCTCGACGAGTTGTACGACCGCGGCGCCGCCGACGCCGGCATCGTCGAGTTACTACGAGCCGGCGTTGCTGCGGGGTTGGGGATCGTGTTCGTCGGGCCGATGGGGTCAGGCAAGACGACGTGGCTACGGGCGACGATCGCCGAGATCGACGCGTCACAGGTGATCACCACGATCGAATCCGACTTCGAACTCAACGTGTTACAGATGGGCAAGCACCCCTACGTGATCGCGTACCAGGAACGCCTCCCGACGACGATCGACTCGAAGGGGTACACGCCGGCCGAAGCGATGCGACCGGCGATGCGTACCCGGGCGCACTGGATCATCGTCGGCGAGGTCCGCGGCGGTGAGGGCGCACCGCTGGTGCGGGCGATGCAGACCGGGCAGGGAGCGATGGGAACCGTCCACGGCACCGACGCCGAGGACGCACTCGACAACCTCGTGAACCTCATCGCGTCCGACACCCACCAGGCCGCCCCGGACGTCAAGACGCAGGTGTACCGAGCCATCGACCTCGTCGTCGCGCTCGACGGCTCGAACGCCGAGGGTCGCTGGGTGTCCGAGATCGTCGCCCCGTCGGTCGAGAACGCCGGCGAACGGTTCGTGCTGCATCGTATCTACGGCGAAGTCGACGGTGCGCCTGATCATCGGGCCCGACCGTTGAACGAACCGCAAGCCGCCATGATGCGCGCGACTTCGTCGCCATGACCCGGAGTTCTCGAACCGGTGGTGGACGCAGCCCGACGACACCTACAAGCCACTCGAAGTGAGCGCCGCTCGATGACCGACGCACTCTGGATCGCTCTCGTCGCCGGCGTGCTCGCCGCTACCGGTGTCGGCGCGCTCTTCATGGCGTTCACACCGACCGCGCCTCGTCTCACGAGACCGAGGTTCGTCGACGAGTCCTCCAACAGGCTGCTGCTCGCCGCTGTGCTGGTCGGCTTCGTCGTGTTGGCGGTCACTCGGTGGCCGGTGGCGGCGGTCGCAGCGACGGTGTTCGTCGGGTCGTGGCGTTGGCTGTTCGGCTCAACCGACAACGCCGACGACCGTGCGACGATCGAGGCCGTCGCGCAGTGGCTCGAAGACCTGCGCGATGTGGTGCGCCGTTCGTCGGTCGCGATCGAGAACGCCGTGGAGTTGGTCGCGGAGGATGCGTCGGGTGTGCTGGCCGATCCGATGCATCGGTTCTTGCTGCGTCGCCGGCAGGGGCGACCGTTGCCGGAGGCACTCGCCGAGTTGGCCGACGACATCGGCCACCCGACCGCTGACGCCGCGGTCGCAGCGATCGTGCTCGTCGTCGGAGGCGGCGCTGGCGGGGGCCGTGTGTTCGACACCCTCGACGAACTGTCGATGG
>CAVVFL010000013.1:0-66092 GCA_963747375.1 Ilumatobacteraceae bacterium
CGTGTTGTCGGCCAGCAGCAAGACCGCAATCGGGTATGCCGCATCGGCCAAGCTCACCGGCGGCGTGCGACTCGTGGGGGTCACCTCACCCGGCAACGTCGACTTCGTGCAGGGCGTGGGGTACTACGACGATGTGGTCACATACGACCAGCTCACCGACATCGTCCAGGTCCCGAGCATCGTCATCGACATGGCCGGTCTCGGCTCCGCCGTGGCCGCCGTGCACGCTCGTCTGGGTGATGACGTCCGTTACTCGATGGTGGTCGGCAAGAGCCATCACGATGCCGTGCCCGTGATGGTGGAGCACGGACCGACACCCGAGATGTTCTTCGCGCCGGGAGCGGTTGCCGATCGCCTTGCCGAGTGGGGTGCCGAGGGCTACCGGCAGCGGATGCACGGTGCGCTGACGGCGTTCATCGCCGACAGCTACGACTGGCTCACGATCGACGAACGCCGTGGGCCCGCGGCCGCTCAGGCCGCTTGGGCCGAACTCCACGCCGGCGACGTCGCACCGTCGAGCGGCCTCATCGCCTCGCTGCAGCGCTGACGGAGCACTGGATTCAACACCCAGATCGAGTTCGGACCCTCGCCCTGACCCCGAAATTCGGAGCGAACCTTGCGCACGGAGCGACATCTACTCCGAATTTTGGGGGTGGTTGGCTGGATCGGAGGTTGTGGCAGTGGCGTCGCCGTAGTCGATGCGGCGGGCGCGCAGCCGGAGGTCCTCGAGGACGCGACGGTTCGCGGCTTGCAGGTCGGCGAGGAACGCAACGGCCCACACCTGGGCGGCGACGACGATCAGGCCGATCCCGCCGAGCAGGCTCGGCACACGGCTCGTGTAGTCGTCCTCGAGGAGGTACAGCCCGAGCCAGCGCAACAGCAGCAGGGTGCCGATGACGAACGGCACGAGGCCGACGAGGAAGAAGAAGCGGAAGGGTTTGTAGAGCGCGAAGCTGCGGATGATCGCCTGCGCCGAACGCCAGATGTAGCGCGCGGTGCTCTTGACCAGGCGCGACTCCCTCGTCTTGGGGTTCACGCCGATCGGCACGGAGGTGATGGCGATGCCGTTCCAGCCGGCCTGCACGATCGTTTCCATCGTGTACGTGTAGCGACCGAAGACCTGCACGCGCATGGCCGCGTCGCGGGTGTACGCCCGGAACCCGCTCGCCGCGTCGCTGCACGCCGGTGCCGGAGAATCGTCGGACGACGGAACTGCCCAGGCGTTGGAGGAGCTTCTTGACGCGTGAGAAGTCGTCGATCGATTCGATCGGCCGTTCGCCGACGACCATCTCGGCGTCGCCCGACAGCACCGGAGCGACGAGATCGGGGATCGACGATCCCTGGTACTGGTTGTCGGCGTCGGTGTTGACGATCACGTCGGCGCCCGCCCGCAGGCACGCGTCGATCCCGGTGAGAAAGGCGGCCGCCAGCCCTCGGTTGTGGGGGTGGGAGATCACGTGGTCGACGCCGAGTTCGTGGGCGACCTCGACCGTGCGGTCGCTGCTGCCGTCGTCGATCACGAGCCACTCGACGACATCGACGCCCGCAACCTCGCGGCGGAAGGTCGGCCACCGTGAGCGGCAGCGTCTCCTCCTCGTTGAAGCACGGGATCTGGATGATCAGCTTGATCGGCTTGGCCGTGTTCACGGGGCTCGACATCACGGCGCAGCGTAACTGGTGGCGGTCTCGGCCTCGCCGTGGTCGATCGCCGGTGGCGGCGCCGTTCGGCTCACCGCGACCGAGATGGCGGCGCCGAGGAGGTCGACGGCGACCGACACGACCCGGCTGATGACGGCGACCGACACCGCGCAGGCCGGCGCCGAGCGGGGCGGTCATCATCGAGATGAACACGGCCTCACGAACGCCGAGGCCGCCGGGCAGGCCGATGATGACGAATCCGGCGATCCACGACACGCAGGTCGCGTAGATCAGGGTGATGACGAGATCGGCGTCGAGCGTGCCGCCCAGGGCGCGGACCGAGAAGATGTTCATGCCGGCGAACAGGACCCACACCGGCAGGTACCGGGCCACGATGCCGGCGAACCAGACCGCATCGGGCAGGCGCAGTTCACGCGAGGTGAGGCGGTCGGCGAGACGGTGCAGTCGCATCGCGGATCCGTCGCGACGCGAGGGCCGCGAACCCGACGACCAACGCGAGTGCCGAGACAGGATCGGCACGAGCCGTGAACCGGCGGGCGACACCATCCCGGCGAGGCCCGCGACCGCCACGGCGCCGAGCAGCGTGGCCACCATCGACATCGCGGTCGACCAGTAGGCGACCGGCCGGGGAGTGCGATCCCGGTGGGCCAGTTCGGCCTGGCCGACGATCGGCCAGATCCCTCCGGGCACGTACTTGCCGAGCTGGCCGACGAAGAACCAGTACAGGCCCCGTCGCCACGGTGCGGGCGCGCCGCCGTGGCGGACGATCAGCAGCCAGTTGACGCCGAGGAGGGCCATCGCGGCGAGCCCGGACGACGACCGCGACGACGAGCCAGATCGGGTCGGACGACGAGAGCGCGTCGGCGATCTCCTCGCGGTCCTGGACGATCCTGACGGCGACGAACGTCAGCCCGGCGACGCCGATGGCGATGCCGAGCAGGTTGACGAGACGCGACCTGGTCATTCGATCGGGGTGGCGCGCACCATCGTCCACGGCAGCGGCGTGGCGGTCTGGGCCACGTCGAACTGGGTGGCGACGAGCTTGGCGAATCCACGGTTGGTCCAGTGGTTGATGTGGCCCGGTGTGTTGCCGAGGTCGCGCCAGTAGCGGCCGCGGGCCATGTTGCCGGCGCGCCAGATCGGCTCGAACGGCACCGATGCGATCAACGAACCCGAGCACACACGATGCAGTTCGTGGAGCGCGCCGGCGGTGTCGCCGAGGTGCTCGAACACCTCGATGGCGAGCACGAGGTCGAACGAATCGTTCGGGAACGGCAGGGTCGTGGCGTCGCCGAACACGCACGAGAGATCGCGCGCCTTCCAGTCCTGCGCGAGTTGGTCGTCGGGCAGGTCGAGGCCGAGGACGGTCGCCGCCGGGAATCGTTCGATCACCCGGCTGGTGACGATGCCCTCACCGACACCGATCTCGAGGATCCGTCGTGGGGCGCCCGGACCGGCGCTCGCGGCGTCGAGCATCGAGTCGAACGCGGCGAAGAACCCGCGCATCATCCGCTTCTCGAGCGGATTCGTCGAGGCGTACTTGTCGTAGGTGTTGCCGGTCGGCACCGGCTCCGTCGTCACCATCGCCCCAGTGTCGCACGACAATCGACGATTCCGCGTCGTGTGACGCCAGGGGTCGGACCCCGGGCGTCACCGTCAGGCGGAGGCGGTGTCGAGGGCGCGGCGGGTGAGGACCTTGGCGAGGTGCTGGCGGTACTCGACGCTGGCGTTGAGGTCGGCCTGGGGGTCGGCGTCGGCGGCTGCCAGTTCGGCGGCGTCGGCGACACTGGCACCGCCGGCGATTGCGGCGGCCACGCTCGTGGCGAGCACCGGGGTGGACGCCATGTTGACGAGGCCGACACCGGCCTGGTCGCCGTTGCGCCACGCGGCCACACCGACGATCGCCCAGTCCTGCGCCCGCCGGTTGAACTTCTGGAAGCTCCAACCGGCGCCGTTCATCTTCGGCACCCGGATCTCGATGAGGACCTCGTCGGGGTTCAGGGCCGACTCGAAGAACGTCTGGTAGAAGTCGGCCGCGGCGATCTCGCGGGTGCCGTTCGGGCCCTGGGCGACGTAGGTCGCACCCAACGCCAGCGTGGTGGCCGGAAGGTCGGAGGCCGGGTCGGCGTGGGCGATCGAGCCGCCGATCGTGCCGCGGTGGCGCACCTGCGGGTCGCCGACGTGGCCGGCGGCGTGGGCGAGCAGCGGCACGTGCTGCTGCGAGGATGTCGGACGTCTCGACATCCATGTGCCGTGTCATCGCCCCGATCGCGATCTGGTCACCGTCGTCGCGGATGTAGGACAGATCGCTGAGTCGGCCGATGTCGATCAACACGCTGGGCTGAGCGAGACGGAGCTTCATCATCGGCAACAGGCTGTGCCCGCCGGCGATGAACTTGGCCTCGTCGCCGTGCTGTGCGATGAGGCTGATCGCCTCCTCGGCCGACTCGGCGCGGACGTAGTCGAATGCGGCGGGAATCACTGGGGGCCTCCGTTGGGGCTGGTGGTGGATTGTGCGGCATGGATGGCATTCCACACCGTGTTCGGACTGGCGGGCATCGACACGTCGTGGACCCCGAGGCCCGAGAGTGCGTCGACGATGGCGTTCATCACGGCGGGCGCCGCTCCGATGGTGCCGGCCTCACCGACACCCTTCACGCCGAGGGGGTTCGTCGGCGACGGCGTGACCGAGCGGCCGGTGGTGATCGACGGCACGTCGCTCGCCGCCGGCACGAGGTAGTCGGCGAGGGTCGACGTACGCAGGTTGCCGTCGGAGTCGTGCTCGGCGCCCTCGTACAGCGCCTGGGCGAGACCCTGGACGACGCCGCCGTGCACCTGGCCCTCGACGATCATCGGGTTGACCTGGGTGCCGCAGTCGTCGACGGCGATGTACTGCAGCACGTCGACCGCACCGGTCTCGGTGTCGACCTCGACGAGGCACATGTGCGTGCCGAAGGGCCACGAGAAGTTCGGCGGGTCGTAGGTCACCTGCGCCTCGAGGTTGGGTTCGAGGCCGTCGGGCAGGTTGTGGGCGGTGAACGCCTCGAACGCGATCGCCGCGAGCGGCATCTCCTTGTCGGGCGATCCGGCCACGCGGAACACCCCGCCGACGAACTCGAGGTCGTCGACGTTCGCCTCCATCTGGTGCGCAGCGATCTGCTTCGCCTTGTCGATCACCTTGTCGCAGGCCATCGACACGGCCACACCGCCGACGGGCAGCGAGCGCGAGCCGTAGGTGTCCATGCCGAGCGGGGCGATCGTGGTGTCGGAGTGCAGCACGTCGACGTCGGCCGGGTCGATGCCGAGCTTGTCGGCGACGATCATCGACCACGACGTCTCGTGGCCCTGGCCGTGCGGTGACGTGCCGGTGACGACCTGCACCTTGGACGGTCGGCAGGATGCGCACGGTCGCAGCCTCCCAGCCGCCGGCGGAGTAGTTGAGCGAGGCGAGCACCCGTGACGGGGCGAGGCCGCACATCTCGAAGTAGGTCGACACGCCGAGCCCGAGCCGCTTGGTGGCCCCCTCGACGTTCTGCTCGGCCTGGCGGGCCCGCACCCCGGCGTAGTCGATCATGTCGGCGGCGATGGTGGCAGCACGCGTCGTGGTCGCCGGAGTCGTAGACGAGCCCGGTGCACGCCTCGTACGGGAACTGCTCCTTGCGGATGAAGTTGCGACGCCGGAGTTCGAGCGGGTCGACGCCCACCTCGGCGGCGAGCGCGTCCATCGCCCGCTCGATGGCGTAGGTCGCCTCGGGGCGCCCGGCGCCTCGGTACGCATCGGTCGGGGTGAGGTTCGTGAACACGCCGGTGCACGAGAAGTCGTACGCCTTGGGAAGGTCGTACACGCCGGCGTACAGGAAGGCGCCGAGGATCGGGATGCCCGGCGTGATCGAGCTGCAGGTAGGCGCCCATGTCGGCGGTGAGGCGGACCCGCATGGCCGTCAGCTTGCCGTTGGCGTCGGCGGCGAGCTCCATGTGCTGGATCTGGCCGCGCCCCTGGATCGTGGCGACGGTGTTCTCGGAACGGGTCTCGTTCCAGCGCACCGGAACACCGTGCTTGCGCGACAGTGCGACGCACAGCAGCTCCTCGGCGTACACGTCGAGCTTGGAGCCGAACCCGCCGCCGACGGCCGGGGCGATCACGCGGAGCTGGTGCTCGGGCACGCCGAGCGTGACGGCGACCATCACCTTGAGCACGTGGGGGATCTGCGTGGAGGTGTACAGCGTCAGGTCGCCACCGAACGGCTGCGGGATGGCGACGACGGCCCGCGGCTCCATCGCCATCGGGATCAGTCGCTGCTGGACGTACCGCTCGCTGACCGTGTAGCGCCGCGTCGTCGAAGGCCTTCTGGACAGCACCGTCGGTCTCCTCGATGAGGAGGTTCCACGTGTACGACGAGTTCGTGCCGAGGTCGGGATGGACCAGCACGCGGTCGGAGAGGGCGTCTTCGAGCTCGATGATCGGTTCACGCGAGTCGTACTCGACGTCGATCGCCTCGATCGCGTCGTGGGCGATCGTGTCGCTGTCGGCGAGCACGACGGCGACGCCGTCACCGACGTAGTGGACGGCGTCGATGGCGATCGGATGGTGCGGCGGGTTGAGCATGTCCTCGGTGACGGCCCAGGCGCACGGCATCGGCGCCGCCCACTGATCGGCGAGGTCGGCACCGGTGTAGACGGCGCGCACGCCGGGCATCGCGGCGGCAGCCGAGGTGTCGATCGACACGATCGCGGCGCTGGCGTACGGGCTGCGCAGCACGGCCATGTGGAGCGCCCCCGGCACCTTCATGTCGTTGGCGAAGACCGCCTCGCCGGTCAGCAGGACCGGGTCTTCCTTGCGGAGCAGTCGTGTGCCGATCACGCCGGTGGTGGTCGGTTCCTCGGTCATGGTCATCGCTGGACCCCCATCCAGTCAGTCGTCACGGCGTGACGTTGTGCGTGCTCAGGCGTTCGCCGACGCAGCGGCGAGGACGGACTTCACGATGTTGTGGTAGCCGGTGCAGCGGCACAGGTTGCCTTCGAGACCGAGGCGCACGTCCTGCTCGGTCGGGTTCGGGTTCTCCTCGAGCAGGCTGGTCGCGGCCATGACCATGCCGGGCGTGCAGTACCCGCACTGCAGGCCGTGGTTCTCCATGAACGCCTGCTGCATCGGATGCAGCGTGCCGTCGGCGGCGGCCATGCCCTCGATGGTGCGGATGTCCTGGCCGTCGGCCTGGACGGCCAGCACGGTGCAGCTCTTGACCGCCTCACCGTTGAGGTGGAGCGAACAGGCGCCGCACGACGAGGTGTCGCAGCCGATGTTGGTGCCGGTCAGCCCGACGACCTCGCGGATGTACTGCACGAGGAGCAGGCGTGGCTCCACGTCGTGTGTCTGCGGTGTGCCGTTGACCGTGACGGTGATCTCCACTGGTGCCCCCATGTCGTTCGGTGTGATGTCCGGGCCTCGGCCCGGCCCACATCATGCACCATCTTCCGACACCGGTTGCAACCGAGGGTGCGAACGCGCGGGTGCGCTCAGGTGATGGTGGCGATGTCCTTGAAGGCGAGGAAGATCAGGAACCCGATGATGGTGAGTCCGAAGATCGTGTAGTGCCAGCGCTTCGAGTGGTTCGCCCGCCAGAATCGCCGGATGCTGTAGGTGATCGACACGATCGCCAACATGCCGATGACGACCCCGATGATCGGTCCGACGCCGCGAGCGATCCCGACGGCGGGCAGGACGAACGGGAACACGATGTACATCAGCGTGCATCGACAGGTGCTGATGAACAGCGACTTCTGGAACGCGGATCGGGCCTCGGCGGCGGTTGCCGTCTGGCCTTCGGGGAGGCGCAGGACGCTGCGCATGAAGCGATCCGGCGCCGACGTCGACACCGCGCTGGTGCCGGTGCTCGTGGGTGTCATCGGGGGACGATCGGCGGTGGTGCTCATGGCCGTCAGGAACGGTACGTCGCCGCGACAGCTCCGGCAACTTCGCCGGGGGAGTCCACGAGCGCGACGGCGCCCGCAGTGGTGAGTTCGTCGACCGATCCGAACCCCCAGGTGACACCGATGCAGTCGATGCCGTTGTCGCTGGGCGCCCTCCACGTCGTGGTCGCGGTCGCCGATCATGATCACGCGCTGACCGATCCTGCGGGGTGACCGATGCCCAGTTCGCTCAACGCGTACGTGATCACCTCGGCCTTCGTGCGACGACCGCGAACCGACTTCGATCGTGGCGCCGGCCTGAATCGTGAAGTAGTCGGTGAACCCGAAGTGCTCGACGATGCGGATCGCGGTCGACTGCGGTTTGGCCGTGGCGAGCGAGAGGGTGAGGCCGGAGTCGTGCAACTCGTCGAGCATCGCGGCGATCGCCGGGATACACGTCGTTCTCGAACAGTCCGATGTCCTCGTAGCGTTCGCGGTAGACCGCCACGACACGCTCGATGTCGTCGACCGGTATGCCGAGTGTCGGGAAGCTCAGCTCGAACGGCGGCCCGATGACCGATCGGACCTGCTCGTCGGTGGGTGGTTCGTAGCCGCACACGGAGAAGGCGTGCTGGAGCGATCGGCCGATGCCGAGCGACGAGTCCGACAGCGTGCCGTCGAGGTCGAGCAGGACGTGCGTCATCGGGCGATCAGGTCGTCGAGGCGGGCGATGTCGTCGTCGGTGCCGACGGCGATCAACACCTGGTGCGGTTCGATCACGAGGTCCGGATCGGGGTTGGTGGTGAACGAGCCGTCGACGCGCCGCAGGGCCAGGATGAGGACGCCGGTCTGCTTGCGCAGGTCGGCGTCACGCAGCGTCATGCCGGCGAGCGACGACGTCTCCGGCACGTCGAACTCCTGCATGCGGAACTCCAGCGAGCGTTCGTGCATCACGACGTCGACGAACTCGGCGACGTTCGGCCGGGCCACGAACGATGCCATGCGGGCCGCACCGAGTTCCTGTGGGTTCACCACGCGATCGGCCCCTGCGTTGGCGAGCTTGGGGACGCTCTCGTCCTGGCGGGCGCGGGCGACGATGAAGAGGTCGGGCCTGATCGCGCGAGCGGAGAGCGTGACGAACAGGTTCACGGCGTCGCCTTCGAGTGCAGCGATGAGCGCGGCGGCGTGTTCGAGGCCGGCGGTCGCGAAGCGTGCTGTCGAGTGTGGCGTCGCCGACGACGGTCGGGAACGGGATGTTCGTCGAGCCGCTCGCCGTCGAGATCCACGACGACGACGTCGTGGCCGGCCTCGGCGAGGTCTTCGGCAACGGCTCGGCCGACGCGACCCCATCCACACACGATGGTGTGACCGCTGAGCTTGTTGATCTCTCGATCCATGAATCGTCTCCCGAGGAAGTCCCGCAGTTGTCCGTCGACCACGACCTGGACGGCGAGGGTGAAGGTGTAGAGCACCGTCGACACGCCGACGACGATGATGAAGATCGTGAACCACTGTTCGAGAACGCTGAAGTCCTCGAGCTCGCGGAAGCCGACGGTGGTGACCGTGGTGACGGTCTGGTAGACGGCGTCGGTGAACGACATCCCGAACGCATGTAGCCGATGGTGCCGATCACCATCACGGCGAGCACCATGGCGACGGCTCGCTGGAGTCGGCCGATCGGGCTGTAGTTCACGACGGCGACCGTAGCCCGCGTGTCACGCCCGGGCGTCTGACCCCGGGTCGTGAACGGTCAGCGGCCGTGGAGGATGCTCGCGGATCAGGGGCTCGTAGTGTTCGAGCGGATTGCTGTCGTAGTCGGCGTCGAACGCGGTCTGGTCGTACTTGGCGCAGAACTCCTCGGTGTACTCGAAGTGCTCCGAGTCACGGAACTGCTCGCGGGCGTCCTTGTCGGCGCCGATGTGGTGCCAGAAGTAGTAGCCCTGGAACACGCCGTGGTTCTTGACCATGAAGTGGTTGGCCTCCGACACGAACGGCTTGAGGATGCCCGCGGCGATGTCGGGGTGGCTGTACGGGCTCAGCGTGTCGCCGATGTCGTGCAGCAGCGCACACAGCACGTACTCGTCGTCGCGGCCGTCGCGCTCGGCGCGGGTTGCGGTCTGGAGGCTGTGCTCGAGTCGGTTGACCGGGAAACCGCCGTGGTCGAACTCCAGGTCGCGCATCAGCCCGATGACGCGATCGGCGACGAACGACTGGGTGATCGCCAGCTGCGGCGTGATGATCGCCCAGTCCTCGGCCGTCGACTCTCGAAGCTCGTGAAGTGCGCGCGGGTGCGTGCGGTGGTCGGTTCGGTACGCTCGTGGTCGGTGGTCGTCATGGCATTCGGCTCCTCGGTGAGCGCTCGAATGAGACGCGGGGTCAGACCCCGCGTCTCATTCAGACGGTGGCGTCTTGGATGGCGCGCCAGACCTTCTCGGCGGTGGCGGGCATGTCGATGTGGCGGACGCCGAGGTGGCCGAGCGCGTCGATGACGGCCGACTGCACCGCCGGCGTCGAGCCGATGGTGCCGGACTCGCCGATGCCCTTCGCGCCGAGCGGGTTGACGAACGTCGGGGTCTCCATGTGGATCACCTCGAAGCTCGGCAGCTCGGCGGCCGAGATCATGCCGTAGTCGGCGAGGTTGGAGGTGACCGGGTTGCCGTCGTCGTCGTAGCGGACCTCTTCGAGCAGCGCCTGTGCGGTGCCCTGGGCGATGCCGCCGTGGATCTGGCCGTCGAGCAGCATCGGGTTGACGACCCGGCCGGCGTCGTCGCAGGCGATCTGGCGCAGGTGCTTCACCTGGCCGGTACCGGTGTCGACCTCGACGACGGCGACGTGGGCGCCGAACGGGAAGGTCGGCTGGCCGGCGTCGAAGCGGGTGTCGATGCCGAGGGTCGGCGCATGGTTGCCCTCGAGGCTCGCCGGGATGCGACCGAACCCCTCGTGGGTCTTCGCCGCGACGGCCAGCTCGGCCCAGGTCTTGGCGACCGCGGGTGTGCCGGCGACGTGGAACGTCCCGTTGTCCTTGTCGAGCACGATGTCGCCCTCGTCGGCTTCGAGCAGCGAGGCGGCGAGGTTGCGGGCCATCTCGACCAGCTCGATCGACGCCTTGTTCACGGCGGACCCGCCGACCTGCAGCGACCGCGACCCCATCGTGCCGCCGCCCTCGGGCACGAGGTCGGTGTCACCCCAGATCAGCGTGATCTTGTCCATCGGGATGCCGGTCTGATCGCTGGCGATCATCGACCACGACGTGTCGTGGCCCTGCCCGTGCGGCGAGGTGCCGGTGTACACGAGCGCCGAACCGTCGTCCTGCACCTCGATCTTGGCCGCCTCGCCCATCGGGTCGACGCCACCGGTGATCTCGACGTAGACGCTGACGCCGATGCCGAGCTGCTTGTCGTCGCCGGCCGCACGGCGACGAGCCTGTTCGGCGCGCAGCTCGGTGTAGCCGGCCGCCTCGAGCGCCTTGTCGAGCGCCCCTTCGAAGTCGCCGACGTCGTAGGTCTGGCCGATCGCCGTGGTGTGCGATTCCATGAACTTCGCCGATGAGGTTCATGCGGCGCACCTCGGCGGCGTCCTTGCCGATCTCGGCGGCGAACATGTCCATCGCGCGCTCGGCGGCGGCGGTCGCCTCGGGGCGTCCGGCGCCGCGATAGGGCACCGTCGGTGTGGTGTTGGTGATCACGGTGGTGGCCCGAACCTCGATGTTCGGGATGTCGTAGACCGCCGACGCCATCGGCCGGGTCATGGCGAACCCGAGCACGCCGCCGATGTCGGCGAAGGCGCCGGCGTCCTGGAAGAGGTGCAGCTGGTAGTGCGTGACCTTGCCCTCGCGCGTGCCGCCGATGGTGACGTACTGCAGCTGGGCGCGGCCGTGACCGAGGCCCATCATCGACTCGCTGCGGGTCTCGCGCCACCGCACCGGTCGGCCGAGCGCCTTCGAGATCGCGCCGAGCACCAACTCCTCGCCGTAGGTGCCGATCTTGGCGCCGAAGGCACCGCCGACGTCGGGGGTGATCACCCGGACCCGGTCGCCGTCGACGCCGTTGGCTGCGGCGATGCCGGCCTTGATGCCCTGGGCGTGCTGGGTCGAGATCCACTGGTACAGGCGTCCGTCGACCCAGGTGACGGCCGAGCCGCGCACTTCGAGCGGGCACGGGGCGACGCGCTGGTTGAGGAATCGACCGGTGACGACGACGTCGCAGTCGGCGAAGAACTCGTCGGTGGCGGTGTTCTCGGGCATGCCGAGTGCGGTGGTGTCGAACACCACGTTCGAGCCGGCAGCCTCGAAGATCAGGGTCTCGGAGGCGGCGGCCGCCTCGATGTCGACGAGCGTCGGCAGGAAGTCGATGTCGACGAACACCATCTCGGCGGCGTCGGTGGCCTGGGCCACCGTCTCGGCGACCACGGCGACGACGGGTTCGCCGACGTAGCGCACCTTGTCGCTGGCCAGCAGCGTCCGTGCGACGATCGGGTTGTACGTCGACGGGACGGGTTCGAGGCCGAGCGACTCGGCGGTGAAGACGCCGACGACGCCGGGCATGTCCTTGGCGCCGTCGATGTCGATCGACAGGATCGTGCCGTGGGCGACGGCCGAGCGGGCGTACACGACGTGCAGCGCACCGTCGAGCAGTTCCTCGGTGAGGTCGTCGACGTACACGCCGCCTGTGGTCAGGAACTTGGGGTCTTCCTTGCGCTGGACCCTGGTTCCGAGAATGCTGCCGGCCACGATTGCTCCTTCACCACACGTGCGCCCCGTTCGGGCTCGTCGATGCTGAACCTAGTCGGCAGGGGCGGGTGCAGGCCCAGCGGTGCGTGCAGCCAGGATCCGGGTGACGACGTTGTAGGGCCAGCCCGGCGGGAGTTCGCTCGGAAGCGGTGGCAACGGGAGGATCGTCGTGCGGCGGTCTCCGGCGTCGACGAAGCCGATCTCCTCTCGAGCGGCCTCGCGGATGCCGTCGTCGGTCCGGAGTCGATCGACCTCGCCGGCGAGTTGCCCGTTGACCTTCTGGAGCTCGTCGAGTTCTGCCTGACGCTGGGCGAGGTTGTCGTCCTGATCCATCCAGGTCTGCACCGGGAGGATGAACAGTGCAGCGACGATGGTGGCGCCGACGACGAGCACGAACGCGGCGCCGAACAGCACCCAGCGCGGTCGTCGAAGGATGCGCCTGTCGGTCGGGATCGGCCGGGTGAAGTCGCCGAGACGCGATCGACCGACGGCGGCCGCCTTCGGCTGCTCCTTCGGCCTCGGGATCGAGGTGGTCCGCGATCGACTCACGGCATGAGTCTCGCAGCCGCCGACCCCGATCCCGCGGCAACCCCCCGTTTGCCGTGCACCGGCACACCCACTCGCCACCCGCCCGCCCGCACCCCTGTTTGTGTTGCAGTTGCGTTGGCCCGTCCCAACAGAAGTGCAACGCAAACAGGGTGATGATGGGGCCCGCCTCTCAGAGCGGGGCGAGGGCCGCGCGGCCCCGGTACTCGGCGGAGTCGCCGAGTTCGGCCTCGATGCGCAGGAGCTGGTTGTACTTGGCCACCCGGTCGCTGCGGGCGGGGGCGCCGGTCTTGATCTGGCCGCAGTTGGTGGCGACGGCGAGGTCGGCGATGGTCGCGTCCTCGGTCTCGCCCGAGCGGTGGCTCATCACCGAGGTGTAGCCGTGGCGGGTGGCGAGGTCGACGGTGTTCGAGCGTCTCGGTCAGCGAGCCGATCTGGTTGACCTTGATCAGGATCGAGTTGGCGACGCTGCGATCGATGCCGGTCTGCAGGCGGGCGGAGTTGGTGACGAACAGGTCGTCGCCGACGAGTTGGACCTTGTCGCCGACGGCTGCGGTGAGCGTCGCCCATCCATCCCAGTCGTTCTCGTCCATCGCGTCCTCGATCGACACGATCGGATAGGTCTCGACGAGCCGCACCCAGTAGTCGGTCATCTCCGACGGTGACAGCACCTTGCCTTCACCGGTCAGGTGGTAGGCGCCGTCGTGGAAGATCTCGC
The DNA here is from genome assembly GCA_963747375.1 of Ilumatobacteraceae bacterium. Taxonomy (GTDB): domain Bacteria; phylum Actinomycetota; class Acidimicrobiia; order Acidimicrobiales; family Ilumatobacteraceae; genus Sva-07. The sequence goes on from CAVVFL010000013.1 coordinate 13,560, forward strand.
TGGTGGCGGGGTCGAGGGCGATGGCGATGTCGTCGCCGGGGGTGAAGCCGGCACGAGTGATCGCCTCGACGAGCACCTTGATCGCCTCTTCGTTCGAGTCGAGGTTCGGGGCGAAGCCGCCCTCGTCGCCGACGGCGGTCGACAGGCCGCGCTCGTGGATCACCTGCTTGAGCACGTGGTAGGTCTCGGTGCCCCAGCGCAGCGCCTCGCGAAAGCTCGGGGCGCCGACCGGCATCACCATGAACTCCTGGAGGTCGATCGAGTTGTCGGCGTGGACGCCGCCGTTGATGACGTTCATCATCGGCACGGGCAGCACGTGGGCGTTCGGGCCACCGAGGTAGCGATACAGCGGCACGTCGAGTTCGATCGCGGCCGCCTTGGCGATCGCGAGGCTCGTGCCGAGCACGGCGTTGGCACCGAGGCGCGACTTGTTGTCGGTGCCGTCGAGATCGAGCATCACCTGGTCGAGGAACCGTTGGTCGAGGGCGTCGAAGCCCTCGAGCGCCTCGGCGATCTCGTCGTTCACGAACCCGACGGCGTTCAGCACACCCTTTCCTCCGAAGCGAGCGCCGCCGTCGCGCAGCTCGACCGCCTCGTGTTCGCCCGTCGATGCTCCCGACGGGACAGCGGCGCGGCCCAGAGCGCCCGAGTCGAGCAGGACATCGACCTCGACGGTCGGGTTGCCACGGGAATCCAGGATTTCGCGTCCGGTGATGCTGACGATCTCGCTCATGTCGTCCAACGTACCCGGCGCAGCAGAGGCCCGGAACTCCGGGAGTCGTCTGCAACTCGGGACGTTTTCCTCAAGTTCCTGCCAAGGCCTGCCGATGGCGACGACATGGAACCCGTGGATTCACGGTCGCAGGGCATGCCGCTGCCGCCACCGCCCCTCGGCGCGCGCTCTGGCGTGCCCACCCCACCGGCACCCCCCGTCTCGCGGGCTGCCCTGCTCCCGGGTGCCCATCTGGCGCCGATGTTCCCGTGGCGTCTCGTGGGAGCGATCGCCTTGTCGCTCGCCTTCGCCATGATCGGCTTGCAGATCGAGCGGTTGGCCGACGATCAGCTCTGGTCCGATCAGATCATGTTGTGGTCGATCGTCGCCGGTGCCGTTGCCGGTCTCTGCGTGCTCGGCTGGACGTGGGTGACCGCCACCGAACGCCCGCCGACTGGTCGAACCGGCACGGTCGAGGGAGCTGCCCGACCCCCGGCAGGCTGTCACGGCCTGGTTGGCGCCGTTCGTGTTCATCGGCGTGGCCGGCGGCATCGTCGCCTACCTCGGCGAGGAGGTCAGTCGCACGGCCGAGGAATCCGTGTCGTCGCTGCCGCTCGTCGTGGCCGTGGTCGCACTGTTGGTCGCGATTCCGTTGACCTATCGGCCGTTGTACATCCTCTCGGGGCTGATCCGTCAGGTGGGCGGCCACTCGGCGAAGTTGTCGCAGTGGATGTGGGTGCCCGTCGTACTGGCGCTGGTCGGCGTCGGCTCGATCGTGGCGTTGCGGTTCAGTGGCGTGGCCACCGACGGATCGAGCGACGCGTGGGCACCGCTGTGGCTCATCGGCGTCGTGTCGATCGTGCCCTGTGTGATCGTCGTCCTCCTCGCGTGGCGGGCCGCCGCCACCGTCGAAGAGGCGATGGAACTGGCCGCGCGAGCGGCGTGAAGGGAACGCGGTGCGGGCGTCCTCTGGCGGTTTCCGGGCGCGATCGGTCGAGCGTCGCGTCGGAGCGCGCCAGGCCGCCGTGGCCAAGCGCAAACGAGTGCGCCTGATTCCGGGGGCCAACCTGTTTCGGCTCGTGATCGTGACGATGCTCGCCGGCCTGGCGCTCCTGACGCTGGTCGGCTCGGTGGTCATGTTCATGTTCTGGCTCGAGACGCGCGACGGTGCACTGCTGCCGAGCCAGGGGCAACGAGCGTGGGATGCCATCGAGGTGCTCCACGACGGCTCGCGGGTGATCGGGCTCGCCCTGATCGCCCTGGCGGCGATCTGGACCTTCGTGGCGGTCGCCAATGTGCGTATGGCCTCCGGTCGGCGCCGCAACCCGCTCATCGCCGCAGCGTCGTGGCCGGCGGCGGCCGTCGGGTTCTGGATGCTGGCGGATCGCTACGTGGTCGATCAGGCCGTCGGCGTGATCATCATCGGCTACGTCGCGCAGGCGTTCGTGATCTACGTGCCGTTCTTCCTCCTGGAGCGGGCCGCCGACGCCGTCGACGCGCGTCGCACGCCGCTGCGCATGACCTACCTGGCGGGCGTCGTGCTGGCCGTGTACATCCAGGCGCTCGGTGGACTCGCGACCATCCAGGAATCGCCCGACACCGACTTCGGTCGGCTCGCCGGTGTCCTCGCGCTCGGGGCGCTGCTCCAGGCGCTCTTCACGCTTGCGGTGACCGAGGCATGTCGGACACTCGAGTCGGCGACCGAGCACGAGACGGATCTGCACAATGCACTCGTCGACCAGCGCGAGGCGGTCACCCGCCGCCACGCCGAGGCGGGCCAGCCAACTGCGTCGCCGGCGCCCCGCTCCGGTCGCCGCGATGGGCCACACCCCATGACGACGCCCGGCGACCCGACCGGCGGCCTGCCGCCGCCGGTTCGAGCTTCGTCGCCGCCGCCACCACCCGCCCTGCGCCTCGTCCTGCAGCGCCCACCCCACCGCTTGCACCCTCGCTCGCTGCGTCCGAGGTCACGCCGGCGCGGATCGTCGATCCCGGCGAAGGCGCTCAACCCTTCGTGCCGTTGCGCGTCGACCCGCCCCCGCGGCTCTTCGCGACCTGGTGGCTGCGCTACCTGCTCCTGCTCGCGCAGCTCGTCGGCGTCGTGGTGGTGCTGCTGACCGAATACGCGCAGCCCGGCGGCATCACCGAATCGTCGGCGGTCGTCACGACGTACCTCCTCGCCGCGTTGATGCTGGTCTGTTGGAGCGCGTTGGCGATGCTCGACGCGAAGCGACTGGTTCCGGCCACGCTCTACCACCGCAGCTCGAGTGCGCTGCTCGCCGTCGTGCTGTGGCTCGTGGCCTTCGCCGCTCCCGTCGCCGCATTCCGAGTCGTCGAGTGGGCGCGCGACCGGTTCGCCGACAACCCCGACGACGTCGTGGTGGTCATGGCCACGATCGCAGCTGTCCTGGTGTGCTTCCTGCTCGTCTGGATGCCGTTCCACTACCACACGTCGCAGGCCCACCGGATCGGCGCTCCGGTTCGTGTGGTTGCCGCCTGGTTCTGGTTGCCGTTGATCGTGACGGTCGGTGCGGTGCTCGTCGATTCGCTCGGACTGTCCGACATGCTCGAAGACGGCGGGCTCACCGCGTCGGAGCGCACGGTGCATGTCGCGGTGGTGTTCGGCGCGCCGGCATTGATGTTCGCGCTGTGCGGGTGGCGGGCCACGACGGTGATCGACGAGGTGATCGATCTGCGATGGGAACGGTGGCGCAAGGAGTGGGAGTTGACGCTGGCCGCGATGGCGGCTCAGCCACCTCCCGGGCCCGAGGCGCCGGCACCGCTTCCCCGACGCCTGAGGTCGCCGGTGGCCCCGGTGCCTCACGGACGCATCGTGTACGCGTCAGGTCTCGGTCGACTTGACCCGATCCCAGAGGGCGTCGAGTGTGACGAGGTCGGCGTTGCGAAGGTCGATCGACTGCTCGGCCGCGAGCGCCTCGACCCCCTCGAATCGTGTGCGGAACTTGTCGGTCGCCGCGCGCAGAGCGATTTCGGGATCGACGCGCAGATGGCGGGCGACGTTGACGACGGCGAACAGCAGGTCGCCGAGCTCCTCGGCCGATCGGTGGTTGCTCCCGTCGATCGTGGCGAGCAGCTCGTCGGTCTCCTCGGCGATCTTGGGGAACGCGCCGGAGACGTCGGGCCAGTCGAAGCCGACCTTCGACGCCTTGCCACCGACCTTCGCGGCGTAGGCCAGGGCCGGCATCGAGCGGGGGATGCCGTCGAAGATCGACGTGCGTGACTTCTCGGCGCGTTTGATCTCGTCCCAGTTGGCGAGCACCTCGTCGGTGCCGAGGTCGGATCCGACGAGGTCGCCGAACACGTGCGGGTGTCGGCGCACGAGCTTGTCGTGGATGCCCGACGCGACGTCGGCGATCGTGAAGCGTCCCTCCTGCTCGGCGATCGTGGCGTGGAACTCGATCTGGTAGAGCAGATCGCCGAGTTCCTCGATGAGGTGGTCGTCGGTGGTCGGGTCGTCGGGGTCGAGGCCGTCGATCGCGTCGACCACCTCGTAGGTCTCCTCGAGGAGGTGGGGCACGAGCGTCTGGTGTGTCTGTTCGATGTCCCACGGGCACTGCTCGCGCAGGAGGCGGGTGAGCTGGTGGAAGCGGACGTACTCGGCGCCGACCGGTGTGGCGAGCTCGGGGATCCACAGCGAGGTCAGATGATCGGCGGTGACGGTGCGGTCGAGTTCGGACCAGGTCGTCTCGACGATCCGTTCGTCGGGGGTGCCGAGCGCTTGGAGGATCGTGACGCGCTCGTCGCCCGACGCGCCGTCGACGGCGAGTTTGATCTCCGACAGCACCCAGTCGGCGTGGGTGTGGGCAACGAGCAGTGGCCCGCGCTCGCCCGCCGCGGCCGTGGCGAAGTCGTGACCGTCGACGAGGCGGACGCCGGCCTCGACCGGGTCGATGCCGAGCCGGGCCCAGGCGACGTCGAGGAACGACATCGCCGGGAGGACGACGAGATCGACGTCGTCGCGGCCACGCAGGAAGCGAACCGTCCGTTCGAGCACGAGTGGCGACCCGGGCACTGCGTAGAGGACCTCGCCGTGGGTGGCCGCGGCGGCGACGAGACCGTCGGCGATCCGGGTGTAGACGTCGTCGAAGGTGTCGGCCGACTCGTAGAGGTGATCGAACGTGGCGGCGTCGCCGACGAGGTCCGCGCTCGGGTGGATCGCGGTGCGCAGGTATCGGTGCTCGATGCGGTCGATGGCTCGCCGAGTCTCGTCGGTGACGTGCTCGTGGCCGCCGGGGCCGAGTCCGACGACGACGATGCGTGGCCGGGCGTCGGCCGACGCATCGTTGGCGAGGGTCATGGCCGCGTCCGTTGGCGGATCACCGTCAGCCGAGGCTCACGACGGTGCCGGTCTCGGTGTCGAACGTTCCGTAGCGTGAGTCGACGTAGACGTCGGCATCGGCGGCCGCATCGCCGACGTCGACGAGCGAGGCCACCTGGTCGGCGTCGGTGGTGTCGAGCTCGTCCCAGGGACGGAACCGGAGCACCACCCATGCCACCTCGTCGCCGGTGTCGGTGACGATCGGGGCGCTGCCGTACGGATCGTCCGCCGACAGGGTGGCGGCCAGGTCGATGAACGGTGTTCCGGCGTTGTCGGCGAGGTCGGTTCCCGAGATGCACGGGATGGCGCCGGTCGTCGCCGTGAGGCTCTGGTCGAGGTTGTCCCGCTGGAACACCTCGTCGAAGGCGGTCCCCGACTCGATGTCGCCCAGGGCGGTGTCGGCGGCGTCGGCGTCGGCGACCACGATGGCGCTGACGCAGACCACGCCGGCCTGGGCCGCGCCGGTGTCGTAGATGGCCGCGATCTCGTCGGCGGGGACGAGCTGTTGCTGGATCCAGCGGCTGATCTCGGCGCGCACCGGCTCGAGCTGGACGACATCGGCGTCGGTCACGCCGAGCTCGGTGAGCCGCGCCTCGAAGTCGTCGTTCGTCAACTCGACGTCGTTCACCCGCGCGACGACGTTGCTGTCGGAGAACGTCGAACAGCCCGCCGTGACGGCGGCCAAGGTGAGTGGGAGCAGGATCATCAACGAGCGTCGAACCACTCGCCGAACGCTACCCGCAGAATGACACGTGGGGTCAGACCTCCGCGTGTCATTCGGATGGGACGAGGTCGCGGAGAAAGTTCGAGAGGAAACTCGACGCATCGGCGCCGCGGGGGAGCGGTACGACGAGCTGGCCGAGATCCTCCTTGTACTTGGCGCCCTTGGAGATCCGGCGCAGGCGCATCGTCTCCGACAGTTTCAACTCGAGCGGCGCCAGCTTCGCGGTGCCGCCGGTCGACGCCGACCCGGAGATCTGGATGTCCTTGATGCCGAGGCGATGGCACTCGGCGCGCAGATATCCGACCTGCAGCAGCGCACCGGCGGGGTCGGGAAGCGGCCCGTAGCGATCCTCCCACTCGGTGCGGATGTCGTCGACCTCGGCTTCGGTCGTGACGCCCGCGAGGCGACGGTACGCCTCGAGCCGCAGCTCCTCCTTGGCGACGTAGTCGGTCGGGAGGAAGGCATCGGTCGGCACGTCGAGCTTGATCTCCGCCGGCGCTTCCGGCTGGGGCTCGCCCTTCATCTCGCTGACGGCCTCGGTCACCATCTGGCAGTAGAGGTCGTAGCCGACCGCGGCGATGTGGCCCGACTGCGACTCGCCGAGCAGGTTGCCGGCACCACGGATCTCGAGGTCGCGCATGGCGATCTTGAACCCGGAGCCGAGTTCGGTCGACTCGCCGATCGTGCGCAGTCGCTCGTACGCCTCCTCGGTGAGCACCTTGTCGCGTGGATAGAAGAGGTAGGCGTACGCCCTCGATCCCGAGCGTCCCGACGCGGCCGCGCAGCTGGTGCATCTGACCGAGACCCAGGAGGTCGGACCGTTCGACGACGAGGGTGTTGACCGTCGGCATGTCGATGCCCGACTCGATGATCGTGGTGCACACGAGGACGTCGTACTGGCCGTCCCAGAAGTCCTGCACCACGGTCTCGAGGGTGCTCTCGTCCATCTGGCCGTGGGCGATGGCGATGCGAGCCTCGGGGACGAGTTGTCGCAGGCGGCTGGCGGCGGTGTCGATCGACTGCACCCGGTTGTGCACCCAGAACACCTGACCCTCGCGAAGGAGTTCGCGGCGGATCGACTCGACGGCGACGCGCTCGTCGTACTCGCCGACGTAGGTGAGGATCGGTTGGCGGTCCGCCGGCGGCGTCTGGAGGAGCGACAGGTCGCGGATGCCGACGAGCGACATCTCCAGCGTGCGAGGGATCGGCGTGGCGGAGAGCGTGAGGACGTCGACGTTCGTCTTCATCTTCTTCATCGTCTCCTTGTGCTGCACACCGAAGCGCTGTTCCTCGTCGACGACGAGGAGGCCGAGGTCCTTGAACTTCACGTCGTTCGCGAGGAGCCGGTGGGTGCCGATGATGCAGTCGACCTCGCCGGTCTTGACGCCCTCGATGACCTTCTTGGCCTGGCCGGCGGTGAGGAACCGTGAGAGCACTTCGACCCGGATCGGGAAGCCCGCGAAGCGGTCGGCGAACGTGTTGCCGTGCTGTGTCGCCAGCAGCGTCGTCGGTGCGAGCACGGCGACCTGCTTGCCGTCCTGGATCGCCTTGAACGCGGCGCGGATCGCGACCTCGGTCTTGCCGAAGCCCACGTCGCCGCAGATGAGGCGGTCCATCGGGTGGGCGAGTTCCATGTCGCGTTTGATCTCGTCGATCGCGGTGCGCTGGTCGGGGGTCTCGACGTACGGGAACGCCTCTTCCATCTCGGCCTGCCACGGCGTGTCCTGGGCGAACGAGTGGCCCTCGGCGTTGACGCGCTTCTGGTAGAGCACCACGAGTTCCTGGGCGATCTCGCGAACCGCCGATCGCACTCGGCTCTTGGTCTTCGCGAAGTCGGATCCGCCGAGGCGGTGCAGCTTCGGTGCTTCGCCGCCGACGTACTGGCGCAGCGTGTCGATCTGGTCGGACGGCACGTAGAGCTTGTCGCCGCCCTTGTACGAGATGAGGAGATAGTCGCGCTCGACACCGCCGATGGCCCGCTTGACCATGCCCTCGTACTGCCCGACGCCGTGCTGGTGGTGCACGACGTAGTTGCCGGTCTTCAGGTCTTCGAACGTGCTGGCGCTCTCGCGCTTCTGCTTGCGGACGGTGCGGTGGGCGCGGCGCCGGCCGGTGAGGTCGCTCTCGGCGACGATCGCCACCTTCGCGTTCGGCAGCGTGCAGCCCCGGTGCAGCGGGGCGATGACGATGCTGCCGCCGGCCGCGCAGTTCCCCGCCCGGCTCGATGACCCGGAAGTCGAGCCCGTGGTCGAGGAGGAGGTCGTGCAGCCGCTGGGCCGATCCGGTGCCGTCGGCCGCGACCACCACGCGGTAGCCGCGTCCGATGAGCTCGATCAGGCGATCGGTGAGGCCGCTGCCGTCACCGGCGACCGGACCCCAACCGGAGGCTTCGACGACCGGCGTGTCGGGCGATTCAGGGGTGGAGTCGATCGACCAGAACGAGCCGGCGTACGGCGCGGAGTCGGATCGCCGGGTGTCGAGGAGGGTGTCGGGGTCGGCGTGCAGTCGGGGGAACGACTTGTCGGGATCGCGGGCCCACGTGGAGGCCAGCGTGCGGGCGAGGTCGTCCTCCTCGGCGATCAGGTCGATGGCGCGGTCGCGCATGCGACGCGGTTCGACGAGCAGCACCTTCGCGTTGTCGGGCAGCACGTCGGTGAGGAGCTGGTCGGCGTCGACGAGCCAGGGCAACCAGCTCTCCATGCCGTCGAAGTGCACGCCCTCGGCGAGGCGCTCCCACTGCTCGCGGCCCCACGGCTCGGAGGCGACGAGTCCGGCCGCGCGCCGGCGGACGTCGTCGGTCGGCATCAGCTCTCGGGCGGGAAAGATGATGACCTCGTCGAGGTCGTCGGTCGAGCGTTGGTCGTTGACGCCGAAGCGGGTGAGGCGGTCGACCTCGTCGCCCCACAGGTCGATGCGGATCGGTGCGTCGGCGGTCGAGGGGAACACGTCGACGATGGCGCCGCGCCGGGCGAACTCGCCGCGGTGTTCGACGAGTTCCTCGCGGCGGTAGCCGAACTCGACGAGTCGGCGGCCGAGTTCGTCGGGGTCCACCTCCGCGCCGGGTCGCACGATGATCGGCTCGGTGGTGGTGGCGCCCGGGCCGAGCTTCTGGAGGAGTGCCCGGACGCCGGCGACGATGACGGTCGGGCAGCGATCGGGATCGCGAAGGCGCCACAGGATGTCGAGGCGCTGGCCCATCGTCTCGACGCTGGGGCTGACGCGTTCGAACGGGAGGGTCTCCCAGCCGGGGAAGTGGACCACCTCGCCGGGCGGCAGGAACTGCGCGAGGTCGTCGGCGAGCTGGCCCGCCATGGTGCCGGTGGGGCAACTGACCACGAGCGGGCGGCGTGACGACAGCGTCGCGAGCGCGGCGATCGAGATCGGCCGGGCCACTTCGACCACGGCGAGCCGGGCGGTCGGATCGCCGAGCGCCCGGGTGAGCCCAGGCTCGTCGCGCAGCAGCGCCGGCAAGGCCCCCAGCGGCGCCCCCATCATCGCCGCCCACCCCCAACCCCACCACCCCGAAATTCTCCTCAGAGTGCGCGCTGAGCGCGCACCTGGAGGAGAATTTCGGCGGTGCGGAGGTCATGGGGTGCCGTTGTAGCGCTGCATGGAGGCATCCACACCGCGAGCGATGATCAACTCGGTGGCGTCGGCGGCATCGGCGATGCGGATGTCGAGCAGTTCTCGCTCGGCCTTGGGCACCTTCGACAGGACATGGCCCTTGCCGACGTCTTTGTGTTCGGGCTTGCCGACTCCGATGCGGACGCGCAGGTAGTCCTGCGACTTGAGGTGCTGGGTGATCGACCGCAGGCCGTTGTGGCCGGCGAGCCCGCCGCCGGCCTTGACCTTGAGTTCGCCCGGTGGCAGGTCGAGTTCGTCCTGGATGACGATGATCTGCTCCGGCGACTCGATCCGGTAGCGGCGCACGAGTGCGCTGACGGCCTGGCCCGAATCGTTCATGAACGTGATCGGGAACGCGAACACGACGCGTTGCTCGCCGTCGGGTCCGGGCAGCCGGGCCTCGGCGACGAGTGCGTTGTCGCGTCCGCCCTTGAGCGTCAGACCCTTGCGCTCGGCGAGCAGCCGGACCGCCTCCTCGCCGACGTTGTGGCGCGTGCGGGCGTACTTCTCACCCGGATTTCCGAGTCCGACGACCAACCAGTCGTACGGCTCACCCTTGCCGGATCGCCCGAACAGACTCATCACTCACCCCTCCCACCACCGACCACCACCGAAAAATGCCTCCCGGTGCGCGCTGAGCGCGCACGGAGAGGCAAGTTTCGGGATGGATGAGGGCGCGCAAGCGGTCATCGGACCGTGGCGCGTCGGATCACTCGCTGTCGGAGTCGGCCGACGCTTCGGCCGGGCCGCCTTCGCCTTCGGCTGCAGCAGCGGCCGCTGCCTCGTCGGCGGCGGCCTCCTCGGCATCGAGCACGGGGGTACGCATCGTGAGCACGGTGACGACCGGGGCGTCGGCGTCGGCCTCGGCGACCACGCCGGACGGCAGTGGGATGTCCTCGACGCGGATGACCGAGTCCATCGTCATCTCGGACACGTCGATGGTGATGCCATCGGGGATGTTGCGCGGCGTGGTGCGCACTGACAGCTCCTGCATGGCGAGGTCGACCAGGCCGCCGTTGGACTCGACGTCCTTGGCCTCACCATCGAGGTGGATCGGCACGGACACCACGATCTCCTCGTTGAGGTTCACCTGGATGAAGTCGATGTGCTGCACGGATCGCTTCACGGGGTGGCGCTGGATGTCCTTGATCAGCGTCGGGTACACGGTCCCGTCGACGGTGAGGTCGAGGATCGTGTTCATGCCCGCGGCCCCTGACAGGGCCTGGCGCAGCTCGCGGCGATCGACCGAGACGGGGAGCGGATCCATGCCGTGGCCGTACACGACCGCGGGGATCTTGCCCTCGGCGCGCAGACGGCGGGAGTCGGAGCTACCGGCTTGGCGTCCGGTTTCGGCTTGGAGAACGGTCTCAGACATGGTGATCGGCTTCCATCAGATCTCGTGACGGCGCCCACACATCGGGCGCCACGTCGTTACAGCAGCGTCCCAATCTATCGGCGCCATCCGGCATCCCCTCCGCGCCGCCCCACCTCCGAAATTCTCCTCCAGGCGCGCGCCCAGCGCGCACTGTCAGGAGAATTTCGGAGGTGGGGGCGAGGGAGGTGTTCGGTGGTCGGCGGTGCGGCGGCGGTGGACCTTCGCGACCTGGACCGCGGCGGCGTGGAGGTCGTCGCGCATGGTCTCGTCGAAGCGGATGACCAGCCACCCGAGCTCGGCGCAGGCGCGGTCGCGCCCCTGATCGCGCCGTTGACGAAGATTGCCGCCGTGGAACCAGGACGCTCCGGGCTCGACCGCCAGGCGGATCGCCGGCCACGCGATGTCGAGGTGGATGACCTCGCCGGAAGGAAGCGCCAGCGGGTGCTGGCGAACGGGCCGCTGGAGCCCGATCCGCTCGAATTCCTCGAGCAGGGATCGCTCGAGGTTGCTCTGCGCGGGCCGTTCCTGGCCGCTGCAGCGATCCAACCAGTGCTCGATCTTCGACACTCCGTCCTTGCCCCGACATCGGTGCCGTTCGAGGTAGCCGGCGGCGTCGGTCGGTGTGATCAGCCCGAGGTGCCACGCATCTTCGGCGGCGCGTTCGAAGCGATGCTGGTTGAACGCCTGGGCGAGACCGAACAGGATCCTCATGGGCGACGCCACGACGAATGCGTCGATCGACCATGGGTCGGCGTCCCACCACGTCGTGCGGTGGACGTCGATCCAGGGAGGAACGTCTCGGCGGAATTCGTCGGGGACGGTGACGTGGATCGTCTGCGTCGGCATGCCCCGCAGCCCGGCCAGCCGCCCGCCGGACCACCCGCTGAGGAGGCCATCGGGCGCGGTGAACAGCTGCGTGGCCATGGCTCGGCCCCGGAACGAGAGCGGCGTGGAGGCGATGCGCACCACTCCCGGCAGGATGTCGTCGACCACGCCCTTGCGTCTCGCGCGATAGAGCATCGAGCGGGACATGCCGACCGCAGCGACTTGGTGCGCCGCGGCCACTCCGTGCTGTCGGGCAAACACCGCCAAGATGTCGGGACTGATCACACCCGCCAGTGGGCATCGACCCCTCCCGATCGGCATCAACCCCGAATTTCTCCTCCAGATGCGCGCTCAGCGCGCACTGGGAGGAGAATTTCGGAGGTGGAGGTGGGGGTCAGGCGAGGTTTTCGCCGCCGAAGATCTCGCTGACGCTGGTGTCGTCGAAGACGGCGCCGAGGGCTTCGGCGATCAGCGGCGCCACCGACAGCACCTCGATCTTGTCGAGCTGCTTCTCGGGCGGCAGGGGCAGGGTGTTGGTGAGCACGATGCGGCTGAGCGGTGCGTTCTTCAACCGGTCGATCGCCGGGCCCGACAACACGCCGTGGGTGGCCATCGCCCACACCTCGCTGGCGCCGCGCTGCACGAGCAGTTCCGCCGCCGCGCAGATGGTGCCGGCCGTGTCGATCATGTCGTCGGTCAGCACGCACAGCCGGCCCTCGACGTCGCCCATCACCTCGGCGGCCTCGGCCACGTTGGTCGAACCCTTGGGCCGACGCTTGTAGATGAACGCGAGGTCGGCGCCGATGTCGACGAGGTGCTGAGCCATCCGTTCGGCGACCTTGATGCGACCGGCATCCGGCGACACGATCACCGGCGCCGTCGCGTGGGTGCGCACGTACTGCTCGAGCACCGGCATCGCCGTGAGATGGTCGACCGGGCCCTCGAAGAACCCCTGGATCTGGCCGGAGTGCAGGTCGATCGAGATCATCCGCTTGGCGCCGGCGGCCTTGAACATGTCGGCGATCAGCCGGGCGGTGATCGGCTCGCGGCCCTCGGCCTTGCGGTCCTGGCGGGCGTAGCCGTAGAACGGGCACACGGCGGTGATCCGCTTCGCCGAGGCGCGATAGGCGGCGTCGATCATGATCAGGTGCTCCATGATCGAGTCGTTGACCGAGTGGTCGTCGACGCCGAAATGGCTCTGGATCACGAACACGTCGGATCCGCGGATCGACTCGCCGAAGCGGCAGCGCACTTCACCGTTCGCGAACTCGACGAGGTTGTCGTGGCCGAGTTCGATGTTGAGGTGCGTCGCCACCTCCTGGGCCAGCTCAGGATGGGTGCGGCCCGAGTACAGGGCGAGCCGCTTGGTGGTGACCTTCTCCATGAGCTGTGACGTCCTCCCCGACGTTGTTCGGCCGTGAGCACCCGGCTCGAAGCCGGCCAAGAGGGATCAGCCGACAGGTGCAGTGTAGAACGCTCCGGTCGTCGCTCCCGCAGCGACTGAACTTCCGGCCGGAAGATGGGCGTACGGGCCGACGGTGGCGTCGGTTCCGATCTCGGCGTCGTGGCCGACGGTGTTCTCGACGATGGCGCCGCTGCCGACGGCGCAGTCGTCCAGCCGGGTGTCGGGGCCGATGTCGCACCCGTCGCCGATGACGGTGGTTCCCTGGAGGATCGTGCCCGGATACAGCGTGACGTCGCGGCCGATCGACACGGTCACGTCGACGAAGGTCTGACGCGGGTCGAGCATCGTGACCCCGCTCAGCAACCAGAACTTGTTGGTGCGCGACCGGAGCTCACGCTCGGCGAGTGCGAGCTGCCAGCGGTCGTTGACACCCTGCGTCTCGCCCTCGGGCGCCTGGACGCATCCGATGCGGTGCCCCATCGCGCCGAGCACCGACACCACGTCGGTGAGGTAGTACTCGCCCTGGGCGTTGTCGGTGGTGAGCTTGCGCAGCGCCGGCCCGAGCAGGTCGCGGCGGAACGCATAGATCGACGTGCAGACCTCGCGAACATCGAGTTCGTCGGGTGCGGCGTCGCGGTGCTCGACGATCCGGGCCGCCTGGCCGTCGGCCTTGCGGATGCACGCGGCCGTAGCCGGTCGGGTCGTCCATCACGCTGGTGAGCAGCGTGGCGGCGTTGCCGCACTCGATGTGGACGTCGACGAGTTCACGCAGCGTTTCGGGACGCAGCAGCGGCGTGTCGCCGGGCAGCACGAGAATCGTCGACTCTCGTCGTCGTAGTCGTCGCCGCCGAGTGCCGACATGCCGATCGACGCGGCGTCGCCGGTGCCGTTCTGATGGAGCTGCTCGGCGAAGGCGACGTTCGCCCAGCCGGGGGACAGCTGCTGCACCTTCTTGGTGACCTGTTCGGCACCATGGCCGACGACGACCACGGTTCGTTCGGGATGCACCCGCTCGAGGGCGTGGATCACGTGCAGGACCATGGCGCGCCCGCAGATGAGGTGCAATGGCTTGGGGCGGCTCGACTTCATCCGGGTGCCTTCTCCGGCGGCGAGCACGATTGCTGAAACGCTCATGAGCTCCGGGGAGAGGATTCGAACCCCTACACGCGGCACCAAAAACCGCTGTCCTACCATTAGACGACCCCGGACTGATCACGGATCGACCCCGCCGTGACGGTTTGTCCGCTCGTTCACCGTATCTCGCGTGGCAGGCCTTGCCACGGCCGATAGCGTGGCGTGCCTTATGGGTTCTCTGATCAAGAAGCGTCGCAAGCGCATGCGGAAGAAGAAGCACAAGAAGATGCTGCGCCGCACGCGTCACCAGCGTCGCAAGTAGTTCATCCTCGTCAGCTGCCGACCTGTCCGTCAGGAGAGTTCGGTGGCCACGTCCATCGGCACGGTTCGTGCCACGACCACCGTTGCGCCCTCGTCGACCAGTTCGGCGAGGGCGTTGCCATGTTCGCCCTCGGCGAACCACGTGGCGCCACTTCCCGCCAGGGTCGGAGCCGTTCCGGTACGAGCGCCGATGGCGTCACGCCAGTGGGCGAGGCGTGGTTCGACGACGAGCGCGGCCGCTTCGAGATCGTTGCATCCCGAACCTGTCGGCCCGCCGAGCTCGTCCCATGCCCGATATGCGGCGGGTGTGCTGACGGCGAGCGGCGGGATCACGAGGGTGACGGTGACGTCGAGGTGGGGGAGTGGCTCGACGGTTTCGCCGATGCCGGTGACCCGTGCTCGACCTCCGACGAGGCAGAAGGGGATGTCGGCGCCGAGCCGTGCCGCGTCGGCGAGGTCGTCAGCGGCCGTACCGAATCCGGCCCAGCGAAGTGCGGTGGCCGCATCGGTCGAGCCGCCGCCGAGGCCGCCGCCGTGGGGAATCCGCTTGTCGATGGTGACGTGGGCGAGGCGGCCGGCGAGCCGGAGTGCCCTGGCGACGAGGTTCGAATCGTCGAGCGGCATCCCGGTGGAGAAGGGGCCGGTGGCTGCCAGGCCTCGACGAGCGGGGTCGATCACGAGGACGTCGTGGAGGTCGAGGCTGACCATCTCGGCGTCGATCAGGTGGTAGCCGTCGGGGCGGATTCCGGTGATCCGCAGCGATCTCGTCAGCTTGGCGTGGGCTCTGAGCGACACCGGTGATGCGTCGGCCGCTCCCATCTCGGCGACGTTAGCCCTGCGCGCCGGCGGCGAGGTGAGCGTCGGTCAGTCGACACCAGGCGTCGACGTCGAGTTCCTCCGGGCGCGCCGTCGGGCTGATCGCGGCTGCGTCGAACGTGTCCGGTGCGACGATGCCGGCGAGCGAGCGGCGCAGCATCTTGCGTCGCTGTCCGAAGCCGGCTCGCACGAGCGCAAAGAGGGCGTCGGGGTCGGTGGCCGGTGGTTCGTGGCGGGTGATCTCGACCAGTGCCGACTCGACGTTCGGCCGGGGGACGAACACCGACGCGGGGACATGGCCGACGATCTTCGCCGTTCCCCAGTACGCCGTCTTGACGCTGACGGCGCCGTAGGCCGAGGTGCGCGGCGCGGCGGCGAAGCGTTCGGCCGCCTCGCGCTGGACCATCACGATCATCCGCTCGATGGCGGGCACGTCGTCGAGGAGGTCGCAGATCAGCGGGGTGGCGACGTTGTAGGGGAGGTTGGCGACGAGCACCCAACCCGGTTCGTCGGGAGCGACCTCGGGTGAGTCGCCGGCGAGGACGCTCGACCAGTCGAGCTGCATCGCATCGCCTTCGACGACCTCGACGTTGTCGCGGTCGGACACGACGTCGCGCAGGATGGGGACCACACCGCGGTCGACCTCGATGGCGATGATCCGGGCGCCGGTGTCGGCGAGTGCGAGCGTGAGCGATCCGAGCCCGGCGCCGATCTCGACCACCCGGTCGCCGGCGCCGACCCGGGCGAGGGCCGCGATGCGGCGCACCGTGTTCGGGTCGGCGACGAAGTTCTGGCCGAGGTCTCGGCGCGGAGCGAGCGACGCCGATTCGAGGAGTTCTCGAATGGCCGGACGCGAGTGCGTCACTGACGGATCTCGACCGGGATCGGTGCGTCGGTGAGGTCGGCGATCTCGGCGAAGAGTTCCGGGGCCAACACGAGCTGGTTGCCGGCAGTGCTCGGGGCGAGGATCGCAGTGCAGGTGACCGACCGATTGTTGTCGAGGTTGACGACGGTCAGCCGCTGGCCGCTGCTGATGCCGGGGATCATGCAGGCCTCCGCTGTTCCGAGTGTGCTGCGGAACGTGGCGGTGGTCGTGATCCGGGCGATCGCGGGAGGTGCGGGAACGGCGATCTCGGAAAGTCCTGCGCCGACCTGTCCGGACGGGCCGTCGAGGAACACCGGTGAGGCGTCGCTGACGTCGGCGTCGGGCGTGGCCCGGGTGGTCGACTGGTCGACGACGGCGATGCCGGCGGTCGCGACGTTCGGCGCTCCGCTGTCGGACTGGTCGGCCCACCAGAGCGCCGGCAACGCCACGAGTGTCAATGCGCTCGCCAACAGGATGCGGCGTCGGTCGGGTGGGGTGAGTGCCATGGTTGTTCGCCCGATCCTGCGCAGTCGCGCACTGGCGCGATCAGCAGGATGAAGGGCAGTCATCGTACCCCTCGGCGCCGTCGTTGACGAGTCCGACGGCGCCGACGACCACGGTGAGTGGTCGGCCATGTCGGGCTGTTTCGCGCCGACTCCGGGCCGATCAGGAGAGCGTGAAGAACGCCGCGGCGTTGTCGGTGGTGGCCCGTGCGATGTCGGCCACCGGCACGTCGCGGAGGTCGGCGATGAACTGGCCGACGTGGGGGACCCACGCGGGCTGGTTGGGTCGCCCGCGGTGAGGGACCGGTGCGAGGTACGGACTGTCGGTCTCGACGAGCATGCGATCGAGCGGACACATGGCCGCCGCCGCTTGCACTTCCGGCGCTCCCTTGAACGTCACGATGCCCGAGAACGAGAGCGTCGCTCCGATGTCGAGCGCTCGTCGGGCCTCGTCGGGGCCGCCGGTGAAGCAGTGCAAGACCGTCCGCTCCGGCACGCCGGCGTCCGCGAGGACGGCGAACGTGTCGTCCCACGCATCGCGGGAATGGATCACGAGCGCGAGGCCGCGATCGTTCGCGAACTGGATCTGCTCGGCGAACACCCGCTGCTGGACCTCGCGCGGTGAGTGGTCGTAGTAGTAGTCGAGTCCGGCCTCGCCGACGGCGACGATCCCCGGCGTGTCGAGCAGGTCGACGATCGTCTCGACACCCTGGATGGCGTCGTGCGGGTGGAGCCCGACCGTCGCATGCACGTGTCGGTGGTCGGCGGCGACGGCGATCGCGGCGAGTGACGTGTCACGATCACAGCCGACGGTGATCAGCGTGGTGACGCCCGCCGCTGCGGCAGCCGCAATGGCCGAGCCGGTGCCGTCGGGGATCCGGGCGTCGTGCACATGGCAGTGCGAGTCGGTCCAGACCATCACAGGCGGGGGAAGAGGGCGTCGCCCTTGGTGACCGTGGCGCCGGGGGTGTACCCGCCCCATGCGGCGGCGTCGGGGAGGCGTTGGTCGGCGACGAGGCCGGGCAGGCCGATGCGTTCCCAGATGGCCTGCGCCGTGTCGGGGACGGCCGGCGAGGCGAGGATCGCGACGATGCGCAACGCTTCGAGGGCGTCACCCATCACGGCGTCGACGCCCGCGCCGGGCTCTGCTTTCCACGGTTCGTTGACCTCGAGGTGGCCGTTGGTGGCGTGCACCAGCGACCAGGTCGCCTCGAGCGCGCGGCTCGGTTGCACGACGTCCCAGTGGGCGGCGGTGTCGGTGAACGCGCTCGCAGCGACGGCGGCCAGCGGGCTGTCGGGATCGGGTGCGGTGCCGACGCCGTTGCACTTCTTTGCCACCACGGTGGCGACACGGGCGAGCAGGTTGCCGAGGTTGTTGGCGAGGTCGGAGTTGTAGCGCGACGTGAACCCCTCGATCGAGAAGTCGCCGTCGTTGCCGTACGCGGTGTCGGCGAGCACGTAGTAGCGGAATCCGTCGACGCCCACGTCGTCGACGAGGTCGAGCGGGTCGACCACGTTGCCGGAGGTCTTGCTCATCTTCTCGCCGCCGCTGAGCAGCCAGCCGCCGATCGCCCAGCCCTTCGGGAGTTCGACGCCGGCCGACATCAGCATCGCCGGCCAGTACACGCAGTGTTGGCGGACGATGTCCTTGCCGATCAGGTGGTAGTCGACCGGCCACCAGTCGGTGTAGCCGTCGGTGCCGTCGCCGAAGCCGGTCGCCGCGAGGTAGTTGGTGAGGGCGTCGAACCACACGTAGGTGACGTGCTTGGGGTCCCATGGCAGCGGGATGCCCCACTCGAGCGAGGTGCGGCTGATCGAGAAGTCGCGCAGCCCGCTCTTGATGAGCCCGATCGCTTCGTTGCCCCGATGCTCGGGTGTCAGGGCGGTGGGGTGGGCGGCGTACCAGTCGAGCAGCCGGTCCTCGAACCGCGACAGGCGGAAGAACCAGTTCTCCTCCTCGAAGTACTCGACGGGCCGGTTGTGGATCGGGCAGCAGTCGGCGACGCCGTCGACCGTGATCAGTTCGTCGTCGGCGTAGTACTCCTCGCAGGCAACGCAGTACTTGCCGGCGAACGTGTCGAGCTCGATGTCGCCGGCGTCGTAGCAGCGCTGGAGGAGCTCGGCCACGGCGGCCTTGTGGCGCGGTTCGGTGGTGCGGATGAAGTCGTCGTTGGCGATGTTGAGCCGCTTCCAGGCGTCGGCGAACTTCGGGGCGATGGCGTCGACGAACTCCTGCGGCGACTGCCCGGCGGCCTCGGCGGTCTGCTGGATCTTGAGGCCGTGCTCGTCGGTGCCGGTCAGGAATTTGACGTCGTCGCCGAGCAGGCGGTGCCAGCGGGTGAGCGCGTCGCCGACGATCGTCGTGTACGCATGGCCGAGGTGCGGCTCGGCGTTGACGTAGTAGATCGGGGTCGTCACGTAGAACCGGGTCACGCCAGCACGCTAGAGGCTGGCCTCTCCCTGCCCACCGATGCGTTTCGGCCCCCGGGTCGAACGGGCGATCACGGCGACCACGACGACGAGCCCCACCACCGCTACGACCGCAGCCCCGAAGGCGCCGTTCAGCGTGGTGATCAACAGCCCTTGGAGCGACTGGAGGAAGGCGATGACGCCGATCACGAGGATCGGGACGAGGTGGCGGGCCAGCCCGACGGCGACGACGCCGCCGGCGGTGATCGTCGCGATGATCGACGCGGTCAGTTCGCTCACGTCGGCCCACATCACGGCGCCGATCATCGCTGCCACCGCGGCGACGGCGAGCACGTAGAGCTCGGGTCGCAGTCGCTGTGTGATCGCCAGGGCGCCGATGGCGACGGCCGCCAGCGAGACGAGGATCCCACCGAACCACGATGGAGTCGACAGGAGGGCGCCGATCCCGCCGAGGGTGAGTCCGGCGCCGACGGCGGTCGTGAGCACCTGGAGCGGTCGGTCGAGGTTGCGCCACAGCGCGGCCCCGATCGCGAACACCGGGAGCCCGACGATCAGGACGTTCCAGCCCGGCTCGTCGAGCGCTGCGGCGTCGACCAGGATGCCGGTGGTCAAGGCGACGCCGCCCGTCCCGATGAGCCACATGAACGAGGCCAGTCTGCGGGACCCCGGGTCGTCGATCTGGATGAGCCGTGTTCCGGCGATGAACCCGAGGGCCGCGATGGCGATGCCGATCGCCAACTGTCCGGCGATGTCCAGTGATCGCCAACTCTGGCCGACCATCATGGCGCCGCTCATGAGCGCGAGGACGCTGCCGAGGTACACGGCGAGTTCGGCGACGATCGAGAGCCGAGGTGACGCAGGAGCGTCGTGATGTTCGAAGGCGCGGATCGCCTCGACCTGGTCGCTGGTGAGCAAGCCGTGTTCGACCCAGTGCTCGGCGTGCTCGTCGAGCCAATCGGAGTCGGTCCCGTCGGGTCGGCTGGGGAACAGGGAGATCATGGCGACTCCTCTCGTTCGGCTTCTCACTTGCATCATCGGGCCGAGTGCGTCGGTGTGGGTAGGGCCGATCGGCCTCGCGTCGGTACCGTGCGGGCAATGACCGGAGTCTTCGCCGCTGCAACCGCGGTTCATCGGATCTCGACGAACGAACCCGCGGACGGCGAGACGGTGACGACGTTCGCCGCCGAGGTGCAACCTGGCTGGGACATCGGTGGGAACGCCAACGGCGGGTACCTGATGGCGATTGCCGGGCGGGCGATGAGCGAGGTCGTCGGCCGGCCTCCGGTGACACTGACGGCCCATTATCTGCGCCCGGCGCCGACCGGTCGCTGCGAGGTCGTGGTGACGACGGTGCGGACCGGCCGCCGCTTCGCCACGGCGACCGCATCGCTGGTGATGTTCGACGGCGACGATCGGCGCGAGATCATCCGGCTGCTCGGCACGTTCGGCGAGCAGACGTCGGGCGGCCCGTCGTACATCGCCGAGGGTCCGGTCGAGATCCCGGACTACGACGACTGTGAGCTTCCGCCGACCGCGGACGAGGGTCCGAAGCCGGCGATGATGGAGCGGCTCGCGAGCCGGATCTATCCGGGCGACGAAGGGTTCCGCACCGGCACGCCGACCGGTGAAGCCCGAATCCGAGGATGGTTCGCGTTCGCCGATCACGAGCCGATCGATGCGATCGGGCTGCTGCTGGTGGCCGACGCGTTCCCGCCACCGGTCTTCAACACCGAGCTGCCGGTGGCGTGGGCGCCGACCGTCGAGCTGACCGTGCACATCCGCGGCGTTCCCGTGCCGGGCCCGCTGCGGTGTTCGTTCCGATCACGGTTCGTGCACGACGGCATGCTCGACGAGGACGGTGAGATCTGGGACTCCGCCGGCGTCCTCGTCGCCCAGAGCCGCCAGCTCGCTCTCATGCCCCGCCCACCCGCCTGACCGGTTACGCCGGTGCCAGGCACCGGCGTAGACGTCGGTCAGCGGCGGAGGAAGCCGGAGTTGCGCTTGCCCCCACGGGAGCTGCTGAGGGCGACGCCGGCGGCGAAGCTGGCGCCGGCGATGCCGACCGCACCGGCAGACCGCACGGTGCGGCGAACGACCGACTTGGTCTGCGCGCTGAAGATCACGATCGGCCAGCCGTTGCGGCGGGCGTGGCGTTCGAGTTTCGCGTCAGGATTGACCGCAACGGGGTGTCCGACCGCTTCGAGCATCGGCAGGTCGCTCGCCGAGTCGCTGTAGGCGTAGCACTGGTCGAGTTCGTAGCCGTTCCAGTTCGCGATCTCGACCATCGCCTCGACCTTGCCGGCGCCGTAGCAGAACGGTCCGTCGAGTTCGCCCGTGTAGAAGCCGTCGACGACCTTGCTGCGCGTGCCGATCCCCGAGGTCATTCCCAACGAGTGGGCGAGCGGCTCGACGATCTCCTGGGGCGCGGCCGACACGATGTAGGTGTCACGCCCGGCGTGGCGGTGGCGGTCGAGGAGCCGCCGGGCCTCCGGGCGCAGGCGGGCGAGCAGCCGGGGCAGGATCTCGACGTTGAGTGCCTGCAGATCGCTCTGGCGCATCCCGCTGACCGCCTTGAGCACTCTCGCCTTCACGGCATCGGTGGTGTCGTCGCTGGCACCGAACATCTTGAAGGTGGCGGCGCCGGCCGCGTCGCGGACGAACTCGACGTTCGGGATGAGGCCGGCCTTGCGGGCCTGCAGCGCCAGTGTGTAGGCCGACGAACCCGAGATCAGCGTGCGGTCGAGGTCGAAGAACGCAGCGCTCGGCCCGGTTCCGGCGACGTTGACGTACTCACTCATGGGTTCCAGTCTGGCGGTCGAGAGCGAGGGCGAGCGCGTACACCTCGCGTTTGGGTCGTCCGAGGGCCTTCGCGACGGTGGCCGATGCGTCGCGGGTCGACGCTCCGGCGTCGAGTTCCGTGCGCAATGCGACCCGCACGTCGTCGTCGCTCACGGGTCGATCGTCGATCGGCGCCCCCTCGATCACCAGCACGTATTCGCCTCGGGGTGCTCCGATGTCGAGATCGCCGAGCGGACCGCGAACCACCTCTTCGTGGAGTTTGGTGAGTTCCCGGGTGACCACGACGACACGGTCGTGGCCGCACGCGTCACGAAGGTCGTCGAGCGTGCGCAGCACGCGATGCGGCGCCTCGTAGACGACGATGGTGCGATGTTCGGCAGCGATCTCGGCCAGCCGGGCGGCCCGGTCGGCGCCCTTGCGGGGGATGAAGCCTTCGAACACGAATCGGTCGGTGGCGAGCCCACTGATGGTGAGCGCCATGATGGCCGCGCTCGGGCCCGGGACCGCGCTGACGGTGTAGCCGGCATCGATCGCCGCTCGGACGATGCGCTCGCCGGGGTCGGAGATACCCGGAGTGCCGGCGTCGCTGACGATCGCGACATCGCGTCCGTCGCCCAGCGTGTGCAACACGTCGGTGATCCGGCTCATCTCGGTGTGGTCGTTGCACACGGCGAGTCGCGCCGCACGGATTCCGGCGTGCTGCAGCAACAGCCCGGTGCGACGGGTGTCCTCGCAGCACACGAGCGCGGCGTGCGACAGCACGTCGACCGCCCGGGGAGCGAGGTCGCCGAGGTTGCCGATCGGTGTGGCCACCAACCACAGCGTGCTCATGCGTCGTCCGCATCGCCGACGCGGACTTCGACCGCGTCGCCGACGCGCAGACCCCAGCGTCCGAATGCACCGGCCTCGGCCTCGATGATCGATCGGGCGTTCCAGACCGGAATGCCCACGCGGAACCGCTGCATCTGGATCGTCTTGACGACGACGCCATCCGGGTCGAGGTAGGCGACGTCGATCGGGAACTTCATCCCGACGGTGTGGATCCATCGGCACGGTTCGATGACGAGCGCGCCCTCGATCGACTCGCGACCGAGCAGTCCGCGGCGACGGGCCCGGCCGCTGTCGGCGATTTCTGCTGACGCCAGCACGCGGGCGTCGCACACCAACCAAGCCATGGTCGCAGTGTGCCAGATGGCGGCGCATTCGCACACGACGTCTCGCGGGCCGCTGCCGGCGCGGTACGTTCGCCCCGTGGGTCGTGAACGTGAGCAGTGATGTCGTCGGCTGACGCGTTCGAACTGCACAGCGTCGACGCCGGCCCGCAGGGTGCTCCGATCCTGACGTCGGTCGACCTGATCGTTCCGGCCAACGGCGTGACCGTCCTCGCGGGGCCGTCCGGTGCGGGCAAGTCGACATTGCTGCGACTGCTCAATCGGCTCGACGATCCGCTGGCCGGTGAGATCCGCTGGCGGGACCGGCCGCTGACCGAGTGGGCGCCGACCGATCTGCGACGGCAGGTGGCGATGGTCTTCCAGCGGGCGCCGATCTTCCCCGGCACCGTGCTCGACAATCTCCGGGTGGCGTTGCCGGAGGTGACCGACGATCGGGCGACACACGTGCTCGAACATGTGGGCCTCGATGTCGATCTGCTCGACCACGAGGCCGACACGTTGTCGGGTGGGGAGGCGCAGCGGATGTGCGTGGCGCGAGCGCTGCTCACCGACCCGGTGGTGCTGTTGGCCGACGAACCGACGGCGGCGCTCGACCGTGCGGCGCGGACGACGGTCGAGGATCTCGGTCGATGCGTTGGCCGACTCGGGGGTCGCCGTGATCTGGGTGAGCCACGACACCGATCAGCTGCGTCGGCTCGCCGATCACGTGATCGTGCTGGCCGAGGGCAAGGTGCGCGCGACCGGACACCTCGACGAACTCGATGCGAGCGACGACCCGATCGTACGTCAGTCGGTGGGTGCCCCGTGATGCTGGCGGTGCAGCAGGGCGACATCGGCGTCGCCGGGTTGGCGGCGTCGGCGCATTCTCGTCGCCGTTGCCGTGGGGATCTCGCTGTGGCGACAACTCGGGCTGGAACGGAGCCTGCTGTGGGCGTCGTTGCGGGCGCTCGTGCAGTTGTTGCTCGTCGGTTGGGTGTTGCAGTTCGTCGTCGATCCCGACGATCCGTTGATCCTCTCGGTGATCTGGCTGCTGGCGATGATCGGGTTCGCCGCCTACACGACGTCGCGGCGTGCTGCCGACGTGCCCAACGTGTTGCCCCTGTCGATGATCGCCTACGCGGCCTCCGCGGTGGTGGTGCTCGGTGTGCTGTTCGGGTTCGGGATCTACGACCTCGAGGGCCGCACGCTGGTGCCGCTCGCCGGGATGGTGGTGGGCAACTCGCTGGCGGCCACCGTGCTCGTGTCGCGTCAACTCCTGATCGCGGCGAACGAACAGCGCGGTCTGATCGAGGCTCGGTTGGCGCTGGGCCTGACCGCGAGCGAGGCGTTCCAGCCGCATCTGCGCCAGGCGTTGCGGACGGCGCTCGTGCCGCAGATCGAGTCGACGAAGGCGGTCGGCATCGTCTTCCTGCCGGGCGCGATGGTCGGGCTTGATCCTGGCCGGGGTGGCGCCGAGCGACGCGGTGAAGGTCCAGGTGTCGGTGATGTATCTCGTGCTCGGCAGCGTGGCGACGACCACGGCGGTGATGAGTCTCGGCATCTCCCGCGAACTCTTCACCTCCGCACAGCAGCTCCGCCGCCCCACCCAACGCCCCGGCTGAACCGGTTACGCCGGTGCCAGGCACCGGCGTAACCTGGTGTGCTCAGAGGCCGAGGGACTTGGCGATGATCGTCTTCATCACTTCGTTGGTGCCGCCGTAGATCGAGGTGACCCGGGCGTCGACGTAGGCCCGGCCGATCGGATACTCGGTCATGTAGCCGTAGCCGCCGAACAGCTGGAGGCAGCGGTCGGCCACCCGGTTCTGGAGGTCGGTGCACCAGTACTTGGCCTGCGCCGCCTGCGCGGGGGTGAGCTCGCCGGCGTTGAGGGCGAGGATGCACTGGTCGAGGTAGGCCTGGCTGACGTCGATCTCGGTGGCGACCTCGGCGAGCACGAACTTGGTGTTCTGGAACGTGCCGATCGACTTGCCGAACGCCGTGCGCTCGCCGACGTAGTCGAGCGTCCAGCCGAGCATCGCCCGTGATGCGGCGACGCCGGCGACCGCGATCGACAGGCGCTCCTGGGCGAGGTTGGCGGCGAGGTAGGTGAAGCCCTTGCCCTCGTCGCCGAGGCGGTTGGCCACGGGTACCCGCACGTCGTTGAAGAACAGCTCGGCCGTGTCCTGGCTGTGCATGCCGATCTTCTCGAGGTTGCGGCCGCGCTCGAAGCCGTCCATCCCGCGTTCGAGCACGAGCAGCGACAGCCCGCTGTGGCGCTCGGTCGGGTCGGTCTTGGCGGCGACGATCACCAGGTCGGAGTTGATGCCGTTGGTGATGAACGTCTTCGAGCCGTTGACGACGTACTCGTCGCCGTCACGGATGGCGGTGGTGGCGATGCCGGCGAGGTCGGAACCGGTGCCCGGCTCGGTCATCGCGACGGCGGTGATCAGCTCACCGGACGCGATGCCCGGCATCCAGCGCTCGGCCTGCTCGTCGGTGCAGTACTCGATGAAGTACGGCGTGCAGATGTCGTTGTGCAGGGTGACGCCGAGGCCGGCGCCGCCGATGCCGGCGGCGTTGAACTCCTCGCCGATGATGACGTTGAAGCGGAAGTCGGTCGAGCCGCCGCCGCCGTACTGCTCGGGGATGGCCATGCCGAGGAATCCGTACCGGCCGGCGGACGTGAACAGTTCGCGCGGCGCGATGCCGGCGGCCTCCCACTCGAGGTAGTGACGGGGTGGCCTCCTTGGCCACGAAGGCGGCGAATGACTCGCGGAACGCCTGGTGGTCGTCGTCGAAGATCGTGCGCATGGGGCCAGCGTAGAGACGGGCCTGGTCGACGGCGCCATCGTCGAGCGGGGCGGCGAGTTGCGGATGTGGCATCGTGAGGCGATGAACGGTGCCGAGAGTCTGTTGCGCACGCTGGTCGCCAGTGGCGTCGAGGTGTGCTTCGCCAACCCGGGCACGTCGGAGATGCATTTCGTCTCCGCGGTCGACCGGGTGGAGGGCATGCGACCGATCCTCGGCCTGTTCGAGGGCGCGGTGACCGGCATGGCCGATGGCTACGCGCGCATGGCCGGGCGGCCGGCGGCGACGTTGCTGCACCTCGGACCGGGGCTGGCCAACGGTCTCGCCAACCTCCACAACGCCAGGCGGGCGGCCTCGCCGATCGTCAACATCGTCGGTGACCACGCCACCTACCACGCTCAGTACGACGCCCCGCTGGCGTCGGACATCGTCGGATTCGCCCGGCCGGTGTCGGGCTGGGTCCACTCGTCGACGAGCGCTGGATCAGTGGCCGCCGACGGGGCGCGGGCGGTGCAGGCGGCCCGCAGCGCGCCGGGCAGATCGCGACGTTGATCGTTCCTGCCGATGTCGCCTGGCTCGAGGCCGAGCAGCCCGCCGATCCGCTGCCGGTCGCCGGTCCGTCACCGGTGTCGGCGGCAGCGGTCGCCGCCACCGTCGCAGCACTGCGCAACGGCA
The DNA here is from genome assembly GCA_963747375.1 of Ilumatobacteraceae bacterium. Classification (GTDB taxonomy): domain Bacteria; phylum Actinomycetota; class Acidimicrobiia; order Acidimicrobiales; family Ilumatobacteraceae; genus Sva-07. Next base: position 40,006 of record CAVVFL010000013.1, read on the forward strand.
AGCGCACCGCCGTGCTGATCCGCGGCGCGGCATTGCAGGGCGCGGGGCTCGTGGCCGCCGGGCGCATCGCTGCCGCGAGCGGTGCTCGGCTGTTCTGCGACACGTTCGCGCCCCGGCTCGAACGGGGTGCCGGTCGGGTCGTCGTCGAACGCCTGCCCTACTTCGCCGAACAACTCGTCGACACGCTGGCCGAGTTCGAACAGCTCGTCCTCGTCGGCTCGACCCCGCCGGTGGCGTTCTTCGCCTATCCCGGCAAGCCGAGCTGGTGTTCACCGGACGGCATCGCGATCGTGCACCTCGCGCATCCGCACGAGGACGGCGCCGCAGCGCTCGTCGAGGTGGCCGACTCGCTCGGGGCGTCGAGCGACGATCCTGCGGTGGCGCCGCTCTCGCTGCCCGATCATCCGACGGGTCGGTTCGACCAGTTCACGATCGGCCAGGTGATCGCCCGGCTGCTCCCCGAGGGGGCGGTCGTGTCCGACGAGGCGGCGACCTCGGGGCTGGGCCCGGCGCTGGCGCTGGCCACCGCGGCACCTCACGACGTGCTGTCGTTGACCGGCGGCGCGATCGGCCAGGGCCTGCCGCTCGCCGCCGGTGCGGCAGTGGCGTGTCCGGATCGCAAGGTGGTCTGCCTCCACGGCGACGGTGGTGCGATGTACACGGTGCAGGCGCTGTGGACGATGGCGCGTGAACAGCTCGACGTGACCGTCGTCATCTTCGCCAACCGGTCCTACGGGATCCTCAACATCGAGTTGCAGCGCGTCGGTGCCGACAGCGGGCCGAAGGCGCTCTCGATGCTCGACCTCGGCAACCCCGACCTCGACTGGGTGGCGTTGGCGACCGGCATGGGTGTCGACGCGGTGCGGGTCGACTCGATCGACGCGTTCCGCGACGCCTTCGCATCGGCGATGACCCAGGCCGGTCCCCGTCTGATCGAAGCGGTGCTCTGAGTCGTCGGTCGCGCCCGCTTTCGCCCGGTGATCGGCGATGCTGTCCCGATGACGTCCTCCGATGCAGCCGCTCCTCGACGGATCGAGCGGCTCGTCGGGGTGTATGACGCCGACCACACTTTGCGGGGCGAGCTGAGCTACTGGGTCGGGGCCCGACTGGGTCGACGGCACTGCTCGTTGTGCGACATCACGCACGGGTCGTTTCGCCAACGGCCGGAGTGGACGGCGTGCCGTGAGGGGTTGCCCGTGCGCTTCGACACCTTCCATCGTGACGACCAGCCCGACTCGATCCGTGCGGCCGCCGGCGGTCGGGCACCGGTGGTGATCGCCGAGACCACCGGCGGCGATGTGCTGTTGCTGAACGAGGCGGATCTCGAGGCGTGCGAGGGCTCGACCGATCGGCTCGTCGAAGCGGTCGAGAACGCGGCCGCGCGCCTCGGCCTGACCTGGGTGTCGTGATCCGTGCCGGGCGGCCGGTCAGACGTTGAAGCGGAACTCCATGACGTCGCCGTCCTGGCCGACGTAGTCCTTGCCTTCGACGCGGATCTTGCCGGCGTCCTTGGCGGCGTGCCACGAGCCGAGCGTCAGCAGTTCGTCCCACTGGATCACCTCGGCCTTGATGAAGCCACGCTGGAAGTCGGTGTGGATCCGACCGGCGCACACGGGAGCGGTCGAGCCTTCGTAGAAGGTCCAGGCGCGGGATTCCTTCTCGCCGGTGGTGAAGTACGTCCGCAGTCCGAGCAGGTGATACGCGCTGCGGACCATCCGGAACAGGGCGCCCTCGCCGAGCCCGAAGCCCTCGAGGATCTCGGCCCGCTCGATCGGATCGTCGATCGCTGCGGCCTCGGCCTCCATCTGGACGCACATGCCGATGATCTCGACGTTGTCGCCGGCGTTGTTGAACTCGGCGGCGATCAGCGCCTCCTTCTCGGGGATCGACTCGATGTCGTCCTCGCCGACGTTGACCACGACGAGCACCCGCCGGTTGGTGAGCAGGAAGTACGGTGCGAGCGCCTCGCGGACGTCGGGCTTCAGGCCGGCGCGGTAGAGCGGGAGCCCCTCCGACAGTGCGTCGTAGGCGATCTGGAGGTTGGCGGCTTCTTCGGCCATGCCCTTGTCGAGCTTCGCGGCCGCTGGGTCTGGTGCAGGCGCTTCTCGACGGTCTCGAGGTCGGCGAGGGCGAGTTCGATCTCGACCACGCGGAGGTGCTCGATCGGGTCGGACGGCCCGGTGATGTCGTCGTCGACGAACGCCCGCAGGACGAACACGATGGCGTCGACCTCGCGGATGTTGGCGAGGAACTTGTTGCCGAGGCCCTCGCCCTTGCTGGCGCCCTCGACGAGCCCGCCGATGTCGACGACCTCGACCGGGGCGTGGATGGTCTGCTTCGACTTCGACATCGCCGCGAGCTGGTCGAGCCGGTCGTCGGGCACCTTGGCCACCCCGATGTTCGGGTCCTTCGTGGCGAACGGGTACGGCGCGGCGAGCGCACCACCACCGGTGAGCGCGTTGTACAGCGAGCTCTTGCCCGCGTTGGGGAGGCCGACCAGTCCGAAACGTTCCATGAGCCGCCCGAGGCTACCGACGTCGAGCCACGACCTCGTCCGGCAATCGGCCCGGCCCCCGCAGTTCTCTGCGGAATAGGTCTCGAGGGCTGCAACTCATTCCGCACAGAATTTCCGGGGCGCGCGGTTGGGGTGTCCTCTCGGGTCGTTCAGGCGGCGTCGGGCGGGAGGGGCGCCGACGTGGTCTCGGTCGGCGCCCATCGTTCGAGGGCCTCGCGGATTCGGTCGGCGGTCGCCTTCGGCCGGGTCGTGATGGCACGGTAGGTGAAGCGCAGGACGATCCATCCGGCGCCGGCGAGTCGAGCGTCTCGTTCGTGGTCGCGTTCGAAGTTGTCGCGGATCGCGCCGTGGTACGCCCACCCGTCGCACTCGATGATCACGGGCGCGTCGACGACTCGGAAATCCACCTCGTATCCCTCGATCAGCGGATGGAATTCGACGGCGGGAAGGTGGAAGCGCTCGATGAGGCGGCGCATGACGACCTCGAGGATCGAGTCGGCAGGCTTCTGGTCGATCGACCAGTCGGCGATCGCATCACGAACCGGCACGATGCCGCTGCGGCCGCGACGGGCGTGCTGGCCGGCCGCGGCCTCGATGGCGTCCAGCGTTGCGAGGCGGGTCGCGACCGCGTGGCCGACGGCGGCGTGGACTCCTCCGCGATCCACTGCGCCGAGGTCGATGAGCGTGCGCAGGATGTTGGTGCACGAGATGCCGTACTGGCGTTGCGGCACGAGCCGGTCGCGATCGGTCGGCCGGTGGATCACGACGCCGTCGAGCCGGAGGTCGCGGCGTTCGCCGGTGAGGATCACGTCGACGGGGTCGTCATCGGGTCGGGGCACGCCCCAGAGTCGGGCCGCCGATCGGTGCGACGCGAGTGCCGGCTCGCCGATGGCGAGGACCCCGGCGATGATCCGCTGCTCGGGTGTGTCCGGCGTGCCGATGAGCCTGGCCACCCGTGGATGGAGTTGGCGGAGGTCGCCGTCGTGGATCGCCCGGTACCACGACGCGCGGGACAGACCGGATGCCTCGAACGTGATGATGCCGTGGTGGGCGCGGGCCCAGTCGTCGAAGTCGGAGAGACGCATGCTCCGTCAGTGGGCGCCGCGATCGGCGAACCGGAAGTCACCGGGCCACAACCGCGCCGCCATCACGCCCGCCTGCAGTTCTCTGCGGAATGAGTGGCAGCCCTCGAGAACCATTCCGCAGAGAACTGCAGGCGCGGTGCGCAGCTACGATCGATCCGATGGCCGGCGACATGTCGAGTGCGATGACGCCCGAACAGGCGATCCTGCGGGTGATCCACTGCCTCGACCGGGCGCACGAGAGCGGGTTCAAGTCGAAGGCGTTCGTCCGGGCGCTCGACGTCGTGCGCACCACCCCGGCCGACGAACTCGCCGACCGCGCCGCCGCCGGCACGCTGACCGACATCGACGGCCTCGGCTCGTCGACCGCTGGTGTGATCGCCGACGCGCTCGCCGGTCGTGAGCCGGCCTACCTCACGAAGATCGAGGCGGAGTCACAGGTGCCGATCACGCCCGAGGGCCAGGTGTACCGCGCTGCCCTGAAGGGCGACTGCCACCTCCACTCGACGTGGAGCGACGGCGGCGCGCCGATCGAGGCGATGGCGGCCACGGCGATCGCGCTCGGCCACGAGTACATGGTGCAGACCGACCACTCGGCTCGCCTGACGATCGCGCACGGCCTCGACGAGCAGCGCCTCACCGAGCAGCTCGATCAGATCGCGGCGATCAACGCGGACATCGCGGCGGCCGGTCACGACTTCCGGATCCTCTCGGGCATGGAGGTCGACATCCTCGAGGACGGCTCGCTCGATCTCGCCGACCACATGTTGGAGCGTCTCGACGTCGTGGTGGCGAGCGTGCACTCGAAGCTGCGCATGGAGCGTCAACAGATGACCGAGCGGATGCTGATGGCGGTCGCCTCGCCGCACGTCGACATCCTCGGCCACTGCACCGGCCGGATGATCGGCAAGCGCCCGCCGTCGGAGTTCGACGCCGACTACGTGTTCGCGGCGTGCGCGCAGTTCGACACGGCGGTCGAGATCAACTGCCGCCCCGAGCGGCTCGATCCGCCGCGGGAGTTGCTCGATGTGGCGATCGAGTACGGCTGCTGGTTCTCGATCGACACCGACGCGCACGCCACCGGCCAGCTCGAATGGCAGGCGCTCGGTTGCGACCGGGCCGCCGAGCGGGGCGTGCCGATCGACCGGATCATCAACACGATGCCCGTCGACGACCTCCTCGCCTGGACAGCCTGACCGGCGGTCAGGCCATCATCGCGCCGTAGGCGGCGAGCAGGAGGGCGGCGCCGCGGAAGTCGCCGGTGGTGCCTTCGCCCATCTTGTTCATCACGTAGCTGAAGCTCATCTGGGCGTCGACGTCGATGATCGCCAGCGACCCGCCCCAGCCGCCCCAGAAGCAGGTCCGCGGGTTCGGGACCGGCAGCATGTCGCCCGGCAGTCCGAAGCCCATCCCGAGCTTGAGCGGGAGCGGCAGGTTGAGGTCGGGGCCCTCGTACTGCACGTCGAAGATCCGTGCGACGCCCTCCTCCGACAGCAGGGTGACGCCGTTGGCGGTGCCGCCGCACGCGGTGGGCGTGTGGCACAGCGCCACCGAGCGGGCGTTGCCGTGGCCGCCGGCGGCCGGGATCTCGGCGCGCCGCCAGTCCTTGCGCCACGAGAACTCGGCGCCGAGTGCTGGGTTGGCGAACGTGCGGAACGCGATCGAACCGGGGTCGTAGTCCGCCGCGCTGAGGGGTGACGTCGGGGGGATGACGCGCGCCACCCGTGAGTCGCATTCCGGTGGTGTGCCGATGTGGAAGTCGGCACCGAGGGGGCCGGCGACCTCGTCGGCGAAGAACGTGCCGAGTGTGCGACCGTCGACGCGCTTGACGATCTCGCCGAGCAGGTAGCCCTGGCTGATGGCGTGGTAGCCCGACTGCGTGCCCGGCTCCCACCACGGTGCCTGCGCGGCGTGCAGGGTGACGAGCTTGTCGTGGTCGAGGAGGTCGAACATCGTGAGCGGCTCGTCCCATCCGGACAGGCCGGCGGTGTGGCTCAGGACGTGGCGGGTGGCGATCTGCTCCTTGCCGTTGGCGGCGAACTCGGGCCAGTAGGTGGCGATCGGTTCGTACAGGTCGAGTTCGCCCCGGTCGGCGAGCATCAGACAGCAGAGTGCCGCCATGGTCTTGGTGGTCGACCACACGTTGATGATGGTGTCCTCCTGCCAGTCGCCGTCGACACCGGGCACGCCGGCATCGTCGTCGTCCGGCCCGTCGAACGTCGCGGTGCCGCCCCAGAGGTCGACGACCGGCTCGCCGCCGATGGTGATGGCCACCGATGCGCCGACGTCGGCCTGGGTGGCGAAGTTGCTCTCGAAGGCAGCCCGTACCCCCTCGAATCCGGGTGCGACGGTGCCATGGATCGGGGTCTCGTTGCTCGACATTTCGGCAACATAGTGCTGCCGGTGTCGCCGCCTCCGGCCCGGCGCCGAGCGGCTCGGTGTTACATCTGGGGTCTGACCCCGGATGTAACACCATCGGGGCGGGGCCGCGTTGGGGCGGGGTCCGGGGCGGCGTAGCATTGCGTGCCTATGTCGAAGAAGACCAAGAAGAAGAAGGCCAAGATGCGCCGTTCGAAGGCGAATCACGGCAAGCGCCCCAACATGGGTCGCTGACGAGCTGATCCCCACCCCGTCGGATTTCGTCGCTGCGCCGTGAGCTCCCGAGTCGAGTGGCTCACCGTGTCGGGCGATCCCGACGTCTGGCGTTCACTCGGTCTGGTCGTCACCGACGACGGTCTCCTGCCGCTCTACGGCACCTCGCTGCGCATCGCGGCACCCGACGATCCTGCTGTTCCGTCCGGCATCACCGGTTGGACGTTGAGTGGCATCGACGTCGACGTTTCATCGATCGATGGCCTGCCGACGGCGCACGCGCCCGCGGGCCCTCCGGTCTTCGCCGACCACGAGCTCGGCGCGATCGGCCTCGATCACGTCGTGGTGATGACGGCGCAACTCGACCGCACGAGCGCCGCCATCGCCGAGGCGACCGGCTGCGAACTCAAGCGGATCCGTGAGGTCGGCACGATGCGCCAGGGCTTCCACCGGATGGGTTCCGGCGGCCTGATCGTCGAGCTGGTCGAGCGTCCCGAGGTCCCGGACGGGCCCGCTGCGTTCTGGGGCATCGTGATCAACGTCGACGATCTCGACGCGGCGTGCGCGCTGATCGGCGATGATCGGATCTCCCCGCCGAAGGATGCCGTGCAGCCCGGCCGCCGCATCGCGACGGTCCGCAACGAGGTCGGCCTCGGCCTGCCCGTCGCACTCATGACCCCCTGAGTTCGCCCTGGTCAGGCACGTCGTGTCGTCCGGGTGAGCAGCAGCAGGCCGGCGCCGATCATCGAGCATCGCGAGCGCTGCAGTGGCGACATCTCGGGCGCCGTTGCTCCCGGTTCTCGGGAGCGTGCTCGGCCCGCGGCGGCGCTTCGACGAGGGCGACCGGCAGGGTGGTGCTGCTGGCTGGTCGTCGCCGTCGCCGTCGTCTGTGGTGGCGGTGGTCGGCGTCGTGGTCGTGGGCGCCGTCGATGTCGTTGGGGTCGCGGTCGATGTTGTCGTCGTTGTCGTTGGCGTCGGGTCGATGACGGCCGGTGCGGCGACGCGGAGGGTCTGGGCGGGATCGTCGCAGTCGTCGTGGGCGGCGATCAGCGACTCACCGATCAGCGACTCACCGATCAGGAGGTGCTCGTAGGCGACGAAGACGCCAGGGCCGGGAAGCTCGGCGCCTCGGACCTCGACCGTCCCGGCCGTCTCCGCTGGTTCGAACTCGACGCTCGTGCGAACGTCGGTCGGCACGCACGTACCGTCGGCGAGGCGTTCATGGAGGGTCATCTCCATCCGGTACGTCTCGCCGACGGCCAACCCCGCGTAGTGCACGACGTCGACCACCGCATCACCGGCCGTCGCCTCGCGCCGGTCGTGCAGCTCGAGTTCCAGGTTCGATCTCAGGGTGGGGAAGTACACGGTCTGGTCGAGGTCGTCGGGGTCGGCGTGCTCGGCGACCACTCGACCGCTGGCGGCCACCACGATCCGTTCGAACACCACCGCCACGTCGCCGCGGGCCGTCGGACGTTGCCGGACGGGTCGTCGGGCAGCTCGATGCGCACGTCGACTGACCCGTCGGGGGTCTCGGGCACGAACGCCGTCTCACCGCTGACGGGTGAGTGACGGTGCACGACGCGTCGCAGGCATCGTCGGCGAACACCACCTCACCCCGGGCGATGTACGCGGTTCCGGGCACGAGCCCCGTGTAGCTGACGGTGTCGACGATCGCTGGAGCCGTTCGGTCCTTCGTGGAGGTGTCGAGGAACTTGTCGCCGTCGGTTGCGTCGAACGCGCGGGTCGTGATCGAAGCGGTCGGCACCGTGTTGATGTAGACGAACTCGACCTCGACGGTGTCGGGTGGAGTCGCGCTCGCCGGATCGATCCGAACGTCGAGGGGGCCGCCATCGAGCAGCCCGGTGGCCCAGTCGGGTCGGCCGACCTCCACGATCCGCACGTCGCCGATACCTGCGACGATCGGCGGCGTGCGGCCGTCGGCCAGCGTGGTCGCCGTGGCGATCGTCGAGCCGCCCGATTCCACGGCGAACACGAAGCCCGACATGTCGCGTGTCTCCCTGGATGTCGCTCGCGTCGAGTGCCTTGCGCACCACGAACCGTCCCAGCACCGGCGCGGCGATCGCCTGGTGTACCGAGGCCGACTGTGGCGGCCCACTCCAGGTGATCTGGCCCTGGACGCCGGTGCCCGAGTACAGATCGACGTTGGCGGTCGGAGCCTGCGTGTGGAAGGCGAGTTCCCAGTCGGGCCCGGGGATCGCCACGTCGAAGCGGGCGACACCCGCTGTGTCGGTCACGTCGGCGCCCTGCGGGTTCGTGGCGAGGGCGAACCGGGCGTCGGCGGCCATCGATCCGGCCATGTCGACGGTCGGCCAACCGGTCAGTTCGGCGGCGTTCCATCGGGCGAGGTCGTCGTCGGTGTCGCCGGAGCGGTCGACCGTTGCGATGGCACCGATCGACCGGTCGCGCGTCGATGCCGAGGTCGGACAGCTGCACCACCGGCACGAAGCCGACCGGCTTGCCCGTCGCGTCGGTCGCCCGCACGTCGAGTCGGTACGTGCCCGCCGCGGTCGGTGCGGCTCCGCCGGGCGTGTCCCACACCATCTCGAGTCGAACGCCACCGACGGCGTGTTGGAGGTCGGCGACGGCTGCCATCCGCTGCGCCATCTGGTAGCCGTTGCGGAGTGCCGAGAACTCGCCGCCGGATCCGTTGACGATGGCGGTGTCGCGGGCGAGCTTGCGGCCGGCGATGACCCCCGATGGGCTGACGTCCTCGACGAACATCTTCACGCCGAAGCCGACGGCCACGTGTCGTCGACGGGTGTATTCGCCGCCACCGAACAGCGCCGGCTGGAGCCACTCACCCGATGACGCGTCGTAGGCGCCGCTCGCATCGATGCCGTACGGCACGACCCGGTCGCCGCCGAACGTCGCCATGAGCGCGGCGGCCCCGGCCATCTCGGCCGGCGTCCCATGCGGCGGGGTCGGGTTGCAGAGCGACGGTGCCTTCGCCGCCGACGTCCTCCATCACGCAGTACCCGACGCCCATCGAGTTGTTGGTCGACGGCGGGATGCTCCACAACGTCCCGTACTGGGCTCCGATGAATGCGAAGGCGCCGCCGTTGCCACCGTTCCCGGTGCCGGGCCACGATCCGCCGGTCGGCGACGGCGCCACTTCGCCGCCGAACCCGTTGCGGGCGGTCCCGGCGGCACCGTGGGCGAATCGGCCGGCGGGCGGGGGAGCGGCATCGCTCGATGGTGTTGAACCCGTGCCGCCGATGGTGAGCAGCGCGAGGATCGTCAGGGCAATTGCGGCGGTGATCGGGTCTCGCCAACCCGTTCGGCCGGGCGCGGCCGGATGTCGGTGTCTGTGCATGGTTGTGTGCATGGCAATGTCGCTCCCGAGGTGGTCGTTGGCGACGAGTGGGCGCGCGGACGAGCTGAGGAGAACGACGATGTGTCCGGACGTGGACTGGCGCCGGCGGCGGAAATGTTCGTCTCGGCGTCAGCCCGGGCGCGTTGATCCTGCGTGCGTCGGAGTCGCGAGCAACCTGCTGTGCGTCAGCCCACATCGCCTCTCAGGCTGTGTGGGCTGACGCTGAACCTGTGGGCCGGCGGTCGATGGTGCCGTGGTGGGCCACGGTCCCGTCGGGGCGGGTCCAGGTCGTGGTGCGATCGCGGGTCATCGTGAGGGTCCATCCGCCTTCATGGACGAGGTGGTGATGGCGTTCGCAGAGTGGCAGCAAATTGTCGAGGTCGGTCGGGCCGAGGTCTCGCCACCACCAGCGCACGTGATGGGCCTTGCAGGCCGAGAACCCGACGGTGCAGTCGGGGTGAGCACACGTGCGGTACATGGCTCGCAGTGCCCGGCGTTGGTGTGGGGTCACGCTGCGTGCGGATCGGCCGACGTCGAGTGGTACGCCGTCGGTGCCGAGCATCACCGGGATGATCTCGGCGTCGCAGCACAGCCGCCGCACCGTCGAGACCGGCAGTGGTGTGCCGTTGTCGGTTTCGCAGATGCTGAGGTCGTGCAATCCGCCGGTCAGTGTGCGCAGGTCCATCAGAATGGCGATCTCCGGGACTCGCCGCGCGTGGGCGATGTCGGCGGCATCGCCCGCTGCGTCGGGCTCGTCGCCAGCCGTGCCGCCGGCCGGTCCGCTGGTCGGGTCGCCGGCGCCATTGGCGCTCGGAGTCGTGCCGCTCCTGGTGAAGCCGAGGGTGACGGCGGCGATGAAGGCGTTGACCTGCATCTGGCTCCAGGGGGTGTTGGCGTTGCCGTCGTTCTGGCGCAGCGTGGCGAGTGCCGAGTCGATGGCGCTCCACAGCGCCGCGTCGCGCACCGGGTCGAGTTCGAGATGTGTGGTGCACATCCCGGTGATCTTGTCGACCCAGCGCTTGACCGTGGAGTTGGCTCGCTGTCGGTCGAGTTCTTCCGCGTCGGAGGCTGTCCGATCGGCGACGAGCCGGCGGGCGAGCTCGCGACACGTGCGGGCGAACACGTCGACACGTTGCGACAGCGCCGCAGCGAGCAGTGTGGATGCTCGGGCGGTGAACTCGGCTCGGGTGTCGTCGTCGAGGCGCTGCATTGCGTCGGCCATGGCGCTGAGGTGACCGCTGGTGATGCGACCCTCGCGAAAGGCCCGCTCGAACGAATCGGCGTCGGCGCGCGACCCGTCGCCGGGCTCATCGGCGTTCGGCTCGTCACCAGAGCCAGAGCCGTCGGAGCCGTCTGGCCCAACGGGCCCCGCGCCGGCCCGCCCGAGTTCGTCGAGCACGTTGGCTCCGCCTTCGACCCTGGCGGCCTCTCGGTTGGAGCGGTTGCCGGGGCCTTGCAGCATCGACGAGGGCGAGTCGCCCCGACCCTCGTCGGCGAGTTGCTGTGATCGTCGAACGCACTGGATCTCGAACGCATCGAGCCAGCCGCGCACCTGCGACGCTGACGCAACCAAAGCACGAAGGTCGTCGTAGTCGACGTCGAGCGGATCGGCGCCGACCAACGAGTCGAGCACTGCTCGAACGTCGATCGGATCCACAGGTACACCGAGCCGAGATCTCGAGGATCCAGGCGGGGGAGTCGCTGTGCCGTGCATGTTGTCACCTCCCATTGAAGAGTTGGAATGGAAGGGGGAGTCGGTACGAACAACCCTACGCAGGGGGTGTCGCAGAGTTGATGGAGGACCGTTCCGGACGGTGGAGGAGACTGGCGATCAGCCGAGGCGTGCGAGTGCGTCGAGCCCCAGGGCGAGCAGGATCTCGCGGTCGGCTTCCAGCTCTGGGGGATAGCCGCCCGACAATCCGACGGCGAAGAACTGGCCGTCGCCGGCATCGACGACCAGCGTCCGGTATGCCGAGGAGTACACCGCTGCCGTGCCCAGATCCGGGATCATCTCGGCGCCGTCGGTGTCGAGGTAGGCCTCGAACAGTGCCGCCGGCCCGGTGCTGCGGCCCTGGCCGTCGTCGACCGACACGAACACCTCGGCCGAGACGCCGACGTCGAACACGCAGCCATTGGATGGAAGGATTGGATCGTCGTCGGTGGCGACCACGGTCAGCCCGGTGGCAGCTTCGACGTCGGCCGCCGTCACCAGATCGCACGGTGCCACGTCCATCACTGCGACGGACCCCGCGTCGCCTCCGGCGCCCGTCGTGTCCTCGGGGTGGTGGCGCCGGTCGAGTCGGACGAGGTCGATTCCGCGCGTCGCTGTGGGAGGAGGCGTGGGGACGGAGACGGAGCGGCCGGGCCGGAGACAGCGGCGGGGCCCGAATCGGAGGCGGTGTCACTGCCTCCGCAGCCTGCAGGGAGTGCGAGCAGTGAGAGGATCAGGACCAACGCACCGGACTTGTGCATGACTGCTTCCCCGTTCTCGATGAGTGTGCTGCGTCCATCGTCGGGTGCGAGGCGACGCAGTCATCCAGGGGCGAAGTACTCGATCCGAGAGTGACCACGAGTGTGATCGGAGCGAGTCAGGGCACCCACCAGCCGTTGAGGTCGACGATGAGGTTGCCGCCGCTCGACGACATCAGGCAGCTGCGGTCGCCGCCCTCGAGGGGGACGATCGCACCGTTGGCGCTGACCGAACCGACGCTGGGGTTGAGCGTGGACGTGTCTCGGAGGGTCACGCAGTCGAACGAGGTCACGAACCCGTCGGTGGGCTGGTCGAGGGCGGTGACGTTGACCGATGCCGACCTCGGCGAGAGCGGCGACAGCTGGAGTCCGTGCGAGCTGTACGCACGGATCTCGCTGCTGGTGAACGGCGCCGTGCGGCGCGTGTCGAGGAGCCGGACCGGGTCGACGGGCACGAGGCCGAGGCCGTTGGGTCCGAACGCTGCGGTGACGTCGATGAGGATGTCGGCGTCGGTGTCGGAGTAGACGCAGATGGTTCCGTCGTCGGTGGCGACGATGGCGTTGTTCGGCCGGGTCTCGCCGGCGGCGAAGTTGAGGCTCGACGTGGCGGGCCGCCCTCGGCCGCACGGATATGCGGTCATGTAGCCGGCGGTGGAGGGGGCGACGGCGGTGAGGTTGAGGGCGATGGCCGTCGATTGCGGAGGCAGTGCCGCGCGCAGGTCGAACACGGTGGTCGAGCCAGCGGCGACGCGTCGCGATCCGCCGATCCCTGATCGTGTGTCGGCGGCGCGGGTGGGCCCGACGGGCACCATTCGTGAACCTCCCGACGGCCCGAGCCATCCGGTGACGTCGACGAGGATGTCGGCCGCCGCGTCGGTGAAGACGCACACGTCGCCCTGGGCCGAGAGGGTGGCGATGGCGTTGTTGGCGACGGTCTGTCCGGTCGCATGGTTGAGCACCGACACGTCGGGCACCTGCGCTGAGCAGGGATAGATGGTGGCGTAGCCGGGGGCATCGGGCCCGACGATCGTGATGTTGGCGACGACGGCGCGGGCGTCGGCGGGGATGCCGGCCCGCCCGGCGATCGGCACCCGCACGATCCCGCCCGCCGGCTGGCGGGTCTGCCCGCCGATGCCGAGGCGTGTGTCGACGAAACGCTGCGGTGCGATCGCAGTCAGCGCCAACCCGTTCGGGCGGGCCGGCGCCGGGACCGGTGTGGGGGCCGGCGTGGTCGTGGTCGGCGTAGGTGCGGTGGTGGTCGGGGCCGTGGTCGTTGGTACAGCGGTGGTGGGTGCAGCGGTGGTCGGGGCTGCTGTCGTGGACGCTGCCGTGGTCGGTGGCGTGGTGGTCGACGGTGCGAGGGTCGTGGTGGTGGTCGTCGTCGTCGTTGTCGTCGTGGTCGGGGTGGGGATGTCGGTGAAGGTGATGGTGTAGGCGCCGAGTGAGCCGTAGGTGACGAACCCGGTGGAGGGGGTCAGCCACGAGGTCGGCTGCACCTCGACCGTGAACGTCCCGGCGCTCGCCGGCACGTTGGTCGTCAACGACCAGCCCGCAGCGACCGCCGGTTCCACCTGTGTCACGACCGCGCCCGCGGCGTCGCGAACGGTGAGTCGGCCGAGGAGGTTGGTGCCGGGCGACGGTGTGCTGACGATGACCTGTGTGGCGTTGCCGGTCGGCGTGAACTTGAACACGTCGACGTCGCCGCCCACGCCGATGAACCCGCTCCGGGTGCCGACCGTCACGACGGTGGCGCCGGCAGCGGTGTTGGTGTGATCGTCGAGTCGGAACCCGCCGCGTGCGCCGATCAGGGCGAGGTCGTTCTCCGTCGTGTTGTCGGCGTCCGGGTACTGGCCGTCCGACCACTGGGTGACGGCGCGGGAGTAGGGCGCTCCCATGATCGGCCCCCAGTCTCCGTGACCGCGGTAGTAGCCGCTCACCGTTCCGTCCGGGAGGGCCGTGCCGTCGTGGTGGAGGGCGAGCGTGTGGCCGGCCTCGTGCGCCGCTGCGTCGGCGACGTACTTGGCGTTGCCTGCGCCGAGATTGCCCGAGAACACGTAGGCCGCATGGTCGGTGCCGGAGGTGAAGACGTCGAGCAACGCGATCCCGCCGACGCGTGCCCCGCTGTTCGCCGCGGCATACCAGTCCGACGAGGTGATCACCACGCGTACCCCGTACGTCGTGTCGGACGGCGACGTGCGGCGTAGGCCGTCGACCCCTGGGTCTTGCGTGGTGACGTCGATGTCGAAGGGGGTGTAGTCGTCGGCGACGCGTTGGTAGATCTCGAAGATGCGGTCGCGTTCGGTGGTGGAGAACGCTGCCGGGTTGCCGTCGATGTCGTAGGGGTCGTTCGTGAATGGGCCGATCGAGAACCGGCTGTTCCAGTACTCGTTCTCCATCTGGTGGCCGTCGAAGTCGAGGTAGATGACCTTGGTCGACGATGGCAGCGAGTGCAGAGCGAAGACGTCGGCCGGCGTGGCGCCGAGCGCTTCGACGAGCATCGGCGACGACGCCGGGGCTGGGGCCGGGGCCGGATCGACGTAGCCCACCATGCCGTCGGTCGACAAGAACGCGGTCGGGTCGTCGAGGAACAGTCTGGTCAGGTCTTCGGGCTCGCTGCCGACGTTGTCGGCGACGTCCTGGCGCACGCCTGGCGACGCCTGTTCGAGCCAGCCGGCCGCCTCCGGCCCGGTGGCGATCAGCGAGTCGGAGCCGACCGGTGCCAGGTCGACGTCGAGCGGCGCAGCGCCGTCGGGAACGTCGACAACGAGCGGCGCATCAACGACCGGAGCGGCAACGGCAGTAACAGCGGACGGCTCGGCGGCGTCGGGCGTCGACACCGCCGGTCCGACCGGGTCGCCTGATCGGATGGCCGATTGAACGGTCGGTCGGACTGCCGGTTGGGTCGTCGATTGGACCGTCGGATCAATGGTCGGGGCAGTTTCGCCGCTCGACGATGGCGACATGACGGCGGAGGCCGACGTGGACGGTTCGGCGGTGGTTACCGGCCGTCCGGGGTCGCTGAGCGCGATCGCGCCCGCGAGTGTTCCAACCGTGAGCGCCGTGGCGATCAGCGTCCGGTGGTAGCGCATCGTGTGCGAGCGATGGTCGGGGTGACGGGCATCGTCCCTGGTTCTTCGGACGAGCGGGCCGTGGACGACATCGCGAGTGCGTCATCTTGAGACATTCTTGACACAGTCTTGCCGAGGCCGGCTCGGCGAGTCAGGCACCAACACGGCGCCTCGTCAAACAGTTCTCACCATTATCCGTAGGGTTGGTAGGGCACCCCGGCGCGCTGGCTTTGGTCAGTGCCGGGACGCGGGACGAGGAGCCCGAAGGCTCCCCGTCCTACCAGGTGTTCCGCAACGGGTCGGGCACGACAGCCGGACCCGATTCGGTCAGCCGCGGAATGCGAACCGTTGGCCGTTGATCTCCACCCACCGCAGCAAGGACGCAAGGTCCGTGCCGTTGGAGAATCCCGTCGAGATGTAGATCCCGGTGATCAGCTGAGTGCCGTTCGCCGCGATCAGGTCCACGTACGAGATGTCGGGGAAGGACCCGCCGTCGTCGTTGAAGCGCCAGGATCCACTCGTGGCCACCCACTCGTGGAAGGGTCCTTCCTCGGTGACTGGGTCCGGGGACTGCGTGTTCGGGGAGAAGATCGAGGAGTTCTCGCCACCCGCTCCGTCGTCGGTGAAGATCCGGAGATAGGGCACTCCGACCCCGCCGGAGTCTCCCGTGCTGACGTAGCGCATGTAGTACGAGAGGCTCTCGACGCTCGACAGGGGTTGCCCGTTGAGTCCCGAATAGAAGATCGAACCACCGCTGGCGCCGCCGTTGGCGTACGGGCCGAACTCGACACCGTCGGGCGTGATCGACACGGACGGATTCGTGACCTCCCACGGGGAAGTGAGTGTGCTGATGACGGTCTCCGCCGATGCGCCCTGAGGTCCCTCAGGTCCAGCCGGCCCGACGGGTCCGATCGGCCCGGTCGGCCCGACCGCGCCGACGCCCTCGACGAGGTAGCCGACGACATCGATCAAGAGGTCCGTGGTCGGGCCGGCTGTACCGAGCGCGTCATAGGTGATGTCGATCTGGCCGACGTTGGCACCGGTCGTGGGCAGTGCCACTTGGACCGAGTTCGGGGACGTTTCGCCGAGCTCGAAGTTCAAGGACGACGTCGTGGGCGCACCAGTTGCGTCGCCCGGCCGGATCGAGACGAACCCGCGTGCCGTCGACGAAACGCTCGTCACGTTCAACAACACGCCTGTCGCGCCGACAGGCACCACGGTCTTCGTGCCCTGCGTCGTCGCAACTGGGCCGGTGAGCGTCAAGTTCTGTGAAACGGGCGACACGAACGGCCCCGGAAGCCCGACGTTGAGCGGGTCACGAGTGTCCAGCACGCGGACTGGATCGATCGTGACCACCGACGAGGGCGTGCTGGAGGCCGCGTTCGCGATGAACACTCCACCTCCTCCAAGCGACACTGCGACGGCGGCACCGATCGCTGCCCATCGGCTCCGTTGGATACTCCGTGTGGCTCGGTTCTTCATCGTTCTCCTTGACTCAATTCGTTGCACGAACGGGAGTGTCCGCACCTGGAGCCTACGGGCGGGGACACGAAGTGCCCCGATTGCGGTGAGTGCCGTCCACGGCTGCCGGTCGTGGCCGCGCCTGAGTCGCGAAGTCGGCGCGCCACGACCTCGAGCTCGTCGAACGTCGTCGGCGGACCGTCGGGATCGAGGCCGGCGGCACGCCAGCGGAGGCGGTCGTACATCATCACGGGCGTACTCACGTTGTACGCGCGCGGCCTGCAGTGCCGTGGACGGTGTACGTGTGCTCGATCACCGGGAGCAGGTCTGCGAGTGCATCGGGCGTGGCTCCGCCCGTGCACTCCCACGGCGCCACGAAGATCCCAGAGTCGTACTGCAGGCGGACCGCGGAATTCGACCCCATGAACACGTCGAGCCCGTGCCAGATCTTCAGGGTGATCGGCTCGGTCGTATCGGTGGCGGGCGCACACCGGTTGGAAGGCGGCGCTTGGGTGGGATCGCTCGGTGGGGTGTCGGTGCCTGCCGTGTCGTTGCGTGCCGTCGTCGTGTCGGCCGATCGATCGTCGGCCGGCGCGGTGAGTTCGGTGGTCGCCGCGCTGTTCGTATCAGCGCCGGCGTCGGGGCCATCCGACGAACAGGCGCGAGTGTGGCAGCCACCAGCACGATCGCGGCCCGGTAGCGGTGTTGCGTGCCTCGAGCCCAGATCGGGGACATTCACCTTCATGGCATCTCAATCCGACCGGCGCACGCGCCCGGGGTCGGTTCTCAGCCAACCCGGACCCGTTACCTGGAACCCATTCCGGAATGATCGCTGCGGCCAGCCGTGGCCGTCGAAACGTCAGCGATGCCGCTGGCGTTCTCCCGGTCGTGTCGTCAGCCGACGGTGGTGGGGGTGGCGATGCCGCGGAGTTCGTGGTCGCCGGCTTGTTGGTCGAGGAACCATTGGTAGGTCGATGCGGATGCCGGTTTCGAGGTCGGTTTTGGCGGTCCAGCCGAGGTCGTTGAGTTTGGTGACGTCGAGGACCTTGCGCGGCGTGCCGTCGGGCTTCGAGGTGTCGAAGCGCAGGGTGGCGTCGGGGCAGACGATGTCGCGGACCATTTCGGCGAGGTCGCGGATGGAGATGTCGATGCCGGTGCCGACGTTGATGTGTTCGTCGTCGCTGTAGTGCTCCATCAGGAACAGGCAGGCGTCGGCGAGGTCGTCGACGTGGAGGAACTCGCGCATCGGTGAGCCGGTGCCCCAGATCTCGACTTCGGGGTTGTCGGCGGTGCGGGCGTCGTGGAACTTGCGGATCAGCGCCGGCAGGACGTGGCTGGAGGTGAGGTCGAAGTTGTCGCCGGGGCCGTAGAGGTTGGTGGGCATGGCGGAGATGAAGTCGCAGCCGTACTGCTTGCGGTAGGCCTGGCAGAGTTTGATGCCGGCGATCTTGGCGATGGCGTACCACTCGTTGGTCGGCTCGAGCGGCCCGGTGAGCAGTTCGCTCTCCTTGATCGGTTGGGTGGCCTGTCGGGGGTAGATGCACGACGAGCCGAGGTAGAGCAGTTTCTTGACGCCGTACTGGTGGGCGGCTTCGACGACGGTGCCGTGGATCATCATGTTGTCGTAGATGAACTCGGCGGGTCGGGTGCTGTTGGCCATGATGCCGCCGACGGTGCCGGCGACGAGGTACACGTACTCGGGTCGGTTGGCCTTGAACCAGTGCGACACCTCGGCCTGATCGCGCAGGTCGAGCTGGGCGCGTGACGCGGTCTGGATGTTGGTGAACCCGGCCGCGTCGAGGCGGCGGGTGACGGCGGACCCGACGAGCCCGGCGTGTCCGGGGACGTACGAGGCGGCGGTGCGATCGATCGAAGCTGGCATGGTCAACCTCCTCGCGTCACCATACGGCGTCGGGCTCCAGTTCTTGGAGCATGCGCAGCAGCCGGAGTGGTTCGTCGAGGTCGACGTCGTGCAGTGTGATCATGTTGCTCACGTTGGCATCGGGCTGAAATCGGGGTGGGCGTGTTTGCTTCACCCCGGGAGGTGTCGGAACGGACTGGTCACCACGAGCCGGTCGAACGCTTGGCCGTCCTGGAGATCTTCGGTGAGCAGGCGGTCGCATCCGAGTTCGATGGCGCTTGCCACGATGAGGCTGTCCCACCACGACAGCGAGAAGCGATCCTCGAGGTCCCAGGCGGTCACCATGGTGGCGTGGTCGATGACGGTGGGTCGCCACGCCCCGAGGTCACGAACGTCGTTGCGGGCGGCCTCTTGATCGAGCCCCGGCGACAGTGTGCGAGTGACCGTGACGTAGTACTCGTTCAGAACTTGCACGCTGGTTCGCCCGGTTTCGGTGCGCCAAAGGTGTTCCATCCAGGCCCTGGCCAGGGGTTGCTTGTCGGGCTCGGAGGTGTCGCGGGCGTACACCAGCACGTTGGTGTCGACGAAGGTGGTCACGTCGTGCCGTCAGCGTTGGTGCAGTTCGTCGCGGCTCGGCAGGGTTTCAGCACGCTGTTTGAGCGGTGCGCCGCGCCGTTGGAGGTAGGAGCGTTGAGCACGCTCGTAGTCAAGGGTGCTGCGCCGACGTTCCTCGAGCAGTTGGCCCACCCAGCGCGACACGCTTGTGTCGTGACGAGCGGCCTCGACTCGTGCCCATTGCGCAGTGTCCTCGTCGAGCGTGATCGTGACATTTCGCACGAAGTCAGTGTGCCACGAAGTTCGTGAGCCTGAGAGCCAGCACGTGCGCCTTGTTGCGTCCGACCTCCGATTCGACTGCCACTCGCCGCTGCGGAGACCACGCCTGGAAGGAGCGGGTGGGGATCTTCGAGCTCCAGCGGGCTGGTGGAGGGAACTGCACGACGGAGCCAGCAGTTGTCCGGCGGCGGCGAGGCCAGGTCAGGCGGCGCGGGTGGGGCGGGTGTCGGGTTCTCGGAAGTGGAGGTATTGGGTGTCGAGGCGCTCGCCGAGAGGGTGGGCATACCGGCCTGGTGGCGGTGGTGGCGGCGCCCCGGGGGGCTTGGGTTTGGCTCCGGTGGGGCGGAGCGGGTTGCCGTTGCGGTCGGTGAACGCGATGGTGCCGTCGTCGGCGTTGCCGCTGATGCCGAGTTCGCCCTTGTGGTGCATGCGGTGGTGGTGCGGGCACAAGGCAATCAGGTTCCACGTGTCGGTGGGTCCGCCATCTTCCCAGTGGATGATGTGGTGGACCTCGAGGATGTGGGTCTGGGTGCAGCCGGGCACGGTGCAGCCGCCGTCGCGGAGGATGACGAGGCGCCGGGTGCGCTGGGGGATCGTGCGTCCGGTACGCCCGACGGAGATCGGGATCGACCCGTCGAGGAACGTGGGGGTGAGCAGTCCGTCGCAGGTGATGTACTGGCGGATGGCGTCGGGGAGGTTGAAGCCTCGGTCGTCGCAGCAGTGTCCGTCGGTCTTGAGGTGGACGTGGATGCGGTAGCGGTCGCGTCGGGCGGGTTCGCTGATCGTGTGGAGGGAGCGTTCGCAGATTTCCCGGACCGCGTCGATCCATTCGACGTCGGGGTGACCGTCCTGGAACAGCTGGTCGCGGGCTTCGCGTAGTGCCGCGTCGATGGTCATGCCGGTGAGGGCGTCGGTCTCGAGTTGCAGGCGGAAGCGTCCGTCGTCGCCGATGCCGAACCACATACGGTCCTTCGGTGCCGGTTCATCCGGCGCCGACCCGGCGGGGGGAGGCCCGGCCGGCGATGGCTGGGCGGAGGCGCCGCCCGGTTCGGCCGAGCCGTCGGGTTCTGCGCCGTCGGGCTCGCCGCCGTTCGCCTCCCCGCCGGCGGCAGCGGCGGAGGGCTCGTCGGTCGGCGAGGCGGGGGCGTCGGGGTGGGGGTGGTCGGGGAACGGGTAGGTGGCGAGGGTGCGGGTGAGTTGGCTGACGGTGAGCATGCGGCCGAGGTCGCAGATCTCGTGGTCGATCCACCAGGGTGCTCGTTTGGCGATGGCCGCCATCTGGTCGACGGCGAGTTCGCCCCGGCGGAATGCCTCGAGGCAGTGGGGGAGTTCGTGAGCCCGGTTGGCGATGGTGACGATTTGGCGGGCTCGCTGTGCGGAGAGCCCGGTGCGCCAGGCGAGGAACAGTTCGGGGGTGTGGACGCCGGGCCCCCGCCAGTCGCGCGGGTTGGCGATCATCGTGACGGTCAGGTCGACGAGGCGGGCGTGCGAGGCGTTGAGGTGTCCGGCGACGATGTTCAGTTCCTCGTCGAGATCGACACCGGTTTCGTCGGCGCCGCACACGCTGTCGCCGATCTCGGCGCCAGCGGGTGTTGCCGGGCGGCTCGACGGTGTCGAACCGTTCGGAGTGCTCATGGTGTTCCTCCCTTCGAAGCGGTCGTCGGCTGGGTGGGGAGGGGGAGTCGGTGAAACAAGTGTACGCCAAATGGTTCTGAAATGCAACACATGTACGAAAGATTCTTGAGCGGCTTTCGGCCGAGTGGACATCGTGCGCACGGTCGTGAATCACCGTTGGCCACGGCATCCGGTGCTGGTTCGGGGTCGTCGACGCTGCTGGCAGTGCTTGCCACACTCGTCGTTGGCGCTGGGCCGTCCGTGATCGCTTCAGCAATCTTGTTCGCAGCGTCGTCAATGGTCGACGAACTGCGCCGGGTTCGCGCCGGTTCACCAGCCGAGGCGCTTCGACAACTCGTCAGGGTCGAGGGCGGGGCGGCCCGTGGAGGTTGCGATCGTCGAGCCAGGCGGGTGGCGGCGCATGGGTAGCGTGCGCTGATGCCAACCCCGGCGACGCGACGGTTGATGGTCCGCTGGGTGCCGTTCGTCGTGGTGATCGTGGTGAACACGGCCGTGTCGTTGTCGTCGTCGGTGACGCAGTGGTGGGCCGTGCAGAGCACACCTGGCACATCCAGGCTCCCGGCAGCGGCCGATGGTGTGCTGGAGGCGCGAGCGAATTCGTCCAACGCCGACGTCCACGCGGTCTTGTGGTTCGTGGCGGCCCTCGCGCTCGGTGTGGGCGATGCGGTCCGATGGCTGGCGCCGGCTGTTGGTGGCGGCCGCTGGGATTGTGGCTGTACACGGGCGTGCTCGAGATCGGTCAGCGTTGGGTGCCGACGCGCACCTCCCAGTGGATCGACCTCGTCGGCAATGCGCTGGGCATCATCGCCGGTCTCGCGGTGGGGTGCGGCGTGCTCGCAGCGGTGAGGCGGTTCAACGCCCGCCGAGGGCCGTGAGCCGAGCGGCGCGAAGCGGTCAGCGGGGACGCCGGCGGCGGCGAGGTCGGCGTCGACCATCATCGTGACGAGGTCGGTGAAGCTGGTCGTCGGCGTCCAGCCGAGGACCTCGCGGGCCTTGGTGGCGTCGCCGAGGAGGTAGTCGACTTCGGCGGGTCGGAAGAACCGTTCGTCGACCACGACGTAGTCGTTGTAGTCGAGGCCGACGTGGCCGAACGCCGCTTCGCAGAACTCGCGCACGGTGTGGGCTTCGCCGGTGGCGAGCACGAAGTCGTCGGGCTGGTCGTGCTGCAGCATCCGCCACATGCCCTCGACGTAGTCGCCGGCGAAGCCCCAGTCGCGCCGGGCGTCGAGGTTGCCGAGGTGGAGCTTCTCCTGGGTGCCGGCCACGATGCCGGCGACGCCGCGGGTGATCTTGCGGGTCACGAAGTTCTCGCCGCGCCGCGGCGACTCGTGGTTGAACAGGATGCCGTTGCGAGGCGAACATGCCGTAGGCCTCGCGGTAGTTGACGGTCGCCCAGTAGCTGTACACCTTGGCGACGGCGTACGGGCTGCGCGGGTGGAACGGCGTGTTCTCGGCCTGGGGCGGGTGGGTGGAGCCGAACATCTCCGACGACGACGCCTGGTAGAAGCGGCAGTCGACGCCCGACAGCCGGATCGCTTCGAGCAGCCGCATCGTGCCGACGCCGGTGGCCGATCCGGTGTAGTCGGGCAGTTCGAAGCTGACCTGGACGTGGCTCTGCGCGGCCAGGTGGTACACCTCGTCGGGCTCGCACCTCCTGGATGATGCGCAGCAGCCCGAGCGGTTCGTCGAGGTCGCCGTAGTGCAGCGTGATCCGGTCGGCGTACGGCGCCTGGTGGAGGTGGTCGATCCGTGGCCGCCGCAGTTCGCTCGAGCGTCGCACGAGCCCGTGCACGTCGTACCCCTTGCCGAGCAGCAGCTCGGCGAGATACGAGCCGTCCTGCCCGGTGATCCCGGTGATGAATGCGGTGGTCATCGTTCGGCCGTCTCCTGCCTGTCGGGTGTGGGTCGGGCCTGCTCGGGCACGCGGTCGCCATGGTATGGGAGTGGCGTCCGCGGGCTCGGGATGACGCAGCGGCGTCGTGAGCGGCTCAGGCGGGGGCGTTCGCCCACGGTTCGATCGTGAGCCCTGTGCACCGGTCGTTGATCAGGTTGCGGAGTCGGCCGTGTTCGCTCTCGTCCATCGACATCGACCAGCGGGCTTTGACGGCGATCCAGTCGGCGACGTACTGGCAGACGGAGTCGTCGTCGGGGAGCCAGTTCGACGGGTCGCGGTCGCCTTTGGAGCGGTTCGAGGTGGAGGCGACGGCGACGAGTGTGCGTCCGTCGGTCAGGTCGTTGGCGTAGGCGATGCGGCGTTCTGGTGTCCACGCCCATGCTCCGGAGTCCCAGGTCTCCTTCAGTGAGACGAGGTGATCGACGTCGAGTTGTGTGGGGTCGTCGGTCTCGGTGTTGTCGTAGGCGCTGAACCACGAGCCGGGGTCGGGGAGGCATCCCGAGGTCTGTCCGTCGTTGCCGGTGAGCGACTCGGACCGGAGGACTTCCTCCCGGGTGTCGCAGCCGTCGTTGTCGGCGTCGATCCAGACAGCGAAGAGTTCCGGTTGTAGCCGCCGGAGCGGTTCTCGAGTTCGACCGGGATCGTCTCGAGGAGTTGTCGGGCATCGAGCCCAGGTGTTGCGGGCGCTGTCGGCACGTCGTCGGTGGTCGGGGAGGGAGCGGCCGTCGCTGCGGGCGTCGCCGGCAGGTCGGTGGTGGTCGGTGCTGTCGTCGTGGTCGGTGGACGTCGTCGGTGGAGTGGTCGGTGTCGTAGTGGGGATCGTTGATCCTGGTGTCGTGTTCTGTGCGGACTTCGCGTCGTTGGCGAACACGAACGACGCCGTCACTCCGGCGGTGAGGATGAGTGCGACGGCGACGGCGATGTGTTTCCGTGTGCTCCAGCGATGCGAGTCAGCGATCCATTGTCGGATGCGCAATGCCACGATCTATTCGCAGACGATTCCGTCGCTGTCGGCGTCGCGGTACCACGAGTACTCGGGGTCTTGTCCCTGGTAGTAGGGGCCGGCGCCGTGAGCCTTGGCTTCCTTGCAGGTGCCGTAGTCGGGGTCGAGCGCAGCCACTGCGACAGGTGGCGGAGGTGGTGGTGCGGTCGTGGGTGGCAGCGTCGGAGCGGGCGTCGTGGGTGGCAGTGTTGGCGCCGGGGTCGTCGGCGGCAGTGTGGGTGCCGCTGTGGTGGGTGGTGCGGTGGTCGGAGCGGCGGTGGTGGGTGGTGCCGTCGTGGGTGGAGCTGTGGTCGGCGCAACGGTGGTAGGAGGAACTGTCGTTTCGACGGTCGTCGACGGCGTGGTCGCTACGGGGGTCGTCTCGGGAAGCGCGGCGAACTCTGCGATGGAGGATGGCACCTCGGCGTCGGCAGCTTCGGGAGGCGCGGTGGCGGCGCCGATCGCACCCAGCCCGACGAACAATGCTGCACCCGGGGCGGCGATCTTGGCCCACAGCGGCCACGACGTGTACTTGCTTCCGGCGCTGTCGGACGATCGATCCGGATGTGCGCGGTCGCGTTGTGGGGCGGATCCGAGCGGTTGACCGCTGGGTGGTGGCAGGTTCACGTTGTCCTCCGAGTTGGCGCGCCGCAGGATCGACGCTCGCATGCTTTCGGTATCGGCATGGACGGGCCTCTTCTCAAGTGCGTGGTGTCATGCCATCTCTGAGGGGTCTCGACCATCCGCAGGCGGGACGGTCGGTGGGGACATACTGACGCAACGTGGTGTTCATTCGTCGGAGACAGTGCCGGTGACATAATGTCGTGGCCCTCCACCGCACGAAAATCTTGAAAGTCTCCCCCGTTGAGCCAGAGCGAACTCCCTGTTTCGAACGAAGCCGTCCGCCCAACGCTGATGCACGCCGTGGAGCCGGAGCCGTCGGCTAGTGCCGGCCAGGATTCGATCACCGATCGTGAGTCTCCCGGTTCCGCGATCGTGATGAGGACGATCGACGTTGTGGGCGCAGGTGTGCTGCTGGTTCTCCTGGCGCCGGTTGGCCTGGTGGCGTGGGCGTTGATCAGCATGACCAGCCGTGGTCCGGCGATCTTCCGGCAGGATCGGGTGGGGCGCGGTGGCGACCTGTTCGAGGTGTTGAAGTTCCGCACGATGTTCGATGGCACGCACCAGGCGGTGCTCGACGACCCGTTCGTGCGCCCCGGTACGAGGCCAACGATTTCAAGCTGCGTCCCGACGATCCTCAAATCACTCGGATCGGTCGTTGGCTGCGAAAGTCCAGCATCGACGAGATTCCACAGCTGGTGAACGTGCTGCGCGGAGAGATGAGTCTTGTTGGCGTTCGGCCGTTACTCGAGCGCGAGTTGGCAATTCGACCCGAGTACGACCAGCGTCTGTATCGCTGTCACCTGCCGGGGTTGACCGGGTTGTGGCAGATCGGTGGCCGGTCAGCAGTAGGCGACCATGATCGGATCGCGCTCGATCGGGAGTATCTCCAGACGTGGTCGGTGCGATCGAACATCTCGATCCTGTTGCGGACCCCGTGGGCCGTGATTCGTGGCGCCGGCGCTCATTGATCTGTTCTGCCTCAAGCTCGGCCCGATTCGGTCCGATACGTGTGCATGGCCAGTGCTCTGACGACGTCGCCCGCAAGGTCGGTCGGGTATCCGGAGCGTGCGGCCGAGCTGCACTTGGTGTTGAACGTCGAGGTTCAGTCGACGGTCTCCGTGGCAGAGCGCCGGCTCATGCGGGTGCTCGATGTGATCGGCGCCGTGCTGTTGCTGCTCGTGTTCAGCCCGGTGCTCGCCGTGGTTGCGATTCTCGTGAAGCGGTCAAGTCCAGGTCCGATCATCTTCCGGCAGGAGCGGATCGGCAGGAACGGTGTGCTGTTCGACGTGTTCAAGTTCCGCAGCATGGCTGACGGGACCGACGCCGAGATCTTGAACGACCCGGAGCTTCGCCGCCGCTACGAGGAGAACGATTTCAAGCTCGGCGCTGATGATCCCCGGATCACACCGATCGGCCGCTTCATTCGCAAGACGAGCATCGATGAACTGCCACAGCTCTTCAATGTGCTTCGTGGTGAGATGAGCCTCGTCGGAGTGCGACCGCTGCTGGCCCGCGAACTCGTGTTGCGCAGCCCGTTCGACCAAGAGCTCTATGCGCTTCACAACCCCGGACTCACCGGTTTGTGGCAGGTGGAAGGCCGCTCGACGGTCGGCGACGACGCTCGTGTGGAACTCGACCGACGCTTCCTCGAGGACTGGTCGCCGCAACAGAACGTTAGCCTCCTGCTCCGCACGCCCCGAGCGGTGTTGTGTGGCGCCGGTGCGCACTGACCTACT
>CAVVFL010000014.1:0-390932 GCA_963747375.1 Ilumatobacteraceae bacterium
AGGAGCCTGCCCCCGTCGTCGACGAGCTCTTCCGGCACGTCCACAGCCTGAAGGGCATGGCGGCCGCCATGCAGCAGGAGGGGATCGCCCTCGTGGCCCACCGGGCCGAGGACGTGATCGGCGGGCTGCGGGCGCGCGGCGAGGCCCCCGACGCCGAACTGGTCGACCTGTTGCTCGCCGTCACCGACGCGCTCTCCGCGATGGTCGAGGAGGCGGGGGCCGGCGGAGCCCCGGCCGCCCCCCCTGCCCTGGTCGAGCGGCTCGGCGACGCGGTGACCCGCCGGGGAGGGACGGAGCCCGCCCCCACGCCCGGACCGGTGCTCGACGAAGCCCCGTCTCCGTCCCCGCCGTCCCGTCCTCGCCGGCTCCGCGTGCAGGTGGAGGTCTCCGAGGGGAGCCCGGTCCCGGCCGTCCGCGGATTTCTGGTCCTGAAACGGCTCGAGGGGTCCGGTACGGTCGTCTCCTCGGTCCCCGCCGCCGAGGAACTGCGCGCCGGCCGCATGCCGGGGCGCACGCTCACGGTGGAGGTCGAGACCGACCAGTCCGTCGCCGAGGTCGAGCGGACGATGGCCCAGATCGCCGAGCTCGCGCGGGTCGAGGTCCGGGAGGCGGGGGAGGTGGCGCCCCCGCCGGTCGAGCCGGCGCGCCCCGCGACCCGAGGTCGCGGCGGAGCCCGTCCGAACGGTTCGCGTCCGTGCCGAGATGCTCGACGAGTTCCTCGACGTGTCCGGGGAGTTGCTGCTCGCGACGGCGCGGCTGCGGGAGATGGGGCGGGCCATGCCCGACGTGGCACGCCGCTACGTTCTCGACACACCCGACGCACCGGTGGAACGCATGATCACCATCGGCGCCCCCTGGTTGGGGGCACCCAAACTCGTCAACGTGCTGGAGACCGGCGACTTCGTCCCACCAGCGGTCAACGGCCCGGCCAGCACGATCCGATACGTGGCGCGGGCTTTCCTGCGACCCACCAACTGGCGGCCGGGAGCTACTACGAATCGGTCGCCGAGGAGCCTGTGTTCCGAGAGAGTGGCTGGGACATCAACAACAACGCGACCGACGCCGAGGTGTACGACTTCGAAGAACTCGCCGCACTCCTCGACCAACAGAGCCCGAACTCCGACCCCGGCACGACCGCCCACGACTTCCAGGAATTCCACAACGACATCGGGGCACAGACCGACTGGAGCGGCGGCGACACCACCGACATCGACTACACCCACATCGTCGGCCTGCAGACCGGCGCCAACACCATCGGGACGGTCGTGGCGACCAACGGATTCCAGTGTTATCCGTTCGGGCTCGGGACGTTCTGCCGTGTCGAGCCGGTGATCAAGCAGGAGTTCGTGTGCGGCGACGGCACCGTGCCGATCGTCAGCGCGACGCGCGTCGGCCGCGGTGTCGACCTCAACGACCCGAACGCCGACGTGATCGTGTTCCGCAGCAACGACCCAGCCGACAACCAGAGCGTCGAACACACCGGACTCACCGCGAACCCGGAGGTGATCGACACGATCCTCGGATTGCTGAGTACGCACCCCGACAAGGACCCCGCCCCGCACGACCGGAGCGATCTCGGAGCACCGGGTCAGGAACTCGACAGCTGCACAACTCCGCCATCGCCCACACTTGCGGGCCCACCACCGGCGATGGCACGCCGCTACGTCCACATCCTCGGCGGCACCTCGGTCGCAGTCGCCGACGACACCGGAGCGAGCACGGCGCTGCCACCAGAAGGGTACGGCTACGTCGAAGGAGTCAATGTGTACCCGTCCAACGTCGACGACGCCTCCACGGTGACCCTGCCACTGTCCCTCAGCCACCGGTACTCGATGTCGTTCGTCACCACCGCCGACCCTCTGGAACTCGAGATCCTCGAAGGAACCCAGCAAGCACCAACAGCCGCGACGAGATGGATCGACACCGACCTGCCAGAAGGTGTCGTTGCCACGCTGCAGCTCACACCGTCGGGCTCCAAGGTGCTGCGGTACGACACCGACGACGACGGCATCGCCGACACCGTTGCCACACCCACGGTGACGATGACCGGAGCCTCGGCACTCGACACCGTCGGCCCCGACATCACCGTCACGAAATCAGGCACCGGCACCGCCGCCACCGTCGCATTCACCGCCACGGACACCGGCACCGGCGTCGACACAATGTGGTGGTCGGCCGACGGCACGACGTTCCACGAGTACACCGAATCGGTGAGTGCTTCAGAGTTCACCGACACCGTGTACGCCTTCGCCCAGGACCGAGCCGGAAACCGTTCGAACCTGACCATGTTGGCGCTGGCCGACGTGCAACCCGCACCGCTGACCACCGCGACGGTGCAGCCCACACCGGCGCCCTCGGGTTGGAACACCGGCGACGTCGACGTGGAACTGCGCTCAGTCGACTCCACCGGAGGATCCGACATCGACTCGATCGTCTGGTCGACCGACGGCGCCGAGACCCATACCGAGACCACCGTCGTCGGAGACACCGCGCACATCAAGGTGGCCGCCGCCGGATCAACGACCATCAGCTTCCACGCCGTCGCCTCCGACGGCACCGTCGAACCCACCCGAACCGTTCAAGTGCGCATCGACATCGCCGACCCGACCGGCACCATCGAAGCGCCCGGAGCGAACACCGTGGTCCCCGACCTCGCTCGCATCGCGGGCACGTCCACAGATGACGCATCCGGTGTCTCCGATGTGTCGATCGACATCCGCAACAGCGCAGGGCAATGGTGGGACGGGGAGGCATGGAGCAGTGCCGAAACGTGGCTCACCACGATCGGTACCGAGTCGTGGACCCGCGCCAGTGGTCTCCCTGCCGGCGATGATCTGCCGTCAGGCGGCTATCGGATCCGAGCACGCATCACCGACGCATCCGGACGGATCACCACGACCACCGGACAGACCGTGACCGTCGCACCCGACGCCGCCGTGCGGTTCACCGCGCTGGTGGAGCCCGACGGCTCCACCGGACACACATCGGCCACGTCGATCAACGATCGCGGTCTCGTCGCAGGCGTCACCGGGACCGGCATCGGCATCGGCGCAGTTCTCTGGCGCAACGGCACCGGCGCCGCACTCTCGCTTCCCGCCGG
This sequence comes from Ilumatobacteraceae bacterium, assembly GCA_963747375.1. GTDB lineage: Bacteria > Actinomycetota > Acidimicrobiia > Acidimicrobiales > Ilumatobacteraceae > Sva-07. Next base: position 3,101 of record CAVVFL010000014.1, read on the forward strand.
CGCGTCATCTTCGAACGTCAACGCCATCGCCGACGACGGGACGATCGTCGGCCACGCGGACCAAGCCGACAGCACCTCTGTGGCCGCTGCCTGGACACCCGATGGCCAGGCTCGGATCCTCCCAGGTCTCGCCGACGCTCGCTTCACCACCGCTGACGGCACGAACGGCGACGTCATCGTCGGTTGGTCGGCCGAGACCCCGGTGCGTTGGGATCGCGGCGTGATCTCGACGCTGCCGACACCGGCGGATGCGACCGGCCGCGCATCCGACATCAACGACCGGGGGGTGATCGTCGGTCAGACCACAAGGAACGGCGTCACCACCGCAGCGGTCTGGAACGGTGACGCCCTCACCGGACTCGGCACCCTCGGCGGAACGTCGAGCGAAGCCAACGCGATCAACGACCTCGACGAGATCGTCGGAACGTCCACCGACGGCACCGGCAAGCGTCGAGCATTCCTCTACAGCGACGATGCAATGGTCTCCCTGCACCAATACACGGCGTCCGCGACCAGCGAGGCCACCGACATCAACAACCTGGGTCAGGTCGTCGGAGCGGTCACGCTGGTCGACGATACCCAACGTGCCTTCATGTGGTCGTCCACCAGCGGTCTCGTCGAACTCAACGCCTTGCTTCCGGCGAACTCCGGTTGGCAACTCGAGCGGGCGTACGGGATCAACGACCTCGGCCAGATCGCCGGGTTCGGAGTCCTCAACGGGGTCCCACGTGCCTTTCTGATGAGTGCCGTCCACGCACCCGTCGCCGAGGACACCACCGTCGACACGTCCGCCGGCCAGCCCGTCGAGATCGCCCTCGATGGGTGGGATCCCGACGTCATCGACGCGGTGACGGTCGCCGTTGTCGACGGGCCCGGGCACGGGACCCTCTCGGCCGTCACCGATTCGATCGTGACGTATACACCGAACATCGGATTCAGCGGAACGGACCAGTTCACCTTCCGAGCCAACGACGCCATGTTCGACTCCAACATCGGCACCGTCACCATCACCGTGACCGACGACGGGACCACGGACCCTCCCCCAGATCCGGCGACCGTCACCATCGAGGGACCGGCTCAGATGAACGAAGGCGACACGATCACACTCGTCGCCACGTCCAAGAACTTCCCCGACAGCACCGTGTCGTACTCGTGGGATCTCGACGGCGACGGCATCACCGGCGACGTCGAGGGCGACCACGCCGCCCTGACTGTGGTCGACAACGGTGAGCTCACCGTCACCGTCGAGGCCACGGGGAGCGGCGCCGCAGCCAACGCCACGCACACGATTCGGATCGACAACGTCGATCCGACGATCGACGGACTTCCCGGCACCCTGTCCGTGAAGGTCGGTCAGGCCGTGACGGCCGACGGTGTACTGAACGATCCGGGCGACGACACGTTCGAGGGGACCGTCGACTACGGCGACGGTGCTGGGCCTGTCGCACTCCCGATCACCACGGCGGCGCTCCGCATCGAACACGCCTTCAGCGAGGCCGGTCACTACACCATCACCGTCGACGTCTGCGACGACGACCAAGGCTGCGCGACCGCCACGATTTCTGTCGAGGTCACCCAACCCGATCCACCGACCAGCGCGGGTGCGTTCCTCGTGTCGCAGTCCAACCGTCGCACACTCCCGGAACAATTCGACGGCGCCACCGTGAGCGGGACGATCCATGCATTCATCGACCCGACACATGCGTCGATCGCCTCGAATGGCGCCTTGAGCAAGGTCGAGTTCTCGATCGACGGCACACCGTTCTCAATCGAACGAGACGCGGCGTTCGACCTCGCCCGTACCCGCAGTGACGGCCGCGCCTACGGGCTCGACACCACGCTGCTCGACAACGGTGACCACACGATCGTCGCCCAGATCTCATATCGATCAGGCGCCGAGCGCGACGACGATCACCGCTCACGTCACTGTGGCCAACGGCCAGGCATCGAAGACACTGCTCGTGTCGAGCCGAACTGACCGCGGAAATGCGGTCGGGCTCGACGGGACGACGCAACACGGCAAGGTCGCCATCTTCTTCGGGCCGACAGCGACGATCGACGGTGCCACCGTGCGCTTCTCGATCGACGGCAAGGTCCGCTCTTCGGAGGGGCTCATCGCCTACGACCTCGCCACCACCGCTCCCAACGGCACCGCGCGGCTTCTCGACCTCAACACCCTCCAGAAGGGTCGCCACACCGTCACCGCCGACATCTTGCTGCCGAGCGGCGTCTCCATCACCCACACGGCCACGTTCATCATCACCTGAAGGCCGGCGCATCGTGCAAGCGATCGAACAGGTCAATGACAGCCGGAAGTTGCACACTTCACCAGGTCCACCTTCAAGGAGTCGCCATGCCCCCACCTGAACCATTCACACTTCGCAGCGCCGCCGGACTACCCACGGAGCCTCACCCGTTCTCGTCGAGCGTATTGATTGTGATCGATGCGCAACTCGAGTACGTGAGCGGTGCGCTGGCGTTACCAGACATTGGTGCTGCGTTGGTCAACGTTGCCCGTTTGATCGAGTCCGCCCGGACGACGGCGACACCAGTTGTTCACGTCCTGCACCAGGGTCGGCAAGGCGGACTCTTCGACCCGGATCTCGGCGGTGTTGCGATCGGATCCGTCGCTCCCGGCGACGGCGAAACAATCGTCACCAAGACCCTTCCGAACGCATTCGCGAAGACCTCCCTCGAGAACACACTCGGCGCTCTTGGCCGACGTCAGCTCATCGTGGCCGGCTTCATGACACACATGTGCGTCAGTTCGACCGCTCGAGCCGGTCTCGATCTGGGTTACGAGGTCGTCGTCGCAAGTGACGCCACCGCAACCCGTGCCTTGCCCTCGATCGACGACGGCCCGGCGGTCGATGCCACAACCGTGCACCGCGTTGCACTTGCGGAACTGGCAGATCGATTCTGCATCGTCAGCACCACCGACAAAATCCTCGCCAGCGTTGGCGACTCCATCTGATCGAGGCGCTGTGATGTTCCTGCTCTACACCCATCCTCAATTCATGCTCGACGACAACCGTCGTCGCACCGAAGCTGCAGTGCGCCACGCGGCGCTGCTGCGTGCGCTACCGCCGATCCGGCGGCTTCAACGCCTGCGGTGTTGGCTCGGGCACCGTGCGACAGCGCGAGTGCCGCAGCCTGGTCCGCGCGACAAGCGTCGTGCGCGCTCGGTGCGCCCCGTGCCCAGGCGTCTGACGGGCGCGGGCGCCTGCTCAGGCCATCGATGATGCTTCGGCGAGCACGTCGTGCGCGAGCTTCTCCAGGACGTGACTACTCGCCGTCGCCTGGGTTCGCGACGAGCCCCTGTGGCGAGGGGACTTCGGACTCCGCGTCGACGTCTGCGACCTCGTCTCGGCGAGGGAGGCGTCGTCGTCGACGCTCGGTGTCGACGATCGCCCGAATCTCTGCCGCCCGCTCCGCCATCGAGGGTGTGGTCGCCATGATTCGAGAAATCTCTTCGAGTGCTTCACACATCGCCGCGGCGTGCCCGATCCCGGCCGCTACTCGAAGCGCGCGCAATTGCGTCGACAGCGCGCCACCGGGGTCATCGACTGCAAGCAACGCTCGACCGAGCAGATGGAGCGATGACACGATTCCCTCGTCGTAACCGATCACCTCATGCTCGGCGAGCGCCTCACGCGCGACTGAGCGGCGACGTCGAAACACCCTTCGAGCAGGTCGAGGCGCGCGAGTTGGTCCAAGGCGATGCCGACGAGGTGATGGTCGCCGGTGAAGCGTGCCGCTGCGAGCCCCGCGACCGCGAGATCGCAGGCTCCCTGGCACCCTCGATCGATCGACGTTCGGGCGCGCAGAACTCGCCCGACCGCAAGGCCCCACTGTTCGTCGCATTTCTCGAAGAGTGCGATCGATTGGTCGTGTGTGAGTCGCAGCTACGTCGAGATCTCCGAGCGCCCACTGCGTGACCGCGAGTGCATTGAGGCCGTATCCGGCTTCGATCGCATCGCTCGACGGCCCGGGCGAGCTCGACGCTTCTACCCATGGCCGCGCCCGTGTCCGCCACTCGGAGCCGCCACAATCATCTCGATCGACGACTTCACCGCCGACAACGGCGCCACCGTCGTCATCCCCGGAAGCCATCGCTGGGGGCAAGACTTCCCGACCGATGAACAGATCGCGACCTCGGTCCCGGCAGTGATGCCGGCGGGTTCGATGCTGTTCTTCCTCGGCACCACCTGGCACGGTGGAGGAGCGAACCACACCGACCGGCCACGAATGTGCGTGACCGCCCAGTACTGCGAACCGTGGTGCCGGACGCAGGAGAAGTTCAGCCTCTCAGTGAGCCGTGATCGAGTTGCGCGCTCCAGCGAACACATGCAACGCCTCCTCGGCTACAGCATCCACCCGCCCTTCATGGGATTCGTCCACGGCATGCACCCCAAACGACTCCTCGAGGGCACCGAGTCCAGCGGCGTGTCCTGATCGAGCGCCCCCGACGCGACCTCGGCCGCATGGCTGTGCTTCCCCTGGGTGCGATCTTCGCTGCCGGTTCCCGGATGGGTATGAGCGTCGCAACACCACATTCCTCGAGCACCGCTGTGCGGATGGCTGCGAAGGTCAGCAATGCCCGACACCACAGGTGCTCAGGATCACTCCCGGTGCCCAACCTCTCGATTGGCGTGGAAGAGGTCACCCGTCCACGAGCGGGCCGTCCGCACGACACGCTGGGCAAATTCGACCTGACGATCGCCCACCAACGCTCGCACCGGACCACCAAACGGATTTCGCAAGGTGTCAATTGTGTTCGCACCCGGAAGTCCTCGACCTGGTGCACATGCCGTGACCTGGGGTTTCGCGTGGAGCTAAGGAGAATCGAACTCCTGACCTCTTCCATGCCATGGAAGCGCTCTACCAACTGAGCTATAGCCCCGAGACTGCGAGGATCTCGGACTGCTGGATCTCGGACTGCTCCGAGACCAGCGAATCGATCGCTGTGCGAATCTAGCCCGCCCAGCGGGTCGCTCCAACGTGGCCGCTCAGCTCGTTGCGGTGGCGACCGCCGGCGGTTCCCACTCGAGGCGGGGTGCGTCCATGTAGAGACGTTCGATCTCGTAGAACTCGCGGACACTGTCGAGGAAGACATGGACCACGACGTCGCCGTAGTCGATCAGCGACCACTGCTGCTCGCGAATCCCCTCGGTGCGCACGGGCGACCGACCGAGTTCGGATTTGACCTTGGCCTCGACGTCGTCGACGACAGCACGTACCAGTCGCGGGTTCGACGCACTTGCGATCACGAAGAACCCGGCGATCGACAACACCTCGCCGACATCGAGCACGAGGACACTGGACGCCTTCATGTTCGACGCCGCACGAGCTGCGAAAACAGCGAGGTCGGCTCCCGTGTCGCTGGCGGGCACGGTGTCTGCGTCATTCATGTGGATCATCCATTGCCCTCGACGGTATCGGCTGGTGTGGTCTCGTCGGGTTCGATGCCACTTGCGCCGTCCGAATTCGCTGCCGCGGCGACCGCACGCGCGACGTACGACTGGCCGAGGGTCACAACGAGGTCGACGCCTTCGAGCACGGTGGTCGCCACCCGCACCTCGGCCGGGCCGAACAGCAGCTCGGCAGTCTTGGTTGCCTCCTCCAGCAGTGCCGGATCGGCCACTTCGACGAGGGTCAGCTCCGGAGCCCCGGTCGCGGCCGTGTCGACCGACACCACGTTGCCCTGCAGGTACAGCACCAGACCGACCATCTCGCGGGCGATGTCCGAGTTGGTGTCGTACAGACCACCGGATTGTGCGAGTTGGTCATCGGTGAACCTCACCTCGACGCGCACCTTGCTCCCGATGTTCGGGGTCGACACCAACGACGGCGAGATCTGTGCGAACACCAGCACCGAGTCGTTGCGGTCGAGGACGACGACGTCGGCGTCCGTCGGGTTCGTCGTTGCGACCGACGACGACACAGCGATGTCGCGCACTCCGACGGGGCCCTCGAAGAGCAGGGCCACGAGGTCGGCGACCGTGTCCGGCGCCACCGGTTGCCCCACGTCATCGGTGGTCACCGGTTCGGGTGGAACGTCGATCGGAGCGAGCTGGGCAATCGCCGACCACATCGCAACATCCAGCGGGTGCTGTTCGTACGCCGGCACCGACTGATCGATGGCCGTCAGCACCTCGACCACCTGCGCGGTCTCGAGGATCTGCGGGCCTGCCGTGACGATCACGCCGTCGAGTCCCACGACCTGGGAGTCACCTTCGTCCGGAGTCGAGCCGGCCGGAACCGTCTCGTCCGGAACCGAACCATCCGGCACCGAACCATCTGGCACCGTGCTGTCGGGAACCGTTGTGACCGACGCCTGCTCGCCAGTGTCGATCGCGTCGGTGTCGATGACGGCGTCCGGCAACACGACCTGCACCGGTCCGAGCGGTTCGAGCAGCGCTTCGAGCCCGGCCGGGTCGACCACTGCCGACCGCTCGATCGTGATCGACAGCATGTCTTCGACCGTGGCCACGAACGCCTCTGGATCTGACGGATCGAAGGATTCGTTCAGCGGTCGACGCTGCAGGCCGAAGCCCGAGGTGGCGTCGGCGTTGACCGGCACCGTCACGATGCTGCCACCCTGGCCGTCGGGCAGCAGCGTCATCACGACCACCGACGCCAACTGCCCTGCATCGTCGGTGACCGCCAGGAGTGCGTTCGGTGTGCTCGGGAACTTCTCGGTCGAACGGGTGTCGACGCCGACTGCCTCACCCTCCTGGGAGTTCGACAACGTGACGACGCCCACCGCGAAGAGCACCGACGCCACGATCACGAGACCGAGTGCGGCCGCCGCCGCAGTGATCGTGCGGCGAGTCCGCCGCTGCGCGCATCGCCGTCATGCCGACGCCCCGTACAGGCCGCGGCGGTGGATCACATCGAGAACCGGCTGGGTGATCAGGTAGTCGAGTGGACGACCGTCGGTGAACCGGGCGCGCAGGTCGGTGCTCGACACCTCGAGGCGAGGCACCTCGACTCGTGTCCAGTCGATGTCGTCGTCCAGCGCCACTGCTTCGCCGGGTCGGTCGACCACCACCAGGTGCGAGCGTGCCACCACCTCCTCCCAACGGGTCCAGGTGCGCAACCCGGCGGCTGCGTCGTCGCCGATGATCGTGAAGAACTGTGCGTCGGGATACTCGACCGCCAAGACCTCGAGTGTGTCCGCCGTGAAGCTGTGACCGCCGAGGTCGATCTCCTGGCGGCCCGGCAGCAGGCCCGGAACATCGGACACGGCGGCCTCGACCATGGCCAACCGATCGATGGCGGGAGTGATCTGGCGGGTGCCCTCCTTCTGCCAGGGCACGTTGGCGACGATCATCAGCACGAGGTCCAATTCGAGAGCGTGGCGAACGTTGACAGCGGTGACGAGATGCCCCACGTGCGGAGGATCGAACGTGCCACCGAAGAGCCCGATACGGCGCAGCTGCTGGGCGGTTCCGGGCACTATCTCCCTACGTTATTGCTTTCTGACCGATTTCACGCGCAACCGACCATGCCCGGGGTTGACAGATCTGTTACTGTGAATTGCTCCCCCATATACCCCCGAGTACACGGTTTACGACGATTCCCCCCGGAATCCCCTCGTAGTCGGCGTCTGCCGCTTATCGATCAACTCGTCGGACCGGCACGATCACGTGCGAAATCCGACACTGTTCGATCCGCATGGCCGATGCAGTGTGTCCAACGACACAGCCTGGGCCCGGAATCATCACGAACACGAACGGTTGTAGGAAACATCATGAACGACTCCATTGGTCTCTATTTGAATGACATCGGCAAGGTCGCCCTGTTGACCGCCGAAGACGAGCGCGAATTGTCCCGCGTCATCGAAGCGGGCCGCGAGGCCCAAGAGCAGCTCGACGCCGGCAAGCGCAGCGCAGCCCTCAAGGCAAAGGTCGCCGCCGCAGCCGACGCGAAGGACCGGTTCATCCGCTCCAACCTGCGCCTGGTCGTGTCGATCGCTCGCCGTTACCCCCTGCCGCAGGGCATGGATCTGCTCGACCTCATCCAGGAGGGCAACCTCGGTCTCGAGCACGCCGTCGACAAGTTCGACTGGCGCCGTGGATTCAAGTTCTCCACCTATGCCACGTTCTGGATCCGCCAGGCCATCGGTCGTGCGCTCGACCAGAAGGCCAGCCTCATCCGCATCCCCGGTGATCGCTCCGCCAGCCTCCGCGCCGCGCTGCGTCAGGCGTCAGGTGACGGCGAAACCCTCGACCAGACCAACGCCGAGCTGCACCGCCTCACCACGCCCGTCAGCCTCGACAAGACCGTCGGCGACGACGGCGATGCCACCCTCGGCGATCTGATGGCCAACGGCGACGGCACCCCTGAAGACCATGTGATGACGCTGGTCGACAGCGAACTCCTCGACGAACTGCTCGGCACGCTCGACGCTCGGGCCCGTTTCGCGGTCGAGTCCCGCTTCGGGCTCGTCGACGGCGAGCGCAAGAGCTTCCGCGAAGTCGGTGAGCAGCTCGGCGTCACCGCCGAAGCCGCCCGCCGCCTCGTCAGCCGTGCAGTCGCCGGCCTCCGCGACGACGCCGAACGCATCCTCGCCGTCTGATCTCGACGAGGAACAGGAACGAATTGATCGGAGCGGTCGGAGAAATCCGACCGCTCCGGTCGTTTTCGCGGCCGGTAGCCTGAGCGGATGCCCGAGAGCCGATCCACCTGGTCGCCGACGTCCTGGCACGACCACTCCGTGGGCCAGCAACCCGATTGGCCCGATGCCGCAGCGCTCGAGCAGTCGTTGAAGCAGATCTCGTCGATGCCGCCGCTGGTGTTCGCCGGCGAGGCCCGCTCGCTGCAGGCCGAGCTGGCCAGGGTCGCTGCCGGCAACGCCTTCCTGCTCCAGGCCGGCGATTGCGCCGAGAGCTTCGAGGAGTTCTCCGCCGACAACATCCGTGAGAAGCTGCGCGTCATCCTCCAGATGGCCGTCGTGCTCACGTACTCCGTCGGAGTCCCCATCGTGAAGGTCGGCCGGATCGCCGGCCAGTTCGCGAAGCCCCGATCCTCCCCCACCGAGATGGTCGGCGATCTCGAGCTTCCGTCGTTCCGCGGTCACATCGTCAACGACGCCAACCCCTCCGAAGCCGCCCGCATCCCGAATCCGGATCGGCTCGTGCAGGCCTATCACCAGTCGGCGTCGACCCTCAACCTCCTGCGAGCCTTCACGAAGGGCGGCTTCGCCGACCTGTCGCGGGTACACGCCTGGACACAGGAGTTCGTGGCGTCGAGCCCGGAAGGCGAGCGCTACGAGAGCGTGGCGGCCGAGATCGAACGCGCCCTCGCGTTCATGCGGGCGTGTGGCATCGACACCGAATCCAACCCGAACCTGTCGCAGGTCGACGTCTTCACGTCGCACGAGGCGCTCATCCTCGGCTACGAGGAGGCACTCACCCGCCAGGACTCGCTGACCGGCGCGTGGTTCGACTGCTCCGCCCACATGCTCTGGATCGGCGAGCGAACTCGCGATCTCGACGGTGCGCACATCGAGTTCCTCCGCGGCGTCGGCAACCCGGTCGGCTGCAAGATCGGCCCCACCACCAGCGCCGAGTTCGTCCTCGAGCTGTGCGAGGTGCTCAACCCCTCGCGGATTCCCGGTCGGCTCACGCTGATCACTCGGATGGGTGCCGACAAGATCGAAGACGGTCTGCGCCCGCTGCTCCGAGCCGTCACCGATGCCGGACACCCGGTCGTGTGGGCGTGCGACCCGATGCACGGCAACACCTATTCCACCTCGACCGGTCGCAAGACCCGACACTTCGACGATGTCGTCGCCGAGATCGGCGGGTTCGTCAGAGCCCACCGCGCCGAAGGCACGTGGCCGGGCGGCATCCACATCGAACTCACCGGCGAGAACGTCACCGAGTGTCTCGGCGGTGGCGACGATCTGTCGGACACCGACCTCGACCATCGGTACGAAACGATGTGCGACCCACGACTCAATGCTCGACAGAGCGTCGACCTCGCCTTCCGGGTCGCCGAACTGCTCCGCGACTTCACCTGAGCGACCGGGTGATCGGGGTGTCGGCACTCGATCTCACCACGCAGTGGCCGGTCCCCCACGTCTCCGCCGCCATCCTGCGCGGCGGCGTCAGGTCGTCGTCACCACGGGTGACGTCGATCGTGTCCAACGACTGGCGTCGATCTCCAAGCCGATGACGGCATGGGCGATCCTGGTCGCCGTCGAAGAGGGTGTCGTCTCGCTCGACGAGCCGGTCGGCCAGCCCGGCTGCACGCTTCGCCACCTCCTCGCCCACGCCGGCGGGTACCCGTTCGAGGGCGAGCAACCGATCAGCGCACCCGAGGTCACACGGATCTACTCGAACAGTGGATTCAGCCTCGCCGCGCGAGCCGTCGAAGCGGCGACCGACATGACGTTCGCCGACTATCTGCACGAAGCGGTGTTCGCTCCACTCGCAATGACATCGAGCGTGTTGCGCGGCTCGGCAGCAGCAGGGGTCCGTTCGAACCTCGCCGACACCTGCCGTTTCGTCGCCGAGGTGATGCGACCGACGCTGATCCACTCGTCGACCGCCGCGGACGCCGAACGCTCGCACTACCCCACGCTCGCAGGTATCGTTCCCGGCGTGGGTCGCTATGCGCAGTGCCCCTGGGGGCTCGGATTCGAGGTGCGCGGCGCCAAGCAGCCGCACTGGACCGGAACGACCAATTCACCGCGCACGTTCGGTCACTTCGGCGGGTCGGGCACGATGTTCTGGATCGACCCCGACCTCGACCTCGCGCTGGTGGCGCTCGCCGACCGCGATTTCGACGAGTGGTCCGACGTCGCACTGCAGGTGTGGCCGGAGTTGTCCGACGCCGTGATCGCTGCCCCAACGGGAGCGGCCCGGTGACCACCTTCAGCCACGGCGACCGGATCCGTTACGCCACCACCGGCGACGACGGCCTGCCGCTCGTGCGCTACGGATTCATCGGTGAGGTCGCCGGGCCCGATGGTCCGATCGTGATCATGCTCGATGGTGAACTCGGCGGCGACGTGGTCGAGCCCGAGCACGTCGAGCCGGTCCACATCAGCAACGTCACGCTCACGCTCGGCGGATCCGACCTGCTCGACGATCCCTCCCTCCGACAGGGGCTCGTGAATCTCTGGGCGGCCGAGGCCGAGAGCGCCGGACTGCAGATCGCAGCGCTGCACTGCATCGGCACCGGCGTGCGCGACTCCAGCGAGGGCTACGCGCTCGCGGAGTTGTCGAGCGGCGGCGAACAGTACGTGCTGCGCGCCACGCTCTGCCTCAAGCAGTACGACGCGATCGTCGTCCACGCCGACCGCCCGAACCGCTGGGAAGTCCTCTAGACCACGACCGGACAACCGCTTGTCACGGTCCGAGCGGAGGCGCATACTTGCCGAAGCGGGAGGGTCAGAGTTCGCCGGAGAACGGAGACCGCCATGCCCAGCGTCGACCTGAACGAAGAGCCACTCTTCGACATCGAGGCCACCCACGAACCCGACATCGACGGTGAGGATGAACGTGGCGGTCCCACCGTCCTGGAGGGTGTGACCATCCCATTCGACATCCTCGAGTTCGGCAACGGTCGGCTCCCCGACGACCAACTCGAATCGATCGGCATCGGCTCGCACCGGCTCCACCGCACCGCCGCCCAGGGATTCGCACACTGGCGCGACCTCGCCCGCCAAGCCGGCATCGACCTCACCTGCACCGATTCGTATCGGACGCTCGCCCTGCAGGAGCAACTCAAGAAGGCGAAGCCGAAGTGGTCGGCAACACCCGGACGCAGCGTGCACGGCTGGGGTTTCGCCGTGGACGTCGCCGTCGGCACACCACCGAAGGGATTCGGACCGTCGGTCCTGCAATGGTTGAAGGAGAACGGACCTCCGAACGGGTGGCACCTCGGCCGACCGAAGGACGAACCGTGGCACTGGGTGTTCCGAGGCACCGGCACCACCGCGACCCCCGCGCCGTCGACACCCACATCGACACCCACGTCGACGTCCACGTCGACACCCACCACGCCCCCGGGACAACCGTCGCCGGATGACGCGCTGTTGGCATCGAACAACACCGTGTCGACAGGGTCGACCGGCGTCCTCGTCAGCATCGTTCGCGGTCTCCTCGGGCTACCGCAAGGCGACGTGTTCGACGCCGGCGTCGACGCTGCCGTACGCGCGTTCCAACAGTCGAACGCCCTGACCGTCGACGGGCGCGTCGGGCCGATCACCTGGGGAACGCTCCGCCGCGTGACGGCGCCGGTCGACCGGCCGACACTCGCGCTCGGCGCCTCCGGTGATGCCGTGCGCTGGCTGCAACGCCGGCTCGCCCGCACGCCCGACGGTCAGTTCGGTCCGCGCACCCAGGCGGCCGTGATGGGATTCCAGCGGGCCGCGGCATTGGCACCCGACGGACGCGTCGGGCCGATCACCTGGGGCGCACTGACCAGGTAGCAATTTCGCCCGCCATGCAGGACCCTCAGAAGCGCGCCATGGCGTCACGCAGCACGCCCGCGTAGGCGGGAGCACGGAGGCGCACGGACGCCCTCCACCGAGCGTCGTGGCCGATGCCGTCGAAGGTGGGCATCACGAGTTGATCGAGTTCGTCGTCATCGAGCGCCCGTGCGCCGGCATCTCCCGACGGTGGAAGGTCGGGGACGAACTCGAATGCGTCGACGCCGACGGCCCGCTGCTGGCGGGCCCGGCGAACCGCTGCGGCCGGATCAGTCCACACGTCCGCCAGCTCCCGCATCCCGTCGGCCCACGACTTGTTGGCCTGCCGTTGCAGGTCGGGTTCCGCTGGCCACAGCTCCTCCGGAAGGGTCATCACGATCCCTCGACGAATGCCCGCGACCATGATCGGTTCCACCTCCGCCGCTCCCGCCGCGGCGAGGAGCGACCGGTTGCCGTATGCCGGCCGGCCGCCGACCATCACGAACCGGACGTTTCGCTCGGTCGCCGCCAGCACCGCACGCCACGGGTCGGCCCCCGTCTTGGTCGAGAACACGGAGATGTCGGCGAGCGCGCCGGGCACGAGACGCCCGACCTGTACTCCCCACGGCCGCGCGAGCGTGTCGCCCGGGTTGGCCGTCACCATCTCCACGAGGTCAGCGTCCGACAACGCGCCGCCGAGTGTCGTGTCGTTCCACGTGGAGGCGATCTTCAGTTCCCCGAGCACGTTGCGGGTGCCCGACGGAGTCCAGTCCGAACCCAGACAGACCCGGATCCCTGCCGCTCGCGCTGCCACGACGTCGGTCGTCCCCCCGTACAGCCAGATGTTGGAGAACGGTGACCACACGATGGCCCCGCCTCCGAGCGCCTGCCACCGGGCGAAGTCCGCCTGCGTGAGCGCGGTCGAGTGGATCCCGATCAAGCCGTCGCCCACACAGGAGTGGGACCGCAGGAGTTCGAACTCCTTGCGCAGCGCAGGGTCGACCCCCTCGCAGAGGTGGTAGATGAAGGAGCGGTTCTGCGCAAGCCGCCCGGCCGTCGTGTCGAGCTGCGCTCCCGTCGACGGGAGCACCGACTGGAAGATCGGCTGTTTCGAGCCGATCTGTTCCTTCTCGACGTTGCGAACCATCCACCCCGGAAACGCCCGCGTCATCGGTGGCGAACCCTGGATCGCCGTCACCCCACCGACGATCGCCTTCACCTCGGCAAATCGCAGTGCGGCCGCCGGAGCCGCGATCCCGAGAGCCTGTGCCGGGTTCGACACATCACTCTGGTAGGTCGGGGCGCCGGGCCATTGGTAACGCGTCGTGTACGCCTTGTCACGGCCCACCCACAGCGGCAGCGTGTTGTAGGCGAGATGGTTGTGCAGATCGATGAGACCCGGCGTGATGAGACCACCGGTGTTCACCCGGGCCACGGCGGCGAACCCGGCCGGTGGTGCCTGCGACGTGGGCTGAACGGCCTCGATGATGCCGTCATGGACGTAGACGGCGCCGGAGCGAATCACCCGACGGTCCGGGTCGACGGTCAGTACCTGTCCGGTGAGCACGATGTCGGTCATTCCTGAGTCCTCCTCACGCCTCACTGGGCGGTGTCTTGACGGTGTACCTGGGCACGAAGGCACAGACGAGCGGTCCATCGGCGTCCACTCGGTGATGCACGACGACGGGCAGGTCGGTACGGGCGGTGTCGTAGGCGATCGTGACGTGATCGTCACCGGGCGAGTTCGGGTCATAGACCCACATCGTCAACTGGGTCCCACGCAACTGGTACGCGTATGCCAGCACCTGGTGCTGGTGCTTCAGATCCGCTGGATTGTCGGATTCGACCATGACCAGCCCCAGCGGGCACGGATGACCGGCATCGATCCGTGCCTTCACCGTCGGCCAGGTGCGACGAGCGAGGAGGCCGGCGCGGCTCGGCACCTGTGCCACCGCGGCGAGCAGTTCGCCGTCGTGTGCGGGATAGCCACTCGCCATGGTCGTCGCATACGGCACCACCCCGCCCGGCAGGTCGAAGCTGTCGATCAGCCGGTCGATCACATAGGTCCGCAGTGCGCTGCCATCCGGTGGTGAGGTCGTCATGGACGGGATCGGCCGCCGCGCCTCGAACCAATCCAGCGCGGCGAACACCATCCCACCGCAGAGGCCGTTCGATGCCTTGCCGATCGGAATCGACCCGAGCTTCAGGTTCACGCGCTTGAGTGGTTCACCGCTCCACGAGTTCGTGAAATGGAAGCCCCGGGATGACGCGGCGAAGCCGGGGACCGACACTCGTCGCGACGGCTGCACCGTGAACGTGACGACCGCATTGGACTCGTCGTCGTCGCCGTCACAGACGACGCCGAAGGAGGCGCCCTCCGCCTCCATCCTGAACGTGTTGCGACCGACGAACGGGTTGTCCCAGTTCAGGGTCACCCGCCCGCCACTCACCGCGTAGACGGCACGACCGCGTGAACTGCCGAAGCGTCCACGGGCGACATTGTCAAATGTCGCAACGGCACCCGAGGCCACGAGCGGTGCCGGCCGATGCGCACCCCAGGTCCCCGCCGAGGTCACCGCCTCGACGAGGTTCAACTCCTTGCTGGTCGAGTTGAGCACGCGGACCGTGGTGCGCCGACTCATGTCAGTCGTCCTCGATCGGCGGGAGCACGACGATCGGACTGGCGACTGCCCCGTTCGCGCCTCGCACACCGACTCGAAGCACGTAGGCGCCGGGTGCCACGTCGGCGAAGCTCGCTGTGTAGCTGTCGTCGCCGTGATCGGTCGCCACCGCGGTGGACACCACCCCACCGTCGGCGCCATGCAGCCCCACATCGACGAGCAGATCCGATTCCACCTCGATCGTCGCGTCGATCGACGAACCTGCCATGACGAGGTCATCACAGATGACGCCCAGGTCGACGTCCATGTCCTTGGCGATCACATCGCTGGCCGTGAGCACGCCTTCCAGCTCGGCCAGCACGGGCTCGTTCGCCGGAAGCGCACCGTGCTTGTCCTTGACGTACCTGATCATCGGGCTGCTCGGCAGCACGCCGTACGGGATCGACGACAGTCGTGGCACCGTGCCGTCGCCACCTTCGTCGCGACCATCGATCGTGCGGAGCGTCTCGACTCGTCCGTTCACCAGCCTCGCCGACGTGCTGGTCGGCTGGGTTCGCGCAATGATCGGATGAGAGTCGTAGGTCCCGCCGTGGCTGCCCATGCCGGCGCTGAGCTCGTCGTGGAACCGCATCGCGTCGGCAATGTCGATCGACGACAAGTCGGGCAGTGCGATCTCCGTCGTCTTCGCCAGGCCGGACGCCGATTCGATGCAGGCGTACTCCGGCAGCAGCTGGAACAGCGACGGGAGGCTGCGAGACAGCGTCGTGAGATCGAGCTTGAACGGTCCGAACCCCTTGGACACACCGTTGACCAGGCTGTCCAGGGCATTGAGCGCACCGCGGTGCGGGGTCCCGAGCGTGATCACCTTGCGTGTGATCTCGTGGCCGCCGAGCACATCGACGTAGTAGCGGGCGACGAGCCCACCCATCGAATGTCCCACGAACACGACCTTTGCGTCCGAGCGTCCGGGTTGGGCACGCAGTTGCTCCAGCAGCGGTTCGACGGTCCGGGCCAACGCGACGGCGCTCGCCCGGTTCGAGAGTCGCCAGTCGTACGGGAACTGCACGAAGTTCGCCACGCCGGATCCCGAGTTGCCGATCTCGACGACATCGAAGGTGTCACGGAACCACGCCACCATCCGCTCGTAGCCGATCGACACCGACCAGATGCCCGGGATCACATGGATGTCGGGCATCAGCTTCGTCGCCGTGACGCCGTCGGGTGCCGGGTCGTCGCCGATTCCGGCGGGCAACTGCAATCGCTTGATCGCCGCACCGCGCGTCAGTACGCCCTTGACGATCGAACCCAAGGACGTGCCCCACACCTCCCTGCCGTCCCGATCGGCGAGCGCGCTGCCCATGATGCCGGGCAGCACGACGACGAGATCATTCAACGGGTGCTTCATGAGTACCTCCTGTGTTCGGTGGAAACGCTGTTCGGACGGATGACCTGATGACAGCGAGCACGCAGAGCGCGAAACTGGCCACATGACGCGACGTGCTCTGCTGATCGGAAGCGAGACCTACGGACTGCAGGGATGCAACGCAGACGTCGACCTGATGCAGGAGGTGCTGACCGCGCACGGCTTCGAGTCCGTCGACGTCCGGCGGGATCAGGCAGCGACGCGCGCCGGCATCTTCAGCGGGTTGGACGCGCTCGTGGCGTCGATCACCGATCCTGGCGACGCAGTCCTCGTCTACTACTCGGGGCACGGCGCACGCCTGGCGCGACCGGACGCGGAGGCCCGCAAGGCGACACGCGAATCGGTCTCGTACCAGTTCATCGTGCCCTTCGACATGGACGAGAGCGAGCCGGGCGACTTCCGTGGCGTGCTCTCGGAGGAACTGACGTGGTATCAACGCCGGTTGACCGACGCGTTCGAGACGCTGGGTGCCGTGCCGAACGTGACGACGATCCTCGACTGCTGTCATTCCGGGTACATGGCTCGAGCGATCGACACCCTGCCGAAGTCGGTCGACCTCGAAGCGAAGATGTTCCGCATGCGCGGCATCCGCGAACACCTCGCCCAACTTGCGGGCGACAAGGCGCTGCACGGCCTCGTCACCAACCCCCATGCCGTGCGCCTGGTGGCCTGCCAGCCCGAGCAATCGGCATTCGAGTTCCCGTCCCCCCGGGGCGGCCGACACGGTGCCCTCACCGACGCGTTCGCCACCGTGCTCGAGGAAGTGGGCGCCACTGCGGTGCCGTGGGGAACCGTCGCCGAACTCGTGCGGCGACGCGTTCGCTCGCTCGTTGCCGAGCAACGACCCGACATCGAAGGGCCATCGGATCGGTTGCTGTTCTCGAGCGACTCGTTCCCGACCTCGAGCGCCCTCGCCCTGACGACGATCGACGACGAGACCAGAATCGAAGCGGCGCCGATCCTCGGCATCGCCGTCGGCGACGAGTTCCGACTGGTCGCCCCCACCAGCGACACCGAGATCGCCACGGGCGTGGTCACGAAGATCGACGCGAGCGGGGCCGTCCTGGACATCTCGCCGGCCACCGCACGCGATGCCGTGCGGCAGGGGGCGCTCGCCGTACCCACGAGTCAGACTCAACCGAGAACGCCGGTCTTCCTCGACGTCGCGGACGACGAGGCCACGGGCCTTCGAACGCGACTTGTCGAGAGCACTCGGCTCGTTCAGTCCTCCACCGCGACCGGAGCGTTCGTCCACGTCACCCGCGGGCCGGACGGCCTCGTGCTCTGCGACGACACTGCCGAGCCCTGGCGGATCGCCCCATACCCGGACGACGACGCAGGCGGCGAGCGCCTGTTCGACGACATCGAGGCCATCGCCGTTGGTCATCGCCTCCTCGACCTTCCCCAGAGTGAAGGATCGAATGCTCTCGGCGATGTCGTCACGATCGAGTTCGGCACCGTCGCCACCGCGAGCGACGACCATGCACGTACGCCACTGCCCGCTCGCGGCCGGCGACTCCAGGTCGGCACCCGTATGTTCCTCACGTTGACGAACACCTCCACCGACCCACTCTTCGTGTGGGTGTTCGACGTCGGCGTCTCCGGTCGTTCCACGCTGCTCACCAACGCTGCGCCGAGCGGAACGAGGCTCGGCGCGTGCGGCGCGGAGGACGACACCACCGATCTGTGGGGTCCGGACGGCGAATCGTTGACCTGGCCCGCGGACGTTCCGAAGAGCGCCGGGATGGCCGCACAACCTGGACGATGGGAACGATTCGTGATCCTCGTCGCCGACCAACGCGCCGACCTGTCGAGCTTGTCGAGCCGCGTGACCGGCAGCCGCGGAGCGCCGTCATCGGCCTTGCAGGCACTCGTCGACGAGGCTCGAACCGGACGCCGCGAGGTCGCGCCTTCACAGCCCGACGCGCCGGCGCTGAGGTACCGGATCGACACGATCGAGTTCATGCTCGATCCCGTCTGATCCGGCCCATCTCC
Organism: Ilumatobacteraceae bacterium; assembly: GCA_963747375.1. Classification (GTDB taxonomy): domain Bacteria; phylum Actinomycetota; class Acidimicrobiia; order Acidimicrobiales; family Ilumatobacteraceae; genus Sva-07. Next base: position 21,567 of record CAVVFL010000014.1, read on the forward strand.
ACCTCAGGCCGCCGTCGCCAGGTCACGGCGTCGAGCGGTGCCCGCGTCACCGAAGAACACCGCCCCGAGTCCGGTCAGGTCGGCATCGCTCTCGTACCGGGCGATGGCGTCGTCGCGCGCCACCTGCACGGCTCGACCCACATTTCGCTCATGCAACATCGTCGAATAGAACGCCCGGCTGAACGCTGCCGCGGATGCGTCGTCGACCAGGAAGTAGTTGCCGAGATACGCCTCGACCCCTCGGCCCAGGAACGCCGCTGCCAGCCCATTGCTGCGCCGGCGATTCGACACGATGCGCACCCCTCCAGCAGCGCGAGCCGATTCGCAACTCCCGTTGAAGACCACGAACGGCGGACGACTCCATCGAAGATCCATCACCTGCTCGTCACGGAATGGTCCGTCGGCGAGCAGCACCGCGCTGTCGCCCGGCTGCGCCGTGTCGAAGGATCCATGGCCCGCGAAGTGGATGATGTCGTAGTCGTGCCCCTCGACGGCGGCCGCAAGACCGGCGCTCGTCGCTCGACGACGTGCAAGTGTCGTCACCTCGATGTCGAGGTCCGGTGAGGACTCTCGCAACCCGTGGATCATCTCGAGCACGTTGTCGCTCGAAGCGAGATCTTCCGTGGGGTTCTCGACCGCAAGGATGCGAACGGTCGGATCCTCGCTGGTGGGATCACGCCCCGGCGGGGTGAAGAGCCGCGTCGTGATGATCCGCCCGAACGGCTCGCTCACGAGCAAGCGGTCCGCGTCGTCGAGCATCATCTCCCAAGGGAGGTGCAGGATCGTCTCGTCGACGACCAGCAGCAGTGCGGTTCGATCGAGATCGCGGAGCAACTCACGGCCCTCGGCACCCAGGAACACATCGCGAAGCGTCGACCCGATCTCGTCGGCCGCCGAACGCGCCGTCCGTCGTGTCAGGCCGACGCCCCCGCTCCATCGGCGGAGGCCGTCGATGCCCTCGAGCAACCGATGCTCGTCGTCACGGCTGAGGGTCGCGTTGCGCTGCCAGGCAATCGGCGTTCCCTCGACATGCAGGCCGACGAGGAACTGCAACGGATCGCGGCCCCGCGGCAGCGCTCTCGTGTACCTGCTGACCTGCAGTTGCACGACCCGCGGTTGGTTGGCCGCTCCCCCGCCGTGACGACCCTCGTTCAGCATCATGACGATCTACTCGCTCACGTGAACAGGGTCCGCCGTTTGTTGCTCTTGGTGCCCTCGACCTGCGGTTCCTGATCGAAGCCTTCGGCTTCGAGGCGAACCACCAGACGGTCCCAGAGCTCCTGGTACGACAACTTGTAGTTCGCCTCCTTGATGATCTCGAGGGCGAAGTAGGTCATCGCTCCGTGGTACTCGTTGCCGAACCGGGCGTCGTAGGAGTACTGGTTGTCACGACATCCCGACACCAGCAGCTCGCGCATCTTGCTCTCGGGGTACTTCTCGGCAGCACGCGGCACCGCTCGTTGACGCACGCCCGCGATCTCCCGCCGCCCGATCTCCGACGGGTTGACGAAGCGTGGCCTCCGGTCGTCGGGGGTCTCGATCATCTCTCCACGAGTGACCGACCCCGAGAAGCACGAGTCGCTGATCACCGTCAGGCGAACTCCCTTCGGAAGTGCTGCGAACCGACGGCGGAGTTCGTCGTCGATGATCAGATTCTTCTTCATGTCGTACGGGCAGAGCGCCTCGTCGTACCGCGTCTCGTCACCGTCGTCGTCCGCGACGTACGTGCCGTGGGAGCTGTTGGTGAACACGAGGACGTCGCCGGGCTGGGCGTCGGCGATCAGCCGATCGAGGCGATTCAGGATTCTTCGTTTGGTCGCATTCGCGTCCAACAGCAATGTGACGCGCTTCGGATCGAATCCGTAGTGCTCGACGAGCAACGCCGCCCAGCTCTTCGCGTCGTTGACGCAGCCCTTGAGGTCGGACCCGCGGACGGGGTAGTCGTTGACACCGACACACAGTGCGCTCTTCATGCGGCCTCCCGAACCTCGCCGGAGTGCCCGCCCGTGCGGGACGTTACTCCGTTCGATCTAGGATCGGAAGAGCCAACTTCGCGGGCCCGAACGAACGGAGTGTCACGATGACCACCGACCCCGTGGGAGTCGACCTGGCCCGGCGCATCTACGACTACGGCTTGACCGCCGACGACTTCGGTCCTCGGCGCCACGGTCGTGCCGCCACGTCGAAGTCGCGAGCACCACTCGCAATCGACTGGCCAACCGGGCTCGAGCCGGTGCCGCACGAGCTGCCTTCGGAGCCCGACGAAACCGACGCCCTTCCTCGTGCCGACGTGCTCGTCATCACGTGGACCGCTGCCGAACTCCTCGCCCTGGCCGACGTGTTGACACCCGGCGTGAACCCGCGGACACGGTGGTACCGATACACCCGAAGTTTCGACGACTACCTTCCCGAGATCCGCGGCGGCGCCCCGGCCCGCCAAGCTCGCCGACTGGGGTCGTACTACCCGACCCGGATCGGCACGAAGTCGGTGTTGTGCGTCAAGTCCGAACTCCACCTCAACCAGGACGGTGTCACCACGGGAGCCGGCACTGCCACATTGCCCGTCGCCCGGTTCATCGAGCAGATGTACGACGAGGTCAAGCCGAAGCTGGTCATCACCGTCGGTACCGCCGGCGGCACGCTCCCTCAGGCTGAACTCGGCGATGTGATGATCACCCGAGCGGTCAAGTTCCGCTGCACGAAGGAGTTCCGCAACGAGCCGTTCCACGATCGTGCGTACCGTTCGACGGCCAGCATCCGCCGCAAGCATCTCGACACCGCGCTCCGCCTCATGCGCACCCACGCGGACCGGCTGACCGAGCCCGACTTCGGCCCACCGACGGAGTTCTACGACTTCCCGGGACCCAACCTGCCGGGCCACGTCAACACCCCCTCCATCCTGGTCGAGGGCACGGACTTCCCTCGCGGACTCCCGATGCTCACCACGGACTACTTCGAGTTCGGGACGTCGACGAATGGCCTCGACCAGATCGGCTGCGGCGTGGAGATGGGAGACGCGGCATTCGGTCTCGTCGCCGAACGACGTGGTCCGACGAGTCCGAAGTGGCTCGTCATCCGCAACGCGTCCGACCCGCGCATCAACGGCAACCTGCCACAGGGCCCACCGTCGAGTCTGGACATGCAAGCGCATTGGGCGGTGTGGTACTACGAAGCCTTCGGCTACTGGACCAGCGTCAACAGCGCCATCGCCACCTGGTCGCAGATCGCCCCCTGAAATCTTGACTGTCCCTTGACACGAGGACGGTCTACGATCGTCGAGCGGGCGGCGACTGGGGTCAGTGCATGCCAACGTACGAGTGCGAAGCGTTTCGAGTGTCGTTCGCTCACGCGGATGCCGCCTACAACGTCACAGCGATTGCGGCCAACGGCGCGGAGACGACTGCACCGTTTCAGCTGCCGATGTCCTCGGATGAACTCGAGACGATCGTGGTCGACCTCGGCGTCGCTCGTGAAGTCGCCCCCGACAATGCCGACGTCCTGCAGCAGAACGCCGAGCAGCTCGGCACGGCGCTCTTCGCGGCACTGTTCGACGGCCCGGTCGGAGAGAGCTACCTCGAGGCGCAGCGAGACGCTGCGACTCGCAACCGTGGCGTTCGCCTCACGCTGTCGTTGGCTGAAACACCCGAGCTGCTGGATGTCCCGTGGGAGCTGCTGTACCGACGACCCAAGTTCATCGCGAGTCAGCGCCACTCCCCCGTCGTCCGATTCCTCGATGTGGGCGACCTTCCATCGCCATTCGACATCGAGGGTCCCGTGCGGATCCTCGGCGTCGTCGCCAGCCCGAACGGTCTGCCACCGCTGGCCGTCGACGACGAACGTCGGCGAGTGGAAGCGGCGCTCGTCGTCATGGTCGAGCGTGGTCTCGTCGAGCTCGAGTGGTGCGATCCGGCGAGCAAGGAGTCGCTGTTCGACTGCCTCGCCAACGGAACGTTCCACATCGTGCACTTCATCGGTCACAGTGACTTCACAGAGGACGGCGATGGCACGGTCTACCTCGTCGACGCCGATGGCCAACCGGAGCGGGTGACCGAATCGTTGCTGAGCATGCTGCTCGGCGATCAGACCTCGCTGCGACTCGTTGTACTCAACTCGTGCAAGGGTGCGCGCACGACACTGATCGATCCGTACGGCGGGATCGCGACGACCTTGGTCGCCATGGGCGTCCCCGCCGTCGTGGCGATGCAGTTCAGCATCAGCGACGAAGCGGCGATCGTGTTCGCCGAGGAACTCTTCACCTCGTTGATCGGCCGCCAGTATCCCATCGATGCAGCCGTCGCCGAGGCGCGCAAGGCGGTGTTCATGAAAGTCAGCGAGGTGGAGTGGGCCACCCCGGTGTTGTTCCTCCGAACCGACGACGGGTTGCTGTTCAACTTCACTGCGGCGCCAACGCAAATGCCGCTGGTCAAACCGCCGGAACGGATCGTCATCGATGCGAAACCACCGACGCCGCGAACGACGCCGGCAGGCGCGGTGGCTACGAGGCCGTGACGCCGTGCTCCCAGCGCCCGACCTCGTCCGCCACCAGCGTGAGAAGCTCGTCGACCGAGGCCACGACGCGCAGGTTGCTGCGTCCGTCGACATCGCTCAGCACGCGCGCCCGTACCCCGTCGTCGTCCCGCCACAGCGAGATGTGGATCACCAACGAGTCCATGACACCCCCGTACCCGTTCGAGTCCCCGGTGTTCCTCACCGCTGTGCCCCAGCCGTTGCATCGGTGTCGCGTCCGCATGGCGACGGGAAGGTACCGAGATGACTCGGGTGATCGTGCGTCGGGATCCCACCAATCCTGACGAGATCAGAATCTCGAAGCCGCTCGTTCGGCTGTCGGTGATGAGCGGGTTCCAGTTCTGCATCGACGATTCCACGCTGTTCCTCTCCGCGAACGCGGAACGAGTGCTGGCATTCCTCGCGGTGCGACAGCGACCGCAGTTGCGCTCGACGGTGGCCACGACGTTGTGGATGGACACCACCGGCGATCGAGCGTCCGCGAACCTGCGAACAGCGCTCTGGCGAGCCCGCCAGTCCCTCGGCGACCTGCTGTCGCTCGACGGCAGCTACCTCGCCCTGTCGCCGGACATCCAGGTCGACCTGACCGATCTCGTCGTGCGGGCCCGCCGACTGATCGTCGCCGACAGCCCGCTCGATCCCGCGGACGGCGTTCTCGGTGGCCTCGGAGGTGACTTGCTCCCGGGGTGGGACGAGGAATGGCTCACGTTCGAACGCGAACGTCTTCGCCAGCTGCGCGTCCACGCGCTCGAATCGCTCTGCCTGAAGCTGTCGGCTGCAGGCCGACCCGGCGAGGCGATCGACGTCGGGCTCGCGGCGGTGGAGGCAGAGCCGCTCCGCGAGAGCGCACAGCGCGCCCTCGTGGCCGCTCACCTCGCCGAGGGCAACATCAGCGAGGCCCGCCGGCAGTACACCTTCTATGCCGATCTGCTCCGCGACGCGCTGGGCATCGAGCCGTCCGAGCACCTCCGCTCCATGGTGAGTCTCACCATCCTGCGCCACTGAGGATCACCCGACCTCGAACTCGCGCATCGCCGCGTTCGGATGTCGGACGCAGAAGTCGTGAGCACCGTGGAGCGACGTGATGCCCTCGGTCGCCGCAGTCGGATCGAGCGGGTCGGCGGGCGTGTCGGCCACGGCGAGCACGAACACCCGTGATCCGGAGGCTCGGGCGGGGACATCCCAGGTCAGTGCCGCCACGCCGCTGCTGCCTGCCGTGCGTGGTTCGCTCACCGTCACCCCGACCTCGACGATCGCGAACGGTGTCGGAGTGACTTCGAAGATCCGGTGCCGTACGGCCGCAACGTCGACGTTGCCCGTGTTGGCCGATCGGAGGTACAGACGGTTGGTCGTCGACGGTGCGAGCGCGTCCACGCCTCGCGCCGCACCGACGGCGAACAACGCGTCACGAACCACGCCGGCGGCGACTTCGGCTCCCGGCACAACGACGAGATCACCGAGTCCGAACCCGCCGGTCACCACCCGGGAAGCAACGGCCTCGGTCGGGGTACGGCGAACGGCGAGGCCGTGCCGTCGCCGCTCCGCCACCACGCCGATTCCGGCCTCCCGACACTGTCGATTGATCGCCGCTCGCACCTGGCGCGCCGTCGCCGCGCCCAACGACGGGATCTCCTTGGTCGTCACGGGAAACTGGATGAGCGCGTCGACGACCACCACGCAGACAAGTGCTCGCGGATTGCCTGCGTTGGGTGTGAGGTTGAACGGTCCTCGATTGGCGAACGGGGTCACGAAGGATTGGTTCGCGGCAGCAGAGCGTGTGACTCCCGTTGCGAGGCCGAGCCGACCAGCGGCGGTGCTCCCTGCAGCAAACGTCAACTGGGCACCGCCGAGTGGCGTCACCGCGAGCGCGTCCTGGAATCCGCTGTCGTAGGCGCGGCCGTCGGATCGCACGGGAATGCCGACATCGATCATCGAACGGTTGATCACCGCGGCCACCTCGTCGGCGAAGGCACGGCCGATGTTCCGGATCGCCGGGTCGTCGACCGCGAACGTGACGGTCACGTTGTGCGTCACCCGCAGCCGGAATGCCCGTGTCGCCGGCGTGAGGTCGTAGGGCCCCGCGATCGGGAACTCGAGTCGTTGGATCGGTGCACCGGCGACGCTGATCCCGAACGGCGCTGCGCCGTTGGCGGCGTTGCCCGATCCGCTGGCGGCAGCCACCGTGAACCCGGCACCGGTGACCGATCGGAGCACGATCCGATCGTCGTCGTCGCCGCTGACGATGTCGCATTCCCGATACGCCGCTTTGGCTTCGCTGTGGATGAGGTCGAAGACGTTGTCCGCACCGGGCGCGAGCGGGTCCTCGTCACAGCGCACCAGTGCGAGCAACCCGATGCGACGGTGAGGTCGCAGCGCCTCGGGCTCCCACGTGAACGCCGGACCCTGGCCGAAGACGACAGCTCGCGGGTAGCCGGGCGCCACGATGTGATGATCCATCGCGTGCAGGTCGGCCGGCGCCAACTCACCGATCGCAGTCCAGCCCCCGAAGACCGCGCCGGCCACCAGCGGGCCCGCGGCGAGGGCATCCCACAGACCTGCGGGGAGCATCGGTGGGCCGTCGTCGGCCGGCGACCACAGCAACGCAGCGTGGGCCGTCGACGTGGGAAAGGCGCCACGATTGTTGATCTGGACGGCGATGAACGCCGGACCGGCCCTGACCGGCTCGTTGCGGACGTCCTCGTCGAACTCCACGCCGTCGAGCACCAGTCCGCGGCGAGGGTCGATCGTGGTCTGCTTGATGTCGGGGGATTCATCGAGCGCAACCGATCTCGGAACGAGCGCATCGACCGCGGGACCGGGAACTGGTTGGTTCCACCCGTCGTCGAGTGAGGTGGTGCGAACGTGCAACCGCACCCCTTTCACCGGCTCGTTGCCGACGTGACGTTCGTACACGCCCCGTCCCCACAGCCCCGCCCGGAGCAGACGCTGCCGGGGCTCGAACGCCAAGTCGGTCACGCGGGCGTTCGGCAGACCCTCGTTGAACGCCCTCCACGACGTGCCCCCGTCGTCGCTGAACCAGACCCCGAGGTCCGTACCGGCGTAGACGCGGTCGGGATCCGACGGATCGAACTCGACGGCGCGTACACCGACTCGGTCTCCGTTGGCGTCGTGGATGTCGTCACCGATCGGCAGCCACGACCTGCCGTCGTCGATCGTGCGGAACAGGAACGACAACGGAGCGACGAACGCTCCCTGGGCGTACACGCCGACGACGACCGTGGTCGGCGTCCGAGGGTGAACGGCGATGGCATCGACGGCTCCGAACACGTCGAGGGTGGGCAACGGCGTCACCTGCGTCCAGACATCACCACCGTCGCTCGAGCGGTACATCCGCCCCGCGCCATCACCCGCCCACGCGATCTGCGGATCGCTCGGGGAGAACGCGACCTCGGCGACCGCACCCTCGTTGCTCGTCGCCCAGTCGTTGGCGTGGCTCGGATTGAGGTCGAGATCACAGCGAACCCGAACGTTGGCCGGTGCGGCAGCGAGCTGAGAGCGGAACGCGTGAACCATCTCGACGGAGGTCACATCGACGACATCGGCCGTGCCGAGGGCAGCGGCTGTCATGGGAAGGTTGGCCGTCTGGACCCCGGTGGTCCGCTCGCGAATCCTGATGCCCTGGGTCGGGGGCGACGGGAAGAAGAACGTACGTCGTTGGTTGATCGAGAACGACCTCGCCGGAGAGCGAGGCTGCGTCGTGAAGTTCGAAGCCCCGGTGCCGAGGACGTCTGCGACGCCGGTTGGCGCCGTCGCGGTCAACCGCACGCCCCAGTCCAGATCGTTCGTGGCCACGAGGATGTCGTCGGCACCGAGCGCACGGCGCAGGCGGGCGGCGAATCCCTCCGGGCCGAGCATGGAGTCGGCGGCGAAGTCGATGTGTCGTGCCGGACGCCCGTTGCGCGTCACCGTCAGACGCGTCCCGCTGAAGTCCGTCGGATTGGGCAGGTCGACGAACGCAACGGCGGGCAGCGCTCCCCCGCCGAACGCTCCGCCTGCGTCGGCTCCGAGGTTCACACGAACCGGATTGATGAGCAGGGCTGCGGCGGTGCCATCGACCAGCAGGGTGTTTGCTCGTCCGGTCTGCCGGGTGAACAACGTGATCACGCTGCTGGCCGGCCAGACGACCGGGAGAGCGGTCATCGAGCTGCCGGCCGGAACACGGGAGTTGATGTAGGCGGCGAGCTCCGCCGCGCCGGCGCTCGCCGGCAAGTTCGGACCCACGGTCAACTCGATGTCGACGGCCTGCGGAGCAGCCGATGGTGCATCGCTGTGCAGCACGAACCGAAGGTGCTGCCCGCTGAGGATCTCGAACGGTTCGGCGAACAGCGTTCGCACGCGTGCTCCGAGGCGACGGTCCTCGGCGCGCACGGTGTCGTTCCGTTGGGCGAGCAACCCGATGGCGATGGCCCCTGGCGTGTCCAACACCTCGATACTCCCAGCGGTCGCTCGGGCGGCGGTGGGTTCGTGGATGATCTCGACACCGCAGCCGATGGGCTCGGGAATCCACCGATCACCGGTGGTGCGTCGCGTCGCGTAGAGCCGATTCTTTCTCGCGTTGAACACCCGGCCGGGACGCGTGGGATGGAACACCGTCTCAGCGACGAACGGCGCACGATCCGAACCGCGGAATCCGTCGGTGAGTTCCCTCGGCCACGAACCCGTCTGGGACCCATCACGCAGGAGCGTCACCGCGTCGCGCAGTCGTCCGGGATACCGGATCTCGGTGATCCCCGACTGATAGGTCGCCAACAATCGATACGGGTCATCCGGGTCGAACGCGACGAATCCACCATCGGCCGTCTGCAGCAGATCCCACGACATCCCCCCGGTCGACACGAATGCGCCGTTGTCCTGGAAGCCGGCACCCATCACCGAAGGCAGTCGCGGATGCTGGGTCAGGTCGTACATCTGAGATGCGCTGATCCCATGGCTGCGCTTGCGCCAGGTGGGCACGCCGACCGGAATCGGCAGGGATTGCTGTCCGCTCGCGTACTGACTCGTCGACGTCTGCCAGTCGGCACTCACCGAGATGCCACCGTCGTTGGCGTCCCACAACCACACCGGTCCGGCACCCACGCCCTGATCGAACGGAACCGGCGGTCGCGGAGCGAAGGCGAACTGATGGTGGTCCGCGTGGTGCCCCCGTTCGACGACGTAGAGGAACTGGTTCTGCGCCTGACGCCAATGACCGGCCTGCGACGTCGACGCAGTCGCGGACAGGTTGATGAACATCTCCTGCATCCCGAACGCGATGTGCGACGGGTTGGCGGGGTTCACGGCGATCGCGAGGTTGTACTCACCCTGATCCTGGTCGGCGAAGCCCGAGTGGTTGGCGAGTCGACTGACCCGAACGTTCGGGTTGCCGGAACCGCCGACTGCGTCGAGGTTCGAGATCCGGAAGACCCGATACGGCGTGCGGTCCGCGCGGGCCCACGCCGCGAAGATGAACGGACCAGCGCTGCCGACACGTGCGATCGCGGCCAGCTTGCCTGCCGCCGGTGGCGACGTACTGAGCGGACTGCCGGCCGGCCCGGCCGGAACGGCTGGGAGTTGGCATGTGTTCGCCACCGATGGCGGAGCCCAGTCGGGGAGAATCCCCTGGAGTGCGGCGTGCGCGATCGACGGGTCCGGGATGCGCACCATCACGGCGTGCTGCGTCACCGGCGGTCCGGGCCGGGTCTGGAATCCACGCAGCGCGAGAAAGACCCAGTTCACGGCGCCGACGGGCACGATGCACACATCGGAGTACGCCTGCCCGTCGCCGTACTGCTCCCACGTGGCTCCTCCGTTCATGGTTCGCAGCACGCCGCCGTCGGTCGCTGCCCAGCACACCAGCGGATCGGTCGGGTGGGCGGCGAGCGCGGCCACTCTCAGCGAGCCGAATGCGGTGCGCGCCACCGGCGGATTCGCCCATCTCGCACCCGAATCGGTGCTGCGCCACACACCGGAGGGCGGGATCGTCTCGCCGCCACCGGTCGACGACTCACCCGTGCCCGCCCAGACGACGGTCGGTTGACTGGGCGAGATCGCGATCGCGCCCATCGACAACGAGGGCTCGTCGTGCCAGAGCGGGAACCATGTCTCACCGGCATCGCGAGACTTGAAGATCCCACCGGACGCCGGCCCGGCGTACATGGTGCGCACGTCGCTCGGGTCGATCGCGATGCACCGCACACGGCCACCAACGTTGCGCGGCCCGATCGGCACCCAGTTGTGCGCACCGGCGACCGGAGCCCGCCCACCCGTCGCCACCGTCTCGGCCTCGCCAGGGCGACGCACCGCCGCTCCTGTCGTCGATCGTCGCTCCCCATCGAAGAACTGGGCCTTGACCTCGAGCGGGGCATCGAACGGCATCGGGTTCCTGAGGAACGTGCCGTCGCCGACGGCAGTCGGTTCGGTCGGCTCGTCTGGCGCGGGCGGATCGTCGACCGGGTCCGGGTCGCCGGTGCCGTCGTCGTTGCTCATCGTGGCCCCCGGTGGCTCATGGGTCGAGGTCGAGGAGGAACTGGACGCCGGCGGTGAGTTCGGCGTTGGTCGGACGGAACCGTCGGCCGTCGTGGGCGACCACCTCCGGCGTGTAGGACATGACCACGGTGGCGCCGGCGTCAGCGAGCGTGTCCGTGGCCATCCGGAGCCAGGCCCGCCACAGCGGCACCCATCCCGTCGCGAGCGCAATCGCACGTCCGTCGGGTCGGCCCGGCGGCGGCGCCGGCACGGTTTCCGGAGCCGCACCTCCGGAGACGATCTCTCGCCACTCGTTGATCCGTCGCTCGTCGAGATTCCAGTTGCGGAACACCTGATCGACCGGTGTCAGGACTCCGAGCGCAGCCGGTGCCGGAGGCGCAGCCTGTCCGATCGGTGCGATGGGACTGGGCTGAGCGGGCACCACGTCGCGAAGTCGCGAGGATGCCCCGAGGCACAGCAGGACGGCAAGGTCCGCGGCGGTGCCGAGTGCGGTGTCGTCGAGGTCGCCGAGGCCGGCTCGGGGAACGACCCGGATGCCGCGCAATGGCGAGCCGCTCGGGCCTCCGAGCCCGAACGGTGTCGACAGGTTCGAGCGGGGCGTGTGCCGGAGTTCGTACGCCTTGGCCCGGCTGGTGCCGACCGGACGGAACTCGGCTGCCACCGCGTCGTGCGCCGCGATCGTTGCCAGAGCGTCGCCCGGGTCGGCGAGCGATGACGGCCATGGCAGGTCGTAGTCCGGGTCGGGGTCGTCGGTCTCGCTCGCGTCGGCGATCTCGGCGTGGAGGTCGCCCGGAAACGCACTGGTCAGCTGCGCCACGATCGATGCCGCGGTCCGGACACCGGGACCGATCGGAATCGGAGTGGTCGCACCGCCGGTTCGGAGCTGGATGAGATCCCCATCGTGGGCGACCTCGAGTGGGTCGTTGCCCGTCCACCAGAGTCGGACCAGGGGGCGACTCCCGCTCGGATAGCGGAGGTCGGCGAGTGTCGGCGCCGTCACGCCCGGTTCGGCCCAGAGTGTCGAGTCGTCGAACAGATGCGCCGATGCCGGCCACTCCGAGCGCGGCCCGGCGTGTTCGAGTGCGCTCGCGAGTGCCTCCGGCGGGCCGGTCCTGAACCACGACAACCAGCTCGTGCCGGCCAGCCCGAACGCCATGGGGAGCCCGGCGCCGAGCCAGAGTCCGATCGTCGTGACGATCCAGGTGGTCCACGACGCGGCGTCCTCGCCGTCCTCGCCCACCAACTCCACGATCGCCTTGATGATCGCCGCCTGCGCGAGCGAGGCCACCGTCGTCATGCCGGGGATCGTCTGCATCGCAAACACCGCGCCCGCGCCCGGTTGACGTCCACCCGACGCGGCGATGGCCCTGATCAGCGCGTACACATCGGCGCCGAGCAGGCCGCCGGCGATGGCCCAGCGGGCAGCAGGTGACGGGTCCGATTCGCCATCGCCGATGGTCGGGATCCATCCGACGAGGAGGCCGGCACGCGCGAGGAACAACGTGAGTGCGTTCCAGAACGGTTCGGAGTGATCCGGCACGTTCGACCACATCACCATCGAGTAGACGAACGGACTGACCGCTCCGAGCCCGTTCGACAGTGTGATCAGCTCGGAGAACGAACGATCGGTGAGCGGCGCGCCGGTGTTGAACCGGCCGGCGTGTGGCAACACCCGCGACAGCAACGTCGCCAATGACGGTGCGAGCAGGAGCGGGGTCAGGACCCCGAACCACTCCGCCACGCCCCACGGTGTGAGCGAGGTGACCATCCGCTCGTATCCGGCCTTCGCCCGGGCGACGTCGAAGCCGGCATCCCCGGCGAAACGTTGTTCGAATGCCGAGAAGCCCCGACGCGCGGCGGGCACGGTCGCAGTCCCATAGGTGGATTCGAGCGTCTCGACGTACAACTGCAGGAACGGCGCGGCCTGGTCGGCGGTCGGCCACCACCCGTTCCAGACCGCGTTGGGATCGGTCGTTCCGATGAGCCCGGACAGAATCTGCTGGTCCGCGGCGGCGAGAAACGGTCCTGGAAGGTGCCGGTTCCACTCTCGATTCGAGGTGGACGCCTGCGCACCTCTGGCGACCGGCCCCATGGTCACACCGTGAGCGATGGCTGCAAACATTCCGAGGGTGACTGCCTCGCCCCGGGCGCGTCGTGCGGGGTCGGTCTCCGCTCGAACCGCTTGACCGAAGGCGTTCACGAACGCCGACGTCGGAACCTCGACCAGCGACAGATCCGGATCGCGCGTCCCACGCCGCATGAGATCCGATCTCCACGCGCCACCGGCGGCGAACAGATCGCCGAATGCGGCGATCTCGAATCCTGCGCTCCCGAGGACGGCGTACCGGCTGGGCCCGGGAGCGAGCGGGTTCGTCGCCGGAAGCGGCGACGGATCGCGACCACCGAGGATGTCGGCCGCCGCCTGCACGAGTCCCAACACGCGGCGCTCGGTGGCGCCGAACGTCGAGCGACCGACTCCTCCCGACGGCGAGTTCACGGTGGACGAGTCGAGCTTGCGTTCCAATGCCTCTCGGGCATCTCGCATTCGGCTGTTCGCGAGCGCCACGACGGCGGCCGGTTGGACGAGCGAGCTCACAGTCCGAACCCTCCGCCGGCGTCGACGGACGCCGCGATCGACAGGTCCAGGCCCGGTATCGGACCGCCGTCGGACTCACATGCTTCCTGCAGCCGGCCGAGCGCGTCGATCACGTCGTTCATCCCGGTGTCGACGTCGGTGCCGATGACGCGAAGGGCACTGAGCACGGGGGTGAGCAGGACAGCGACGTCGAAGTCTCCGATCAGGGCGGCGACCTGGTCGTACACCGACAGTACGGGCGCGAAGAGCGTGGTCGGCCTGAACTCCTCGGCGAACTCGGTGACCAGGGCACGGAGGTCGTCGATGGCTTCGCGGACAGGAGCGAACGGGTCGAAGCCGGCCAGCGTGGTGCGGATCTCGTCGAGCAGCTGAATCGGTTCGGCGAGCGCCACTGACGGGCTCAGGCTCCGCAACCGCTCGACGAGGTGACCGTGCAGCTCGGTCACTCCGCCGGCGAGTCCCTCCACGCCGACCGAGTCGAGCAGCGCCTCGAGTTCGACCACTCCCTCCCTCAGCGGGCCGAAGAGCCCGTCGTGGAGGAGATCGACGATCCGCGCGACGATCGACGTGGCGATCGATTCGATCGGACCGATCACGGCATCGGCACCGGCGGCGGTCAACGCGTCGGCGAGCGCATTGCGCGGGTCGCGCTCGTCCGGATCCGCCCCCGCGGCGACCAACAGGCTGCGCGCCTTCTCCACGACGGGACTCAACGGCGCAAACGACACGGCCAGGCCCGACGCGACCACCGTGACTTCCGAACGGTCGGGCCCGGTTGTCGCTGCGACCAGCGACGCCGACGAGCTGATCACCGAGCTGACCTCGTCGACGTTGCGAAGCACGGTCGCCAGCGCGGCCGTCGGCGACGATGCGGCGAGCATGGGGGCCAGGCGCGCGACCAGCACACTGTCGGCGGGGTGCGCCGCGAGCGCTGCGGTCATCGCTCGGTGCCCGGCATCGAGCCCGACCGTCAGTGACCGCACGTCGATCGTGTCGACGAAGTGTCGGGCCGTCGCCAAGGTCGATGACGCCGAGATCAGCCGGCGCCGCACGACATCGGCGCCGTCACGATCGCCCCGGACCCACGTGATGACCTCGTTGATCCCTGCCGCACTTGCCTTGTAGGGCAGTGGACCGAGCAGGGTGCCGAACACCGCCGCGCCCAGCTGCCCGCCACCCGGGCGCGGTCGGAGCGTGTCGACGACGTCGGTCCACCCGTCGCGCATCGCGGCAAACACGGCGGTCGGATCGAGTCGTTGCGCCGCCGTGATGACGACGGCCTCGGCGTCGTCGAGACGCTCACGCCACGTCGACAATCCGAGTGCGGACTCGACCTCGTCGGTCAGGTCGTGCAGCACGTTGCCGACGGGCACGATCAGTTGGTCCGGGCTCACCTGGTTCAACGCATCGACAACGGTGGCGATCGCCGCATCGATCGGTTCGAAGAGTTCGTCGAGGTCGATCGAATCGAGGGCGCCGGTCACCTCGTCGAGAGCGGCCGTCACCGGTTCGAGGAGCGCGGCCGGGTCGAGCTCGGAGAGAGCGTCGAGGAGCGCCGCGAACGCTTCCGCCTCGAGTGCTTCCAGTGGCGGCCGGGGGTTGATCGATGCGACGAACGCCGTGACGTCGGCGTATCCGGCTGCGACGGTGTCGAGCACCGAGGTGTCGAGTCCGCTGATCAGTCCCTGCAGCTGGTTGTCGAGTTCGATGCGGATCGGTTCGAGATCGAGAGACTCGACCGGAGCACACGCCGCCTCGAGCGCCGCCTCGAGTTCGTCGGGAAGGAGAGCTCTGGGTACGAGTCCGAGGGCGTCGGCCGTGGTGGTGATCACGCCGCTCGCCATGTCGAAGATGGGCTTGACGGCGATCGCGTTCAGCGCGTCGGCGACCGATATGAGGGTCGTCTCGATCCGATCGCTCAGCCCGGCCAGGTCAAGCGATGTCAGCGCATCGGACACCGATTCGAACGGCGCGACGACCAGATCTCTGACTTCGACCAGACCGTCACGAACCGGCGCGAGCAGTCCGTCGACGACGTCGACCGCGTCGCGTACCTCGGTCGATGCATCATCGATCATCGCCGACACACCCGCGACGACCTCGCTCAGCGGGGCGACGACGAGGTGGATGGCATCTGCGACGCTGGACAGGTCGATCGCATCGATCGCCTGCCTGACCGGGTCGAGCACCGTGGTCAGCAGGGCGCCGATCTCATCGAGTGCGCCGTGCACCGCCCTGACCGGCGCCAACACCGGCGCCAGGATCGGGTCGACGAGCTGGCGCAGCGCTTCTGGTGGGATGCCGGCGATCGCCGCTTCCATCTGTGACGCCAACGTCGCGGTCGCACCCCACACGGTGTCGGCGCCGAGTTGTGGTACCTCGACGGAGAGCAACGGGGCTGCAGCGTCCAGCAGTGTGTCGACGAGCGAGCGGACGGGATCCAGATGCCGACGACGACAGTGCCACGCTGGCGAGCGTCAGACCGGCCACGAGCGCAGGGAAGTCGGCATCGACCAGCGTCGCCTCGGCGAACGCGAGGCCACGCACCAGCCGGTCGAGCAGTTCGGACACGTTCGCGAGGTGCAACTCGACCGGTCGTGCGACGATGTCGACGAGGTTCGCATCGTTGGGATCGATTCCGGTGAGCAGTGCCGCAAGACGCAGGCTCTGGTCGCCACCGACCGCGGCGATCAACGACGCGATCCGATCAGCCGAGAGCAGATCGATCGCCAGCGATGACCGCTCCTCGATTTCGCGCGATGTCGTGTCGACCCCGACGAGCGCACCGATGACTTGGACCAGGGAGATCAGCCCACCGGCCGGGCCGCCGACGAGTGCCCCCGGGCTGCGCAGATCGAGTCCGAGCGGGCCGACGATGTCGAGGACGGATTGGACGCCCGGGGTGTCGCCGATCCGCGACGCCGCGTCGAACAGTGCGGGCAGTCCGGGACCCGACGGCCCTGGCATCGTGCCGAACGATGCGAGCAGGGCGGGGATCTCGCCCGAGCCGACCACGTCGATCACGGCGAGCGCGCTGCGCAGGGGCGCGAGCAGCGCGTCGAGATCGGGCAGCGCGCCCGTCACTCCCCCGAGCCGCTCGAGCACCGATGCGAGCGCCTCGGCCGTTCCGTCGAGCCCGATGCCATCGAGGTCGAAGGCGTCGATGTCACCGGCGAACGACAGCGTCGGCAGACCGACGGCGCCGAGGACATCCGACAGACCGGAGATGCTCGCGTCGAGGTCGAACCCACCCTGGCCGAAGCGTGCGTCGAGCGTTGTGGTGAGCGTCACCCGGCCGCCATCCGCATCCAGGTTCGCATGATGCCCCCGGGACGAGGGAGGTGCACGGCGAACAGCGACGTCCACGACCCGGACGCAGGTTGGCCCTGCTCGTCGAGAACGAGATCGCAATTGAGATCGATCACCAAGGAGCCACCCTGTTGGCCCGTCAACTCCTTGATGATGGCGAGGTCGTCGGGATCGATGCTCCACGCGAGCCGTTCGGCATCCGCCGACGCCGTTCCCGAGATGACGTGCACCTGCGCACCGGACTGCCGGGGACGCAGCCACACCTCGACGATGTTCTCGCTGGAACGCTTCACGAAGTCGGCGTTGATGGGCCGGTCGAAGGTGAAGACCAGACCACCGCGGACCACGTCCATCGCGTCGCTGACCCGCAGCCGACGGAACGGATCCCAGTTCAGTTCCTTCAACGTTGCGATGTCGAATGCCGCACCCGCCGGCCCCTCGGGACCAGGGGCCCCGGGCTCGCCCTGCGGACCGATCTCGCCCTGCGGACCCGGCGACCCGGCCGACTCACCCTGCGGGCCCGGCTCACCAGAGCACCGCCCCCGCACGCTCACCCTGCGGACCCGGCTCACCCTGCGGACCCGGCTCACCCTGCGGACCCGGCTCACCCTGCGGACCCGGCTCACCCTGCGGACCCAGCTCACCCTGCGGACCCAGCTCACCCTGCGGACCCGGCTCACCCTGCGGACCCGGCTCACCCTGCGGACCCGGCTCACCCTGCGGGCCCGGCTCACCAGCAGCACCCGCTTCACCCTGCGGACCCGGCTCACCAGCAGCACCCGCTTCACCCTGCGGGCCCGGCTCACCAGCAGCCCCGCTTCACCCTGTGGGCCCGGCTCACCCTGCGGGCCCGGCTCTCCTTGCGGGCCCGGCTCTCCTTGCGGGCCCGGCTCTCCTTGCGGGCCCGGCTCACCTTGCTGGCCCGGCTCGCCCTGGGGACCAGCAGGGCCGAGTCCGCTGCCACCCGCGAGCGCCGCGCCATCGAACCGCCACCGCCCACGCTCGTCCTCGACGAACAGTCCGCTGTGGCCGTGCCCACCGGACGCGGTGAACAGCGAGGTGTCCTGAGTGACCGTGATGTCGGTCCCGAGCACCTCGATCTCGCCGATGACCAGCACGTCCGGATGATCTGTGACAGCGACGGACGCGTCGGTCACCTCGACCAACGTGTCATCGAAGATGATCGTCGGGCGGTCACCCACCCGAGCACCCTCCAGATCATGACTCGATGCGCGCAACGCAACACGGAAGTTGCCATCGCCGGGAGTGAGCTGCACGGGTACCTCACCGTCGAGCCGTATCACCGCACCACCAGGTGTGATCGCGATCCCTGGGCTCACCGTCACCGAGCCCGCATCTGCGATCAACCGAAGCCCGGATCCGATGCGCCCGAACCCGACGATCTCGCGCAGATCCGCTGCAGCGCGAAGCGCCGACGCCTGCAGATGGTTCAGATGCAGTGCGGTGACCCGCAAACCGTCGACGAACTGGGCACGAGGTGCTTCGCTCATGGTCACACTCCTTCGCGTTCCTCGTAGGCGACGACCACGGGGCCGATGGTCAGCCGCGTCGCCGCTGTGACGGTGGCCCGAAGCGTCAGACCGTTCACCGTTTGCGGTTCGGGCAGCGCGAGCACGAACCGTGTGGGGCTGTCGGTCGCCTCGGCGATCGAGACCAGGTCCTGCGGGATGACTTGCTGCGGATCATCTGCGGTCGACGCAAGCCCGACAGTCACGAGGTCGATCGGCCGATCATCGTGTGCCCGACCGACGAGGCGCACGGCGAGTGCGTCGGTTCGCAGTCCCAGCGGTGCCGACAGCGGGCGCGGCACCCCGTTCGCAGCGATTCGGCGGATGACGGCAATCCCCGCCTCCTCATCCGAACCGACCAGGCCATCGACCTGGCGAAGACCCAGGATCGCGCTTCCCCGTGTCGCAGCGATCGCCAGCCAGAGCGGCTCCGACGGTGGGAGCTCCATCGGCTTGGCGAGTACGAGCGAGACCCACGACGCGTTCAGGGCGGGAAGGAGTGACACTTCGGCGATCTCCGCACCCGCCAACGGGGCGCCGGGTTCGGCCGAGGTCCCGCCGAGCAGACCACCGACGACGCCGATGCCGCCAGGGCCGACCTGGAGTCGCACCCGCACGGCGGTGAGCGCACGAAACGGACCCAGCGCGGCCTCCGGGATCCGCACCACGAGGCGCCGATCGGCATTGAGCGTGAGTTCGGCGTCCGCCAGCAACTCTGGTCCGGTCGGAGGCAGCACCCGATCGGGCCCGAGATCGCTGCCCGTCACGGTCGCGACCACGCGATGGATCGTCCAATGCTCACTCTCCGCCGGCAGCGGGAGGGGCACGTCGACGATGCCTTCCTCTGACGCGTCCACGATCTTCGACCCACCGTCGGCGAACTGCACGACATGCGTCCGCAGGAACTTCACGGCGCCCACGGGCGACAACTCGAGGTGTCCCGGCACGCGGGTGCTGAGGACGACCGGTACCGGACTGATTCCGGTGGACACTGCCTCCTGCACTGCCGCCGTGATGTCGACCTCCTCCTCGAACCCCGACGGGACAACCCCCTGGTGGAACCAGACCCGGCTGCCCGCCACCGTCAGCTCGAGATCTGCCGGAGCGGTCGAGGTGGTGACGTGACCGGCGGCAATGTCGTCGGGAGTGACGGGCTCGTCGAACTCGATCAGGAGCCGTTCGGTCTGCACTTCCGTCATCGCCACATCGGTCCCTGCGGCGCCGTACCCGTCAGGGTCGAACGACGTGCCGAGCCACGGCGTGATTCGGGTCATCCCCACCGGCGCCTCGATGTTGGAGACGTTGCGCATCACACCGAAATCGACGATCATCGCGTCGCTCGGCCAGCCGCCCGTGCCTGCCGCAACCCGTACCGTGGCGACCCCGCCGATCATCGTACGATTCGGCGCAGCAGCGGCGACGCGCACCACCGCACGATCCACGACTGCACCGGCGGGCACCTCCAGGTTCGATGTCACGGAGTACCCGGACGTCGTCGCGGCCGGGAACATGGCGATCGGAGCGAGGAGCCCGATCACGTAGCCGCCCATGAGCAGGCCGGCGACGTTCTGATCGCCAGCGAACAGGACCTCCTGAGGAAGCCCGATCTGGAACGTCTCGACGGCGGGCATGATCTCGATCACCCCTGGAAGGTGAACGCCGCCTGAAGCGCAGTGAAGGCCGAGTTCAGGTTGTTCGTGGCGTCGGCGCCGATCTGGATTCCGTTGGCATCGAGCGCCGCCGTGAGCTGGGTCTCCTCCGCAGCCGTCAACTGACTGACCTCCGTGCGTCGCTTCACGATGTCGCGCACGGCAGCGTTCTGTTCGAATTGGCTGTACACGTTGCCGACGGTCAGGTCGGCGAACGCTTCGTGGATACCCGGCACGATGGTGATCGGCAGGTCGTCGGTTCGGGTGAGCACGATGTCGATGGCGGTGCCCCGGGCGACCGCCGTTCCCGCAACGATGGACTGGCTGACGATCTTGGTCCGCACGACCACACGGGACCCGAGGATCCCATCGAGGATGTCGGGACGGATGGCGATCTCACCGAGGTTGAACCCGCCACGCGTCACCTCCGCCGTGGTGGCCTTCTCCGAGACGTCGATGAAGACCGGCGCCGCGCTCGCCCGGCTGATCGTCGTCGCTTTGACGCCTCGGGCGTTGCTGAACGGGTTGGAGAGAATTTCGAAGTCCGACATCGTGTCTGCCTTTCGGGTTCGGTGTTCGAGTACGGGGAGACTGTGGCCCGGCTATCTGAGCGTGACCTTTCCGAGACGCAGTCCGACGGCGGACAACGCAGTGGCCGCCTCGGCCTGGGTGAGGCCGATCAGGCTCGGCAGCGCGACGATCGGCTCCTCGCGAACCGCAGCAGCGACCACGAGCCGCAGTCGGGTGGTCGCCGGGTCGATCACCGATCCGGCCGCCGGCAGTTGCATCAGCACCATGGCGTTCTGGTACTCCGCGGGAACCTGCGTACGGGAGATCTCCTTGCCGAGTGCGTCGACGATGACGTCGACGTCGAGATTCGCCGCGCGAAGCGTGTTCAACCCGCCCTGCAGCGCCCCACCGAACAGGTCCGGCACCACGACACCGGCTCGACCGAGGTTGACCACGAGAGGCGACGTCTCGGGCACGGTCGTGTCCAGGATCTGGGTCGTGTAGCCGGGCGCCGACACGTGCACCCGCCACGCGCCATCGTTGACTCCCGTCACGAGATAGGTCGTGCGACTCCCGAACAGCGGAAGCCCACGCACCGGCTGCCCCTCGGCGGCGGGCTCGGCAATGACGGTCGCATCGGGCACCGGCCGACCGTCGGCCTGCACGCTCACTGTCAACGTGCCGCTGCCGATCGCCAGAACGGCGTCGTACAGCGCGTCGACCGCACCGATGATCGCGTTCCAGCCCTGGGCCGTGATCGGCCGACCCGGTGCTTCGGTGGTCAATGGTGGCTTCACGAGGGTCATCTCGTCACACTCCGTTCGGGCTCGACGGCGTGATGGCTGTTCGGCATGGCTGTCATGTCGGGCCACCTTCCGGCTGTTCGATGTCGTCTTCCCACGCCTCGGTACCGGCCACCACCACGCCCAGTGCATCGTCGGTGTCGAGGTCTCGGATCACGCCGGTGCCCAACGTCCAACGAGGGTCGGCGTACTCGGTGTACACGTGCACGCCGGCCGCTCGATGGCGGTCGAGGAGTCCGCGCACCACCTCGCACATGGCCGTCTCGGGCTGATCGTCGTGCTCCTGGAACTCACGGGGGAGCCACACCTTCACCGCATAGGCCTCACGCTCGTCCCACTCGAACCCGATCTCGAACGATGGATCACCGGGGGGCGGGTCGGGCAGGAACACGCTGTCGTCGAAGCGTCCAGCGGCCGTCGACGGTGCGGCTTCGAGCACCGCGCCACCATCTGCGACCGAACCGAACGTTCCGGCCCCGACGAAGACGGCGAATCGGGTCTCGCGTCGATCGAGGCGGAGCGGTGCCAGCAACGCGTCGCCGTGCGGGAGTGCGGGATGGGGATCGAACCCATCGCTGATCGGATGGGCGACAGCGAAGACGGCGCGCCCGTCGCCGAACACGAAGTTCTTCGGGTGGTCGGACGCGGCATCGGCGAAGACGGCCCCGGCGAAGGTGAAGCACGAGCGCGGCAACGGACACACCGTCCAGCTCGACGCGTCCGTCACGCTCGAACCGAAGGAGCGCACCGTCCGCAACCGACACCGTCGCCGCGAACCCGACGCCATCGTCGATGTTGACCACCATCGGTCGCATCGTGCGGTCGCCGACACCCTTCACCACGACCGTGGTCGGCACCTCGTCGAAGCCCTGGCGCATCACGGCGAATCGGGAACCGTGGGCGAACGGGGACGGCCCGAGGTCGGCAAGACGGGGCGGATTCTCCTCCAGGGCGAGCCGCCACTCGTTGGGATCATCCGGCCCGCCAGGATCGAGGCGATCCGAGCACCGAGCGAGGTGCCAGTACCCGCCCGGGTCGTGGTCGATCTCGTCGATCCGAAGCCCGAGATAGGTCGCGGCCGCTCCGAGCACACCGGCGACGGTTCCGCTCTCGTCGCGCTGCAGGACGACGAGGTCGGCCACCATGCGCCGCGCGACGTCGAGCCATGTGTCGTGAGCGACCGACGGGTTGCTGTCGCGTACGCGACGACTCAGCCCATCGAGAATCGCCAGCCCCATCCCGTGGACTGCGATCAGGCGGGCGAGATCCGTGAGTTGATCGAGCCCGCCCAGGCGGTGGGAGCGCCGGATCTCGCCGACCTGCAGGACCTGAGTCTCGAGGGTGGCGGCGAGCGTTCCCACCACGGAACCGATCACCTTGCCGGGCGCGTCGGCATCGAGATACCGCGGGAACCGGGAGAGGACCTGATCAGACGTCGACACCGAAGGAGTCCTTCTCGGTTGCGGTCACGCTGCGGATCCACGGGACCTGATCGGAGCCGACGGTGATCTCGAGATCCTGCCTGGTGATGCGGAGCCCTTCGTCGACGAACTCCGCGGAGTACGACACGGACTCGACCTCGTAGCTGTCGGTGACGGGAATGCGCGCGAGCAACTTCGCGGTCGAAATGCCGTCCGTGAGCTGGGGCAGCACTGCGGGGATGGCGGTCCGGAGCGCGAGTTCGATGTCGTGCAGTGCCGTCACGCGGTCGGCAGCTGCGGCGAGCCCCTTGCGTTCGACGGTCACCGTGACATCGAGCGCGATCGGCGCGCCGCGCAGCGTGACGTCGGACCGATCGAGGCGAGGACGCGTGTTCGGCGGCTCGGGAAAGAGATTCTGCCGCCCGACCGTGTCGGGTGAACCGAACCGGGTGACGTCCAGGGTCACGTCCTGCACACCGGCAACTCCCATGACCGAGGCCACCAACTGGTTGTAGACGATCGGCTCGCCGACTCCCCGGGTGTCGACGAACGCCTCGATCACCTGCTCGACTTCCCGGACGAGCGCCTCACGCTCCTCGGTGCGCAACGACCCACTTGTCGGCGTCACCGCGGCGGCCACGGCGATCGGCGCAAAGACGCCGTCGGCCGGGACAGACGTCGGCGGTGGGCCTGGCGACGCTCCACCACCGATGCCGGGGTCGGAGTCGGGCGGAGGCGGGGCGACGAGGTTGTGAATCACCCGAACGCCTGCCGGCCGGGCTCGCTCGACCTGCTCGATCGCCTGGCGCGTGTGTGCCTCGTCGAGTTCGGCGGCGACCGTGAGCTTGACCACACCGGGAAACCCGATGTGGTCCTCGACCACGTGCACGTCGAAGTCACGGATCCCCTCGACGGTGGCGAGGGCGCCGACGATCGCACTGGTGGTCGACCGACCTGCCGTCGCGAGCGCCCGTCGTGCCCGACGGCGCAACGCCAGATCCGTCTCGGTTTCACCACGGAACGCGGTGGGTTCGGGGTTGGTGACGCGACTGACACCCAGGATCGGCCGATGGATCACCGTCAGGGTGTTCCCCGACGCGATTCCGGCAGAACCGGCGGACGTCGCGGCGACGGGAACGGACACCGAGAGCGTCCCGGTGCGCAAGGTTCGGCTGTCGAGCGTGGCCACCGTCACTCCCGGCACATCGGAGGTCGAGATCTCCGTACCCGCCTCGATGGTGATGTCGCCGGGCGCCGGCGTGCTGCGGGAGAACACGACCTCTCCGGTGGCGAACAGGGCCGTTCGACGGCTCAGACCGACGAGGGTCACGAGTTGATCGAGGTCACGGGCCTCGGCCGTGTCGATGAACGCGGCGTCGTAGACCTGTTCCAACTGGCGCGACAGCACGGCGTACTCCCGGGCGAACGACTCTGCAAGCGTTCGCACCACACTGCCGGGGTTGCGGTCGGTGAGGCGCGGTGGCGCCTGCGGATCGACGACGCGTTCGTAGCTGGCGTAGAAGCGTGAACCTTCGTCGGGAACACTCGCCGTGCCACGTCGCCACACGACCGCCCCACCGTCGATGTCGAAGTCGACCCCGTTCACGAACCGGTGGTGCTCGTCGCGGAGCAGGCCGTGCACGCGTGTCGTCTCGGCGATCGCGTCAGCGCCATGGCCGAGTCGGAACGGTTCGTTCTCGGGCAGGAATCGGAACATCTCACGGGTGACACCGCCCGTGAGCGAGCTGACCAGGTCGTCCACGAAGACCCCGAAGGGTTCGGCACGGAAGGTCATCGCGCCACCTGCGAGTCGAGGGCGACGTCACTTTCGGCGCCGATGCCGAGCGAGAACGGCACCACCAGGTTGCGAGGATCGGTTTCGCCGATGATCTCGAGCTGCAGCACGATTCGGACGGCCTCCCGAGGTGGTTCGTGATCGGCGACGACATCGCACCGTTGGACCTTCGCGACCCGTGGCTCGCGGCCCAGTGCCTCCAGCACGTAGAGCTTGATCAACGCTCGCGTCCGCGCGGTGTTCGGATGCCCGATCAGCTCATGGTGACGAGACCCGTAGGTCGGATGGCCGAGCGGGGCGAGTTCGCCCTGGCGTGTCTCGAGCCGATTGATCAAGAGCTGATCGGCCGCATCCACTCCCGCGACGATCTCCAGATCGACGGCCGGATCGACACCGCGCGACGTTCGCAGGTCGGCGTCCTCCCACCACCCCGCCGGCCCCGGAAAGGCGAAGGCGAGATCGGTCCCGAGCTGGCGGAGTCGACGGTCGTTCTCGGCGGCGGTGCGACGGGTCATGGCGAGCACGTGTCACTGACGAAGGGAGCGGCGGGTGGACCGAGAATCAGCGCGACCCCGGGCCCTGACGGAATCTGGTCACCGAGGCGCACCAGTGGCTGGCCGTCGACGGTGATACCCGTCGACGCTCCGGTCGAGCCGAGCGGCATCGGATACGGAGCACCGCTGACGCTGTTGACCATTTGGCAGATGGAGCCCGCCGTGGCAAGTGGGAGCCCACCTGACGTGAGGGTTGCCTGGAGGACCGCCACGATGACGCCGGAGTCGGGCGGGCCGGCCGCACCCGGCGAGACCAGCACCGCACACCCAATGGAAACCGGCGGGCCAGGCATCGTCATCCTGCACTGAAGCTGGTGAGTCCGGCGATGGTGGTCGTGGCGCCCTTGAGCTTCGCCGCTGCCGTCCCGTCCACCGTCGCGTTGACGTCGGCCTTGAGTGTGGCGTTCATGCCGGCCTTCATGTCCAGGTTGCGCCCGGCCTCGATCGTGACGTCGCCGTCAGCCTTGAGCACGAGGTCGCCCGCCGCCTCGATGGTCACGGCTCCATCGGACTCCACGGTCAGCGTCGTGCCACCCATGACAACCGACAACGTCGAGTCCTGCACCGTCACGGTGTTGCCGCCGGCAAGGCGGAGTTCGAGTCGCTTGGCGGACGAGCCGTCATCGGGCACCTCGTAGACGACGTCGTCGGGGTTGGCCTTCGGGGGATGGGTCTGGTCGTCGTGGAGGAAGCCGAGGGCGACGGCGCCGGCGAGTTCGCCTCCGAGGAACGCGAGCACGACGGTGTCGCCCACCCGAGGAGCGCAGGACCAACCGACCCGGCCGGCCATGACCGGCACTCGTTGCAGCTCGAGATCGCTCCCGTGAATGCGAGCGTTGATCTCGACGTTCCGGGCGCCGGATCCATCGGTGTTCGTGGTGACGTCGGTGACCGCCGCCGCCGCGAGCGGTCTGACGTCGGCGAGTTCGTCGCGAACGACCGCACGAAGGACCGGCATGACGAGGCTCATGCGGCCACACCTTCCAACCGGAGCGCGCTGCGGAATCCCGTGAGATCGATGTCGTGTCGCACGGTCACGACCCGATAGGTCGCCTCCGCCCGGTCGACCGCGTCGAGCTCGACCAGGTCGCCGGCACGGATCGACTCGTCGCCGATGACGATCGCCCAACCGTCGTTGGCCACGCGCGATCGAGCCGATGCCGTCGCGCGATCCACGACCTGCGCGATCTCACGATCCCGCAGAACGGGGTGGATCCGATGGGTGCCGGCTCCGCCGGGATCGTGATGGATCAGCGACCACGCCTCCGACCCCTGTTCGCTGACCGCAGAGAACGGCCCGACCTCTGCTGCGGTACTGAGCGGCTGCTGCCGACCGATCGACCACGACAGCAGCTCCGCGCCCGCACGGAGCGTGTGGACGGCCGCGCCCGACCGGGGCGGCCGCACGTTGAGGCCTCCATCGGGTGAGCTGGTGATCTCGACGGACATCAACCGGGTGAGGTTGCGGATGTGATGCCAGAGCGACCGCGACTCGTCGACGTAGAAGACGGGCAGCGTGGGGCCGGGGTCGACGTCGGCGACCTGCACTCCCGCCTCCCCGACGAGGTCGCGCACGATGTCGCCAACGCTTCGACCGACGTAGCTCCTCCCCACTCGGACGTCGTTCAGTGCGGCCGTGGACGCCAGTGCCTGCACCTCCGTGCCCCACGGCTGGTGCGCCACCGCCGACACCTTCCCGGTGAAGACCGGTCGCTCGCTGCCGGACTCGCCGAGAGCGACCTCGACCCGGGCACCCGGCACGATGTCGAGCGCCGGCGAACCGGGACCGAGGGTCACCGCCAGGGTGTCGTGAGCGCCGGTCGTCGTGATCACGACCGACATCGCCACCGTCGCGGATTCCGCAAGGGTCAACTCCTGTCCGTCGATCGTGACCGTCGCCGCGGGTCGTCGGATCGTCATGCGATCCTCCGCATCGGGCTGCGACTCATGGCCGGACCTCGATGCCGTCGGCCCGGGCACCCTCGAGCAACGCTGCTTCCAGGAGCTCGCCGAACACGGTCCGCACGTCGAGGACGTCTGCGGTCCGTGCGTGCCCGGACGACCGGTTCGCGCCATGGCGCGGAGCGCCGAGGTCGTGCGTCGACTCGACCACCCGATCAGGCGCTGTCGTCCTCGAATCGACGCTGCGGTCGCGCGGTTCGGTTGCCGCGTGGGTCTCATCCCACCAGCGGGCCAGCCCGGCCAGACGCCGGGGCGGCGCCGCGTCCGAGCGTGTGACGGCGTCTGGGCGGCTCGATGGCGTCCGAACCCCACCCTGCTCCGCGACCGTCGGGACGTACGGATCGGCGACGGCACCCGGTGGAGGGGCGGTCGCCCGTGCGCGGCTCGCGGTCACCCGGCCCGGATCGAGGCTGTCGTGACTCGGCCGGCGCATCAACCGTGCGACGGCCGCTTCCAGGTCGTTCCGAGCCGTCGGCAGCGGGGTCCGAACGGGCGTCACCCCACCAGTTCGGGCCGCACGAACCGCCCACGGGACGGCAGGTCTCGCGGATGCAACCGTGACGCCTACGGTGGCGAGCGACGTCGGGCTCCGCTCCCCCACATCGGACTGAGCGCCGGATGCACCGACACGACCTCGGTCGATCGTCCTCGCCGGTCGCCACCCGCCGGACGGGATCGTCGACGGCCGGGGGCGTACTGGTGCATCGGCACGAGTCGACGACCGATCGACACTGTCGAACATCGGCGTCGGGCCGTCGATCCGGCCACCACCGATCGACCGGCCGGGTTCGCCCACCGCAGCGTGCGTTCGGGGGGTCGGCGATGCTGCGACCGCGCCCTCGATCGACCCCAGCGCGGCGTCGAAGGCATCCGCGGCCATCCGCCACGCGCCGACGGCGAATCGGTCGACCGGATTCGCACCGAGCAACCACAACCGCGCCGGGGCCGCGTCGACCTCCGTCGGGTGCCGCCGCACGACCGCGCGCGCTCGACGCAAGGCCGTCGCCCCACGCAGACCGCCGAATGCCGTCACGGCAGTGGCACCGCCTGGGCATCGGTGACGCCGGCCATCTCGAGGTACACGAGTACCTGTCCGACCGTCAGCGCGGCGCATTCGTCCGGCGTCCACCCGAACCGGCGGGCGAGTTCGAAACATGCCCGCGCCATGGGGGCACGAACGGCCTGCTCCATCTCGTCGCTGCTCATCGTCAGCCCGCTGATGCGGTTCACCTCACCGAGGAGGTGCTCGATCAATCCACAATGCATGTGGTTCACCTGATCGACGGTCAGCGCCGGCGCGACCATCGCCTGCTGGACCATCAGCACCGTGGCGAGCGCCTCGTCGTCGCGGGCGGCCTTCTGGATTCGCTGAACGTCTGCGAGCACCAGGGGCCGAAGCGTGACGACCCCGTGCTCGACGCCGCCACCGCCGGGCATCAGCACGTCCGCGGGAACGTCGGTCGTGTAGGTCTCACGTCCCCCGAGCAGCAGTTCGTCAACCGTCAGGGTGGTCATGCCGAGGCGGCATCCTCGGTGCTCACCCACAACGCCTTGAACGTGACCGACTCCATGACGAAGTCGTCCTCCGGCATCGTGAACGACCAGCCATCGAGCTTGACGCCGTGCACCGTCACCGTCGAGGAGTTGCCCGGATGGGCCGCGTTCTCCATCAACAGGCTCAGATTGAACGTCGGGCTGATGAAGGCACCGGCCGGGCGACTTCCACCTGCACCCGCGTCGCCCAACATGAGTTGGAGCAACGCGCCGTTGATGTGGGCTCTCCCGATCGTGCCGTGGACGTTCGTGTTGCCCTCACGGAGTTCGGTCGCGTAGCGCTGCCCCATCTCGTGGAACGGGCGCATGTCGGACACGACGTCGATCGTGACCCCGGTGGCGCGACCGATCGGCGTGAGCCCATAGGTGTCGTTCACCGCTTTCGCCGCGTCGCCGGCGACGCCGGTCTCGACCGCGACGGTGATCGCTCCGTCCAGTCCGGTGAAGACGTGTGTGTTTGGCATGGCGAGGGTCCTCTCACTCCAGGTTCATGGTGACGCGGATGAAATCGATCGAGAAGGTCGGCCGCAGCGTCATGTTGACGACGGCGACGCCGGCGATCTCCTGCGCGCGCGAGGCCGAGACGGTCAGCTCGTAGCTCACCAGCATCTCGTCGAGCACCATCTGCGACAAGAAGCCGTCGAGCGTCGCCTTGAGGGCGGCTCGGACGCGGCCGTTGTTCAGCTTGCCGATGTAAGGGTTCGACCCGAGACGAACGCCGGCCTTTGCGTAGTCGACGATGCGACGCACGCTGATCTGCTTGAACGCTCCTGCGTCGGTGGTGATGCCACGGACGATCTGGTGGCCGAATCGGCGACGGATGGCCAGCACGTTGTTGAGAACGAGGTTCTTGTGGACCGGCGTCGTGTAGCTGACGTCGAGTTCGGCGATCGGCAGGACCTGGTTCGTCAGGCTGATGTGCGGCGCGATCGAGCCGAGGCGACCGGCGATGAGGCCAGCGGTGTAGGCAGGCGGGAGGCTGACGAGGTTGGTCACCCCGGGTTCGCTCACCTTGATCCCCGGGGCGACCAGGATGACACGGTCGTCACCCAGACCCGCAGCGTCTGCCAGCACCGTTGCGGGATCGCTTCCCGATGCACCGATGACGGCGATTCGTTCCCGACCGTCGTTCTCGGTGCGGTCGACGTGGGCCGACAGCGGTGCGCCGACGACCGACGCCCCGAGGCCGGCGACCATCACGATGTTCACCGGCTGGTCCTCGAGCATCGCCAGACCGGCGATGACATGGGACGCGTTGACGAGCGGAACCGACAGGCCGCCGGTGAGCGAGTACGAGTCGGCCACGAGATTGGCCGTACCGCCCGCAGCGGTGCCCGGCGGATCGGACACGACCACCAACCGAGCGGTCGCCAGCGCGGCGCGGAGTTGCCCCACGTTGTCGCCCTCGAACACCTCCCGCTGGTTCAGGTAGCTGACGGACAGCCGGAACCTCGGCGCCACCCCCGAGCCGCTGTCTGTGACAGCCACCGAGATGTCGTTGCCCCACGACCCGGGCTCGGCGGCCGTGAGCTCGAACGCCTCGTTCGTCGACGCCCGCACGACCACGTCGGCAGCGACCGGTGTGCCGCCGGCGATGCGCTTGGCGTAGACGGTGCTGCCCCCACCGGCGAACACCTGGTTCAGCGCTCGCACGAGCGACAGCGGCGTGGCCGATTCGGCCGGCGTCACGAAGGAGTCGGGAGGTCCGAACACGTCGGCGGCCTCGGAGGCGCTCCCCAAGGGCACGACACGATCGAGCGGACCCTTCGCGGCGGTACCGATGATCCCGATGTTGCCGGTGGCGATGCTGCCGACCGAGATGAGACCTTCGGATCTGACCTCGATGTAGGTGCCCGGCAACACCATCTCTGCAATGGACTCACTCATGGCTGACTTGCCTCCGTGATCGTGAACTTCTCCCCGGGTTGGGGCGGCTGAATGGTGACGTCGATGTGCCGGATCGGCCCACCGCTGGTTGGGACGATCGGCTCCACGCGTTCGAAGTCGACCTGGTAGCTGAGCCGTTGGCGGCGGGAGGCAGGGGGCAGACCGCTGATCGAGGTGGCGCTCGACAGGGCGACCGGCTCGATGCGTCGGATGCCGATGGCCGGGTCGATCCGCGGGACCGTGAGCGCCTGTTCGACGTTGGTCACGAGCTGCACGAGTGTCGCCTGCGACGCCGCCGCGATGTCCAGGTGCGTGGTTGCGGCGAACCGCTCGACATGCACCTCCCACGTGCCGACGAAGTACCCGAGTTCGATGGTTCCCGTCGGCGGCAGCGGATTGCGGAACGTGAGCGCTCCGGACGCGATGTCGAGTGACGCTTGCGACGCCGTCGGGGTGCCGTGAACAGGAGTGAACGTCGTCGCTCCCACACGGACGAGGAGGTCAGATGCGGCGAATGGCGCCGTGTCGTCCCCCGACGCCCTCACCACGGAGCCGTGAGGGAGTTGGAACGTGCGCCGATCCGGGGAGATCAACGCCACGTCCTCGCCGGGGAGGTGGAGGGTGGCATCGGCGAGATCGACCGTGACCGCGATACGCAGCGCGCCGGTTTCGACGGGGCCGGGAACCTGACCGACGCTGCGCATCGCCGGCGTGGCCGCATCCACCGACACGACGATCCGGGGCAGATCACCGACTCCCAGCACGGGGGCGGTACCGACCGCCGGTGGATTCTCGACCGCAGTGGTGATCTGTGCGGCGATCGCTTCGACCAGGTTCGACAGAGGCATCAGGCGAAGACTCCCCCGAGTTCGGTGAGCAGATCGCTCAACGGCGCGACGGCGGCCTCGACCGCGGTCAACGCTTCACGCAACGGCGGGGTCGGGTCGCCGATGGACGGGATGTCGCCGAGCAGGTTCGGAAGCTCCAGTCCCAGGTCGCCGAGGGCCGCCAGCGCATCCAGCTCGGCGCCGAGCTCGGCACCGAGGTCGTCGATCGGCGACGGAGGTGCCGGTGGATCGACGTACTGACGGAGCCGGATCGTGTATCGGAACGAGTCTGCGTGATCATTCCCCTCGGCCACGTCGATGTGCTCGATCAACACCTGCTCGAGCTCGGTCGCCGACGTGATGTCGGCGACGAACGCGACCGGGTCGCCGGCCTTGAACGGCTCGCGAACGCGGTCGAGGAAGTCGTCACGTTCGGCGTCGCCGTGCAGCGATCCGCTGATCTCGACGACGAGGCTGTGGTTGCCGAGGTCCTGGTGGAGATCACCCTGCAGTCCAGGCACCGACAGGCGCGCCAGCCGCCTCGCCTCGAGCGTCTGGATACGCTCGATCCGCGGGATTTCCCACTCACCAATCATCGGGCGGACGATCATTGGTCGCCACATTGCGATCGGTCCCGTCAACGCGTCGTGACCCGATCGTCGCGGTCCCGTCACACCCGCGTTCCACCCTTGCGAGGTCGCAGGACTCGTGCATACCATCGCTTTGCTGCGGGCATCACGCAACCGAAATGGGGACCACCTTGGACCGAACATTGCGTCGCCGTCTTCGAATCGAAGTCGCCCTGACAGCGATCGCCCTCGGGCTCTTCGCGTTGACACTGGTGAGCCCGTCGTGGATCGAGCAGCTCACAGGTGTCGAGCCCGACGCCGGCTCCGGCGAAGTCGAGTGGCTCATGGCGGTCGTCTTCCTGATCGTTGCGATCGGGTTCGCCTGGTCCGGTCGGCGCACGATGCGCCGCCGACACGACCTCGCCGAGGTCAGCTGAGGCGTTCGATGATCATCGCCATGCCCTGGCCGCCACCGACGCACATCGTCTCGAGCCCGATGGTCTTGTCCTCCGCCTGGAGGCCGTTGATCAGCGTCGTCATGATGCGGGCGCCGGTCATGCCGAACGGGTGGCCGAGCGCGATGGCGCCGCCGTTGACGTTGACGCTTGATCGAGGCTCGATGCCGAGGTGCTTGGCCGACGGGATCACCTGGGCGGCGAAGGCCTCGTTGATCTCGACGAGGTCGATGTCGTCGATGCGTCATGCCGGCGCGGGCCAGCGCCTGACGGCTGGCCTCGATCGGGCCGAGGCCCATGATCTCGGGGTTGAGCCCGGACACGCCGGACGACACGATGCGGGCGAGCGGGGTGAGGCCGAGCTGCCTTGGCCTTGGTGTCGCTCATCACCATGCACGGCCGCGGCGCCGTCGTTGAGCGGGCAGGCGTTGCCGGCGGTGATCGTCGCCGTCGGGACGGAACACCGGCTTGAGCTGGGCGAGCTTCTCGGCGGTCGTGCCGGCGCGCGGGCCGTCGTCCTTCGACACGACGGTGCCGTCGGGCAGTGTGAGCGGGGTGATCTCGTCGCTCGAAGAAGCCCGTTGTCGATCGCGGCGAACGGCCCGCTGCTGGCTGCGCACGCCGAACTCGTCCATCTCCTCGCGGGTGACGCCCTCGATCTCGACCGACGTTCTCGGCGGTCTGGCCCATGGCGATGTAGATGTCGGGCAGACCCTCGGGCGGGGTCCACGTCGCGCTGACCGCCCTGGCTGCGCGACGCCGTGCGCATGCCGGGGTCGGCGAAGATCGGGTTCGGAGCGGTGTCGCTGGCGCCGTGGCCGTAGCGGCTGACGGCTCTCGACACCGGCGGCGATGAAGCAGTCGCCCTCGCCGGCCTTGATCGCGTGGGCGGCCATGCGGATCGTCTGCAGGCTCGACGAGCAGTAGCGGTTGACGGTCACGCCCGGCACGTCGTCGAGTCCGGCGAGTCCGGCGACCACGCGGCCGATGTTGAAGCCCGCCTCACCGGCCGGCTGGCCGCAGCCCATGATCAGATCCTCGATGTCGGCGGGCGACACCTGCGGCACCTTGGCCATCAGCGCCCGGACGATCTGTGCGGCCATGTCGTCGGGCCGCAGGTCGACGAGCGATCCCTTGTTGGCCCGCCCGATCGGGCTGCGGGCGGTGGCAACGATCACTGCTTCGGTCATGCGTCCGAGCGTACCGACGCAAGCGATGAGCGAAAAGCCGGCATTCGGGCGCTTCGCTCATCGCCGGCCACGGACAGCATCTGGCGATGAGCGAACGGACCGGATGCCGGCCCTTCGCTCATCGCTTGGTGGTGGCGGTAGGTTCGAGCGGCGATGGAGCATGTGGTGGCAGCGCTCGATGTGGGCGGGACGTCGATCAAGTCGGGTGTGGTGCGGGGTGACACCCGAGCCGAGCCGGTCGTCGAACTCGGTCCGGCACTCCCGACGCTCGCACAATCCGAGGCGGAGACCATCCTGGCCCGTCTTGCCGAGATGGCCGACCATGCCCTCGCCCTGACCGACGATGCGTCCGGCCTGGCGATCGCCATCTGCGGTCCGTTCGATCTCGAGGCAGGCGAATCACGCATGCGCGGCGTCGCCAAGTTCGAGGACATCTACGGCATCGACCTGCGAGCGATGCTGCGTGACCGCACCGCGATCGGTGACCGACCGATCAGGTTCACGCGCGACGCCGAGTCCGCCGGAACCGGCGAGGCGCTGGCGGGCGCCGGCGCCGGCGTCGATCGGGTTCTGACGATCACGCTCGGCACCGGCTTGGGGACCTGTGTGACCGACCATGCATGGCCTGTCGAGTTCATCGACGGCTTCGGCGTCGAGCATCTCGGGATGCGCGCCACCCCATGGGACGGCCGGTCGGACGATGTGTTGTCGGCACGAGGCCTCGCCGATCGACTCGGCATCGCCATGCCCGAGCTCCAGGCAGCCGTGGACGATCCGATCAACACCGAGGTCGTGTTCGACCACGGTCACCGGATCGGTGAGTTCCTCGCGCCGGTGGTCACCGAGTTCGACGTCCAGCTCGTCGTCATCGGCGGCGGGCTGTCAGCGGCGTTCGATCGCTTCGGCCCGGCGATCCATTCTCACCTCGACGTTCCGGTGCGCCCGATCACGCTGGGCGCCGCCGGCCCGCTCCTCGGCGCCGTCCACCTCGCCTTCAGCTCCTGACACCGCCGAGCGATGAGCAACGGGCCGGGATCCGGGCCGCCCGCTCATCGCTTGGGTGATGGGTGAAGGTTCAGCGGGTGTCGAGGACGCGGAAGAGCTCGACGCTGCGACCCTGGGGAAGGCCGCGATCGGCGGCGATCTGCTGGAAACGCTCGCGGATGCGCTGCTCCATGCCGTCGGGGTCGGTGAGCTGACTCACATGGCACCGCAGGGCACTCATCTTGCGGTCCATCTGATCGGTGACGTCGACGTGTTCGAGCCCCTCGGCCCCACCCATCGGACCGGCCTGCACCCAGACCTCCTGCACCTTCCAGTCATCGAGGTCCGCACACGGCGTGCCGGGGAACGCAAACGGATTGCGGGCATCGGGATACACCGCACACATCGTCGCCTCGCCAGTTGCCGTGTGATCGGGGTGCGAGCCGTACGTAGAGGCGAGGTTGCGGATCGGCGACTGGGCGATCACCACCTGCGGGCGCACCTGGCGGATCACGAGGCTGATGTCGTGGCGCAACTCCATCGTCACCTCGACCGTGCCGTCCATGAACCCGAGGAAACGCAGATCGGTCACCCCGACCTCGGCAGCTGCCTTGGTCTGCTCCTCGCGACGGATCGATGCCATCTCGCTGCGTGGGATCGAGTGATCGAACCCGCCCGCCTGGCCGTCGGTGACCAGGCAGTACACGACCTCGACGCCCGCATCGGTCAGCGCGGCGACGGTGCCGGCCGAACCGAAGTCGACGTCGTCCGGGTGGGCGGTGACGACGAGGACACGTTCGATCTCCGAGAACTCCAGCATCCGACCAGTCAACGCCAGATCGTCGGCGTTCTCAACTCCGACAACACGATCCGTCGACTGCGACGCCTCGACGGTGGTCCCGTACAGTCACGCCCATGACGACGCTCGAACCGTTCGACCAGGTGGGCCCCGGCGACTTCGATCTCTCGGATCCCGAGTTCTGGTCGAGCCCACGACCGTTCCGCGAGGGCGCCTTCAAGACGCTGCGAGACACGCCCGGCCTCGTCCACTACGACGAGCGAGAGATCCCCGACCTGCCCTTTCCTCCCGGCCCCGGCTACTGGGCCGTCACCCGCCACGACGACATCTGGCACGTCAGCCGCAATCCGAAGCTGTTCTGCTCAGGGCAGGGATCGAACATCGGCGACCTCCCACAGGAGATGAACGAGTTCTTCGGCTCGATGATCAACATGGACGACCCGAAGCACTTCCGGCTTCGCTCGATCGTCTCGAAGGGCTTCACGCCGCGGGAGATCACTGCGGTCGAGGACGTCGTGAAGACCAAGGCGAACCAGATCATCGACCGGCTGGTGGCCGACTTCCCCGACAAGACCTGCGACTTCGTCGAGCACGTCGCGGCGGCACTTCCCCTCGAGATCATCTGCGACATGATGGGCATCCCGGCCGACGACTACGGACAGATCTTCACGTGGACCAACACGATCCTCGGCGGCGGCGACCCCGACTTCGTGACCTCGTACGAGGACCTGATGGGCCAGGCCCTGCAGATGTTCATGTACGCCCAGGCGCTGGGTGAGGACCGCAAGGCCAACCCGCGCGACGACATCACCAGCGTGATGATGGCCGCCGAGGTCGACGGCGAGCAGCTGACACCCCAGGAGTTCGGGTCGTTCTTCATCCTGCTCGTCGTGGCAGGCAACGAGACCACCCGCAACGCCATCAGCCACGGGATGAAGGCGTTCACCGACTTCCCCGACCAGAAGGAACTGCTCTACAACGACTTCGACGCCCACTCGAGGACCGCTGTCGAGGAGATCGTCCGCTGGGGCACACCCGTGATCCACTTCCGCCGCACCGCCACCGAGGACACCGAACTCGGTGGGCAGACCGTGAGGGCGGGCGAGAAGGTCGTGATGTTCTACAACTCGGGCAACCGCGATGAACGTGTCTTCGAGAACCCGTTCACGTTCGACGTCACCCGCGCTCCGAACCCCGCCCAGATCGGATTCGGCGCCGGCGGCCCGCACTTCTGCCTCGGAGCAAACCTCGCTCGCCGCGAGATCACCGTCATGTTCGACGTCATCCGTGACCGGCTTCCCTCGCTGCGGATCACCGGTGAGCCCGACTACCTGCTCAGCGCATTCATCAACGGCATCAAACGGCTGCAGTGTGCCTGGGACTGAGCTGACGCCCGAACGCCGGGCCGACCTCGTCCGCAACCTCACCGTCGTCGGCTGGCTGCTCCTCGGTGGACCGATCGGGTTCATGTCGTTCCAGATCGAACGCCTGCGCGGCGTCACGGAGCAGCCGTTCGCCGGCGTGTGGGATCAGCGGATCGAGGTGTTGAGCTTCCTGATGCTGCCCCCGAATCTCGTGGTACTCGTGCCGGTGGTGTTCGTCTCCGCGCTGACGGTCTGGCTGGCCGGTGCCGAGGCAGATCCGTGGGCGACCACGCTGCTGCGCGTGAGCGCCGCACTGGCGATCATCTTCGCCACGATCGGCGTGATCTCGATCGTGAGCATCATGATGCGCGACGACGCCGGAACGTTCGACACCGACAGCGTGCTCCTGCGCCTCGGCGGCGTGGCGATGTCCGCCGCCCTCACGCTGATCTGCCGAACCGCCGACCGCCTCGCCACCTGACCTGTTCCTCGCGCCCACGTCTCCGGGGGCCGACCCTCGGTCTTGGGAACTCTGCAACAGCCCTTCGTCAGGCTGTTGGCATGTGCCTGCAATGCGACGGTTACTCATTCGAGCAGTCGATGCTCGCCCTCGATCTCACGATCCGCACATACGGCTGGCAGCTCACACAGGTCACCGGCACCAGTCCCTGGTCGTACACGATCGGGCTCACCGAGAGCTACGACCATCCCGAGCTGATGGTTGCCGGGCTCGAGCTCGACATGCAGTCCACGGTGATCCGCAAGATCGTCGACTCGATCGCGTCGACCGGCAATGTCGACCACGCGTTCCTCGAGCGCCAAGGCGTCACGCTCGTCGAGGTCCATCCGAATCATCTTGCCGGCGACTGGTTCGGCACCTGGTCGAACTTCTACGGACATCGTCCGCCGCCCGGGTCGTTCCGGCAGATCGTCCCGCCGGGTGACTGGTTCTGCGACTGCCATCAGCACTCGATGCCGCACTTCGAGTTGCCGGGCCCGATTCGCTTCGGCAACCGTGCCAGCAGACGCAATCGGCGAAGTCAGCGGTGATCGCGTACGCGCTCCGGATGAGAGCGCGTACGTCTCGGCCGAGGGATGACGATGACCGCATCGGTGCTCCGGCGAGACATCTATCGCATACTCGATCGAGTGCTCGAGACCGGCGAGCCGGTGATCATCGACCGCAATGGTCGGCAGATTCGAACGCGACCAAGGATCAGCGCGCGACACGCGCCGCATTCCGGCACGGTTTGACGCCTTGATCGCAATGTGACGGACGACCGGCACGCGCGGCATGTCGGCGGACATGCGCAGGCGGTCGCTCGTCTACTGTCTGGCATTGGGGCAGACAGAAGGGGGCGCATGTCGGACGACGTCGAGAGGCAGTTGGTGACCGCGCTTCGGCGTGAGTCCGCACTCGCCGGCGTCCTCAACGCCGTTGCCCGCGGCGGTGACCTGGAGTCGGTCCTGACCGAGATTGCCTACTGGACGGCTGAACTGACTCGTTCCGCCCTCGGTTTGGTGTTCGTCGGCGAAGGCGAGGTCGTCGCGACGTACATGGGCGGCCCGGACCGCGAGCCGACACGCGGGGAGCGGCCGTTCGGCGACGACTCGGCGCTCACCAAGGTGCTGCGAAATCGGGTGACGCTGGCCTTCGACGACCAGTCGAGCATCTTCGAGCCCGGGTTTGCCCAATCGATCGAGGCCGCGCAGCACTTCGGCATTCGATCCTCGGTGTTCGCGCCGATGAGGAGCGAAGGACCACCGGTCGGCGTTGCGGCATTCAGACTGACCATCGATCCATTCACCGCGGATGAGATCGAACTGCTCGAGACGTTCGCCGCGCAGGCCGGCAACGCCGTGACGAACGCACGCCTGCTCGCCGACATCGAGCAGCGCAATGCCGAACTCGCCGAAGCGTTGGAACTGCAGACAGCAACCGCCGAAGTGCTGCGGCTGATCGGAGAACACCCGGGCGAGCGCGATGCAGTCCTGCAGGGCATCTTGACCAAGGCGGCCGAGCTCACGGGGGGCGAGGCCGGTTCGATCACCTTGACCGAAGCGGACGGCACCCTGCACTACGTCGCATCGTACGGGCCTGCGATGGAGCCGTACATCGGCACCTCGTCCCCAGCGGGTGCGACAGCAGCGTTGCGAACGTTGGTCGCGATCCGGGACGACGGCACCATCCACACCGACGACTTCGCCGAGCTGGTGAGGGGTCACGGCGACTTCCTCGACGAGTTGGCCCACACCGGCGACGTCCGCAGCTATGCCGCCGCTCCGCTCACTCGCGGAACCGAAACGGCGGGTCATCTCCACATGTACCGCCACGAAGTCCGAGCCTTCAGCGAACAGGAGCTGTCGCGTTTGGCGTCGTTCGCGGCGCAGGCGTCGCTCGCGATCGGCAACGCGCAACTTTTCAACGACCTCGACGCCGCCCTCGAACGCCAGACCGCCATGACCGACGTGCTCGAGACCGTCAGCACGGCTCGCTTCGATCTCCAGCCGGTGTTCGACATCGTGACCCACCATGCGAACCGCTTGTGCAACGGCACCGGTGCCGGTGTGGTGATTCGCGACGGCGACCGCCTGCGCACCGTGGCGTCGACCGGCGCACTCGAGCAGGCCATACGCGGGCGTTTGTTCGACATCGACGACACGACGCCGATCGGTGCGGCCGCGCTCACGATGCTGCCGATACACATCCGCGACTGGGATGCCGTCGACTCGGAGACATACCCGAATGCGGCGAGCAGGCAAGCGGGTCGCAAGAGCGCCCTCGTCGTGCCGATGGTGCGCAATGGTCTCGCCATCGGGGTGATCGGATTCAGTCGAGCCGAGGCCGGCGGGTACACCGACGACGAGGTCTCGCTCCTCAGAGCATTCGCCAGCCAGGCTGCGATCGCGGTCGACAACGCTCGTCTCCTCGCAGAGATCGAGGAACGAAACACCGACCTCGATGCCGCCCTCGAACGCCAGACTGCGATGACCGACGTACTCGACGCGGTCAGCACCGCTCGTGACGATCTCCGGCCCGTCTACGACGCCGTCGCCAGACATGCTCGCAAGCTGTGCGATGGCGCGAACGTCGGCCTCTTCGTCAGCGAGGGCGATGCACTTGTCGGTGTGGCCGGCGAGGGCGACGTGCAGCTTGCGATTTTCGAAGACGAATCGGAGGCTCGCGAGTTCCTGATCGGGCGCGCCTGGTCGATCGCCGACGACACTCCGATGGCCGAAGCGTGCCGAACGGGTCGACCCGTGCACATCCGAGATTGGGACGAGGTGGCGCCGAACCTGTTCAGAGACACCACCATGAGGGGGTGGGGCCGACGCAGCACCCTGTCGCTCCCGTTGCTGCGTACCGCCGAGGTGGTCGGCGTCCTGAACATCTCGAACGTGGAACCCGGTGGCTACTCCGACGCCGAGGTTGCCCTGCTGCAGGCGTTCGCCAACCAGGCAGCGATCGCCGTCGACAACGCCCGTCTCTTGCGCGAGATCCAGGAGCGCAACAGCGATCTCTCGGAATCGCTGCAACTCCAGACCGCAACCAGCGAAGCGCTACGACTCATCAGCGCCAACCCCGGCGAGCTGAACACCGTGCTCGACGGCATCGTGAAGCGAGCGACAGCGTTGTGCGACGCCTCCTTCGGCAACGTCATGCTCAGAGACGGCGACATTCTCCGATTCGAAGCGGTCACGAGCGGCCTCGGTGCCGATGAGTTCGTGGGCATGGAGTTCGTCGTCGACGATGGCAACGTCAACACGACCGCAGCGAAGACGGGCGAGATCGTCGCCGTCGACGACTTCCACGACCTCGCCCCCGAACTGGCAGCTCGCCTTCCCTTCGTGCGGAGCTGGGCGACGGTCGCCCTCTTCAATGAGCGCGCATGGATCGGGAACCTCATCATCGGCCGCGACGAAGTCCGCCCGTTCGATGCCGACAACCTCAAGGCACTGCAGGTCTTCGCCGATCAGGCGTCGATCGCTGTCGCCAACGCACAGCTGTTCAACGACCTCGACGCCGCCCTCGAACGTCAGACGGCCATGACCGACGTGCTCGACGCGGTCAGTACCGCCCGCGACGACCTCCAGCCGGTGTTCGAGGCGGTTGTTCGTCACGCACATCGGCTCTGCGGCGGCGCCACCGCTGCGCTGTTCCTCCGCGACGGCGACATGCTGACAGCCGTTGGCTACGAGGGCATGGCCCTCGATCACGCACGGGCGTTTCCGGTGGACGCGATGTCGAATCCCGCCAGCGAGGCACTGTGCACCTCCAAGGTGGTCCACATTCGCAACTGGAGCGAGATCGCTGCCGATCGCTACCCCGATTCGGTCCTGCGGGGAAGCGGTCTGCTCAGCGCCATCCAGATCCCCCTACTTCGCCATGGCGAGACGATCGGCGTACTGGGGTTCACTCGAGCCGAGGCCGGCGGGTTCACCATTCCCGAGGTCGAGGTACTGCAGGCATTCGCCGACCAAGCATCGATCGCCGTCGACAACGCTCGCCTGCTCGCGGAGATCGAGGACCGCAACGCCGATCTGTCCGAGTCGCTCGAACTGCAGACAGCCACGAGCGACGTCCTCCGCCTGATCAGCGCCCATCCGGGAGAACTCCAGGTGGTGCTCGACGGCATCCTGGCCAAGGCTGTCGCTCTCTGCGAGGCCGACAGCGGAGCAATCCTGGTCGGCAACCCGGAGCTCGTTCGGATCGAAGCGTTTCACGGCGTGGGCGCCGAAGTCGTCACCGGGATGGAGACCCGACCGTCCCCACTCACCACCGAGGCCGCCGCCCGACACGCTCCGATCAGCATCGACGACATCCGTACGATCGACGATCCTGTCCTCGGCCAGTTCTCCGAGCAGTACGGAATTCGGAGCTGGGCAACGGTTGCGCTGATCCACGACGGCAACTGGGTCGGGAGCGTCAACGTCAGCCGGCTCGAGGTGCGGGCCTTCGAGCCATCGCAGCTGGCGATCCTGCAGACGTTCGCCGACCAAGCGGCGATCGCCATCGCCAACGCGAACCTGTTCAACGACCTCGACCGGGCCCTCGAACGCCAGACCGCGATGAGCGACGTGCTCGAAGCCGTCAGCACCGCCCGCTTCGACATCCAGCCCGTCTTCGACCGGATCGCCGACCACGCGCAACGTCTCTGCGACGACACCATGGCGATCGTCACCGTCCGTGACCGCTCCGAGATGACGATCGTCGCCGCAGCCTGGCCCGAAACGAGAGGCGAACTCCCCGAGGGCGACATCCACTGGGACACGATCGACACCAGCACGACGACCGGAACCGTCTTCTCGACCGGGCAGGCCGTGCACGTTCGGGACTGGAACGAGGTGCCGGCTGATCTGTATCCGGACTCACAGGCCCGCAACAGCGGAATGCGCACGCTCCTGACCCTGCCCATGCGACGTCATGATGAGGTCATCGGCGCGATCACGTTCGTCCGCGTCGAGGCCGGCGGCTACCCCGACGACCAGGTGTCACTCCTCCAGGCCTTCACCG
This sequence comes from Ilumatobacteraceae bacterium, assembly GCA_963747375.1. GTDB lineage: Bacteria > Actinomycetota > Acidimicrobiia > Acidimicrobiales > Ilumatobacteraceae > Sva-07. The sequence continues at coordinate 63,852 of CAVVFL010000014.1, forward strand.
ACCAAGCGGCGATCGCCGTCGACAACGCTCGCCTGCTCCGCGAGATCGAGGAACGCAACACGGAGATAGAGGAACGCAACACGGAGATATCGGAGTCGCTCGAGCTCCAGACTGCGACGAGCGAGGTCCTCGAACTGATCAGCTCGAACCCCGGTGACCTCACGACGGTGTTGGCCCGTATCGTCGACAAGGCCATCGGATTGTGCGACGCGCATGGCGGATCGGTCCTGCTCCGAGACGGCGACGTGCTCCGGATCGAAGTCGTCTCCGGACCGGACCAACACTTGATCGGACGGGAGTTTCCCACGGAGCTCTCTGGCGCAAACCTCCGGGCGCGCAACACCCATGCGCCTGTGTTCGTCGACGACTTCCAGCAGGCGCGTGATCCGCTCGCCGTGGCCGCCGCGGCAGAATCCGACCTCCGAAGCTTCGCGAGCATCGCGCTCATCCAGGACGACGAGTGGATCGGCAACTTGAATCTCCTCCGATTCGAGGTACGACCCTTCGATCCGAAGGTCGCCACGATCCTGCAAGCATTCGCCGATCAGGCGGCGATCGCCGTCGCGAACGCCAAACTCTTCAACGATCTCGATGCCGCCCTCGAACGCCAGACTGCGATGACCGAGGTACTCGACGCGGTCAGCACCTCGCGCCTCGACATGCAGCCTGTCTTCGACGCGGTGGCCCACCATGCCAACCGCTTGTGCTCGGGAACCGGCGCAGCGATCTTCGTCAAGGAAGGCGACGAACTGGTCATCAGCGCGACGAGCGGCATGGACGATGCAAGCGAACTCCTCGACCGCATCCCGATCGACCCCAGCTCGCCCGCCGGCGAATCCGTGATCAGTTCGTCGACCGTGCACATCACCGACCTCGACCAGCTCGAAGACCGCTTCCCCAACTCCCCCGCCCGCCGCTCGGGTCGCCGCAGCGTTCTCTGCATCCCCATGATCCGTAACGATGCCCTGCTCGGCGTCGTCGCTTTCTCCCGATTCGACCCGGGCGGCTACAGCGACGCCGAGATCTCACTGCTCAGGACCTTCACCGACCAAGCGGCGATCGCGGTCGACAACGCCCGCCTCCTGCGCGAAATCGAGGAACGCAACAGTGACCTCGCCGAATCGCTCGAACTGCAGACTGCGACATCGGACGTTCTTGGGCTCATCAGCGCCAACCCCGGTGACATCGACACGGTGTTCACCGAGGTGATCGAACGTGCGACCCGCCTGTGCGACGGCGCCTACGCCGCGGTGTGGCGCGACGACGGCGACAACTGGACCGGCGTCGGCTTCGGCGAGGGTTGGGGCAGCATGATCGGGTTCACCATGCCGAGTGGGACGATCATCCGTGCGGCGCGCAGGTTCGACGACGTCGCCGAGTTCGTCGAGTCCGTCGGCTGGACCGGGCCGCCCACGCGCAGCACCGTACAGGTACCCCTGCTCAAGGGTGACGGGGATCTGTATGGGCTTCTGATGGTGCACCGCTCCGAGGTGCGACCATTTGGGCAGCGAGACCAGGACATCCTCCAAGCGTTCGCCGATCAGGCCTCGATCGCCATCGCCAACGCCGACTTGTTCAACGACCTGGACGCCGCCCTCGAACGCCAGACCGCCATGACCGACGTGCTCGGCGCCGTCAGCACCGCTCGGTTCGACCTCCAGCCGGTGTTCGACCGGATCGTCGACCACGCTCAACGGCTCTGCCACGACGTCTTCGCATATGTGACGCTGCGGGATGCCGAGGTCACCGTCGTCGCCGCCGCCGGCGCGGACATGATCGGCCTGCATCCGCAGTTCGAGAATCGACCTGTACCGGTGGACAGCAACTCCACGACGGGCACGGTGTACGCCACCGGCGAGCCGCTGCACATCCGGGACTGGGACGAGGTTCCCGCCGATCTCTATCCGAACTCGCGCGCCCGCGAAATGGGGGCCCGCTCGCTCCTGACCCTGCCGATGGGTCGACACGGCCACGTCATCGGCTCGATCGGATACTTCCGCGCTGCGCCCGGCGGCTACACCGACGAGGAGATCTCGCTTCTCCAGGCGTTCACCGACCAGGCGGCCATCGCCGTCGACAACGCTCGGCTCCTCCGCGAAATCGAGGAGCGCAACCAGGACCTGTCGGAGTCTCTCGAACTCCAGACGGCCACGTCGGAGGTGTTGCAGCTGATCAGCGCCAATCCGGGCGACCTCAACATCGTGCTCGAGGGCATCATCACCAGGGCGGCCGCCTTCTGCGAGGCCGAGACGGGCCTCCTCTGGCTCCGCCACGGCGATGAACTCCGCTGCGTGGCCCAGCGTGAAGCCAGGTTCTCCTTCGTCGGAAACACGACGTCACTCGCCGACTCGGGCGCGAACCGTCGCGCCGGGGAGACGAAGCAACCCTTCTTCATGGACGACCTCGCCGCCGCCGTCCGACCCGGTATGCCACTCGCCGAGGAGATCCTGGCCACCGGGGTCCGCTCCTTCGCCACGATCCCACTGCTCCGCGACGGAGAGTGGATCGGCAACATCAACGTCGGGCGGTTCGAGGTCAGGCCCTTCGACCAGAAGCAGGCGGCGATCCTGCAGGCCTTCGCCGACCAGGCGGCGATCGCCGTCGAGAACGCCCGACTGTTCAACGATCTCGATGCAGCGCTCGAACGTCAGACCGCCATGACCGACGTGCTCGACGCGGTCAGCCAGGCCCGTCTCGACCTGCAGCCCGTGTTCGACAAAGTGGCCGAGCACGCCGACCGGCTGTGCAACGGCACCGGCGCACTCGTCCTCGTCCGCGAGGGCGACGAGTTGATCCTCAGCGCCATCGCCGGGCCGATGCCGATGGCACCTGAACGCGTCGGTGAAGGGCGCGTCCCGATCGACGAGTCGTCGATCACCGGCGCCGCCGTCGCACGGGGCGAGATCATCCACATCAGGGACTGGGACGAGGAATCCGCATCCGCCTACGCCGACTCACCCGCCCGCCGGATGGGCCACCAGAGCGCGCTCGGCGATCCCGATGATGCGCGGTGGCGTCGCCATCGGCGCCGTCGCCTTCACCCGGGAGGCCTCCGGCGGCTACGGCGACGACGAGATCACCCTCCTGGAGACGTTCGCCGACCAGGCTGCGATCGCGGTCGACAACGCCCGCCTGCTCCGCGAGATCGAGGAACGCAACACCGAACTGTCCGAATCCCTGGAGCTGCAGACAGCGACCTCGGAGATCCTTCAGTTGATCAGCGACAACCCGGGCAACCTCGACGCGGTCTTCCAAGGCATCGTGACCCAGGCAGCGCGCCTGTGCAATGCCGACATGGCCGGTGTCATGCGTCGCGAGGGGGACGAATTCGTTCTGATCGCGCGAGCGACCAGCGAGACCAGGCCGAGATCGGGACCCGGACACCGGTGCCGGCAGGCGTCGACTTCCGGGAACCCGTCTTCATCGATGACGTCGCGGTTGTCCATCCTGACGATGTCGACGGCCGTCCGGAGCATCGTGTCGGTCGGGATGTTCGTCGACGAGATCCACTACGGCCAGATCAACGTCAACCGCCGCGAGGTCCGGCCGTTCGAACCACGCCACGGCCGCATCGTGCAGGCGTTCGCCGAGCAGGCGGCGATCGCGATCTCCAACGCCAACCTCTTCACCCAGCTCGAGGAACAGACCCGGCTCGCCGAGGAGGCGAACGCCGCCAAGGGGTCGTTCCTGGCGACGATGAGCCACGAGATCCGCACGCCGATGAACGCCGTGATCGGCATGAGCGGACTGCTGCTCGACACCGACCTTCAGCCACGCCAGCGGGAGTTCGCCGAGATCATCCGCTCCAGCGGCGAGTCACTGCTCGGCATCATCAACGACATCCTCGACTTCTCGAAGATCGACGCCGGTCGCCTGGAGCTGGAGGTCAACCCGTTCGACCTGCGGGGCTGCGTCGAGTCGGCGTTCGACCTCGTCACCGAGCCCGCCGCCCGCAAGGGCCTGGAGCTGGCGTTCCTCATCGACCCGGCGGTCCCCGACGGCATCTCCGGCGACGTCACCCGGCTGCGCCAGGTGATGGTCAACCTGCTCGCCAACGCGGTGAAGTTCACCGAGACCGGCGAGGTCGTCATGACCGTCGAGCCCGGCGACGCGACGAACGAGATCCACCTCGCGGTGCGCGACACCGGCATCGGCATCCCCGCCGATCGGGCGCACAAACTGTTCGAGGAGTTCAGCCAACTCGACTCGTCGACCACCCGCAAGTACGGGGGCACCGGGTTGGGCCTCGCGGTCAGCAAGCGACTCGCCGAACTGATGGGCGGCACGATGTGGGTCGAAAGCGTCGATGGTGAGGGTGCGACGTTCCACTTCACGATCGCCGCGGAGCCGGCCGACGTGCCCTCGCGGCGAGCCGCAGCGGGCATCCCTGCCGAACTGACCGGCAAATCGGTGCTGGTCGTCGACGACAACGCGATCAACCGGCGCATCCTCGACCTGCAGACCGAGGCTTGGGGTCTTCACTGCCGGTCGTTCCCGTCAGCGGCCGAAGCCCTGACCAGCGTCGACGCCGGCGACGACTACGACCTGGCCGTGCTCGACATGCACATGCCAGGGATGGACGGGCTCGAACTCGCCAATCGACTCCGGACGACCCGACCGGACCTTCCGCTCGTGCTCTACACGTCGCTGGGTGGCGCCGAAGCCGCCGATCCGGTCTTCGCCGGGGTGCTGGCCAAGCCGGTCAAGCAGTCGCAGCTGTTCGACATGCTCGTGTCGGTGCTCACCGACGTCGACGAGGCGAGCGTCATGACGGCGGACCTCGACGACACTGTCACCAAGCTCGGCGAACGCCACCCGCTGCGGGTGCTGCTGGCCGAGGACAACACCGTCAACCAGCAGATCGCACTGCTCGTCCTCGAATCGCTCGGCTACCGCGCCGATGTCGCCTCGAACGGCATCGAGGCCGTCGAGGCCGTCGAGCGACTCCCGTACGACCTCGTGTTGATGGACGTCCAGATGCCCGAGATGGACGGCCTGGAGGCAACCCGCCAGATCCGGGCCCGCCCGACCCCACCCGAGCGCGGGACGCAGCCGATCCGGATCGTGGCGATGACCGCCAACGCGATGCAGGGCGACCGCGAAGCGTGCATCGCTGCCGGGATGGACGACTACCTCGCCAAACCGATCCGCCCCGAGGAACTCGCCGTCGCCCTCGCTGCCACCCCCAACCGATCGTCGGCAGGCGGCGCTGCTCCCATGACGCTCGATCCCGCAGCACTCGAACGGATGCGGTCGATCGCACCCGACGACGAGTCGTTCGGGCGGCTCGTGACGTCGTTCCTCGACAACGGAGCATCGCTGCTCGCCCAACTCGCCGACGCCGCCGGCAATGGCGACACCGACCTGCTGCGCCGCACCGCCCACACCCTCAAGTCGAACGCCGCGGCATTCGGCGCCACGGAGCTCGCCGACCTCTGCGGAACGCTCGAGACCCAGTGCCGCAACGACGCCGTCACCGGCGCCCCCGCTCAGGTCGCCGCGATCACCGTCGCGTTCGACGGCGCCCGCCGAGCCCTCGATCCCCAAGGATGACAACGTGACCGACGCGCCCACCGAGACACCGGCGACCGTGCTCGTCGTCGACGACGACCCGCTCAACCGGGCGATGCTGTCGATGTCGCTCGGCACGCTCGGCCACCAGGTCGTCGAGGCCGGCAACGGGCTCGAAGCGATCGAACGGCTCGCGCAGCACCCGATCGACGTCGTCCTCACCGACATCGAGATGCCGGAGATGGACGGCTACGGCCTGCTCGAGCATCGCGCCGGCGACGACCGGCTCAAGGCAATCCCGTTCATCGTCATCTCCGGCGTCGACGAGATGGAGTCGATCATCACCTGCATCAAACTCGGCGCCGAGGACTACCTGCCGAAGCCGTTCGACCCCGTTCTGCTCCACGCCCGGCTCGGCGCCTGCCTCGACAAGAAGCGGATGACCGACGAGCTGCAGCAGTGGAACGTTCTCCTCGCCCAGCGCGTCGACGAGAAGGTCGCCGAGGTCGAGCGGCTCAACATGCTCCGCCGCTTCGTCACCCCGCAGCTCGCCGAAGCGCTGGCGGCGGGCGGCGACGAGATCCTCGCCAGCCACCGCCGCGAGATCACCGCGTTCTTCTGCGACCTGCGCGGCTTCACCGCGTTCTCCGAAACCGCCGAGCCCGAGGAGGTGATGGACGTCCTGCGCGAGTTCCATCACGCCGTCGGGCCGATGATCTTCGAACACGACGGCACGATCGCCCAGTTCACCGGCGACGGCATGCTCGTGTTCTTCAACGATCCCGTCCAGCTCGACGACCCCGCCTGGCAGGCCGTTCAGCTCGCTGTCGCCATGCGCGACCGGACCGCGGAGCTGTCGGCACTGTGGAAGCGGCGGGGACACGACCTGCAACTCGGCATCGGTGTCGCCGTCGGGTTCGCCACGTGCGGCGAGATCGGCTTCGACGGCCGCACCGAGTACACGGCGATCGGCACGGTCGTGAACCTGTCGGCGCGGGTGTGCGCCATCGCTGCGGGCGGTCAGATCCTCGTGACCAACAAGGTGTTCGCCGCCGTCGAGGACCGAGTCGACGCGACCCCGATGGGCGACGTCGAGTTCAAGGGACTGAGCCGCCCCGTCCCGATCGTCGAGATCACGGCGCTGGTGAACGCCTTCGGCTGGACGTGTCCCGAGTGCGGGTCTTCGGCCGAACGGGCCAGGGCCACGACTGCGCTCCCGGCCTGTCGCTGAGGAGTACTTCGAGACCGGCCCGACCACGAGCGCCGGTGTTCGAGGCGGTGATGGCCCACGTCGAGTCGCTCGGCCCGGTGCACGCCGACATCGTGTCGGTCGGCATCTTCCTCAAGAACCCGCGCAAGTTCGCAGAGCTGCGACCCATGCAGAATGGGTGGCGGTGTCGTTCGGACTCGGCGCGAGGCACGCCATCGCACGATCACCCGCAAGGTCGTGCGGTACGGCAACCGCTACTGGCACACCGCCAACGTCGCCACCCCCGACGTCGACGATGCGCTCGCGACCTCCTCGCCGAGGCCTACAACGACGCGTGTGACCACCGGGTACGCCGGTGCCAGGCACCGGCGTAACCTCAGGCGCCGAGGTCGCCCGTGCGGAAATGCGCACGGCAGAGCAACTCGTAGCGCACCGAGTCTCCGAACAGCGGGGCCTCGTTGGAGTTCGTGTCGCCGACGACGACGGTGGCGCCTTCGTACACCACGTCGCCGTTGACGACTCGTGCGTTGTGGGTGGCGCGGGCACCACACCAGCACCGGGCCTCGACCTGCAGCGGCGTGTGTTCGTCGGCGATCTCGAGCATCCGCTGCGTGCCCTCGAAGAGGTGCCCCCGGAAGTCGGTGAGGAGCCCGAACGCGTACACGTCGATGTCGAGCTCGTCGACCACTCGGGCCAGCTGATCGCACTGTTCAACGGTGTAGAACTGGGCCTCGTCGCAGATCATGTAGTGGATGGGCCAGTACCTCACGGCCAGCGCATGGAGGTCGAGTTCGGGCGTCACCTCGATCGCCGGAGCTGCTACTCCGAGGCGGCTCGTCACCTGGCGGCCCTCACGGTCGAGGGTGGTCAGCAGCAGTCCGTAGAGCTGGCGGCTCGACAGGTTGTGGTGGATCTGCAGCGCCACGGTGCTCTTGCCCGAGCCCATGGTGCCGAAGCTGAAACGAAGGGACGCCATGTCGGACGACGACCCTACCCGCGAGTGCGTCAGCCTCCGGACTCGGTGACCGACCGGGGCATCGGTGGCGAAGGGATCGAACGACGGATCGACCTGGGCGGGACCATCGATGCGATCGAGCCCCGGTGGCCCATCGGGCTCGCCCGAGCCGCTGCACGCCGACGCCGTCACGAGAGCGCACCCCAGCCAACCCCGACCGAACGACTCGACGCCACATGACCCAATCTGGTCGCGCACCCCGTGCGAGGAACGATGCGCACGGAAGAAGGTCACTTTCTCCGCCGGCCGTCCCGAATCGGGACCGGATGCGCCGCTACGGTGGACGCCGGACACGCCCGGCAACGGCGCCGGGCCACCACATCCCTCGGGGGGACACAACATGACGGACACGATCGACCGCTCTGGCACCGAGGACGATCATGTCCTCGACCATCTCATCGTCCGCTTCGCCGGCGACTCCGGCGACGGGATGCAGCTCACCGGTGACCGATTCACCTCGGTGAGCGCTGCGTTCGGCAACGACCTGTCGACACTGCCGGACTTCCCCGCCGAGATCCGGGCGCCGGCCGGCACCGTCAACGGCGTGTCGGCGTTCCAGGTGAACATCGCCGACCACAAGATCACCACGCCAGGCGACGAACCCAGTGTGCTCGTGGCCATGAACCCGGCCGCGTTGATGGCCGACCTCCACCGGCTCGAACCCGGCGGCACCCTGATCATCAACGAGGACGCATTCGACGAACGCAACCTCGACAAGGCCGGCTACAAGTCCAACCCGCTCGACGACGACACGTTGTCGAACTACCGGGTGCTGCGCGTCCCGATGACCAGCCTGACCAAGGAAGTCTGTGCGCCGCTCGGCGTCAAGCCACGTGATGCCGAACGGTCGAAGAACTTCTTCGCGCTCGGCCTCGTGTCGTTCATGTTCACCCGGCCGATCGATCCGACCCTCGGGTGGATCGCCGAGAAGTTCGGCACCAACGAGCAGGTCGAGGCCGCCAACAAGGCGTCGTTCCTCGCCGGCTTCAACTTCGGCGAGACCACCGAGGCCGTCGGCCACCGCTACGAGGTGAAGCCGGCCAAGCTCCCCGCCGGGGAGTACACGAGCATCACCGGCAACACTGCACTCGCCTGGGGCATCGTCGCCGCCGGCCAGCTCGCGAAGCTGCCGATCACGCTCGGGTCGTACCCGATCACCCCGGCCAGCGACATCCTCCACGAACTCTCCAAGCACAAGCACTTCGGGATCCGCACGGTGCAGGCCGAGGACGAGATCGCCGCCATCGGCATGGCACTCGGCGCCGCGTTCGCCGGTCATCTCGGCGTCACCACCACGAGCGGCCCCGGCGTCGCCCTGAAGAGCGAGACCACGTCGCTGGCGGTGTCGATCGAACTGCCACTGCTGATCGTCGACATCCAACGCGGCGGACCATCGACAGGTCTGCCCACCAAGACCGAGGCGTCCGACCTCAACATCGCGCTCTACGGCCGCCACGGCGAAGCGCCGCTCCCGATCGTCGCCGCCTACACCCCGGCGCAGTGCTTCCACGCCGCCATCGAGGCGATCCGCATCGCCCTCAAGTACCGCACGCCGGTGATCCTGCTGTCGGACGGCTACCTGGCCAACGGCTCGGAATCGTGGAACCTGCCGTCGATCGATTCGCTGCCCGACATCTCGGTGCCGTTCACCACGAAACCGAACCACGTCGACGACGAGGGCAACGAGGTGTTCTGGCCATACCTGCGCGACGAGACGACGCTCGCCCGACCCTGGGCGATCCCGGGAACGCCCGGACTCATGCACCGCGTCGGCGGCCTCGAGAAGAAGGACGGCACGGGCAACATCGACTACACGCCCGAGAACCACGAGAAGATGGTCCATCTTCGCGCCGACAAGATCGCGGCGATCGCCGCCGACATCCCGCCGACGCAGATCAACGGTGATGCCGACGCCGACGTGCTGGTGCTCGGTTGGGGGTCCACCTGGGCAGCCATCGACGCGGCGATCCAACGAAGTCGCCGGGCCGGCAAACGGGTGGCCTCTGCGCACATCATGCACCTCAACCCGCTGCCGCCCGATCTCGGCGACATCCTGCACCGGTACCAGCGGGTCATCGTCCCCGAACTCAACATGGGACAGCTCACCAACCTCATCCGCGGCAAGTACCTGGTCGACGCCAAGGCACTCACCAAGATGCAGGGCCTCCCATTCAAGTCACGCGAAATCGAAGCCGCCATCGACGAGGCCCTCGCCTCGATCGCCAGCACGAACGGAGCGAACTCATGAGCACTGCGCAGGTCGCCGTGACCACGAAGAAGGACTGGACCAGCGACCAGGAGGTCCGCTGGTGCCCCGGGTGTGGCGACTACGGCATCCTGCTCGCCGTCCAGACCCTGATGCCCGAGCTCGGCATCGCTCCCGAGAACACCGTCTTCATCTCGGGCATCGGCTGCTCGAGCCGCTTCCCGTACTACATGAACACCTATGGGATGCACTCGATCCACGGCCGTGCGCCCGCCATCGCCACCGGCGTCGCGGTCGCTCGACCCGATCTCGACGTGTGGGTCATCACCGGCGACGGTGACGGCCTCTCGATCGGTGGCAACCACTTGATCCATGCGCTGCGCCGCAACGTGAACCTCAACATCCTGCTGTTCAACAACCGGATCTACGGCCTCACCAAGGGCCAGTTCTCGCCGACCTCGCCGGTCGGCAAGGTCACCAAGTCGACCCCGATGGGTTCGATCGACCCGCCGTTCAACCCCCTCGCGGTGGCATTGGGCGCCGAGGCGAGCTTCGTCGCCCGCACGCACGACCTCGACCGTCAGCACATGATCGACACGTTCCGTGCGGCCCACGCCCACCACGGCACCTCCTTCGTCGAGATCTACCAGAACTGCAATGTGTTCAACGACGGCCAGTTCGACGAGGTGACCAAGAAGCAGGCGCGCGAGGAGATGATGATCAATCTCGTCCACGGCGAACCGATCACGTTCGGCGCCGACCAGCACCGGGCGGTCGCCATGGGTGTCGACGGGCAGCTTCGTCTCGTGGAACGAGCCGACGTGGCCGACGACGAGATCCTCGTCCACGACGCCCACCGCCACGATCCGTCGCTCGCATTCGCGCTCGCCCGCCTGAGCCACGACGACCACTCACCGACTCCGTTCGGCGTGCTCCGAGACATCCAGCGCCCCGAGTATTCAGGGGCCGTCGCCGATCAGGTGATGGCTGCGAGCGAACGCAAGGGCCCCGGCGACCTCGAAGCTCTCCTGCGCTCCAACGGGACGTGGACCGTCACCTGATCGCAACGCCGGTCTGTTTGTCGAAGACGGCAGGTTGATCGACGCTCAGACGCACGGCATCTCCGGCGACGACGTCGACGTCATTCGTCGTCGCTGTCACCAGTGCGCCCGCCACCACACACTGCACGCATCCGGCCGGGATCGGGAGTCGACGTTCGACGATCGCCGGGATCGACCCGTTGTCGGAGACGACCAGGTGTTCCGGACGCATTCCGACCGTGACGACGGTGCCCACATAGCCGGCCAACGACGGCGCCCACGCTCTGATCCTCACGAGTTCCCCGCCCGAAGCGTCCCCTCGCGTCGAGCCAGAATCCCCCACCACCGGCGACCACTGTCATGTTCACGAACGAGATCGGTCCGGTCGCTGCGGCGGCGAGCAGCGTCGCGGGCGAGCGACGAATCCCGGACGTGTCGCCGAACTGCACCACTCGGCCCTCGTCGAGCACGATGAGCAACCGCGTCAGTGTCGTCACGTCGAGCGGGTCGTTGGTGCTCATCAGGGTGGTGACGCCGTAGCCATCCTGCAGCAATGCGATCTCGGCGCGCATGTGGTGACGAAGCGGCTCGTCGAGCGCGGAGAACGGCTCGTCGAGCAGCAACACGCGGCGCACCTGAACGAGGGCTCGAGCGATCTGAACCATCTGCTGCTCACCGCGAGACAGGTGATTCGGCTTGCGAGCGAGGAGTTCCTCGATGTGCAGCGCCCTCACCTCGGCGTTGACACTCTGGCGAATGTCCTCAGCGGCACGCCGGCGAACGTCGAGCGGAAACGACACATTGCGGCGCACCGAGAGATGCCCGAGCAGCGCCGGCTCCTGGAAGACCATGCCGACATCACGCTCGCCCGGCGGGGCCCGGGTGACGTCGTGTCCTCCGATCCGGATCGTCCCGCGCGTCGGCCGCTCCAACCCCGCGATCATGCGCAGCAGCGTCGATTTGCCGCTCCCCGACTCACCGACCACCCCGACGAAGGCACCGTCGGGCAGCGACAACGAGACGTCGGCGAGGCGCCACTTCCGACCTGTCCGCAGACTGACACGATCCAGCTCGACCGTGGCCATCAGCCCCCCACTCCGAGGACCCAACCCTCTTCGCATTCGATGCGGGCGACGTCGGCCCCCTCACCAATGTCAGGACCGAACAGCGCAGCGAGTCGGTCGGCTCCATCGAGACCGGCCAACCACTCGGCGACGGCGATGACCTGCGCCTCATCTCGCACGACACCGTCGGCGACGTCGAGCGGCACCAACGACGGCCACACCTCTGCAATCACCACCGCACCATGATCCACCAGCGGGCGAGCGCAGGCCAGTGGTGAACGGCCACACCGACACCCGTTCCGCGAACCGCGCCGCCAGTCGGTGGATCATCGGAATGCCGAGCAGGCTCTGACTCCCGACCGCGCCGGCACCGAGCAGCTGCCACGACGAGAATGGACGGTGACCCTGCTCGCGAAGCACCGTCTCGACCGCTCGCCACTCCGTGAGCGGCGCGAACGATGCCGGCTTGGTCGCCGTCATGGTGTCGCCGGCCTGCGACGGCGGGCATCCCCAGAACGGCGCGCCCGTCGCGGTCACCCGCGCGTTGAGCGCCGAGGCCACCTCGAACCGATTGTTCGCATTGCGATCATCGTCGACGATCGACTCGCCGAGCAGGCCGGCCATCGACGCCCACGGACGGCCGTCCAGTCCGAGCGCTGCCGCGGTTCCGGACGGATATCCCAACGAGAAGTCGACACCGATCAGCGTGCGGGCGATCGGGTCGGCCACGATCAGGTCGCGAGAGACACCGTTCCGCGGCCCCACGAGTGGAGGGGTTCGACACCGACACGGTGTCGCCGTCCGACACGGCGATCCAGATCGAGTCACGACCACGCTTCGGCGTCGAGTTGGCGCTCCAGTCGACGACGACGAAGCGATCGAACATCGACTCAGGCGACGACGTTGGTGACTGCAGCGAAATGCAGGACGGCCGCCACCACGACGAGCAGATGCCACACCTCGTGGTACCCGAAGGTCTTCGGCCACGGATCAGGGCGACGCCGCACGAGCACGGGGAACCCCACCGTGTAGGCGAGCCCACCGGCGATCATGAGACCGAGCTGCAGCCCTGTGAGATTGTGGATCAGGACCGGTGCGGCCACGATCGACACCCACCCCATCACGAGGTACAGCGAGTACGACACGATGCGGGCACCGTGGAAGAACGCGAGTTTGAGCACCATGCCGAGCACGGCCATCACGCCGACGACCGCCAACATGGGAATCCCCCATGCTCTGGGCATCGCGACCAGACAGATCGGCACGTAGGTGCCGGCGATCAGCAGGTAGATCATCGAGTGATCGAGTCGCTGCATCACCTCGCGGGCGCGAACCGAGTGGGCGAGGCGGTGGTACGACGCCGACGTACCGAACAACAGCAACAACGTCGTGGCGTAGATCGCGGCCGCGACGGTGGCGGCGACTCCGTCGGCGATGGCGATCAGCACGATCCCGGCAGGAATCGCCGCGAAGAAGGCGCCGGCGTGCATCGTCCCGCGCAGGAGTGGACGCTCCAACACTGGGAGGTTCACCGAGGCCGTACTCACACCCTCACCGTACCGGGCCGCTCGTGATCAGATGGCGCGGCGGCATCCGTCACACCGACGTCTCACCCGGTCGACATGCCCGCCATCAACTCGATGACGGCGTCGCCGTACCGTTCGAGCTTGGCCGGGCCGACACCGGAGATCCGTCCGAGGTCACGCAACGTGGTCGGGGCCGTTCGAGCGATGGCCGCCAGCGTCTTGTTGTCGAACACGACGTAGGCCGGTTTGCCGTCGCGCAGGTCGTTGCGCAGGTCCCGGAGCGCGGCGAAGCGCCGTTGGCCGTCGGCGTCGAGGTCGGCGGCCGGATCGTCACCGGTCGACGATGCCCGTGCGGCGGGCTTCGACACCGGCTCCGGGCGATGCGACGACACGATGCGACCGACGGACGGCTCGGTCGTGAGCTCGGCCACGAACGGGCTCGGATGCACCCCGGTCACGATCGTGGCGTGGCTGCTGGCGCGTGTGATCGCCACGTGGAACAGCCGTCGCTCCTCTTCGACGTCGTCGGCGAGTCGGTGCGGATATTGATCGGCGTCGGCCAGGTGCACCACCACGTGCGGCCACTCCTGGCCCTTCACCCGGTGCACCGTCGACAGCAGCACGCCGCCCGGAGCCCGCTTGGCGGCCAACTGGGTGCGCAGCCAGCGCTCGAAGCGTGGCCGGATCGTCGTGCAGCGCCGCCAGATGGGTGACGGCGGTGAGATCGTCGCCCTGGGCCGACCGATTGTTGCCACGCCGGTTGGCGTCGAGCGAGGCGACCGACCCGGCGAGGCCGATGTCGTCGATCAGCGTCAACACGAGGTCGGACGTGGTCGCCCCGGCCTGCGCGGCCTTCTGCAACATCTGGATGTCGGCGGCAAAGTCGATCACCCGCTCGGCGTCACGCTCGTTGGTCAGCCGACCGGCGAGACGGTTGAGGTCGACGATGCTCCCCTGCTCCGCCACCCAATCGGTGATGCGGGGATGGAACGACCGCGATGGGCGCCGGAGCGCTTCGCGGATGTCGTCGGGCGCAAACGTGCCGACCCGACCGGCCACGGCAAGACGCAGCCATGCCAACACCGTGCGCACCGCCGTGCGATCAGCGAACTCCAAGCCCGACCCCGCCACTGATCGGAATGCCCTCGGCCACCAGTGCGACCTGAACGGGCGCAAGGAGTGCATTCACCCTCGCCAGCACGGCCACCTCGTCGGGTCGTGCTCCGCCGGCGATCGCGTCATGGACCGACGCGACGCGACGCGCCGACGGCATCGACGCCACCGTCGACGGACCACCCAGCGTTGTCGGTCGATGCTGCCCGAATGGTCTTGGCGACGCGTCGATGGTTGTGACGCAGCAGCCGATCGACGACGTCGACGATGCCCGCCGGACACCGATAGTTCACCTCGAGCGGATGCGACCCCGAGCCGGGGAACAGGTCGGCGAAATCGATCAGCCAAGCCGGATCGGCGCCGTTGTACCCATAGATGGTCTGGTCGTCGTCGCCGACCCCGAACACCGCACCACCGGGCGACGACAGCAATCGGATGAGCAGCAGGTGTGCCGGTGTGAGGTCCTGGAACTCGTCGACCAGCATGATCCGACACGCCCGCTGGGCGATCCGACGCGCCGTCGGATCACGCAGGAGCACCAGCAGCGCCCGGTAGATCTGGTCGTCGAAGTCGACCGCGCCGCGCCGTTCCAGCGCCTGTCGGTAGCTCGGCCAGGTCTCGGCGAGGCCATCGACGTCGCCCGCATACCGACCCTCGACCTCGGCGGGATCCACCAGGCCGAGCCGGATGACCGTGAGTGCCTCGATCCACGGCCCGATCGGGTCGCTGTTGCGGCGACGGGGGAACGACACGAGGTCGCCGATGATGCGCCGCACGTCCGGCTCGTCGATCGTGCGCCACCTGGTGGCCTGCGGTGCGAACGGTGGGGTGCCGTTGACGATCGCGAGCGCGATGGCGTTGAGGGTGCGCACCTGGAGCCCGGGCAGGTCGGAGGTCCGCTCCACCATCTCCTCCTGGGCCCGCTTGTTGAACGCCACGAGGCTCACGGCACTCGGCGGCAGATTCCACTTGGTCAGGAGGTGCCGGGCCCGCTCGGTCAACACCCGGGTCTTGCCCGAACCGGCCGGCGCGATGATGCGAGCGCCGCCGCCTCGATGCGTGACCGCAGCGAGTTGGTCGGGCGCCAGATCGGCGTCGGAACGATTCGCAACCGGCGGGCGCAGCGAACCGTGCTCGACGGCGACCGCGTGAACGACGGGCACGCCGTCGATGGGGTCGGTATGGCGCACCGGACCTCCGTCGAGCCACACGGTGGTCCCGTCCGGCAGCTCGATGTCGCCGCGATCATCGGCCGGCACGGCGCCTGCCGCGAGTGCCATGTCGAGCGCGATCCACGTGGGACGGTCGGGGTCACGGTGATCGACGCTGTTGGCCCACACGAGATGGTGGAGTTCCTCGAGGTCGAATGCGAACGTCGGGCCGAGTTCGTAAGGCGCCGCCTCGGTCATCAACATCGGCTCGCGCTCGAACGATGCCGCAAGCTCGATGATCAGCCGTTCTCGCGCTTGATGCGCCCCACGCAGGAACACGAGCGCGTGGTTCGCGTCGGTCAGGGTGGCGTCATCGATGACGATGCGTTGCGCGTCGGCCCACGGCGCGGGCACGTCGCCACCCGGCTCGATGACCATGTGACGCCCGAGTTCGTCGGGACCTGCGCCGGCCGACGCCGCGCCTCGCCGCACCTCGCGCCTCGGTGCAGCGCGCCGCACCGGACTCGGTGTGCGCTCGGAACCCGACGACGATTCGATCGGCCCATCGACGTACGCACCATCCTCGAACGAGAAGGAACCGGCGTCCGAGGTCGGGACGTCCTGACGCCCGCCGTCGTGCCAGCACTGTCGCACCTCGGCCGGCGTCGCATGCTCCCTGTTGCAGTACGCGCACTGAATCGCCATCGACTCGACCTTACCGAACACATGCGCTGACCGCACACACGTTCGATCGCCGGTGCTGCAGACTGACAGCATGGCGCTGCCTCCCCGTCCCGAGCTCGTCCTCGTCCGACACGGAGAGACCGAGTGGAGTCGCGAACGAAGGCACACGGGACGCACCGACATCGCCCTCACCGACCACGGCCGCGACCAGGCCCGCCACATCGCCACGGCGGTCGAGTCGTTCGACTTCACCCACGTGTACGCCAGCCCGCTCTCACGAGCACTCGAGACC
Organism: Ilumatobacteraceae bacterium; assembly: GCA_963747375.1. GTDB lineage: Bacteria > Actinomycetota > Acidimicrobiia > Acidimicrobiales > Ilumatobacteraceae > Sva-07. The sequence continues at coordinate 80,664 of CAVVFL010000014.1, forward strand.
GCCAGGCTCGTCGGTCTCGATCCGACGCTGGATCCCGATCTGCTGGAATGGGACTACGGCCGATACGAGGGCATCACGACCGCCGAGATCCGCACCACCGAGCCGGGATGGTCGGTGTGGACGCACCCGATTCTCGGCGGCGAGTCGATCGACGATGTCGGTGTACGGGCAGACCGGCTCGTCGACCGGTTGTCGGAGCTCGACGGGCCGATTGCACTCGTGGCCCATGCCCACCTGCTTCGCATACTCGGTGCCCGCTGGCTCGGGCTCGATCCCGTGGAGGGCCGACATTTCGCCCTCGACACCGCGACGATCTCGATCCTCGGTTGGGAGCGCGAGAACCGAGTGGTGCTGCGCTGGAACGATCCGTGCGGTTGGGGCTGATCGCTACCAGGCGATCTCGGGCAACCCAAAGGTGACACAGAGGCCGGCGCCGTTGACGAGGACCAACGACGCGATGATCGCCGACACCGCGATGACACGGGGACGGGTCCGCCGGACAGATCCGGGCACCGGCATGTACCACTCGGGAAGCAACGCTGCGTCCGTGGCGGGTCGCCCGAACGGCACCGCATCGGCATCGATCGGGGCGTCCGGGTCGGCGGCAAGCGCCAGATCGGCGAGCTCTTCGTCAGTGAACGAGTCCACGGGGCCACGGTACCGCACGTCACCGCCAGCAGTTCGGCGTGACACCTGGACGATCAGCGTTGCCTGCCCGGAGCCTGCCGCAGGACGGCCGAGAATTCGCTCATCTCATCGGCCCGTGAACGCTGCGGGACGACGCTCGAGGAACGACGCGACACCTTCGCGATGGTCGTCACTCTTGAAACACGCCGCCAGGGCCGCCGTGTGGCGCTCCATGTGCTCACCCACCGGCGCGGTCAGTCCGTCGTGGACGAGCGACTTGACGAGGCCCAGGCTGTGGGGCGACCCGGCAGCGATGGCGTTCGCGAGGCCCATCGCCCGTGGGAGCAGATCGTCGCTCTCCACCACGTCGAGGACGTAGCCGAGTCGGAGTGCCTCGGCCGCGTCGATCATCTCGCCGGTGTAGAGCAGCCGCAGCGCCTGCTGCACCCCGACGATGCGCGGCAGCAACCACGTCCCGGCGCCGGTGTCGGGCACCAGTCCACGGTGCACGAAGTTCCAGGCGAACCGCGCCTGCGTGCTCGCCAGGCGGAGATCGCACTGCGAGGAGAACTCGGCGCCCATACCCACCGCCGGGCCGTCGATGGCCCCGATCGTCGGCTTGCGGGCCTGGGCGATCGGCCACCACTTGTGACGCTCCTCGGCCTCCCCGCGCAGCCCTCGTACCTCGCCGGGAACCGTCGCGAGATCGGCGAGATCGGTTCCGGCACAGAACGCTCCGGGCACGCCGGTGATCACGAGCACGGTCGTGGCCGGATCGGCGTCGGCGCGACCGACGGTGTCGATGAACTCGCCGAGCATCGCGTACGTCATCGCGTTGCGCTTCTCGGGCCGGTCGATCGTGATCACGCCCACCTTGCCCTCAGCGTGATACCGGATCAGTTCTCGTGCGTCACCCATGCCCGGAACGTAGCGCTCGCGCTCACGTCAGCCCGATCCGGTCTGCACGCCATCCCGATGAGTTTGTGGCCCAACTGTCGGGCCGGTCGCTCATCGCAGTGCTGGTCAGGAGCAGCCGCTGGTGCTGCCGCACGAGGTGCAGACGTAGCAACTGCCGGCGCGCACCATGGCGATGCCGCACTGCATGCACATCGGGGCATCGCTCACCCGCACCCGCCCCGCATCGGCGAAGGGAAGCTGCGCGACGTCCGGCACCGACTTCGGATCGGGCGCGAGATCGGATCCCTGATGGGTCTCGGTGACCTGTTCCTCGACACCCGGAAGGGTCGGCTGCAGCCGCTCGTCGACGGAGAAGATGCCGAGTTCGGCGCGCTCGTCGTAGCTCATGTACTCGATCGCCAGGCGGCGGAACAGATAGTCCATGATCGACGACGCGAAGCGGATGTCGGGATCGTCGGTCATTCCGGCGGGCTCGAAACGCATGTTGGTGAACGCCTCGACGAAGGCGCGCAGCGGAACCCCGTACTGGAGCCCGTAGCTGACCGACTTGGCGAACGCGTCCATCACCCCGGCCATCGTCGAGCCCTGCTTCGACACCGTGAGGAAGATCTCGCCGGGTTGCCCGTCGTCGTACTCGCCGATCGTGGCGAAGCCCTTGCAGTCGGCCACCCGGAACTCGAACGTGCGGCCCCGACGCGAGCGGGGCATCTTCTGGCGCACCGGATGGTGTACCACCCGTTCCACGATCTCGACCTCGCGCGACTCGTCGGCCGCCGTCACCTTCGACGTCGACAGCGGTTGGCCGAGCTTGCAGTTGTCGCGGTAGATCGCCACCGACTTCAACCCGAGTTCCCACGCCAGCATGTGCAACGCCTCGACATCGTCGACGGTGGCATCCTCGGGCATGTTTGCGGTCTTGCTGATGCCGCCGCTGACGAATGGTTGCACCGCCGCCATCATGCGGATGTGACCTTCGTAGTGGATCGTGTTGTCGCCCATCGAGCACGCGAACACCGGGAGGTGTCCGATCGCGAGGTGCGGTGCACCGATCACCGACATGTGTTCGTCGATGTACGCGATGATGTCGGCGATCTGGTCGGGCGAATAGCCGAGCCGTCGCAGCGCCCGCGGAATCGTCTGGTTGACGATCGACATCGTTCCGCCGCCGACGAGCTTCTTCGTCTTGACGAGGGCCAGATCGGGCTCGATGCCCGTCGTGTCGCAGTCCATCGCGAGGCCGATCGTGCCGGTCGGAGCGATGACCACCGCCTGACTGTTGCGCACCCCGTCGAGGCCGGCGTCGCGAACGACGGTGTCCCAGGTCGTCCGACCGGCGTCGATCAGATCGGCGGGGACCACGCCATGGCTGTCGACATTGCGAGCGGCCTGGCGATGCATCTCGAGCACTCGGAGCATCGCAACGGCCTCATCGGCGAAACCCGTCGAACGGACCGAGCCGGGCTGCGGTCCGCGCGCTCGTGGCATAGGCCGAACCCGTCATCAGCGACGTGATCGCTGCCGCCCACGCCCGACCTTCGTCGGAGTCGTACGGAAGGCCGAGCGCCATCAACAGCGCTCCGAGGTTGGCGTAGCCGAGACCGAGCTGGCGCAGCGCCCTGGTGGTGTCGCCGATCTTCTCCGTCGGGTAGTCGGCGTGGCCCACCAGGATCTCCTGGGCCGTGAACAGCATGTCGACGGTGTGGGTGAACGCCCCGACATCGAAGCCGCCGTCGTCCTGCAGATACTTGAGCAGGTTGATCGAGGCGAGATTGCACGCCGAATTGTCGACGTGGAAATACTCTGAGCACGGGTTGCTCGCGGTGATCCGCCCGTGGTTCGGCGCGGTGTGCCAGCGGTTGATCGTCGTGTCGAACTGCAGGCCCGGATCCGCGCACTCCCACGCTGCCTGGGCGATCTCGCGCCACAGGTCGCGGGCGCGCACCGTGCGCAGCACCTCGCCGCGTCGTCACCGCGCACAGGTTCCAATCGGTGTCGTCGACGACCGCCTGCATGAACTCGTCGGTGACCCGGACCGAGTTGTTGGCGTTCTGGTACTGCACCGAGAACGAATCGGCACCGTCGAGTCCCATGTCGAAGCCCGCGTCGCTGAGCGCACGCGCCTTGCGCTCCTCCTTGGCCTTGGCCCACACGAACTGCTCGATGTCGGGATGACCGGCGTCGAGGATCACCATCTTCGCCGCCCGCCGGGTCTTGCCGCCCGACTTGATCGTGCCCGCCGAGGCGTCGGCACCACGCATGAAGCTGACCGGCCCCGAGGCCGTGCCGCCACCTTCGAGCGGCTCGAACGACGACCGAATCCGCGACAGGTTGACGCCGGCGCCGGAGCCACCCTTGAAGATGATTCCCTCCTCCCGGTACCAGTTGAGGATCGAGCTCATCTCATCGTCGACAGCGAGGATGAAGCAGGCGCTCGCCTGCTGCGGCACTCCGGCGACGCCGATGTTGAACCACACCGGGCTGTTGAATGCAGCCCGCTGCGTGACGAGGATGTACTTCAGTTCGTCGCTGAACGCGTCGGCTTCGTCGCCGTCGAAGTAGCCGTCGGCGAGACCCCAGTCGGTGATCGTGTCGACGATGCGGTCGACGACCTGCTTCAGCGACCACTCCCGCTCGGGTGAGCCGAGCGACCCCCGGAAGTACTTCTGCGTGACGATGTTGGTGGCGTTCTGCGACCACGTGGTCGGGAACTCGACGCCGAGCTGCTCGAACGCCACCGACCCGTCGATCCAGTTCGTGATTCGCGCGTCGCGACGCTCCCAGACGACTTCGTCGTAGGGATCGACGCCGGCCGAGGTGTACAGACGGCTCAGTCCGATGGCGCCTGGCCTGATGGTGCGGGCGGCAATGCTGTCGAGCGACATGACGGTTCCTCCGAACGTCGAATGGATTCCAAACTACAGCCGTGGCACGCCCAGGCAACCGGCCGACCGGCCCAGCCGGAACTTCTCCCGACGCGAACCGCCGACCACTGCGCGCCGTCACAGGTCGAGGGACTCCCCCACAAGCAGACACCGTCCTCGACATAGTCGAGAAGTCTGGTGCCCGCCTTCCATCCGTGCGTCGCGCCGTGGTCGGCACTGGGCCGAACTCTACGGAGTCGAGCCTGTGAGAAGGAAGGGGACAACCATGTGAATTTCGGTGAATCCACTGCGGACAGCGTGTGGACAGGAGGTGAACAACACGAGGTTGTCCACATCGTCACATCCGACCATCGGCGACCAAATCAGACAGCAGCGGTCACCTCGACCGGGATGCCGTTGAGGACCGACGTGCCCGACAGCGGATCGATCGCCTTGTCGTCGGACAGCACGTTGGAGTTGACCCCGGCATGTTCGGCCGCCACCCGCATCTGGGTACCGGGCACATCGTGTCCCCATCCGTGCGGCAGGCTGACCACACCCGGCCGGATCGACTCCGTCACCTCCACCGGAGCGCTCACCGACCCGACCCGCGAGGTGATCGTCGCCGCGCCGCCGTCGATCAGGCCGAGAGCCGCTGCGTCGACCGGATGGACCTGCAGGGTGCAACGCGGCGCGCCCTTGACGAGCACCTTCACGTTGTGCATCCACGAGTTGTTGCTCCGCAGGTGGCGTCGACCCACGAGCACCATGCCGCGCGTGGCCAGTTCGTCGGCGGCCGCTTCGAGCCGTGCGAGATCGGCAACCAGCGGCTCCGGCGCGAGTTCGATCATGCCACTCGGGGTGCGCAGGATCTCCGGAATGCGCGGAACGAGGGCACCGAAGTCACGACCGTGAGGGCGCTCCAACAGGTCGTCGAGTGACGTGCCGTCGGGATTCGTCCCGAACCCGTCACCGAACGGCCCGGTCCGCAGCATGAAGTCGAGCATTCGCTCGGGCCCGCGGCGCCCGGAGGCCGACAGCTCGGCGAGCAGTTCGTCGGCATCGCGACCGGCGACTACGGAGTGGTCGCCCTTGACGGCGCCGCGCACGAGCGCGTCGATCGCCGCTTCATCGGCGAGCGATGCGTCCACCTCGGTTCCCAGGCCCTGCGCGATCGCCGTCAGCTTCGAGATGATCTCCCACTCGTCGGGCTGGCCGTCGTCGAGCGGCAGCACCGGCGGCGAGTAGTTGGCGACGTTGCGAACCGCGAACTGCAACAGCAGCAGGTCGTAGTGGCCGCGTTGGAGCTGCGAGGGCGGCGGCAGGATCACGTCGGCGTGCCGGGTCGTCTCGTTCAGGTACAGGTCGATGCTGACCATGAAGTCGAGTTCGTCGAGCGCTCGCGGCCAGCTGTTCGCTGTTCGGTGTCGACAGCACCGGATTGCCGGCCAGCGTCACGAGCGCCCGAATCTGCTCCTCGCCGGGCGTGCGGATCTCCTCGGCGAGCACGCTCACCGGGTACTCGCCCATCACCTCGGGATGGCCGCTCACCCGGCTGTGCCCGCGGCCGACGGAGAAGCCGCGGCCCGAGCCCGGCTTGCCGCGAGTCGTCGCCCCACCGGCCACCGGCGTGGGGAACATCGATCCACCGGGCCGGTCGAGGTTGCCGCTGAGGATGTTCACCACGTCGATCAGCCACGACGCCGTCGAGCCGAACTCGGTCGTGGTGGTGCCGATGCGTCCGTACACCGCTGCGGTCGGCGCGGCGGCGATCTCGCGGGCGAGCCGGCGGATCGTCTCTGCGGCGACGCCCGTCGCATCCGCGGCGAATTCGGCCGTGAACGGCCCGAGTGCCGTCGCAAGTTCGTCGAGTCCGGCGACGTGCCCGGCGACGTGGTCGCCGGGATCGGCGAGCCCCTCGTCGATCATCGTGTGCGCGATCGCGGCGAGCAGCAGCGCATCGGTCCCAGGACGGATCGAGACCCACTCGTCGGCCTCCTGCGCGGTGCGCGACAAGCGGGGATCGACCACGACCAACCTGCCTCCACGGGCCCGCATCGCCTCGATACGCCCGGGGAAGTCGGGTGCCGTACACACGCTGCCGTTCGACGCATACGGGTTCGCGCCGAGGATCACCAGGTAGTCGGTGCGGTCGAGATCGGGCACCGGGATCGCCACCGGCGACCCGAACACGTAGCCCGAGGCGACGTGCCGCGGCATCTGGTCGACCGTCGACGCGCTGAAGCGGTGCTTCGTCCCGAGCCCGGTCAGCAGCACCCGCGAGAACGTCATCGCCGACAGGCTGTGAGCCGTCGGATTGCCCACATAGGCAGCCAGCGACCCACGTCCGTGGTCGGCGATCACCGCACCGAGCCGCTCCTCGATCAGTGCCCACGCCTCGTCCCAGGTTGCCGGCACGTGCACCCCGTCGCGCTTGATCATGGGGCTGCGCAGGCGGTCGGGATCCTCGTGCAGCTGCTTGAGCGTCGACCCCTTCGGGCAGATGAACCCCTTCGAGAACACATCGAGGCGGTCACCACGGATTCGCTGCACCTCCTCACCACCGTGTCCGTCGGAGCGAAGCGTGATCTCGAGACCACAGCTCGCCTCGCAGAGCGGGCAGGTTCGAAAGGCGGTGCGGGTGGAACTCGAGCGATCAGCCATCTGCTCATCGTCGCAGACCCGGAGAGGTCGCATCGCAGCGGTGAGTCAGACATGATGCAGCCATGCGCCGACTGCTCCCCGAGCCCGCCGACGACATCGCCGTCGCCGACGCCTATGCGTCCGGCGCTGGGCCGGCGACCGGACCGCCCGTGGGTCGGGCTCTGCATGGTCGCCTCGATCGACGGGTCCACCGTCGTCGGCGGGAACTCGGCCGGGCTCTCGAGCCCGACCGACACCGCTGTGCTCGGGCAGCTCCGCACGATCGCCGATGTGATCCTCGTCGGCGCCGGAACCGTCCGCGACGAGGGCTACGGCCCGCCCCGCAAGGCCGGCCAGCGCATCGGCGTCGTCACCAGGTCGGGTGACGTGGACCTGTCGACCGCCCTGTTCACCTCGGGCGCCGGCTTCCTCATCACCACCGACGACGCCACCTTCGACGCCGGCGGCGTCGACGTCGTGCGCGCCGGCGTCGGAGACGTCGACTTCGCGACCGCGATCGGTCGAGCTCGGTGCGCTCATCCCCGCATGCAGCGTGGTGCAGGCCGAGGGCGGCGCCGTCCTGAACGGAGCCCTGCTCGACGCGGACGTGATCGACGAGATCAACCTCACCACGTCGCCGGCGGCGGTCGGCGGCGAGGGCCCGCGCCTCGCCTCGGGCGCCGGAAACCATCGGCATCGATTCGACCTCGCCCAGTTGGCGATCGACGACCGGTCGTTCCTGTACGCCCGTTGGCTACGTCGGCGTCGCTGACTTCTCGAGCAACGCCAGCTCTCGGTGGAAGTCGGACGCGCCGTCGAAACCCTTGTAGACACTCGCAAAGCGCAGGTAGGCGACGTCGTCGACCAGGCGCAACTGGTCGAGCACGGCAACGCCGACCCTCGCGCTCGTGACGGTCGAGCCCAAGAGGCGCATGCACTCCTCGACACGAGCGGCGATCTCGTCGAGCTGGGCCTCCGACACGTTGCGACCCTTCGTCGCCGCCGCCAGCCCGCCGATCACCTTCTTGCGATCGAACGGCTCGTCGCCTCCGTGTGACTTGACGACGGTGAGTGGTGCGTGATCGACGCGTTCGAAGGTGGTGAACCGGTGAGCGCATGCCAGACATTCACGTCGGCGTCTGATCGCCGAACCCTCCTCCGCAATACGTGAATCGACCACCTTGGTGTCATCGCTGCGGCAGGCTGGGCACAACACGCAGGTGAGGCTATCCGCCGGCGCCGAGCAGCGCCCATCGCTCGGCCGCTCGCCCCGTGTGAGGCCGAACGGTCAGGGCAGGCGGATGGCCTGGCCGACCTGAATCGATGCGTCGCCATTCAGGTCGATGAGTGCGTCGACGTAGCGATCACGGCCCACGTCACCGCGGTACCGCTGGGCGATCGACCACATCGTGTCGCCAGGCGCGGCGACGTGGACAGTCGGGGTCGAGGAGCCGAGCGCTGCAGCGACCTCGGAGGCCGCGGCAGGACGGCCTCCGAGGTCGGCCACTGCGCCGACGACCTCGCCGACGCCGATCGCGCCCGCAGCGAGGACTGCGAGCAGCACGAGGACGGCGGCGAGACGGCGGATCGTGTAGTTCGGCGCTGTCTCGGCGCCGGCCGGTCCGTAGACCATCTCGTGGCGGATCCGTCGGAAGTCCTGTGAGGGGTGGAAGGTGGCAGTCATCGTGTGCTCCGCTCGGGCAAGTGGTGATCGGGGTGTTCGTTCGAAGCTCCGATTCCGTGTCTCGAAGGCAACGTGTGTTCGTAGAACGACTGTTCGTAGTGAACCAGCGCTGGGTGGTCGATGTCAACCCCGCGCGACCATTTGTTCGAACAATTGTTTGTGAAACAGATGTTTGACCGGATGGGCGTCGATCCGTACACTGTTCGCATGGCTCCCACGATCAGCACTCGGCAGCGAAACATCCTCGAGTTCATCGAACAGCAGATCCGTGAGCGGGGCTACCCACCGTCGGTCCGCGAGATCGGTGATGCCGTCGGCCTCACCTCCCCGTCGACCGTGCACAGCCACCTCAACACCCTGCAACGGCTCGGTTACCTGCGTCGTGACCCCACCAAACCACGCGCGATCGAGGTGCGGTACGACACGAACAGCGGCGCCATGATGGAGCGCCGACCGGTCCGACACGTCCCCCTCGTCGGCGATGTCGCCGCCGGCACCGACGTGCTCGCCGAGGAGAACGTCGAGGAGATCCTGCCGGTCCCTGCCGACTTCACCGGCGACGGTGAACTCTTCATGCTGCGGGTGCGGGGCGAGTCGATGATCGAACTCGGCATCCTCGACGGCGACTTCGTGATCGCGACACAGATCGCCAACCCCAACAACGGCGACATCGTCGTCGCCGGTATCCCCGGCGGCGAGGCCACGATCAAGACCTACAGCCGCTCGGGCGCCCAGGTGACACTCACACCGGCCAACTCGACCATGGCGCCCATGGAGTTCACGGCCGAGGACGTCGAGATCTACGGCAAAGTCGTCACCGTCATGCGCCGTTACTGACCGACGGTGGCGCCCAGGGCGACCGCGTCGGCCCGGGTGGCACACCCGGTGCTGATGGAGGTGCGATCGGTGGGCCTGCCGGTCCGGTCGCACCGGTCGTCGGCGGCGGAGCGGGGAACCCGGGCGGGCCGATGGGCCACGTGGGCGCAGTTGCCTGCAGCTCCCAACCCGAGTCGTCCGATGTCGCCGCCTGGGGCGGCCTGCTGCTGCCGACCATGAGCAGGACGCCGCCGGCGACGAGCGCCACGATCGCCACGGCCACCGCACTCCAGCGCAGCAGACTCACTCCCGTCGTTCGGGTCACCCCCGACGGCGATCGCGAACTGGTCGCCGTCGGCCGCCACCGTCATGACGTGCTCGCCCGGAGTCTCGATCCGCACGACGCCAACCGACGAGCCGGTGAAGGCACCGGTGTCGTACGACAGGGCCGACCCATCCGAGATGTCGATTGCCGCTCCGTCGGGATCGACGAGTTGGACGTCGGCATCGGCGAGTTCGTCGCGGTCGTACTCGATGTCGGCCGAGCAGTCCCCGGCGAGATCGTCCAGCCTGCCCGTCGTCTCGACGTACAGGGTGAACTCACCGGAGCGGGCGAAGTCGAGGGTCGTTGCGCAGGCCGACGGGGCGCGGGCGAACGCGGCGACATTGTCGTCGAGGCGCTGACTACTGGCGTACCAGAGGGCGCCGGCGCCGACCAGCCCGACCACGAGCACGACCGCTCCGAGAGCGAGCATCCATCCACGACCGACGCGTCGAATCGCTCATCGAGCGATGCCAGGTGAAACGTGGGGGCCGAGGACGAGGTGAAGGGGCTGCATTGCAGTTCGCCGGTTGGTCAGCCGGCCGCCAGACGATCGGCGACGAGTTGGATCCGGTCGTCAGGTTGTACCACGGCGACACGAACGAACCGTGCACCACCGGCGCCGTAGAACTCACCGGGGCTCACGAGCGCACCACCATCGCGTGCGAGGCGTTCGGCGTACTCCCAGCCGTCGGCGACCGGAATCCAGAGATAGAACGCCCCATCGGGCAGCGCCACGGTTGGCCCGACCACTCCGACAACACCGTGGCCAGCAACTCCAGGCGAATGCGATACCGCTCACGCTGCACTGCGACGTGCTCGTCGTCGTCGAGCGCCGCGATGCCGGCAGCCTGTGCCGGCCCGGGCACCATCATGCCGACGTGCTTGCGCACCTCTTGGAGGTAGTTGACGAGTTCGGCGTCACCGGCGTAGAAGCCGACGCGGACGCCGGCGAGATTCGATCGCTTCGACAACGAGTGCACCGCAACGACCCCGTCGAGGCCCGACTCCAGAATCGTGCGCCCACGTCCGGTCCACGTGAACTCGACGTAACACTCGTCGGAGAACACCGGGACTCCGTGCGCCCGACCCCATGCCGCCGCGGACTCGAGATCGTCGAGCGCTCCGGTCGGGTTGCTCGGGCTGTTCACCCACAGCACGAGTGCCCGGTCGGCATCGGCAGGGTCGATCGAGTCGAGGTCGAGTTGGCCGGTCGGGGTGGCGCCGACCGGCACCGGCCGACAGCCGGCGAGGATCGCCCCCATTTCGTAGGTCGGGTAGGCAACGGCCGGATACAGCACGGTGTCGCGCGTCGGCGTGCGGAGCTGCAGCCACTGCGGCAACGTGGCGACGAACTCCTTGGTTCCGATCGATGCACCGATCTGCGCGACCGGGACCTCGACGTCGAATCGACGGCGCATCCACCGCTGCGCGGCCTCACGGAACGCCAACGAGCCGATGCTCGCCGGATACGAGCGCTCGGAACCGCTCGATGCCAGCGCGTCGATGACCCGTTGTGGCGGCGGATCGAAGGGTGTGCCGATCGACAGATCGACCGTGCCCCCGGCATGCGCCTCGCACAACGGGCGGAGCCGGTCGAGGCGATCGTAGGGGTACGGCGGCGGGACGAACCCGGTCATGCGTCTGCCACTTCGGCCGAGACGAACTCCGAGAGGCGGCCGGCCGACGCATCGGACAAGCGGGCCCGCACCGTCCACGCGTCGGCACCATCGGCAACCGACACGACCTCTCCCTCTCGGTGCACCGACGCCAGGACATCCCCACGGTCGTACGGGATGACCAGCTCGTGCACGACCGACAGCACCCGAAGCCGATCGGCGAGGGTGCGGAGGAACTCCTCGATGCCTTCACCCGTCACCGCACTGATCGCCAACGAACCTTCGTGATCCGCCACGAGTTCCTTGGCCACACCCGGCGCGAGGTCGGCTTTGTTGAACACGAGCAGTTCGGGCACGGCGGCCGCGTCGATCTCGCCGAGCACCTCGCGCACGGCATCGATCTGGCCGATCGGGATCGGGCGCCGTCACATCGACCACGTGCACGAGGTAGTCGGCCATCGCCGCGACCTCGAGCGTGCCCTTGAACGACTCGACGAGCCCGTGGGGCAGCCGATTGATGAAGCCGACGGTGTCGCTGAGCAACACCGGCTCGCCACCGGGAAGTTCCAATCGTCTGGTGGTCGGGTCGAGCGTGGCGAACAGCCGATCCTCGACCAGCACGCCGGAGTCGGTGAGCCGGTTCAGGAGCGACGACTTGCCGGCGTTGGTGTAGCCGACGATCGCAACCGAGGCGAGGCCACTCAGTGAGCGTCCCTTGCGTTGCAGCGAGCGGGTGTCGGCGAGATCGTCGAGGTCGCGCTCGAGCTTGTTGATGCGCCGCATGATCCGTCGGCGATCGACTTCGATCTTCGTTTCGCCGCCACCGAAACGGGCCCCGACGCCACCGCGCTGCTGCGACAGCTTGGCGTCGGCGCCTCGCCGGAGTCGAGGCAACCGGTAGCGCAACAGGGCGAGCTCGACCTGCGCCTTGCCCTCGAGCGTGTGCGCGTTCTGCCCGAAGATGTCGAGAATCACAGCGGTCCGGTCGAGCGCCGTTCGGCCGAGCAACTTCTCGAGGTTGTACTGCTGCGCCGGTGTCAGGTTGTTGTCGAACACGACCGTGTCGGCGTCGACCGCGAGGCAGAGCTGGCGGAGTTCCTCGGCCTTTCCCTTGCCGACGCACCAGGTGTGGTCGGGGGCGTCGCGTCGTTGCACCATGCGCGCCACCACATCCGCGCCGGCGGTGTCGACCAGCAGCGCCAGTTCGTCCAGGCCGGCGTCGACCTCCTCGTCGTCCTGGCGCGGCAACGCCACCGCGACGAGCACGATCTTCTCTCGGATCGTGCGGTCGATGAGCGTGCCGGCAAGTGCCTCGTTGTAGGGGGTGTTGCTCATGCGAGAACGACCTCGATCGTTGCGATGTGAGTGGCGGGGCCGGACAGGACGGCGCGTTCCGGAGCCTCGGGCGCGAAGCTGACGGTGGCGGTCCCGCCGTCCATGTGGACGACGACATCGCCGTCAGCCGCGGGCCACCAGGCCCCACGACCGGGCGGCAAATGCGGCTGCGCAGGCTCCCGTCCCACATGCCTCGGTGATGCCTGCGCCGCGCTCGTGAACTCGCATGGTGATGGCATTCGCCTCGGGACCGGGTTCGATGATCTCGAGGTTGACCTGCGGGACCTGGCTGCCGAGGAGGGCCAGATCGACCGCGGCGACCTCGTCGACGCCGACCACGCTGTGAGGATTGCCGAGGCTCAGGTGGGCGACGGGTCGTTCGGGAAGGCATCCGAGCGACGCCCAGTTCTCGGGTTCGTCGAGGGCGGTGACATCGCCCATCTCGACGCGCGCCTCGACCGTCGTCGGATCATCGGTGGCGGTGAGCACGACGAGCCGATCGCCCGCATCGGTGAGGATCAGCTGCTCCGTCAGGTCGCCCCGCCGAGCTGCGAGTGCCTGGGCGAAGCACCGGATGCCGTTGCCACTCATCTCCGCTCGCGATCCATCGGCGTTGTAGAGCGTCATGCGGGCGGCATACCCCTCGGCGTGCTCCGCAACCAGCAGTCCGTCGGCACCGATCCCGCGACGCCGATCGCAGAGCTGCCGGGCGAGCGCCGGGAGGTCGTCGACGCCCGGATGGAACACGACGAGGAAGTCGTTGCCGAGTCCGTGGTGTTTCGTGAGGGTGAGTTGGGTCATGTGTCGAAGGCGTCGATGACGACCGGGGCGGCCTCGGCCACCGGATCGTGTTCGACGTCGATCCAGCGTACGCGTGGATCACGGCGGAACCATCGCTCCTGGCGAACGGCGAACCGGCGGGTGTGGGTGATGATCATCTCGATCGCCTCATCCTGGCTGATCCGGCCATCCAACACCTCCAGGATTTCCTTGTAGCCGAGTGCCTGCGCTGCGGTGCGGGAGAGGCCACTGCGGCGAAGGGCCTCGACCTCGGCGATCAGTCCGGCGTCGATCATCTGACCGACGCGGGCGGCGATCCGATCGGTGAGCACGTCGCGCGGCCACCGAAGCCCGATCTGGGTCACCGGTGATGGCGGATAGTTGTCGACTCCGGGCCCGAAGGAACTGAACGGCCGGCCGCTGCCGATGGTGACTTCGAGCGCACGGGCGACCCGGCGTCGGTTGGTCGGCTCCATCTTGGTGGCGGCCGCGGGATCCAACTCGCTCAGGCGGGCGAACAGTGCTGCGGTGTCCGACTCTGCTTCGATCTCGGCTCGGGCCTCGGGCCACTCTCCCGGGAGTTCGAAGTCGTCGACCACCACGCGGTGATAGAGACCGGTGCCGCCGACGAGCACTGCCCGGTGCCCCCTGTCGCCGATCGCATCGACCGCCGAGGTGTACGCGACCTGGAACTCGGCCACGGTGAAGTCGTGCGTCGGCTCGACGAGGTCGATCAAGTGGTGTCGGATCTCTGCCGCGCTCGGCGGGCGAGGGCTTCGCAGTACCGATGTCCATGCCCCGGTACACCTGCATGCTGTCGATCGACACCAGTTCCACGTCGCCGAGACGGCGGGCAACCGCCATGGCCACGGCGGACTTCCCCGACGCCGTCGAGCCGACCAGTGCGACCCGGGGCGGTGATGCTGCGCTCAGAAGTGTTCGCCCTCTGCAATGCGCTGATGGTGATGGATCACTTCGGCGACGATGAACCGCAGGAACTGTTCCGTGAACGCCGGGTCGAGTCCCGACTCCTCGGCCAGGGCTCGCAGACGCTCGATCTGGATCTGCTCGCGATCGGGGTCGGCAGCCGGGAGATCGACCGTTGCCTTGTACCGACCGACCGCCTTGGTGATCTTGAAGCGCTCGGCGAGCAGGTGCACCAGCGCAGCGTCGATGTTGTCGATGCTGGCGCGGTACTCGGCCAGCTGCGGATCGACCGCCTCGTCGCTCATCGCTCCGACGCTACTTCGCCCCACCCCCGAAAAGTGCCTGGGACTGCGCGCTCAGCGCGCATCCCCAGGCATTTTTCAGAGGTAGTGCGGGTGTCAGAGGGCGGCGACGGGGATGCGCAGCTTGTGGGTCGGCTCGGAGATGAAGTCGACGAACTGCCCTTCGAGGAAGTGAGGGGCTCCCCTGGTGATCTCGACGGTGGCATAGCTGCCGGTGCGCAGCGGGCGCGGCGGCGTGAAGTGCACGAGCTTGTTCTGGCGGGTGCGGCCACTGATCACCGACGGGTCGCGCTTGCTCGGACCTTCGACGAGCACTTCCTCGATGCGACCGACGCGAGCCTCGTGGCGCCGAAGCGCGGCGCGCTCGACGACGAGTCGGAGTCGCTGGAACCGCTCCCCTGCCACCGCAGCGTCGACGAAGTCGGCCTCCATCGCGGCGGCTTCGGTGCCCTCACGGGGCGAGAACAAGAAGGTGTAGGCGTAGTCGTACTCCGCCGCGGCCGCGACTTCGAGCGTCTGTTCGAAGTCGGCCTCCGTCTCACCCGGGAAGCCGACGATGATGTCGGTCGACACCGCGAGATCGTCGATCGTGCGTCGGGCTTCGGCGAGGCGGTCGAGGTATCGCTCGGCCGTGTAGCCCCGGTGCATCAGTGCCAGCACACGGTCGCTGCCCGACTGCAACGGGTAGTGCAGGTGTTCACACACCGCCGGTGTCTCGGCCATGGCGGCGAACGTGTCGGGCCGCATGTCCTTGGGGTGTGGGCTGGTGTAGCGAACCCGGCGGATGCCCTCGACGGCACCGACGTCGCGGAGGAGATCGGCGAACAGTGGGCGCAGTCGCGCCGATTCGTCACCGGACTGCCGGGCGGCGAGTTGCAGGTCGCGTCCGTAGCTGTTGACGTTCTGGCCGAGCAGCGTGACCTCGGTGACGCCTTCGCCTGCGAGGTGACCGACCTCGTCGAGGATCTCGGCGTACGGGCGACTCATCTCGACACCGCGCACCGAGGGCACGATGCAGAACGCGCAGTTGTTGTCGCACCCGATCTGGATCGTGACCCACGAGTTGTACGACGTCTCCCGGCGCGCGGGGAGTGCCGAGGGGAACAGTGCCTGGTCGTCGATGACGGCCTCGGTGAGAATCTCGGTGATGGGCCGCTCGGAGGTCCGAGCCTCCGCGAGCAGTTCGGCCGCCCGATGGACGTTGTGCGTGCCCATCACGACGTCGACGTGGCCGGCGCGCTTCGCGACGAGCTCCTGGTCCTTCTGGGCGAGGCAGCCCGACACCACGATCTGGCGACCTTCACGCTCGCCCTTCCAGGTCTTCAGATGGCCGAGGTTGCCGTAGAGCTTGTTGTCGGCGTTCTCACGGATGCAGCACGTGTTGAGCACGACGACGTCGGCATCGGCCTCCGACTCGACCCGCACCAGCCCATCGGCCTCGAGCAGCCCCGAGATGCGCTCGGAGTCGTGCTCGTTCATCTGGCACCCGTAGGTGCGGACGATGTACGTGCGTGACATGGTGCGTCAGGCTACTGGCGGGCCATCACGACGGGGTCGCCGCTATCGTCGCCACGTGCTCGCCATCCTCACCCCCGAGAACAACGACCTCTACCGGATCCTGTACTTCGTTCATCTCCTCGCCGCCATCGTGGCGTTCGGGCCGCTGTTCCTGTATCCCCGCCTGCAGCGCGCCGGCGACACCGAAGCGGTCGCCCGGATGCACATGCGATTCGTGTTCCCGGCACTCGTGGTGCTGTGGGTGGCCGGCATGGGAATGGCCGGCGTCGGCAAGATCAGCCTCGCGGGCACACCGTTCATCACGGCCACGATCGTGCTCTGGCTCGTTGCGCTCGTGGTGAGTTGGTTCCTGATCCGTCCGGCGCTCAACGAGCCCGACGAGAGCGCGAAGTCGAAGCTGTCGATGGGCGTCGGCATCACCCACCTGATCCTCGTGGTGGCCATGTACCTGATGATCTTCAAGCCCGGCGGCTACTCGTTCAACTGACCGACCGCCGCGCGACTGCTGCTCACCGCTCACACAAACCGGCGCACTCGATTTGTGTGAGCGAACGCGGGGAACACGCCGTCACCACGCGCGAGTCGAGCCGCTCATGACGAGGCGGCCATCGGCGTCGAGGGTGGCGTACGGGTTGTGAGCGAGTTCCCACAGGTGTCCGTCGAGGTCGGCGACGTACGACGAGTACCCGCCCCAGAAGGCTTTGTGGGGCTCGACGACCGACGTTGCCCCCGCAGCCAGCCATTCGGCGAACACCACGTCGACCTCGTCGGTCGATGCCAGGTTCATCGCCAGAGCGACGCCACGAAACCCCGACCCCTCGGCCGGGACCTTGGCGTCGTCGGCCAGCGCCGACCACTCGTACAGACCCAGGATCGAGCCCTGCATCTCGAAGAAGGAGATGGCGGGAGCAGTAGCCGAGTTCGTCCAGCCGAGCGATTCGTAGAACGCCGTCGATCTGGCGAGGTCGGCCACACCGAGCGTGATGATCGAGATGCGGTTGGGAACGGTCATGCGGTGCTCCTTCGACGAACCACCATCATGACCGGTTCGCAGCGTCTCGCTCACCAATCAGGCGAGGTCGATGGGAGCTTCGTCGGCCTCGGAGAACTCGTCGGCGACGTCGGTCACCTCGGCGACTTCGGGCTCGTCGGACTTCTTCAGACCCGACACGGTCAGCACCTTGTCGCTGATCTCCATCATGATCTCGGGGTTCTGCTTGAGATAGTCCTTGGCCTTCTCACGCCCCTGGCCGAGCTGTTCACCCTCGTAGGTGAACCAGGCGCCCGACTTCTTCACGATGCCGAGATCGACCGACATGTCGATCAAGGACCCCTCACGGCTGATGCCCTGGCCGTACATGATGTCGAATTCGGCCTGGCGGAACGGCGGCGACACCTTGTTCTTGACGACCTTGACCCGGGTACGGTTGCCGACGATCTCGGCGCCGTCCTTCAACGATTCGATACGGCGGATGTCGAGACGGACCGACGAGTAGAACTTCAAGGCCCGGCCACCCGGCGTGGTTTCGGGCGAGCCGAACATGACGCCGATCTTCTCGCGCAACTGGTTGATGAAGATGACGATCGTGTTGGTCTTGTTGATGTTGCCCGTGAGCTTGCGGAGTGCCTGGCTCATGAGGCGAGCCTGGAGGCCGACGTGGGTGTCGCCCATCTCGCCTTCGATCTCGGCACGAGGCGTCAGGGCGGCCACGGAGTCGACCACGATCACGTCGACGGCCCCGGAGCGGGTGAGCATGTCGGCGATCTCGAGCGCCTGCTCGCCGGTGTCGGGCTGCGAGATGAGCAACTGATCGACGTCGACACCGATGGCTCGTGCATACACCGGATCCATGGCGTGCTCGGCGTCGATGTAGGCGCACACACCACCGTTGCGCTGGGCCTCGGCGACGACGTGCATGGCGAGGGTCGACTTGCCGGAGGACTCCGGACCGTAGATCTCGGTGATGCGTCCCCGGGGCAGACCACCGACACCGAGCGCCAGGTCGAGCGAGAGGGCCCCGGTCGGGATGACCTCGATGGCCATGTTCGTGCGTTCGCCCATCTTCATGATGGCGCCCTTGCCGAACTGCTTGTCGATCTGGGCGAGTGCCATCTCGAGTGCCTTCTCACGGTCGTTGCTCATGTCGTGTCTCACTTTCGTCGTGCTGCGGGCGAGCCCGGTGCGGTTGGTTGTTGTGCACCGTAGAGAGGGGGTGTCACAGGGTTGATCGGAACGGTGGGAGTGAAGTTGTCGGATGGGGATGCTGGTGTCGGCGGCGACCGAATGACACGAGTGTAGTCAACGAACAGAGGTTCGAACAAGCATTGTCTGAACGAACGTGGTGAACATCTACGTTGTGTCGATGCCAGCGGCCACGAAGACCTTCGACGACGTGGACGACCTCGTCGCCCACCTACGAGAACTCGCCACACTCGGCTCCGACGAGGGGCTGGCGTTCTCCGAACTGGATCACGGCCTGCAGACTGCAGCGATCCTCGAGTCGGCACACCCCGACGACCTGGAGCTCCAGGTGGCAGGCCTCGTTCACGACCTCGCTCACCCCTGGGACGGCCCGGGCCAGCCGGAGCACCACCGGATGGGCGCACGTGCGGTGGAAGGGCTTCTCGGCGAGCGCGTCGCGTTTCTCATCGAGGCCCACGTCGATGCGAAGCGCTACCTCGTCGCCACCGATGCGCGCTACGAGGCCGCCCTCTCCCCCGGCAGCGTCGTCACTCTCCAGGCGCAGGGCGGGCCACTGGCGCCCGACGAGATCCAGACCGTCGAGCAACACCCGGACTGGCCCGCGGCCGTCGCCCTGCGTCGAGCCGACGACGGCGCCAAGCAGGTCGGCGCCGCCGTCGCCGCCCTCGATCACTGGATGGCTGCGCTCCACGAGGTGGCCGGTCGATGACACGTCCCAACGTCTTGCTGATCACCCTCGACCAGTACCGGGGCGACGCCCTCGGTTGCGCCGGCCATCCGATCGTGCGGACACCAAGTCTCGACGTGCTCGCTGCCGGCGGTGTGCGCCTCGCCAACCACTTCGCACAGGCAGCGCCCTGCGCTCCTGGTCGCGCCGCGCTCTACACCGGCACCTACCAGATGACGAACCGGGTCGTCGGCAACGGCACGCCGCTCGACGATCGGTTCGACAACGTGGCGCGGATGGCCCAGCGGGCGGGTTACCGACCGACCCTGTTCGGGTACACCGACCAGGGTGTCGACCCGAGGCTGGTCACCGATCCCGACGACCCACGTCTCTCCGACTACGAAGGCGTGCTCTCGGGGTTCGATGTCGGCCTCGATCTGCCCGGCCATGCCGAGCCATGGTTGGCGTGGCTCGCCGACCAGGGTCATGATCTTCGCGACGCCGAGCACGCACTCGTCACCGAGCCCGATCGGCCGGCCGAGCTGTCGCAGTCGGCGTTCCTCACCGACCACCTCCTCGCCTGGATCGACCGGCAGGACCAGCCATGGTTCGCCCACGCCTCGTACCTGCGGCCGCATCCGCCATATGCCGCTGCGGGCCATTGGGCTCGGGCATACCACCCCGACGACATGCCGACACCGATCCCCGTCGGCGAGAATCTTCACGGCATCCATCGCGCCCTGCTCGGCAATCCGGCCTCGGCAGCTCCGACCGATCCCGCCAAGATGGCACGCTGGCAGGCCCAGTACTTCGGGATGTGCAGCGAGGTCGACGACCAGCTCGGCCGGATCTGGGAGTCGTTGCAGCGATCCGGCCAATGGGACGACACGATCGTCATCGTCACCGCCGATCACGGCGAGCAGCTCGGCGACCAGGGCCTCGTCCAGAAGGCCGGGTTCTTCGAGTCGAGCTACCGCATCCTCGGCATCATCCGCGACCCTCGACGCCCGGCGGCCCACGGCAACGTCGTGGACGAGTTCACCGAGAACGTCGACCTGCTCCCCACGATCGCACACCTCCTCGACGAGGAGATCCCGGCTCAGTGCGACGGCCGGCCGCTGACGCCGTTCCTCGACGGCGAACCCGCGCCGACCTGGCGCGACGCAGCGCACTGGGAATGGGACTGGCGTGACTCGAGGCCCGACGACCGTGACGACCTGTGGGACCGCGGCGCGGATCGGTGCAACCTCGCCGTGCTGCGCACGACGACCCACTCCTACGTGCAGTTCGGCAACGGCAGTTGGCGCTGCTTCGACCTGGCCGCGGATCCGACCTGGCGGACGGAGGTCACCGACCCGGCCGTCGTCCTCCCACTCGCACAGTCGATGCTCGCCTGGCGCTCACGACACCTCGACCGCAATCTCACCGGATTCTGGCTGCGAGACGGCGGCGTCGGTCGCCCGCCGTTCGCCCCGGCGCCCGGCTGAGGCCTCGAAGCCCGAACGGTCAGCGCGTGTCGGTATCCGACGCCGCGTCGCTGTCGATGGCGGTGCCATCGGGATCGTGGCTGCCGACGATCTGGAAGTCGAGCGGCGTCGGCTCGCGCATCATGATGTCGATCGCCTGCCAGATCAGGTAGGCCGATCCGTACAGCACCAGCGGCATGGTGACCGCGAGCACGATGAGGACGGCGAACATCGGCACGACTTCCACCTCGGGCCAGGTGTAGGCGACCATGCCACCGAGAATCAGCATGAGCGGACCGAACGTGATGATCGCCGTGACCGCTGCGGCACCGAGTTCGTAGCCGACGTCACCACGTCGCCACTCGAGTCCGCAGGACTGACAGCACTCGGCCTTCTTGAACCATCCGACGAAGAACCCGCCGCGTCCTCCGCACCAGGGACAGTGCCGGAAGGCGCCTCGAAACAGCATGTGGAACAGGCCGGGTCGCTTCACGATTCAAGGATACGCCGCAGATTTGTCAGACTCTCCACGTGCGGCGTTCCCTCGGAGGCTTGATGTTGATCATCGGAGCGGTTCTGATCGCGCTCGCCATCGGTTCGTGGTGGCTCCAACGGGTGGCGTTCTCACCCACCGACGACTCGGGCGTCGCCCACTCGGTCCTCGGCAACGAGGACATCCGCGGCCAGATCGCGAGCATCGTGGCGGCCGCCGACGCACCGATCCTGCAACAGTCGCCACTCGAGCTCAAGGCGTTCATCGAGCAGATCGCCCGGATTCCCGACGGTGCTGCGCTCATGAGCCGGATCGTCGATGAGGCCCATTCCCGGCTGATCGGTCAGAACGACGCGCTGGTGATGATCACGGCCGACGAGCAGGTCACCATCGTGCGCAACGAGGGCGTCGGTGAGGCCGACTCACTGACCCTGCCCGTCCAACGCGTCGGTTCGATGGCCTTCCTCGACCAATGGCTGGGTTGGTTCGCGATCGGCACGGCCGTGCTCGGTCTCGTCTTCGTCCTCGGCGGCATCATCTTGCGGCCCGAGCGCGGCGAGGGCACGTTCGCCCTCGGCGCCGGCCTCGCCTCACTGGCGGGTTCGCTGTTCCTGTTCGGATATCTCGTGCCGTTGGCGGTGCTCCCCGCATTCTCCGACGATCCGTGGATGGGCGTGTTCCCTCGGCTCGCGAACCACTATCGCAATCTGACCCTGCTGCTGGTGGTGTTCGCCCTGGTCGTGGCTGCGTTGATCGTGTTCGGGACGAGCAGTCGACGTCAGCGCCGTCAGGGCTCGACGCCACTCAACGTGACCCGCTATCGCGACGACCGCAGCTGGAGCCGCTGAGGCCGCCCCCGTCCGCACGACACACCGACGACCAGGAGATCGACACATGTTCCAGTGGAGCGACGAACACGAGATGATTCGCGAGGCCGTCAAGCGCTTCGTGGACGACGAGATCCGCCCGCACGTGGAGGAGCTCGAGCACGGCGACCTGCCGCCGTACGACATCCTGCGCAAGCTCTTTGCGACGTTCGGGATGGACTCGATGGCTCGAGACCGCTTCGCCAAACAGATCGCCCGCGAGAAGGCGATCGCCGACGGCGAGGACGTTCCCGCGCCCACGGAGTCCGGTGGCGGCGACGGTGGCATGTCGCTGATCCCGATCATCGAACTCTGTCGGGTGTGCCCCGGCATGGTGACCGCGATGGGTGTGTCGATGGGTCTCACCTCCGCCGCGATCATGTCGAAGGGAACCATCGCCCAGAAGGAGCGATGGGCGCTCGATCTGTTGACGATGGACAAGGTCGGCGCCTGGGCGATCACGGAACCGGGCAGCGGGTCCGATGCATTCGGCTCGATGCGCTCCACCGCTCGCCGCGACGGCGACGACTACATCTTGAACGGCTCGAAGACGTTCATCACGAACGGCCCCTTCGCCGACACGACCGTGTTCATCTGCAAACTCGACGACGGTTCGACCCCTGCCGAACAGCGCAAGGTGCTGTCGTTCGTGCTCGACCGCGGGATGCCCGGATTCGTCCAGTCGAAGCCGCTGCGCAAGATGGGCATGCACTCCTCCCCGACCGGCGAACTCTTCCTCGACGACGTGCGGGTGGGCCGTGACCGTCTCATCGGCGAGACCGAAGACCTGCCGGCCGGCGGTCGCGACGGCGCCAAGGCCACGTTCCAGCAGGAGCGCTCGGGGGTTGCGGCCATGGCGCTCGGCATCATCGAGGAGTGCTTGAAGCTCAGCGTTCAGTACGCGAAGGATCGCGTGCAGTTCGGCAAGCCGATCGGCGAGTTCCAGCTGATCCAGGACAAGCTCGCCCGGATGGAGGTGGCCCGTCTCAACGTGCAGAATCTGGTGTTCCGCACGATGGAGATGAGCGGTGCGGGCGTGACGATGTCGCTCGCCGAGGCATCGGCGATGAAGCTCTACTCCGCCCGCGCCGCCACCGAGGTTGCGCTCGAGGCCGTCCAGCTGTTCGGCGGCAACGGCTACATGAGCGAGTTCCGGGTGGAGCAGCTCGCCCGCGACGCCAAGGTCCTGCAGATCTACGCCGGCACCGACGAAATCCAGATCACCCACATCGCGAAGGACCTCCTCCGCGGCTGACATCACCCAAAACGCCGAAAAATGCCTGGATCTGCGCGCTCAGCGCGCAGATCCAGGCATTTTTCGGCACTGATTCACCGTGGTGCTTCCCCTGGGATTCGAACCCAGAACCAATGGATTAAGAGTCCACTGCTCTGCCATTGAGCTAGAGAAGCAAGCGGCCTGAGAGGGTACCGAGCGATTGCTCGCTCTGCACCCTGTCAGGGCCTGCGTTTGGGGTGGCCAAGGGGACTTGAACCCCCAACCGCCAGGATCACAACCTGGTGCTCTACCTGTTGAGCTATGACCACCATGTGGTCGAACAGTGTGCCAGGTCGGACGCGAATCGCCACCAACGATTCGATGCGGCGATCAGGACTACATCCGCTGGCGCCAAGCCTCGGGCTTGAGTCCGAGCTCCACCATGCGTTCGGTCGCCCAGATCGGTGGCTCGAAGTCGCCCCCCGCCTCGAGGAGTCGCACCTGTTCGCCGTCCTCGGCCCAGACGTGACACGTGTTGAGGTTGGTCTGCCACATCATCCGCCGCCGCTCGGGTGATGGCTCCTGCTGACCGTCCGATTCGCCGGAGCGGCGGGCCTGCGACGCCTGCATCGACCACATGCACTGGATCGCCACCGGCGCCATCGCCTGGAGCAACGCCGTGGTGTGTGTGCAGCCTCGCGGGCCGCCGAACAGTTCGCGCACCTTGTGGGTGAACCCCCGGGCGATCGACAGCCCGACGAGCTTGTCGTAGTGCGACTCGATGCTCGGGCATCCTGCACTCGGGTGGACCTCGATACCGACGTCGGCGCCGACGATCTCCAACGTGGGGAAGGCGATCTCGAGGTCGATCTGCATGTGATGGATGGTCATCGGGTTCGGATCGATGTCGATGTAGAGGCCCGGCGGCTTCTGATCGCGAACGGCGCCACGGATCAGCAGCAGTTCGTCGGATTTACGGAACGCCCGGACCCGGTACTCACGGTCGTGCAGCACTTCGAGCGGCTCGCCGTCGTCGCCGACGGGCGCCGACGGCAGGATCGTTGACGTGTCGAACAGGTCGTCGGGGGGAGATTCGGCCATCGGCGCACGGTAACGCAGCAGGCCCGGACGAATCGGACCGGCCCGGGACGCACCCGTGGGCCACACTGGTGCGGTGCCAGCGCTCGACATCCACGCACTCACCGGCCGACACGTCGCACTGGAGCCGATGCGACTCGACCACGTCGCGGAGATCGCTGCCGCCGGCGCGGGTGACCGCTCGACGTTCGGCTTCACCCAGGTGCCCGACGGTGCATCGGAAACGGCGGCATACGTGGAGTGGCTCGTCGACGACGCCGCTCGAGGTCTGGCCGGGCCATTCGTCCAGCGGCGCCGCTCCGACGGCGAGATCGTCGGATGCACCCGGTACCTCAATCCGATGTGGCCACTCGGTCGAACCGATCCCGACGAGGTCGAGATCGGCGGCACCTGGCTGTCGACCGAGGCCCAGCGAACGGCGATCAACAGCGAGGCAAAGCTCCTCCTGCTCACGTACGCGTTCGACCGATGGACAGTTCAACGAGTGGCGATCTGCACCGACGCCCGCAACGAACAGAGTCGTCGGGCGATCGAGCGGCTGGGCGCCACGTTCGAAGGAGTCCTTCGACGCCACCGACGGTCGACGCGGGCCGGTGAGGGCGACCGACTGCGTGATACCGCCGCGTACGCGATCACGATCGACGACTGGCCGGTCGTCGAGGCGCGGTTGCGAGACGACCTCGATCGTCGAGCCTGACGAAATACGTCCACGCGGGGCGTCGGCACCTATCGTCGAGCAACGTGCTCTCCCACAGTCCTGTCCAGATGCGCCATGCCGCCGTCGTGGGCCTCGCTGCGGGCCTGTTGGGTGGATTGTTCGGCGTGGGCGGCGGGCTCATCATCGTCCCCGGACTCATCGGCTTCGCCCACATGGAACGACGCCGTGCCCACGGCACATCGCTGGCGGCGACGTTGCCGATCGCAGCCGCCAGCCTGATCACCTACCTCGCACACGGCAACGTGGACTGGCCGGTGGCACTCTGCCTGACGATCGGTTCGATCGCAGGTGCGATCGTCGGCACGCATCTGCTCCACGTGATCCCCAAGAACGTGCTGGTGATGATCTTCGTCATCACGATTCTCGCCACCGCGACACGACTCCTGATCAGCTCCGACTCGACCGGTCGCGCCGATCTGACCGCACTGTCCGCCGGCCTGCTCGTCGGAGTCGGCTTCATCACCGGCGTCCTCGCCGGCATGCTCGGTATCGGCGGCGGCGTCATCATGGTGCCGGCCATGGTGGTCGGACTCGGCATGGTTCCGGCCCTCGCGAAGGGGACATCGGTCGCCGTGATCGTGCCGACCGCGATCATGGGAACGATCCGCAACCGCACGAACGCCAACGTCGACATCCCGGTGGCCGCGGTCGTCGGCGCCTTCGGCGCGTTCGCGGCGGTGATCGGCGGCACGATCTCCGATCGCATGAGCGACCAACTCGCGAACATCCTGTTCGCCGTCCTGCTGCTGTTCGTCGCCATCACCCAGCTGTCGTCGCTGCGTTCGAAGCCGGTCCCGTCGCCACTCGAACCCGTCGCGCCGACGAACGACTGACCGTGCTCGCCGCGGTCGTCGTCGCCCACCCGTCGGCCGACAGTTACTGCCGGGCACTCGCCGCTCGCGCCGTCGCCGGGCTGCGCGCCGCCGGGCACGACGTCGTCGTGCTCGACCTGTACGACGAGGGCTTCGGGGTGGCGATGACCGCCGAGGAACGTCACGCGTACCACACCGACGAACCGATCATCGATCCGATGGTTGCGCGACATGCCGACCTCGTCACCCGTGCCGACGCGCTCATCTTCGTGTACCCGACCTGGTGGAGCGGGCTCCCGGCGATCCTCAAGGGATGGCTCGAGCGGGTGATGGTCCCCGGGGTCGGATTCCGCTTCCACGAACGCTCGGGCAAGGTCCGGCCGGGCTTGGGCCAGGTCCGCCACATCATCGGAATCTCCACCTATGGATCACCCCGTTCGTATGTGCGGCTCGTCAACGACAACGGGCGGCGCATCCTCACCCGGGCGCTGCGCCTGAGTTGCGGGTTCCGGGCCCGGACAACGTGGCTCGGCTTCTATGCGATCGACACGTCGACGCTCGAAGCACGCGAGGAGTTCGCCGCTCGAGTCGAGCGGGAGCTGGCGGCGCTGCGATGACGCGTGCGTTCGTCGTGTACTGCCACCCCCTGGCTGACTCGTTCGTGGCTGCGGTGCGCGACCGGGTCGTGGCGGGGCTGGAGGCGGGCGGCGCCGAGGTCAGGCTCACCGATCTGTACGCCGACGGCTTCGAACCGGGATTCACTGCCACTGACCACGCCAGGCATCTCGAACCAGGTGCCGACCCGTCGCTCACGCCGTACGCCGACGACCTGCAGTGGTGCGACACGCTCGTGCTCGTCTACCCCACGTGGTGGTCGGGCCAGCCGGCCATGCTCAAGGGCTGGATCGACCGGGTGTGGGTGAGTGGCGTGGCATGGTCGCTGCCCGAGGGCGCCAACCGGCTCGTCCCTGAACTCCGCAACGTCCGGCGACTCGTGGCGGTCACCACCCACGGCTCGCCGAAGTGGATCAACGTCGTGGAAGGCGAGGGCGGCAAACGCACCGTGACCCGCAGCCTGCGCAGCATGTGCCATCCGCTCGCCCGAACCACCTGGCTCGCCCTCTACGGCATCGACGGCGCATCCGAGTCGAAGCGCACCGCATTCCTCGACCGCGTCGAGCGTCGACTCGCCCGCCTCGCCTGAATCTCAGCGCGCTGCAAGCTCACACGAACCCCGGCCCGTTGATCTGGGCGAGCACGTACGTCGATGACGACGATGTCTCTTCCACGAACTCTCCG
This sequence comes from Ilumatobacteraceae bacterium, assembly GCA_963747375.1. Taxonomy (GTDB): domain Bacteria; phylum Actinomycetota; class Acidimicrobiia; order Acidimicrobiales; family Ilumatobacteraceae; genus Sva-07. The sequence continues at coordinate 107,854 of CAVVFL010000014.1, forward strand.
CCCGAGGACCGCAAGCCGGCGAAGTCACCTCGCGCTCATGGCGACCGCGACCTGAGCAGCGACACGTGCGTTGTTCTCGGCGAGCGCGAGATTCGCCGGCACGCTGCGACCCTCCGTGGCGGCACCGATCCGACCGAGGACGAACGGCGTGATCGCCGCGCCGGTCACCCCGGACCGTTCACACTCGGCGAGTGCGTCGGTCAACACGTCGTCGAGTTCCGCTGCATCGAGCTCATCGGCGACGGGGATCGGCACCGTCAACAGCATCCCCGATGCCGGTCTGCTCCGCGCGGCGAAGATCCGCGCGACCTCGTCGGCGGAGTCGACCCGGTGCGGCACCGGGAGGCCCGACGACCGGGTGTAGAACGCCGGGAACCAGTCGTGCTGCCAACCGAGCACGGGTGCCCCTGCCGTTTCGAGGAACTCCAGCGTCCGCGGAAGGTCGAGGAAGGCCTTGGCGCCGGCCGACACGGTGATGACCGGATGCGAGGCGATCGCATCGAGATCGGCAGAGATGTCACCGGTGATCTCGGCACCTCGATGGACGCCGCCGATTCCGCCGGTTGCGAACACCGACACGCCGGCCGCCGCCGCAATCGCGACCGAGGCGGACACCGTGGTCGCTCCGACCTCCCAGCGCTGGCCCACAGCGACGGCGACATCGCGCTCGGCCGCTTTTCGTGCGGGCCCGAGAATTCGCTCGTGTTCGGCGTCGCCGAGACCGAGTCGCACGACACCGTCGAGGACCGCGGTCACGGCTGGCACAGCACCTCCGTCGCGCACGGCCGCGAGGCACCGCTCGAGCGCCTCACGGTTGAACGGTGACGGCAGACCGAGATGCGAGAAGATCGTCGACTCCAACGCAACAACGGGTCGACCGTCGGCGAGAGCGGCGGCAACCTCGTCGGAACAGACTGGATCGATCACCCTGCCAGGCTACGACCGAAGCCCCAACCCGTCACCGATGAGCCACGGGCCGGCATGCGGGCCGTTCGCTCATCGCTCACCGTCTGTGCCCGGTCAGAAGGCGCCGACGAAGGCGCCATCGGGATTGCCATCGGAGACGACCCCCGGAATCTGCTCGATCGTGATCGCCAGCGCGCTGACCGCCCCTTCGACCGTGAACGTCTCGATCTCAGGGTTCGGGCCGAAGATCCCGAGCGAGATGACCTGTCCGTCGCCGACCACGCCCCACAGCTGGTACGTCTCGCCCTTCGGCAGTGTCGGCAGATCCTGGGCGACCACGAACCCGTGGCCGTCCTGATCGATGATGGCCTCGGCCGACGCATCGGACGCATCCGAAACCAGGGTTGTCGTCACCGAGTCACGATCGGCGCGGGCGATCTCGAGTGCGCTCGAAATGGGCTCGTTCGGCGCGTCGGCCCGGTCGGCGACGCCGATCGCGACGAAGCCGATGATCGCCGCCGCCGCCGCCGTCAGGACCCACGGAGCAGCCGCGGCGATCCGGCGCCGACGCGGGTGCTGGTCGATCGACATCACCTTGGCCAACTCCGGCCCGGGCGGTGGCGCCTGTTCGCCGATCTCGCCGGCGATACGGCCCCACAGGTCGTCGGGCGCGTCCATCCCGGTGAACGCCAGCATCGTGGCGACCTCACGGTGGGCCTGCACCTCCGCAGACGCGCGAGGGTTCACCTCGAGATAGTCCTCCACGCGCCGACGTTCGTCGGCATCGACCGCATCGAGTGCGTACGCGCCAAGCAGCTCGTCGAGTTCGTACGCGTCACCAGGGGTTCGGGCCATGTCGTCCATCTCTTCACCCATCGTCAATCGACCCCCACACTGACACCGGCCTGCACCAGTTCGACCCGAAGTTTCTTGAGGCCCGACCGGATCCGACTCTTGACCGTGCCCTCGGGTTCACCCAAGCGGTCGGCGGCCTCCTTGTACGTGAGGCCCCCGAAGTACGCGAGCTCGATCGCTTCACGCTCGCCCGGCTGCAACATCTCCATCGCTTCACGAACGTGTCCGGCAAGAGCGAGATCCCACACCTCATGGGCGATGTCGTACCCGCCGTCGGCCTGCTGGCGAGCTTCCTTCTCCTCACGATTGCGACGCGAGACGTCGGCACGGATCAGGTCGACCGACCGTCCGTGGGTGTGCGCCAGCAGGAAGCTGCGCAATGTGCCGCGCTCCGGATCGAAGCGGCTCGGTTCGTTCCACAACCGGACGAACACCTCCTGCACCACCTCTTCGGCGCGGGCGTGATCGTTCAGGAGACGCTTGGCCAGGCCGAACGTGGCACCGGCATGGCGCCGGTAGGCCTCCGCGAGGGCGGCCTGCTGATACCGACCGATCGACACCACCAGCGCGGCGTCGGATGCGTCGGTGTACTCCCGTCTCACGTCGTCTGTTCGGTGCAGGGCGTCCTCCCGGATGAGCGAAGTCCAGAATAATTCACTCTGCGACCGAAATGAACCTGGTCACCGTCTCGACGTGGTGAGTGTTCGGGAAAAGATCGAGCACCTCGACGCGTTCGGGACGGTACCCGGACGCGCCGAGCAGCGTCACGTCACGCGCCAGCGACACCGGATCGCAGCTGACCAGCACGAGGACCGGAGCGTGGGCCGCTGCCAACGCCTGCACGCCGGGCTTGCCCAGGCCGGGACGCGCCGGATCGGCCACGATCACGTCGACGGGTCGGCTCGGACCCTCGCCGGTCGGTGGAGTCCAGCCGGTCACCTCGGCCCGAACGACGCGGGCGTCGCGACCGGTCAGATTGTGTTCGGCATCGAGACACGCCGACTTGCCCGACTCGATCACCGAGACCTGTTCGGCCGCCGACATCGCCGTCGCCGCGAACAGTCCCACGCCGCCGTACGCATCAACGGCATGATGCGCCGTCGACAGCTCGGGCGCTGCCGCCGCGACCGCGGCGACGAGGAGCTCGGCGGCCTGCGCGCCCGATTGGAAGAACGAACCGGCCGACACCCGCAGATCGCGCCCGGCGATGCGTTCGGTCAGCCACGCGCGTTCGCCGATGTGCACCTCGGACGGGAGCCCGCGGATCGACTTGCGGTAGCGCTTGTCCCAGATCGCCGTGACCGCACCGGTGGCCACCGACGTCCGCAGCGTGAGTTCGGCACCCTCGTCGACCTCGATCACTGCGAGCATGCGGGAGAGTTTCGACTCGGCGACCGGACAGCTCGTGACCGGAACCACCCGATCCGACGCCTGCTCGCGGAACCCGAGCGTGCCATCGGGCCCACCGACGACACGGATCGTGGTGCGGTACCCGAAGGGACTCACCGCTGCACCGGCGACGACGACCTCGTCGACGAGAGCGGCGTCGAGGCGACCGATTCGGCGCAACGACTCGCGGACGATCTCGACCTTCGCGTCGTGCTGGGCTGCCGGCTGGAGGTGCATCCAGTCGCAGCCACCGCAGCCGGCACGACGATGGGCACACGACGGCGAATCACGCAGCGGTGACCGCTCGATGATCTCGACGAGTCGGCCGCGGGCGAAGTCCTTCTTCGCCGCGTCGATCTCGACCTCGACGAGTTCGCCGGGCAACGCACCGTCGATGAACACGATGCGCCCGTCGGCGTCACGGGCCATGGCGTCGCCGCCCGCGACGAGACGATCAGGGGTGAGCTGCATACGTGCAGCGTACGACGGTCGGGATGCGTCTGGTTCGTCGATGCGCGACACTGCACACATGAGCGACGACACCGCGTGGTACTGGGATCTCGAGCGCAAGGTGGCGGTGCCTGCGTCAGAGCGTGGCTCGGCCGATCATTTCCTCGGGCCGTACCCGTCGAGATTCGACGCCGAGAACTGGAAGGCCAAGGTCGAAGAGCGCAACGAGGGCTGGGACGAAGCCGACGACGCCTGGAAGAAGGGCGACGAACAGAGCTGATCCACACCGGGTCGGCGTGTCGGCGGAACTAGGTTGCGAAGTCGATGAGCCGACCGATCCAGATCGCCCCTTCTGTCCTGCCCGCCGACTTCTCACGATTGGGTGAGGAGGTCGCCGCGCTCGAGGCCGCCGGCGTCGACCTGATCCAGTGGGACGTGATGGACGGCCAGTTCGTCCCGAACCTGACGTTCGGTCCCGACGTGATCGCCTCTGCCCGCCCGCACACGAGTGTGCCCTTCGAGGCGCACCTCATGGTGTACACACCCGATGTGATGGCCGAGCAGTACATCGCTGCAGGCTGTTCACGCCTCATCGTGCACGCCGAAGCCTGCACGCATCTCCACCGCACGCTCGGCAACATCAACGACCTCGGCGCCAATGCGGCCGTTGCCCTCAACCCGGCGACGCCGGCGTCTGCGATCTCCCACGTCCTCGATCTCGTCGATCTCGTGCTCGTGATGACCGTGAATCCCGGCTTCGGTGGTCAGGCGTACATCCCCACGATGGAGCCGAAGATCGCCGAGATCCGGGCGATGATCGACGCCGCCGGGCTCTCCGACACCGTGGATCTGGAGGTCGACGGCGGCATCGGGCCGGCCACGATCGCCGGAGCAGCCGCGGCAGGCGCCAACGTCCTGATCGCGGGGAGCGCGCTCTACAAGGACCCCGAGGGGCTCGAACACGCCGTCAGCGACCTCCGCGCCCGCGCCGAGTCCGCCCGCCCGACCTGAACTGGTTACGCCGGTGCCTGGCACCGGCGTAACCTCAGGCGGGGCGGTACATGCCCCACATGTGCGGACCGTCGGCGAGGTCCCACTCGGAGCGGACCTCGAATCCGTGGTGCCGGTAGTAGGCCACGTTCTCGACCGTCTCGGTTTCGAGGTAGCAGGGCAGCCCCTCGGCCTCCGCCCGCTCGAAGACGACATTCATCAGCGCGGCGGCGAGTCCCTGGCGTTGCCAGTCGGGGTGCGTTCCCAACAGCTGGAGATACCAGTGCAGTTCGGTCGGCGTGTGGGCGCCCATCGCCTCGCCGATGATCGCGAACCGTTCGAGACGATCGGCGGGCGGCGGCGGCGAGTCGGGATCCTCGGGGAATTCGACCTCGGGTCGGCCCGGCGGGATCCAGACGGCGACGGCAGCCACGTCGTCGGTGCACCACACCTCGCCGAGCCCGATCCAACCGGCCATCGCGGGCCGGAGCACGGCGCCGTTCGGGGCCAGGAACACCTCGTCCTCGGGATAGAGCCAGCGCATCACCGGATCGTCGACGAACGCGCGCATCGCGGTGGTGGAGGCCGATCGGAGGTCGTCGGGACGGGCTCTGCGAACCTGCATCACCGGATCGTAGATCGCGGGCTGTGACACCCCTTCTCTACGATCGATGGTGTGACGATCTCTGCGGCGCTGGTCGCACCCTCCGAAGCGCTCCCGGCGTTGGCGACCGCCATCGCCGAGGCGAAGGGATCCAATGCACTCGCTCCGGTGACCGTCGCCGTCCCGACCAACACCTGTGGCGTCATGACCCGGCGCGCGCTCGGTCGTGCCGGCGGCATCGCTGCGGTCGACATGGTCACCCTCAACCGGCTCGCCGAGCTGATCGGCGGACCCGAACTCGCCGCCGCCGGCCGTTCACCGATGTCGACACCCGTCGTCGATCTCGCCGTCGGGGCCGTGCTGGCGAGCGATCCCGGCCCGTTCGGACCCGTGGCCACCCACCCCTCCACCGTGGTTGCCCTTCGCGAGTTGCACGGCGAGCTCCGATTGGCAGGCCCCGCGGCACGCAGCCGGCTCGCCGCTGAGTCCGGTCGGGGGCGACACGTGCTGCGGGTGAGCGACGCGGTCACCCGGCGGCTCGAAGCGTCGTGGTACGACGAGGCCGACCTGTATGCCGTGGCAAGCGCGACGGTGCAACGGGCCGTCCCCGACGGACTGAGCAGCCTGGTGCTCCATCTGCCCCAGGAGTTGTCGGGTCTGGCACTCGACTTCGTCCGAGCGCTCGGCCAGGTCATCGACGTGCGCCTCGTCCTGCAGGTCACCGGCAACACATCGGTTGACGCCGACATCGACACCATCATCGACGCTCTCGGGCTGGCTCGCCCGGTCCACGACACCACGATCGATCCCAAGCCGACAGCCATCATCTCGACCACCGATGCCGACGACGAGGTCCGCATCGCCGTTCGAGCCGTCCTCGACGCGGCGCGCGCCGGCACGCCGTTCGAGCGGATTGCCGTGCTCTGGCCGGCGCAGCGCCCGTACGCCCGGCTCGTCGAACATCACCTGACCGGCGCCGACATCCCGTGGAACGGTCGACCCGGGACCACCGTCACCGAGCGCCTCGCGCCGCGCCTCGTGCTCGACCTGCTCGACGTCGACCGGCGCGGCCTGCGCCGCCGAAACCTCTTCGACCTGCTCGCCGACGTGCCGGCTCGCGACGCCGACGGCGACTACCTCCCCACCGCGAGCTGGGAACGCGTCAGCCGCGAGGCCGGTGTGTCACGCGACGACGACTGGGACCGGCGACTGGGCTCGATCTCGGGATACGAACGATGGTCCGCCCCGGCGACATCGCTGCGCGCGTTCGTGACCGAACTGCGTGCCGAACTGGGCCACCCCGCGGCGAAGCGGGCGTGGTCGGAGTGGTCGACCTGGTGCAACGTTCAGGTCGAGCGCTGGCTCGGGCGGCACACCATCGAGCGGCTCCCCGAAGCCGAGTACCGGGCCTGGGAGTCGCTCACGGCGGCCCTCGACCGCCTGGGTCACCTCGATCCCGTCGGCCAACCGGTCACGCGCCATCAGTTCCGATCGACGCTCGAAGCCGAACTCGATGGCAGCGCCGCCCGAGAGGGACGCGTCGGCAACGGGGTCACGGTCGGTCCGCTCGCCGGAGCAGTCGGCCTCGACGTCGACATGGTCGTGATCGTCGGCACCGCTGAAGGCCTGTTGCCGCCGACGCCGAGGAGCGACCCGCTGTTGTCGGAAGCGGATCGTGCAGTGGCCGGGCTCCCCACAGCCGATGCCCGGGCGATCCGGCTGCATCGGCTGCTCCTCGCCACGTTGGCGACCAGTTCGGTCACGATCACCCATCCCCGAGGCGACCTCCGCGCCACGTCGCAGCTGCTCGCGTCGCGCTGGATCAGCCCGTGGATCGACGAACTCGGAGTCACCGAGGTGGCCTCCCATCACGCCGGCCTCGAGGCCACCGAGTTCCCGGCGACTCCGGCCGAGCATCGGCTGCGTCGCCGCTACCAGCACGTCCGTTCCGGCCTGCCGCTCGACGACGCCGACAGCGATGAACCCGACTCGGTGCTCCAGCGCGGGCTCATCTCGATCAGCGAGCGTGGGGCCGACGAGCTGACTGCGCATGACGGCGATCTCAGCGGTGTCGACGTTCCGCGGCTCGACGGTCCGGTGTCGCCGAGCCGCCTCGAATCATGGGTGGCCTGCCCCCACGCCTACTTCGCCCACTACCTGCTCGAGGTCGACCCCATCGACGAACCCGACGACGAGATCAGCATCACGGCACTCGACCGAGGTTCCGCTCACCACAACGCCCTCGACCTCTTCCACCGCGCCGTCATCGACGGCGCACTCCCCCAGCCCACCGAGACCGGCTGGACCGACGAGCACCGCATCGCGCTCGGCGCGGCGTTCGACGAGGTGTGCGAGCGCACCCAGCGCCGCGGCCGCACGGGCCGACCGGCGTTCTGGGCCGACGAACGCGACCGCATGCGCGCCGACCTGTTGACGTGGCTGGAACACGACAGCCTCCTCGTGCGCGAGCGCGGTTCGACCGTACTGGCGTCCGAGATGCGCTTCGGTGGCGACGACAACGTCGTGATCCGGCTGCCCGACGGCCGCGGCATCCAGTTGCAGGGTTCGGTCGACCGGGTCGACCGAACCCGTGACGGCGCGCTCGTGGTCACCGATCACAAGACCGGCGGCAAGACGAAGTTCAAGGACCTGTCAGCCGACGATCCCACGGCCGGCGGCACGCTCTTCCAGCTGCCGAGCTACGCGGCTGCGGCGAGGGCGCGCTTCGGCACCGACGACACGATCGTGCACGCTGAGTACGGGCTGATGAACAAGGGAAACTACGAACGGCCTGGCTACGTGATCACCCCCGACGTCGACGAGCGCGTTCGCGCCGCACTGGCCGCAGTCGTCGCGGGAATCGAGACCGGGTACTTTCCGAACCGGCCCGAGCGACCCGGGTACCACTTCTACGTCTCCTGCGAGTACTGCGAACCGGACCATCTCGGCACCGCCGGGCGGTGGGCCGAGTGGGAGCGCAAACAGCACGATCCCCGACTCGCACCCTGGTTCGGGCCGACCGGAGACGACGCATGACCTCGCCCGGCACCCCCCACGCCGTGTCGTCGCCACCCGACGAAGCAGCCCGCGTCCGCATCCGAACCGACCTCGCCACGACGCTCTTCGTCGAGGCCGGCGCCGGCGCCGGCAAGACCAGCTCGCTGGTCGCCCGCATCGTCAGCCTCGTGCGCTCGGGGGTCCCGATCACCGGAATCGCCGCCATCACGTTCACCGAGAAGGCCGCAGCCGAGCTGCGCAGCCGCACCCGCGCCAGCCTCGAACACGATCCGAGCCCCGAGGCACAGGCTGCGCTCGACCGGCTCGACCACGCGCCGATCGGGACCCTGCACTCGTTCGCCCGACGGATGCTGTTCGACTTCCCGATCGAAGCCGGCCTGCCGCCCGGGTTCTCCGTCCTCGACGAACTCGAGAGCGCGTCTCGCGTTCGAGGAGCAGTGGGACGACCTGCTCGACCGTCTGCTCGACGAACCCGATCCGCCCGGCGGCATGATCGACGGCGGCCGAGCGTTCGTCGAACTCTGCGAATTCGACGGCTACGGCATCAACAAGGGCGCCCGCCGGATGGCCAACGACTTCCGGGCCAACTGGGATCTCGTGGACGACCGCGTCGACCTCACCGATCCTGGGCCACTGCGCCTCGACATCGCTCCCCTGCTCGCGCTCGGCACCGAGATCGCCGCCACACCGGTACCGCCCGACGACACGGCAGGTCCAGACCACCGGCGACATCGCCGTACTCGTCGACGACCTGAAGGCGGCCGACAGCGTACGGACCCGTTTGGAGCTGATCGTCGAGCTCGATCGCCGGTACGGGCACTGGGGTGACGGCAAGCAGTGGCCAGGCGCGAAGGGCAAAGTGGACCAAGGAGTTCGGAGCCGGCGGTGTCGCCGATCTCGAAGCGCTGCAGCGCCTCGAGATCGAACTGGGCCGAGTGGCGCACGCGCTCCTCGAAGACGTCCGTCACCACCGGCGACTCCTCCTCGGTGCGGTGATGGGCCGCTTCGTCCTCGATGCAGCGGCCAGGCGCGCCGAGGCCGGTCTCCTCGAGTTCCACGACCTGCTCGTGCTCAGCCGCCGGTTGCTGACCGACCGGCCCCACGTCCGCCGCATCCTCCACGAACGGTACGAGCGGGTGCTCCTCGACGAGTTCCAGGACACCGATCCGATCCAGCTCGAGATCGCCGTTCGGCTCACCGCCGACCCCGACGATCCCGATCAATCAGCCGACGGCACCGGCATACCGGCGTGGCGACGGCTGCATCCGCTTCCCGGCCGCCTGTTCATCGTCGGCGACCCCAAGCAGTCGATCTACCGCTTCCGGCGAGCCGACATCGCCCAGTACCTGCGGGCGGCCGACCAGGTCGGCGCCGACCGTGTTGCGCTGTCGGCCAATTTCCGCTCGACACAGGCCGTGATCGACTTCGCCAACGACGTCTTCGGTCGGCTGATCACATTCGAGGCCGATGCCCAACCGGCCTACCATCCGCTCGATGCGTGTCGTCCCGCGGCCGCCCTGACCCACGGCACGGTGTCGGTGCTCGGCGCCGAACGCCACGACGACCTCACACCGAACAGCCGCACCGGCGACGTGGGCGCCGCCGACGCCCTCCGACTCCGTGAGGCGGCCGATGTTGCCGCCACGGTGTCGACGGCGCTCACCGACGGCTGGCCCGTCCACGATGACGCACTCGGCGCGCTGCGTCCGTGTCGGCCGGGCGACATCTGCATCCTGCTGCCCACTCGCATCTCGTTGCCGGCGCTCGAAGCCGAGCTGCGCAGCGCCCGACTCGCATACCGCGCCGAGAACTCCTCGGTCGTCTATGCCACCGCCGAGATCCGCACGCTGATGATGGTGCTCCGGGCCGCCGACGACCCGACCGACGAACTGATGATGGTCGAGGCGCTTCGCAGCCCGCTCTACGGGTGCAGCGACGTCGAGCTCTGGGCGTGGAAGCGTGAGGGCGGCTCGTGGAATCCGTGGGCGCCCGTTCCCGCCGGCCTCGACGATCACCCCGTGGCCGCATCCATCGCCCATGTGCGCTCGATCGCCGAACGCATCGGCTGGGACTCGCCCGCCGATCTGCTCGCTTCGATCGTCGACGATCGACGGGTGTTCGACCTCGCGTTGGCCGGTCCCGACGGGCGCGACGTGTGGCGGCGAATCCGTTACGTCGTCGAACAGGCCAGGGCCTGGGCCGACGCCGGCGGCCATGGCGTCCGCCGCTATCTGCAGTGGGCGAAACTGCAGGCCTCCGAGAGTCGAGTGGCCGACACGATCCTGCCCGAGAACGACCACGACGCCGTGCGGGTGATGACGATCCATGCGGCCAAGGGCCTCGAGTTCCCGATCACGATCGTCGCCGGGCTCACCACCCGCCCGCGGCGCGCGACGACCAACGGTGTCGTCTGGGCGAACAACACCTGGATGCTGACGGGCCGCGGCGACGACGGCGTCTTCGACGCACACCAGCCGATCGACGAGCAGATGGGCGATGCCGAACGTCGCAGACTGCTCTACGTCGCGTGCACGCGGGCATCCGATCACCTGGTGGTGTCGCTCCACCGTGGCGCACCGACCAAGGCGAACGAACAGTACGAGGACTGGGGACCGCTGACGTCGGCCGAGTTGCTGTTCGCCGCAGGAGCGGTCGAGCCCACCTCCGGCGCGCAGGCGACGTCGTTCGAGGTCTCACGATTCACGTCACCGGCACCTGTCGCGCTCGATCTCGCATGGAGCGAACCGGCGACCTGGGTGGCCGAACGCAACGCTCGTGCTGAGCCGGGCGTCACGTCGTACCGGCATCGCCGCCACCCGATTGTCGGAGGAGCTGGCAGCGGTCGGCGCCCGCGACGCCGTCGACGATCCCGGGCTCGACAAGCCTCCGGTCAATCTCGAGACTCCGCCGTGGCAGCGAGGACGTTACGGCACGAGTATCGGGCGTGCCGTTCACGGCGTGCTGCAGTTCTGCGACCTCGCCACCGGATCCGACATCGACAATCTGGCCAGGGCACAGTGCGCTGCCGAAGGTGTGATCGGGCTCGAGGACCGCGTCGCGTCGCTCGCCCGCTCGACCCTCGACGCTCCGATCGTCCGACAGGTCGTCGACGGTGCCGAACACTGGCGCGAGCTGTTCGTCGCTGCGCCGGTGGGCGACCGTGTCCTCGAGGGCTACATCGACCTGTTGGTGCGAACCGCCGATGGTCTCGTCATCGTCGACTACAAGACCGATCAGTGGTCGGGGCCGGTGCAGACCGCCGAGCGCGTCGGTCGGTACCGATTGCAGCTCGCGGCCTATGGCGCGGCGCTCGGTGCTGCGTTGGGCGAGGCGATCGTCGGCGGCATCCTCGTTCGCTGCGTTGCCGACGGGAGCGCCGAACAGATCGCCATCACCGGCTGGGCCGACGCGATCGCCGAGGTCCGCGCGGCGGTGATCTGACGTCGGCGACCGTCAGAAGTGGCCGATGAACCAGTCCCTGGCGTGCCCTGCGGCGGCCTCGAGCGTGCCAGGTTCCTCGAAGAGGTGCGTCGCCCCCGGCACGACCACCAGATCGCTCTCGCAGCGCAATTGCCGCCGCGCCATCTCGTTCAACTCCAGCACCTGATCGTCGCGTCCGCCGACGATCAGCAGCGTCGGCGCTGCCACCGAACCGAGACGCGGGCCCGTGAGATCGGGGCGCCCACCACGCGAGACCACCGCACCGATCTTCAAGTCGGGATCCGCAGCGGCGTAGAGGGCGGCCGCGGCTCCCGTGCTGGCACCGAAGAAGCCGACAGGGAGCCTGCCGAGACCGGCGCTCGCCGACGATCGCACGAGTGACGTCCTCCAGACGACGAACCGAGCAGCTCGATGTCGAACACGTTGGCGCGGTCGTGCTCCTCGGCCGGCGTGAGCAGATCGAACAGCAAGGTGGCCAACCCTGAACCGTTGAGGATCGACGCGACGAAGCGGTTGCGGGGACTGTGACGGCTGCTCCCGCTGCCGTGCGCGAAGACCACGAGGCCCTTGGCGTCGGCCGGCACCGTGAGATGACCACCGAGAACGGCGCTGCCGATGCGGATCTGAATCTCCTCGTCGCGGGCCCGGGGCGCGGACGCGTTGGCCCGATCCAGACACGCGATGACCTCCCGGTCGGTGGTCTGCGAGAAGTCCCGGTAGAACTGGCCGACACCGGAGAACTCCGGCGGCGTCGCCAGCGCAATGAATTCGTCGGCCTCGCCGGCCAGTCGCAGCCTCCAATCGGTCGGAGCGACCGGAACTGCCAGCACGACACGAGCGGCTCCCTCTGCCCGGGCCACCTGACAGGCCGCCCTGGCGGTCGAGCCGGTCGCGACGCCGTCGTCGATGACCACCACGGTGCGCCCGGCGAGCGGAACACGAGCGCGCCCGCGCCGATACATCTCGTTGCGACGCTGCAACTCCACGCGCTCGCCGGCCTCGACCTCGGCGACCTCCCGGTCGTCGACACCGGTCATCCTGACGATGTCGGCGTTGATCACGCGCACGCCGTCCTCACCGATCGCACCCATACCCAGCTCGGGCTGGAAGGGCACGCCCAGCTTTCGCACGAGGATCACGTCGAGTGGAGCATCGAGCTCGCGAGCGACTTCGGCAGCCACCGGAACGCCGCCCCGGGGGAGGCCGACAACGACGGTGTCGGGACCCCGGAGGTGACCCAGGCACGTAGCGAGTCGCTTGCCGGCGTCGATTCGGTCGCTGAACACGGTTGGCTCCTCTCACGACGAAGTCTCTCACTCCATTGGACCCGACCGACACCGTTCACAACAGGGACATCCGACCGTTGTGTGGACTTTGAGCCCTGGCGATCCACGACCACGAGCGCGCGCGATCAGCACGGAGACATCACTCCACTGACATGACAACGAACTCGAAAGGAGTCGCCATGACCAAGCACGCCAACAAGCCGACCGCAGAGGTCGATGTCGCAGAACGCTCGCCCTCCGTCTGGGGGCGGCCGTTCGGACAGATCGGCTTGGATGACTGGTTCGAGCGCTGGCCGGAGATGTTCGCACGCCGTTGGCCCGAGTCATTCCGTGGGTTCCCGATGATGGACGCTTCGTTCAAGCTGGAGGAGTTCACCGAGGACGACGGGACGTTCGTACTGCGTGCCGAACTGCCGGGCATCGATCCGGACGAGAACTTGGAGGTCACCGTCGACGACGGCCACCTGAAGATCAGCGCCGAGCGCGAGGAGCATTCCGAGGAACGCGACAACGGCAACTACCACAGCGAATTCCGCTATGGCTCCCTCATGCGCAGCGTGCGTCTTCCCGACGGCGCCGACGAAGAGGGGATCACGGCAACGTTCAAGGCCGGAATCCTCGAAGTGCGGGTACCGCACGACGGCGAACCGGCGCCGGTCAAGACCATCTCGGTCACGAGCGACGGCTGACCACGACGCACACCCGTTCGGCGGCCGGTGTCGCGCCCTGCGGCAGCCGGCCGCCTCAGGCGACGCGCTGACGACGTCACGGTCGGCCGAGGTACGTGACGGGAATCTGCCAGGCGGCCGCAAGGGCTTCGAGCGCCGCTCGGTGGTCGCCGTAGACGATCCCGAGGTGGTGTTCGAGTCCGCGTTCGAACACCGTCGAGAGCACGTCACCGATCGGGCGATCCCAGTGCAGAACACCACAGGTGCCCTGGAACGGCCGCGGCCGTGCCAGAAGTTCGCCGCCGCCGAGCAGCATGGTGACTTCGTTCGCGGACTGACTCAGTCGGGCGACGGTGACCCGTCCGGGGCGCAGGGCGAATTGGTTGGCGAGCGCCCGGTGCCGATTCGGATGGGTGATCCCGATCGGTCGCTCATCGGGGTCCGCGAGCTGAGTCGATGCGACACCGCAGTGCCACACGACCGACGTGTTGTCGCTCATGTCGGCGTCGACGAGATCGGCGATGAACGGGTCGGTGCCGCTGATGTCACCGAGGATCAGCGCGGTGATCGCGCCGTACAGATCTGCTTCACACACCGACGGCACGCCGTCCTCGGTCAGCATGGCCATCGGGGTGCACATCGCCCCGCCGTACTCCGTCATGCATTCGGGCCAGCACCTGGTGGCCACTGCCGACCACCCGTGACGACGCGCGAGCTCCGGCGAGACCTCCGTACAGCCCGATGCTGCGATCCATGCCCGCCTCGCTCACGCTCGTCGGCGACATCCATCACCGCGGAGATTCGCTGCGACGTCGCTGACCGCGCTCCTCGTCGACGGCGTCGGCTGCGGTGAAGAGGTCGTCCAGCGCAACCCGATCGACCTCGATGCCCGTGATGCGGCGAACCTCGTCGCTGTCACCCTCACACGGTTCGAAGCCCGAAGGTGGCTCGCCCACGACGCCGATTCGACGCCCGGCGAAGGCCCCGACGTGCACCGGGACGTCGACGACGAGCGCCGCTGCATCCTCGGCGAACGCCATGGCGATCGGCTCGTTCGCCCTGGCGAGCGCCTCACGGACCAGTTCGACGGCGCCCGGGTCCGTCGGGTCGGCGTGGACGAACCGCACGAGAGCACCGCGCCGACGCAGCAGGTACGCCGCGAGGTTCGCCCCGCACAGCGAGTTGAGCCGAAGTCGTCCCCCCGTTCGGACCTCCGGGAACGACCAGAGAACCATCGGCGCATCGATGCGATCTGCCACCCGGCCGACGAGGGACGCGTCGGCGAATGTCGCCTGCAGCACGACGACGAGTTCCGGGGTGTCCGCGACGGCTGCAAGCACATCGTCCAACTCGTCGATGTCGGTGACGATTGCCGGTTCCCCGGCGGGCCGCACGCCGAGTGAGTCGAGCAACGACGCCGCCGCGGCCACCTGCTCCGACCCGAGTTCGAGGTCGAACGTCGGACGACCGATCGCCACGACCAGCACGTGATCCATCATTGGGCCGCCGTGAGCGCTTGCGCCACGAGATCATCGACCGCAGCCCGATCCGGCATACCGGCACGTGCGCCGGGGCGGGAGCACTTCAGCGCTGCCGCCGCAGCTGCGAAGCGGAACCCTGCCGGTTCGTCGAGTCCTTCGGCCAGCGCCAGCGCAAACGCGCCGTGGAAGACATCGCCGGCGGCTGCCGTGTCGACCACGTCGACGGTGAAGGCTTCGATCGACTCCACGATGTCGCCGTCGAGCCATTGGACACCACGCTCACCGAGCGTCACCGACACGTGCGCGCGCGGTGTGTTGCGCGATCGCTCGAAGCCCATCGGCGCTCGACTCACATCCGGTTGTGTCCCGCAGCGCATCCTCGCTGAACACGAGATGCGTTCCGAGTTCGAACACGGCGCATCGAAGCTCGGGATCGGTGATCCGCCGGTCGACGTCGACGACGCAGGGCACACCGTGGTCGTGTGCGTGATGCAGAGCAGCCAGGGTGCCGGCCGGCCATCGACAGTCGGTGAGGACCACGTCGATCTGGCGATGTTCGAGCGGGAGGCAGGGTCGATCGAACAGGTCTACCGGTGTGTGGTTGAACACGGTGCGAGCGCCCTCGGTCGACACGACGATCGTCGAGCAGGGTGTTGTCGTCGACACCACTCGTCGGACGAAGTGGGTGTCGACCCGCTCGTCTGCCAGACCGTCCAACACTGCGTGCCCGGCCGGATCATCTCCGATACAGCTCGCCAGGACGCTCGTACCTCCCAGCCGCGACACGGCGACCGCGGCGTTCGCGGCGACCCCTCCCCCGACTGCCTGGTAGCCGTCGGCCACATGCTTGTGCCCGGCCAGGATCGCCGTCGGCACGAACAGGACGTGGTCGAACGTCGATTGCCCGACACACAGAACGCAGGCAACACCAGCACGGCCCATCGGTACGGTCATGTCTCCATCCTCACGACCGCGCGACGACGTCGGAAGGGGCGAACGGCCCTCAGCGGCGATCCGCAGTCTCGGCGAGCGGTGCGGGGTCGTCGATCGAGCGGTGCGTTCGAACCCGGACCACTCGATGATCTGAGACCGGCGTCACGGCGGCGCGCCCGAGATGCCACACCCCGCTCACCGCCAGACGACCGAACGTCTTGAGCACCACGAGCGCAAGCAGCGCAGCGAAGACGAGCGCAGCGGGCACCGCGACGGTCGCGAGCAGAAGGCGTCGGTCGTCGCTCAGCAGGCTCAACACGCCGGAATCGATGCTCGTGCCGTCGAGGTTGACCGTTCGCACCGGATCGTCGAGCCGCGGGCAGCTCACCGAGATGTCGTTGACCCCGATGACGTCGTTGCCACCGAAGGTCGGCTCGGCCGGACGTACGGTCGACGACAACACGCCGTAGACGGGATCGGAACCGGCGCCGATCAGGTACTGGTCGCCTTTCACGAGGAATCGATAGTCGTCGCCGTATCGGATGTCGATCAACCCGTCGATCGCCCACGGCGCCGCAGAGCCCGCTCGAAGCTGGTCGATGCGGAACCGGACGACCTCCGTGACGTCGTCCTTGCCCACCATGGTGCCGACGAACGCCACCGCTGCCGGCTCGGGCCGCGGGCAACCCACCGGGATCGGGATCAGTCCCTGGTCGACGGCGACGGGGACAGGCTCGGGCGGCGCTGCATTCGCAGTCCCGGTCGCGGCGGCGAGGGCCGTTGCGCACAGCAGGCCGAGCAGGCCGAGGCGAACGATCCGGGGAGCCACCACGCCAGGCTAACGAACGCCACGCACGGGTGAACGGCAGTCAGTGACCGGGTTTCGGATGGCCGGTGGTATTGCGATGGAGTTCCTCGGCGTGGCGGTTGAGTCCAACGAGGTCCGTCGAGACACCGCGCTCGGCGAACTTCGCGACCACGACATCGAGCGCGACGACGGCGGAGGAGTCCCACGCGGGCGTGAGTCATGTCGATCTCCACTCGGTCGACGCCACCCGGGTCGGTCTCAGCGGCCTTCGAAGACCGGCTCGCGCTTCTCCATGAACGCCTTGATCGCCTCGATGGTGTCCTTGGTGCCGAAGTTGACGGTCTGCGAGAGCCCCTCGTCGTCGAGCGCCTCCTCCATCGTGACGGCGAGCGAGTTGTTCAGGAGACGCTTCGACATCGCCAGTGCGATCGGTGGTCCACCGGCGAGGCGAGCAGCCCAGTCGTCGACGAACGCATCGAGTTCGTCGTCGGGGAGCACCCGATTGACGAGGCCCATCGCCTCGGCGCGCTGAGCGTCGATGATCTCGGCGAGCAGGGCGAGTTCCTTGGCCCGGTGCATCCCGACGAGTCGCGGCAGCAGCCACGATCCACCGAAGTCGAGGCTGAGCCCCCGCTTGGCGAAGATCTCGGAGAACCGGGCGTTCTCCGACGCGACGATGAGGTCGCACGACAGCGCCATGTTGAGACCGGCACCGACGGCCACGCCGCGCACCTTGGCCACGGTGGGCTGAGGGATCCGGTGGAGTGCGAGGCAGACGTCGGTGATGTGGCGCATCGCCGTGAGCTGGTGCGGTGGTGCCTCACCCGATGCCCCCTGCCAGAGGTCGGCACCCGAACAGAAGTTGCCGCCGGCGCCGGTGAGCACGACCGCACGGTCGGCCGGGTTCGAGGCGATCGCCCGGAACTCCGCCAGCAGCTCGTTCCACATCGCGGCGTCAGCGGCGTTCTTCTTCTCGGGCCGCCGCAGTGTGATCGTGACCACGCCGTCCGTGCGATCGACGGTGATGGATTCGAGCTCGCGGGTGTCGGAGGCCATGTCGGCCGACGATACTGACCCCCGTGGGATACAACCCGTACCGGAAGTTCAAGGCGAAGCCGGCCGACTACGTCCTCGTCGCCGCCGCCCTCCTCGTGTCCCTCGCCCTCTTGATCTGGGCCGTCGCCGGCTGACCGGTTACGCCGGTGCCAGGCACCGGCGTAACCGGTCAGAAGGCGTCGGTGATCAGGTCGAGCCGGATGCCGGTGATGGCGACCACGTCGAAGCGCACCGAGTCGGCGTGCAGGTCGTGAGCGCGGAGCCATTCGACGGCGAGTTGACGGATGCGGCGCTGTTTTGCCACGGTGACCGCCGACGCGGCCGGCCCGAACTGGTCGGTGCGACGGGCCTTCACCTCACTGAAGACGATGGTGCTCCCCATGCCGACGACGAGGTCGAGTTCCCCGGTGGCCGATCGCCAGTTGCGATCGAGCACCTCATAGCCCAGGCGGCGATAGTGCGCGGCTGCGAGATCCTCGCCCCACTGTCCGCGGGCGCGGTTCGAGAGATCGGGTGTGAGTACGTGCCGGTCATGGCAACCTCCGTCGTGGTGATGGGAGGGGCCGATGCCCGATGTGGGACGCCGAGCGGCGTCCGAACTCAGAGCCGGAGGCTCAGAAGTCGCGCTTCTCGCGAATCTTGGCAGCCTTGCCCTTGCGATCGCGCAGGTAGTACAGCTTCGCCCGGCGGACGTCGCCACGCTTGACGACCTCGATCTTCTGCACGGTCGGGGTGTGCAGCGGGAAGGTGCGCTCGACACCGACGCCGTAGCTCAGCTTGCGGACCGTGTAGGTCTCCTGCAGCCCGCCACCCTGGCGGCCGATGACGTCGCCCTGGAACACCTGGATGCGCTCCTTGCCGCCCTCGACGACGCGTACGTGCACCTTGAGCTCGTCACCCGCCTGGAAGTCCGGGATGTCGTCGCGGAGCGAATCGTTGTCGATGAGGTCAGTGGCTTTCATGGCGTCTACCTGCGTTGTCGGGGCTGCGAGTCGTGCTGCGAGCCGGATGGCCGATGCGATTTCGGTGTGCTGATCACGGACGCACACTCGCGCCGATGGGGCCCGTCAATGATACGGGACAGCGGGGAACTCTTCCAACAGTCGCGCGTCATCTGTGGACAGTCCACCGAGCCGCTCGATGAGGTCGGGACGGTCACGGAGCGTGCGATGCAGCCGTTGGGCCCGCCGCCAGCGCTCGATCCGGGCGTGATCGCCGCTGCGCAGGACGTCGGGCACCTCCCATCCACGGAACTCCGCCGGTCGGGTGTACTGGGGCTCCTCGAGGAGGCCGGACTCGCCGAAACTCTCGGTCACCGGACTCGCCGCGTTGCCCATCGCACCATCCCGAAGCCTCGTGACGGCCTCGATGACCAGGCACGCAGCCACCTCTCCCCCGCTGAGCACGACGTCGCCGACGCTGATCTCACCGTCGACGAGGTGCTCACGAACCCGGTGATCGACTCCCTCGTAGCGTCCGCAGAGCAGGCTGAACCCGTCGGTCGCCGCCAGCTCGTCGGCCAACGCCTGGTCGAAGGGTCGCCCGCCCGGGCCGAGCAGGAACAGCGGTCGCGGCGGGTCGACCGCCTCGACCGCCTCGAAGATCGGCTGGGCGCGCATCACCATGCCGGCGCCGCCGCCGAACGGCGCGTCGTCGACCGTGCGATGCACGTCGGTCGTCTGCTCGCGGATGTCGTGACACCGCAGATCGAGCAGACCCGTCCCACGCGCCTTGCCCAGCAGGCTCTCGGCGCAGAAGTCGTCGACGAGCGAGGGGAAGAGCGAGAAGACGTCGATGCGCAGCGCGCTCATGGCGAGTCGAGGTCGAACAGCCCCTCGGGCGTGTCGACGAGCACCACGCCGTCGGCATTCGACACGACGAAGTTCGACGGGACGAGCGCACCCGAATCGAGTTCGAGCAGGTCGGCAGCCGGATTCGCGAGGACCGAAACGCACACGCCGTGCTCGGTCCCGTCGACCTCGACCACACGTCGACCGATCAACTCGTGCACCCAGAGTGCGTCGGGGTCGTCGATCGGGTCGGCCGCGCAAGAGTTGGTTGGCGTAGGTCTCCGCTGCCGTGCGGTCGGGGATCTGGACGAACTTGACGACCCGACGCCCGTTGGAGGCCACCCGCGAGGACTCGACGACGAGCGTCTCGTCACCGGCGATCAGTTCTGCCCCCGGCGCGACGCGCACGTCGGAATCGGAGATCAGCTGGACGAACACCTCGCCCCGCAGCCCGTGGGCCCGGCGGATGTGACCGACTTCGAGCAGGTCGTCGTCGGACAATGCGACCTCAGTCGTCGAGGAACTCGATGTCGATTTCGACATCGTCTTTGCTCGCGGCAGCGCGAGCAACGGTGCGGATGCTCGAAGCGGTTCGGCCACGACGGCCGATCACACGACCGAGGTCACCGTCGCCGACACGGACGTTCAGCGTGGGGCGACGGCCCGAGTCGTCGACCTCGACGGTGACGGCATCGGGATCGTCGACGATCGACTTCACGATGTGCAACAGCACGGCGACAGCCGTGGGCGCGATCTCGTCGGTGTCGAACGTGTCGCTGTCGACCGTGTCGCTGTCGATCGGATCGGTGTCGACGTCGCTCACTTCGATGCCTTGGCGGCCTCGAACTGCTCCATCGCGCCCGAGATCTTCAGCAGCTTGGCGACGCGCTCGGTCGGCTGGGCGCCCTCACCGAGCCACTTGACGGCCTTGTCGTTGTCGACGGTCAGCACCGACGGGTCCTGACGGGGGTCGTAGTGACCGAGAATCTCGATGAAGCGCCCGTCACGGGGCGAGCGCGAGTCCGCGACAACGATGCGGTACTGCGGTTGCTTCTTCTTGCCGATGCGGGTGAGCCGCAGCTTGACTGCCATCTGAAATCGCTACTCCTGGGTGCAAATGAGAACGTCGCAAGGTTAGCGGCGCCAGCCGGGATCCCCTCTGATTCGTTCGGCCTCACCGCGAGTTGGTGGCTGGTCGCGCTGGGTCGGCCTCACACCGGCTCGTCGCCGGCGCTTCCCTCGGCGGCCGTCAATTGGTTCAGCGTGGCAGGCCGGGGATTCCAGGCATGTTGGGCATGCCCGGCAGGCCGGGGATGTCCATCCCGCCGATGGCATTCGGGTCGAGCAGACCCGGCGGCAGCCCACGCCCTCTCGGACCAGTTCCCTTGCGGCCCTTCTTGCCCTTCTTGCCGGGCTTCTGCCCGGCCATGCCGAACTTCTTCATCATCTTCTGCATCTCGCCGAACTGCTTGACGAGGCGATTGACGTCACCGACCTGCGTGCCCGAACCGGTCGCGATGCGCTGGCGGCGGCTGCCGTTGATGATCACGGGCTGGGCCCGCTCCTCGGGCGTCATCGCCCGGATGATCGCCTCGATCGGCTTCAGATCGTCGTCGTCGATCTTGGCGCCCTTCAACTCCTTCGGCATCCCCGGCATCATCCCCATGAGGCTGCCGAGCGAGCCCATCTTCTTGATCTGCTGCATCTGGTCGAGGAAGTCGTCGAGGGTGAACTGGCCCTCCATCAACTTGGCCGCGGCGGCTTCGGCCTCGTCGGCCTCGAAGGCCCGCTCGGCCTGCTCGATGAGCGTGAGCATGTCGCCCATGCCCAGGATGCGACTGGCCATGCGGTCGGGGTGGAACTGCTCGAACTCGGTCAGCTTCTCGCCGGTGGAGGCGAAGGCGATCGGGACACCGATGACCTCCTTGACCGACAGCGCGGCACCGCCACGGGCGTCGCCGTCCATCTTCGACATGATGACGGCGTCGATCTGGAGCGTCTCGTGGAAGGCCTCGGCGGTCTGGACGGCGTCCTGGCCGGTCATCGCGTCGATCACCAGGAACGTGTAGTCCGGGTCGACGGTGGCCGAGATCTGACGGACCTGCTCCATCATCTCGGCGTCGATCGACAATCGGCCGGCGGTGTCGACGATGACCACGTCGCGTCCGAGGCGCTTGGCCTCCTCGAGACCCGCTGCCGACGCGCGTACGGGGTCGGACGGATCGGAGAAGACGGGAACGTCGATCTGGCGACCGAGCGTGCGGAGCTGTTCGACGGCGGCCGGGCGCTGGAGGTCGGCGCCGACGAGCAGCGGCTGGCGGCCCTGGGCCTTGAACCACGCTGCGAGCTTGGCCGAGTTGGTGGTCTTGCCGGAGCCCTGCAGGCCGGCCATCAGCACCACGGTGGGCGGCTTCGAGGCGTAGGTGATCGCGAGCGTCTGGCCACCGAGGGCTCGTGTGAGCTCGTCGTTGACGGTCTTGACGACCTGCTGAGCGGGATCGAGCGCCGAAGAACGTGTTGCGCCGATGGCAACCTCGCGGATCCGGTTGCAGATCGAGCGGACGACGGTGACGTTGACGTCGGCTTCGAGGAGCGCCGTGCGGATCTCCTTCATCACCTCGTCGACGTCGGCCTCGGTCAGGCGACCCTTGCCCCGGATCTTCTTGACGATGCCTTCGAGTCGTGTGGAGAGATTGTCGAACATCAGGGTGCTGACTTTACCTGGCACCTTCGCGTGCCCAGGTGAGTCAGTTGCGAGGGACTTCGTTCCAGGGGATCGACTTGTCGACGCGGGGCTCGCCGGGGAGGCCGAGGACCTGCTCACCGATGATGTTGCGCAGGATCTCCGAGGTGCCCCCTTCGATCGAGTTCGCCCGCACCCGCAGGAACGAGTAGCGGGTGCCGTGCATCGTGCCGGTCACATCGAGCTCGCCGGGGCGACGGAACGTGTAGTCGTAGCCGATGAGCGCGTCGGCGCCCATCAGATCCACGCAGAACTCGTAGAGCGGCTTGTTCAGTTCCGAGAAGGCGAGTTTGGCGATCGTCATCTCCGGGCCGGGGTTGCCGGCCTTGGCGTTCTCTCCGGCGCGCCGGTTCGTGAGTCGGTTGACCTCCGCCTGGCACCACAGCTGCATCAGACGGTCCTTGCGGGCACCGTCCTGCTCCGACGGGTCGAGGCCCTTCCAGATCTCGACGGCGTCATTGGCCGCGGCGCCCCGCCGCGCGACCGAGCCGCTCCCAGCACCGCTGCCGGTGCCGATGGCGTTGCGTTCGTTCATCAGCGTCGTGAGGCTGGCACGCCAACCTTCCCCCACCTCACCGATGCGGTGAGCATCCGGAATCCGGGCATCGGTCATGTAGACCTCGTTGAACTCGGCCTCGCCGGTGATCTGACGCAGCGGACGCACCTCGACACCTTCGGCATGCATGTCGAGTGCGAAGTAGGTCATCCCCTTGTGCTTTGGGGCTTCGGGGTCGGTCCGGGTGACGAGCATGCCGAAGTCGGAGATGTGGGCCATCGTGTTCCAGACCTTCTGGCCGTTGACGATCCACTCGTCGCCGTCACGCTCGGCCTTGGTGGCGAGCCCGGCGAAGTCGGAGCCGGCGCCCGGCTCGGAGAACAGCTGGCACCAGATCTCCTCGCCGGTGTACATCGGCCGGAGGAAGCGCTCCTTGGCCTCGTCGCTGCCGTGCGTGACGATCGTCGGCCCGGCGAGGGCCATGAAGAACGTCACCGGTTCGGTCGGCTTCGCGCCCGCCTCGCGCAATTGGGTCTCGACCAGCTTGTTCAGCTCCGGACGGACACCGAGGCCGCCGTAGCGCTTCGGGAAGTGCACCCACGCGAGGCCGGCGTCGTAGCGCGCTCCGCGGAACTCCACGTTGTCGGTGGTCTTCGGGTCGTGGGCGGCGAGCAGGGCATCGATGGCTGCCTGTACCTCACGGGTGTCGGGGTCGGTGGATGCGGCCGGCGTCTCGGTGATCGTCATCACACCAGTCTGTCAGGCGACCCCTCCTCCCCCGAAGCCCACGCCGGCCCCCACCCAACCCCCGAAATTCTCCTCGCCATGCGCGCCCAGCGCGCACCCGGAGGAGAATTTCGGGGGTTCGGTGGGGGTTGGGTGGGGGAAGTTGGGACGTGGTCAGGGTTCGACGAGGGCGGAGACGAACTCGGCGGGGTCGAACGGGATCAAATCCTCGATGGTCTCGCCGATGCCGACGAGCTTGACGGGGATGCCGAGCTCGGTCTCGATGGCGAACACGATGCCGCCCTTGGCCGAGCCGTCGAGTTTGGTGAGCACCACGCCGGTGACATCGGTGGCCTCACGGAACTCGCGGGCCTGGGTGAGGCCGTTCTGTCCGGTCGTCGCGTCGATCACCAGGAGTGTCTCGGTCACTCGACCGGCGCCCTTCTCGGCAACCCGGCGCACCTTCTTCAGCTCCTCCATGAGGTTCGACTTCGTGTGGAGCCGTCCCGCCGTATCGGCCATCACGAGCTGGATGCCACGGGCAGCCGCTCGCTCGACGCCGTCGTAGATCACCGAACTCGGGTCGCCGCCCTCGGCGCCCCGCACGATCTCGGCGCCCGAACGCTCTGCCCATGTCGTCAGCTGCTCGGCGGCCGCGGCCCGGAAGGTGTCGCCGGCGGCGAGCAGCACGGTCCGGCCGTCACGCATCTGTTGATTCGCCAGCTTGCCGATGGTGGTGGTCTTGCCGACCCCGTTCACGCCGACGAACATCCACACGTTCGGCCCATCGGCGTCGGACTCGAACGCAAGGGATCGGTCGGAGCCATCGAGCCGCGACACCATCTCGGCCTCGAGTTCGTCGAGGAGCGCCTGCGGTTCCGTGATCTCCTTCGCAGCCACCTTGGCGCGGAGCCCATCGATGAGGTTGGTGGTCACTCCGACCCCGACGTCGGCGCGCAGCAGTGCTTCCTCCAGTTCCTCGAAGCTCTCCTCGGTGATCCCCGAGCGCCCGAGGACTCCCGTGAACACCCCGGTGAACGCGAGTCGAGCCTTGGCCAGACGATCACGAAGCGAGGCCGGCTCGACGACCCCGACGGGCCGCTCCTCGACCAGCACATCGGTGCCACCCTCAGCATCCGGTTCGATCTGCGGTGGCGGGGTCGTCGGCCGTGCCGGCCGTGCCGGTGGTGCCTTGGTCGCCGCATCCTTGCGGCGGCTGACGACGACGACCCCGATGCCGAACGCCACCACGGCGATCGCCAGGATCAGGAACAGAATCTCGATACCCATCGACGGCGACGCTACCGGCATCGGATACACCGCCCGCCCCGTCCACGATCACGAGCCCCTCGACGCGATTTGCGTGAGCGATCATCGCCGGACCGGGCCTTGTCGCTCACACAGAGTCGGTCGCATTGTTGTGTGTGAGCGCTGATCGACAAAATGGGGATTGTCGCTCGCACGAACGGTGCGGAACGGCGAGGAGATACCGATGCCTCAGGCGGAGGTGCTGGAGACGCGTTCGGTGACGACCTTGCTCGAGCCGCCGGGTTGCATGCTCACGCCGAGCAGGCAGTCGCCGGCCTCCATCGTGCGCTTCTGGTGCGACACGACGATGAGCTGGGCGTCCTTGCGGAACTCCTGGATCAAGCCCGAGGAAGCGGTGCAGGTTGACGTCGTCGAGGGCGGCCTCGACCTCGTCCATCACGTAGAACGGCGACGGGCGAGCAGCGGAACACGGCGAACAGGTAGGCCAGCGCCGTCAGGCTGCGCTCGCCACCGGACAGCAGCGAGAGCTTCTTGACGTTCTTGCCGCTCGGCTTGGCCTCGACCTCGATGCCGGTGTTGAGCAGGTCGTCGGGGTCGGTGAGCATGAGCTTGCCGACACCGCCCGGGAACAGCAGCGCGAACAGCTGCGTGAAGTTCTCTGCGACGTCGGCGAACGCCGAGGCGAACACGTTCTGGATCTCGGTGTCGACCGCCGCGATCACCCGCGACAGCTCGCGCCGCGTCGAGCGCACGTCCTCCAGCTGCTCTTCGAGGAACGTGTGACGGTTCTGGAGTTCGTTGAACTCCTCCAGCGCCAGCGGGTTGATCGGTCCGAGGAGTCGGAGTTCACGTTCGAGCTCGCGAACACGCCCGGCCGGCGTCGCGCCGTCGGGGAGCACGGGCAGCGGAGCCGCCTCGGCGACCGATGGCTCGATGTCGAGTTCGCGTCGCAGCGTGTCGATCGCCGTCTCGAGACGCAGCTTGGCCTCGGCCTCGTCGAGCTCGGCCTGCCGCGCCCGCTCGCGGGACGCGTCGAGCGCGTGCTCCTTCTCGGCGCGCGCCCTGCGGTGCTGATCGAGTTCGGTCGTGAGTCCACGAACCTCGTCGCTCTGCCGGCGGCGCTGCTCGACGAGATCGGTGTGCAGTACCTCGACGACGTCGCGGTGACCGGTGACGAGATCGGCGAGCCGGTCGATCGCGGCGATGTCGCGCTCGATCGTGACCCGCTTGCCTTCGGCGGCGACGCGGGCATCGGCATCGGCGGCCAACCGTCGTTCGGTCTCGTCGAGACGACGTTCGAGCAGCTGCTGGCGCTCGTGCAGGCCGGCGTTGTTGACTTCGAGGTCCTTGCGTCGTGACGCCAACGCGGCCGCCCGCGACTCCATCTCCGCCCGCAGCTCACCACGAGCTCGGGCAGCATCGGCTTCGGCCTGCTCGTCGGACTCCAACGCCGGCAGCAGCGCTTCCAGCTCGGCGATCCGCTGGTCGTCGCGCTCGATGTTGCCGGTGAGGTCGACGATCGAGCGATCGAGGTTCGCCAACTCGGCGAGCACCTCACGATGCTCGCCCTGCGCTCGCGACAGGCCCTCCGACGCAGCACTGAAGCGGGCATCGTTGGCGTCGAGCCGTCGGGTGAGTTCGGCTTCGGCCGCGCGGGCCGACTGGAGCGTCCGCTCCGCCGCAGCAAGGGCTTCGACGGCCCGTGCCAATTCGCCCTCCGCCGCGCCGGCCTGTTCCACCGCATCGTCGAGTGCCGCGGCGGTCGCGCCACTCCCGGCGGCGCCGACGCGCCAGCCGCTGAGCCCGAACCGGTCGCCACCCCCGGTCACGATGACGGCCTCGGGATGGGCCAGCGCCGCGTCGACTGCGTCGCCGACATCGTCGAGACGCACGGCCCCGCCGAGCAGCCCATCGAGCAGTGTGCTGACACCCGGTCGGCCGGAGCGAACGTGCGGGCGCACCGCGTCACCGATTCGTGGGGCTGCCGGGCTCGCGGGGCGGGCGCCGAGCGCGATCACGGCGCCGCTGGTGTCGGAGCTGCGAAGCGCGGCGAGGGCACGACGACCGGCGGCGGGGTCGTCGACGACGACAGCCGTGAGCGATTCACCGAGCGCGGCCTCGACCGCAGGGTCCCAACCCTCGTCGATCTCGATCAGGTCGAGCAGCGTGCCCAGCACCCCGTCGACGCCCGACAGCCGCTCGGCGCCGGCACGGGCGCGGGCAGCGTCGAGTGCCATCTGCAGCGCCTCGACCCGCGCGGTCCAGCGGGAGACGGCGTCGGCGGCATCGTTGCGCAGCGACTGGCGGGCCTCGTGGACCGACTCGGCCTCGGCCCGGGCCGCTTCGGCCTGCTCCAACTCGGCGACCAGTGGCTCCTCGACCGACCCGGCCGCCTCGCACTCGGCGCGGAAGCGCACCTCGTCGTCGGCGCTCGCGTCGCGTCGTTGCGCGAGCGAGTCGAACCGTTCCCGGAATCGCCGCAGGTCACCGGCGGAGCGCTCGTGCGATGCGCGTACGGAGCGGAGTTCGCCGCGCACCTCTGCGGCCGCGCTGGCGGCCTGCGTCCCCGTCGCGTCGGTGGCGACGGCGTCGAGCACCTTCGAGCGCTCGTTGCGGAAGGCCTCCTCATCGCCGAGCAGCTGCGTCGGACGCCGGTTCGATGGCGGCGAGGGCGACAACGACGGCGTCGAGTTCCTCCCGGAACCGGGCGGCGTCGGCCTCGAGATTCGCGACCACACCCGCATCGAGCAGCTGGCCCTTGTCGCGTTCGAGCGATCGGCGTCGCTCGACGAGCACGGCGGCGAGGCCCCGTGCACGCTCGCGAAGCTGCTCGACACGCACGAGACGATCGCTCACGTCGCTCTCGCCTCGAGCCGACAGCTGCGCCTCGATGGCCATCACCTGGGTGTCGAGCGCGGCAAGCGCCGACTTCAAGTCCGACTCGGCCGACGCGCTGTCGAGTCGGGTCGCCGCCAGCGACTCGAGCTTGGCCCGCCACGACGCGATCTCCCGACCGGCGACGTAGGTCTTCACCTCGGACAGTTCGCTGATCAGTGAGCCGTGTCGTTCAGCCGCCTCGGCCTGACGTTCCAGCGGGCGCAACTGGCGGCGCACCTCGCGCAGCAGGTCCTGCACGCGCAGCAGGTTGGCCTCGGTGGCGTCGAGGCGACGCTCGGCCTTCTCCTTGCGCTTGCGGAACTTGAGGACGCCGGCCGCCTCCTCGATGATCGCCCGACGGTCCTCGGGACGCGCGTTGAGCACGGCGTCGATCTGGCCCTGGCTGACGATCACGTGCTGCTGGCGGCCGACACCGGCATCGGAGAGCAGCTCCTGAACGTCGAGCAGCCGACACGGCACCCCGTTGATGGCGTACTCGCTGTCGCCGGTGCGGAACAGCATGCGGGTGACCGTGATCTCGCTGAACTCGATCGGCGAGGATGCCGGCGGAGTTGTCGATCGTGATGCTCACCTCGGCGCGGCCGAGCGCCGGACGCTGTCGCGGTACCGGCGAAGATGACGTCGTCCATCTTCTGGCTGCGCACGGCCTTGGGCGCCTGGGCACCGAGCACCCACGCGATGGCGTCGACGACGTTCGACTTGCCCGAACCGTTGGGCCCGACCACCACGGTGACCCCGGGTTCGAGCACCATGGTGGTGCTGTCGGCGAACGACTTGAACCCTTTGAGGGTGAGACTCTTCAGGAACACAGCAGCAGCGAAACTACCTGCTCGGCCTTCGTCAGCCCTGAATCCCCGATCAAAACTGGCAGACGGGACAGAAGTGGGTGCTCCGGCCGCCGGTCACCGTTCGGCGGATCCAACCTCGCCCACAGGTCGAACAGCGCTCGCCACCGCGTCCGTACACACGGTGGTCGTCCTGGTACGAACCGCCCTCGCCCATCAGGTCGACGTACTGGGCGTCACCGAGGGTGGAGCCGCCGGCCTCGATGGCCTCGCTCAGCACGCCGACGATCGACGCGTGGAGCACGCGGATCTGACGACGATCGAGCGTCGACGCGGCACGGTCGGGCCGGAGTCGGGCGCGATGGAGGATCTCGTCGGCGTAGATGTTGCCGATGCCGGCGATCACGTGCTGGTCGAGCAGCAGCGGCTTGAGCGCCCGCTTCGACGTGCCGAATGCAGCACGCAGGATCGGCCGGATCGAATGGTTCGGCGATCGGATCGACGCCCAGGCGGGCCAGCTCGGGCACCTCGATCCGCGACGTTGTCGGGGTCGAACACCACCACCTCGCCGAACGTGCGGGGGTCGACGAACCACGCCTCGTGTCCGTCGTCGAGATGCATCACGACGTGGGTGTGGGGCGGCCGGGGCGACCCGGCGGCCGCCAGCAGCACCTGGCCGCTCATGCGCAGGTGGATCATCATCGCGTCGCCGGAGTCGAGCGGCAGCAGGAGGTACTTGCCACGCCGGTCGGCGGCGTCGACGACGGTGTCGGTCAGCCCGTCGATCAGCGCCTCTCGGGACGTGCGGCGGACCGTGCGTTCCCGACCGACCTCGACCGAGGTGATCCGTCGGCCGACCAGATGTCGTTCGAGGCCTCGCCGGACGGTTTCGACCTCGGGGAGTTCGGGCACGGCGACGACTCGTCAGCTCGAACGTCGTGGCACGCCTGCGTCGGCAGCAGCCTGCTCGGCGGCCTTCTTCGATCGACCGTCACCCTCGCCGATCACGTGTCCGTCGACGCGCACGGTCGCGTGGAACGACTTGGCGTGGTCGGGCCCCGTGAGGTCACCTCGTAGACCGGCGCGCCCCGTGCCGGCGCGGGCGCTCAGTTCCTGGAGCTGAGTCTTCTGGTCGAACTGGTCCATGGCGTCGGCGGTCTCGGGCATCCGTGGCATCACCAGCCGTTCGACCATCCCGTACGCGGCCTCCGCGCCGCCGTCGAGGTACACGGCACCGAGCACGGCCTCGAAGGCATCGGACAGGATCGACGGCTTGTCGGAACCCCCCGCGGCGGCCTCGCCCTGGCCGAGCAGGATGTGCGGCCCGAGATCGAGCTCCTGGGCGACCTCGGCCAGCGCGATGGCGTTGACCACGCTCTTGCGCAGGTCGGTCAGCTGGCCTTCGGCCACGTCGTAGCGGTGGTACACGATGTCGGCGATCGCCCAGCCGAGGACGGCATCGCCGAGGAACTCGAGCCGCTCGTTGCTGATCGCACCGGGCGTCTCGGCGCACCACGAGCGATGGGCGAGCGCACGGCGCAGCAGCGCCTCGTCGGCGAACCGGTGGCCGATGCGATCGGCCAGCGCTGCGAGATCAGCGTCGGATCCGGACGTCACCACGTGACGATGCGGTCTACTTGACCCGATCGTAGACGTAGTCGACGGCGTCGCGCACCGTCTTGAGGTCCTCGAGGTCTTCGTCTTCGATGCGGAAACCGATGGTGCGCTCGTTGAGCGTCTCTTCGAGCGCCTCGACGAGTTCGATCAGCGCCAGCGAGTCGGCGTCGAGGTCGTCGACGAACGACTGACCCTCGCTGATCGTCGACGGATCGATCTCGAGGATGTCGGCGAGTCGGTCGCGGACGATCTCGAAGATCTCCTCACGCTCGAGTGGGCCCTGTTCGGTCTCTGCTGGCACGAGCGGAGAGTCTACTTGCCGGTCGGCTCAGGCCGTGTTGCGGGCGATCGCGGCGCGGATCTCGCCGACCATGTCGTGCTCGACCATGTCGCGCGCCACGCCGATCCCGTTGGCGATCGCCGTCTCGCCCGACGAGCCGTGCGAGATGATGCACACCCCGTCGACGCCCAGGAGCACTGCGCCGCCGTACGTGTCGGGACTCAGCGTCTGGTAGAGCGACAGCAGGGCCGGCATCAGCGCATCGGCATGTGGCTTGTAGTGCTCTTCGGCCGCGAACGCCTCGAGGATCGCGTTGACGATCACCCTCATGCCGCCTTCGAGGCTCTTGAGGACGACGTTGCCGGTGAATCCGTCGGTCACGCAGACGTCGAGGTCGGCGCTCATCACGTCGCGGCCCTCGACGTTGCCGATGAAGTTCAGATTCGATGCGGCGCCGAGCAGCTCGTAGGTCTCCTTGCGCAGCGAGTCGCCCTTGCCGGGTTCCTCGCCGATCGAGAGCAGTCCGACCCGCGGCGATTCGATGTCGAAGCGGTGGTGCGCGTACACCGACCCCATCAGTGCGAACTGGACGAGCCATTCGGCCTGGACCTCGGAGTTGGCCCCGGCGTCGAGCAGCACGGTGGGCTTCGCGCCCGGGACCGGAATCGGCGTGGCCACCGCAGGGCGCTTGACGCCGGAGATGCGACCCATACGCAGCAACGCCGCCGCCATCGTCGCACCGGTGTTGCCGGCAGAGATCATGGCGCTGGCCTTGCCGTCACGCACAGCCTCGGCGGCGCGCACGAGCGTGGAGTCCTTCTTGCGACGAACACCCTGAGCGGGGTCGTCGTGCATGCCGATGACCTCGGAGGCCTCGATCAGATCGAGCACCGAACCGTCAGGAGCGGTCCGACCGTCGAGGTCGGCGGGACCGACGAGCACCACGGGGATGCCCGATGCGGCAGCTCGATGGGCCCCGGCCAGGATGGGGCCGGGAGCGTCGTCGCCGCCCATGGCGTCGACGGCTACAGGCAGCATCGATGCGGAGATCAGCCGACGTCGACGACGACGCGGTCGCGATACCAGCCGCAGGACGGACAGACCGTGTGCGGCGTCTTGGCGTTGCCACAGCGCGGGCACAGGCTGCGCGCCGGCGCGTTGAGCCGCCAGGCACTCGCCCGCCGGCTGCGGGTCTTCGACTTCGATGTCTTCTTCTTCGGAACGGCCATCGTTCGCTTTCCTCGTTGGGACGCTCGGTCGATGATCGACCGGTTCGTTGGTGGATTGCTGCCCGCTGCCGGGCTCACCCGTGCCGCAAGGGCTGCATCACGTTATCGGGCGCCGGGCCCAATGACCCACGCCCCCACCGACGAGCGATGAGCCACCGGCCCGAATGCCGGCTCTTCGCTCATCGCTCTCTGGGGTCGGGTGTCAGGAATCGTCGTCGGCGACGAATCCCTCGAGCGCGTCCCACCGGTGGTCGGTCACCGTCGCGTCGCAGTCGCACGAGCCGGAGTTGCGATCGATCCCACAGACAGGACACAACCCGGCGCAGTCGTCGCGACATTGACGTTCGCGGTCGAGTTCGAGCAGCTCCGTTTCGCGAACGAGTGGCACGAGATCGAGCTGACCGTCCTCGATCAGGTAGGCCTCCGGATCGAGTGGCTCGATCTGGTAGAGCTCGTCGACCGATCCGACAGCGATGCCGGTCACGTCGACGAGACACCGCCGGCACACCGTGGCCCACGGCGCGCTGACCGTACCGGTGACCTTGATCCCGTCGTTCATCGCCCGGAGCTGCAGGGCCACGTGGATCTGGCCGGCGAGATGTTCGTGAGCGGCCTCGAGCGGTTCGGCGTCGACGACGATGTCGACGTCACGCGTCGCGCCCGGTTGGCGGAGCAGTTCGACGGCGTTGATGCGCAGCGGGCGCAGTGGATCGGCCATGTCCGGGGGACGCCCGTTCAGTGGTCCTGGTCGAAGAAGCCCTTGGTGGGATCCTCTTCTTCGACGGCGAGCATCGAGGTGTCGTCGACGGCGGCACCGATCGACAGGCGCTGACGGCCGGCGCCCACGGTCTTCTGGAGCTTGTCGAGCAGGATCTCGAACGAGCCGAGCCGCTGGTCGAGGAAGTCCTCGGTCTCGTGCTTCAGGCGGCGGGAGTCGGCCTCGGCCGTCTCCTGGACCTGGCGCGCACGCTGCTCGGCGGCGCGGACGACCTCGGTCCGCTGCACCATGCGCTCGGCACGGACACGCGCCGCTTCGAGCAGTTCGTCGGCCTCACGTCGGGTCTTGGCGACGAATTCCTGACGTTCCTTGAGCATCCAGCGGGCCTGGCGCAACTCCTCGGGAAGCCGGTGCAACGACTCCTCGAGCAGCTCGATGATCTCGTCGCGGTCGATGCGTGGCGACGACGACAGCGGCATCGTCGGAGCGGTCGCGACGATGTCGATCGCCCGGCGGAGCAGGGTTTCGGCATCGCCGACGTACCCACCGGGCACGCCCGGATCGGGATACTCGTCATCGATGTCGTCGTAGTCGTCGTACTGATCGCCGTCGCGGTCGTCGTGGCTCATGATTCGCTCAGTTCTGGTCGCCGTCGAAGGTGCGGCGGAGTGCATCGGCGATGGGCGCCGGGACGAGATGGTCGATGGCTCCACCGTACTTCGCGATCTCGCGGACGAAGCGGCTGCTGATGTACCCGAATTCGGGGCGGCAGGGAAGGTACACGGTGCGGATGCCGGTCACCGCGTAGTTGTTGTGGGCCATCTGCTGTTCGATCTCGAAGTCGCCGGGGGTCCGCAATCCTTTGACGATGAAGTCGACGTCGGCGCGTGAGGCCGCCTGCACGGCGAGGCCGGTCTGGGCCACGACGGTGACGCCGTCGAGGTGCGCGAGCGCCGCACGGGCGAGTTCGACTCGCTCATCGACGGGAAACAGACCGGACACCTTGCTCAGGTTGTGCATCACCGCCACCACGACGGATCCGAACAGTTCCTGGGCCTGCTCGATGATGTCGACGTGACCGAGGTGGATCGGATCGAAGCTGCCTGGATACAGCACCCGCAGTGGCGTTGGTCCGGTGGTCATTGGGATGCAGACCCTACATCGCCGGTCACGCGCCGTTCGAGGAAGGTGACCCGAGTGCGGCCATAGCGCTTCTCGCGGGTCGTCTCCCAGCCATCGACGGCCCCGATCGTCGACCCCGACTCGGCCACGACCAGGTCGGCGCGCACCCGTCCGAGCAAGAGGGCCCAGTCGTCGAAGTCGTAGGGCGGGTCGGCGAACACGATGTCGGCGTCGATCGTGGCGGCGGCGCTGACGGCGTCGGCCGCCACCACCTTGGATCGATCGTTCAGGTCGAGTGCGTCGAGGTTGTCGTCGAGCGCCCGAAGGGCGTTGCGGTCCCGTTCGACGAAGACGCATCGTTCCGCGCCGCGCGACAAGGCCTCGATCCCGATGGCACCGCTGCCGGCGAACAGGTCGGCGACCAGTGCACCCTCGAGCAGGCCGGCGCTGCCGAGCGAGTTGAAGACGGCCTCGCGGACCCGGTCGGTCGTCGGGCGGGTCGAGGTGCCGTCGGGCGTCACCAGTCGACGCCCACCCAGTTCACCCGCCACGACTCGCATGCCGCAACGATACGAGCAGATACGCGACCCCACCTTCGAGCAGGCAAGACTGGTGGGGTGCTCACCCCGACACCTCAGATCATCTGCATCGACTGTGGCGGCCGCTGCTTCTTGTTGACGCACCCGCCCGAGGACGGCATCTGGGAGCCCGGCGACATCATCGCCTACCGCTGCGAAGACTGTCTCGACCGATGGGATCTCGTCATGTCCGACGAAGACGACGAGGAAGTGGCCCGCGGCGACTGATCAGCTCACCGGTCAGCTCTTGGTGAGGAACTGCTCGTCGGACTCGCTGAACAGGAGGTCGAGTTCGTCGGCGAGGCCGGGCTGACCTTCCAGTTCGGGGTCGGCATCGACGATCTCGAACGCGACCTCACGGGACAACTCCACCAGGTTGCGATCGCGGCGCAGCGACGCCAGCTTCAGGTCGCTGCGGCCCTTCTGCGACGGTCGACATCAACGTGCCCTCGCCTCGCAGGTCGAGGTCGATCTCGGCGAGCTCGAAACCATCCGTGGTCGCCACGAGCGCCTCCACCCGAGGGTTGCCTGCACCGATCTCGTCGTCGCCGGGCTGTTGGGTGACCAACCAGCACGTGGAGGCGTGCGCTCCACGACCCACGCGACCTCGCAGCTGATGCAGCTGGGCGATGCCGAAACGGTCCGCGTCGAGGATCGCCATCACCGTGGCATTCGCAACGTCGACGCCGACCTCGATCACCGTGGTCGCCACCAGTACGTCCAACTCGCCGGCTCGGAAGGCATCCATCGTCGTTTCCTTCTCGGCCGGCGACAGGCGCCCGTGCAGCAATCCGAGTCGGAGACCCGCCAGCTCGCCCGCTGCAAGCCGCTCGAAGGTCTCCTCGGCCGAGGCCACTTCGAGCTTCTCGCTCTCGCCGATCAACGGACACACCACGTAGGCCTGACGGCCGTCGGCGACCTGCGATCGGATGTCGGCCCACACCTCGGCTTCGAGCAGCGGGCCTTCGGCCCACTTCGTGACGATCGGCGTGCGCCCGGGCGGGAGTTCGTCGAGGACGCTGACGTCGAGATCTCCGTACACGGTCATCGCCGCGGTGCGCGGGATCGGTGTCGCTGTCATCACCAGCATGTCCGGAACGACACCACCGGTCCGTCTTCGCCCGAAGGGCCGCTCGTTGCTCGACCCCGAAGCGGTGTTGTTCGTCGACGACCACCGCACCGAGGCTGGCGAAGTCGACGGCGTCCTGGATCAGGGCATGCGTTCCGATGACGATGTCGACCGTGCCGTCGGCCAGGCCGGCCAGAACATCCCTGCGGTCGGAACCCGTCACCCGGTTCGTCAACAACTCGACGCGCAACGGTCGATCACCGAACAGGTTGTCGGAATCGGGGACGTTCACCCCGGCGAGCAACGCCCGTACGCCCGTTGCGTGCTGGTCGGCGAGCACCTCGGTCGGCGCCATCAGGGCCGCCTGGTGCCCGCCCTGCACTGCGGCGAGCATCGTGGCCACGGCCACGACGGTCTTGCCGGAACCCACGTCGCCCTGCAGCAGCCGGTGCATCGGGTGCGGTGCGGCGAGGTCGGTCTCGATCTCGTCGATCGTGCGCAGCTGGGCACCGGTGAGCGCGTACGGCAGCGCGTCGTAGAAGCGATGGACGAGATCTCCGTCGACTTCGTGTTGGAGGCCGCGCTGCTCGCGCTCCATCGCCCGCTTGCGCAGCACCAGGACCAGCTGCACCCGGAGGAGCTCGTCGAATGCGAGACGCCGGCGCGCCTGCTCCTTGTCCTTGATGCTCTCGGGCAGATGGATGTTGGCGAATGCGTCGAAGCGCGTCAGCAGTCCGAGTCGGTGACGGATGTGATCGGGCAACGTGTCGTCGATGCCGCGCTCACGACAGCGACGCAACGCCTCTTCGACCCACCCGGCCACCTCCCAGGTGTTGATCTGTGCCTTCTCGCTCTGCGGGTAGATCGGCACGATGCGACCGGTGCGATCACCGATGAGGTCGACCACGGGGTTCGACATCTGCAACCCGCCCCGGTACACGTCGGCCTTGCCGAACAGCGCGATCTGGAGCCCTTCGCGCAGCTGCCGCTCACGCCAGGGCTGGTTGAAGAACACCACCTCCATGCGTCCCGAGCCGTCGCCGACGTTGGCGGTCACCATCGTGCGGCGATTGCGCGTGGTCCGCTTGGTCACCGATCGAACCGTGGCGAGTACCAGCGCCTCGTCGCCCGGAACGAGATCGGCGATGCGCGCCTCGTTCGATCGATCGACCCATCGCCGGGGGTAGAAGGTGAGCAGATCGAGGAGGTTGTCGACGTCGATGCCTGCCAGCGACGCGCGCTTCTTGTCACCAACGCCCTTCAGCCGGCCGACATCGATCCCGGCGAGGTCGCGCAGCGACAGTGACGTCACTCGACTCCGAAGAGATACGGATAGAGGGGCTGGCCGCCCCGGTGCACCTCGACCGCCACGTCGCCGCGATGGTCACGCAGCCACGCCCGGATCGCATCAGTGGTGGCGTCGCCCGCATCGATGCCCGTGATGATGGTCACGAGTTCGGCGTCGTCTCCCACGATCCGGTCGAGCAACGCCATCGAGGCCCCGTCGACGGTTGCCGACACCGATGCGATGCCGTCACCGCGCACCAGCCCGATCCAGTCGCCCTCGGTGACCGCTCCGACCGGGCTCTTGCTGTCGCGTACCGCTCGGGTGACCTCGCCCGTGACGACGGACTCGGCTGCCTCGGCCATCTCCTCGGCCGTGTCGGGTGCATCGACCGAGGGGTCGTACACCACCAGTGCGGCGAGGGCCTCGGGCATCGAGCGTGTCGGCACGACCACCACGGTCTTGTCGGTCAACGCTCCGACCTGTTCGGCGACCGGGATGATGTTCTTGTTGTTCGGCAGGATCACCACCTGATCGGCATTGACTCGCTGCACGGACTCGAGCAGCTCGGCCGTCGACGGGTTCATCGTCTGGCCGCCGGTGACGACACCCTGCACGCCGAGTTGGGCGAACAGCTCGACGAGACCGTCGCCCGAGCAGACCGCGACCACCGCGGTCGTCACCTCGGGCAGCACGTCGGCGATCGGGGCATCGTGCGCGGTCACGGCGAGTTCGGCCTCTCGCTTGGCGTGCTCCTCGTCGACCTCTTCGAACAGATCGGACACGCGAATGGCCTTGGGCCGCCCGCCGAGGTCGAGCGCGACCTCGATCGCAGCGCCGATCTCGTTGGTGTGGACGTGACAGTTCCACAGACCGTCGCCGCCGACGACCACGATCGAGTCACCGATCGCACCCCAACCGGACTTGAAGTCGCGGATGCGTTCGTCGGCCAACTCGAGGAAGTACATCACCTCGTAGCGCTGCTCGCTCACGTCGAGTTCGCCGGGCGCCGTGGCGTGACGGTGAGCGACGACGTCGAACGCGGCGCCGACCGCCCCCATGGTGCCGTCGTCGGGCTCGGCCACCGGAAGCGGTTCGCCGTCGACGACGTAGAGCACCGAGTCGAGCAACAACAAGAAGCCCGCTCCCCCGGCGTCGACGACTCCTGCGTCCTTGAGCACCTGGAGTTGCTCGGGCGTGTTGTCGAGCGCCGTCTTGCCGGCGGCACGAGCGGCGCGAACGACCTCGGCGAGCGTTCCACCTGCATCGGCTGCGACCTTGGCTGCTTCGGCGCTCTCGCGGCACACGGTGAGGATCGTGCCCTCGATCGGCTTGAGCACCGCTTCGTAGGCGCCTGCGGCAGCGGCCTGCAGCGCCTCGGCGAACTTCGCGCCCCGCACGTCGGCCTGTGCCTTGAGCGTGCCGGCGAAACCCCGCATGATCTGGCTGAGGATCACCCCGCTGTTGCCACGCGCCCCCATGAGCGAGCCGTAGCTGATGGCGTCGCAGGTCGCGTCGTGGTCATCGTCGGCCGCGGTCTCCATCTCGGCGACCACGGCATCGAGCGTGCGCGCCATGTTCGTGCCGGTGTCGCCGTCGGGCACCGGATACACATTGAGCCGATTGAGGCCGTGAGAGTGCTCACGGACGGTGTCGCGAAAGGTTCTGACCGATTCGCGAAGGGCAGCGGTGTTCAACCGTTCCAGGGTGGGCACGACCGAGCAGCCTATGAGGCATCGGGCCGCACGTGATGCCTCGACGACCAGGTGGCGATCGACTTGGCCGTTCGGCGTGGCGCTGACGGCGCGCCTTGGTAGCATTTCATGGCTGTCCCGACAGGCGGAAACGTCGAGGGGCGACAAACGAGTCGTCTGACGACCCGTCCAACGTGATCGAGCCGGGGTTCCCGGCGGCCCGCAGGAGAATCCAATGGCATCGAAATGTGAAGTGTGTGGCAAGGGCCCGTCATGGGGCATGTCGGTGTCTCACTCGCATCGCCGCACCAAGCGTCGCTGGAACCCGAACATCCAGCGGGTTCGCGCGCAGGTCAACGGCGCCGCGAAGCGCGTCAACGTCTGCACGGGCTGCATCAAGTCCGGCAAGATCGTCAAGGCCGGCTGAGCCGACACGACATGCAGGGCGTCATCAAGGCCTACGACCCCGCAACCGGTGACGGACTCGTGATGTCCGACACCGATCTGAACGACTACGAACTCGCCGCCGACGCGCTGGCGGGTTCGATCTTCCGCATGCTGCGCCAAGGCCAGCGTGTGGTGTTCGACCTCGATGATGCCGGCCAGGCCACGCACCTGCACCTGGGCTCCGAGGTCGACATGAAGACCCCCGGCGCCTGAGCGCGCCGCCGCGCCGTGGCGGCCAAAACGTGACATTCGGCCCCCCTGCTGTGTTTCGCTCGCGGCATCGTCGCGCCCTACGCTGGGAGCCAGTGATCGACGTGCTCGCCATGGCGCGCGCATGACTGCACGCAACCCCCACCGAATGCCACACCACGAACTCAACGAGGAGTCACGAGATGAGCGGAACCACGACCAACCAACGCCTCAAGGACTGGGTGTCCGAATGGGCAGCGGTGATGCAGCCCGCTGACATCTACTGGTGCGACGGTTCCGCTGACGAGTACGAGCAACTGTGTCAACAGCTCGTCACCTCGGGCACGTTCACGAAGCTCGACGACGCCAAGCGACCCAACAGCTACTGGGCGCACTCCGATCCGGGCGACGTGGCACGCGTCGAGGACCGCACCTTCATCTGTGCGGCGAACGAGTCCGACGCCGGTCCGAACAACAACTGGCGTGATCCCGCCGAGATGCGCGCGGAGATGAAGCGGCTCTACACCGGTTCGATGAGGGGCCGCACGATGTACGTCGTGCCGTTCTCGATGGGCCCGCTCGGCTCACCCATCGCCCACATCGGAATCCAGCTCACCGACTCGGCGTACGTGGCGACCAACATGCGGATCATGACCCGGATGGGTCAGGGCGCACTCGATGCCCTCGGCAACACCGACTGGGTGCCCTGTCTGCATTCCGTCGGGGCGCCGCTCATCGACGGCGCGACCGACGTGCCGTGGCCGTGCGACGCCGAGAACAAGTACATCGTGCACTTCCCCGAGACCCGTGAGATCTGGTCGTACGGGTCGGGCTACGGCGGCAACGCGCTCCTCGGCAAGAAGTGCTTTGCGCTGCGCATCGCGTCGGTGATGGCCCGCGACGACGGCTGGCTCGCCGAGCACATGCTGATCCTCAAGCTGACGAACCCGCAGGGCGAGTCGAAGTACATCGCCGGCGCGTTCCCGTCGGCGTGCGGCAAGACCAACCTGGCGATGCTCGTCCCGACGATTCCCGGATGGAAGGCCGAGACGATCGGCGACGACATCTGCTGGATGAAGTTCGGCGACGACGGCCGGCTGTACGCAATCAACCCGGAGGCCGGT
Organism: Ilumatobacteraceae bacterium; assembly: GCA_963747375.1. Lineage (GTDB taxonomy): Bacteria > Actinomycetota > Acidimicrobiia > Acidimicrobiales > Ilumatobacteraceae > Sva-07. Next base: position 147,798 of record CAVVFL010000014.1, read on the forward strand.
TTCTTCGGCGTCGCGCCCGGCACCGGCTGGGACACCAATGCCAACGCGATGGAGACGCTCTGGGGCAACTGCATCTACACCAACACGGCGCTCACCGACGACGGTGACGTGTGGTGGGAGGGCATGACCGACACCACGCCGGCCCGTGCCACCGACTGGAGGGGCAACGCCTGGAATCCCGAGATGGAGACACCGGCCGCCCATCCGAACGCACGGTTCACGGCACCCGCCGTGCAGTGCCCGTCGATCGCCGCCGAATGGGAGGATCCGGCCGGAGTGCCGATCTCGGCGATTCTCTTCGGTGGTCGTCGGCGCACCACCGTGCCGCTCGTCACCGAGGCGAACAACTGGGAGCACGGCGTGTTCCTCGGATCGATCATGGCGTCGGAGACCACCGCTGCCGCGCAGGGGGCCGTGGGCACCCTGCGCTTCGACCCGATGGCCATGCTGCCGTTCTGCGGCTACAACTACGCGGACTACTTCGCCCACTGGTTGGGCATGGAGAAGGCGACCGACCCGGCCAACCTGCCGAGGATCTTCTTCGTCAACTGGTTCCGCCGCGACGACGACGGCCGGTTCCTGTGGCCTGGCTTCGGCGAGAACAGTCGGGTGCTCAAGTGGGTCTTCGAGCGCGTGAACGGCACCGCTGAGGCAATCGACACGCCGATCGGCAAGCTCCCGACGAGGGCGGCCCTCGACACCGACGGCCTCGAGATCGACGACGCCGACCTCGACACGTTGCTGTCGGTCGACGTCGACGGCTGGCAGGCCGCCATCCCGCAGATCCGTGAGCACTACGCCCGCTTCGGCGACCGTCTCCCGGCGGCACTGAACGTCGAGGTCGACACCCTCGAAGCGAACCTCGCCGACGCCTGACCCATCAAACCCGAACATCAAGTCCGAAATTCGGAGCGAACGTCCCGCTGAGCGGGACGTTCGCTCCGAATTTCGGGTTGGGGACGCGAAACGGCCGGGGCTCGACGGCCCCGGCCGTGTCGGCGTTCAGATGGTGTTGGTGGTGATCAGGCGTCGGCGGCGATGACGCTGACCGACTTGCGGCCCTTCATCTGACCGAACTCGACCGTGCCGTCGACGAGGCTGAACAGGGTGTCGTCCTTGCCCTTGCCGACGTTCTTGCCGGGGTGGAACTTGGTGCCACGCTGACGCACGATGATCGTGCCGGCGGTGATCGAGCTGCCGCCGAAGGCCTTCACGCCGAGGCGCTGGGCGTTGGAATCGCGACCGTTGCGGGTTGAACCGCCACCTTTTGTCTTTGACATGAGTGCTCTACTCCGTTCGAATCAGTGTGTCGGCCGTCAGACCGTGATCGAGGTGATCTCGACGAGGTGATATTTCTGACGATGGCCGTAGCGACGATGGTTGTTGGTGCGGCGTTTGAAGGTGTAGCCGTTGATCTTCGGACCCTTGACCTGGCCGATGATCTTGCCGGTGACCGATGCGCCCTTGAGCTCATCTGGCGTCGCGAGAACGGTTGCTCCATCGACCACCATGACGGGGGTCAGCGACACGTCGCTGCCCTCATCGGCGTCGAGCAGTTCAACTCGTACCTGCTGGCCTTCGGCCACCTTTTCCTGCTTGCCGCCTGAGGCGATGACTGCGTACATAGCGTTGTCCGATGCTAGCGGCCAAACTCGCCGGCTCAACCCGCGATGGCCTCTGAATCCCTCGCGGCACCCGCAAAGATGCCCTTGGCCATCAACGAGCTCTCCGCTGCCCGCCGAGTCCGGTAGATCACGGCACGTGACGCGTGCACGCCAGGATCGGCAGGTTCAGCCCATCCGGCGAGGTCGGCGAGGTGGCACGCGAGACGGAAGTCACCGACCTCGCAGAGCTGCATCGCGCGATCGATCAGCACGGTCGCGCCACCGGCGAGGTCGGCCAGTTCTGCCGCCAGAGCCGAGTCGGCGGCCGGCTTGAGTCGACTCGGTGCGCCGTCCCACCAGCCACCGAACTGACGCCAGATGTTCCGGACGACGAACTCGGGTTCGTCGTAGAGCGGCCGGAGGTACGGCTTGGCCAGCACGTCGTCCGGCACATGCACGTTGTGGACGATCGCGTCGAGCACCTCGCCGGCGTTCATCATGTCGACGACCTCGGACACGAGATGCTCCAGTGCGCCCGCGATGTCGGTGAGCACCAGCGCGATGCGGTCGCTCCCCTCGATCGGCAGGCCGTGAGCCGGCAGGAGCAGTTCCGGGCCTCGCTCGGCCATTGAGCGAAGGGCGGCTGCCCATTCGATCGGATAGCGCTGGACCTTCTGTGGATTGCCGGCGTTCGGGAAGTTCCAGATCACGAAGTCGCCGGTGAAGAGCCATTTGCGCTCAGGAACCCAGCCCCACAGGTGATCGTCGGTCTCACCGCGAGCGTGGTGGAGTTCGATCGTGGTGTCGCCGACGGACACCGTGTCGTGGTCGTCGACGACATGGCTGGGACGCAGCGTCGTCGACGGGATGAACTCCTGCGTCGCCCCCATCCCGAAATCGCCCCGAACACCGCCGAACTGGCGGGCGTTGATGCGCACGTTCCAGTCGTTCGTGTAGGCGTAGCGGTCGAAGCGTTCGTCGACATTGCGGTGGCCGACCACGGTCATGCGGTCGAACGCGGCGGCGAAGTCAGGGCTCCCGCCGACGTGATCGGCGTGGCCGTGGGTATACACGAGTTGGGTGACGGGCGTCGTGCTCCAACCCTGGATGGCCGCAACGACGTCCGCACCCGTTCGAGCGTGCGAGGCGTCGAAGGCGACGAGCCCCTCGCCTGCGTCGAGCACGATGCTGTGGCTGAAGCTCTCCACGATCGCCAACCCGTCGGCCAGCTCCGACAGCTCGTTGGTGACGCGGTTGACGGGTTCGTCGACCACACCCGAATCGATGACCCGGGAGGACAATGCCAGGAGATCAGCCATCGCCAGACCCTAGGCGGACGGTCAGATGCTGCACGTGTCGTCGGTGCCCCCGTCGGCCGCGCGGAACTCGACGGCGAGCGACTTCGACAGCCGACCCTTGGTGACCACCCGCATCGACTCGGCCATGCCGATCAGCGTCGGTGAGATCAGGATCTGGAAACGCTCGTGGCGCAGCTTGCGGTACGGCGCCAGGTTCTTGCCCTTCACATTGGTGTCGACCGACACCTCGGCGACCTTGCCTCAACCGGTGGGACGGATGAAGTCGATCGACATCGTGCCGCCCTTGCGTTCCAACAGCGTCCGCGCCTCGTCGGTGATCTCGATCTGCATGCCCTCAGGCTAATGAGAGGCAGGGTCTGGCCCTTCGTCTCATGTGACGGTCACTCCAGCAACGAGTAGTCGACGAGAACGCCGCGTCCCTCGCAGTCGGGGCAGATCTCGGAGTACTCGGTGAGCAGGCCTTCGCCGATGCGCTTGCGGGTCATCTCCACGAGACCGAGCTCGGTGATGTCGAACACCTGCGAGCGGGTCTTGTCGCGTGCCAACGCGTCGCGGAAGATGTCGACGACCTTGGCCCGGTTGCCCTTGATCTCCATGTCGATGAAGTCGATCACGATGATGCCACCGATGTCGCGCAGTCGGAGCTGCTTGGCGATCTCGACGGCGGCTTCCATGTTGTTCACGAACACGGTGTCTTCGAGGTTCGACTTGCCGACGTTCTTGCCGGTGTTCACGTCGATCACCGTCAACGCCTCGGTGTGCTCGATGATGAGCGAGCCACCCGATGGCAGCCACACCTTGCGGTCGAGCGCCTTGTGGACCTGCTCGTGGATGTGATGCTTCTCGAAGACCGACAGGCCCTCGGCCGCCGCGTCGTAGTACTCGATGCGGTCGGCCAGCTCGGGATTGAACGCTGCGACGTACCGCTGGACCTCACGATGCAGACGCTCGTCGTCGATGACCACGCCGCGGTAGTCGGCGTTGAACTCCTCACGGATCACCCGCACGGCCAACTCGGGTTCACGGTAGAGCAACGTCGGCCGCTGCGCCTTGGCCGCCTTCTCGGCGATCTCCTCCCACTGCTGCAGCAGGATCGTCATGTCGGCCACCAGTTCCTGCTCGGTGGCGGTCTCGGCAGCGGTGCGCACGATGAGGCCGTGCTCGTCGGGCTTCACGCGGTCGAGGATGCCGCGCAGACGCTTGCGGACATCGTCGGGAAGCCGCTTGGAGATGCCGTAGGTCTTCGAGTTCGGGATGAGCACGACGAACCGGCCGGGCAGCGACACCTCCTGGGTGAGACGCGCTCCTTTGTGGGCGATCGGGTTCTTCGTCACCTGGCAGATGATCAACTGCTTGTTCTTCAGGATGTCTTCGATGCGCGGGTTCTTGCCGCGTTCGTCGATGTCCTCGGCGTCGTACTGCACGTCGCCGCGGTAGAGCACGGCGTTCTTGGGCGTGGCAATGTCGACGAACGCGGCTTCCATGCCCGGCAGGACGTTCTGGATGCGGCCCACGTAGATGTTGCCGTGGATCTGGCTGACGTCGTCGGCCGGACGACTCACGTAGTGCTCGATCAGATTGCGGCCCTCGAGCACACCCACCTGGGCCATGCCGGGGCGGACCTGCACGGCCATGAAGTAGCGACCGATCGGCTTGCCGTTGCGTTCGCGTCCCCGGCGCTGTTCGAGCATCGCATCGTCGAGTTGACCGTCATCGGCGCGGCCCTTGCCCCGCCCACGGGCGCGACGGCTCTTCTTCGCGCCGGACTCGGATCCGCCCTGGCCGCTGCGGGCCGCAGATGTCTCGGCTGTCGAGGATCGCCCATCGCCCGTCGACTCGCCCGAGCCCCGGCGGCGTCGACGCTTGTCGCCGCCCTGCTTGTCGCGCTCCGGCACCCCCCGGCCGCCCGCGCCGGGCCGGGTGGCGGTGACGTGGGGATCGGCATCGTGTCGCCGATTCGGGGCTTGCGGACGAGTGCCTTCTCGGCAGCTTCGACCGACGCTCGACCTTCGCCGATCGGTTCCGGAAGTTCGACATCGTTGCGATCGTCGTCGTCGTCGGACGACTGAGCATCGTCATCGGCATCGTCATCGGCATCCGGCGTCTCGGCGCCCTGGCCCGCGCCACGACGACGCTGTCCACCACGAGAGCCGCGTCGACGGCGGGCGGCGCTCGACGTGCCCGCTCCGGTCGTCGAACCTTCGTCGAGCGGCTGATCGTCAGACGGTTCGGCGCCACTCGGCGTGCACTGGGCGACGCACTGGGCGCGACCTCGACGGCAGCCGTGGCAGGCCCGTCAGTTGGCGGTGTGCTGGCCGCCACCTCGGCGGGAGTGTCGGTTTCGGAGTGATCCATGTTGGAGGGAGTCCCTTCTCAGGAGAGCAGCGCAGGTGGCGCTCTCCGCAACGGGGACCGTCCGCGCTGTGCGGTGGGTTCCGGTTGCTCGTGACGTGCGGATCCGCCGGTCGACGGTCCCGGGAAGACGCATCGCCCCCAGGCGAGCGTTTCGACTTGTACGTGAACCGACCCGACTGCGCTGCTCGCGCAACCGCTCATGGGGGATGAGTCCGTCGAAGTTGGCCACTGGGTTGGCAATTCTAGTTGGTGCGACGCCGAGTCGAGGGATGACCGTCGATTTCTCGACCGAATCGCGTCGTCAACGCATTCGGCGCATGTGGACCGACTGCACGAGTCCGAACATCGCGAAGTAGACGATCAACCCCGAACCTCCGTAGGAGATGAAGGGCAACGGCAGGCCGGTCACCGGCATGATCTTGAGTGTCATCCCGATGTTCTGGAACGTCTGCCAGAGCACCATCGTGAACACTCCTGCGCACAGGTAGGTGCCCAACAGGTCGCGCGACAGGTGCGCGATCCGCCAGATCCTCACGAGTGCCACACCGATGAGCCCGAGCACGACGGCCGAACCGATCAGCCCGAATTGTTCACCGATCGCCGCAAACGGGAAGTCGGCCCACATGACCGGGATGTCACGACCATTGGTCAACGGCCCCTTCAGCCACCCCTTGCCCCACACCCCGCCCGTGCCGATGGCGCGCATGGCATTGTCGGCCTGGTAGAGGTCGTTCTGGTTGGCCGCCGCAGGATTGACGAGCGCACGGATGCGAGCAGCCTGATAGTCGTTCACCAGTCGCCCGACGAACGCTGCGAGCACGGTCGTCACCGACAGCAGCGTGATCAACACGATGTAGCGGGCCTTGGCACCGGCCACCAGGAGCACGCCCATCGCCATCGACACGAGCACCGACGCCGATCCCAGGTCGGGCTGGATGATCACGAGCACAGCGGGCGCCCCCACGATCATCAGGCCGCCCAGGAATCGGGGATACGACACCTCGTCGCTGCGCTCCTCGGCCAGGTACGTCGCGAGCATCAGCAGTGTCGTGAACTTGGCCATCTCCGCCGGCTGGAAATTGAAGGGCCCCAGGTCGAACGAGATGCGATCCTCGCCCGAAGCGATCCCGAGCAGGAACAGCAACGACAGGATCACGAGGGTGAGCCCGTAGAGGAACCGGGCTCGGTCCTTCCACCACTCGTAGTCGACCGACATCACGATGAGCATGACGACGGTGGCCATGATCGCGAACACGACCTGTCGTGTCACGAACGCGTACGGGTCGCTCTCGAGGCGTGTCCGGGATGCGGAGAACACGACGAAGCATCCCATCACGGTCAAGATCGCCTGCACCGACAGCAGGACCCAATCGACGTTGCGGCTCGGCGCCGCTGGGCTCGCGCCGATGTTGCCGAGACCCGAGTCCGGCTTGCGCGACAGGAAGGAGATCGCCACGACTAGTCGATCGGCCGCACGCCGCCATCGAACCGGCCGTCGAAGCAGCTCGGGTCGGCCAACTGGACGGGCTGCGCCGGCAGATTGGAGGTGGTGTCGAGTGCATCCGACAACACGACGGGATCGGACTGCTCGAGGCCCGACATCTGCAGGAACATGCACTTCACCACGGGCGCCGCGGCCTGCGAGCCGTACCCGGCCTTCTCGAGATACGCCGACACCGTGTACGGCCGGGCCGGGTCACGGCTGTATGCCGCGAAGGCCGAGGAGTCGTTCCACGGATAGTTGCCGGCACCCTGTGCCGTGCCTGTCTTGCCCGCCAGCGGGATGGCGCTGTCGGGGTAGTAGTAGAAGAGCTTCTCGCCGGTGGTCGAGTGGTAATAGTCGCTCGTCGTACCCGGCCCGGTGATCACGCGATGCAGACCGTTGTCGATCTCCTGCCAGGTCTCGTCGGTCATCGGGATCTGGCGGATGACCTCGCCCGACACATTGGCCGGCTCGGCCAACTTCGCGTCGGACAGGTCGGCGTATCCCTGCGTCGCGGAATCGGGCACGCCCGGTTGCCAGATGGCCTTGATGATCTCGGGCTTCATGAGAAACCCCCTGCTCGCGATCGTGGAATATCCCATCGCGAGTTGCAGTGGCGACGCCGACAGCAGGCCCTGGCCGATGGCGAGTTGGACGTTGTCGCCGGTGAAGTAGTTCGAACCCTCGGCTTCACTGATGACACCGCGTTCGGCGTAGTCGGCCTTCAGCGCCGCGTCGGGAACGGTGCCGTCGAAGGCATACGGCAACTCGATACCGGGGTCGGACCCGAAGCCGAACTTGCGCACCTCTTCCTGCAGGATCGGCTGATTGTCGTTGTTCCACATGATGAGTTCACCGATGCGGTAGAAGAACGCGTCCGACGACACGGCGAGCGCGGTTTCGACGTCGACCGAGCCGTACACGCAGGGTCGACTGGTGCCGCTACAGGTGGCATTGCGATAGACGCACCGCACGAGGCCCGAGTTGCACTTGTCGTTCTCGACCGACTCCATCCGGTACGAACCTTCGTCGCGGTAGTAGTCGTTCGTCGTCAACAGCCCGCTGTCGAGCGCGGCGAAGGCGGTGAACGGCTTGAACGTCGACCCGAGGTTGTAGCGGCCCTGGATGGCCCGGTTGACGAGGATCGACTCGTCGGGGTCGATGGGTTCGCCGCTGGCGTCGACCGACGGGAAGACCTGTTCGAACTTGCCGTCACCCAGGTCGGCCTCGAACCACCGGTTGTCGAAGGTCGGATAGCTCGCGAGCGCGATGATCTGACCGTTCTGGTAGTTCTGGACGACCACCGATCCGGCCGGCGCCTTGTACGGCACCTCCTCGGGATACTCCGGGAACACACGCTCCTCGAAGTTCGTCTCGGGGTCCAACGGGTTCCTCGCCGTCACCTGCTGGCGGAGACGGAGCTGCGTCTGGAGCGCCTGTTCGGCGAACTGTTGCTGGTCGAGATCGATCGTGAGCTGGACGTCGTTGCCGTTGATCGGCGGAATCCGTTCGACTTCTCGGACGATGCGGTTCGCGTTGTCGACCTCGTAGGTGACCGACCCCCATTTGCCGTGGAGCTCGTCCTCCATGCTCAGCTCGATGCCGAACTGACCGACACGTTCGTTGAGGTAGTACCCGTTGCTCTGGTAGTCGTCCTTCGTCTCGGCCGTGATGCGTCCCAGGTACCCCACCACGTGACTCGCCAGCGGGGCGTAGGGATAGACGCGCCGCGACTCTTCGAGGATCGACACGCCCGGCAGGTCCTCGACTCGTTCTTCGATCGCGATCGGCCGTGCGCTCGTCGATGTCCTCGGCCACGGGCATCGGCAGGAAGGGGCTGTAGATCCCGCTCTGATAGCGGGCCTCCATGTCCTCGATCGGCACGTTGACCCATCCGGACAGCCGGCGGAAGATCTCGGTGCGGTACGCCTTGCTGCGAATGATCTGCCACTCCACGCCGACGGTGAGCACACGGTCGTTGTCGGCGAGGATCCGTCCTTCGGCGTCGAAGATGCGGCCGCGCTCGGGCAGGAGCGGCACGGTGCGCAGCTTCGTCTGGTTGACCTCGGCCTGCAGGCTCTCTTGTTCGACGGTCTGCAGGAACCACAGCCGGGCTCCGACGAGTCCGAACAGCAGCATGCCCACGAGCGCCAACACCCCGAGGCGCGCGGCGCGCTTGTCAGCGGCCACTGCGCACCCGCGCGTCGATGAGGGCGGAGATCACCATGACATACCAGTCTGCATGTTACAAACGTGTTGCAGTGAGCGGGCGGCGCTGGGCGACAAGTCGCGGATTCTCACCTGACTCATACTCGGCTCGGACCCGGCTCAGACCGGAGCGTCGCCACCGATGGGTTGCGTCCACTCGGGTCGCGTCATGCGCAGGCACCATCGCGCGAGCGGCACCAGCACGGGGCTCATCACCGCCGCCGAGATCGCCACCACCGGAACCACCAGTGCGAGCCGATCCTGGAACGGCTCGGGCTCGCCGACGAAGAGTCGCACGACCGGAATCATGAGCGCCCCCGCCGCAGCGCCCAGGCCGGTGAACAACGCATTCAGCCACCACTGCGGGTCGGCGGCGATCAGTGCCAGCAACCCGCCGACCACGCCGGCGATCGTCATGGCGGTCGCGGTCGAGCCCAACGGCGTGCCCTCCGCCAGGTCGAACATGATCCCGAACACGAACCCTGCGAGGGCCCCTCGCTCGCTCCCGCCGGCAGCTCCGGCGGCCGCCGCGGTCGCCATCATCACCTGGATGATCACGCCGTGGAACTGGAGTTCGACGAAGATCGTGCGCTGCAGTGCCAGCAGCACCATGCCGACGGGAATCAACCTGACCAGAGGTCCCTGGACGAACGCCGCGAACATCAGTTGGCCCGAGGGCTCACCGGTCGTCGGTCGACGGTCACTGGCCGACTTCGGACAGCGGCTTGTACAGGACCACTCGGACGAAGTTGAGGCGGGCGAGGTCGGCGTTCAACTGCACGTCGAGCAGGGGGCCGCCCGATCCGGGACGATTCGCCCGGTTCAGCACGCGACCGACCGGGATTCCCGGTGGCGCCAGGCTCTCCGATCCGCCGGCGGTCTCGACGAGGTCTCCCGCCTGGAGTTCCGCGAGCGACGGCGTGTCCTGCAGGAAACGGATCTGGGGCAGCCGCAGTCGGCCACGCCCCTCGAGCGCCCCGTACTCCTTCTCGATGACCGGCACCGTCGTCGTGGTGCTGGTGGTCGTCGCCGCGCTCGCCGAGGGCCGGCACCGAATCGGCCGGGCACGGAATCCGCCGGCACGGAATCGGTCGTGTTGAACGCATCGGCGAGCGCCAGGACCTCGGCCTCGGTCAGCTGGCGACCGGTCGCATCCACGAACGGATCGGCCGCCGAGGCACCCGGCAGCGTGGTGGCCGGAACCGGAAGGCCGTCGGGTCCGGTGACCCCTGGCACGAGCGCGGCCGGCACCGTGGTGCTGGTGGTCGTCGTCGCGGCGTCGGCGACCTGCTGCGGGTCCAGACCCGATGGCGTGGTGTCGGTCGGCGTGTCGGCCAGCGCCTGATCGGAGGAGGTGACCTTGACGGCGATGCTGTAGCGAGCGTCGGTCGCGAGCATCACCCGCGCCGAGTTGGTCGACACCTGGGTGACCTTGCCGACGAGACCGGCCTGGTTCACGACCGGCATCCCGACCTCGATGCCGCTGGCCGACCCCTTGTCGATCTCGATCACCTGGTCGAGGTTGTTGGCCGCGTAGCCGACGACGCGGGCGACCTCGGTGTCGATCCCCGACAACGACGGGAGGCTGTAGAGCGCCTGGAGTTCCTTGCCCTCGATCACCGCTGCCTCGGCGGCCGCCTGGGTCCCGATGAGGCGGTCGAGCTGGTCCTGCAGCGCCAGGTTCTCCTGTTCGAGGTCGTCGTAGTTGACGATGCCGTGCCAGATCCGTTCGATCGGGACCGTCACGACATTGGTCGCCGACTCGACCGGATCCATGGCGTAGGAGAAGCCGTTGCGCAGACCGTCGATCAGCGGATTGCCTCGCAGATCGAGCGTCAGCAGCAGTGCAGTGGTGAGCAGCAGCGCGAGGATGACACGCTTGCGCCCGACGGAGTAGATGGCCATGGAGACAGCGGGTTCAGGGCGAGGCCGGCGGTCAGTCCCCGCCACCGAGCGACATGAGGCCACGCATGGCGTCGATGTTCTCGAGGGCTCGGCCGGATCCGATCACCACGCTGTACAGCGGTTCGTCGGCGATGCGGATCGGCATCCCCGTTTCGTGCGTCAACCGTTGGTCGAGCCCGCCGAGCAACGCACCGCCACCCGTGATGGTGATGCCGTCTTCCATGATGTCGGCTGCCAGTTCCGGCGGGGTCTTGTCGAGCGTCGTCTTCACGGCGTCAACGATGGCAGAGATCGGCTCCGCAAGGGCTTCACGTACCTGTTCGGTCGTGACCTGCACCGTGCGGGGCAGACCCGAGATCAGGTCGCGTCCGCGGATGTCGGCGGTGAGTTCCACTTCCAGTGGCCACGCCGAGCCCATCTGGATCTTGATCTCCTCGGCGGTGCGATCGCCGATCGCCAGGGAGAATTCCTTCTTGACGTACTGCAGCACGGCGTCGTCGAGTTCGTCACCGGCAACACGGATCGACTGTGCCGTGACGATGCCACCCAGGGAGATGACGGCGACCTCGGTGGTACCGCCGCCGATGTCGACGATCATGTTGCCCGACGGCTCGTGGACCGGCATGTCGGCACCGATCGCTGCGGCCATCGGCTCTTCGATGATGTGGACCGGCTTGCGTGCGCCGGCGTACTCGGCGGCGTCCTGCACGGCGCGCTGCTCGACGCCCGTGATGCCCGACGGCACGCAGATCACCATGCGCGGCTTGCTCCACTTCGAGCCGTGCACCTTCTGGATGAAGTAGCGCAGCATCTTCTCGCAGACCTCGAAGTCGGCGATGACGCCGTCCTTGAGGGGCCGGATGGCCTTGATGTGGTTGGGGGTGCGACCCATCATCCGCTTGGCTTCGATGCCGACCGCGACGGGGCGACCGTCGTTGACGTTGATGGCGACCACGGAGGGTTCGTTGAGGACGACGCCATGGCCGCGGACGTAGATCAGCGTGTTGGCCGTGCCCAGGTCGATGGCCAGGTCACGCCCGAGAGTGAGCGGATTGTTGCGGGCCATGGAATGGCCACCTTTCGCGAGCTGTCGAGAGATCCGATCCGGCACTCCAACCGTGCCAGCAACCGGGAGCCCTCAATGTTACAGATTGGGGAAGAAGATCCCGATCTCGCGCTCGGCGGACGCCAGCGAATCGCTGCCGTGCACCAGGTTCTCGGTGAACAGGATGCCGAGGTCGCCACGAATGGTTCCCGGGGCCGCCTTGCGCGGATTGGTTGCGCCCATCATCGCGCGGACGACCTCCCAGGTGTCCTCGGGACCCTCGATCACCATCGCCACGACGGGGCCTCGGCTCATGAATTCGACGAGTTCGCCGTAGAAGCCCTTGCCGACGTGCTCCTCGTAGTGGCGCGCCAGCGTGTCGGCGTCGAGCGAGCGGAGTTCCATCGCGACGATGTTGAGGTTCTTGGCCTCGAATCGCGAGACGACCTCGCCGACGAGCTTGCGTTCCACGGCATCGGGCTTCAACAGGACGAGAGTGCGATCAGACATTCCGCCGAACCTACCCCCCAGCTCCGAAATTCTCCTCGGGGTGCGCGCTGGGCGCGCACGGCGAGGAGAATTTCGGGGTTTGGGTGGGGGTGGGGTCAGTTGGCGGAGCGTTGGAGGATGGGGCGGGCGGCGCCGGCGGTGTACAGGCTGCCGGTGACGAGGATCGCATCGTCGCCGTCGGCGTACTCCATGGCGCGCTGGCAGGCGGCTTCGACCGAGTCGAAGACGTACACGTCGTCGCAGCCGAGGCGACGGGCCGCGTCGGCGACGTCGGCGGCCGGCACGCCGCGGGGTGACGGCGCCGTGCAGGCGAACACGATGTCGAACTCGTCGGCGCGCAGCGCGGCGAGCATCTCGTCGGGATCGCGAAGCGTGCCGACGACGAGGATCCGCCGACCGTCCGGATCGAAGTCCTGGAAGAACACTGCGGCGCACACGTCGGCACCCGGCGCGTTGTGCGCACCGTCGACGATCACCAGGGGCTGATGCCCGAGCACTTCGAAGCGCCCGGCCATCGTCACCTCGCCGAAGCCCTCCATGACGACCTCCTCGGCGAGCGGCGAGGCGAAGAACGTCTCGACCGCCACGAGGGCCACCGCCGCGTTGTTGCCCTGATGGGCGCCGTTGAGTGGGAGGTAGACATCGGTGTAGATCGTGGTCGGCGTCCGGATGTCGAGCAGGCGCCCACCGATCGCCAGCCGGTTCCCGACGAGTTCGAAGTCGTCGTCGACGGCGAGAAGGGCGGCTCCGCCGGCGGCGGCGAAGATCGACACCAACTCGGGTCGGGTCTCCCCCACCACCGTCGCCGAACCCGGCTTGATGATGCCGGACTTCTCGCGGGCGATGTCGTCGAGTGTCGGCCCCGCGAACTCGGTGTGGTCCATCCCGATGTTGGTGACCACGGCCACCGTGGCGTCGACGACGTTCGTCGCGTCCCACCGCCCGAGCAGTCCGACTTCGATCACCATGACGTCGACGGCAACGTCGGCGAACCAGCGGAAGGCGGCAGCCGTCATGATCTCGAAGTAGCCGGGGCGGCGCCCGATGATTCCTTCCAGGTCGGCGATCGCCGCGATCTGTTCGGCGAGGTCCTCGTCGGAGATCGGTTCGAGGTTCCGGCTGATCCGCTCGTTGACCCGTTCGAGGTGCGGGCTGGTGTACGTGCCGACCGTGAGACCGCTCGCCACGAGCAGCCGTGAGATCATCTGGGCCGTCGAGCCCTTGCCGTTCGTGCCGGTGATGTGGATCACCGGGCACGCGAGCTGCGGGTCACCCATCGCTTCGCACAGCGCCGTGATGTTGTCGAGCGACGGCGATGTGATCCGCCCGGTCTTCTCGTAGGTCGCGTGCTCGTCGAGGTAGCGGAGCGCGTCGTCGTAGGTCATGGAGATGCCCAGGCTAGGGCGCGGGCAGGCTGTTGCTCAGGAGGCAGCTTTGCGCTGCCGGCCTGCGGACCGAGGCACGAGGGTGGGATTGACCTTGTCGATCACGGTGGTCTCGTCGATGACGACCTTGCCGACGTCGGTGCGCCCCGGAAGGTCGTACATCGTGTTGAGGAGCACCTCTTCGAGGATCGCCCGCAGCCCGCGGGCGCCGGTGCCGCGAAGGATGGCCTGATCGGCGATCGCCTGCAGACCATCGGGGGTGAACTCGAGTTCGACGTCTTCGAAGCTGAACATCTTCTCGTACTGCTTGACCAGGCTGTTCTTCGGCTCGACGAGGATCTTCACCAGCGCCTCACGGTCGAGGCTGCCCACCGCACCGATCATCGGAAGGCGGCCGATGAACTCGGGGATCATGCCGAACTTGACGAGGTCCTCGGGCAGCACCTGGGCGAACAGCTCGCCCGGGTCGCGGTCGACCGCAGAACGCACCGTGCCGTGGAACCCGACGCCTTTGTGGCCGATGCGGGACTCGATGATCTGCTCGAGCCCGGCGAACGCACCACCCAGATGAACAGCACGTTGGTGGTGTCGATCTGGATGAACTCCTGATGGGGATGCTTGCGGCCACCCTGCGGCGGCACCGACGCCTGCGTGCCCTCGAGGATCTTCAGCAGTGCCTGCTGCACGCCCTCGCCCGACACGTCGCGGGTGATCGACGGGTTCTCGCTCTTGCGGGCGACCTTGTCGATCTCGTCGATGTAGATGATGCCGGTCTCGGCCTGCTTCACGTCGAAGTCGGCGGCCTGGATCAGCTTGAGCAGGATGTTCTCGACGTCCTCACCCACATAGCCGGCCTCGGTGAGGGCGGTGGCGTCGGCGACGGCGAACGGCACGTTGAGCAGACGGGCGAGCGTCTGCGCGAGGTGGGTCTTGCCGCACCCCGTGGGGCCGAGCAGCAGGATGTTGGACTTCGCGAGTTCGACCTCGTCACGGCGACCGACCGTGGTGGCCTGGTTCTGATGCTGGATGCGCCGGTAGTGGTTGTAGACGGCGACCGACAGGATCTTCTTGGCCGACTCCTGTCCGACGACGTAGTCGTCGAGGAAGGCGCGGATCTCACGCGGATTCGGCAGGTTGTCGAAGCTCAGCTCGGCGGTTTCGGTGAGTTCTTCTTCGATGATCTCGTTGCACAGGTCGATGCACTCGTCGCAGATGTACACGCCCGGACCCGCGATCAGCTTCTTGACCTGCTTCTGCGACTTGCCGCAGAACGAGCACTTCAGCAGTTCGCCGGTGTCCCCGAATTTCGCCACTGTCGGTACCCCTTCGTGTCGTTCCTGCGCTGGCTGTGCGAGTTGGAGCCCGACAGTCTGGCGCGTCCACCACGACGAATCGTGGACCCGCCCGACGAATCAGGCAGACCCCAGCTCGGTCAGCGGATGGGACCGGTGCGGTCGACCGCCTCGCGAGAGGAGATCACTCGTCGATGATGCCATATTCGAGCGCCTCGTCGGCTTCCATGACGAAGTCACGGTCGGTGTCGGCGTGGATCCGCTCGATCGGCTGGCCGGTGTGCTCGGACAGGATGCCGTCGAGGAGCTCACGCATGCGCATGATCTCCTTGGCGGCGAGTTCGAGATCGGTGACCTGGCCGTAGCCGACCGGACCGCTCGGCTGGTGGAGCAGGACCCGGCTGTGCGGGCAGCGCGAGACGCTTGCCCTTGGTGCCGGCGGCGAGGAGCACCGCGGCCGCCGAGGCGGCCTGGCCGAGGCAGATCGTGGCGATGTCGTTCTTGATGAACTGCATCGTGTCGTAGATCGCGAACAGCGCCGTGATGTCGCCACCGGGGCTGTTGATGTAGATGTTGATGTCCTTGTCGGGGTTCTCCGACTCGAGGTGGATCAGCTGCGCGCAGATCAGGCTGGCGATCTGATCGTCGATCGGCGTCTGCAGGAAGATGATGTTGTCCTTCAGCAGACGGCTGTAGAGGTCGTAGGCGCGCTCGCCGCGACTCGTCTGTTCGACGACGTTCGGAACCAGATAGTTCACCGCATCGAGATTCATGACGGGGTCTCCTCTTCGTTGTCGGGGTCGGTCGTTTCGGCAGCGGCCGCAGCCGATTCGGCGTCGGTTGCCGCGATGACGGCCGCAGCTGCGCTTCGACGTCCTGATCGTGATCGTGGTCGCCGTGACCACCGTCGTCGTCGTGCGTGTGGCCGAGCAGGGTGTCGCGGTCGATGACCTCGCCGCTCGGGTCGACGAACTCGACGTGGTGGATCAACCAGTCGAACGCCTTCGACTTGCGGATCTGGGCCTGCAGCTCGGGCACGGCGTCGTTCTGCTCGTAGGCCTTGCGGATGTCCTTGGCCTTCTGGCCGTACTGCATCGCCATGCGGGCGTACTCGGCGTCGAAGTCGTGGGGCTCGACCTCGAGATTCTCGGCGTCGGCGACGGCCCGCAGCGCGAGGTCGACCTTGACGGCCTCGACCGAAGCACCGCGCATCGACTCGATGAACTGGTCGGGCTCCTGGCCGGTGGCAGCGAGCCACTGGCCGAGGTCGATGCCCTGTGCCTGGAACTGCTGGACCGTGCCCTGGACCCGCTGATTCAGGTCGGCGTCGACCATCGACTCGGGCGCCTCGACGTCGACGAGCGCCGCCAGCGCCTCGTTGAGCGCACGCACGAGGCTCTGGCGGGCCGTGTTGAGCTTCGTGTCGGCGATCGACTTCGTCAGGCTGGCGTCCCATTCGTCGACGGTGTCGAACTCGCCGAGGTTGTCCGACACCCAGTCGTCGGTCAGCTCCGGTGCGGTCATCTCCTGGACGGCGGTGACCTTGACCACGAAGTCGGCAGGTTCGTCGATGCCCTTGGGCGTCGACGTGAACGTGAGCTCGTCGCCGACGGAGGCGCCGATGAGCTGATCGTCGAAGTCGTCGGTGACCCAGCCCTGGCCGACCTCGTAGGACCAGTCCTCGGTGTTGAGACCCATCAGCTCTTCGCCGTCGCGGGTGGCGGCGAGGTCGAGCGTGACGAAGTCGCCGGACTGGATCGGCCGGTCGACGTCGACCAGCGAGCCGCCGCGCTTCAGCTCGGCTTCGCGCGCCGACGACACGTCGTCGTCGCTCACCGTGATCGACGGCAGCTCGACGCGCAGCTCGCCGTAGCCGGCGACCGTGATCGTGGGACGCACCTCACAGGTGGCGTCGAATTCGACGGGGCCGGCCTCGGCACCGTCGGTGATCTCGACCTCGGGCGTGGCGATCAGGTCGATCTCGTGCTCGCGCACCGCCTTCGCGAGATACTGCGGTACTGCGTCACGCAGCGCCTGCTCGCGGGCGACGCCGACACCGACGCGGGCCTCCAGCACCTTGCGCGGAGCCTTGCCGGCTCGGAAGCCGGGGAGGTTGACCTCCTTCGCGATGAGCTTGAACGCCCGATCGATGTCGTGTTCGAACTCTGCCTCGTCGACTTCGACGTACAGCTTGACTTTGTTGCCCTCGAGGGTCTCCACCGAACTCTTCACAGGCGTGCGAGTGTATCGGCGACGTCATGTCTCCGGTCCGGCCCGACGGGGCCCTCTCGCACGAGAACTCGCGCGTCGCGCCCCCCAGCGGGCACAATGGTTCCCGATGGAGTATTGGAAGCCACACGCGCTCGCCACCCCGCACGCCGACCAGCTCGACCTGCGCATGAACGACCGGGTCCGCACGATCGTCGAGATGCACGGCGTGCCCGCCGGCACCGAGGGCAAGGTCATCCTCGCCAACGGGTTCAACTGGCAGCGCTACCGCGTGCTCTTCGACAACGGTGCCGAGGTCGGCGATCTCGACAGGCGCCAGATCGAGCCGATCGGCAAGGCAGCCAAACGCCTCGACAAGGCCGCCGCCAAGAAGTAGCGGCCGGACCGCCGAGGTGGACCGGCGACGGTCAGGCGGCTGCGACGTCCGTCGTGTCCGCGTCGGAGCCGATCGGGGTCTGGGGCGGATACACGAGGAAGTGGATGCTGACGATCAGCACCCACACCGGGAACAGCAGCGTGAACCACAGGGTGAAGCCGATGGAGAAGAGCTGCAGGACCGCGATCAGGTAGGTCGCCACCACCAACCAGCGCGGCATCGTGCCCGACCGCAGCCAGATGGTGCCCGCCGAGAACATGAAGACGCCCGCCATCCGGACACCGAACACGTTGGTGACCCTGAAGATGGTCTCGCGTTCCAACGCGTAGAGACCGTTCTCGATCGTCGCCACCGGGTCGAGCTGGTACGACGCGATCAGGGCGCCGGCGAGCGCCGTCGCGATGAAGGTCATCGCGATGAACAGCAGCCCGCTCCCGAAGAGAATGCTCGAGAAGAAGCGGTCCTCCAACACGCCCAGCCGGTCGCGGATGACCCCGATGAACCAGAGGAACGCGATGCCGGCGAACGGCACGAGCCAGAGGGCGAAGTCCACCCGATCGGCGTTGCTCGGAGAGCCACTCGCCCGAGTCCTGTGGGTTCTCGGGGACCGACGATCGCAGGAGCGCGTAGGTGACCGTCAGCAACACGGAGAACACGATCCCCGCAACGGCTGCCGCCCGCGGCGTGGTCAACCGCCGACCAACCTGCGGATTGCCTCGCAGTTCGGGATGCCCATCCTGGTGATCGTTCACGTCGGCACGCTACTTCGCGCGCATCGCTCAGAGGATCCTGCTCGCCCCGTCACCCCAGTACTGGTCGCGCAGGGCCGTCTTGTAGAGCTTGCCCGTGGGCAGTCGCGGAAGCTCGGCGACGTAGTCGATCGACCGCGGCACCTTCTGACGCGCCAGGTGCTCACGACAGAACGCGAGCAGTTCCTCGGTGAGTGAATCGTCGGGCTCGATGCCGGGCATGGGCTGGATCACCGCCTTCACCTCCTCGCCGAGGTCGACGTTCGGCACCCCGAAGACGGCTGCGTCGGCCACCTTGGCGTGGGTGACCAGCAGGTTCTCCATCTCCTGCGGATAGATGTTCACCCCTCCGGAGATGATCATGAACGTCTTGCGGTCGGTGAGGTACAGGTAGCCGTCGTCATCGACGTACCCGACGTCGTTGACCGTGGTCATCGAACCGTCGGGGGAGGTCGCCTCCCGGGTCTTGTCCTCGTCGTTGTGGTATTCGAACGGTGTGGCGGTCTTGAACCAGATCGTGCCGGGCTCGCCGACGGGCAACTCGTTCATGTCGTCGTCGACGATGTGGAGGTCGCCGAACATCACCTTGCCGACCGTGCCCTTGTGGGCAAGCCACTCCTCGCTGTCACACGCGGTGAACCCCAGACCCTCGGTCGCCCCGTAGTACTCGTGGATGATCGGGCCCCACCATTCGATCATCGCCTCCTTCACCGGGACGGGGCACGGAGCCGCGGCGTGGACCGCGACCTCGAGCGACGACAGGTCGTAGCGCTCGCGTTCCTCCACCGGCAGCTTGAGCATCCGGCTGAACATCGTCGGGACGAGCTGACTGTGGGTCACCTGGTACTGCTCGACGAAGCGCAGATAGTCGACCGGATCGAATCGTTCCATGACGATCACGGTGCCGCCGATCAGGAGGGTCGTGCCGACCGCAGCCTGCGGCGCCGAGTGGTAGAGCGGTGCCGGTGACAGGTACACCATGTCCTCGCGGCAGCGCCACAGCGACGAGAGGAAGGCGAACAGCGGACTCGGGGCGTCGGGGGGTTCGTCGACGAGCGGACGGGTGATTCCCTTCGGCCGCCCGGTCGTGCCCGACGAGTAGAGCATCGGCGATCCACCTCGCTCGTCCGGGATCGGTGTCGTCGGCTGTTCGGACAGCGCAGTTGCGTAGTCGATCACCCGGGGGTCGCCACTCGTTCCATCGTCGCCGACGACGAGGACGTACCGCAGCCGCGGACAGGCATCGGCCGCCTCGAGCGCCGTGTCACGCTTGGTGCGAGAGGTGATCAGCACCTGCGACTCACTGTTGTCGACGATGTACGCCAACTCCTCGGCGGTCAGGTACGAGTTGACCGGCGTGTAGATCAGGCCGGATCGCCAACCCGCCGAGCACGCTTCGAGGTAGCGGTCGTTGTTCTCCATGTAGATGGAGAAGTGGTCGAACTGGCGCAACCCGAGCGCACGCAGCACGTGGGCGAGTTGGTTGGAGCGAGCCTCGTAGTCCCGGTAGCTGACGGCCTCGCCGGTCGACGCCATCACGAACGCCGCCCGATCAGGGTGTTGCGTCGCGTACTTGCCTGGATACATCGCTGCCCCCACGGTCACGGCCGGCCCCTACCGACGAGGAGGACGATAGCCCACCGGTTCGGCCGTGCATTCCGATCACAGGAACTAGGCTCGCGACCTCACCGGGTCAACGACACCGGGTCAACGACACAATCCAACAGGACGTGCCGAATGGGCATTCACATCGGCATCGAACATCGCACGACGTACCGCTTCGACCGCGCCGTGCAGATCCACCCGCACGTGCTGCGGCTGCGCCCTGCGCCACACTGTCGAACACCGATTCTGGCGTACAGCCTGCGCGTCACACCGAGCGAGCACTTCGTGAACTGGCAGCAGGATCCCTTCGGCAACTTCATGGCCAGGCTCGTGTTCCCGGAGCCGGCGACGATGCTCGACATCACGGTCGATCTCATCGCCGACCTGACCGTGATCAACCCGTTCGACTTCTTCGTCGAGGAATCGGCCAAGGCGTTCCCGTTCGTCTACGAGCCGCAACTCGCGCTCGACCTCGAGCCGTACCTGCGGCCCGCCCAGTCGATGGGGCCCCGACTCGAGCAGTGGCTCTCAGGCACCCGTGCCTCGGCCACCCCCACACCGATCGCCGACTTCCTCGTCGGACTGAACCAGCGGCTCTACCACGACATCGACTACTCGATCCGCATGGAACCGGGCGTCCAGACCCCCGACGAGACACTTGCACGAGGCGTCGGTTCCTGCCGCGACACCGGGTGGCTCCTCGTCGAGGCCCTGCGGCACCTCGGGCTCGCCGCCCGGTTCGCGTCCGGGTACCTCGTTCAGCTGACCTCCGACCAACCGTCGCTGAGTGGCGCCGACGGCCCGCGAGCGGACTTCACCGACCTCCACGCCTGGGCGGAGGTCTACGTTCCCGGAGCCGGGTGGATCGGCCTCGACCCCACGTCGGGGCTCTTCGCCGGCGAGGGACACATTCCGCTCGCGTGCACGCCGCACCCGTCCACCGCGGCGCCGATCTCGGGAAGCACCGGCCCGGCGGACGTCACCTTCGAGTTCTCCAACGTGGTGCACCGCGTGCGCGAGGACCCGCGGGTGACCCTGCCGTACACGCCCGAGCAGTGGACGCGCATCGACGAGCTCGGCGAGGAGATCGACCAGCGCCTCGACGCCGGCGACGTGCGTCTCACGATGGGCGGTGAACCGACGTTCGTGTCGATCGACGACATGGAGGGCGCCGAATGGAACACGGCCGCCGACGGCGAGGCCAAGCGATCGCTGGCCCTCGATCTCACGCTGCGCTTGCACGACCGGTTCGCGAACGGCGGGTTGATTCAGCACGGTCAGGGCAAGTGGTACCCGGGCGAACCACTCCCCCGCTGGCAACTCGGCATCGTGTGGCGCGACGACGGCGAACCGTTGTGGCGACGCCGCGACCTGCTGGCCGCTCCGACGAAGCCCGGAACGTCGACGATCGACGATGCACGACGGTTCGCCCACGGCATCGCGGCCCGATTCGGCCTCGAGCCCGACCATGTCGTCGCCGCGCACGAGGATCCGGTCGACCAGGCCTGGCGCGAGGCCCGCCTCCCGCAGGGCGATCCTCCGACGCTCGACGCGAACGACGACGACGACGTTGCCGACCCTGATGCGCGTGTGCGCTTGATCGAACGACTCGGCGGCCCGATCGCACAACCCGTCGGGTTCGTCATGCCGCTGCACCCGTCGCTCGACGGCACGGGCTGGGGCACGACCACCTGGAATCTTCGTCGCGGACGGCTGTACCTGACGCCCGGCGACTCACCGATCGGCTTGCGACTCCCGCTCGACTCGCTCACGTGGTCGCCGCTGCCGGTCGAGTTCGAGCGTTCGCCGTTCGAGCCGCGCGGCGACCTTCCGCCGGCGGGGACGCTGCCCGTGGCGCGCGGCGGCCGTCGTCGAGCGCCACGAGGCTCCGCCGACCGCGATCGCGGTCGAGGCGAGCGACGGCCACGTCAGGGTGTTCCTGCCGCCGCTCGAGCACGCCGAGGACGTCGTCGAGTTGTTGGCCGTCGTCGAATCGGTCGCCACCGAACTCGAGTGCCCGGTCGTCGTCGAGGGTTACCCGTTGCCGCGCGACCCGCGGTCGACCACGCTGATCGTCACTCCGGACCCCGGCGTCATCGAGGTCAACGTGCAACCGAGTTCGTCCTGGCGGTCACTGCGCACGGTCGTCGAAACGCTGTACGAGGAAGCCCGCCTCACCAGACTCGGCACCGAGAAGTTCTCCCTCGACGGCAGCCACACCGGCACCGGCGGCGGCAACCACGTCACCCTCGGCGGCGCCACGCCTGCCGACAGCCCGTTGCTGCGCCGCCCCGATCTCCTGCGCAGCATGGTCACGTTCTGGCAGCACCATCCCGTCGATGTCGTACCTGTTCTCCGGCCAGTTCATCGGCCCGACGAGCCAGGCACCACGGGTCGACGAAGGGCGCGTCGACACCGTCTACGAACTGGAGATCGCATTCGCCGAGCTGGAGCGTCAGGGTCCCGACGTCCCACCGTGGATGGTCGACCGCCTGGTGCGGCACCTGCTCGTCGACCTCACCGGCAACACCCATCGTTCCGAGTTCTGTGTCGACAAGCTGTTCAGCCCCGACAGCGACCGGGGCCGACTGGGCATCCTCGAGCTCCGAGCGTTCGAGATGCCGCCGCATCCCCAGATGGCGCTGGTGCAGTCGCTGCTCGTACGGGCACTCGTCGCCCGCTTCTGGGAGCACCCCTACTCGGGCCGACTGGTGCGGTGGGGCACCGATCTCTACGACCGGTATCTGCTGCCGTGGTACGTCCGCGCGGACATCCACGACGTCGTCGCCGATCTGCGTCGCCACGACATCGACTTCGACATCGCATGGCTCGAACCGTTCCTCGAGTTCCGATTTCCACTCATCGGCGAAGTCGAGTTCGATGACGTGCGCCTGGAACTGCGCAACGCGATCGAACCGTGGCACGTCCTGGGCGAGGAAGTCGCCGGGTCGGGAACCGCCCGGTACGTCGACTCCTCGGTCGAACGTCTCCAGGTCCTCCTCCAAGGGTTCAACGAGGCCCGTCACATCCTCACGTGCAACAATGTCCCGGTGCCGCTGCAGACGACGAGCACGTCCGGCACCGGCGTGGCAGGCGTGCGTTTCAAGGCCTGGGCCCCCTGGTCGGCACTGCATCCCACGATCGACGCGCACGGTCCACTCGTGTTCGATCTGATCGACCGCTGGAGCTCGAAGTCGGTCGGTGGATGCACGTACGAGATCTCACATCCGGGCGGCCGGTCCTACGACACGTTCCCCGTGAACTCCGCTGAAGCGGAGGCTCGCCGGTACAGCCGGTTCTTCAAGCATGGACACACCCCGGGCCGCGTCGACGTCGCCGAGCTCGATCGGCTCGCGGCGGCGGTGCCGCGCGAGTACTCCCGCACGCTCGACCTCCGCCGCCATGCACCCAGACAGCGGGCGGACGCGGGCGAAGCGAGCGGAAGTTCGTGATCCTGTGACGGTGACCCGGTGGCGGTGACCCGGTGACCGTGCTGCCGATCGTCGACCCGATCGCGGGCTACCGGCCGTACGCCGACGGCCACGACGAGATGATGCACGCCGACGGCGGCATTCGTGATCACTGGTCCGGTGTCGCCGACCGCGTATCGAGCGCTCGGCGTCGCCGAACTGACCCGGCGGCGCGACGAGATCCGGATGCTGCTCGAACAGGACGGGGTGACGTACAACAACCCCGCCGAGCAGCACCGCCAGAGCGGCGCCTGGACCCTCGACCCCGTTCCGTTCATCGTGCCGAGCGAGGAGTGGACGGTCATCGAACGCGGCATGATCCAGCGCGCCGAACTGCTCGATCTGGTCCTCCAGGACCTCTACGGCGAACGTCGGCTGCTGCGCACCGGCGTCGTACCGCCGGCGATGATCCTCTCCGACCCGCAGTTCGTGCGGGCCTGCGACGGCATCCGACTTCCCGGCGACAAGCAACTCGTGATGTTCGGCGCCGACCTCGCCCGCTCGGCTGATGGAAGCTGGGTGGCGATCGGGCAACGCACGCAGGCGCCGTCGGGAGCGGCGTACGCCCTCGAGAACCGTCGCGTGATGTCGCGCGTGTTCCCCCACCTCTTCCGCACGACAGGTGTCCAGCGCCTCACGCCGTTCATCCAGGCCATGCGTTCGGCGCTGCTCGGCGCTGCGCCCGAGGGTGTGGACGACCCGTCGATCGTGATCCTGTCGCCGGGATCGCTGTCGGAGACCGCGTTCGAGCACGCGTCGATCGCCGCACAGCTCGGCTATCCGCTCGTCCAGGGGTCCGACCTGCAGTCGCGCAACGGTCGCATCGGACTGCGCACCGTCGGTGGTTGGGTGCCGGTGCACGTGATCCTGCGACGCGTCGACGCCGGCTTCTGCGACCCGTTGGAGTTGCGCTCCGATTCGACGCTCGGGGTTCCGGGTCTCACCGACGCCTGCCGCGCCGGCACGGTGAGCGTCGTCAACACCCTCGGCTCGGGCGTCCTCGAGAACGCCGGGCTCGGTGGGCTGATGACCACGCTGGCGAAGCATCTCCTCGGCAGCGATCTCGTCCTCGAGTCGGTCCCGTCGTGGTGGTGCGGCGATCGCCGCGAGTCGTTCACACGTCCTCGCCAACCTCGGCGAACTCGTGGTACGTCCGCTCTCGCGTTCGACCCTCGAGCACTCGATCGACACGTCGCGGGCGAGTGCGGCCGACGTCGACGAACTGCGACGGCGCATCCTGGCCCACCCCGACCAATGGGTGGGACAGCAACGACTGGTCCCCGGCTCGGCTCCCGTGCTCACCGACACCGGGATCGCTCCACGCGCCACGGTGCTGCGCACGTTCGCCGTCGCCCACGGAGACTCCTATGTGGCGATGCCTGGCGGGCTCGCCCGCTCGGGATCCAGCGACGTGGCCGGGCCGATCACGAATCTGGCCGGCGCGGAATCGAAGGACATGTGGGTGCTCGGCTCCGATGCCGCACGCCTCAGCGAGTTCCTGCCGGAAGAATCCGCTCCCCGACAGACGGCTCCGATCAACGCGCTGCCGGCCCGAGCGGCCGAGCATCTGTTCTGGCTCGGGCGTTACGCGGAGCGCGCAGAGGCGACCGTGCGGCTGATTCGCACGATCAACGCTCGGCGCGACGAGTTCGACCAGGCGCCGCCCGGGCCGGGGCCGGCTTCGTTGACGGTCCTGCTCGAGGCGCTGACGCGGATCACCGGCACGTATCCCGGCTTCGTCGGCGACGATGCGGCGGCACTCTTCGACGACCCGACCGACGAACTGTTCTCACTCGTCGTCGACGAGCAACGCCCGGGAACCGTCGCCCACGCGATTCGCCACATGTTCGACGCGATCGACGTCGTCCGCGACCAGATGTCGATCGACACGTGGCTCGTCGTCGGGTCGCTGCAGCGAGAACTCGAGCGGTTGGAACACGGGGTCGCGGACAACGAGGGCGAAGACGCGACGGCGAGCGTGCTCGATGCGCTGCTCCACGGGCTCCTCTCGTTGTCCGGCCTGGCGAACGAATCGATGGTTCGCGATCAGGGGTGGCAGTTCATGGAGGCGGGACGTCGGATCGAACGGGCGCTGCATGTCACCGTGCTCGTCGGTTCGGCACTCAACACCGAACACAGCGCGCCGGTCGAGAGCCTGATCATCGAGTCGGTCCTCACCGCCGGAGAGAGCATCATCACGGCTCGTCGCAGGTACCGGGCCCACGCGCTCACCTCGACGACGATCGATCTGCTGTTCAGCGACGGCGGCAACCCGCGATCGCTGGCCTTCCAGCTCGATCGGCTCGACGAGAGCCTTGCGCTGCTCGACTCCGATCGAGCAGTCGGTGCAACGTCCTCCGCGTTCGAGTTGGTCCACGAGGTCGACCGGTTGGTCGACCACATCGATTCGAACCAGCTCGCCCACGTCGACGACACCGGCTATCGACCCGACCTCGATCGCTTCGTCAGTACCGTGCGCTCCAAGCTCTCGATGGTCTCGAACGCGATCGGAGCGGAGTCGTTCACGAGGTTCCGCCCGCAGCATGCGATGGTGGGGCCGCTCGACAACGTGCGACCGCTCGACGACGCTCACGTCACCCCGGGAGGGCCGACGTGATCTACCAGGTGTCGCACACGACGACGTACGACTACGACGCTCCCGTCATCGCCAGCTTCGCGGAGCTCCGGCAGTTGCCCGACGACGTCGACGGCCAGGTGTGTCTGCGTCGCTCGATCACGACCGACCCCGGGGCGGAGCACCATCGGGAGCGCCGCGACTACTTCGGCAACCTCGCCGCCGTCGTCGTGGTCCGCGAGGCGCACACCCAACTCGTCGTCACGAGCACGAGCCTGATCGACACCGACGGCCGTCCCACCGATTTCGGCGACGACGGTCGCCGGCCGTGGCGGTCGTACACCGTCGCCGAAGCACCCTCCGACGAACTGACCGCGGTCGAGTTCACCCTCGACTCCGTGCACGTGACGCGCTCCGAGCAGCTCGCTGAGTACGCCCGACCGTCGTTCGGGAACGACGCCTCGCTCGCCGACGGGGTGATGTCGCTCTGCGCGAGGATCCACGCCGACTTCGAGTTCGACAGGAAGGCAACCGAGATCGACACGCCGATTGCCGAGGTGATGGCGATACGCAAGGGCGTCTGCCAGGACTTCGCGCACGTGATGATCGGCTCGTTGCGGTCGATGGGCCTGCCGGCGGCCTACGTGAGCGGTTACCTGGAGACGCTGCCTCCTCCCGGCAGAGCGCGTCTGACCGGCGCCGACCGGACGCACGCCTGGGTGGGGGTCTCCCTCGGCGATGGGCGGTGGATCGGGGTCGATCCGACCAACAACCAGATCGCCGGGCCGCGCTACGTGACGACGGCGCGCGGTCGCGACTACGCCGACGTGCCGCCGCTGAGGGGCGTGATCTTCACCGACGCCGAAACGAGTCGGCTGACGGTCTCCGTCGACGTCGCCGCGCAGTGACGGCGACGATCGGCGGCGCGCGACATCGACGCCGCCACCGTTAGCGTCAGCGCATGCAGCCGTTCCCGTGCTCGGTCTGTCAACAGCTCCTGTTCTTCGACAACTCGACGTGTCTGCGGTGCGGCTCCCGGCTCGGATATCTCCCCGACGAGGGTCGGCTCGTGGCCGTGAGGACGGTCGCCGACGGTCGTGGAACGCGCCGATGGCACACCCGGCATCTACCGCGCCTGCGCGAACCGGCTCGTCGCGCGCTGCAACTGGTTGATTCCGGCCGACGACCCTGCCTCGTTGTGTGCGAGCTGTCGGCTCACGTCGGTTCGCCCGAACGACAACGAGGTCGATTCGCTCGAAGCGTTCGCCGATGCCGAGGCGGCCAAGCGGCGGCTGCTCCATCAGCTGATGGAACTCGGGCTTCCCGTCGTCGACAAGTCCGTCGACGCAGAGCACGGCGTGTCGTTCGAACTGCTGTCGTCGCGCGGTCAGAACGTGATCACCGGACACGATTCCGGCGTGATCACCCTCGACCTCTCCGAGTCGGACGACGCGCACCGCGAGTTCGTCCGACAACAACTGGGCGAGCCGTATCGCACCGTGCTCGGCCACCTCCGCCACGAGATCGGCCACTACTACTGGGGTCGCCTCGTCCTCGACACCGATCGCCTCGACGCGTTTCGCACCCTCTTCGGTGACGAACGGGTGTCGTACGAGGCCGCCCTCGAGCAGCACTATGCAGTCCGGCGCCGATGTCGACTGGTCGGTCACCCATGTGAGTCAGTACGCGACGATGCATCCCTGGGAGGACTGGGCCGAGACCTTCGCGCACTACCTGCACATCGACGCGGGACTGGCGACCGCCGCCTCGATCGGCCTCGACGTCGGTGAGCCGGCCCGCTCGGCCGGACACGCCGCCTGGGCGACGCGAGAACACATCGAGATCGGCCCGATGGTCCAATCCTGGCTGGGACTCACGATTGCGTTGAACGCGATGGCGCGCTCGATCGGCCAAGTCGAACCTCTACCCGTTCGTGCTCTCCCCGCTCGTCGTCGAGAAGCTGGACTTCGTCCACCGGTCGATCGCAGCCGGTGGTGGCATCGTGAACAACGTGCAAGGCGGCAGGTCGACCGCAACGGGGAACGAGTCGTCACCGCACATCTCGAGGTGTTCGTCGTCGACGAGGCCGACATCGTGCTGGCGATCGCCGCAGCAGCCGGGTACGAACGCGTCGACGAGCAACTGCTCGTGAGTCTCGAGGGACACGACGTCGCGTTCACCCAGGACGACCAGCTGTACTTCGTCAAGAACGTCCGACGCGGGCTCCTGATCGTCGACTACCAGGCGACGATCGTCGGCGATGCTCCAGCGGCGACGGCAACGGATCTGGACGTCTTTCGCTACATCCGGCCGAGCCGGTACTGCGAGTCCGACCGGCTGGGTCCGCTCGCGCGCGCCGAATTCGTCGGGCTCGCCGGAGCGGACCTGCTCGCCGGCGTGTCCAGCTGGGTCGGCACCAACATCGCGTACGTGACCGGTTCGTCCCGGCCGATCGACGGAGCGGTCGCCACGTTGCTCGGCCGAGAGGGCGTGTGTCGAGACTTCGCTCATCTCACTGCGGCGCTGCTGCGAGCGAACAACGTCGCCGCGAGGGTCGTGTCGGTGTACGCCCCGGGCCTCTCACCGATGGACTTCCACGTCGTCACCGAGGCCTGTCTCGACGGCGAATGGTACGTCGTCGATCCGACGTGCCTCGCTCCTCGCAGCTCGCTCGTGCGCATTGCCACCGGGTCGGACGCTTCGGACATCGCGTTCCTCACCACCCTGCGTGGCGTCGTCGAGCTCAACTTCATGTCGGTCACGGCGACCACCGACGGCATGCTGCCGACCGACGAGATCACCGAACTCGCCCGTCTGCGCTAGCCGCCGCTCCGGCCGCCTCGATCCATTCTCGACGGTTGCCGCCGTAGATCGCGATGCAGTCGCCGTGACCGAGGCCGACCCTTCGATCGGAGCGGACGATCACGGTGGGCGCACCGCTGCGCCGGGTTTCCGGTCACCGGGTGGTGGCCACGAGCTCCATGAGCGGCTGAACCACGAACGGGATCACGCTCATGTGCCCCTGTCCGTCCTCGATGCGCAGTGTCGCCTGCGGAATGAGCGAGGTCGTGTGATGGGCGTTCACCGGGCCGACGATCGTGTCGTCGCCGCCGTGCAGGACGACCACCGGGCACGTGACGTCGTGACGTCGAAGCTCACCCAACCCGGTCCGTCGGCGAGGCGATCGTCCACATAGCCCTGCACACCGTGGGCGAACTGCGCCTGGAGCGACACGGCGTGAGCGGGATCGGTTGCCGCCTGTGCGACGAACGCCATGTCGGCCGCGCACAGCTCAGCACCGTCGCCGTTCATCATCTGGCTGCCGTCGTCACCGAAACCGGCGCGGGCAACCTCGATGGCGGCCGCACGATCCGGCGCGTTCCACACGTCGTGACAGTGCGACTTGCTCATCGTGTCGCGCGACGGCTGATGACGCATGTCGCTCATTGCGCAACAGGCGACGACCGCCCGGACTCGATCGGGCACCATGGCCGCGAGCGCCAACGCGTACGCGCCGCCGGTCGACACGCCGACAGCAAAGACCCGATCGACACCGAGCGCATCAACCACTGCGACGCCGTCGGGTACCCAGTCGGCAATCGACCTGCCGGGTCGCAGCGACGACAACCCGTACCCAGGACGGTCGATTCCGATGAGGCGAAGCCCCAACTCGTCGAGGAACGGTTCGAAACCAGCCGGTTCCAAGCGGCTGCCGGGCCCTCCGTGGCACCACACCACCGGCGTACCGGCGTCGGGGCCGTAGGTGGCGAACCCCACGGTTCGACCGTCAGGCATGGTCAGCGTCGACTCCCTCATGCAGCCACCCTGCCACATGGGCGACACGGTCCACGCCGACAACGAATGGGCCCAGGCCCGATCGGGCCGGCGACCTACGTCAGGCAGGCGAACGGTCGAGTGTGACCGGCGCTCTGCGGTACCGTTCGGAGTTCCCGACCCGGACAACTCGCTGCGCATCGTCAGTGCAGTGCATGCTGAGGAGGACAAGGTGAGCTTGCTGCACAGAGATTCGGAGCACGGCCGACTGCCTGAGCCACCGAACGAAGCGATGAGGAACTCGGTTGCCTGGCTGGAACTCGAGCGGTCCTTCCTGTTCTTCCACAGGAGCGCGGGTGCGAATCGGTTGGCATATCTTGCGCTGAGGACCATCGTCCTGGTGGCCGGTGCGATGGTCCCGATCGTGGCCTTGGCCACGAGTCGGCAGGTCGTTGTTGCCGGCCTCGGTGCGCTCATCGTCGTCGCTGAGGGTGTTGCTCAACTCACCCAGGTGCACGATCACTGGGTTCGGTACCGCCACACTGCCGAAGCGCTCCGCCGAGAGGCCATCGCGTTCGCGTCGAGCGCCGGCGGGTACGGACGCGGTGACCTCCGCGACAATCAACGGTTGGCCACCCGAATTCTCGACTTGGCAGCGCAGGAGAACGCCGAGTGGGAGGAGACCGTGCGCGCCGAAGGCCTCAGGTCGCCGTCCGCGCCAGAGTCCGCTCGCAACGTTCCTGTCGCTGAGACGTGAACTCCTGGCGAACCGACCCGGGGAGACCGGCGTGTCCTACGCTGCCGTCGTGGACCTCGTTCGCGTCGAGCTCACCGACGACCCGACCGTGGACATCACGACCACCGGGAGACGGACCGGACTGCCCCGCCGCATCGAGATCTGGATGCTCGCGGTCGACAGCCGATTCTTCATCACCGGAACGCCGGGTCCGCGCGACTGGATGGCGAACCTCTCTGCGAATCCGAGCCTTGTCGTGCACCTCAAGCGCCACGCCCACGTCGACCTCGCCGCGCAGGCCGTGGTGCTCGACGATCCAGCGACTCGCCGGGAGGTTCTCGGACACCTGAACGCAGCGTGGTACCGGTCCCAGCAGCCACTGGAGATCCTGGTCGAGACGTCGCCGCTGGTCGAAGTCCTGTTCGAGGCCCGGCCGGACTGAGCGCATGCCGCGGTGATGCCCGACATCGGCGTCGGGTACGCCCGGTGCTGCTAGCGGGAGGCGTGAAGCGTGTCGAGGGTGCCGGCGGCGGTGTCGCCGTCGTCGGTGACGGTGAGGATGTCGGCGCCAGTGTCGGTGACGAGCACGGTGTGTTCGAACTGGGCCGAGGCGCGGTTGTCGTTGGTGTGTTCGGTCCAGCCGTCGGCCGCTCGGTGGAAGGTCGGTCGTCCGGAGGTCAACATCGGTTCGACGGTGAACGTCATGCCGGGCACGACGATGACGTCGTCGTCACGGTCGACGTGGTGAGACACGTGGGGATCGGCGTGGAACGTTGCTCCGATTCCGTGGCCGCCGTATTCGCGGATGACCGAGTACCCCCGCGATTCGGCGAACGGTTCGATCGCTTCGGCGATCCGCTGCAGCGGTTCGAACGGGCGGATCGCGGCGATGCCGCGCAGCGTGGCTTCGCGAGTGGATTCGACGAGTCCGGCGAGCGCGGCGATCGGCGTTCCGGCGTGAAACGTTGCCGATGTGTCGCCGTGCATGCCGTCGAGGTAGGCGGTCACGTCGATGTTGACGATGTCGCCATCCTCGAGCGGCCGGTCGTCGGGGATGCCGTGGCAGACGACGCCGTTGACCGAGGTGCAGATCGACTTCGTGTAGCCCTTGTAGTGCAGGTCGCTCGGGTATGCCCCGAGCTCGATGTAGAGGCCGTGGGCGAACGCATCGAGTTCTTCGGTCGTTCTGCCGACCGTGACCTGTGCGCCGGTGCGGATGAGGACCTCGGCAGCGACCGCGCACGCTCGGCGGAGGCGAACCAAGGATTCCGCGTCCTGGATCTGCGGAGTTCGGGATGTGCCGATCGTTCCGGTGGCGACGTAGTCGGGTCGCGCGATCGTGTCGGGAACGGGGCGGGGCGCCGACACATTGCCGAGGCGAACCGGTGACCGGTCGAGTACTCGCCGATCACCGTGACATCGCTTGTGCTTGTTGCCGCTGCCGCACCAGCACGGATCGTTCGACTTCAACCTCATCCCGCAGAGTCTATGGGTGTAGACGTCGGTATGCTGACGCGGTGGCGCCGATGGTGAACACCGAGGAGTTGATCGACTCGCGAGAACTCGCGACATTGCTCGGACTGGCACACCCGAACAGCGTCAGTCTGTATCAGCGCCGCTACGCCGACATGCCTCGCCCTGTCGTGGATCTCGGCAACGGCCGCCCGAGGCTGTGGCTGCGCCCTGCGATCCTCGACTGGATCGAGCGCCGCTGACGACATCCTGCGGCGCGGTGGGCTTCGTGGGGAGTGCACGCCACCGTTGTCGACCTCCGAGGGACTGAATCGCGCCGGGTTCGGTAGAGGCTTTTGGCGTGACTGTCGCGTGGGTCCATCGAGCCGACCGGCCGATCGGATGTGCCGCGATGAGCATCGTCTACTCGTCGAAGACAAGGGATTCGGAGAGAGTGCGGTGTGACTCGATGTCCTGTCGGAGCAATTCAATCTTCTGCTGTGCCAATGCGATGACGTCAGCTCCGGCGATGAACCGCCGAGGAGGTGGGTCCGCGTCCGAGAGTGCAATCAGTGCGGCCGCCAGCTTGGCTGGATCGCCCGCCTGTCGTCCGTCCTGCGCCGACCACCACTCGCGCCGTGCTTCACTCCGTCGGGCGTAGTCGTCGATCGACAACTCGGGCCACACCAACGACTCGGGGCTGGCGAGACCCGTGCGGAAGAAGCCAGGGTTCACGATCGTCGTGTGGATGCCGTACGGCTCCACCTCTTGGGCCAAGGCGCTCATCCAACCCTCCAGCCCTGCCTTCGATGCCGCGTACACCGACGAGTATTCGAACCCCATCAGCGCGGCCCCCGACGAGATCGCGATCAGATGACCCGACCGCTGCAGCCGCATCACCGGCAACGCGGACCGTGTCACGTTCATCGGACCAACGAGATTCACGGCCAGTTGCTTTTCGACCTGGCGTGGCGACATCTCCTCGAAGTAGCCCTTGAACGACGCCCCGGCGCTGTTGACCACCACGTCGATGCGCCCGAACCGTTCGACACCAGCAGCGACCGCTGCGTCCGCGTCGTCCTGGCTCGTCACGTCGAGCGCGGCCACGAGCAGGCGGTCAGAAGTGGGAAGTGCATCCGCGACATCAGTGGTTCGGCGGCCAGTCGCCACCACTGCGTGCCCGGCTTCGAGCGCTGCTCTCGCGAAATGGGCCCCCATCCCTCGACTCGCTCCGGTGATGAACCACACCTTCATGTCGTCCATGCGTCTCCTCCTCGATCGTCGGACCCGACAGTACCGACATCGCTTCGATGGTGAATCCGACGGCGAACAGAACCAGCAAACGCCCGCACCGCCCGCGCAGACGGCGCCGCACATCACGCGAACGCCGTAACGCGTCGCACGGCGCAACATTCGTGTGCGAGTCCGGCCCAACCGTGACACGAGATCATCCCAACTCGCGACGAGACGAGAACTGGCTACCGCATTGCGTCGGCGAAGTCCTGGCGGTTGTCCGACCACCACTGACGTCGGCGGTCGAACCGCTCCCGACCGCCCATGTTGTTCCACATCTCGATGAATGCGGCCTCGCCGGCTTCGACTCGTCGTTGCACGAACTCGCCACCACGGGCGATCGAGTCGGACAGACAAGCGATCACGTCGGCTCGTCCCGACTCGTCGCAGCCGTATGCGTCGCACACGATCCGAAGTCGCATGGGCTTGTCGTTCGACGCCCAACCCAAGCGTGAGGCGTTGACGTTGTCATCGATCGGCACACACATCCGTGCGAACGCAGCGAGATCGAACTCTCGCCGTCCCGGAGCGGCAAAGTCGAAATCGAGGAGCGCTACGGCGCGCCCGTCTCGGAATACGACGTTCTCCAAGCAGACGTCGTTGTGGCACATCACTGGACCGCCGTCGGGGTCGGCAAGTTCCCTGCTCCAGGACTCACCATCGAAAGCCAGACCGATCGACGCGTCGTGAAGTCCCCGGATCAGCACCGCGACCGACGCCAGCGCTTCGTCGGTCTGAGCCCACGGCGGGTACGGCGGAAGCGGAACATCCCCGGGCACGAATCGCAGACGTTCGCGACCGTCGGGATCGATCGCCACCGGCTCAGACGCGCCGCGGAATCCGCCTGCCCGGATGTGCTTCAGGAACGCATGAATCGAGGCCGAGTGTTGGTTCGAGGGACGCAAGACGTCGTCACCCGACCGGACAACAGCGCCGGCATTCGCGACACCACCCCGAAGAATCTCCTCGCCGTCCACATCAGCGATCCTCTCATGGCGGCGTCGACCGACTGATAACGCTCTCCATAATCACCGGCACGACGCCGATCGACGCGTGCGAGTCCGACTCTTCCCGAGCACTGCACTAGATCGCCCAACGGTTCCGACAACTCGCCACATGACACCCGCACACATTCACCTGTTCCACGCCGGCCGGGTGTGCGACTCCGAGGCCCAACCGTGACACGAGACAATCCCGAGCGAGACGCGGACCTCGGTGCAGCGGAATCGCATCAGATATGCGTGCGGTGCGCAATGATCGCCCCCGATCCGGACGTGTCGCACTGGGACGGATCGATGAATCTTCGACGTCCCTTCACGCCAGGAGGGCGAGGTCCCGCCGGATGTAGCGCAGGTGCGCCCACTCCTCCTCGAGGATCACGCGCACGCAGTCACCGACGGTGGGATGCCAGTCGTCGCCGCCCCACGGGTTGTCGCGCTCGCTCGGCGAGCAGCTCCGGCGTGGCAGTGGCCAGGAAGTCGGTCACCAGCTGCTGCCGCTCGGCTCGCACCGCGAGGATGTCCTCGAACACCGGCGCATCAACCCGAAAGATCGACATGTCGAAGCCCATCTCGGCCCCACCGGAGAAGATCAGGCCGATCTCGTGGAACGGATGTTCCATCCCCATGATGCCGCCGCGGAGCCAGGCGTCGGTCGCCAGTACGAGGTGACGCAGGGTCTGGGCCAGCGACCACTCGTCCCCGACGTGGGCGTCGACCAGCTCCGGGGGCGTGTTCGTCACCGTTGTCTCCCACGCGGCCTGCACCGCCACCCAAGCGTCCCGCAGGCCCTCGGGCGTCTGCGCCTTCTGCAGCTCGCGGCCGGGGAACTGCCGGTTGAGCTCGGCGTCCACGAACGGCACCACGTCGACGCCGTTGACGATGAGGCTGCCGAAGAACAGGTCGTGACTGTCGATGTCGAGCCCGCCCACGTCGACGCTGCGCATCGTCACCCCGCTGACGTCACACGATTTCAGGGTGGCGCCCTTGAAGCTCGTCCTGACGAACGTCGCGCCCTCGAACTCCTGGGTACCGGAAAAGATCGTCATTCCTGCATTCTGGCCGTCGACGGAGACCGTTTC
The DNA here is from genome assembly GCA_963747375.1 of Ilumatobacteraceae bacterium. Taxonomy (GTDB): domain Bacteria; phylum Actinomycetota; class Acidimicrobiia; order Acidimicrobiales; family Ilumatobacteraceae; genus Sva-07. Next base: position 183,243 of record CAVVFL010000014.1, read on the forward strand.
GTAGCGTGAGCCACCAGCTGTCCGGCCTGCTGCGCGAGGCGTCACGCTCAGAACGATCGCTCCGCAACCGGGGGCAAGCGGCGCACTGTGCTACGCGGACCGGTCTGGCCCGAGATCTGGTGGTGTTTGCGTGTGCTAGACCTCAACATCGAAGGGGGTTGCCGTGTCGGATTCTCCGTACCTGATGAGCAACGTGCACCCGGAAACCGCGGCACGCTTCGACGGGCTGGAACGAACGCTGGATTCGATCTCGACGGGTCTTCTCGAACGCATTGGTGTTCCCGTTGGGGCTCGCTGTCTGGAGATCGGGGCCGGCGGTGGTTCCATCGCTCGATGGCTCGCTGATCGGGTCGGCCCGGCCGGGCACGTGGTGGCCGTCGACTTGGATACCCGATGGTTCCGCCACGACGGCAGCTCGCAGATCGAAGTGCGCGAGGTCGACCTGGTGACCGGTCCGATACCGGAAGGTCCGTGGGATCTCATTCACGAGCGGCTCGTGTTGCAGCACATCCCCGACCGACTCGAGGTCCTTGACCAACTGGTTGCCCGTTTGGCGCCAGGTGGCTGGCTGGTGGTGGAGGACTTCGACACCGGCGAGGTCCGTACAACCGACCGTGACGCACCGCATCACGAGCTGATCGTTCGTATGGCGACCGCATTCAATCGGCTGTTGGCCGAGCGCGGCGGTGCGAGCGACTTCGCGGCCAATGCGTGGCGGCATCTGCGTCAACGGGGTCTGACGAACACCGGTGCCAGCGGCCATGTCGTGTTCGACATCGGAGGAGAGGGTTTCACGCAGGTCACCGCCGCCAACGCCCGTCAGGTCAGCGCTGGTCTGGTTGCGTCGGGAATCTCGGTCGAGGACATCGAGCAGTTCATCGAGGTGTTGTCGGATCCTGACACCATCATCGGGACGCCAGTACTCGTCACGGCGTGGGGACAACGCGCGGCCTGACCGATCATTTCACGCGCGGGGAGCCACGCCCACGAAAATCCGCACACTTCACTGGCGGTTGGGGAGTTTGTCAGCCAGCCACCCGAGGTCGCTGCTTCCGGAAGGAGTTCTTTCGAACGATCCTGTTGTCGCGGACGGTGAGAAAGTCGCAGCCGAGGACATCGACGCGACTGCCATCGAGCAGGGTGCCGGTCAGTCTCCACTCCGATACGCCGTAGTCATCGGAGATGACCCAGTGATGACCATCACCCCAGTTCGCGTCCGGCATCGAGTCGAGCACCTCAGCGAACGCGGTCGCGACCTGGTCTCGGCCGACGAACCTACGGCCATGAGACTCGGGTCCGCCGGAGGCATCGAAAACGCAATCGTCAGCGAACAAACTCATCAGTCGCTCGATGTCATGGCTGTTCCATGCTTCGGTATGTGCGATGAGCAGACGTTTGAGGTCGTGGCTGTTCACATCGGGCCCCTCGGCGTCGAGATGCACATCATTGTAGAACGCTCGTCAATCCAGCTGGTCAACGACCACTGCATCTTGCCGCGGTGCGGTGCCACGTCGTCGCGTCACCATGCGGTGATCGGGGACGCAGTGCAGGCAGCCATGGGCCGATGGTTAGAGTCCGAAGATGGCTGGATTCGAGTCGGTGTGTGTTGCGGCCGTCCAAGCGACGCCGGTGATCCTCGATGCCGACGCGACCATTGACAAGGCGATCGGCCTCGTCGGCGAGGCCGCCGATGCGGGCGCGAGCCTGGTCGTCTTCCCGGAGTGTTTCGTGTCGGTGTACCCGAGCGGGGCGTGGGCCGCGCAGGCGGCGACGTGGACCGAGGGCTGCGATGAGTTGTGGGAGCGGATGTGGGCGTCGAGTATCGACGTCCGACGGGCCGCTCGTCGATCGACTGACGGTGGCGTGCGCGCGAGCGCGGCGTCCACGTCGCCATCGGCATCAACGAACGTGAGGACGACCGGCCCGGCTCGCTGTACAACACGCTGCTGGTGATCGGTGCCGAGGGGGTGGTGCACCGGCACCGCAAGTTGATGCCCACGATGCACGAGCGCGTGTTCCACGGCGTGGGTGCCGGCGACGATCTCGGTGTGGTCGAGCTTCCCGGAAGCGCCCGGGTGGGCGGGCTCATCTGTTGGGAGAACCGCATGCCACTGGCGAGGTGGCGGGTCTACGAGGGCGGCCCGCAGATCTGGTTGGCGCCGACTGCGGACGACAGTGACGGTTGGATTGCGTCGATGCGCCACATCGCCATCGAGGCGGGGGCGTTCGTGGTGAGTGTGCCGCAGTTCATCCCGGCGAGCGCATTCCCCGATGATTTTCCGGTGGCGTTGCCCGACGGTGTCGATGTGTTCGGTCGTGGGGGCGCGTGCATCGTGTCGCCTGGCGGCGAAGTGATCGCAGGCCCGCTCTATGACGTGGAGGGGATCGTCACCGCAGACTGTGACCTCCGTGACGCGCTCCACGCCAAGCGCTACTTCGACGTTGTCGGTCACTACGGCCGCGCCGACGTGCTCGCGCCGAGCCGTCCGGTCTTCCGGTCCTGATCGCGCACGACGGCCGATGCCGAGCGCCCAGGAATCCCACCGGTAGTTCGGGAGCCCGGCGAGGCGGAGGACCAGCGGATCGATTCACACCTGATGGATGTGGTCGGGATGGGGAGATTCCGATTCCCGGAGAGGGAAACCGATCGACGAGAACTTGGTGCGGACGTCGCTGGCAGCACCACTCAGACGAGCGCTAGTTTGGACCGGGCGGAAGGAGCTGACATGGGAATGCAACTCATCACTGATCTCCCCGACCACGTCGTCGGAGTGCGCGCCATCGGCGAGGTGGACGACGATGACTACGACGACGTTCTCGAATCGGCCGTCGCGGACCGTTTGACCCGACACGACAAGATCCGCCTGCTCTACATCCTCGGTCCGGAGTTCACCGGCTTTGAACCCGACGCCATGTGGGAGGACACGAAGCTCGGCGTCAAGACATTCACCAAGTACGACAAGATGGCCATCGTCACCGACACCTCGTGGGTACGACACTCGGTCAAGGCGTTCGGATGGCTGATCCCCGGAGAGGTCAAGGTCTATCCCTACGACCAACTCGACAGCGCCCGCGTCTGGATCACGACCTGATCGACACGGCGTCGTGGGATTCGATCCCACCGTTCGGTCTGTGCGATGGCACGTGACATCGGCGGACGAGCACGACGCAGCCGTGTGTCCCAGCCCGGAACTCGGCATCGCACGTAACGCACTTCCCGCGGAATCCACGACCGGAACAGATGACGCCTGACCTTCAACTGGTCTCGAGGATCGCCCCGACGCGGCCGTCGTCGATCGCAGCGACGAGTGCCGCCGTGGTCGAGGACGGAGTCGGTCAATTTCCTCGATTCGCAGGGTTCCGGTGAACTCGATCGACTCTCCGCCACCACTTCGGCAAGATCTCCCACGACACGCACGGTCATGGCATTGTTGGTGCATCGAACTTCTCGACGAACAGACCGGCTCCGAACGGGTCGACCGCGTGGCGGAACGGGTGCGCGCTGGCTCGTACGGCACCATCCTCGTGATTGCCGCGCTCGGCGTCACGAGCGTTACCGATGTGGGGCTCGGGTACTCGGCCGAGCTCGTGCTCGGCGTCGGTGCCGCGACGTGGATCGCCCACCTCTACGCGGAGCTGCTGGGACGCCACATCGTCGAGCGCGAGCCGCTCCGGCGAGCCGAGGTCGGCGAGGCCATGGTCGACGGCAGCCCGATCCTGTTCGCCACCGTGCTGCCGGCGATCGTGCTGATCGTCGGGCGCGGCGACATCGTGGGTGCGCAGGCAGCGCGCACGGGTGCGATCGTGGTCACGTTCGCGCAACTGGCGGGGATCGGCGCATTCGTCGCGCGCAATGCACCAACGCGTAACGGCGCCGGCTGGATCTTCGCGGCGGCCACCGCGTGCATTGGCATCGCCGTCGGCATCGCGACGGTTGTGCTCGGCCATTGACGGTCAGCTGTTGCGACCTCGATCGAGGCCAGGTCGGTCACAGCGCAGAGCCGGCCATGGGTTCGAGCCCCGCGTCGCGCAGCGCCAACTTGATCACTTCGGTGACGAGGAGCAGAGCGAACGTCCTTGCGTTGCATGTCAGCCACCGTCCACCGAGTCACCTGCGTTTGTGGCGATGCCGACGAAGGGGTGCTCGCGCTGCTCGCGGTCGAGGCGGCGCATCTGGACGATCTTGTCCACTGCGACGAACAGCGGGGAGATCACCGACAAGCCGAGCACCAGGGCCCACTGGGCGCCGGTCAGTGAAACGGTGTCGAGCATGCGCTGAAGTACACGGGTCTCCACTGCGGCCACGGTGAGCGCCCAGCCGAGCATGATCCAACCCATGAACGGAAACAGCGGCGCCGACCACGGCACCTGCCGTTCGCGACGCATGACGAGGCCCATGTTCACTGCACTGATGGCGACGACCGCGAACGCCATGGTCATCGACGTCGACGCGTCGGTGGTGCTCGGCTCACCGGGCCCCCACGCGAGCATCGCCAGTGCCGATCCGGCGATGATGAAGCCGCTGATGATCCAGCGAACGGTTTGTGCGCTGGTGGCGATCTTGGAGCCCGGTGCACGCGGCGGGCGTTCCATGACGCCCGGGTCGGGCACGTCGACGATGAACCCGACGACGACGGTGACGACCACGAAGAACTTTGCGAACAGCAACTGCATCGGGAAGAGTGCGACGCCGTCGTTGATGTTCAGGATCGTGGCGATCAGCATGAGCTGCAGCACTGACGACAGGATCGTCAACTGCAGCTTCACGTACGACGAGATCCGCCGGTAGATGTCGCGCCCGAGGTCGACCGCATGCACGAGCGTGGCGAAGTTGTCGTCGGTGAGGATCGATCTTGCCGGCCTGCTTGGAGACCTCGGACCCACTGCCCATGGCGACGCCGACGTCGGCCTGCTTGAGCGCAGCGGCATCGTTGACGGCGTCACCGGTCATCGCGACGACCTCTCCGGACTCCTGCATCAGGCGCGCGAGGCGCACCTTGTCCTCGGGTGCGACCCGGCCGAACACGTGCAGCTCGGGCAGTTGCGCCGATCACCTCGTCGTCGCTCAGCTTCTGCAGGTCGGCGCCGGTGATCACGCCGGGGCCGAGGCCCAGCTGATCGGCGATCGCCCTGGCGGTGACCGTGTGGTCGCCGGTGATCATGCGGACGTCGATGCCGGCGCCGTGCGCGGTGCGCACCGCGTCGATCGCCGACGGTCGCAGCGGATCGATGATGCCGACCAGGGCGACCATGACCAGGTCGTGCGACCTCGCCCATCGGGTCGTCGGGTCGCGGCGCATCTGTCGTCGTCGAGCTCGCGAGCGGCGAAGGCAAGCACGCGCAGCCCCTTCTCCGACAGCTGTTGGTTGGCGTCGAGCAGTCTCCTGGCGAACCTGGTCGATCGGCACGACGCTCGCCGTGCCAGAGCGCCTGCGAGCACCGGTCGAGCACGACGTCGGGCGCGCCCTTGACGGTCATGAAGTGCGGTTCGGTCGAGCAGCCGTCAGGTCCATGTGCGGCGGGCCGATCGTGGAACGTCGCCATGAACTTGTACTCGGAGTCGAACGGGACCTCGAGCGCGATCCGCGGGATCGCCCGGCGCGTCTCCTCGGCGTCGACGCCGATCTTGGCGGCGAGCACCACGAGCGCGGCCTCGGTCGGGTCGCCGATGATCGACTCGTCGTCGGCGACCGTGGCGTCGCTGCACAGCGCCAGGCCGAGCGCGAGGCCCGTGAAGTCGGGCAGTCGGTCACCGGCCGGCGCCGAGGATCGCGCCGGTCGTGGCGTAGCCGGTGCCCTCGATCTTGTACCAGGACCGCCGGTCATCATCGTGACCGACGTCATCGCGTTCATCGTCAGCGTGCCGGTCTTGTCGCTGTTGATCACCGTGGTTCCGCCGAGGGTCTCGACGTCGTCGAGCGACTTGACCACCGCCTTCGACTCGGCGAGGCGCTGCGCGCCGGACGAGAGCATCGTCTGGACGAAGGTCGGCAGGCCCGTCGGGATCGACGGAGATCGCTGTCGAGATGCACAGCAGCATCGAGCGTCTCGCGGTCCTGGTCGCGTGCGATGCCGACGATCGCGATGATCGCGACGGCACCCCAGGCGAGGAATCCGAAGATCTTGGTCAGGTCGTCGAGCTCCTTCTGCAGCGGCGACTTCGATCGCTTCGTCGCCGTGACCATGTCGGCGATCCGGCCCATCTGGGTCGACTGGCCGGTGGCGATGACGACGAGCTCGGCCGAACCGCGAGTGACCTGGGTGTTCTGGAACACGATGTTGGTGCGATCGCCGAGTGGTTGCTCCTCGTCGCCGAGCGTGGTGCTGTCCTTCGCGATCGGCGCGCGACTCGCCCGTGAGCGCCGCCTCTTGCACCTCGAGCGACGCCGAGGAGACGATGCCGCCCGTCGGCGGGAACGAGGTCGCCTGCTTCGACCAGCACGACGTCGCCCGGCACGAGACCGACCGAGTCGACCTCGTCGACGGTGCCATCTCGGCGAACCCTCGCCATCGGCACCTGCAGCTGGGCCAGGGCGTCGACGCTCGCCTGCGCCTTGCGCTCCTGGTTGGTGCCCATGATCACGTTGAACAGCACGAGGGCCATCACGATCGCGCCGGTCGCGATCTGGTCGATCGTGAAGCTGGCGATGCTGACGATCAGCAACATGATGTTCATCGGATTGGCGATCTGCGCCTTCGCCATCTGCCACGTCGTCGGTGGAGGTTCGGTGGCAACCTCGTTCTTCCCGTACGTCGCGAGCCGACTCGTGACCTCGGCGCCGGTGAGTCCCGACGCTGCATCGACGTCGAGTCGGGACACGGCCTCGTCGACCGACAGCGAATACCACCGTGTCTGGTCGGTCGTGGGCTGCCCGATTGGTTGTTCGGTCGTCGTCATCGTGTGTCCTCGGCAGTGATCAGTAGGGCTCGGGGATGTGCCTGAGCGGCAGGTCGGGCTCGACGTAGCCGCGCGCCGCCTGGCGGCGTGGGAGCTTCACTTCGGGCCGCTCGATCTTCTCGTACGGGACCTGCGAGAGCAGGTGCGAGATGATGTTCAACCGGCCACGCTTCTTGTCGTCGGTGTGAGCGATGAACCACGGTGCCCACGAGGTGTCGCTGGCAGCGAGCATGGCATCGCGGGCCCGCGAATAGTCGTACCAGCGGCTGTAGGACTTGAGGTCCATGTCCGACAGCTTCCAGATCTTGCGCGGATCGTCGATCCGGCTCGTCAGGCGTCGGGTCTGTTCGTCGGCGCCGACCTCGAGCCAGTACTTGATGACCTGGATCCCCGACTCGACCATCGCCTTCTCGACGCCCGGGACCTGGTCGAGGAAACGCTCGGTCTGCTCGGGCGTGCAGAACCCCATCACGGGTTCGACACCGGCGCGGTTGTACCAACTGCGATCGAAGATCACGACCTCGCCGGCGGCGGGAAAGTGCCTGATGTAGCGCTGGATGTACATCTGTGACTTCTCGCGTTCGGTTGGGGCCGGCAGCGCGACGACGCGGAACGTCCGGGGGCTGACGCGCTCGATGATCCGTTTGATCGTGCCTCCCTTGCCGGCCGTATCACGACCCTCGAACACGATGCAGATCTTCGCGCCGGTGGTCCTGACCCACTCCTGCAGCGACACCAGCTCGCCCTGCAGTACCTCGAGTTCGGCCTCGTACTTCTTGCGCTTCAGCTTCCCCGCTGGTGCTCGCGACGGATCCTTGACCTGGTCGTCGACGGCTCGAGCGGCATCGGTCGCTTGTAGATGCTTCTTGGCCTTCTCCGATTGCTTCTTGTGGCCCATCGTCAACTTCTCCCTCGGATTCGCCGCTCCAGAAGTCTCGCGCTCGGCGATGACCTCACCTCTCGGTCAGATCCTGTCATTCCCGGGAACGTCGGACGCATCCGGGCGGGCCTCCTTCGAAGATCGGACGTGTCGAAACCCATCGCTGAAGCGGCGTCCCTCGCGTCGCCGAAGCCGTGCCACCGGGCCGGGTCCTTCCCGTAGCGAGCGCGCAACCGAACCAGGTCGGTCGAGCTGTCAGCGAAATCGTGACGTCGAATCCGTACGACCACGACGCTTCGCAGGGGCCGGCGTGAGCCATTCGGGATAGCCCATCGCTCGACGGGTGCGAGGCCCGAATGGTTCCGGGCACGGTGTGGCGGCCACCAACGCTTGCCATGAGGCAAGCAGCGCCTCGCGTCGCTTCCCGGGCGGGCCGAACGCCGCGAACGAGAACGTCCACCAATGCGCGGTGCCGACGGTGACCCCGGCGACCTCGACGTCGCAGCCCGCTCCGGTCGCTTCGGGAACCGACGTGAAGGCGATCTCGGTTCCATCCACCAAGAACCGTCGTTTCACGACCGACTTGCGAACGTCGACCCACCGTCCATCGACACCATTCTCGACGACACCCTCGGCTGGACTCCACCTTCTCCACACCTCGAGCGAACCCGCGAGACCCTCACCGAACTCGATCTGCCCTTCGAGCGATTGCCGCACCTTGAGTTCCAACGTCTCCCTGAAACGACGCTTCACGCCCACGTCGCTGCGGCCGTCGAGGAGGTAGGTGTCGCACCGCTCCTCGAGGACACCAGTCGAGCCGGTGAACCAACCGCCAACCTCGGCAGGGAGTGACCCGGGGACGAACCATCGCAGCTCAGTCGTGTCGAGGACCAACGGAGCGACCATGCCGATTGGTTGCACCTGCTCCGGGACTCGCGCCGCAACAGGCACCAGACCGGGCTCCGTGACTGTCACGACTCGCTCCCAACGGTGTATCGCACACGATCCCGACATGCCGAGCGGAATGTCAACGAACATTGTGACCGATCGGCGGCACGCACGCCAGAGAAGAACGTCCACCGTCGACGCCGCTCCGTGTTTCTGGGTGACCGGTGCTCTGTGCCCGTTCCGGCACCCGAAACTCGGGCGACTCGGACGATCAGCTGATCGCATCACACCTGGTAGATGTGGTCGGGATGGGGAGATTCGAACTCCCGGCCTCCTGCTCCCAAAGCGGCGCGCTAACCAAGCTGCGCTACATCCCGGATCTGGCACGCCATCCTACTGATCGACAATCGATTGCCTCGGGTGTCACGAGCGCGATTGCCGAGGTTGTCGACGTCGGTGGCTGCGGCCATCGCCGGTCGCCGACGGACAGTTCATCCTCGTCGAACGCCCTCGCCAACTGGCCGACGTGCAACTCATGCCGGCGATCGGTGCTGTCGGCGTTGGTGATCACCGCAATCACATCGAGATATGCCATACGAAACACCGGGCCGTGACCGGCAGCGACCCCGGCGAGCGCGTGGGCCAACTCGTGAGCAGCGGTGGCAACGGTCGTCTGCGCCCCAGCGAGCCGGATCGTCGCCACCCCTCCCTCAGCCGACGTCTCACATCGGGTACTCGAGGAGGCCGCATCGGCACGCGAACGGCGCACCTCGACCGCTGGACCCGGCCACCACTCGCCCGTCGCGACGGACTGAATCCGGGCGGCGACACGACCGAACTCGGCCAGATCTTCGAGATCCGTGCCCTCGAACGCCCTGTGTTCGGCGGCGTAGACCGCCGGCTCGATGAAGGTCCACCGTCACCCCGACCCCAGCGCACGTCGACCGGCCAGTCGCGCCCGACCGACGTCGGCACGGTCAGCCGCTGCGGCACCGGCTCGCCATCCGGTTGCCTGCGCCGGCCCCGGGGCTCGTGCTGTCCTGACCCGGCCGAAGGATTCTTTCGCGAACTCGTCGACGCGGCGGCTCCGCTCGACGAGAGCCACCTGTGCGGTTGCGGCTCGACCATCGGCCGAGGACGCAACGGCCGCATCCTCCGCGTCGCGCCGGGAATCGGCCAGGAGTTCCGACATCCGATCGGCATACCCGAAGAGGAACGACCGACGGAATCGCTGAGTCGCTGCAGCGGTGGCACGTCGCTCTGCGGCCATCCGGGCGGCCGCTTGCCCGTGGAGCGAGTTGTACATCACCTCGACGACATCGAGATCCGACGCATAGCCGGCGACGTGCGCCACGGTTCCGGTCGGTGTGGCGCCGAAGACGACTCGGGCATCGTGCGTTTCGGCCACGGCCATCAGCAGGGCGAGCCGCGCCCGAACGTACGCACCCCTCCCGATCGGAATCTCTCGAACCACGAGGTCGTGCCGGTCGCCGGTTTCGGCCAGGCGGTGCGGATCGATCCGGTGCCGGGCGACGAGTTCGGCCGCCTTGCGGGCGAACGCGTCGGCCTCGTGAGAGTTCGAGCGTCGCGGCCGCCTTGTCCATGAGCTTGCGCACCCGCTGCAGCAAGAGACGGTGACCACCGCCGTCCTCGGGGGGGTAGGTTGTCGACACCCCTTCAGGTCGATTCCTGAATCGGAACAGGATTCACATTGGAGAGCGTATGACGATGAACCAGACACAAGAGACTCCCGTCGCCGACACCGTTCACGGCGCCGTGGATGGGCGCACCATGCGTCGGACCCGCAACCGGTCGGCCGTCATCACAGCGCTCCTCGACATGATTCGCGAGGGCGACCTGCACCCGGGTGCGGCCGAGATCGCAGAACGCGCCGGCGTCTCGCACCGTTCGATCTTCCGGTACTTCGACGATCTCGACGACCTGGTGCGCACCGCAATCGACCAGGCTTTCGTTGATGCCGCCCCCTGAGCACGATCCCAGATGTCGGGCAAGGCACGCTGGCCGAGCGGATCGCCTCGATGGTCGATGCACGTCTGGCGCTGTTCGAGCACGTCGACGGCGCGATGCAACTCGCGCGGATGCGGGCGTACTCGATCCCCACGATCGACGAGGAGATCGCGATCGTCGCCGGAGTTGTTCAGAGGCCAGATCCGTGAACACTTCGCCACCGAACTCACCGGACATTCCGATGTCGAACAAGACGCTGTCGTCGACGCCGTGCTCGTGCTGTGCAGCTACGACTCCTACGCAATCCACGTGAGGCTGCTCGCACGCTCGGTGGAGCGGATTCACGCGGCATGGATCATCGGGCTCGAGGCGCTGCTGCGAACCTGAGGGTCTGCCGCCTGGCCCGGTAGGGTGTCGGCTCTTGCGGACGTAGTTCAACGGCTAGAACCTCAGCCTTCCAAGCTGATGATGCGGGTTCGATTCCCGTCGTCCGCTCCAAATTTTTCGCATGGCCGGACTTCCGACCCTTGGCTGTTCGTCATCGACGGGCGCAGGATCGACGGCATGAGGGCTGGAGCGCGCACTCCCCCGACACGGCGGTCGGCGATGGCCGCATTCGCGGCACTCAATGCCGCGGCCGGGTGGGCCGGAGTGATCGGACTGGTCAGCGGTGACATCGACTTCGGCGAAACACTGAACGGTCGCCTCCCGTTCGACAGCCTCGCACTCGCCGGACTCGCGCTCGCCCTCGTCGTGGCCGCACCGCTGACCATCCTCGCGTGGTGGGCATGGACGGGACACCCTCGAACGAACGACCTCAGCTTCGGCGTCGGCGTCGGCCTCGTCGGTTGGATCATCGTCCAGCTCCTCGTTCTCCAGGCGTTCTCGCTGTTCCAAGCCGCGTATCTCGCCGTCGGCGCGTACTTCATCGCCGAATCCGGACGGGTCAGGCCGAGTGCGGGCGCTCGCGGCTGGCTGCTCGTCACCGTCGGCGCGCTGGTGCTCGCCGCCGGCATCGGACTCGTCCCCCAGTTCCTCGAGAACCTCCCGTCGATGGGGGCCCTGCTGTCGATCAGCGGCATCGTGGGCGGGGCCGCACTCGTGGTCGTCGGCACTCGTGGAGTGCTTCGTGACCGAACAACCGGGCTGAAGATCGCCGGGGTGATCGGGGCGATCGTGGTCGTGGCGGTCAGCGCCTGGATCGTGTCACCCGCCGTTGCGGCGACGAACGTCCCGCCCTCGACGATCACGCACACACCGGACGCGCTCGGGCTCGACTACGAAGCGGTCACGCTCACGACCTCAGACGGCGTGGAACTCGCTGCGTGGTACATCCCGTCGACGACATCGGCGGCAGTCGTCGTCATGCACGGTGCAGGGTCCACTCGATCCGACGTGCTCGACCGAGCCGCTGTGCTTCATCGCAACGGGTTCGGCGCACTGCTGGTGGATGCCCGCGGGCACGGTGACAGCGATGGCGCCGCGATGGATTTCGGCTGGTACGGCGATCTCGACGTCGGCGCCGGCGTGGAGTACCTCGCCACCCGCGACGACGTCGACAGCGATCGGATCGGCGCCATCGGTTTCTCCATGGGTGGCGAGGAGGTCATCGGTGCCGCCACCAACCCGCTGATCGCTGCGGTGGTCGCCGAGGGGGCGACCGCTCGGACCGCGTCCGACAAGGCCTGGCTGTCCGACGTGTACGGCTGGCGCGGCTGGGTGCAGGAGCAGATCGAGAAGGTGCAGTTCGGCGTGACCGACCTGCTCACCGATGCATCGTCGCCCACCCCGCTGCGGGCGGCCGTCGATCGTGCGTCCGACACCCCGTTCCTCCTCATCTCCGCCGGCACCGTCGCCGACGAGGGCCATGCCGTCGAATGGATCCGACGCGCAGCCCCCGAACGGGTGAGCGTGTGGACCGTCGAGGGTGCCGGCCACATCGATGGGCTCGGCACACAACCCGAGGAGTGGGAACGGACGGTCGTCGAGTTCCTCCGAGCGCATCTCGGGTCGTCATGAGCCGCCGGGCAGCAGTGGTCGTGCTCGGTGGCGCCGTCTGTGCGCTGTTGATCGCCCACCAACGAATGTCGACCGGGCCCGCAAGCAGCCGGGCCACGTTTCGCCGACAGGCAGCCGTCGAGCTCGCCCGGCCGCGCACCGGCGTCGTCCTGACCGAGGAGGACCTGGTCCACCTGCCCGACCCCGTCGCCCGATACATCCTCCGGAGTGGCGCGGTCGGCCGCCCGGTGATTTCCAACTTCCACGCCCGGATCCACGGACGAATCCGCTCGGGGCCCGACTCGCCGTGGATGCCGTTCGCCGGCGAGCAGGTCAACACCTGCAACGGCGTGCCCAGCCGACTGTTCATCATCACTGCGTCCATGAAAGGACTGCCCGTCGAGGTGCTCCACTCGTTCGTCGGGGAATCGGCCACGATGCGGGCCAGGGTGCTGTCGATGTTCCAGATGGTCGACGCCGGCGGACCGGAGATGGACCGATCGGAGACCGTCACGATCCTGAACGACATCTGTCTGATGGCTCCGGCGGCCCTCGTCGACGATGCGTTCGCATGGGAGGCCATCGACAATCACACCGTGAGCGTGCGGTACACCCGACTCTCCGAACAGGTGTCGGCCACCCTGCACTTCGCCGACGACGACCGACTGATCGACTTCGTCTCCGACGACCGGCTCCGGTCCTCGTCCGACGGATCGTCGTTCACCCAGCAGCGCTGGTCGACTCCGGTCAGCCGTTACGGCACACTCGCCGGCCGCTCGGTGATGACGTATGGCGAGGCACGGTGGCACGCACCGGAGGGTGAGTTCGCCTATCTCGAGATCGAACTCGACGACATCGCCTACGACGTCGATGCCCTCGGTGTGACGCCCGGGGTCTGATCCCGGGCATCACGATCAGCCGACGGCGAGGAGGTCGACGACGAAGACGAGGGTCTCGTTGGGGGCGATGACGCCGCCGGCGCCCGAGGAGCCGTAGCCCATGTGCGGCGGGATCGTGAGGCGACGGCGTCCGCCGACCTTCATGCCCTGCACGCCGTCGTCCCAACCCTGGATCACCTGACGGCGGCCGAGGCCGAATTGGAACGGTTCCATGCGGTCCCACGACGCGTCGAACTGCTCGCCGGTCGACCACGACACGCCGACGTAGTGCACCGTGACGTTCTTGCCCGCGGTGGCCTCGTCGCCGTCGCCGACGGTTTCATCGTCGATGACGAGTTCGGTGGGCGGGGTTTCCTCGGGGATCGTGACCTCTGGCTTGCGCATGGACGACGACGCTACCGGCGGGTCACGGCGGCGGCGACGTGTTCAGCCTCGTTCGACCGTCAGCCGATGCGCAGCCGGATCATGGGCGTACCGGCCGACGTCGACCTCGTAGCTGCCTGCCTCGGTGACCCACTCGCCGTCGAGCCGCAGATCGAGCATCGACCAGTCGAGATCGATCACGATGGTCGATCGCTCCCCTGCGGGGACAAGGACGCGTCCGAAGCCCACGAGTCGTCGCCGAGGACGATCATGCCGGCTCTCCTCCAGCCCGGCATGGACGAACACCACCGTCGACGTGTCACGTCCGCTCTTGTTCGACACTTCGACCCAAACCGATCCCCCGTTGTCGGCCAAGAGTGCCGACTCGACACGAGCCTCCCCGTAGCCGAGACCCCAGCCGAACGGGAACTGCGCCTCGTTGCCGTCCCGGTCGAGCTTCCATTGACCGTGGAACAGGTCGTAGGTGACCGCAGTCGCGTCGCGGTCGAACTCGACGAGGTGGTCCGGATCGATCGGGACCACGAACGGGAGTCGGCCACTCGGCTCCGACCGACCGAGCAGGACATCGGCGAGTGCCGAACCACCCTCGACACCCGGATACCAGATCACGAGCGTCGACGACACCGCCTCGGTCCATGGCATGAGCACCGCCGATCCGCACATCACGGCAACCACCACGTTCTCGTGACGAGCCGCCGCTGCGGCGATCAAGGTCTCGTCGGCGTCCGACAGACGCAACGACGCCCGGTCGCCGCCGGGCGCCATCATCCCGCCGGTGGGGTCGGTCGCACGCTCCCCGTCGGTGATGCGTCCGGTCGGGGCCGGGCGTTCGTAGGGGGCATCGCGCCCGAGGGTCGGGTGGTCCATCGGCGCGAACAGATCGACAGCCAGGGCTCCGGTGCCCGCGTTGTCGATGTACTCGCCCTCGTCGTCCTCGGTGTAGCCGACCACGACGACCACCAGGCCGGCGCCGTCGACGATCGTGACGTCGGAATCGTCGTGGACGACGTCGCCGAACGCTGCGCGCAACCCGTCCAGCGGCGTGACGACGTGCGACGCCTTGACATCGCTGGAGCCGCCATCGCCGAGGTTGGGGATCGCGGCCAGACGGCCGAGCACCGCGACCCGACCGACGCCGGCCGGGTCGACCGGCAACAGCGCACCCTCGTTGCGCACGAGCACCATGGACGCAGCGGCAGCGGCTCGCGCCACTTCACGGTGCTGGTCGTTGCCGACGATCGACAAAGGTGGCTGTGACTCACCGACATACGCGAACCGCAGCAAGGTCGCCACGATCCGCTCGACCGTCGCATCGACATCGGCGATGTCGACCTCGCTCGAAGCCAGAGCGTCGCCGAGTCGCATCGCGCGTTGCTGGCGGAACGGCATCTCGATGTCGAGACCGGCGCGCACCGACTTGGCGGCGTCGCGCAGACCGAAGATGAAGTCGGAGGTGACGAAACCGTCCCATCCCCATTCGTCGCGCAGAATGCCGGTCAGCAGGGTCGCGTTCTCGCCGCACCACTCACCGTTCACCGAGTTGTAGGCGCTCATCACCGACGCCACACCCTCGCCGGCGACATGACGGAAGTGCGCCAGGTACACCTCGTGCAGCGCCCGCTCGTCGACCGTCACATCGACCGTGAACCGGGCGTTCTCCATCGAGTTCAGCGCGAAGTGCTTCATGCATGCCATCACGTTCTCCTGGAGGCCACGGGTCAGGGCGGCGGCCATCCGGCCCACGTGGTGGGGATCTTCGCCATATGTCTCCTGGGCACGCCCCCACGCCGGGTGGCGCAGCAGATTCATGCAGACCGCACCGGTGTAGGTGGCACCGCTCGCACGCAGCTCGGCACCGATGACCCGACCGATGCGCTGCTCGAGGTCGGGGTCGAACGTCGCTCCTCGCGCCATGCTGACCGGAAACGCCGTCGCGTCTCCGACGACGCAGCCACGCGGGCCGTCGGCGAAGTCGATACCGGGAACGCCGAGGCGCGGCACCTTGGCGGCCGGCCACGGATGTTCGTAGTAGCCGCCGGCTGTCATGTCGAACAGGCCGGGCCACAGCGGCGCGTCGCCGTCGAGGCATCCGAGCTTCTCGTCGAGCGTCATCTGGGCGACGAGGTGTCGCGCTTCGTCGTGATGATCCGCTCCTCGGCGAACCCGAGCCACGGACTCAGCGAATGGTGACGACATGGTGCGACGATGCCACACGGCGCCATCTGCCGTGCGAACGGGGCTGCCTGTCAGAATGCAAACCATGCCCGGTGCCTTTCTCCATCCGTTCGCCAAGCCGACACGAGAGCGCTTCATCACGATCACTCGTGGCGAAGGGTCCCTGTTGTGGGATGCAGACGGCAACGAGTTGATCGACGCGATGGCGAGCCTCTGGTACTGCCAGGTCGGCCACGGCCGACGTGAGATCGCCGAGGCGGTTGCCGGCCAGATCAGCACCATCGAGGCCTACTCGTGCTTCGACCCGTTCACGAACGCACCGGCCGACGCCCTCGCTGAACGGATCGCGTCGCTCACCCCGATCCCCGATGCTCGCATCTTCTACGCCGGGTCCGGCTCCGAAGCAGTCGACTCGGCCATGAAGCTCGCCCGACTCGCGCACGTACAGGCCGGTCACCCCGAGCGTCGGCTCATCATCTCGCGGGTTCGTGGCTACCACGGCACGAACTACGGCGGCACGAGCGCGCAGGGCCTGCCACTCAACAAGCAGGGCTACGGCGAACTGCTGGCCGACGTGGTGCAGGTGCCGAGCGACGACATCGAGGCACTGTCGGTCCTGATGGCAGAACGATCCGACGAACTCGCCGCCGTGATCACCGAGCCGGTACAGGGGGCAGCCGGCGTGTTCCCACCCGTCGACGGCTACCTCGCCGAAGCCCGACGCCTCTGCGACCAGCACGGCGCACTGCTGATCTTCGACGAGGTCATCACCGGCTTCGGTCGCATGGGGACCTGGTTCGCAGCGCAGCACTACGGCGTCACGCCTGACATGACCACCTTCGCCAAGGGCGTCACGTCCGGCTACCAGCCGCTGGGCGGCGTGATCGTCGGCACGAAGGTCCGCGAGGCCCTGGAGAGCGACACCGACTTCATCCTGCGCCACGGCTACACCTACTCCGGCCATCCAGCGGCGTGCATCGGCGCGATTGCGAATCTCGACATCATCGAACGCGAAGGATTGCTCGGAGCGGCGCAGCGGCTCGGCGCGCGGCTCGAGAGCGGCCTGCGCGCGCTCCAGGCCGACGGCGTCGTCGCCGATGTACGTGGTGATGTCGCCATCTTCGGCGTGCAGTTGCACGACGACCACAACGCGATGACGGTGCGCGACAGGATGCTCGATCGCGGCGTCGTCACCCGAGCAATCGGCACCGACACGCTCACGTTCTGTCCCCCGTTCGTGACCACCGACGAGCAGGTCGACCGCATCGTCGACGTGCTGGCGGTGGCGCTCGCCGAAGTCGCTGGCACCTGACCCGACAACGCATGCGAAGATGACCGGGTGAGCGACCCCTCCCCCACCATGGTCGAACCCGTCTACAACCCGTTCGACCCCGCGTTCCGCGCCGATCCCTATCCGTTCTACGACGCGTTGCGCGAGCAGGCACCGGCGTTCGACACCGGATTCGGGCTCGTCGTCCTGACGCGCTACAGCGACGTGTCACATGCGCTGCGGAGCAACGATTTCAGCCGCGACATCGACGCCAACGCCACGCCCAGCGACGATGCCGTGGCACAGCGCCGGCGCCTGCGCCGGACGCAGGGGTCGAAGTCCATCTTGAACCTCGACCCGCCCGACCACACGCGTCTGCGCCGACTCGTCTCGAAGGCATTCACCCCGACGGCGATCGACGCGCTGCGCGCCGGAATCGAGCAACAAGTCGACAATGTGCTGGACCGCGCCGCCGAGCGCGGATCGATGGAGTTGGTCGACGAGTTGGCGTTCCCCGTGCCGTTCCAGGTGATCTCCGATCTGCTCGACATCCCACAGGATCGATCCGAGGAGATGCGCGAGTGGGGCCAACTCCTGACCGCATCACTGGAGCCGACCACCACGCTCGAGACACTCGATGCCGCCGAGGGCACGCTCGCGCAGATGGGCCCCTATCTCACCGACGTGGTCGAAGCCCGACGGCACGACCTCGGAACCGACGTCCTCTCCGCGTTGATCGTCGCCGAGGAGGCCGGCGACCGGCTGACCACCGAAGAGTTGCTGTCGTTCGTGATCCTGCTCTATGTCGCCGGCCACGAAACCACCGTCAACCTGATCGGCAACGGCATGCTGGCGCTGCTGCGCAATCCGGCCGAACTCGATCGGTGGCGGCGCGATCCATCACTCGATGCGAACGCCGTCGACGAACTCCTCCGCTACGACGGACCCGTCCAGCACACCGTTCGCGTCGCCATGGTGCCGATGTCGTTCGGCGAAGGTTCGCAACAGGTCGACATCGAGCCGGGCACGTCGGTGCTGACGGTGCTCGGGGCCGCGAACCACGACCCGGCCGTCTTCGACGATCCCCACGCGCTCCGACTCGACCGACCGAATGCGAACCGCCATCTCGCGTTCGCCGCCGGAATCCACTACTGCCTCGGCGCCTCGCTGGCACGGCTCGAGGCAACCGTTGCCTTGGGGCGCCTGATCCGCCGGTTCGATCAGATCGATCTGGTGACCGAGCCGACGTTCCGTGACCGGCTCACGATCCGCGGCGTCGACCGCATGGAGCTGGCGGTCTCCTGACGCAATGGGCCGGCGCGACCATCGGGAGCCGGCAGCCGATCTGCCGATCGCGGACTACGCGCTCATCTCCGATTGTCACTCGGCCGCCCTTGTCAGCCGGCATGGATCGATCGACTGGGCCTGCCTCCGTCGGTTCGACAGCGCCTCGACATTCGCTCGGCTGCTCGACCGTCACCGCGGGGGATACTTCTCGATCCTGCCGGTGGATGCGCTGACCGGGACGTCGCGTCGTTACGTCGGGGCGACGATGGTGCTCGAGACCACGCTGGAGACCGAGAGCGGTGTGATCGTGCTCACCGACGCATTCGCCATGCATACCGGTGGGTCAACCTCGCCGCGGGGTCAACTCCTCCGCCGGGTCGAGGCGATCTCGGGGATCGTCGAGGTGGACGTGCTCATCGAACCTCGTTTCGACTACGGAAGTGTCCACCCCTGGTTGCAGGTCGACGCTGATGGACGTAGCAGCGCCGTGGGCGGCGAGGACGCCTTGGCCATTCACGCGAGCGAACCGTTGCAGCTCGATCAGGCAGCCGCCCGACTCAGCTGCCGAGCCGTGGTGACGCCGGGCCGCCCGTTCTCGGCCACCATCGTCTCCCAGCCGGCGCACCTCCTCGAGCGGCGGGCCGCAGACGCTGGGGATGTCGACGCGCGGCTGGCGGAAACGATCGACTGGTGGACGACGTGGTCGTCGACGACGACGCCGGACGGCGCGTACTCCCGCCACGTCGAGCGCTCGGCGCTCGTGCTCAAGGCGCTGTGCTGCGCCCCGACCGGCGCGGTGATCGCGGCTCCGACCACGTCGCTGCCCGAGATCCCGGGCGGCGGCGCGAACTGGGACTACAGGTTCTGCTGGATCCGTGACGCGACGCTGACCCTCGAGGCGCTGTCCGCGGTCGGCCACGCCGAGGTTGCCCAGGGTTTTCGCGACTTCATCATGCGCTCCTCGGCGGGACGAGGTGACGAGCTCCAGATCATGTACGGCGCCTACGGCGAGCGACGGCTCCCCGAGATCGAACTCGACCTCGCTGGGTGGCGCGAGTCGCGGCCGGTCCGGGTCGGCAACGGTGCCGCCACGCAGTTGCAGCTCGACGCGTTCGGCCATCTGCTCGACGCAGCACACCTGTGGCACGGGCGCTCCGTCACCGACCCGGAACAGCATCGCCGACAGCCCTTCGTCGGGGGCATCGACGACGACGAGTGGACCTTTCTGTGTTCCGCGGTCGACGCCGCGGCCGGACATCGACTCGACCCCGACGCCGGCATCTGGGAGCTCCGCGGCCCACCCCAGCACTACGTGCACTCCAAGGTGATGGTGTGGGTGGCGCTCGATCGCGGCATCCGGCTCGTCGAAGACCACGGGCTCGTCTCCTCACACAGCGAACTCGACGCCTGGAAGTCGGCTCGCGACGAGGTCAGAACGGCGATCGAGACATCGGGGGTTCATCCGGTGACCGGCGCGTTCGTGCGGGCCTTCGGAAGCACCGACGTCGACGCGAGCCTGCTCAAACTGCCGCTCGTCGGATTCGTCGACGCGCGCGACCCACGGATGCTCGCCACGGTCGAGGCCATCGAGCGCGACCTCACCGACGGCCCGACCGGCTTCCTACGACGGTTTCGCGGCGACCACCACGATGGCGTGACCTCCGGCGCCGAAGGCGTCTTCCTGCTGTGTTCGTTCTGGCTCGTCGAGGTGTTGGCGATGCAAGGCCGCCACGATGACGCGACCGAACTCTTCGAGCGACTGCTCGCCGTCGGCAACGATCTGGACCTGTTCGCCGAGGAGTACCACGCCGGCTCAGGGGAACTCCTCGGCAACTTCCCGCAGGCGTTCACCCACCTCGGGATCATCTCGGCCGCGCAACGGTTGAGCGCCGGCCCCGACTGATCGACCCGGGCGGTCACCCCTGGCGGCCGCCGGACGTGCGGGCTACGTTCGACCTCATGACGGTCGCAGCCGAGGTCAGCGATCCGCCAGGGCGCACCACCGGGCAGTTCGGTGTCATCGTGTTCCTGGCGTCCGACATCATGCTGTTCGCGCCGTTCTTCGCGGCGTACTTCCTCCTGCGCGCGACGAACACGCCCTGGCCCACGCCAGGGGTCGAACTCGCGCTCCCTCGAGCGGCCGCCGCAACGGCAGTGCTGATCACGTCGTCGTTCACCCTGATCGCTTCCGACCGCGCACTGGCTCGGGCAGACCGCCGAGCGATGCGTCACTGGTTGACGGCGACGATCCTGCTCGGAGCCGTGTTCCTCACCAATCAGATCGCCGAGTACGTCACCTTGTCGTTCCGCGCCGGCGATCATCCGTACGGATCGATCTACTGGGGCCTGACCGGACTCCACGCCGCGCACGTCACCGCAGGGCTGTGTGTACTCGGCCTGCTCTACATCCGCGCGGCGCGAACCCGCTCGATCGACGAGATCCATCCGTGGGCGAGCGGTATCTCGATGTTCTGGCATCTGGTCGACATCGTGTGGATCGGTGTCTTCATCACGATCTGGATCATCCGATGACCTCACCGACGCGATCTCGACACGTCGGTCGATCCCGCCGATTCCTCCAGCCGCACCTGCTGCTCGCCGGTCCTGTCATCGCGGCAACGGTGATGGCGGTGATGTCACTCGGCGCAGCGACCAGCCAGGGTTCGACGCCACCGGACTCGGAACTGGGCGGGCAACTCTTCGCCACGCGCTGCGCCGCCTGTCACGGCGCCGACGGAACCGGCATCGAGGGTCGGGGGCCGTCGCTCGAACACGAGGGCGAGGCATCGACCGACTTCGTCCTGCGAACCGGCCGGATGCCACTGGCGGCACCGAATCTCCAGGCGCGGCGCGGGCCCGTGCAATTCAGCGAGGACGAGATCATCGCCCTCGTCGACTACGTCGGTGCGCTCGGGGACGGCCCGGACATCCCGGAGGTCGACGTGTCACGCGGAGACGTGTCACGCGGTGCCGAGGTGTACCTGCTCAACTGTGCTGCCTGCCACGTCGCCTCCGGGGCCGGCGCGGCGATCGGCGGAGGTCGCTCGGCGCCGAACGTCCTACGGGCGACCCCAACCGAGATCGGCGAGGCGATCCGGACCGGCCCGGGTTCGATGCCGGTGTTCGACTCGTTGACGACCCAGGACGTCGATGACGTCGCGGCCTATCTGGGCGATCTGCAGCGTCAGGGCACGACCAGCGCACGGCGCTTCGGCGGCGCTGGTCCTGTCGCCGAGGGGCTCGCCGCGTTCATCCTCGGACTGATCCCCCTCGTGGCGCTGACGAGATGGATCGGTCATCCCAAGCAGGGCCGCGACCACCCCATCGGATCCGACGTCGACGGGGAGGCGACGTGAGCGACGGGCAGGCCGGCGAGGAGTCGACGGGATCCGTCGGCGGACACCCGGCCGGAACGGCCCGAGCCGGCGCGGTCAACCAGCATGCGTACCGCGCAGCCATCGTCGCCTTCGGCGTTGCCACGTTCGGCGGACTGTTGGCCGCCGTGTCGTACGCCACGTCGTGGCCCGACTACCTGCTCGGGATCGGGTTGTCATTGGCGCTCGGAGGCATCGGGTTCGGCCTCGTCTCCTGGGCGAAGTACCTCGACCTCGACGACGCAGTCACGCAGCCAGCGCGAGCCGTTGCGCACCACGACGCAGGAGCGTCGCGACCTCCACGACGAGGTCGCGATGACGTCCGCGACCGTGGGCCGCCGCAAGATCCTGGTCCTGCTGTTCGCCGGCTCGTTGGGCAGCCTCGTCATCGGCTTCGTCGGGCCAATCGGTTCGCTCGGACCCAAGCCCCGCGGCGAACTCCGCCACACCGGTTGGTCGGCGGGCAAGCGTCTCGTCACATCCGAGGGTGTTCCGATCGAGGTCACCGGCAGTAGCTTCGACCAGCTCGCAACCGTCTTCCCGGAGGGCGAGATCGGACGTGACGATTCCCAGGTGGTGCTGCTGCGAATCCGGCCCGAGCTGCTGTCGGATCGAACCGTCGCCGGCGGCTCCGTCGAGGGGTGGGTCGCCTATTCGAAGATCTGCACGCACGCCGGCTGCTCGGTCGGGCTGTTCGGAATCGACGACCGCCAGCCCGACGTCATCCGCGAGCTGGTCTGTCCTTGCCACCAGTCGGTGTTCGACCCCGTCGACGCGGCACGGCCGGTCGGCGGACCCGCGCCGCGCTCGCTGCCGCAGTTGCCGTTGGCGGTCGACAGTGACGGATACCTGATCGCGACGTCCGATTTCGACCGTCCGGTCGGCCCGATCACCTGGAACGAAGCGTGATGACCGATCGCACGGGACGCAGAGGGCTCGTCGAGCGCTACGTCGACTCGGTGACCAGTCGGGTCGGCGGTGGGTCGTGGCTCACCAAGAACCTGCGCAAGGTGTTCCCCACCCACTTCTCGTTCCTCTGGGGCGAACTCGCGCTCTACAGCTTCGTGGTGCTGCTCCTCACGGGCATCTACCTGACGCTGTTCTACCAGGGCTCCCAGGAGCAGGTGGTCTACAACGGTTCCTATACGGCGTTGCGCGGACAGGAGGTGTCCGCCGCGTTCGACTCGGTGATGCGCATCTCACACGAGGTGCGAGGTGGCCTGCTCATCCGGCAGATGCACCATTGGTCGGCCCTCGTCTTCATGGCGGCGATCGCACTGCATCTCGGGCGGGTCTACTTCACCGGCGCGTTCCGTCGCCCCCGCGACATGAACTGGATGATCGGATTGACACTGCTGGTGCTGGCGCTGGCCGCAGGCTTCACCGGTTACTCGCTTCCCGACGACCTCCTCTCGGGAACCGGCCTCCGCATCACCAATGCCATGATCCTGGCGATCCCGTTCGTCGGTGAACGTCTCGCGTTTCTGGTCTTCGGCGGTGAGTGGCCCGGGACCGACATCATCGGCCGGCTCTATCCGGTCCACATCCTGTTGATTCCAGGTGCCATCGTGGCGCTGTTGAGCGTGCACCTCGGGCTCGTCTGGCACCAGAAGCACACACAGTTCAGGGGGCCAGGGCGAACCGAGGACAACGTGGTCGGCGAGCGGGTGTGGCCGTCGTTCGCGATGAAGTCGACGGGACTGTTCTTCATGGTCGCCGGCGTGCTCGCGGCGCTCGGTGCCATCTTCGAGATCAATCCGATCTGGCTGTACGGGCCGTACAGCAGTGCTGCGGCCACGTCGCTGTCTCAGCCCGACTGGTACATCGGGTTCCTCGAGGGTTCCCTGCGCCTGATGCCACCGTGGGAGACGCGGATCGGTGGCTTCGTCATCAACAACCTCGTCTATTCCGGCATCGTGATTCCGTCGATCATCTTCGGCGGGCTCTATCTCGTCCCGGTGATCGAGCGTCGCCTCACCGGCGACTCGAGCGATCACCACCTCCTCGACCGGCCCCGGGACACGCCGAACAGAACCGCAGTCGGAGTCGCGTCGATCGTTGCGGTCGGCGTGCTCTTCCTCGGCGGCGCCCAGGACGTGATCGCCCGGACACTCGACATGTCGGTCGGCCACGTCACCTCCGTGTTGCAGATCGCCTTTCTCGTCGCCCCGCCCATCGCCTTCGTGGTCACGCGTTCGATCTGTCTGTCGCTGCGACAACGCCCCGGTCCGGAGCGGACCGAACGGCGTGTGCCGGTCGAACGAACCGCGAGTGGCGGTTACCGCGTGCCGCCCGACGAGTTCGAGGACTGGATGACCGCCGGTGGGGCCGCCCCCGGCCATTTCGACGAGGTCGCCCACCCGTCGGCCGTTCGCGGTCCGACCAAGGGCGCCGATGACGAGTCGAGGACCACGTCGTGATCACGGTGACCCCCGCGCAGAACCTCGACCCCCCGATCACGCAGCAGGCCGACGACATCGATCAGGTCTGGAATCTGTTCCTCTACATCGGTCTCGGCGTGCTGGTCCTGGTGTTGGTGCTCGTGCTGTACATCGTCGTGCGGTTCCGCCGTCGCGACGACCGTCTGCCGATCCAGAAGCACTACAACATCCCGATGGAGGTCACCTACACCGTGATCCCGTTCATCGTGATCATGGGGTTGTTCGCCGTCACGGTCGGATCGATCTGGGCGATCGACGATGCTGGGAGCAGCCCGGATCTCACCGTGGACGTCACGGCCTTCCAGTGGCAGTGGCAGTTCGACTACCCCGACGCCGGTGTCACCGTCGTCGGTGGAGGCGGTGGCGACAACGAGATCCCCGAGCTGGTGCTGCCGGCGCGTTCGAGGGTGCAGTTCGACCTCGAGTCGCTCGACGTCATCCACTCGTTCTGGATCACGGCATTCCGCTTCAAGCGCGACATGATCCCGGGAAGCCCGTCGAGCTTCAGCGTCGACATCACGGATGCACCGGGCTTCTATCCCAATGCCGGCGTGTGCGCGGAGTACTGCGGCCTCGATCACGCCCGCATGCAGTTCTCGGTCCGCGTGCTCGAACCCGACGAGTTCGCGACGTGGATCGAACAGATGCAGTCGGCCTCGGTCGACGGCGAGGTGGGTTCATGACCACGACGGATCCACTCGACCGTGCGCTCGGCGACGACGACCGTCGCCGACTCGTCGACATCGACGACTTCGTCAGCGGCGGACACGAACACGCCCACGGCGCGCTGCCACGGACGATCCTCGGTTGGTTGACCACCACCGATCACAAAGCACTCGGTGTCGCCTACATCCTCACCTCGATGGTCTTCCTCCTCATCGGCGGGGCGCTGGCCGGCATCATCCGTGCCGAGCTGGCCGAACCCGGCATGCAGGTGGTCAGCGTCGAGACGTACAACAGTGTCTTCACCATCCACGGCAGCGTCATGGTGTACCTGTTCGCCGTGCCGTTCGGCTTCGGATTGGCGAACTACCTGCTCCCACTGCAGATCGGGGCTGCCGACCTTGCGTTCCCGCGCCTCAACGCGTTCAGCTACTGGTTGTACGTGATCGGTGGCAGCATCATGTTGCTCGGATTCGTCACCGACGGTGGGGCGGCATCGTTCGGATGGTTCGCCTATCCGCCGTTGTCGGGAATCGCCGGGACTCCCGGCCTGGGTGCCGACCTCTGGATCGCATCGATCATCCTGACCGGGACGTCGGGCACGCTCACGGCGATCAACGTGATCGCCACGGTCACCATGTTGCGCACACCCGGCATGACCCTGTTCCGGATGCCGATCCTGACATGGAATCTGTTCATCACGGCGTTCATGGTGCTGCTCGCCTTTCCCGTGCTGTCGGGAGCGTTGCTGATGCTCGAGGCCGACCGGCAGTTCGGCACCAAGTTCTTCGTCCCGCTCGACGGCGGATCACCGATCCTCTGGCAGCACCTCTTCTGGTTCTTCGGGCACCCCGAGGTCTACATCGTCGCGCTGCCGTTCTTCGGTGTGGTCACCGAGATCTTCCCTGTGTTCTCCCGTCGGCCCGTGTTCGGCTACAAGGGGCTCGTGCTCGCCACCCTGGCGATCGGAGCACTCTCGACGTCGGTGTGGGCGCACCACATGTTCGTCACCGGCGAGGTTGGCCTGCCGTTCTTCGCGCTGACGTCGGCACTGATCGCTGTGCCGACCGGCGTGAAGGTCTTCAACTGGCTCGGAACGATGTGGGGCGGTTCGCTGACGTTCGAAGCGCCGATGAAGTTCGCCATCGGATTCCTCGTCACGTTCGTCGCCGGAGGCATCACCGGCATCATGCTCGCCTCGCCGACGCTCGACTTCCATCTGTCCGATTCGTATTTCGTGGTCGCCCACTTCCACTACGTGATGGGTGGCACTGTCATCTTCGCGATGTTCGCCGCCATCTACTTCTGGTGGCCCAAGGTGACGGGAAGGATGCTCTCGGAACGCCTCGGGACCATCCACTTCTGGTTGCTGGTCGTCGGGTTCAACGTGACGTTCTTCGTGATGCATCTCCTCGGACGCGAGGGCATGCCCCGCCGCGCCGCCGACTACCGTCCGGTCGCCAACTTCGAGCTGCTGAACCAGATCTCCTCGGTCGGCTTTCTCATCCTCGTCGTGTCGTTCGTGCCGTTCTTCGTGTCGGTCGTCAAGTCGCTGCGCAGTCCCCCGACAGCTGGTGCCGATCCGTGGCACGCCAACTCGCTCGAATGGGCGACCACATCGCCCCCTCTCGACCACAACTTCGCCTGGCTGCCGCCGATCCGGTCGGAGCGACCCGTGTTCGACTTCCGCTGGATCAACTACGACGACGTCGGAGCGGCCGGAACGTCGGATGCGTGGTTGGCACGTCAGGAGCACGACGAACAGTGGTTCCCGCTCCATCAGTGGTCGAGGAGCCCCGACGACGAACCGACCGCTGCGTCGCGGCCAATGGAGTCGCCCACCCGCCGTGTGGAGCGGCCGGAGGAATGAGGGTCGAGACGCTGCTCTGGGGAGGGGTCACGGTGTATTTCGCCGTGATCGGTTTCGCCTATCTGCTCACCGGTGGTGACGCGGCCGGCGTGACACTCCTGCTCACGGCGTCGGCATTCGGCGGCCTGATCGCCGGCTGGACCTGGGACTGGGGACGCAGCCATGGCGAGCGGATCGAAGACCAGGGTGACACCGACGCCGGCGACCTCACCGGTGTGGTCGGCGTCTACCCGACGGCGAGCCTTCGACCTCTCGCACTCGCAATCGGGATCGCTGCCATGGTCGTCGGCGTTCCCCTCGGCTCGTGGATGAGCATGATCGGGATCGCGGTGGTGGCGTCGCAGGTCCTCCTTCTCGTGCGGGACACCGACACGTGATCGCCCACACCAGCCCGGTCGAGCACGTCGGCTTGGTCGTCATCGGCGCGACGGCGGTCGCGTTGTACGGCATCGGTTGGCTGCACTCCGGCGATCGACGAGTCGGGCGGATGGTGTGCTGGGCCGCCGGTATTACGACGGCGCTGGTGGCGACCGCACCGACCCTCGAGCAGGCGGCCCAACAGACGTTCACCGGCCACATGGTGCAACATCTGCTGCTCATCGTGGTCTCGGCGCCGTTGATCGTGTTCGCCGATCCGGTCGGCGTCGCTCGCCGGTCGGGCCGGTTGGGGCAGCGTGTGACGCCCACAGAACGCGCCGTTGCGCGCCGCTGGCGCTCGTCGGCGGCCTTCCCGGCCGCTTCGCTGTTCCTCGCCACGCTCTACCTCACCCATCTCACGCCGGTGTACGACGCTGCGCTCACCAATCGGGGGCTCCACGACGTCGAGCACGTCGCCTACCTGGGATCGGCCATCGTGTTGTGGGCCGCGTTGCGCAGCGGCGGGCGTCGTACTGCAGTTGCCCGTACGGGAGCCGTGTTCGCCGTGATCGCCGGCAGTGCACTGCTGGGCATGGTGTTGCTCGCCGCGTCGGCACCGTTGATGCCGACGTACGCGTCGCAACTCGGTGACGCGGCGCTGGCCGATCAGCGCCGGGCCGCATCGCTCATGTGGGTCGGAGGCATGGCGACGACGCTGCCGCTGCTGATCCTCGGCGTGTGGTCGTGGGCGGCGACCGAACAACGAATCGCCGAGCGCCGCGAATCGCTGGCCGATGCGAGCCGTCGCTCGGACTCGGAGGCCGACATCGCACGATGACTGCGACTCGGCTTGGGATCCTGGCAGGCGGTGACTCGCCGGGTTCAGGGGTTCAGCAGACGGATCAGGCTGCTGGTGTCCCACCGATCGCCGCCCATCGCCACGATCTGCTTGTAGAACTGATCGACGAGCGCCGTCACGGGGAGCCGAGCCCCACTGCGGTCGGCCTCGTCGAGCACGATGCCGAGATCCTTGCGCATCCATTCGACGGCAAAGCCGAACTCGAATTCGTCGGCGGCCATCGTGCGGGCGCGGTTGTCCATCTGCCAGCTCTGTGCTGCTCCCTTGCCGATCACCTCGACGACCTGATCCACGTCGAGGCCGGCGAGCTTGGCGAAGTTGACGGCTTCGGCCAGCCCCTGGAGGAGCCCGGCGATACAGATCTGATTCACCATCTTGGTCAGCTGCCCCGACCCGGCGGGGCCGAGTTGGACACACGACTTGGCGTACGCGTCGATCACGACCGCGGCCCGCTCGAACACCTCGACGTCGTCGCATCCGCACATCACGGTGAGCTGGCCGTTCTCGGCGCCCGCCTGGCCGCCCGACACCGGGGCGTCGACGAATCCGATGCCTCGTTCGGTGCATGCCGCCGAGAGTTCTCGGGCCAGGCCGGCCGAAGCCGTCGTGTGGTCGATCAGGACCGACCCGGCTGACATCGCCGCAAGTGCCCCCGACGGGCCGAGGACGACTTCACGAACGTCGTCGTCGTTGCCGACGCACAGCGCGACGACGTCGGCATCGGCAGCCGCCTCGGCCGGCGTCGGCGCCGCCTGGTGACCGTTGAGCGCCACCCACGCCAACGCCTTGGCGGCCGTGCGGTTGTAGACGACGACCTCGTGCCCGGCCTTCGCCAGATGCCGAGCCATCGGGGCGCCCATCACGCCCATTCCGAGAAACGCGATCTTCGTCATGGGTGTCGAGTCTGGCACGCCGCCAACCCCCCACCCCCGAAAATTCGGAGCGAACGTTGCGCTGAGCGCAACGTTCGCTCCGAATTTCTGCTGGGGATGGCTGTTGTGCGCGACACTGCCGGGCGTGGAGGGTGCGCGGACGGCGTCGTGGTGCGTGTTGACATGGAACGTGCACGGCTCCGAGGGGCCCGACATCGACAGGGTTGCCGGAGTGATCCGGGCCGAATCGCCGGATGTCGTGGTGATCCAGGAGATCCGCAAGGCGCAGGCCGAGCGACTGGGACAGGCCCTCACGATGCGGTACTCGTGGGCACGCAAGCACAATCCGTACACCACCGCCATGTGGTGGCGGGCCGAGGGAATGGCGATCCTGACCCCGCATCTGCTCGACGCGGCCGGCCATTCCGAGATCTCCGACGATCAGCCGATGCGGAGTTGGAGGAGGCGGATCGTCCAGTGGGCCCTCGTCGGTCGAGCCGACCGCAGCTTGGTGATGATCTACAACGTGCACCTGTCGCCGCACGACGACGCCGACTCCCGCCGATCCGAAGCCGTGCGGGTGAGCGAGATCGTCACGGCGATCGGCAACGATCCACCGCCGATCGTTGCCGGCGACTTCAACGATGCCGCCGACCGGACGATCATCGAGGCGCTACCGGGAATCGAACACGTGGTGCCGTCGAACACGAATCCGTCGCGACAGCCGTCCCAGCTGCTCGACCACGTGCTGGTGCCGGCACAGGCAACCGACGTGTCGGCCGATGTGCCCACCGGTGGGCCGGACTGGGCTGCGATCTCCGACCACCTCCCGGTGACCGTCCGCTTCTCACTCCCGAGTGTGACCGAAGGGGTATGACCCCTTCCGCAGGATCTACTTCTTCTTCTTGGCTTCGGCCGCTGGGGCCTTGAGCACACCCTTGGCGAGGGCGTCGTCGAGGTAGGCCTCGGCCTCTTCGGCTGACACCTTGAGCGCCGGCGAGATCTCGGAGATCAGATTCACTCGTGCCCGCTCGTACATGGTGCGCTCGGCGGCCGACAGCGACGCATCGCGGTTGCGGGCAGCGAGGTTTCGGACCACTTCTGCGACTTGGTAGACGTCGCCGCTCTTGAGCTTCTCCTGGTGGTTCTTGAAGCGACGACTCCAGTTCGACGGCACGCGGGGGTCGGGCTTCGCGAGCACGGCCACCAGGTCCTCGAGCTCGTCGGCGGAGACCGGGGGTCGCACACCGACATCGTCCGTGCTGGAGATCGGCACCTTGAGGGTCATCTCGTTGATGACCGTCTTGAGGATCAGATAGTCCTGCTTCTCCCCGAAGAACTCCATCTTCTTGGTCCCCATGACGACACATGCACCGTGCTGGGGGTAGATGACGGTTTCGCCCTTCTTGAACTTCACGCAGAACCTCGCCTGGTCGGGGGTGGGGGCCGCGGGTGGACGCGGCGCCTTGCAAGGCTACAGCGCCCTCGGCAGGATTCGAACCTGCGACCTTGTCATTAGAAGGGACTTGCTCTGTCCAACTGAGCTACGAGGGCTTTGCGGCAACGCTAGCGGGCAGCCAACTCGGTACGCAGGAGGCCGAGCGCGGTGATCACCGAGAACTGACGCATCTGCTCGCGTTGGCCGGGAAGGCGGACGTGGCGCACCTCGTCGAAGCCGGGACCGACGAGCCCGATGTACAACGTGCCGACGGGCTGCCCGTCCTGCTCGTCAGGGCCCGCCACTCCCGGTGAGCGACAGACCGATGTCGGCGCCGAGACGTTCACGCACCCCGTGAGCCATCTGACGCGCCGCCGCCTCGCTCACGACCGGCCCGTCGGCCACGCCGAGCAAGGTCTGCTTGACCTCGGTCGCGTAGCTCACGATGGCGCCGCGGAACACGTCACTCGCCCCGGGGATCGCCGTCAGCCGCGCACCGACGAGCCCGCCCGTCACCGATTCGGCCGTTGCCAGCGTCAGGCCCCGGCGTCGACACAGCTCGAGCACGACCGACTCCATCGTGTCGTCGTCGGTGCCGAACACGAGATCGCCGAGCTCCACTCGCACGACGTGCTCCCAGTGATCGAGCGCCAGCGTGCACTCGGCCAGCGTCGGCGCCTTGTGGGTCAGGCGAACCTTCAACCCTTCCCAACCACTCGCCAGGAACGCCAGCGTCGGGGTGTCGGGACCTTCCAGCTGCTCGATGACGTCGTCGAGGCGCTCGTTGAGTCCGCTCTCGCTCTCGCCCCAGGTCCGCAGCACCCGACTGGCGATCACCGAATCGTCACCGCTGCGGTGCCGCAGGTCCGGGAGGATGGCCCGATGCACCATGTCGTACATCTCGTGCGGCACACCGGGCACGGCGTAGACGACCTTGTCGACGCCGTTCACGGTCACCGGGCAGATCAGGCCGGGCGCCGTCCCACGTGTCTGCGGGATGATCGTGGCGCCGACGGGCACCATGGCCTGACGCAGGTTGTTCTCGGCCATGCGGCGGCCACGCGCCGCGAACATGTCGCGAATGACGTCGGCGACAGCATCGTCACGCACCAGATCCACGCCCATCACCGCGGCGATCGCATCCCGAGTCAGATCGTCGTGGGTCGGCCCGAGCCCACCGCACATGATCACTGCATCGGCGCTGTCGAGCAGCCGACGCAGCTGTGTTTCGATCCGACCGACGTTGTCGCCGACCTTCACCTGGACCAGCGAGTCGATCCCGTTGGCGGCCAGTTCGCCACCGATCCACGCCGAGTTCGAGTCGATGATCTGGCCGAGCAGCAGTTCGGTGCCGACCGCGAGGACGTCACAGCGCAGCGTCATTCGGCGGTCGCCGTCCGACCGATCTCGCCGAGTTCCCCGTCGACCGATTCGGACAGCGACGGCTTCGAGCTGACGGGCCCGCAACAGATATTGGGCACCGCTCACCAGCGCCAGCACCACAGCGATCCAGAGGAACGAGTTCCAGAGCCAGGTGGCATCGACCGCCGTCAGTGGCAGCAGGGCGAACGCGACCGCCAACTGCTGGCTCACCGTCTTGTACTTGGCGAGCCTGATCGCCGGCACGCTGATGCCTTTGCCGCCGACGAGCACTCGATACACGCTGATGACCACCTCGCGGGCCGTGATGATCACCACCGGCACCACCCAGAACATGCCGGTGCCGACCAGGGTGAACATCGCGCCGAGGATCAGCACCTTGTCGGCGAGCGGATCGAGGAACGCCCCGGCGGACGTGGTGCCCTGGCGCCGCGCGACGTACCCGTCGAGGAAGTCGGTCGAACTGAACGCCACCCACATCGCGAACGCGATCCACGAGCCCAGGTCGTCGTTCGGGATCACCCAGAACATCAACGGCGACAACGCCAGGCGCCCGACGGTGATGGCGTTGGCCCAGGTGGCGAGCTTGTCGGGTTCGACCATCAGATCGTCTCCAGCGCGTCGACGTCGACGCCCGCCGCCACGAGGTCGGGACCCATGGCGTCGACGATCTCGACGTCGACGAAGTGCGCCCGGCGCAAGTGACACGTCGAGGTGGATCACACCATCGATCTCGGGCGCCTCGCGGTGGCTCCGCCCGATGCCGGGGGTGTCGACGAGCACCGACAGCGTCTGGCCGATCAACGCGTCGCGCCGCGTCGCGGTGATGTCGTCCTGCATCTCGCGCAGCTCTGCGAGCCGTTCGCTCATCAGTCCAGGATCGACCGCGCCGTCGAGGTCGGCGGCGTACGTGCCGTCCTCACGGCTGTACGAGAAGAAGCCGCACCAGTCGAGCTGCGCCTCCTCGACGAAGTGCAGGAGTTGGTCGTGATCGGCTTCCGTTTCGCCTGGGTACCCGACGATGAAGTTGCTCCGGAACGCCGCCTCGGGCTCACGGTCGCGGATGTCGGCGATGCGATCGAGGAATCGCTGCCCGTCACCCCATCGACGCATCCGACGCAGGAGCGGCTTGCTGACGTGCTGCAGCGACAGGTCGAAGTACGGCACACCCGAGGTGCAGATGGCATCGATCAGATCGTCGCTCAGATCACTCGGATAGAGGTACAGCAGCCGTACACGGTCGACGGCGTCGGCCACCGCCTTCACCAAGGGCACGATCGAGCCGGCCCCGAGTTCGTCGGGTCGGTCCTTGCCGTACGAGGCGAGGTCCTGCGCGACGAGCACGATCTCGCGGGCTTCGAGCTGATCGACCTCCTCGAGGATCGAAGCGACGTCACGGCTGCGTTGCGGGCCGCGGAAGCTGGGGATGGCACAGAATCCGCACGAGCGGTCGCAGCCCTCGGCGATCTTCACGTACGCCCACGGCACCGCCGACTTGGGCCGAGGCAGATTGAGCAGGTCGAACTCGGGCAGCGGCGTCGACGACACCGGGATCAGCTTGCGCGTGCCCTTGGGGACCTCGGTGCCATCACGCTCGACCGGCACGACGTTGAAGGCCGTGCCGAACCCGGCGACCTGATCCACTTCGGGGAGTGCCGCGGCCAGTTCCTCGCCGTATCGCTCGGCCATGCACCCCGTCACGACGAGCCGAGAGCCATCCGCACGCTGTGCGTCGAGCGCAAGGATCGTGTCGATCGACTCGCGGCGGGCCTCGTCGATGAAGGCGCAGGTGTTCACGACCACGAGGTCGGCGAGCGCAGCGTCGTCGGTCGCTTCCATGCCGTCCGCGAGGAGCGCGCCGACCAGCTTGTCGGAATCGACGTCGTTCTTCGGGCAGCCGAGCGTTTCGATGTAGAACCGCTGGGACACGGC
Organism: Ilumatobacteraceae bacterium; assembly: GCA_963747375.1. GTDB lineage: Bacteria > Actinomycetota > Acidimicrobiia > Acidimicrobiales > Ilumatobacteraceae > Sva-07. Next base: position 217,076 of record CAVVFL010000014.1, read on the forward strand.
TGACCACGCTACCCGCGGGTCGTCCACCCCAGGCCGATGCCGTCCCACCCACTCACGCTCGTCACATGACCGTCGAGCGGAACTTCTCCATGAGGTGACGCCCAGCGGTGGTCGGGGCATACCGCGGCGCCTCTCCGTCGGCGACGATGCACTCGATGGAGGCATCCCAGTTGGCGTTGTGAAAGAACGGGATCGACAGCCGCCGGCCCGAGTCGGGTGTCAGTACGACGCGATGCATGGTCGATCGCCATCGATCGTTGGTCCACCGCTGCATCAGGTCACCCAGGTTGACGATCAATCCTCCATCGACCGCGTCGACATCGATCCACGATCCAGACGGTGACAGCACCTGGAGGCCGGGAACGCCATCGGTCCACAGGATCGTGAGCGTGCCGTAGTCCGTATGAGCGCCCGCTCGGAACCGGCCCCGGGCAGCCGATTCGACCGCGGGGTAGTGAGCGAGCCGCAGGGCCGATCCGTGCTCGTCGATGAACCGCTCGAAGGCCCCCGGTCCGAGACCCAGCGCCACAGCGAACGCCTGCATCAGCGTGGACGAGAGCGCTGCCATCGTCCGGTAGTACTCCTCGGCGGCAGGGCGGAGTTCCGCAACGGCGCGGGGCCAGAGGTTCGGCGCGTACACCGCTCGCTCGTCGGGGTCGGTCATGTCGTCGAGCGGGCGCGGCGGCGGGCCGATCGGCCCGATGTTGAACGTCTCCTTCAGATCAGGAGGTTCGACCCCGCCGATCGATCGGTTGAGCGCCTCGGCCTCGATCCGGTTGTAGCCGTAGGGGTAGCCAGGTTCGGGCATCGCCACCGCGAGACGATCCTCGAGGGGTGCACCGAAGAACCTCCATGCGGCCGCGCGAAGGCGTTCGATCACCTGCGGATCGACACCGTGGCCAACGATCGTGAAGAAGCCGACCTCACGACATGCATGATCGATCTCGGCACCCACTGCGCGACGCAGATCCTCGTCGCCGTCGATGAAACGCGAAAGATCGATGACGGGAATCATGTGCTCCCGCCGGTCACAGATGGGCGAGACGCAGGCCCGGGCGCGGCCACGGGAACGACACCAGCCGACCGCTGCTGGAACAGGTCACGTACGCCGTGCGCAGGTCGTCGCCGCCGAAACAGATGTTGGTCGTGAGAACGTCGTCGGTGGCGTAGAACTCGATTTCGCTGGCGTCGGGTGAGATCGCAGTGATCCCGCCGTTGATCAGCGTGCCGACGCACACCCAGCCCTCGCCGTCGACAGCGAGCGAGTCGAGCAACTGGTGCCCCGGGAGGCCGCACAGCACTGCCGAGTAGTCGAGCGGAGCCGGCGCGAGCACCTCGCCGGGCGCGCTGATTCGGCGCTGGTGCACGCGTCCGTTGTGGGTTTCGGCCCAGTACAGGGTGTCGGTGTCGGGTGACAGGCCGATGCCGTTGGGTGAGTCGGTCGGGAACACGATCTCCTCGATTGCGCTGCCGTCGGCCTGCGCGTAGTAGATGCCGGTGAGATCGGCAGTCCGTGCGACCGTGTCGCGAATACCGTGGTCCGTGAACCAGAACCCGCCATGGCCGTCCATCACGAGATCGTTCGGACCTCGCAGCGGGTGTCCGTCGCATTCGGTGTACACGTCGGTGACGGTGCCGTCGTGGGGGTCGACTCGCTGGATCCTCCCGCCGATGTACCCATCACGGTTGAACGCGCCCGGGAACAGCATCCCGCCGAGTTCGACCGGGGTGAACGATCCGCCGTTGTTGCACACGTAGAACGCCCCATCGGGCCCCACCGCCGCACCGTTCGGGCCGCCAGGGATCTCGGCGATGGTCTCGGTGGATCCGTCGGGATGGACGCGGGTGAGCCGGGGGCCGAACATCTCCACGAGAACGACCGAGCCGTCGGGCATGGCGATCGGGCCCTCGGGGAACCGAAGACCATGGGCGATCTCGGTCAACTCAGGTGTGAACTCGCGAACGGTCGGGGTGGCCATCGCGACATGATGTCACTGCGACCTCGTCGAGTCAGACTTGGCCGTTCTGCTGCAACAGTTCGAACTCCTCGACGGTCATCAGCACCGACCGGGCCTTCGATCCCTCGCTCGGGCCGACGACGCCGCGCTGTTCGAGTAGATCCATGATGCGCCCGGCCCGGGCGAACCCGACCTTCAGTTTCCGCTGCAGCATCGAGGTCGATCCGAGTTGGCTCCGCACCACGAGCTCCATCGCCTGACGCATCATCGCGGTGTCCTCGTCGTCGTCGCCGGCCGAGAAGGCATTCGCGTCGGACGTGACGTCGAGATCGTCGAACGACGCCATTGCCACCAGCACCCCCGTGTACGCCGGGGCCGCCACGGGGCGGTACGAGCGCCGACTGACCGGCGAAGCCGTCCTTGTCGCCGCCGCCCTCGCCGCCGGATTCGACGTCGTCGGAGTAGATCGGTTCGGGCGATTGCACCCTCCAGTGCGACACGACCTGGCGCACTTCTTCCTCACTGACGAACGATCCTTGGATGCGGTTGGCGACCGACGAGTTGCCGGGCAGCAAGAGCATGTCGCCCTTGCCGACGAGCTTCTCGGCGCCGGGCTGATCGAGGATCACCCGGGAGTCGGTGAGGCTGGAGACGGCGAAGGCCATGCGCGCCGGAATGTTGGCCTTGATGACGCCGGTGATCACGTTGACCGACGGTCGCTGGGTGGCGACGATCAGGTGGATGCCGACGGCGCGGGCCTTCTGCGCGATGCGCGTGATCGACTCCTCGACGTCGCGGGCGGCCACCATCATGAGGTCGTTGAGCTCGTCGACGACCACCACGATGTAGGGCATGTGTTCGTACTCGACGATCGATCCGAGCGGAGGCTGGATCTGGCCCTTGGCGAACGCCTTGTTGTACCCCAAGATGTCGCGGTAGCCGAGTTCGGAGAGCACGTCGTAGCGCCGCTCCATCTCCTTGACCGCCCACCCGAGCGCGTTGGCGGCCTTCTTCGGGTTCGTGACCGGCTGGGTGAGCAGGTGCGGGAGGCGGGCGTATTGACCCATCTCGACCTGTTTGGGGTCGATCAGGATCAGGCGCACATCGTCAGGCGTGGTGCGCATGAGGAGCGACGTGATGATGCAGTTGATACCGCTCGACTTGCCGGCGCCGGTGGCACCGGCGATCAGCATGTGCGGAGTCGTGGCGAGGTCGAGGAACACGGCCTTGCCGGCGATGTCCTTGCCGATGGCCACCTCGAGTGGATTGGTGGCGTTGGCCGCCTCCGGTGAGGTCAGCAGGTCGCCCAATGCGACGAGCTGGCGTTGGTGGTTGGGCACCTCGACACCGATCGCCGACCTGCCCGGGATGGGCGCCAGGATGCGGACGTCGACCGCCGCCATCGCGTACGCGATGTCCTTCTGCAGGCTCGTGACACGAGCGACCTTGACGCCCGGGCCGAGTTCGAGTTCGTAGCGCGTGACGGTCGGGCCGACCGTCATACCGAGCAGGATCGTGTCGACGCCGTGGGATGCGAGCGATTCCTGCAGCATCACGCCACGCGCTTCGACTGCCTTGCGGTCGATCTTCTGCTCGCCGGGACGATCGAGGAACGTCATCGGGGGCAACACCCAGGTGCCGACATTCGTGCCATCGGGGCTCACCGGCCCCGGCTGACTCCCGGTGGAGACCTTCGGCTTGGGCGAGCGACGCCGCCTGGGGGACTCACCGTCGCCCACCAGCTCGTCGCCCTCGGCCGCGAAGTCGTACAGAGCAGAGCCTGGGCCTGCGAGTGCAGACGCTTCGCCGGCGACGTCGTACGGCGCCGCCTTGGCTGCGTCCCCGGTCGTCGTGCCCTCGCGGTCGCTGCTGAGCGTGGAGATGTTGCTGATGCCCGACTTGGCCGCGCGCCCCAGTGGCGCGCCGACAGCTGCGAGGAAACCGCCCGTGTTCTGGGCGAACGTGCGAATCGAGGTCCGCGTCACGAGCAGCGCCCCACCGAGCAGCCCGGCGATGAGCACCACCGCGGCGCCGGCCGGCGCCAGGAGCGCTTCGAGGGGTGCGCCGACGAGCGCACCGATGTACCCGCCTGCATCGAAGACCTCGTCAGCGCCGTCGGAGATCTTTTCGGGCCCGAGCGCCACCTGCAGCAACCCGAGGGCCGAGAGCGACACGATCGACCATCCGATCGCCAGCTGGATCGGGCTGGCCGTGCGCCCACGGCGAAGGAACGCCACGCCGACGGCCACGAGCACCAACGGGAGTGCATAACGTCCGTAGCCGACCAACCACCCCATCAGGGTCTCGATGCCCCGACCGAGCGGGCCCGCCAGATCGAGGTACACCGCCAGTCCGAGCACGATGGCAAGACCGATGAGTCCGAGCCCGATGAACTCGGGCTCGCGCCCACCGACAGCGCCGCGCAGCGCCGAGTCGCTGATCTCGCCGGCCGGTGGCGTTGCATCGCGAACGCTGCCCGACGCCTGCGACTTGGATCGTGATGACGTGGCCTTCGACGAGCCCTTCGGTGTGGAGGGTCCGGAGCCCTTGGATGTCTTGGACGAACCGGACCTGGACGCGCTCGAACCGGAATTCTTCGGCGTCGAACGCTTCTTGGACGGACCCCATGTGGACATGACTCCGCACACGGTACCAAGGGGCTGCTACACGGAACCGTGACCATCCAGATCGCGACGGGAGTTGGAGGTTGGCTGATCCTGGAGAAACGCTGCGACGACGTGTTCCTCGAGCTCGACCGGCTCGAGATCTCACGCGCCAGCGTGACCGGCGAAGATGATTTCGACCATCGGTGACGTCGCGGCGAGTAGGTCGACAGGCTGCTGTGTCCGGTACCACGAGGCGCTCAAGTGTTCCAGGACGGAGCGGCGGGTCGGCCCATCGTCGACAGGCATTGCTCGGGCGGCGAGATCGACGTGAGCGTGGCGCTTGAGGTGCACGACGAGACTCGGGTCCGCAGTGAGGTTTGCTCGCCAATCCCGCGGACCCGGGGTTCCCGTGATGAAGAATCGGCCGTCGACATCGAGCATCCAGATCTCGATGCGGCGAGGCAGCCCGGTCTGCCGTCCGGTGGTTGTGATGTCAACGGTCGGATCATCGGCGAGTTCGACGCGCACGACATCCACGACAGCAGCGTAGAACGCCCAACCGCCTCGCCTCGCAACCTCCCGCCGCTCACCGTGGACGCAGCAGTACTCAGCGTGGCAGTCTGGTGATGTCCCAACACTCCGGGGCGGAGCGGGCGTGTTCTTGACATCTCCACTCATGGAGGATTCATGCCGCATCAGCTGAACGTGGTTGGTCGCCGGTCGAGGGTGACGACTCGATCTCGCCGCTGGGTCCGCATTCTCGTCGCGTCCGGAGCGATCAGCCTTGCCACCTCGGTGATGCCCGGTCCGACTGCCCACGCGCAGTGCGCCGAGTTCGACGGCAACACGATCGAAGCCGATGATTCGCGCGACCGCGACAACGCCGTGGAGATCCCCGCCGGATCCGTGGTGACGGTACACGGCGAAGAGAGCGGCTGGGTCGGTGCCGTCGTCTGGGTCGGTCCGGTTCCGATCCCCGTCGGCGTGTCCCAGGCCCGGGGCGAGACACGGGTCGACCTCGGTGGCTACGAGTGGGTCGGCGTCGGTCTGTACCGAATCGACGTCTTCGGCCCGGGCGCTGGAGCGTGTGCCGGGACGTTCTGGGTGAAGGTGATCGGTCCGTCACCGTTCACAACTGCTCTCGGCGGCGGCGGGATCGCGCTCATCCTCGTCGGACTCGGGTTGGCCGCATCGTCGGTGGTTCGTGGTCGGCGCCACCGATGCTCGCGCCGACGCGGGGCGATCGGCGGGATGCTCGCAGGTACCGGCGTCCTGCTCGTGGGGCAGCAAGCCGCTCTGCCGACGACACTCCTCGTCGATGGGGTGGCGATCGTCGTGCCATCGATCGTCGGTTGGCTGATCGCCCGCGCCGCGTGTGCCGGTGCACCGTTGAGCATCACGATGACCCCACTGCTCGAGGCACCCGTCGTCGTCGCTCCCGGGGGGATCTTCGACGTCAGGATCGGCTTCGCGCTGCCGGTGGCGGCCGCCGCCAGACGACGGCGCCACGACGACGTCACGGTGCAACTCGTGCCTGGAACCAGCACGGTCGTCGACGGGCAGCTGCGCCACACGATCGACGACCGCAACGACGCAACTCGGAGCATCCGATTGCAGGCGACCCGGGAGGTCGGTGAGGCACACCTCACGGCGCTGTACGCGGTGGCGGGCCAGACAGTGGCAGTGGCTCGCAGACCCCTGTGGGTCGCCGATGGCGGCGCACCTCCGGCTTCCACCGCCACGACATCAACGGCCATGACAACCACTTCGACGTTCGACTTGCCGACCACCGGGACTCGCGCTGCCGATCTGGAGTTACGAGCCACCTATCTCGGTCCGCGTTCGCAGAACGTGCTGCAATGGACCGCCGAGACGCCACACCGGAACTCGATCACGGTGCCCGATCGTCCGATCCTCGTCGATCTCGGCGCCGAGCCGGAGAACTTCACCGGCGGCCTGCTGCGCGGGGTCGCCGAGGGCGAGGGTCGACCCGGAATCAGCGAGCTGCTGCTCGGCACCGGTCGCCAAATCGCACGCACGCTCGGCCCCGAGCTCATTGCGCTGATCAACGCCGCTGCCACGACGACCGCTCCTCGGCTGCCGCGTCTGCTCCTTCTCACCGAGGAGGCCGAGATCCCGTGGGAGTTGGCTGCCATCGAGCCGAGCCCGGCGCCCGGGGCTCCGTTCCTCGCGACCCAGAGTGTTGTGGGTCGGTGGTTCCTCGCACCGGGTACCCGGTCACTGCCTCCGCCGGTGCGCTCCGGGGCCGGCGGGCGCACGATCGTGGCGAGTGGCCAGCTCCCCGGCGCGAGACACGAGCAAGCCGAATTGATGCGCCGATTCGGGTTCGTTGCGGTCGCACCGAGCATGACCGCCGTGCTCGATGCATTCGAACGCTCCGGCGTGATCCACATCGCGGCCCATGGCGCGTGGCATCACGACGAGGGACGGTCGCTGCTCGAACTCGACGACGGTCGGCTCACATCATCGCACGTCGCCGGTCTCAGGCTGGCCGAGCACCCCTTCGTGTTCCTCAACGCCTGCGATGTCGCGTCCGGTGTCGAAGGCCTCGGCACCGCGAGCGGCTTCCCCGCCGAGCTGGTCTTCGCCGGCGCCGGTGGGTGCGTGCTACCGCTGTGGGCGGTGCGCGACGACCTCGCCGCCGAGTTCGCGACGGCGTTCTACGAACGTGTCCTCGGCGGGGACACACCTGCCGTGGCAATTCGCGAGCTCCGAACCGCTGCAACGTTGGGCGACGTGCTGTCGGCGACTCCGTTCGCCTACCAGTTCATCGGACACCCCGACCTCACGATCGGTGCCACGACTGACACCTCGTCGCGCTGACGACGAGCCCTTCGATCTGGTCACGAGGTGCCTGGCACGCCGTAACCGCTAGACCGGGTCGACGGCGAGCACCGAGCCGTCGGGGCCGACCGTGATGTCGAGCACGCCGCCCTCGGCCGACTGTGCCGCAACCACATAGCGAACGCTGCCGTCTGCGCCCCCTTCGACGCTGAGCGTCTGGATCGTGGCGTCGGGCAACTCCTCGGCGACCTTCGACAGGATGGCGGTCTCGTCGAAGTCGATCGCATCAGCGGTGAAGGTGAATCCGGATGCCCCCGTGAGCGCCGGCGCCGGCGGGAGGAGCTCGCCGTCGGCGTACACGTACGGAATCGCCGCGGTCGCTGCGTCGATCGCCACGAAGATGTTGGTCACCTTCGGCCCAGCCGTCACCTCGAAGTAGTCCTGGCCCGCGCCCAGCTCGGCCTCGACGGCGGCGACGGCGGCGCTGATCTCACCCACGAACGACGTCTCGACGTTCTCGTCGGAGTCGCCCGCGCACGCTGCCACCAGCGTGACTGCGGCCACCATCGCGATCCACGTTCGGATCCGGGCGTGTCGGCGGCGCACCGTCGCCAAGGCTCAGGTCTCCATCACGACGGGAACGATCATCGGACGGCGCTTCGTGCGCTCGCTGACGAACTTTCCTGCCGCGCGGCGAACATCGCGCTCGAGCGCTTCGACGTCACGAACGCCCTTGCCGAGCGACGACTCGACCGCGGCGGCGACGGCGTCGCATGCCTCGTCGAGCAGATCCTCGGCCTCGGGCGCGTACACCCAGCCACGGGTGATGATCTCGGGGCCGACGAGCACCTTGCCCGTTTGGATGTCGACCGTGACGACCACGACGACCACGCCTTCCTCGGCGAGCTTCTGGCGGTCACGCAACACGCCCTGGCCGACATCGCCGACGATGCCGTCGACGTACAGGTAGCCCGACGGCACCCGGCCGATCGGACGCACGTCCTTCTTCGTCAACTCGAGCACGTCACCGTCCTCGCACAGGACCACCCGGTCGTGCGGCACACCCATCAGCTCGCCGAGGCGGGCGTTGGCGACCATGTGCCGGTACTCGCCGTGGATCGGGACGTACCACTCGGGGTTGACGATCGACAGGTACGTCTTGATCTCGTCGGCCTGGGCATGGCCGGTGGCATGCACGTCGAGGATGCCGGAGTGCACCACTTCGGCACCCATGCGCAGCAGCCCGTCGATGACGGCGTTGACGTTGCTCTCGTTGCCGGGAATCGCATGGCTCGACAACACGACCGTGTCGTGCTCGCCGAGCTTCAGCCACTTGTTCTCACCGCGAGCCATCAGGCCGAGCGCCGACATCGGCTCACCCTGCGACCCGGTCGAGATGATGCAGACCTTGCCAGGCTCGTACTTGTCGATGTCGTCGATGTCGACGATCGACGACTCGGGGATGTCGAGCACCTTGAGTTCACGCCCCAGCCGGACGTTCTTCTTCATGCTCAGACCGAGGGTGGCGATCACACGCCCTTCGGCGATCGCCGCGGTGGCGATCTGCTGAATGCGGTGCAGGTGGCTCGCAAAACTCGCCGTGACGATTCGGCGGTCACGCTGAGCTGCGAACAGCCCTTGCAGCACGCTGCCGACGCTGGTTTCGCTCGGCGAGTAGCCGGCCTCTTCGGCATTGGTCGAGTCGGCCATCAACAGTCGGATGCCAGGCGACTTCGCGAGCTGGCCGATCCGTGCCAGGTCGGTTCGGCGATGGTCGACCGGCGTGAGGTCGATCTTGTAGTCGCCCGAGTGCAGCACGACACCTTGCGCGGTGTGGATGGCAATCGCATGGGCGTGCGGCACCGAGTGAGTGACCGGGATGAACTCGACGAGCAACGGGCCGATCTCGACGGACTCACCGTCGGCGACCTTGCGCATGTCGGTCTTCGGGAGCAACCCGGCTTCCTCGATGCGGTTGCGGGCCAGGCCGAGCGTCAACGCGGCGCCGTAGATCGGCAGCGGATCGTCCCGGAGATCGCCGATGCCGTCGTGGTCGCGCAACAGGTACTGGATGGCGCCGACGTGATCCTCGTGGCCGTGCGTGAGCACGAGCGCCTCGATGCGAGTGGCGTTCTCGCGCAGGTACGTGAAGTCGGGCAGGATCAGGTCGATCCCGTGCATGTTCGCATCGGGGAACATCAACCCACAGTCGATGAGGATGATCGTGCGATCGGGATCGTCGGCGGCGCCCTGCTCGATCGCCATGCAGTTGCGACCGATCTCGCCGAGTCCCCCGAGGAAGACCACGCGGACCGGAACAGATGAGTCGGGGGCGCCGGGTACGAGGCGCTCAGCCACGGGCGGCGACCAGGCGTTCGTACACACCGCGCGGCAGCGTGTTCGAGTCCATGGGGCGTCGGCCCCATCGGGGACCTGCATTCCCCGACATCATGACCGAGCGTTCTCAACATCGCCTTCGACGGTACCGGGTTCGGTGCGTCGTCACTGGTTTCGAACTCGTAGCTCTCCAACTGGCGGGCGTTGATCCGCTGTGCGGCGACGATGTCTTCGCGGCCCCAGGCATCGAACATCGCGATCTGGTCCGGGGCGCACCAGTGAGTGGCCACACCGATGGCCCCGACCGCACCGATGGCCAGCAAGGGCAGGGTCATCGCGTCGTCGCCGGAATAGATCTCGAAGTCGCCGGGGCTCTTCGCTCGCACCGCGGCCGTCGCTCCCGGATTCCCCGCCGCGTCCTTGAGAGCGACGATGTTGGGCACGTCGGTGGCGAGTCGAACGAGCGTGTCGCTGGAGATCTTGCGACCTGTGCGCACGGGGATGTCGTACAGCACGATCGGGAGATCCGTCGAGCTCGCGATCGCCCGGAAGTGGGTCTCGATGCCCGCCTGGGACGGGCGGTTGTAGTACGGGCAGACGCCGAGGATCCCGGCGACACCGAGGTGGCCGGCCTCCTCGGTGAGCCCGATGTCGTGGCGAGTGTTCGAACCCGTCGTTCCGGCGATCACCGGCACCGTGACGGCATTGACGACGGCCTCGAAGAGTTGGAGCTTCTCGTCGATCGAGAGCGTCGGCGCCTCCCCGGTGGTGCCACACACCACGAGGCCCTCGTTGCCCTGCTCGACGAGCCACTTGGCCAATGCCACAGCGGCGTCGATGTTCAGCTCACCCTCGGCGTCGAACGGCGTGACCATGGCGGTCAGGACTCTCCCGAACCGGGCCATCAGCCGTGGCCTGCGTTCGTCATCGGGAATCGAGTGTGCACAGCATGGCCAATCACGGCCTGCAACCTATTCGATCCCGGCCTGTCGCGCAGCCCGATTCCCCTCCGTCACACGGAACCGCCACACGGTGCGGGGTCACACGGGACGTTTCAGATCACCGGCCGGGGCAAGCCGGCTGGGCGACCGCCGACCGGCGGCGTACGTCGGCGCGCCATGCCACATAGAGAACCGAACCCACGACGATCGGGGCGACATAGGTGAGCAGTCGATACACGAGCACGCCGGCGAGGGCCACCGGCGGGGCAACTCCCGCCGCAACCAGTGCGCCGGTCAGACCCGCCTCGACCACACCGACACCCCCGGGCACCGGCACGAACGAGCTGAGCAGCGTGACGACGAAGTACACCCGAGCGAATTCGAGCGTGCCGAGCTCGGCGCCGGCGCCCACCCCACGCAGCGCGACCAGCAAGATGACGGCCCCGCAAGCCTGCGCCACCGCCGTACGCGCGCGAGCAGACCGACCGGGCGACGCCCCAGGACCCGCAGCGAGGCGCGGATCTCGATGAACGCAGCAGCCGGATCGTGCGCCTGTGCCGACACCATTCGACGCCCCACCCACGACCAGACCCGTGTCGTCGATCGCGCCACCCAGCTGGTCATCCGTTCGGATGTCAGGACCACGAGCCAGAAGCCGGCGGACCCGCCCAGCACAACGAGGCAGAAGGCCAACATCACGAGGTCGGTGTTGGTCGGTGACCGCTGGGTGACGTCCGCGACCAGCACCCCGAACGGCAGCATCCATGTCACGAACGTCGTTGCAACGCCGTAGGCGACCAGTGCTGCGGCAAACCGATTGGTGGCGATGTCGGCGTCTCGCGCGATCGACCAACGAAGGCCGGTCGCGAGCGGGCCGCCGAGGGGCACCCCTTTGCTCGCGGCCGCCCCGACGTCATGGATGGTGAGCGCTCTGGCGAACGTCGTCGCCCCGAGCAGTCGACGCAGAATGTCGGCGCGCGTCACCCGTTCGACGACACCGAGCAGGATCAGTGCTCCCACTACTGCGGTCGACATCGATCGCATCTCGTCGAGCGCGGACCCGATCGTGTCGCGCTGGAACCAGAGTGCTGCGCCCAAGCCCATTCCGGCCACGGCGAACAGGCCGGTTCGCACCTGGTCGGTCGAGGGTCGTGCGGACACGACAGCGAACGTAGATGTCGAGGAGACAGGCTGCTCGATCGTGCCACCCGCTAGTTTCTGCAGCGCGTGAACAACAACTGAAGGAGATCATCATGCGACCCTCCCCCACCCTGCGCCGGCTCGTGCCGGCCCTCGCCGTCGGCGCCCTCGTTCTGGCGGCATGCGGTAGCGACGACGACTCGTCCGGCGCCTCGAGCACCGAAGCCGCGACGAGCACCGATGCCGCGACGAGCGCCGACGGCACCACGGCTGCCGGCGATGCCTGCGGCCCGACGATCGACGACGGCGTTCTCACGATCGCCACCGGCGAGCCGGCCTTCTACCCCTGGGTCATCGACGACGACCCGACATCCGGCGAAGGCTTCGAAGCCGCCGTCGCCTACGCCGTGGCCGGCGAGATGGGCTACGACGCCGACTCCGTCGTCTGGGTCCGCACGACCTTCGACGAGGCCATCCAGCCCGGAGCGAAGAACTTCGACATGAATCTCCAGCAGTACTCGATCACCCCTGAGCGCCAGGAGAACATCGACATGTCATTGCCGTACTACACGAGCAACCAGGCGATTGTCGCGCTCGACGGCTCACCGGCGGAAGGTGCCACCACCGTGGCCGACCTCAAGGACGTCAAGTTCGGCGCCCAGGTCGGCACCACGAGCCTGCAGTTCATCACCGACGTGATCCAGCCCAATCAGGAGCCGTTCGTCTACGACGACAACGTCGGAGCGAAGGCCGCGCTCGAGGCCAACCAGATCGACGCGGCGGTCTTCGACCTCCCGACGGCGCTCTTCGTCTCGGGCGTCGAGATCGAGGGCAGCAGTGTCGTCGGACAGTTCCCGGCCGACGCGGGCGGTACGACCGACCAGTTCGGCTTCGTGCTCGAGAAGGACAGCGCACTCACCTCGTGCGTCAACGACGCGATCACGACCCTCACCGACAGCGGCGAGCTCGACGCGATCACCCAGGAGTGGCTCGCGGACTTCACCGGCGCACCGGTGATCACGGTCGAGTGATCGCGGTCTCTCGCAACGAATCCTCCACGTCATGACGAACGGACCGACCCGGCGCGAGCTCTACGAACGAGCTCGACGCCGGCGGTCCAACGTCATCGCAACGGTCAGCACCATCGTCGTGGTCGGCGCGCTGATCGTGTTCGTGCCGATGACACCCGGATGGGGCCGGGTTCGTCAGGCCTTCTTCGACGGCGACGTGTTCGTCGAGAGCTTCCCTCGACTCCTCCGAGCGTTCTGGCTCGACGTCCAGATCCTGCTCTGGTCGACGCCGCTCATCATGATCGCGTCGCTGCTGCTCGCACTGGTGCGCAACACACGCAGCGCAGCCCTCTTCCCGGTGCGGGCGCTGGCAATCATCTACATCGACGTGCTTCGGGGCATCCCCGTCATCCTGCTCGTGTTCCTGATCGGTTTCGGCGTGCCCGCCCTGGGACTGTCGCGCGAGTGGGCCAACCCGCTGATCTGGGGCACCGTCACCCTCGTGCTCTCCTACTCGGCATACACCGCCGAGATCATCCGTTCGGGGATCGACAGCGTGCACGAGAGTCAACGTGCGGCGGCGAGGTCACTCGGCATGACCAGCCGCCAGACGATGTCGACGGTCATTCTCCCCCAGGCGTTCCGGCGGATCGGCCCACCGCTCATGAACACGTTCGTGAGCCTGCAGAAAGACGTCGCACTCGTGAGCCTGATCGGCCCGGTCGAGATCCTCCGACAGGCCGGCATCGACAAGGCGAGGTACGCCAACTTCACGCCCTACGTCGCCGCATCGATCATCTTCCTGGCCATCACGATTCCGTGCACCCGACTCGCCGACTACGCCATGGCCCGCCAGCGCCGGCGCACTGGCGCCACCACGATCTCATGAGCGGGTCGACCGATGCCCAGCCGTCCGCCCGGCCGCTGAAGCTCCAACTGCGTGGGGTCTACAAGTCGTTCGGGAGCACGACCGTGCTCGACGGGATCGACCTCGACGTCGCTCAGGGCGACGTGATCACGCTGATCGGATCGTCGGGTTCCGGCAAGTCCACGCTCCTGCGATGCGCGAACCTGCTCGAACCGATCGACGACGGCGTGTTGTTGTTCGACGGTGTCGACATCGCAGAGCCCGGGCTCGACCCCGACCCGATCCGTCGGAGAATCGGGATGGTGTTCCAGAGCTTCAACCTGTTCCCGCACATGACGGTCACCGACAACGTCGCCGTCGGTCCGCGCAAGGTGCTCGGCGTTCCGAAGGCAATTGCTCGAGCGAACGGCCTCGAGATGTTGACTCGGCTCGGCCTCGCCGAGCGAGCCGACGCCTACCCCGACCAGCTTTCCGGTGGGCAACAGCAACGTGTCGCCATCGCCCGTTCGCTCGCCATGAATCCCGAGGTGATGCTGCTCGACGAGATCACCTCGGCGCTCGATCCGGAACTGGTGGGCGAGGTTCTCGATGTGGTCCGCGATCTCAAGCGTGACGGCATGACGATGCTGATCGCGACCCACGAGATGGCCTTCGCCAAGGAGATCAGCGACCGTGTCTGCTTCCTGCACCAGGGCCGCATCCTCGAGGAGGGCACGCCGGCGGCAATCTTCGGCGCGCCGGGCGAACCGCGCACCCAGGAATTCCTCCAACGGGTGATCGACGCCGGCCGCCTGTAACGCCGCGTCAGGCAAGGTTTGTGCAGTGGACTCGTCGACGCCGACGGGACTCAGACGACGGCCGCCAGGACGACGACATTCGCCACGGTGATGGCGACGAGGCCGGGGTAGATCGACCGGGTCCGGTAGGCGGCGACCCCGCCGACGACCCCGACGGCGAGCACGACGTCGAGCACGAGGAACCCCACCGCAGCGCCGACCGGGAGGAGCGCCGCCGGCAGCGACTGCACGGCAGCGAACGCGATCGTCGTGCCGCCCACGGCCACCCACGCGCCCCGCTGTCGCCACCGGGTCATCAGTGCCCCTCGAAACACGATCTCCTCGGCGAAGATGGTGACGAGCACTCCGTAGACGGCGAAGCCCACGAGACCCCATCCACGGCCGTGTTCGGTGACCCACGCGAACGTGCTGTCCGGGGTCGACTCCGCTCGGATGAGGTCGACCAGATCGCGGTACGGGTGCGTCACCAGTTCGGCGGCTCCGAACAGCAGGGTCATCGCGACGGTCGTGGCGACCGTGACCCGCGCGAACTCGCCGCCAGGGATCCGAACGAGCCCGAGGGCCGACGGCGTCCCGGCGCGCCGCAGGACGAGAGCGGCGATCATCAACCACACGAATGTGAGCACGGGCACGCTGGCGCCGATCGCGAGCGGCACCACGACGGCGGCGACGGCGGCCGCGGTGAGCCAGCCGATCGTCAACGCCCGCGACGACGGCTTCCCGGGCGCGTCGATGCCGGTTTCGACGGTGGCCATGTTCCGAAGAATCACCCACGATCACCTCGGTGACCAGGGCAGGAGGTCACCACACCGAATGCCCGGGCGGCGTCGATCGCTTTGCCGCGGCGCGTTCAGCTGGAAGGGGCCTTGATGACGCAGAACTCGTTGCCCTCGGGATCGCCCATCACGACAACCTCTTCCACCGTCGGTTCTGCCTCGCGGGCGATCACCGTTGCGCCGAGCCGTTCGAGGCGAGCGACCTCGTCGGCAACCTCCGTCACCACGACATCGAAGTGCATCCGGTTCTTGACGATCTTGGACTCAGGAACCTGCTGGAGCGTGAAACCCTGAACTCCGGATCGCCCTCCGCCGCCCCGGAGCAGCAGGTACTCGCCCTCCGCTTCGGCGCGGAGATCGAGCGCCGCGCGACCAGAATGCTCCGACTCGATGCAGGTCCTGGCAGTCGAGGGTGACGCCGATGTGAACGATGCTCACGTGGGCATGAGCGCACCTGCGTACTCGTCACGCAGGGTCTTCTTCGAGAACTTCCCGACGCTCGTCTTGGGGACCTCGTCGATCCAGACGACGCCCTTGGGCATCTGCCACTTGGCGACCTTGCCGTCGAGGAACGCGAGGACCTCCTCCTCGGTGAGCTCCTCACCCGGTACCACGACGACGCATGCGAGCGGCGCCTCACCCCATCGCTCGTGGGCCACGCCGATCACGGCGGCTTCGGCGATCTTGGGGTGCGCCATCAACTCGTTCTCGAGTTCGACCGAGCTGATCCACTCACCGCCCGACTTGATGAGGTCCTTGGTGCGATCGACCAGTCGGACGAAACCGCGCTCGTTGACGGTGGCGACGTCGCCGGTCTTCAGCCAACCGTCGTCGGTGAAGCTTTCACGGGATCGCTCGTCGTCGTAGTAGTCCGATGCGATCCAGTTGCCGCGACACTGCAGTTCACCACTGCTCTCGCCGTCCCACGGCACCGGGTCGGTGGTGCCGGGCGCGACGACACGGCACTCCGCACCGAACACGATCCGGCCGACCTGGGTGCGCAGGTCGGCCTGCTCGGACTGCGGGAGGAGTTCCTGATCGGCGTCGAGACGACAGACCGCCGCGATCGGGCTCGTCTCGGTCATTCCCCAGGCCTGGAAGATCGGCAGACCGGTCTGCTCGCGGTACGCCTCCGACAGGGCCTTGGGCACCGCGGAGCCTCCACACGGGATGCTGCGCAGCGACGAGGTGTCCTTGCCCTTCAACTCCGGGAGCACCGCCATCCAGATGGTGGGGACGCCGGCGGCCACGGTGACCTTCTCGTCGACGATCAGCTTGGCCACCGCCGGCCCGGACAGATCGGGACCCGGCATGATCAGGTCGGCTCCCGTGCGCGACGGCGGCGTGGGCGAGACCCCAGGCGTTGGCGTGGAACATCGGTACGACGGGAAGGATGACGTCGCTCTCCCGGGCACCGAGGCTGTCGGCGGTCATCGCCCCCATGGTGTGCAGGAACGTCGAGCGGTGGGTGTACACGACACCCTTCGGGTTGCCCGTCGTGCCACTCGTGTAACACATGCTCGCCGCTCGGTGTTCGTCGTCGACTCGGAACTCGACCGGGTCGGCCGCCGCGAGCAGCTCCTCGTAGTCGAGGAGTTCGTGGCCGTTCGAGGTCAGCCGGGATGTCACCCTTGCCGTCATCCATCAGCACGAGGTGCTTCAGGTTCTCGAACGTCGGCAGGAGCGGCGCGAGCAGGCCGAGGAGCGAACGGTCGACGAAGATCACCTCGTCGTCGGCATGGTTCACGATGTAGGTCAGCTGCTCGGGGAACAGCCGGATGTTGAGCGTGTGCAGGACGCGGCCGGTGCACGGCGCCGCGAAGTACAGCTCGAGATGGCGGGCCGTGTTCCAGGCGAAGGTGGCAACACGGCCGTCGGCCGAGATGCCGAGATTGTCGAGCACCCCACCGAGCTTGCGGGTGCGCGCCGCCCACTCGCCGTAGGTGATCCGCTCGAGACCGTCGCCGGTCGCGGTCACGATCCCCTTGTGCGGGTGGTACTTCTCCGCTCGCTCGAAGATGTGCGGAATCGCGAGCGGGACGTCTTGCATCAGGCCTTGCATGCCGCCGAACGTAGTGCACCCCGGCCGACACGAGTCCACCGGAACCGATACCGTTGGCGGCCGTGACCGACGCCGCGATCGAAGCCACCGACGCACCGCACGTGCGACCGGCCTGGGCTCCCCTGACGCTGGTCGCGTTCGTCACGCTCGTCATCGCGACCAACATCGCGAGCGGGGTGTGGGCCCGGTGGGTCGACACCAACCCCGAGGGCCTGCTCGCACTGTCGTCGCGCAATCGCTATCTGGCCCTGACGCTGGCGGCCGGCGTGCCCGTGTGGACCTACGTGGCGATCGGCTTCCTGCGCATCGGCACAGCGTTCGTCGTGTGCCACCTGATCGGTCGGGCCTACCACGACGATGCGATCGGGTGGTTCCGCAAGTACCTCGGGGTGAGCGCCGAAGCGATCGACGGATTCAACCGTGGATTCACCAAGGCCGAATGGATCCTCATCCCGTTCTTCGTCGGATCGAACATCGTCGCAGCGCTGAGCGGGGTGCACCGCACTCCCCCGTTGCGTCTCGTCGCTCTGTTGTCGATCGGTATCGCTGCACGACTGACGCTCATGTGGTGGCTGGCGCGCACGTTCGAGACACAACTGGTCGAATTCCTCGGATGGCTGCAGCGATACCAGTGGTGGGCGGTCGGCATCTCGATTGCCCTCGTCGTGCTCGTCAACCTCCGCAACCTCCGCAGCGCCTGACTCTGCAACAAGGCGGGCGAACCGTCCACGTGGGTGTCCATCAAGCAGATGGCGGGGTGTTGACGCCGGGGGTCTGGCCCCGGCGTCACGGTTACAGGAAGGGGTCGAGGGAGCGGCTCAGGCCGGGGACGGCGGCGATCTTCTTGCAGGCGAGGAGCACGCCGGGCATGAAGCTGTCGCGGTCATAACTGTCCTGGCGGATCGTCAGGGTCTGGCCGGTGGCACCGAGAATGACCTCCTGGTGGGCCACCATGCCACGCATCCGCACGGAATGGACTCGGATGCCCGCCGGGGCACTCCCGCCTCTCGCTCCCTCGTAGACGAGGTCCGTGGTCGGGTCCGGGTCGAAGTCCCCGTTCCTCGCAGCACCCATCCGCTCAGCGGTCTTCACAGCGGTGCCCGATGGGGCGTCGATCTTGCGGTCGTGGTGCAGCTCGATGATCTCGGCGGTGTCGAAGAACGGCGCCGCCATCTCCGCGAACCGCATCATCAGTACCGCCGAGATCGCGAAGTTCGGGGCGATCACACAGTTGGGGCCGCTCTCGCTGCCGAACGTCGATTCGAACAACTCGAAGTCCGCCGGCGTGAATCCGGTCGTGCCCACGACCGCGTGGATGCCGTGCATCCCCAACCAGGGCAAGGTGTTGCGCGCTGCGTCGGCGACGGTGAAGTCGACCACGACGTCACATGCCGATTCGGCAAACGCGTGGAGGTGTTCGGACACCACGATGCCGTCCACGGTCTCGCCGACACCGAACGGATCGACGGCGGCGGCGAAAACGAGATCGGGGTCAGCGGCGACAGCAGCACAAACGGTTCGACCCATTCGTCCTGCTGCTCCGTTGACCCCGACTCTCATGAGTGCAGTCTGGCCGATCCGGTCACGTCGGACCCGATCGGTTCGTCGTGACGCCGGGGGTCTGACCCCTGGCGTCACACCGAGTGCTCAGCGATGCCGACGACGGCCACCGCCGCCGCTGCGCCCGCCACCGTCACCGGTGGGACGCTCCGACTTCGGGCCGAGGTCGCCGAGTTCGTCGGCGAGCTGGGCGTCGAAGCTGTCCTCGAAGCTGACCTCGACCACGTCGACGCCGCCACCCGAGTTCGACGGAGCGGCCGCCTCGGAGTCGTTCGAGCGCTCCTTGCGGGGCGCACGCTCACGACGCTCGGACGAGTTCGACTCGCCACCACCGTTGGACGAGGCGCCTTCCTTCACGGCAGGCGGATCGCCGGCCGGGGTGAGGCTGACCTTGCCCTTGTCGTCGATCTCCTCGACGCGGACCTCGATCTCCTGACCGAGCTCCAGCACGTCTTCCACCGAGTTGATGCGCTTGCCGCCACCCAGCTTCGAGATGTGGACCAGACCGTCACGGCCGGGCAGGATGTTGACGAACGCACCGAACTTGGTGATGTTCACCACGCGTCCCATGTACACGGCGCCGAGTTCCGCCTTCGGCGGATCGACGATCGCGAGGATCGCCGCCTTGGCTTCTTCCATGCGCCATGCCTCGACAGCCCCGATGGTGACGATGCCACGGGCACCGTCGTCGTCGACACCGATGTCGGCTCCGGTCTCCTTCTGGATCGTGTTGATGACCTTGCCCTTCGGGCCGATCACTTCACCGACCTTGTCGAGCGGAATGTAGATCGTCGAGATCTTCGGTGCGGTCTCGGCAACCTCGTCACGCGACTGCCCGAGGGCGGCATTCATGACCTCGAGGATCTCGAGCCGGGCCACGCGAGCCTGGGCGAGCGCAGCGGACAACACGTCGGCGGGGATGCCGTCGATCTTGGTGTCGAGCTGCAGCGCAGTGATCGCATCTTCCGTGCCGGCGACCTTGAAGTCCATGTCGCCGAATGCGTCCTCGGAACCGAGGATGTCGGTCAGCGTGATGTACTTGCCGTCCTCGTAGATGAGGCCCATGGCGATGCCGGACACGTGGCTGCGCACCGGAACACCGGCATCCATCAGCGACAGGCTGGAGGCACACACCGACGCCATCGACGTCGAACCGTTCGACGACATGACCTCGGAGACGAGGCGCAGCGTGTACGCGAAGTCTTCCTGGTTCGGGATGACCGGCAGGACCGCACGGGCTGCGAGCGCACCGTGGCCGATCTCGCGGCGCTTCGGCGAACCGACACGGCCGGTTTCACCATTCGCCCACGGCGGCATGTTGTAGTGGTGCAGGTAGCGCTTGGTGTCGTTCGGCGACAGCGAGTCGATCATCTGGTTCATGCGGGGCATCGCCATGGTCAACACACTCATGACCTGGGTCTCGCCACGCTGGAACAGCGCCGAACCGTGAGCGGTCGGCAGAACGCCGACTTCCGCGGAGATCGGGCGCAGATCGGCGACACCGCGACCGTCCATGCGGACGCCCTCGTTGACGACGCGGGCACGCATCAGCTTCTTGTTCAGCGAGCGGACGGCCTCTTTGACCATGCCGTTCTGCCCGGCGAACTCGCCGGGAGCGTCCTTGGTGCCGCACAGTTCGGCGATGATCTCGGCCGTGACGGCGTCGGTCGCTTCGTTGCGCTCGGACTTGTTGGCGATGGTGATGACCGGGGCGAGCTTGTCGCTGCCGGCCTTCTCGACGGCGGCGAAGATCTCCGGGGTGTAGTCGAGGACCGGGGTCCACTTCATCGGGGTGATCGGGCCGTTGGTGGCGATCACGGATGCGACCAGCTGACGCTGCAGCGCGATCGACTCCTTGATCCACACCTTGCAGGCGTCGAGGCCGTCGGCGAGGACTTCCTCGGTGACCTTCTTGGCACCGTCTTCGTAGTAGTAGAACGCGTTCTCGGAACCGCCGGCCTCGACCATCATGACGGCGACGTCGCCGTTGTCGAGCTCACGCCCGGCGATGACCAGTTCGAAGGTGCCGGCTTCGGCCTCTTCGTAGGTGGGGTGCGGAATCCACTCGCCGTCGACGCTGTAGGCCATGCGGATCGAGCCGATCGGGCCTTCGAACGGGATGCCCGAGATCATCAGCGCAGCCGAGGCGGCGTTGATGGAGAGCACGTCGTGCGGGTTGTGCTGGTCGGCGCCGAGCACGGTCGTCACGACCTGGGTCTCGTTGCGGAAACCGTCGGGGAACGACGGGCGCAGCGGCCGGTCGGTCAGACGGCAGGTGAGGATGGCGTCCTCGGTGGGACGTCCTTCACGTCGGAAGAACGAGCCGGGGATCTTGCCGGCGGCGTACGCCCGCTCCTCGACGTCGACCGTCAACGGGAAGAAGTCGACGCCGTCACGCACGCTCTTGGCGGCGTTGGCGGTGGTGAGGACCTTCGTTCCGCCGATCGATGCCACGACGGCACCCATCGACTGGGGGGCAAACTTGCCCGTCTCGAAGGTCAGGGTCTTGTCGGTTCCGGACACAGGTCCGGACACGATGATGGGGTCAGCCACAAGGGCTCCTTTCGCGTGCACTCCCCCTCGGGAGTGCGCCTCTGGAGCGATTGGCCGGTTCCCAGTTGGTCAACCCGACATCTCCTGCACCGTCGGAAACGTGCAGAGTTCGGATTCAGCAACCGGCAACCGACAACGGATCGCTCATGTTGCGGAGCCAGACGTTCCGGCTCCGAGGATGCATCCTACCGTTCCCGAACGCCCGTCGGGCGTGATGGTGCCCTTTGTCGTCGGGACCTGCCGGTTCTGAAGGAATTCCTTGACATCGCGCCACGCG
The DNA here is from genome assembly GCA_963747375.1 of Ilumatobacteraceae bacterium. Classification (GTDB taxonomy): domain Bacteria; phylum Actinomycetota; class Acidimicrobiia; order Acidimicrobiales; family Ilumatobacteraceae; genus Sva-07. The sequence continues at coordinate 238,766 of CAVVFL010000014.1, forward strand.
GTGACTCATCCTGAATATGTGAAAGATGTCCTTCAGGTATCGGTCGCGTCGGAGCGCCGCATCATCGACGACGTCGACGCCATGCGGGCGCTCGCTCACCCCGACCGACTTGCGATCCTGCGGTTCCTGCTGTCAGCGCCGTTTCGGACCGCGACCGAGTGCGCCGCCGAGATCGGCTCCACACCGTCTGCGTGCAGCTACCACCTCCGCGAACTCGAGCGATTCGGATACGTCGAGCGCGCCGAGTCCGAGACCGGCGACGGGCGCGTGCGTCCGTGGCGAGCTGCCGCCATCGGGTTCTCGGTCGGCCGAGACCGTTCCGACACATCGCCGGCCACGCGGGCGGCTCGGAACGCGATCAGCCGCGCCGAGCTGGCTGACAACGCTCGGCTGATCGAACGGCGGAACAAATCGCGGCACGTCGACCACAGGCGTGGACGCGTCACGAGACCACGCAACGAATGCGCGGCACGTCGACCACAGGCGTGGACAGGGTCACGGCACTGACCGGACTCGTCGTCGACCTGGGCGACGCGGCAGCACCGGCGAAACCCTCAATTCGAGTCGGGATCAGTTGGTTCGAGGGCAAGGCGCGCAGCGACGACGCTGACTCGGGTCAGCGAGGAGCCTGCGGAACGCAGCGATCGGGCGAACTGGCCCGCCTCAGCGGCGGAGGCCCTGGTCGGCGATGATGGTGCGGTAGCGCTCGACGTCGATCGCCTTGACGTAGTCGAGCATGCGACGGCGACGGCCGACGAGCATCAGGAGGCCACGACGGCTGTGGTGGTCCTTCTTGTGGACCTTGAGGTGCTCGGTGAGGTGTGTGATGCGCTCGGTGAGCAGTGCGATCTGCACCTCCGGCGAGCCGGTGTCGGTCTCGTGGGTGCGGTACTTCTCGATCGTCGCCGCAGTGTTCGGGGTCGTGTCGGCCAGTTCAGCCATGATGTGTCGCCTTCGCAGTGATGCCACCGAATCGACCGGCAGCGGGTGGAGGTCGCACCACGCTCCGGACGGAGTGTGCTGCATCGCGACCGCGCCGGAAGTTCCAGCCCGAACGGACGTCACAATGCTACGGCGCCCCGGTCACGGTCACAACGGGAGCATTCGCCCGACGAGACACATGGGTACGCTCGCTCGTCGTGCCACCCCGGATCGAGCTGCGCGACGTCTCGAAGTCGTTCGGGACCCTCGACGCCCTCGCACCGGTCAGCTTCGACGTTGCCGAAGGCGAGACCGTGACCCTCCTCGGGCCGTCGGGCTGCGGCAAGACCACGTTGCTGCGACTGATCGCCGGGCTGGAGACGCCGACGTCGGGAGAGATCGTCGTCAACGGGATGACGCCGAGAGAAGCTCGACGACACAAGCAGATCGGGTTCATCCCGCAGGCTCCAGCGCTCTTGCCGTGGCGGACCGTCGAGGCCAATGCCCGACTGCTGCTCGACATCAACCGATCGGCCTCCCCCACCACGCTCAGCACCTCGGTGACCGACCTGCTGCACGAGGTCGGCCTCGGCGACTTCCTCGATGCCTACCCGCATGAACTCTCCGGTGGCATGCAGCAGCGGGTCGGCCTCGTGCGGGCCTTCGCGCTCGACGCCCCCATCCTGCTGATGGACGAACCATTCGCAGCACTCGACGAGATGACCCGAACCGACATGCGTCACCTGCTGGGGCGGCTTCGCGAACCGCTCGGAACGACCGTGGTGTTCGTCACCCACTCGATTCCGGAGGCGACGTTCCTCTCCGATCGCGTGGCGGTGATGTCGGCCCGCCCGGGCCGGGTCACCGACGACCTCACGATCGATCTCGCCCATCCCCGAACCCCCGACATCGAGGACACCGAGGCGTTCTTCCACGTGACCACACGACTGCGAAGTGCACTCGGCGCAGGGATGGATCGATGAAGCCCGGTGTCCGGCGAATCGTGGCACCGATCGTCGGCATCGTGTTGTTCGCCGTGTTCTGGGAGCTGCTCGTCAAGTTTTTCGACATCCGACGATTCGTCCTGCTCCCGCCGTCGTCGATCATCGACACGCTCACGGCGAACCCCGCTTTCTACCTGGAGAACGCACTGGTCACCGCCCGTCACATGCTCATCGGGCTGGCGATCTCGCTGGTCTGCGCAGTCGTCGTCGGGTCGATCATGGCGGCATCGCGATTCATCGAGGAAGCCGCGCAGCCGGTGCTCGTCCTCGTGCTCGTCACGCCGTGGGTCGCCTACATCACCTCCGTCGTGCTCTGGCTCAACGGCGGAGACCCCACGATCTACTTCATGGTGGCCTTCACCGCGTTCCCGGTCTTCACCTTCGGCGTCGTCGGCGGGATGAAGTCCGCCGACCCGGCCGCGCGAGAGCTGCTCGCGAGTGTCGATGCCCGGCCCTGGGAGGTGCTGTGGCGGCTCCGACTCCCCTCGGCGCTGCCGTCGATCTTCACGACCGCTCGCTTCGCCGTCGGACTGGGTCTCGCAGCCGCCTACTTCAGCGAGGGGTCGGCGCTCACCACCGCAGGTCTGGGCGCCATCGGTCGTCGTGCCGCATCGTTCAACGACGCCGAGACACTCTGGACGACGATCGTCTGCTCGGCCCTGCTCGGCATCGCCGGACTCACCATGGTGTCGGTGCTGGAACGCATCCTGTTGAAGTGGCACGTCTCGCAACGCACCTGAGTGAGCGAGTCCGGCCGAGCGAGGGCATCATGAACAGGTTCGCGCCGGCAGCTGCGTGGCTCGACCCCCAACGACAGGAATCTCGATGAACCTTCGCAACGTCACTGCTCTCGCCGTCTGCACCGCCGCGCTCCTCGCTGCTTGCTCGAGCGACGGCGACACCACCGGCTCCGACACGACGACAGGCGCCACATCGGCAACCACCGACAGCGGCACCGAGGTCGTCGCCGGCGAAGCATTCCCCGAGGATCGCTGCGCGGCCAATCAGGCCGCCGGAACGATCACGTACTTGACCGGGTTCGACTTCGCGGCGACCGCCTCGATCGTCGACGTGCTCGTCGCCGACGAGAAGGGCTACTACGACGCCATGTGCCTCGACGTCGAGGTGACGCCGAGTTTCTCGACCGCGAACTACCCCCTCATCGCCGAAAACGACGCCCAGTTCGCCTCGGGCGGATCCTTCAGCGAGGTCGCATCGTTCTCCGCGGCCAACGACGCCGAGCTCGTCGTCGTCGCGGTCGAGGGCCCGACCGCGATCGATTCGCTGATCGTCAAGCCCGGCGTTGCGACCGAACTCGCCGATCTCGACGGCACGACGATCGGTGTCAAGGGCAAGCTCCCGCCGAGCGTCGCCGCCATGATGGCGCAAGCAGGGCTGATCGAGGGCGAGAACTTCGACACGGTCCTCCTCGACGGCTTCGACCCGGTGCAGCACATCGCCATCGAGTCGATCGTCGGATTTCCCGGATACAAGAGCAACGAACCCGGACAACTCGAGCGCGCCGGTATCGAGTTCGACCTGTTCGATCCCATCGACTACGACATCCCCGGATCGTTCGGCGTGATCTACACGAACCGGCAGTTCGTCGACGAACACCCGACCGCGGCCGAGGACTTCATCCGCGCCACGATGCTCGGTCTGAACGATGCCATCGCTGATCCCGAGGCGGCCGCGGCCATCGCCGTCGATCGGATCAATGCGGGAGGCAACCCCAACTTCCTGTCGCCCGAGGGTGAGACGTTCCGCTGGACGACCGATGCCGCACTCATCTCGTCGCTCACGGCATCGGGAACCGGGTACGGCGTGCCGCAGTCGGGCGCGCTGCAGGACGAACTCGACACGTACGCCGAGGTCGGCCTCTTCGGTGATGCCGGCGCACCGGATGCCAACGCACTGCTCGGAGACGACATGATCGTGCGCATCTACTCCGCCGACGGCCAGGTCATCTGGCCGGGTTGACCTGCTGCCGCCGCGAGAGGTCGCGCCCCACGCCCCGTCGTCAGGTGTCGAGGAGTTGGCGGGCGTGGTCGATGTCGTGGCTGAGCTGTGTGATCAGCGCGTCGACGCCATCGAACTTGCGCTCGCTTCGCAGGAAGTTCGTGAAGCGAACCTCGGCTGGCTCGCCATAGAGGTCGACGTCGGCGTCGAGCAGGTGCGCTTCGAGCAGTGAGGCGTCGGCGTGCTCGTAGAACGTCGGGCGGCGCCCGAGGTTGATCGCGCAGGCGTGAACGTCGCCGTTCGGTCGTTCGTACCACCCGGCGTACACGCCATCGGCGGGCATGCACATCCCGTTCGGCACACCGACGTTCGCCGTCGGAAATCCGAGCAGGCGACCGCGCTGGTCGCCCTCGAACACGGTGCCGCGGACCTCGTAGGGATGTCCGAGCATCGCATTCGCCCGGGCGATGTCGCCACCGGCGAGGGCCCGACGGATCGCCGTGCTGCTCACGGGCTCGTCGACACCGTCTCGACGTGGGATCAGCTCGATCGGCTCCACGTCGAAGCCGCTCTCGGCACCGAGCTTGCGCAGCAGATCGACGTTGCCATCGCGATGGCGCCCGAAGTGGAAGTCCTCCCCGACCACGATGACCCGGGTCTTGAGGCAACGCACCAGCACCCTGTCGACGAAGCGCTCGGGGCTCTCCGCCGCCTGGGCCTCGTCGAACGGCACGACCACCACTGCGTCGATGCCCGTCGCTTCCAACAGTTCGAGCTTCTGGTCCGGGCTGGTCAACAGTTTTGGCGCCGACTCCGGACGGACCACGCTGGCCGGATGTCGATCGAACGTGACGACGACCGACTTGGCGCCGAGCTCATCGGAGCGACGTCGAACCTGATCGATCACCGCTCGATGGCCGAGGTGAACACCGTCGTAGGCGCCGATCGTGATCACCGATCGGGCATCACCCCATGAGCAGTGTTCCAGGTCGGTCACGACGAGCACGCCGCAACGCTAGCGGCCGTGAGCGGCGTGGCCCAGTGCGGGCGGAATCAAACCGGCAACACGACGGCCGGCTTGGCCTGCCCGTCACGGAACATCTCGTACACCGCCAGCAGTTGCTCACGGCCGTCGAAGACCGCCCACGGCCCGTCCCCGTCCCACGCGTCGAGGACGCGACCATTGGCGACGAGTGCTGCGACGTCGTCGCTCACCACGACGGCGGCAAGCGCACGGACCGCACCGGCGACAGGGAGGAGTTCGCACCGGTCCGGTGGCGCCGCCTCGGCCAGCGTGAACTCTCCGACGTACGTTCGGCGAAGGTTGCGAAGGTGCGCTCCTCCGCCCAGGAGCCGGCCGAGGTCGTCGGCAAGCGTGCGGATGTAGGTGCCCGCCGAACACTCGACGTCGATCGCCAGCACACCGGGTTCGGCCCAATCGACGACATCGAACCGGTGAATCGTCACCGGACGAGGTGCGCGCTCGATCTCGATGCCTTCGCGGGCGAGTTCATGGAGCCGCTTGCCGTCGACGCGGATGGCCGACACCATCGGCGGCACTTGTTCGATGTCGCCGAGCAGATGTTCCGCCACCGCCGCCCGAGCGTCGTCGATCGTGACAGCGGACATGTCGAAGGTTGCGACCACCTCGCCGGACGAATCGAGCGTCGACGTGGACGATCCGAGTACCACCTCCCCGGCGTAGCCCTTGCGCGTCTTCTCGACGAACCGCAACAGGCGGGTCGCCTTGCCGACCGCCACCACGAGCACTCCGGTCGCGTCCGGATCGAGCGTGCCGGCGTGGCCGACCTGGCGCTCGCCGAATCGACGCCGCAGCATGCCGACCACGTCGTGGCTCGTCACGCCGGCCGGCTTGTCGACTACGGCCACGCCGTGGGTCGTGGCCGGCTTGCGGCGCGCCATCAGACCTCGGTCGAGCCCACGCCCGGAGCGTCACCTGCCGGTGACTCGCCGCTCGCCTCGCGCTCGAGTCGCGCTCGATCCGATTTCAGAATGTCGTCGATTCGTGCCGCGGAACGGATGACCATGTCGGGCCGGAAGTCCAGAATCGGTGTCTTCTTCGCCCTGATCTGGCGGGCGATCGACGACTGCAATCTCACCCGGTGATCGGCGAACGCCTTCAGGATCTCCTCGTCGCCTTCCTCACCCGCGAGCGAGTCGAAGAACACGATCGCACGGTTCAGCTCCGGGTCGACATCGATGTCCGTGACGGTGACGAACGTGAGCCGCTCGTCGTCGATCCGCACGAGTTCATCCGCGATGATCTCCTGCAGGGTGGTACTCACCCGCGCGCTGCGCGAGTACTTCGGCGTGCTGCTGCGGCGGCTGCTGCTGCTGCGTTTTCCGGCCATGACATCTCTCCTCGATTGTCGATCTTCCAACAGGGTCAGACCCTGGTGCACGCTCAGGTGAAGTCGGGGGCGACGCGGTTCGACCGCTTGAGTTCGGCCATGCCCGACATGGTGGCCAACTTCTCGACAGCGTCCCACAGTTCGGCAGCTTCGACGCCGGTGGGCGCCTTCGAAATCACGGGGCCGAAGAAGCTCGCCTCGTTGTCTGCTCCCGGATGGAACGTCAGGATCGGTGTGCCGACGTCGCGACCCGTGCGGCTCAGCGCCAGCTCGGTGTCGGCGCGGATGTGGTCGTCGTGCGACTCGTCGTCGGCCGCAACGAGGTAGCCCTCGTCGAACCCGTTGGCCGACAGCAGACCTCGGTACCAATCGAGCGTGTCGCCGCGAGCGGCCTCTCGCTGTGCCTCGACATGCAACGCCGTCCCGACCGCCGTGTACCAGCGTCCGACGGCGGCCGGCGTCGTCCTCTCGGATCGCGTCAGCGATGCGCAGCCCCTGTTGGCCCATGTAGTGGCCCGCCCTGTACTGCGGCGTGTACCACGTCTGGGTGTTCTGCTCGTTGAGGATCCACAGCGAGATGAACCGCCAGCCGATCTGGTAGTCGCGCTGCTCGCTGACGTTGACCACCCATCGCGAGGTGATCCACGCCCACGGGCAGACCGGGTCGAAGAAGAAGTCGAGGTCGGGGGCCATCGCTCCAACCTACCGACGGCTCACGTCCGGGGGATCTCGACGTCCTGAAAGGTCTCGATGAGGTCGCCGGGCTTGAGGTCCTGGAAGTCGGACAGGCCGATACCGCACTCGAAGCCCTCACGGACCTCGCGAGCGTCGTCCTTGAATCGCTTGAGCGACGTGATGTCGCCCTTCCAGATGATGGTGCCATCACGCAGGAAGCGCACCTTCGACCCGCGGGTGATGACGCCCGAGCGAACGTAGCAACCGGCGATCGCGCCGAGCCTGGGCACCCGGAAGATCTCCCGGACCTCGGCTTCGCCGGTGACCTGCTCCTCGAACTCGGGCTCGAGCATGCCGATGACGGCCTGTTCGATGTCCTCGAGCAGCTTGTAGATGATCTCGTAGGTACGGATCTCCACTTCTTCCTGCTCGGCAAGCTTGCGGGCCTTGCCGTCGGGTCGAACGTTGAAGCCGATGATCGTCGCGTTGGTCGCATTGGCCAGCGAGATGTCGTTCTCGGTGATCCCGCCCACGGCGCGGTGGACGAAACTGACGTCGACCTCGTCGCGTTCGAGTCGACGAAGCGAATCGGTGACCGCTTCGAGCGAACCCTGCACGTCGGCCTTGAGGATCAGGTTCACCGAGGCCTTCTCACCCGACTGGATCTGGGCGAAGATGTCCTCGAGTTTCGTTCCCGTCTTGACCCGGGCGTCTTCTCGCAGATGCTTCGCCTTGAGGCGCAGCTCGCGGGCTTCGGCGACCGTTCGGGCGATCTTCTCGTCGGGTGCGACTCGGAATTCGTCGCCGGCTTCGGGCACGAGCGACAGACCCAACACCTGGACCGGCGTCGACGGACCAGCGGTCTTGACCTGCTCACCCTTGTCGTTGATCATGGCGCGCACCTTGCCCCAGGCAGCGCCGGCGACGATGGGGTCGCCGACTTTGAGCTCGCCCTTGTCGACGAGCACGGTTGCGACGGGGCCACGACCCTTGTCGAGCTGGGCTTCGATGACGATGCCCTTCGCTCGACCGGTCGGGTTCGCAGTGAGTTCCTCGAGTTCGGCAACGACCTGGAGCTGCTCGATCAGATCGTCGACGCCGATTCCCTGCAGTGCCGACATCTCGACGACGATCGTGTCGCCACCCCATGATTCGGGCACGAGCTCGTATTCGGCGAGCTGCGTGAGCACGCGCTGCGGATCGGCGTTGTCCTTGTCGATCTTGTTGACCGCAACCACGATCGGGACATCTGCAGCGCGGGCATGATTGATGGCTTCGATGGTCTGCGGCATGATGCCGTCGTCGGCGGCGACCATCAGCACCACGATGTCGGTCGCGTCGGCGCCGCGAGCACGCATCTGCGTGAATGCAGCGTGACCCGGCGTGTCGAGGAACGTCACCGAGCCGTGCTCGTTGTCGACTTGGTAGGCGCCGATGTGCTGGGTGATGCCACCCGCTTCGCCGTCGACGACGTGGGCGCCGCGGATGTGGTCGAGCAGCGTGGTCTTGCCGTGGTCGACGTGGCCCATGACGGTGATGACCGGCGGGCGAGGCTCCTGGAGCTCGAGGTCATCGGAGTCGTCGAACAACTTCTGAAGTTCGACCTCCTCCTGCTGGCCCGGCTCGACGAGCAGGATCTCGGCGCCGACCTCGAGTGCGAACAGCTCCATCTGCTCGTCGGCGAGCGTCATCGTCGCGGTGACCATCTCACCGTTGTTGAGCAGGAACCGCACGACATCGGCCGGGGTGCGGTTCAGCTTCGGAGCGAACTCCTGAGCTGACACCCCACGTTCGATGATGACGATGCCCTCGGGAACGGGGGCGTCGGATGACGTGTAGGCCGTGAACTGCGGCTGCAGATCGTCCTGGTCGCGACGACGACGTCGACGGCCGGTGCGACGCGGCGGGCGCCGCTGACCACTCGGACGATTGCCGCCACCACCGGGACCACCGGGACCACCGGGACGGCCTGGGCCGCCACCGCCGGGAGCGCCGCCGGGACGACCGGGGCCGCCACCGCCGGGGCCACCGGCAGGACGGGGCGTGTAGCCGCCGGGACGCGTTGCACCCGGGCGACCCCCAGGGCCGCCGGTGCGGCTGGTCGGACGGGCAGAACCGGGAGGGGGCGGAATCGGCTTGCCACTCGGTGAGAGCGGACGGCCGGGAGGCGGCGGGATCGGACGGCCCGTGGGCGACAGTGGGCGTTCGGGCGATGCGGTGTCAGGACGGTCCTCGACCCTGCGGGCCTCGGGCGGCATCGCCACCTGCTCGGGCGGGCGGCCACCGGCGGTCGGACGACCACTGGAAATCACTCGCGACGACGCATCGGACATCGTCGGTTGGCTCTGCGCAGCGACCGGCGCCTCGTCGACGACGGGAGCCTCCGCGGGTGCGGCCGCTTCGACCGGCTCGGCCTCGGCGACGACGGGTTCGGGCGTCGGTGCACTCGGCGCCTCCGGCTCGACGGCCGACTCGACAACCGGGGTATCGACTGCCTCGACGACGGGCGTCGCAGTCTCGGGAGTCGCCGTCTCGGCGACGGGTTCGACGACTGGGGCTTCGACCGGCGCGTCGGCGACGATCGTCTCCGCGATCGGGGCCACGACCTCCTCGGTCGGCTCGACCGCGGGCTCGGCCGTCTCCGGCTCGGTGGTCTCCGGCTCGGTTGCCGGCAGCTGCGCTGCCTGCTTCGGCGCGGCCTTCTTTGCTGCGGCCTTCTTCGGCGCAGCCTTCTTGACGGCCTTGGGCTCTTCGGGTTGTTCGTCTCGCTTGAGCCCGTCGCGCTCGGCGCGACGGGTCACCATGTCGGCGTACGCCTCGGCGAGCGACGATGACGGGCCCTTTGCGGCAACGCCGAGCACACCACACAGGTCGAGGACCTCTGCGTTCGTCATCCCGAGCTCCTTCGCGAGCTCGTGGATCCTGATCTTCTTAGCTGCCACGTTGTCGATTCAACCTTTCACAGTCGTCTTTGCCTCGCAGATGCTGGAATCACTGCGCATCTCATTCGTCTTCGTTCTCGTCGTCGACGCCACCGGTGCAACGCGCTCGGATCGCCCGCTCGTCGGCGGGAGTGACCTCGACGCGCCACGCCCGTGCGAACGCACGTCGCGTGATGGCCACATCGAGACACGCCGCCTCGACATCGCCGGGACCACCCGTACTGCGACACACCCACGCACCTCGGCCGTCGCTGGCGCCGCCGACGATGATGCCCGACACCGATTTCGTGACTCGCACGAGCGCGGACTGGGGGCGTCGCTGACGGCAGCCGATACAGCTGCGAATGGGTTCGAGGCGCTCGGTATCACTCAGTCGTCGTCTTCTTCCACGTTCGACGACGCCTCACCGTCGGCCGCAGCACGTCCGTCGTCGGCGCCGGTCTCGTCAGCGGCGTCTGCCTCGGCGGAGGCGGCTGCCTCGGCGGCGGCGACCACGTCGGAGACATCGCTGTCGGCGTCGGCCTCGACGGGCGCTTCGGCATCGGACGGCGCCGATTCAGCAGCGGCATCCTCGGTCGCGTCGGACACGTCGTCCGGGGCGACAGCGGCCGCGGCTTGCCAGTCGGATTCGCTGATGACGCTGCCATCGGCGGCATGCCATTCCATCTCGCCGGTCTCGGCGTTGGCGCGCCACTCACCGTCGGCGTACTCGACGTCAGCGTCGCGGCCACCGGCGGGGATGCCCTCGGCGAGTTGCGTCTCGGATCGAATGTCGACACGCACGCCGGTGAGGCGAGCGGCGAGCCGGGCGTTCTGGCCCTCTCGGCCGATCGCCAGGCTGAGCTGGTGGTCGGGCACGATGACATCGGCCGCGGTGCCGTCTTCGGAGATGATCACCTGGGTGACCTTCGCCGGGGACAACGCCTTGGCGACGAAATCGGCGAGATCCTCGCTGAACGGCACGATGTCGATCTTCTCGCCGCGCATCTCGTTGACCACCATGCGGACGCGGCCACCACGGGCGCCGACACACGCGCCGACCGGGTCGACGTTGTGGTCGTTCGACCAGACGGCGATCTTGGTGCGGTGACCCGGTTCACGAGCACAGGCCTTGATCTCGACGATCCCGTCCGCGATCTCGGGCACTTCGAGCTCGAACAGTCGTTTGATGAGGCCGGGATGCGTGCGTGAGACGACGATCTGCGGGCCCTTCGGCGTGCGACGCACTTCGACGATGTACGCCTTCTGACGGTCTCCCTGGGCGGGCCGCTCGAACGGGACCTGCTCGGCCTGCGGCAACAACGCCTCGACTCGACCGAGGTCGAGCAGCGTGTAGCGGGCGTCGGTGCGCTGGATGATGCCGGTGACGATGTCGCCCTCGCGGTTCGCGTACTCCTCGAACTTGCGCTCGGACTCGACCTCGCGGATGCGCTGGCTCATGACCTGACGGAACGTCTGCGCCGCGATGCGCCCGAGCTCGTCCTTCTTCGGCGTGTCGTCACGCTCGTTGATCCAGTTGCCGTCTTCGTCGACGTCGTACGCGATGAACGAGAACTCCATGGTTTCGGGGTTCACTTCGACGACCACCTCGTCGGCGGCGTCGGGACGACGCTTGTACGCCGACGCGAGGGCGTCGACGAGCACGTGCAGCAGCATGTCCTCGGAGATGCCCTTCTCCTGGGCAAGCATGCCGATGGCCTCACTCATGTCGAGGTTGCTCATGACGGTTGCTTCTCCTTCGTCGATGTCGGATTCTGAGTCGTTGCGGTCGATGACGTGGCACCGGCCTTCTTCTTCGATGCCTTGCCCGACGGCTTTCCGGGCTTGGGCTTGGGGCCCCACTCGAACACGGTGCGCGCCTTGTCGATCTCGGTGATCACGATGCTTCGCTCGATGCCGTCGTCGAGCAGGAGCGTGGCGCAGCGTTCGTCGGCCGAGACCAGCGACCCCTGGAGCCGACGCGGGTCGGCGAGGGCATCGCGCAGGCGCACGGAGATCGTCTTGCCCACCTCGCGCTGGAAATGCGCCGGGGTGCGCAACTGGCGTTCGAGTCCGGGGCTGGTGATCTCGAGCGTGTACTGCCCGGCGATCGGGTCCTCATGGTCGAGTTCACGTGAGATCAGACGCGTGGCGAGCGACAGCGAGTCGAGTGTGATGCCGCCATCGGATCCCGGCAAGGTGTCGAGCGTGATCCGGATCGTGGCGCCCCGACGCTCGATGTCGTAGACGTCGAGCGAGAGATCGGAGGCAATCGGGTCGACGATGGCGTGCATGCGATCGATCTCTGACGCTGCGCTCATCGGAACTGCCTCCTTTCAACAAACAAGGCGTGGGGCTCAGCCCCACGCCTTTCGGTACCAAACCAAATGGAGCGCTCATGATAGCAGCGACCGAGCATCGTTGGACAGGCCCGCTCTGCGCCCAGCACAACCGTTTGCGTGACAGTTCCGTAGGGACGGCCCAACCGTTCTGCAACGCAAACGATCGCTGGGTGGCACTCAGTACAGTGCCTGCGTGCTTCGGATGTCGACCTTGTTCCTGCGGACCCTTCGAGACGACCCGGCCGACGCCGAAGTCGCGAGCCATCGTCTGCTCGTGCGCGCCGGCTACATCCGCCGGGCCGCTCCGGGTGGATTCTCGTGGCTGCCGCTCGGATGGCTCGTCTACCGCAACGTCGAACGAGTCGTGCGCGAGGAGATGGACGCCGCCGGCTTCCAGGAAGTCCACTTCCCGGCCCTGCTCCCTCGCGAGCCCTACGAGGCGACCGGGCGGTGGACCGAGTACGGCGACAACCTGTTCCGCCTGCAAGACCGCAAGGGCGCTGATTTCCTGCTCGCACCGACTCACGAGGAGATGTTCACACTGCTCGTGAAGGACATCTGTGGGTCGTACAAGGACCTGCCGTTGTCGCTCTACCAGATCCAGACCAAGTATCGCGACGAGGCCCGCCCCCGCGCCGGACTGCTGCGCGGGCGCGAGTTCGTGATGAAGGATTCGTACAGCTTCGACCTCGACGATGCCGGCCTCCAGGCGTCGTACGAAGCTCATCGCGCCGCCTACATCTCGTTGTTCGACCGGCTCGGGTTGCCGTACGTGATCGTGTCGGCGATGTCGGGCGCCATGGGTGGGTCGGCGTCCGAGGAGTTCCTGGCACCGATGGACGTCGGTGAGGACACCTTCATCAGGTGCACGTCATGCGACTACGCCGCCAATGTCGAGGCCGTCGTGACGCCGGCTCCAGCGGCGATCCCGTTCGACGGCCTCCCGGATGCGATCGCTCACCACACGCCCGGAACTCCGACGATCGCGACGCTCGTCGAGTGGGTCAACTCCGACGCCGAACTGCGCCATCCCGGGCGCGACTGGACCGCCGCCGACACGCTCAAGAACGTGGTGGTGAAGCTCCGCCACCCCGACGGCACGATCGAGCCGCTGGCCATCGGGCTGGCCGGCGACCGCGAGGTCGACATGAAGCGGCTCGAAGCACAGGTCGCTCCGGCGGAGCCCGAACCCTTCGACGAGGCCGACTTCGCCAAGCACCCATCGCTGGTCAAGGGCTACATCGGCCCCGGCGTACTGGGCAGCGAGAACGCTTCGGGCATCCGCTACCTCGTCGACCCACGCGTGGTCGACGGCACCGCGTGGATCACCGGCGCCGACCGACCCGACCACCACGTGATCAACCTCGTGGCGGGACGCGACTTCACCCCCGACGGCACCATCGAGGCAGCCGAGATCCGTGACGGCGACGTCTGCCCGATGTGCGCGTCACCGGTCGAGATCGCCCGCGGCATCGAGATCGGGCACATCTTCCAGCTCGGCCGCAAGTACGCCGAGGCACTGGGCCTCTCCGTCCAGGACGAGAACGGCAAGCCGGTCACGCCCACGATGGGCTCCTACGGCGTGGGCGTCACCCGGGCGCTGGCTGCGATCGCCGAGGCGGGCCACGACGACATCGGCCTCGTGTGGCCACGCGAGATCGCCCCCGCCGACGTCCACATCGTGGTGGCCGGCAAGCTCGACGGGCCACAGTTCCCCGCCGGCGAGCAGCTCGCCGCCGACCTCGAGGCTGCGGGGCTGCGCGTCCTGCTCGACGATCGCTACGGCCCCTCGCCCGGCGTGAAGTTCAAGGACGCCGAACTCATCGGGATCCCGACGATTGCGGTCGTCGGTCGCGGTGTCGCCGACGAGGAGAATCCCACGATCGAGGTCAAGGACCGCAAGACCGGCGAGCGCGAAGACATCCCGCTCGACGCAGTCGTCGCCCACCTCGTCGCCACCTGCCGCTGAATCCCCAAAACCCCCGAAATTCTCCTGTGGGTGCGCGCTGGGCGCGCATCGTGAGGAGAATTTCGGGGGTGGTGAGGGCGCTGGGTGGTCAGGAGTGGCGGAGGAGTCCTTGGTCGATGACGACGCGTTCGGTGCTGGGGTCGTCGGGGTCGACGGCGGTGGTGGTGAAGAGGGTTTCACCGGACCCGGCCGACCACATCTTGATGGTGAGGGAGTCGCCCGGCAGGACCGGCGCCGCGAAGCGGGCTTCGATGTGCTCGAAGCGCGCCGGGTCGCTGCCACAGACCGCATGAAGCAGCGCCCGACCGGTGAAACCGTAGCTGCACAGGCCGTGGAGGATCGGCCGGTCGAAACCGCCGATCGCCGCGAATGCCGGGTCGGTGTGCAGCGGGTTGCGGTCGCCGGAGAGCCGATACACGAAGGCCTGATCACGCAGCGTCGGATACGTGACGACGTGATCCGGATCGCCTTCGGGCGGCACGTTCTTCGGTCCCGATGGGCCGCGCTCGCCTCCCCAGCCACCCTCGCCGCGGATGAATGCCGACGACGTGTTCGTGTACAGCGGCGTGCCGTCCATCACGGCGTTCGTCTCGGTCACCACGACCGCCGCTGACCCCTTGTCGTACATCGCGACGAGCTCGCTCGTGATCGTCACGGTGCCCTCGACGGGGATCGGCCGGTGCAGTGTCACCGCCTGCTGGCCGTGCACGAGCAGGGCGGGGTTGAAGGTGCCGATGTCGCGCATCGCCGAGCCCTTGCCCCAGCCGATCACGACCGGGAACGTGGGAAACACCTGCTGGTCGACGCCCGAGGTGTTCTCGGTGCTGAACGCCAACTCGTTCTGGCCGGCACCGATGCCGACGGCGTACAGGAGGGTGTCCTTGGAGTTCCAGCTGGCATCGACTGGATCGCTCTTCGATCCGACGGCTTCAGGATTCAATGGCATGTCATCTCGCTTTCGTGGAATCGACTGGAGGGCTGATCAGGAGTCGAGCATCGTCTGGGGCCAAGCGCCGGGCTCGCCGTTCATGCCCGAGTTGCGACGAGCGTCGGCGAGCAGTTGCTCGACGACCGGGCCGATCTTGGTCGGGTCGTCGACCGGCGTGGTCGACGGACCGCGCACCCACCCTTCGGCGACCGCCAGGATCTGACCGGACGCCTCGAACACCCGCCCCGTCACACCGGCGGATTCCGGCGAACAGAGCCACGTGACGATCGGTGCGATCCAGTGGGGCGCCCGAGCCTCACGGGCCTCGTCGGTCTCCGGTGCCGGCCCGAGCCCCTCCGTCATCCGGGTGAGCGCCACCGGGCCGACGGCATTGACCGTCACGCCGTAGCGGGCCACCTCGAGCGCGACGATGTTGGTGAACGCCGCAATGCCCGCCTTCGCAGCGCCGTAGTTGGCCTGGCCGGGGTTGCCGTAGATGCCCGACACCGAGGTGGTGTTGACGATTCGGCCGCTGACCGGCTCGCCCGCCTTGGCCCGCTCACGCCAGTACGCGACCGCCCAACGCGACGGGGCGAAGGTGCCCTTGAGGTGCACGTTGATGACCGAGTCCCACTCCTCCTCCGTCATGTTCGCCAGCACGCGGTCACGCAGGATGCCCGCGTTGTTGACGAGCGCGTGGAGGTCGCCGAAGGTTTCGATGGCGGTGTTGATCATCCGCTGGGCACCCTCCCAGTCGGCGACGTTGTCGCCGTTGGCGATCGCCTCGCCGCCCATTCCGATGATCTCGTTGACGACCTGCTGCGCCGGCGAGATGTCACCGCCACTGCCGTCGACGTTGCCGCCGAGGTCGTTCACGACCACCTTCGCGCCCTGGCGGGCAAGGCTCAGCGCATGTTCGCGCCCGATCCCACGCCCGGCTCCCGTGACAATCGCAACTCGCCCCTCGCACAGACCACTCATCGATCTTCCTTTCACCAGACACGCCCGATCGGGCGGCGACGCCGGGAACGGCCGTCACTGAGCCGCATCGTAGGATGACCCTCGTGTGCGGCTGCCAGCGGACGAGACGAGAACTCTTCGTCGGCGCCCTCGGGGCCGCTGCGCTCGGCTTGACCGCGTGCGGACGGGCGACGACGACGGCCGCCGGACAGCTCCCACCGGTCGAGTCGTTGACGTCGGTCGAGGTCGCTGCGGGCCTGCGCATCCACCCGCGCAGCGAGTGGGGAGCCGACCTCCCGCCGAAGGGAGCGATGGGCCCGGAACAGGTCGAGTTCCTCCTGGTGCATCACACAGCGTCGAGCAACGTGGTGCCCGACCCACGCGAGGTGATCCGGCAGACCTACGCGTTTCAGACCGGCCCGACCAAGCGGTGGCCCGACATCTGCTACCACTTCATGATCGGTCCCGACGGCTCGGTGTGGGAGACCCGCGCCGGGTCGCTCGCCGGTCCGGTGGTGGCCGATGCGACTGGCGGCAATCAGGGCTTCGGTCAGCTGGTCTGCCTGATCGGCGACTTCACGGTGCAGGCGCCGACGCCGGCTGCGCAGGATTCGTTGATGCGCATGCTGATCTTCCTCGCGGACCGCTACGGCATCGACACCGACCCTGCCGCCACCGCGACCTTCGTGTCGAGGGGATCGGACAAGTTCCGCGCCGGCACGACGATCACGACGCCCACGATCTCGGGCCATCGTGACGTGACCTACACCGCGTGCCCCGGCGACGTGGGCTACACGTTGCTCGGCGGCTGGCGCAGCCGGGTCCACGCAACACGTTTGATGCGCTCCGACCCCGGCCCGATCAAACGCGCCGTCCGCCTGCACACCCACCTCACCTGACCCCCGCTCAGCCCCAACCCAACCCGAAATTCGGAGCGAGCGTTGCGGTCAGCGCAACGTTCGCTCCGAATTTCGGGTTGGCGCGTAGCCTGGCCACCGTGACGGCTGAGGACCATTCGACGACGAGCCACCTGCACGTCGACGTGGTCGTCGTGGGGGCCGGGCCGGCGGGCACGGCTGCGGCGATCGAACTCCGAGAAGCCGGTCGATCGGTGATCGTGCTCGACAAAGCGGTCTTCCCGCGCGACAAGTGCTGCGGCGACGGCCTGACCACCCTCGCATTGCGGGAACTCGATCATCTGGGTTTCGACCCCGGCACGGTCGCCGACTGGTTCGACGTTCGAGATGCCGTCATCCGCTCACCGAGCGGACGCGAGGTCGTCGTTGCGCTGCCGACCACCGGGAAGTACTCCGCCGTCGCACCTCGCCTCCAGCTCGACGACGCCCTCGTGCAGCTCGCCCGCAAGCACGGCGCCGACGTTCGAGACGGCCACGGATTCGAACGTCTCGTCGAGCACCCCGACCACGTGACCGTCTTCGCCGAGGGCCTCGAGATCGACACGCGGTTCGTCGTGGCCGCCGACGGCATGTGGAGCCCGGTCCGCAAGGCGCTCGGAGTCAACGAACCCGGCTACCTCGGCGAGTGGCACGGCTTCCGCCAGTACGGGCGCAACGTCACCGGCCCGGCGAGCGAGCAGCTCTACGTCTGGTTCGAGCCCGACCTGCTTCCCGGCTACGCATGGTCGTTCCCGCTCCCCGACGGCCGGGTCAACATCGGCTTCGGCGTGCTTCGTGACGGCAGCCGCAAGGGCCAGGAGATGAAGGAGCTCTGGATCGATCTGCTCCAGCGACCCCATGTCGTCGACGCACTCGGACCCGCGTTCGAGCTGGAGGAACGCCACACGGCATGGCCGATCCCGGCCCGCATCGACGAGGCCGTCCTGACGTCTGGCCGCATCCTCTTCACCGGCGACGCTGCCATGGCCACCGACGTGATGACCGGGGAAGGCATCGGCCAGGCGCTGCTCACCGGGCGCCTCGCCGCCGAAGCCATCATCGCGGCGGGCGCCACGCGACCCGACGACGCCGCACGCCTGTACCGAGCGAACGTGCAGCATCACCTCGTTGCCGATCATCGGATGTCGCTGGCACTCGGCTCGGTGCTCGCCAAACCGTGGGGAGCCCGCGGCGCCATCCGCGTCGTGGCCGCGAGCGGTGCGTGGGGGCAGCGGAACTTCGCCCGCTGGATGTTCGAGGACGAACCGCGGGCCCTGCTGCTCACCCCGAGCCGCTGGCACCGCGGATTCCTCGCCAGGTCTGGCGCCTACACCTGATCCGGACGGTCGACATCCGGTCGACGGTCAGCCGAGTTGCCGGGCGGAGGCGCCCAGTAGTCGACGTCGTCGACCGATCCGAAGATGCCGTCGATGTCGATGTCGGTGGGCTCACCGGACGATTCGATCTCGATCACGATGTCGTCCTGTTTGGGCGGTCCCTCGTAGATGTCGCGCAGGCCGATCATCGCGCCGGCAGCGGCGGCCCCGAGCACGCCCCCCTTTCGCCGCCCGGCCTGGATCATCGCAATGCGATACGTGGCGGCGCGTTCCTCGGCCTCGATCCGCTCGACGTCGATCCCGAGATCGCGGTCGAGCCGTGCAACAGGATCGTCGGGGGCCGGATCGTCGGGGCACGATCGTCGGTCACACGCTCAGGTTATTACCAGCGCTGCCACGAAGGCAGCCCCGGCGACCAGAACCCATGACACCATTCCGAGCACCATCGGGCGTCCGCCGAGCCGACGAAGACGTGCCACCTGAACGCTGGCACCGAGTCCGAACATGCCGGCCGTCAGGAAGATCTGTTCGGCGTTCTTCGCCCGCAACAGCTGCTCCGGCGACAACCACCCCGTCGCGCGAAGGCAGATCGCCGCGAGGAAACCGACGACGAACAGCGGCACGAGCGGCACGTGCACGTGGGGCTCGGCGCCGTCGATGCCCTCGCCGGATGCGAGCTGCGCGGCACGGCGACGCCGACTGGCGACACCGACACCGAAGACCATCGGAGCGAGGAGGATGACCCGGGTCAGCTTGACCAGCGTGGCCGGGGCGAGCGACGCCTCCGAATACGCCGACGCCGTGGCCGTCACCTGACCGACATCGTGCACACCCGCTCCGACCCAGGCTCCGAAGGTCAGGTCACTGAGATTCATCAGGTGGCCGAGGAACGGCAACACCAGGATCGACAGGCTGCCGCACAGCGTGACGAGTCCGATCGCATAGGCGGTCTCCTCCTCGTCGGCGGTCGACAGTGGCGCCATCGCCGCAACGGCCGAGGCCCCGCAGATGGAATAGCCGGTCGCAACGAGCAGGCCGAGGCCCTCCGACAGCCCCATCATGCGAGCGAGGAGCTGCACGCCGAAGAAGGTGAGCAGCACGACGATGACGACGGCGACCACCCCCTTCAGGCCCAGCTCGCGCATCTGGTCGAACGAGAGCCGCAAGCCGAGCAGCACGATGCCGATTCGCAGGAGCCGCCGAGCGGCGTACGCGACACCCGGCACGAATCGAGGCGTCAACAGACCGACGTTCGCGAAGACCGCGCCGAGCACGACACCTGCCACGAGCGGCGACACGCCGATCGAGCGGTCGATCGCGAACGCCAGCATCACTGCGAGGCCGACGACGATCAGACCCGGAAGGTCGTTGCGTCTGACCAGCTCCACGACCCGCCATTGTGACAGCACCGAGCGACCGAACAGCACATCGGCACTCACCGAACTCCTACCTGAGCGCCACCAAGGCGCCGGATGGTCGGGATACCGTCGGGCCGGAATGAGCGACATGACGAGCGACCCCGGCGCCTCCCAACCGGACGAACGGCAGACCGCCGACACCTTCGAGAAGATCTTCTTCGAACTCCGCAAGGTGATGGTCGGCCAGACACGACTCCTCGAGCGGCTGCTGGTCGGCGTGCTCTGCCGAGGTCATTGCCTCCTGGAATCGGTGCCGGGACTCGCCAAGACCTTGGCCGCCGAGACGCTCGCCGACGTGGTCGGGGGTTCGTTCGCGCGCATCCAGTTCACGCCCGACCTCCTGCCATCCGACATCACCGGGACGCGCATCTACCGTGGCAGCACCGAAACGTTCGACGTCGAGTTCGGCCCGGTGTTCGTGAACTTCCTGCTCACCGACGAGATCAACCGTGCTCCCGCCAAGGTCCAATCGGCGTTGCTCGAGGTGATGGCCGAACAGCAGGTCACCATCGGCGGCATCACACACGCCGTCCCCAATCCGTTCTTCGTCGTCGCCACCCAGAACCCGATCGAGTCCGAGGGCGTGTACCAGCTCCCCGACGCGCAGCGTGACCGCTTCATGATGAAGATCGTTCTCGACTACCCGACGCCCGACGAGGAGATGCTGATCATCGACCGGATGAGTGTCAGCCCACCGACGCCCGACCAGGTCATCACCCTCGACGAACTGATCGCCCTGCAGGAACGCGCCGACCGCGTGTTCATCGATCGCTCGGTGTCGCAGTACGCCGTCGATCTCGTGCAGTGCACGCGTACGCCGGAGCGATTCGGACTCGCCGACCTCTCGACGGTGATCGGGCTCGGCGCGAGTCCGAGAGCGTCGCTGAACCTGGTGCGTGGTGCCCGGGCGCTCGCGCTGTTGCGCGGCCGCTCGTACGCAACACCGCAGGACGTGTTCGACCTCGCCCCCGAGGTGCTGCGACACCGACTGCTGCTCACCTACGACGCACTCGCCCGCGACATCACGGCCGATCACGTCATCCAACGCGTCCTGTCCACCGTCCCGGCCACCTGGGTCTCTCCGAAGCCCAACGACGCGTTGGCGCACCCCGCGAGCTGACGATGACACTGTTGGGTCCGGCGAGCGTGTCGCCGAAGGCCGCCGCGATCGCCTCGACGGCGACGTGGCCGAGCGGCACCACCGCAGGGTCGGGCTGGGCGACCGGCCCGCCGACCGAGACGGTCGCGGAACTGTTGCGCACCCTGGAGTTGACGATCAACGGTCGCCTCGACGGCGTGTTGCACGGCAACCATCAGGGGCTGACGCCCGGCCATGGGTCCGAACCCGGTGAGTCCCGGCTGTACCAACCCGGCGACGACGTGCGCCGTATCGACTGGAACATCACGGCGCGCACCCGCGAGACCCATGTTCGCGAGCAGATCGCCGACCGCGATCTGACCGCCTGGCTCGTCGTCGACGTGTCGGCCACGATGCAGTTCGGCACCACGGTCAACGACAAGGCCCACGTCGCAACTGCGGCGGCGGCCTGTGTCGGATTTCTGACGGCCCGCAACCAGAACCGCCTCGGCGCTGTTCTCGTGGCCGGCCCCTCGATCCACGTGATCCCTCCCCGGTCCGGATCGAATCAGGTGCGCGCCGTGTTGTCGACGCTCACCAGCCCGCCCGAATCGGAGGGTCTCGGCCGTGCCGATCTCGCGGGCGCCATCGATCGGGTCGGAGCGATCGCCAACCGTCGTGGATTCGTCGCCGTCATCAGCGACTTCGCCGGTGAATCGTGGCAACCATCGCTGGCACGGCTGAGCCTTCGCCACGACCTGCTGGCGATCACCGTGCACGATCCTCGCGAGTACGACATCCCGCCGATCGGCCTCGTCGACGTGGTCGACCCGTCGACCGGCGCAGTTCGGGAGGTTCGAGTGACCGCCAAGGTCCAGCAACGCTTCGCCGCAGCGGCAACGGAGGAACGCAACCGGCGCGACACCGCACTCGGGCGATCCGGCGCGGACGTGATCGAGTTGTCGACCGACGGCGACTGGCTCGGGGCGATCGTGCAGCACACCCGACGCAAGCGGGTTCAGGCTGTTCGCGGTGACGGGATCAAGCGATGAGCACCGACTTCCTCGCCCCCGCACGCCTCTGGCTGCTGCTGCTCGTCGTTGCGCTCGGCGTCACCTATGTCGTCGTGCTGCGGTGGCGGCGGGCCGCGACCGTGCGTTTCACGCAGGTCGACCTGCTCGACAAGGTCGCGCCGAAACGTCCTCGTTGGCGCCGGCACGTCGTTGCGGTCCTGATGTTGCTCGGCCTCGCCTTCGCCGTGGTGGCAACCGCGCGGCCCGTCGATCGAAGCACCGAGAACGTCAGCAGCGACGGCCGCATCCTCGTGCTGTTCGACGTGTCGCTGTCGATGATGGCCGACGACGTCGTTCCCGACCGGTTCACCGCGGCCCAGGAGGCGGCCAGGAACTTCGTCGCCGAGGTCGACGACGGCGTGGAGGTCGGGTTGCTCTCGTTCTCCGGCACGGTCAACGTCGAGGTCGACCCAACCCTCGATCGGGCCGCCATGAATCGCGGTATCGACAATCTCGAGCTGGCCGAATCGACGGCGATCGGCGAAGCGCTCGCGAGCGGCACGCGCCTGCTGGTGAACTCCGCTGACCCCAATGCCGACCCCGACCAAGCGCCCGGCGTGATCGTGCTGCTCAGTGACGGCGAGACGACGGTCGGCCGGCCGACCGAAGAGGGCGCCCAGGACGCAGCTGATGCCGGCGTCCCCGTGTACACGATCGCCTTCGGGACCGACGGTGGCCAGATCGTCGACCCGGCGAGCGGGGACGTCGTCCCCGTGCCCGTCCGACCCGAGGACCTCGCCGCCGTCGCCGACACGACGGGCGGCGAGGCGTTCGAGGCTCGTAGCGGTGACGAACTCGCTGCCGCGTACGGCCAGATCGCCGAATCGCTCGGTACGACGATCGGCGAACCCGTCGAGATCATCACCGAACTGACCTGGCAGTGGGCGCTCGCCGCGTTCCTGGTCCTCGGTCTCGCCTGGGCGCTCAGCCTGTGGTGGCTGCGCGGCATGGTCTGATCTGCGCCAACGTCGGAGATGCTGCCCGGGTGCTGCAGGCCGGAACACTCACCCGTTGAGGTTGCCGCTACGGAAACCTTCGAGATCGATGGTGACGTAGCGGTACCCAGCAGCCTTGACGACATCGACCACCTCGGTGCGCCGCTCGACGATGGCGGCCAGATCGATCAGGTCGACCTCGATGCGCGCCGTGGCGTCGTAGTGACGAACGCGGAGCTGGCCGAAGCCGAGCCGGTGGAGCGCTGCCTCGGCCCGATCGACGCGACCCAGAATCTCCACGGAGACCTCGGTGCCGTACGGGATTCGGCTGGCGAGGCACGCGGCTGCCGGCTTGTCCCACGTGCGTAATCCGAGCGACTGCGACGCCGACCGGACGTCGGCCTTGGTGAACCCGGCCAGCACGAGCGGGAACTCGGCGCCCGCCTCGCTCGCCGCACGTTGGCCCGGACGATGGTCACCCAGATCGTCGACGTTCACGCCGAGCACGATCGTGGCCCCCTCGTCGGCTGCGATCGGCCCGACGACGTCCATCAGTTCGGCCTTGCAGTGGAAACAACGATCGGTGTCGTTGAGTCGATAGGCAGCCCGCTCCATCTCGGCGGTCTCGATCGCCGTCCATCGCAGGCCCCACTCGGCGGCGAGCGCACGGCAGTCACGCTCCTCGTCACCCGCGAGCGACGGCGACACGGCGGTGACGGCGTGAACATGCTCAGCGCCGAGCGTGCCGTGAGCGACCGCCGCGAGGAACGCCGAATCAGCACCTCCGCTGAACGCGACGACCACCCGGCCGATCCGACGCAACTCGGACTCGAGCGCCTCGACCTTGGCGGCCAGGCGCGGTTCGATGTCCGAATCGGAGCCAATCACGCAGGCAGTATGCCGCGGTGCGCTCAGAGCAGGTCGCGGAGCTGTTCGATGGTCTTCACCGGATCGGCGCCCACCGGGCTCACCGACAGATGGGTGACGCCGGCTTCCTTGTAGGCGGCGAGGCGCTCCTTCACGTACCCCGCCGGGCCGACGAGGTTCGTCTTCTCGAGCATCTCCGCGGGCACCGCCGCAGCGGCCTCGTCCTTCTTGCCCGACAGATACAGATCCTGAATCTCGATGGCTTCGTCGACGTAGCCATAGCGCTGGCAGATCGTGTTGTAGAAGTTCTGGTCGCGGGCGCCCATACCGCCGACGTACAGGGCCGTGTTCGGGCGGGAGAGGTCGAGGATGCGGCTCTGCGCGTCGCCGGTGAGTTCGTCACCGATGGCCACCATGCCGCCGGCCGAGATCTGGAGTGTTCCCAGTTCGGGGTCGCGTTCGGCCTGACCGGCCTTGAGGTCGTCGCCCCACACCGTGTGGAACTTCTCGGGATCGAAGAAGATCGGCAGCCAGCCGTCGGCGTACTTCGCGGTGTTCTTCACCGACTGCCCCATCAGGCTCGCCCAGAAGATCGGGATGTTCTCGCGCACCGGATGGTTGATCAGCTTCAACGGTTTGCCGAGCCCGGTTCCCTGCCCCTCCGGGAGCGGGATCGTGACGGTCGGGCCGTCGTACACGACCTTCTCGCGTCGCCAGGTCATCCGACAGACGTTGATGTAGTCGCGAATTCGCGGCATCGGCTTGTCGTACGCCACACCGTGGAAGCCTTCGATCACCTGCGGCCCCGACGCGCCGAGGCCGAGGGTGAACCGACCCCCGGACACGAAGTCGAGTCCGGCGGCGGTCTGCGCCATGCACGTCGCCGTTCGGGAGAACACGTTCAAGATGCCCGAACCGATCTCGATCGTCGAGGTCTTGGCGGCGAGATATCCCATCTGCGACACGGCGTCGAAGCTGTACGCCTCGGGCACCCACACCATGTCGAGCCCGGCCTTCTCGAGCTCGACGACCTTGTCGACGTCCGCATGGAAGTCACCCGAGTAGTTGATCATCATCGACAGCTTCATGGTGCCGAAGGATATGTGGCGGCTCGATGCAGGGACCCATCGAAGCCTGGTCGCCGAGGCGACGTCCCCGGCGGACCCATCACGTCAACGCTGAGAATCGTGTCCCGCCCGCCACGCCGAGACCTGCTCGATCAGCTGATCGACGAAGACCGACCTGGCGAGACGCTCCATCGGTTCCGCGTCGGGGTGCACCCCGTCGCTGCGGATCGACCCGGATACCCGCTCGGCGCCCTCGAGCGGCGCTCGGTAGTCGAATCGTTCGACCTGGTCCCAGCGATCGTCTGCGGTCACGATGAGCGCGTTCAGGCTGTCGAGGCGCGCGGGGTCGGCCATGCCGGGGGTCACGAAGTAGCCCTGATGGACGGCGGGCAGGTCGGCGATCAGGAGGGGGACGTGCTCGTCGAGTACCCCGAGCAGCGTTCGCAACGCGTCGCCATGGATCGAGGCGAAGACGGGATCGCCTGCGACGTGCGGATTCGGGTCACCGACGTACCGTTGCTCGGCCAGCTCGGTGGGGCCGAGGACCGCCAGCACGACATCGGGATCGAATCGGTCGAGGAGCGGGGGCAGTTTCTCGTCGTATGCCTCGCAGTCGGGCGTCGACCAGTCGAGTTCGGACGACACGCGGAAGCCGTCGATCGCCACGAGCGGGCACCCGTTCGCCCCCGCCCACATCACCGCCAATCGACCGTCACCGCCGTCGTTGAGGGCCTTCGCCATGTTGATCGAGGTGGAATCGCCGATGACCATGACGCGCAGTGCCGTCGCCGTGTCGCCGGCATCGACTCCGCGGCCGTCCGAGGCGGCGAGTGCAGCCTCGACCGCGACGACGAGATCATCGCCCGTTCGGGCCACATCGCCGAGCCACGGACGCATCAGCTCGAACCGCTCGATGTGTGCGTCGAAGGGCGCCGGTGACGGCGACGGATAGAAGAAGACCACTGGAAGGCCGATCCGCGCGGCTTCATCGAGACCGGCGAGCAACTCCCGCTCAGCTGCTTTCCATTCGGGTCCGACGATGGACGGTTGCCGCAGAATGTCGTCCTCTTCTGCTGCGCCGACGGCAACGACGACCACGTTCGGGTTCTGGCGCTCGGCGAGCCGCCCGAGCCACTCGTCGAGGGGTGTCCGCCGGCGTCCGACGCCGCGGTCGAGATCGGTTGCTGCGGCCGGAGCCCGTCGATCACGTCGGCGTCCAGGCCGGACGAGTGCGTCGAGCGCCGAGCGCTCCGAGCCGAGCACGAGGATCCGCGGTGGCGTCGGCGCCGGCGGCGAGACCGGGGCAGCAACGACGAAACCGGTACGAGCGGCGAGCGCATCGGTCGGTGGCGTGAACTCGATGACCGACTGCTCGCCGGACGACAGCAGCTGCTCGGTCGGGGTGAGATCGGGGCCTCTCACCGCGAATGCCGCGCCGACGATGACCACGGCCGCGAGACCGAATGCGGGGATCGCCACGCGGTTGCGGGCACCGACCTTGCCGACACGTATCGGCTGTTCGAGGAGCCGGTACGAGGCGATCGTCAACACCGCGGTCGCCGCGATGCGCACCCCGAAGAGGGTGAACCCGCTCAATCCGGTCCGTGCCTCGTCGAGGAGCAGGAAGACGGGCCAGTGGAACAGATAGATGCCGTAGCTCACCGCGCCGATGGCGACCAGTGGCGCCGCCTCCAGCAACCGAGCGGGGAAACGTCCCCCGGTGACGGAGTGGATGAGGACCGCCGAGACCAGTGCCACGAGGAGCAGCCCACCGCGGTAGATCCATGCCTGGTCGATCGACGCCGCGACGACGAGGCCACCGAACGCCGTGATCGCGAGCGCCCCCGGGATCCAGTCGCCGCGCCACGACACTGGTTCGGTGGTTCGCCGATGGAAGGCCAGCTGGGCGAGCGCAACGCCGACGAGCAGTTCGGCCGCCCGGATGTGCGTGCCGTTGTAGACCAGGTCGCGGTCGTGCGTCACGAGTGTGGCGAAGACCGATGCCGCCAACAGCGCTGCGGTCGTGGCCGCGAGTACCCGTCGACCTCGTCGAAGTGAGAGCAGCACGACGATCGGCAGGACGAGGTAGATCTGTTCCTCGATCGCGAGCGACCAGAAATGGGCCACCGGGCTCGGCGCCGAGAGGAACAGGTCCTGGTAGCTGCTCGACGAGAAGGCGAAACGCCAGTTGGCGACGTTCGCGACGGCAGCGATCAGATCACCCCGCAGTGCGCGCTGTTGCGACGCCGTCCACCAGGCCGACCACACGGCGACGAGGGCCAGGCACGCGTATGCCGCCGGGAGCAGGCGACGGGCCCGGCGACCGTAGAACCGTCGGAACGAGATGTCGTTGGTCGCTTCGTGTTCAGCGAGCAACAACGTGGTGATCAGGAATCCGGACAGCG
This sequence comes from Ilumatobacteraceae bacterium, assembly GCA_963747375.1. Lineage (GTDB taxonomy): Bacteria > Actinomycetota > Acidimicrobiia > Acidimicrobiales > Ilumatobacteraceae > Sva-07. The sequence goes on from CAVVFL010000014.1 coordinate 265,893, forward strand.
TGAAGAACAGCGACACACCGAGAAATCCGCCACCGAAGAACGGGACCTCCGCATGAAAGAGCAGGACCGCGATCACCGCGACCAGCGCGCAACCCGTCGAGCCCCCGCACATACTTCACGGCGGCAAGCTATCGCCACAGGTGTGTCCGATTTCACGCGGTTCGTCCAGATTCTCACGACGCGCGAGACTGGCCGTCCGATGGGCATGCCGAGGTGGTGGGACGAGCGGCGTTTCGGCCTCTTCGTACACGCCAACCTCGCCAGCGTTCCGGCTTGGTCGCCGATCGGCGAGTACTCCGACTGGTATCGCAGCCACATGGGCGACGACGTCACCGACGTCATGCTCCATCCGCGCCCGATGGTCGAGGTCCTCGCGCACCACCGCGACCGTTGGGGTCACATCGACACCTACGACGACTTCCTTCCACTGTTGACCTACGAGGCGTTCGACGCCGAGGCGTGGGCGCGTCTGGCCGTCGACGCCGGCGCCGGCTACACCGTGTTCGTCGCCAAACACCACGACGGGTGGGCGTGGTGGGACGCTCCGAACACGGACCACACGGTGCTCACCGGCGGCCCACGGAGAAATGTGCTCGCCGAGTACGCGGCCGCCTGCGAGCGAAACGGGCTCGTGTTCGGCACCTACTACTCGCTGCTGGACTGGGGTGACCCGCGATATCCGGGCACCGACTACGTCGACGACGTACTTCATCCCCACGTGGTCGATCTGGTCGAGCGGTACGGGTCGAGCATGCTGTGGGGTGACGGGCAGTGGGGCCACGGTCCCGACCACTGGCGAACGCGCGAGTTGCTCGAGAAGATCTGGTCGATCGATCCCGACGTCGTCGTCAACGACCGATGGGCGCGGCCGACGACGCACGGGCCGCCGGGGCGTCCCGACACCGTGCGCACCTTCGAGTACGAGACACCCGACGGCATCGTCGACGAACCGTGGGAGTTGTGCCGAGGGCTGGGTTCGAGCTTCTGCCACAACCGGGCCGAGCGCGCGGAGCATCACCTCTGCGGCCACGACATCGTTGCACTCCTGACCGAGGTGGTGTCGAAGGGTGGACACCTCCTGCTCAACATCGGCCCCGACGCCGACGGAACCGTTCCGGAACTCCAGGCCGAACCGTTGCGCGACGCCGGGAGCTGGATCCGCCGGCACGAATCGCTGCTGAACAGGTCGCGTCCGTGGAGAACCTGGGGCGACGAGCACGTGCGCTACCTCGATGTCGCCGGAACGCTGCACGCCATCGACATCGACGGACACGCCCGCTTCGGCGCGCTCGGCTCCGACAGCTGCCGAGTCGAGTCGGTCGAACTCGTCGGACCGACGGCCGGTGACGTCGACGTCCTGAGGTTCCACCAGGACGACGACGCATTGCACCTCGACCTGCCCCGGCTGCGCTCCGATCGGCACCGGCGCCGCGTCGACGACGTCCGGGTGTACCGCATCGTGTACTCGGACATCGAGCAACCGAGCGCGCTGTTCCTGCCCGAGCCGCGCGCCCCGATCGCCCTGGCCCCGCTGATCCGCGACGTGTCGCCGGGCGACATCGTGCAACTGGGCGACGGCGTCTACACCGGTCCGGTCACCGTTCCACGCGGGGTCGTGGTCCGCGGTCTCGGGGGTCACCGCACCGTGATCGACGGTGGCGGCGCGACCGCCGTCACGCTCCTCGGTGCCGCACGTCTCGAACACCTCACGGTGACGGGCGGCCCCGCCCGAACTGCCTGGCTCCCGGGCACGACCGTCGAGATCACCGGACCAGCGGCGACGGTGCTCGGCTGTCGGATCGACGGCCATGTCGTGGCACGGGCCAGCGACGCACTGATTCGCGCCACCACCGCCGCGGGAGTCGTGGCCGACGGTGTCGACCGGTTGTCGGTGTCGCGATGCCAGCTGTCCGGCATGCGCTGGGACATCGGCGTGCACCTGATCGGTGGCAGCGGGCACGAGATCGACTCGAGTGAACTCACCGACCATCTGTGTGCTGTCCGGGTGTCCGATGCGACGGCCGTCGTCGTGCGCGGCAACAACATCGCAGCACGCTGGTGGGGAGTCCACCTCGAACGGACCGAGGGCGCCCACGTCCACGGCAACTTCGTCAATCACACGATGCGTGGCATCGACATCGACGGAGGTTCGCAGGCGCTGGTCGACGGCAACGCAGTGTGCGACGGCGACAGTGGCTGCATCGTGCAGTGGGGTGCGTCGGACTGCGATGTCAGCGGCAATCGCTGGGAACGCTGCCGCATCGGCGTGCTGCAGTGGGAGGCTCCCGGCCTGCGCCTACGCGCCAACGAGTCCATCGACCTCCACGACACCCCCCTCGTCACCGGCCCCTGAACCCGGTTACGCCGGTGCCGGGCACCGGCGTAACCGGTTGCGTCAGGCGGACTGGGAGCGGCGCTTGGCTTCTCGGGCCCGGTTGGTGGGGTCGAGGTCGGCCTTGCGGAGGCGGATGTTCATCGGGGTCACCTCGACGCACTCGTCGTCGGCGATGAATTCGAGGGCACCTTCGAGCGACAGCACCCGGTGCGGCGTGAGCTTCACCGTTTCGTCGGCTGAAGCGGCACGCACGTTGGTCATCTTCTTCTCACGACAGATGTTGACGTCCATGTCGCCGGCGCGCGAGTTCTCGCCGACGATCATGCCGCAGTACACCTCGGTGCCGGGGCCGACCATCATCGCCGCTCGGTCCTGCAGGTTCATCATGGCGTAGGTGGTGGCCGGGCCGATGCGGTCGGCGACGAGCACACCCGACTGACGCGAGCGGATCTCGCCGGCCCACGGCTCGTAGCCCTCGAACGTGTGGCTGATGACCCCGGTACCACGGGTCTCGGTGAGGAACTCGGTGCGGAACCCGATGAGCCCACGCGCCGGGACGAGGTAGTCGAGTCGCACCCAACCCGTGCCGCCCATGTTCTGCATGCGCGCCTTGCGCGTGGCGAGGAGCTGCGTGACGGCACCGAGATGCTCGTTGGGCACGTCGATGGTGACTCGCTCGACCGGCTCGTACACCTTGCCGTCGACCTCGTGGGTGAGCACGACCGGCTTGCCGACGTTGAGTTCGAAACCCTCACGGCGCATCTGCTCGACGAGGATCGCCAGCTGCAGCTCGCCTCGGGCCTGGACCTCCCAGGCGTCGGGACGCTCGGTCGGCAGCACCCGGATGCTCACGTTGCCGACGAGTTCGGCATCGAGACGGTTCTTGACCAGGCGGGCGGTGAGCTTCTTGCCCTCACGACCGGCCAGCGGTGAGGTGTTGATGCCGATCGTCATCGACAGCGCCGGCTCGTCGACGGTGATCACGGGCAGCGGGCGGGGATCTTCGGGGTCGGCGAGCGTCTCGCCGATGAAGATGTCCTCGATCCCGGCGACCGCGACGAGGTCGCCCTGGCGGGCGGAGTCGACCGGCACACGGGTGAGGAGCTCGGTCAGGAAGAGTTCGGCGATCTTGGCGCGGGTGATCGTGCCGTCACGCTTGCACCAGGCGACCGACTGGCCCTTCTTGATCTCGCCTTCCATGATTCGCAGGAGGGCGAGACGGCCGAGGTAGGGCGATGCGTCGAGGTTGGTGACCCAGGCCTGCAGCGGCAGGCCCTCGTGGTAGGTCGGCGACGGGATGTGATCGAGCAGGACCTCGACGAGCTCGGCGAGGTTCTTGTCACCCTTGCCCTCGACGATCAGCCGTTCGGCCTCGTCGACGTCGAGCGTGGCCCAGCCGTCGCGACCCGAGCAGTACACGATCGGGAACTCGACCTGATGCTCCTTGGCATCGAGATCGAAGAACAGCTCGTACACCTCGTCGATGACCTCGGCGGTGCGGGCGTCGGGCCGGTCGACCTTGTTGATCACGAGGATCACGGGCAGGTTGCGCGCCAGCGCCTTGCGCAGGACGAACCGGGTCTGGGGCAGCGGGCCCTCGGCGGCGTCGACCAGCAGCACGATGCCGTCGACCATCGTGAGCGCCCGCTCGACCTCGCCACCGAAGTCGGCGTGGCCCGGGCGTGTCGACGATGTTCAGGGTGATGTCGTCACCGTTGCGGGGATCGTGCCACACCAGCGAGGTGTTCTTGGCGAGGATCGTGATGCCCTTCTCGCGTTCGAGGTCGCCGGAGTCCATGACCCGATCGACGACTTCTTCGTTGGCGCGGAAGGCACCCGACTGGCGGAGCATGGCGTCGACGAGCGTGGTCTTGCCGTGGTCGACGTGGGCGACGATCGCCAGGTTGCGGATGTCGGCACGGTGCCGGAGGTTGGCTTCATCGGCGTCAGCCGGTGCCTCGAGGAGGGTCTGGTCGTGGGGGGACACAACGATCCACGCTATCGCCCGTTCACGAACGAACGATCGCCCCCGCCATCCGTCACCACCATCTCACCTCCACCCCCGAAATTCTCCCCGGCGTGCGCGCTCGAGCGCGCACGTGGAGGAGAATTTCAGAAGTGGGGTGGTGTACCCCGGGGGGTATAGTGGACGGGTGCGAGGACTGTTGGCGTCACCTCTCGGGTTCCTGATCGGGGTGTCACTCGGCGCACTCGGTGGCGGCGGTTCGATCCTCGCAGTTCCAGCGCTGGTCTACGCCGCCGGACAGGACCCCAAGGCCGCCACGACCACCTCACTGGTGCTCGTGACCATCACCGCACTGATCGGGATCATCCCGCACTGGCGCGCCGGGCGCGTGCGTTTCGCTGCGGGCACCATCTTCGGGCTCGCTGGCATCGGTGGGTCGCTGCTCGGGTCACACTGGAACAAGGCCGCGAACCCCGACGTGCTGCTCTTCGCCTTCTCCGTGCTGATGCTCGTCGCTGCGTACGCGATGTGGCGACGCCTCCAGGCGGCTCCCCCACCGGTCCGATCCGCAGGCGCGGCCGCCAACATCGACGAGGCGGCGCCGGCTCAGACCGACGTCCGCATCGATGCGGGCACCGTGGTCAAGGTGATCCTCGCCGGCTCGTTCGTCGGGTTGCTCACAGGATTCTTCGGTGTCGGCGGCGGCTTCGTGATCGTGCCGGCATTGGTGCTGGCCCTCGGCTTCACGATGCCGGAGGCCGTCGGCACGTCGCTGCTCGTCATCGCCGTCAACTCGACCGTGGCGCTCATGACGCGACTGCCGGGCGGCACCGTCGACTGGGGGATCGTGGTGCCGTTCACGATCGCCAGCCTCGTCGGCGTCGTCGTCGGCAGCCACTTGGCCAGCACGCGCGACCCCAGTTTCCTGCAGAAGTGGTTCGTGATCCTGCTCGTGGTCGTTGCGTTCTACACCGCGACGCGATCGATCCTCGCGCTCACCTGACCAGGTCCGACCTCGTCGTTCAGCCGACCCGGCGATCGCGGCCCTCCCAGTACGGCTCACGCAGATCCTTCTTCAGCACCTTGCCGCTCGGGTTCCGCGGCAGCATGTCGACCCAGTCGACCGACGTCGGACACTTGAACGTCGCCAGGCGCTCCTTCGCGTAGGCGATGATCTCGGCCTCGGTCACCTCGGAGTCGGGCACCTTGACGACGATCGCCTTCGCGGTCTCCCCCCACTTCTCGTGCGGGACACCGATGACCGCCACGTCGGCGATCGCCGGGTGCCCCATGAGCACGTTCTCGACCTCGGCGGGGTACACGTTCTCGCCGCCGGACACGATCATGTCCTTCACGCGGTCGTGGATGTAGAGGTAGCCGTCGGCATCGAGGTAGCCGGCGTCGCCTGACTTGAACCAGCCGTCGGGGGTCACCGACTTCGTCGTCTCCTCCGGCTGGTTCCAGTAGCCGATCATCACCTGCGGCGAGCGGATCCAGATCTCGCCGACCTCACCGACCTCACACTCGACGTCGTCGTCACCGACGATCCGGAGTTCCACCCCCGGGCCCGGCAGGCCGCACGAGCGAAGCCGATGGCGATTCGGCCCGCTCGGATCGTGATCCTCGGGCGGCAGATTGACCACGGCGCCTGTCGTCTCGGTGAGCCCATAGGCCTGCCAGAACTTGCACGGGGCGAACATCTCGACGCACTTCGCCAACACGTCCTCGCTGATCGGCGACGCTCCGTAGACGAAGACGCGCAGGCTCGAGTAGTCGGCGTCGGCGACACCGGGGACCATCAGCATGAACTGCAGCACGGCCGGAACCAGGAACGCGTGCGTGATGCGCTCGCGTTCGATCGTGCGGATCAACGCCGCTGGATCGAGTTCGCGGAAGATCACGGACGTGCAGCCTTCGTACATGCCCGCGACGGCCCAGCCACCACCGCCGATGTGGAACAGTGGCATCGCGATCAGGTTCACGGTGTCGGGGGTCAGCTCCCAGATGTCCTTGGCGAGCGGCAGCAGACTGAAGAAGTTGTCGTTGCTCAACATCACGCCCTTGGGGCGACCGGTCGTCCCCGACGAGTACAGCTGGAATGCCACGTCTCCGCTGTCGGAGGTCGCACCGGGATCGTCGGCCGGGAACGAGGCGACCCAGTCCTCGTAGGACTCGTAGCCCTCATGGCCGCCGATGACCAGGATCCGAGTGACCGTGGTCAGATCGGCGGCGATGGCATCCAGGATCGGGACGAAATCGGGTCCGGCCACGAGCACCTTGGCCTGCGAGTCGTTGACGATGTACTCGACTTCCGGTGCCGCAAGACGCCAATTGACGTCGACGCACACGGCATTGAGGAGCGCGGCGCCGAAGAACACCTCGAAGTGCTCGATGCCGTTCTTGTCGAGAAATGCGACGCGATCCTGCGACGTCACGCCGTCGGCGGCCAGACCCTGCGCCACCTGGGCGGACCTGGCGTGGAGTTCAGCCCACGTGAGTCGCCGGTCGTCTTGGACGAGGGCGGTGTGCTCGGCGCGATCGGATCCATGGACGCGCAGGATGTCGGCAAGGCTCGTGATGTTCCCCATGGCGCCACAACGTAGTCACCTCAACCACCTGCTGCCTGACTGCTCGCGTCGAACGCGCCCATCGTGTCGTGACATCTGCGGCGTTCCGGTCAGCGTGGACGTGGTGCGCACCGATGTCGTCGGCGGCTGGGCCGGGCCGAGCGGGCACCGTTCGTTGCGTGACAATGCTCTCGCGAACGAGCGGTCGCCCGAACTCGCTGGTTCCGCGTGCGGCCGCCTGCGAGGATGACCGATCGTGGGGACCGAGTTTGCGACGCCCGATCGGGCCACGTTCTTCGACGTGAACCGGACGCGGCTGCGGGCGTGGTGCTGGGGCGATGCGACGGCCCCACCGGTCGTGCTCGTCCACGGCGCCTACGACCACGGCCGTACGTGGGACGACTTCGCCCCTCGACTGGTGGAGCTCGGGTTCCACGTGGTGGCGATCGACGTGCGCGGCCACGGCGACTCGGGGCGGCTGTCGTCCGGAATGGCGTGGAACGCGTGCACGATCGACCTGTGCGAGCTCGCCCGGGTGCTGGCGCCGACGCCCGACACACCGATCGGCATGATCGGGCACTCGATGGGCGGTGGTCAGATCCTCACCGCAGCCGCCACGTTGCCCGAGCGCTTCGCCTGGTTGGTCAACCTCGACGGGCTGGGCCCGCCGGCCGAGGGCTTCGTTCACGATGACATCATCGACGTCGCCGTTCGAAGCCTCGACGAGATCGACAAGTTCCGCGGCCGCCCGCCGCGGCCGTGGGCGTCGCGCGACCTTCTTGTCGAGCGCCGCGGGGCGATCAACGTCCGTCTGCCCCGCCCGTTTCTCGAACACCTCGTCGAGCACGGCACCCGCGAGGTCGAGGGTGGGTTCGTGTGGAAGTGGGATCCGGCGTTCCGTACCGGGATCCCCGACGGGTTCTCGCTCGATCTGATCCTCGCCCAGTACCGCCACGTCATCGCGCCCACGCTGGTGCTGGTCAGCTCCGAGGAGGACGCGTGGACCGAGGTGCACGACGAAGAGGCCGAGCGGCGGGTGGCGATGCTCATGGACGGCCGGCTGGAGTCGGTGCCGGGTGCCGGCCACTACGTGCACGTCGAACAACCCGACGTCGTGCTCGATCGAATCAGCCGATTCCTCGACGAGATCGGCGCCCGCCCATGACGGACCTCCTCGTACTCCACGACCTCGGTGCTCGTGGTGGCGGCGAGTGGGCCGCCGCGTTCGCCGGCTGGCCCGGCCGCGTCTGGGCGCCCGACCTTCCCGGGCACAACGGGACGCCACCTCCGGTCGGCGGGCACTACGAGACGGGCGATGCGGTGTTCGCGGCGCTCGATCTGATGCGCGCAGGAGCTCCCGACGAACTCGTCATCATCGGCATCGGCCACAACGGCGCAGCGGCCCAGGTCCTGGCTCTCGGCGGGCGGGCGGTGGGACTGGTGCTGGTCGACGGGTTGGGTGGTCCATGGCTCGGACCCGTCGAGATCGAGGCGCGCCAGCGCGAGATGCGCAGGCGGATCCTGACGACGCCCGGCGCGATGTCGGAGCCCGCGCCCGGCGTTTCGGATCCGCGGGCGACGATGGTCGTCCGTGCCGCCGACCGCGGATTCGCCGTCCGCCAGGCCGAGGCGATGCCGGTACCCGTGCTGCTGATCGAGACTCCGTCGTCCCCCACTCCCGACACCGTCGATCTCGTCGACCACTTCGCCCGGGCGACCCTGACGCACATCGACGCCGTCGACCCGGGTCATGCCGCAAGCATCGTGCAGTCGTGGTGGGCAACGCACCCCGACCGGCAGGGCAGCGGGACATGACGCCGGAGCAGGCAGGCGCACGATGAGACTCGAGATCTTCGTCACCGACCTCGAGCGCTCGACCGTGTTCTACACCGAGGTGCTCGGTTTCACCATCGAGAGCGGCAGCGACGAGGACTACCGAGAGCTGAGCGGCCACGACACGCGCATCGCGCTCCAACCGATCGCCAACCTCAGCGTCGACCATCCGCTTCGTCGGCCCGGCCCGCTCGGGCTCGGTCTGGAACTCGTCCTCGAGGTCGCGAACCTCGAGGGTCTCTTCGAGCACGTCGTGCAGCATTGGCCGGTGGAAGCCGGTCTGCAGGAGCAACCCTGGGGGCTCGTCGACTTCCGCATCCTCGATCCCGACGGGTACTACTGGCGAACGACGCAGCCACCCCACACCCCGGGTTCGTAGATCCCATCATCACCTACCGGACGGTGTAGCCGAGCCGGAACGACCTGACGGCCCGGGCGAAGATATTGGCCTCGACGTCGGGTTCGGCCAGCACACGCAGGTCGGTGACCCGTGCACTCATCTGACCGAACACTGCGGCCAGGGCCGCACGGGCGACGTGGGTGCCGATGCAGAGATGTGTCCCGAAGCCGAACGCGACGTGCGGGTTCGGGTCGCGACGGATGTCGAAGCTGAACGGATCGGCGAACACTGCTTCGTCACGGTTCGCCGACGGATACAGCAGGACGAGCCGATCGCCGGCGGCGATCTCCTGGCCGCCGACGACGTCGTCGGAGATCGCCCGTCGGAACATGTTGTTGAGCGGCGTCACCCATCGCAGGATTTCCTCGACCGCGCCGGGAACGAGCGTCGGGTCCGCCGCCATCGCGTCCCACTGGTCCGGGTGGTCGACGAATGCCCGCAGGCCGTGGGAGATCGCGGTGCGGGTGGTCTCGGCGCCCCCGGCGATGAACAGTCCGACCTCGTGGACGATGTTCTCGGGCGACAGCGGTTGGTCGTCGATCGTCGAGTGCACCCAGGTGCTGATCAGGTCGGCGGTCGGGTTGACGTACTTGTCGGCGGCCACCTCACTCAGCACCGCGACGAACTCCATGTTCGCCGCCATGAACTCGGTGAAGATCCGGCCGTCGCGGTCGCGCATGTCGGTGCGCATCAGGCGTTCGGACCACGACTTGAGTTCGGGCCAGTACGTCTCGGGGAACCCGAGCAGTCGGGCGGTCAGACGCGCCGGGAGCTGCCCCGACAGCGCTCCGACGACCTCCATCTCGTCACCCGCTGCGAGTGCGGTGTCGAGGAGTTCGGTGACGAGTTCGGCGATCTCGGCCTGACGCTCGCCGACCGACTTGCCGGTGAGCATCGGCTGCACGAGCATGCGCTGCTGGCGGTGGCGTGGATCGTCCTGGGCGATCATGTTCACCTCGGTCGGCGACCACAACGCCCGATAGCCGAGACCCGACACGAACACGGTCGACCGTCGCTCGACGTCCATCACGTCGGCATGTCGAGTGATTCCCCACAGCCCGTTGCGTTCGTCGCGGTACACCGGTTCGTTCGCCCGCATCCACGCCCACGCGTCGTGCGGGTTGCGCTGGTACACGTCGGGGTCCAGCAGGTCGGCGACGAGGCGATCGGTTCGGTGGCGGTCATCGGATCATCGTCGCAGACCGGCCCGCCGGGACCCGATCCCGAGTCCGCCAGCACCCTCCTCGCCGGCGTTGGGTGGTCAGTCGCGGCGGCGGTCGCCGAAGGTGTTCCAGTGCGTGACCGCGCTCGCCGGCTTGCGTGGGGCGACGCCGAAGTTGCCGGCTGGTCGGCCCATCGGGATGCAGGCTGCGATCTCGTAGCGCGGTGAGCCGTCGTCGTTCGCCGGCACGCCGAGTGCAGCGAGGGTCTCGGCGGCGTGGATCCTGATGACCGTGGTGAGCGACGTTCCGATCCCCAGGGCGCGAGCGGCGACACAGAAGTTCTGGACGGCTGGATAGACGCTGCCGTCGAGCCGTCCGATGTCCATCGGCCCCTCGTCGTCCGACGGCTCCCACGGAATGATCGGCTGCAGGAAGAAGACGATCGCCGGTGCCTCCTGCACGTGGTCGGCGAGGTGGCGGCTGGCGGCTCTGGTCTTGCGCCACGACTCCGCTGCTGCCTCGTCGCGAAAGGCGCTGGCGTCGGGCAACGACTTCTCGTAGCGGTCGAACGACTGCCGATACCAGCCGGCGACCTCGGCCTTGCGTTCCGGGTCGGTCACCACCACGTACTGCTGCGGTTGCACGTTGCCGCCGCTCGGCGCCTGCTGCGCGGCCCGCAGACAGATCCCGATCTCGTCGTCGGTGACGGGCTCGTCGCTGAACCGACGAATCGCCCGTGTGGTCATGATCGCCTCGATTGCGTCCATCCGCCGACCGTACTCCGATGCCCCTCCCACGCACCCTCCCCCACGCCTCCCCCACCCGTTTGCGTGACATTTCCATTGGTCCGTCCCAACCGAAGTGCAACGCAAACCGTTCTGGGGTGGTCTGCGGCGGTCGGGGTGGTCTGGAGGGTCAGAACATGGAGGTGTCGACGTCGATGCCCAGCAGCAGCTTGCCGATGGTCTCGTTCAGCTTCGGTGCGGTCTGGATGTGCTGGGTGACGATGTGCGCGTCGCGCAGGCAACGCCCGAGCGGGCTCGTGTCGTACACCGCGGTTCCACCCGCCAGCGTGAACGCGGTGTCGGCCACCTCGGCGCACACCGAGGCCGCATGGGTCGCAGCCAGACGGATACCCGTACGCGCCGCGACCGACACGTCACGACCGGCGAGCGCCGATTCCCACGCCGAGCCCAGTTCGTCGAGCAGAAACGCACGCGCGGCACGGAACTTGCCCTCGGCGCGCGCCACCTCGACCTGCGTGAAGCCACTCTGTGCCAACGTCTTCGACGAGTACTGCGGCTTCTTGCCGTGGGCGATGTCGATCAGTTCGTCGAGCGCACGCCGAGCGACGCCCAGCCCCACCGCCGACACCCCGGCGGCGAGCAGGGTGAAGTTCGGGAACATCGACAACGGGGTCGTGACGACGGGCCGAGTGACGCCCGGCTGGATCGTGCGCTCGCGCGGCGACGAAGGCTTGCGTCACCGAGTAGTCGAGCGAGCCGGAACCCCGCATGCCCGTCGTGTACCACGTGTCGTGGAACGTCACGTCCGACTGCGGAAACCAGCAGAGCCGAAAGGTGCCGTCGTCACACAGGGTGCCACCGAGGATCCATCGGCTGTGCTGCGTCCCACTCCCCCACGCCCACCGTCCGGTGACGGCAAAACCATCGATCCCGGAGGCCGACGTCGCCACACCCTTGCCGTTCGGAGCGAACACGCCCCCGGTGATCGCCGTCGGGTCACCGTAGATCTCCCGAGCCGCGTCCGCCGGCAGGAACGCCGCCATCGACGACGTCGTCGACGCGATCATCGTGCACCAGCCCGCCGCCCCGTCGGCGTGAGCGACGGTGGCGATCGCCTCCACCATCGTCGCCGGATCCACTTCGGGACCGCCGTAGGCCTGAGGTACACACATCCGCATCAGGCCGGCGTCGGCGAGTGCCTTGACGGTGGCCAGCGGAAGGCGGCGGACCCGTTCGCCGTCGTCGGCATGAGCCTCGACCAACTCTGCGAGGTCGCGTGCAGCTTCCACGATCATTGCGTTCCCCATGTTGCGACTGTAGGTGCGTCGACCCTGCGCCGCCAGAATCACGCCCGAGCGTGGCCAACGTCCCAGAGATGGTGGATCGGGTCGTGGACCAGATATCGGGCGAACGACTCGGTCGTGAACCGAGCCCCATCGCTGCGCCGGCCCGGACGTTGCCAATCGGCTCCGGACACGACGGCGAACGAGGCGGCCAGGATGGTCGCCGCGGCCGCCAACTCGTCGGCGACGATCATCGGGTCCTGCTGGTCATAGCGATCGGTGATCGCAGTGTCGTCCTGGTCCCAGTTCGGGTACATCGGGTCGTCGGTGTCGAGCATGAGCCGAAGTCGCCGTTCGTAGAGCCGATACACGTCACGGACGTGCGCCCCGTACTCGAGTGTCGACCAACGGTCCGGTCGGCTGCGGACCCGGACCGAGTCGTCTCCCGTGCCGAGCAGGAGGCTCCACTGGGCGGCATTGTCGAGGATCATCGCCGACACGTCGGACAGCTGGATCGACCGGGCATCGAAGCCGCACTCGTCGCACGGGCGCTGCAGCACCCAGGTCCAGTCCTTGTCGTCGGGCACCAGCTCTGTGGTCATCGACAGAGTGTGGCCGAGTCGGGACACTCGTCGAGCAAGAGTTCTCTGGTGGTCTACGGTCGGAGGTGTGAAGTTCGGCTTCGTGGTCCCTTGGGGCGACGCCGACGATGTCGGCGACCTCGCTGCTGCTGCTGAGGACGCGGGCTGGGACGGGCTGTTCGTGTGGGAGCCGGTGTGGGGCGTCGACGCGTGGATCTCACTCGCACTCGCGGCCGTTCGCACCTCGAAGATCCGACTCGGCACGATGCTCACGCCGCCATCGCGCCGACGCCCGTGGGAGCTCGCGAGTCAGGTCGCCACGGTCGATCGGCTGTCGAGCGGCCGTGTCACGCTGTCGGTGGGGCTCGGCGCACTCGACTCCGGCTTCGAGTCGTTCGGCGAGGAGTGCGACCGGCGAACCCGAGCCGAGCTGATGGACGAGTGCCTCGACATCGCCTGCGGCCTGTGGGCGGGCCAGCCGTTCACCTACGACGGCCAGCATTATCAGGTGACCCCGACCGACTTCCCGACGATCGGCCACACCGTTCAACAGCCGCGGGTTCCCGTCTGGTGCGTCGGCGCGCTCGGCCGTGAGCGATCGATGCAGCGGGCGTTGCGATGGGACGGGATCATCCCGCAGGTACTCGACGATGGGACCGTCCGCCAACCCCATCTCGACGAGGTTGCTGCCCTTCGCAGCAGCGTCGACGACGCCTTCGACATCGTGGTCGAGGGCACGATGTCGGAACACTCCCCCGCCGCGTTCGCCGATGCCGGCGCCACATGGTGGATCGAGTCGATGTGGGACGCGATGAGCGAGCACTCTCCCGTCACCGCCGCGTACGACCGCCTGCTCCAGGGCCCGCCGGCCTGACGCGACGACGCGTGGGGTGAACCGACTCGGTTCACCAACCGCTACCTTCGACAGCGTGATGACGAACGACACCGGGTGGAACTTGGCCGACCTGTGGGAGACGGTGGCGCAGCAGATCCCCGACGCTCTGGCCCAGCAGCAGGGCGGGCGCACCCACGACTGGGCCGACTTCAACCGGCGCGCCAACGGCGTCGCGACGACATTGCTGCGACCCGAGTCGGCCGAGCAGGACAAGGTCGCCCAGTACCTGTACAACTCGCCGGAGTACCTGGAGTCGATCTTCGCCGCGTTCAAGGTCGGCTTCGCTGTCGTCAACACCAACTATCGATACGCGTCCGACGAGCTCGTCTACCTGTGGGACAACGCCGACGTCACCGCGGTGATCTTCCACGGCACCTTCGGCGACCAGTGCGATTCGGTCCGCAGCCGGGTTCCCAAGGTCGCCACCTGGCTCTGGGTCGACGACGGGTCGGGGCCGTGCCCCGCGTGGGCGACGCCGTACGAAGCCGCCGCCGAAGCGGGTACCGACGACAACGTCGAGGCGTCATGGGGACGCAGCGGCGACCATCTCCTGCTGCTCTACACCGGCGGCACGACCGGCATGCCCAAGGGCGTCATGTGGCGTCAGGACGACCTGTTCGGCGTCCTCGACGCCAACAACAAGAAACGGATGCCACCCGAACAGGACCTCGACGCGATCGCCGACCGGATCGTGCAGGCGGGCCCGCGCAACATGCCGGCGGCGCCGCTGATGCACGGGACCGGGCTGTTCAACGCGATCAGCAATCTGATGATCGGCGGGTCGATCACCACGATGGAAGGTCGCCACTTCAGCGCGGAGGAGTTCCTCGACGACGTGCAGCGCCACGGCATCAACTCGACCTCGATCGTCGGCGACGCGTTCGCCAAGCCGATCCTGCGGGCGCTCGACGCCGAACCCGATCGTTGGGACATCTCCACACTGCGGGTCATCGTCTCGTCGGGCGTGATGTGGTCGAAGGAGACCAAGGAAGGCCTGTTGCGCCACAACCCTCGCCTGATCATGGTCGACTCGCTCGGCTCCAGCGAGGCGATCGGCATGGCGACGAACACCACCACGTCGGAGTCGAGCGGCGAGACCGCCAAGTTCGAGCTCGGCGCCTCCACGCGCGTCGTCACCGACGACGGACGCGACGTCGCGCCCGGTTCGGGCGAACTCGGCCGCGTCGCCCTGCGCGGCCGCACGCCGATCGGGTACTACAAGGACGAGGCCAAGTCGGCCCAGACGTTCGTCGTCATCGACGGCGAGCGGTACTCGATTCCCGGCGACTACGCCACCGTCGAGGCCGACGGCACGGTCACCCTGCTCGGCCGTGGCAGCCAGTGCATCAACACCGGCGGCGAGAAGGTGTACCCGGAGGAGGTCGAGGAGTGCCTGAAGCTGCACCCGTCGGTCGCCGACGCCGCCGTGGTCGGCGTGCCCGACGAGAAGTGGGGCGAGGCGATCACCGCGCTCGTCGAACCGCACGCCGGAGACGAGGTCGACGAAGCGGCCCTGATCGCCCACGTCAAGTCGCGTCTCGCGGCCTACAAGGCACCCAAGCGGGTGGTCGCAGTGACCTCGATCGGGCGCGCCGCCAACGGCAAGCTCGACTACAAGAAGCTGAGGTCCGACGCCATCGCCGAGCAAGCTGTCTAACCTGGGCCAAGTGACCGGAACAGTGGCGGAGTTCGACTGGCGAGCCTTCGAGGCCGTCCTGTTCGACCTCGACGGCGTGATCACACCGACCGCGGAGATCCACGAGCACGCCTGGGGCGAGCTGTTCGCCGGACTACGACTACACCGAGGCCGACTACCTCCGCTACATCGACGGCAAGCCCCGCTACGACGGAGTGCGCTCGTTTCTCGCATCGCGTCAGGTCGAGTTGCCCGACGGTGAGCCGGGCGACGCACCGGGCACCGACACGGTGTGCGCTCTCGGCAATCGCAAGAACGAACTGTTCAACACGATCCTCGAGCGCGACGGCATCGAGCCGTACCCCGGTTCGGCGGCCACGCTCGACCTGCTCGCCGAGCACGGCATCGCCGCCGCGATCGTGTCGTCGTCGAAGAACGCCAGGACGGTCCTCGACGCCGCCGGTCTCGGCGCACGATTCGAGGTCGTCGTCGACGGCACGGTGGCCGCCGAGCAGCACATCGCCGGCAAACCGGCGCCCGACATGTTCACGTACGCCGCCCGGCAGCTGGGCGTCGCGTCCGACCGCGCGGTCGTCGTCGAGGACGCCGTCTCCGGGGTCGCCGCCGGCGCGGCAGGCGGGTTCGCTGTCGTCATCGGCGTCGACCGTGGTGCCGGCACCACGGCACTGCTCGCCCACGGCGCCACGTTCGTGGTCGCTGACCTGGCCGACCTCCTGCCCATCGAGACACCCGGAACTCAGCGATGACAGGCCAGCCGATCCCCGACGGTCTGCCCGCGTACCGGTTCCCCGTCGACCCGTGGCGACTCGTCGAGCAGGAGTACTCGAGCAAGGACCTCGGCACGACCGAGACGCTGTTCGCGCTCGGCAACGGGTACCTCGGCATGCGCGCCAACCCCGAGGAAGGGCGCGAGGCCCACAGCCACGGCACCTACCTGAACGGCTTCCACGAGACCTGGCCGATCCTGCACGCCGAGGATGCGTTCGGATTCGCCAAGACCGGCCAGACCATCGTCAACGTGCCCGACGCCAAGTTGATGAAGCTGTACGTCGACGACGAGCCACTGCTGCTGGCGTCGGCCGACCTCGACAGCTACGAGCGCGCCGTCGACTTCCGCAACGGGGTACTCACCCGTGACCTCATCTGGCGGACGCCATCGGGCAAACGAGTTCGTGTGTCGTCGCAGCGGATGGTCAGCCTCGTCCACCGTCACCTCGCGGTGCTGACGCTGGAGGTCACACTGCTCGACTCGCCCGCCCCGATCGTGATCTCGTCGCAGCTCCTCAACCGCCAGGACGGCGAGGACGAGTACCACGTGCGATCGGCTGCGCTCGGCGAAGGCAAGGATCCGCGACGGGCCCGCAAGTTCGGACCATCGCGTCCTGGAGCAACGGCTCCAGCGCGAGCGGGACAACGAGATCGTGCTGGGGTACCAGTGCGCGAACAGCCGGATGACGCTCGCGTGCGGAACCAGGCACCAGATCGAGACGTCGTGCGACACCGAGGTCGTCACCGATGTGGGTCGCCGATCTTGCGAAGACCGTGTTCACCGTGCGGGCGACCCCCGGCGATCCGATCAAGATCACCAAACTCGTCGCCTATCACTCGTCGAACGGCGTGCCGGCGCAGGAGCTCGCCGATCGATGCACCCGCACGCTGGAGCGAGCCGAATCCGAGGGGAACGACCATCTGCTCGTCGAGCAACGCGAGTGGCTCGACGAGTTCTGGTCGAACTCGGACATCGAGCTGCGCGGCGACGACCGTGCCCAGCAGGCTCTCCGCTGGAACGTGTTCCAACTCGCTCAGGCCTCGGCACGCACACAGGAGCAGGGCATCGCCGCGAAGGGCGTCACCGGCGGCGGCTACGACGGCCACTACTTCTGGGACACCGAGGTCTACGTCGCGCCATTCCTCGCGTACACGATGCCCGAGGCGGCCCGCAAGGTCATCCGGTTCCGGTGGAGGATGCTCGACGCCGCGCGCCAGCGCGCCGTCGAGATGAGCCAGGTCGGCGCGCTGTATCCGTGGCGAACGATCAACGGCGAGGAAGCCTCCGCCTACTACGCGGCCGGCACCGCGCAGTACCACATCAACGCGGCGATCGTGTTCGCGATGCGTCGCTATCTCGAGGCGTCCGGCGACATCGACTTCCTGTCACACGAGGGTGCCGAGATCCTCGTCGAGACGGCGCGCCTGTGGGCCGACCTCGGGCTTCTACTCGAGCAACGGATCGCGCACCTTCCACATCCACCGGGTCACCGGCCCGGACGAGTACACCACGGTCGTCAACGACAACTTCTACACAAACGTCATGGCGCGGTTCAATCTCCGCTACGCGGCGCGGACGATACGGCTGCTGTCGAGTTGGAACCCCGAAGCATTCGAGCGTCTCTGCCGCAACACCGACCTCGACGTGCAGTGAACTCGACGAATGGGACGCGGCGGCCGACGCCATGTTCCTCCCGTTCGACGAGGAACTGGGGATCAATCCACAGGACTCCGAGTTCCTCGACCTGGAACCCTGGGACTGGGAGACGACGCCGCCGGAGAACTACCCGCTCCTGCTGAACTACCACCCCCTCGTCATCTACCGTCACCAGGTGCTCAAGCAGGCCGACGTCGTGCTGGCGATGTACCTGCGCTCCACGAGCTTCCCCGTCGACCAGAAGCGACGCAACTTCGACTTCTACGACCCGATCACCACCGGCGACTCGTCGTTGTCGGCATGCGTGCAAGCGGTGGTTGCGGCCGAGGTCGGCTACGACGACCTGGCGCTCGGGTACTTCACCCGGGCGCTGTACCTCGACCTCTGCGACGAGCACGGGAACACCGCCGACGGCGTTCACGTGGCATCGGCAGGTGGTGTCTGGGCCGGCATCGTGCACGGCTTCGCCGGGATGGTCGAGCAGGGCGACCACCTCCAGTTCTCGCCCCGACTGCCGAGCGCGTGGGACGGCGTGACGTTCCATCTGCTCCGGCACGGATCACGCATGCGCATCGACCTCGACCCCGAAGGTCTCACGCTCTCGGTGCTCACCGGGCCGGGTGTGCCCGTTCGACACGGTGACGAGTACGTCATGGTGGCGGTCGGCGAGCCGTACCGAATCCTGCGCGTCTGAGCCGCAGACCGCTGACTACCGTCACGCCGATGGCCCAGAACATCTACGACGACGAATCGTTCTTCGCCGCATATTCCGAGCTTCCCCGCTCCGCCGGAGGGCTCGCCGAGGCACCGGAATGGCCGACCTTGCGAGCGATGCTCCCCGCGATCGACGGTCGCCGGGTGCTCGATCTCGGCTGCGGGTTCGGGTGGTTCTGCCGCTGGGCCGCCGAGCAGGGTGCCTCGTCGGTCCTCGGGCTCGACCTCTCGGAGCGGATGCTCGCCCGCGCACGGATGCAGACCGACGACGCCAGGGTCGCCTACGAGCGCCACGACCTCGAGGACGTGGAACTCACTCACCGATCCTTCGACCTGGTGTACAGCTCACTGACGCTGCACTACATCGTCGACCTCCCTCGGCTCGTCTCGCAGGTCGCGAGTTGCGTCGGTCCCGGCGGAACCTTCGTGTTCTCGATCGAGCATCCGATCTACACCGCGCCCTCGGTGCCACAGTTCGTCACCGACGACCACGGAGTCGCATGGCGCCTCGATCGGTACCTGGACGAGGGCGCGCGGAGCACCGACTGGCTCGCCCCCGGCGTGATCAAGCAGCACCGCACCGTGGCGTCGTATCTCGGCGCGTTGATCGGCGCCGGGTTCGAACTCACCGAACTCGCGGAATGGGGCCCGAGTGCGGCGCAGGTCGTCGACCACCCCGAGTGGGCCGTCGAGGTCGAACGCCCGCCGTTCCTCCTCGTCGCCGCCCGCCGCCGGACGTGACACGATTCGAACATGTCGTCCACATCGCAACGACTCGACGATCGCGTCGCACTGGTCACGGGGGTGTCGAGGTCGATCGGGATCGCTGCCGCCGTCGCCGATCGGCTCCATCACCTCGGAGCGACGGTGGTCGCGACCGGGTGGGTACCGCACGATGCGGAGATGCCCTGGGGTGAGGACCCGTTGGCAGCGCTGCCGTTCGCCGTCACCCAGCACGACCTCGAAGCCGCGGACGCGCCGGCAGCGCTGATCGACGAGGTCGTCGAGCGCCACGGACGAATCGACATCGTCGTCGCGACGCACGCTCGGTCATCGCACCAGCCGTTCGCCGAGGTCACCGCCGCCGAGCTCGACCGCTGCTGGGCGGCCAACGTCCGCAGCATCGTGCTGCTGGCCCAACGGCTGGCCGAACGCCACGAGCCCGCACCCACCGATGAGCCGCCGACCGGCCGGATGATCTGGTTCACCAGCGGACAGCACATCGGGCCGATGGACGGCGAGATCGCCTACGCCGTGTCGAAGGGAGCGCTTCACCAGATGACCAGGTCGGTCGACCACGCCCTCGCTGCTCGTCGGGTCATCGCCAACTGCATCAACCCGGGCCCCGTCGACACCGGCTACGCCCCGCCCGACGTCCACCGGCAGGTCGCGTCGATGTTCCCCGACGGCCGCTGGGGCACGCCGGCCGACGTCGCCAACCTCGTGGCGTTCCTCGTCAGCGACGAGGGAGCGTGGATACGTGGGCAGGTGATCGACTCCGAAGGAGGCTTCCAACGGTAGGGACTCCCCACCGATGAGATTCCGGCGCACCCCTCGCACCACAACCTCATCGCAACGCGGTTTTCCGGACCCGGGTGACGCGCCGTTAGCGTTCGGGGCATGACAGATCTCGGATTCGACGGCAAGGTTGCGATCATCACGGGAGCAGGTGGCGGCCTCGGCAAGCAGCATGCGCTGATGATGGCCAAGCGCGGAGCACTCATCGTCGTGAACGACCTCGGCGGCGCCGTCGACGGCACCGGCAGCGACAAGGGTGCCGCCCAACTCGTCGTCGACGAGATCCGGGCTGCGGGCGGCGAGGCCGTTGCGAACACCGACTCGGTCGCCACGCCCGAGGGCGGTGCGGCCATCGTGCAGAGCGCCGTCGACGCGTTCGGCAAGGTCGACATCGTCGTCAACAACGCCGGCATCCTGCGTGACAAGTCGTTCCACAACATGGACGCCGACCTGTTCGACCCGGTGATCGCCGTGCACCTGCGCGGCGCGTTCAACGTGACCCAGCCGGCGTGGAAGATCATGCGGGAACAGGGATACGGCCGCATCGTGTCGACGTCGTCGGCCGCCGGCATCTTCGGCAACTTCGGCCAGGCGAACTATGGCGCGGCGAAGATGGGCCTCGTCGGGTTCACCAACGTGCTCGCCGTCGAAGGGGCCAAGTACAACATCAAGGCCAACGCGATCGCGCCACTCGCACTGACGCGCATGACCGAGGACATCCTCGGAGGCCTGGGCGACAAGCTCCAGCCCGAGCTGATCTCCCCGCTCGTCACCTACCTCGCTCACGAGTCGTGCGAGGCGACCGGCCGGGTGTTCTCGGTCGGGGGCGGCCGTGTGGCGGAGGTCTTCATCGCCGAGACCGTCGGCTACACGAACACGACCGACCTGACCCCCGAAGACCTCGCCGCCCACTGGAACGCCGTCACGGCGCAGGACGGTTACGCCGTTCCGGCGACCATCGCCGACGAAACGGCGCTGTTCCTCAACGCGCTCCGCTGACGGATCGCCCGACGGCGAACACCGAGAGACCAGCGGGCAGATCCACGCGCCGCAACAACGCCTGTTCCGCTTGCGCGAGCCGCGGGAGCACGCCGCCGAGCCCACCGCCGTTGCGATCGAGATCGCTCGTCGACCGACCGCGCTCCATCACTGCCTTCGCCGCCGCAGGCGGCACGAGGAACGAATACGCACCCGACGCCCGCTCGGTCGCGAGTCCCGCCCCACTCAGCAGACCTCTCAGGTCGTTGCGGGAGAATCGTCGAGCCGAATGGGTGACACGATCGTGGGCACGGCGAAGCCTCTGCACGCCCGGCTCCCACAGGCACACGACGCCGCCCGGTCGAACGACTCGCGAGCTCGGCCACTGCCGCCTGCGGGTCCGGGATCGACTGGTGGCACAGCACGGTGACACAGAGCACGACATCGAACGACCCGCCGACGAACGGCAACCGGTTCACGTCGGCGGCGACGAAACCCGCCGCCTCGTGACGTTCTCGATTGAGCTCCAGCGCGAGCGGCATGAAGTCGCTGCTGACCAATTCACCGCGCTCCGCGAGCCACGCACCGGTCGCCCCGGTCCCAGCACCGACGTCGAGGAACCGGCCTCCTCTCACCGTGTCGGCGTCGAGGATCTCACGCAGCAGGTCACGAGTCGATCGATACCACCAGTGGGAGTGCTCAACGTCCGCCATCCGACGGTACTCATCTACCTCCACGTGTGGTCCGACCTCCTACGATGTCCCCGGCATGGTGACGCTCGAACCGCAGGTTACGGGGCAACCGGATCGCACGGGATTCGGTTCGTGGATCCGCGACACATTCCCATTCCGTTCCGTCATTCTCCCGTGGATCGTCGCCAGGATGCTCGTCGTACCGGTACTCATCGTGAACAGCCCTCCCGTCATCACGAACGAGACACGAACCACGCTTCGACCCGGGTGGCTCCTGGGCATGGACGGCGGTTGGTTCCGCGCCATCGCGCTCGACTGGTACGACCGTCACGACGGCGTCGGTGGAATCGCCGAGTACCCCTTCTTCCCGATGTTTCCAGGGGTCGGCCATCTCCTCGTGAGAATGGGTGTGCCGTTGACCGTTGCACTTGCCGGATTGTCATGGGCCGGCGCGCTGGCCGCGATGGCCGGCGCACGCCTCCTCGCAGCACGGCACCTCGGCGACGGCGCTGCCCGCCTCACCCCCTGGGTGATCGCGCTCGCGCCAGGCGCCCTGAGCCTCGTCCTCGGATACTCCGACGCGTTCTATCTGGCGGCTCTGGTCTGGGCAGTGCTCGCAGTCGACCAGCGTCGGTGGTGGCTCGCGGGGTTGCTGGCGGCAATGGCGACCGCCAGCCGCCCGAACGGAGCGATCGCGATGATCGTCATCGTTGCGATCGCAATCGGCTTGGGAGCCAAACGTCGCAACTTCGTCGCACTCATTCTGCCGTCGACGCTGTTTCTCCTGGCGTGGATGGCCTATCTCTGGCAGACCACCGGCGACCCGTTGCTCTTCTGGACAGCGAAGTCGGGTTGGATCGAGACCACGGCGGTCGAATTCATCGCCCATCCGCTCAAGCAACGGCTTGCGTTGTTCCACATGGCGTGGCTGGCGGTGTTCCTCGTTCCGTACCTCATCCGCTTCCGGCGCCAGCCGCCGGCCTGGATCCTTGTCGTCGTGCTCGGCGTCCTTCCGGCACTCGCCCTTGGTGTGGTGGGTGTCGCCCGATACGCGATTCTCGGCGTTTCCGCTCCCGATGGCGGCAGCCGACCTGCTCTCCGAACGTCCGCGATGGATGCAGGTCCTGGCCCTCGCCACCTCGGCGGCGGTCCTCATGGTGTTCGCGCGCCTCATGGTCACGAAGTCGTGGGTCCCGTGACGCGACGCGATCACATCCGACGCGAACGCGACGCCTAGATTGCCGATTCTGTGTTCAGCGTCGATGAAGATGTCGCCCATGCCTTGAGGGGTCGACGGTGCCTCGTCACCGGCGGTCTCGGATTCATCGGCTCGAACCTGGTCCGTCACCTGAGCACGATCGGTGCGGACGTCTCGGTCGTCGACGCATTGATTCCCGAACACGGTGGATCGCGTGACAACGTGGCCGACGACGTCGAGGTGCTCGTCGCCGACATCGCCTCACCCGCGGTCGCCGACATCGCGGCGGGGTGTGATGTCGTGTTCAACGTCGCCGGTCAGGTCAGCCACCACGACTCGATGGTCGACCCGCTGCGCGACCTCGATCTCAACGTTCGCAGTCACCTGTCGTTTCTCGAGACGTTGCGACGCGTGGCGCCCACCTCGACCGTGGTCCAGACTTCGACCCGGCAGGTGTACGGCCGACCCCAGTACCTTCCTGTCGACGAGCGGCATCCGACCGCTCCCGTCGACGTCAACGGTGTCGACAAGCTGGCCTGCGAGCAACTGCATCTCGTCTACTCGAACGTCCACGATCTCCATGCCACGTCGCTGCGGTTGACGAACGTCTACGGCCCGCAACAGCATCTCGAGCGCGACGGCCTCGGTTTCCTCCCTGTGTTCGTCCGTCTGGCACTCGCCGGAGCCGAGATCTCGCTGTTCGGTGACGGATCGCAGCTGCGTGACTGTCTGCACGTCGATGACGTGTGCGATGCGTTGATGCGGGCGGCCACGATGCCCGACACGTTCGGCGAGGTCTTCAACCTCGGACACAGCGAGGTGTTGCCGCTGTCGGAGATCGCACGACTCACGATCGCCGCTGCCGGCACCGACAGCAAGGTTCGCTGTGTGCCGTGGCCGGACGAACTCAGGCGCATCGACATCGGAAGCTTCCAGGGCGACTTCTCGAAGGCGCGTCGGGTTCTCGGATGGAACCCCCGGATCCTCTTCGCAGACGGAATCGCATCGACGGTCGCTCACTACCGGTCGGTTGCGTGATCCCGTTCCTCGATCTCACGAGGCGGCTCACACGATTCGAGCCGGAGTACCTCGATGCGGTCAGCCGTGTGATGCGGTCCGGCACGTTGCTGCTCGGCGACGAGATGAGGTCGTTCGAAGCCGAGACGAGCGCCGCGCTCGGCGGAGGTCATGTCGTCGCGGTGTCGAGCGGCGCGGCGGCCATTCAGCTGACGATTTCGAGGCGCTTGGCATCGTTGCCGGCGACGAGGTGATCGTGCCTGCATTCACGGCGGTGCCGACCGTGTCAGCAGTGGTCGCAGCCGGGGCTCGGCCGGTGATCGTCGACGTCGACGACGACTCGGCGCTCATCGACGTCGCCCGCGCGTGCGACGCCGTGGGTGAACGAACCAAGGCGATCGTGCCGGTGCACCTGTACGGCGCGCCGGTCGACATCGTCGAACTCGTTGCCACCACCGTCACCGTCGTGGAGGACGCCGCACAGGCCAACGGCGCAGTGCGGCAGTCGACGAGCGCAGCGACCGCCTTCTCGTTCTATCCGACCAAGAATCTCGGCGGAATCGGCGACGGCGGCGCCGTGTGGACGAGTGACAGCGAGTTGGCCGACGCCGTTCGGCGGCGACGGGTCCACGGCATGACCGACGGCTACGTCCATGTCGACGTGAGCCAGAACTTCAGGATGAGCGAACTGGAAGCCGCGTGGCTCCGGATTCAATTGCCCCACCTCGCTGCCGGAAATCGACGACGCGCCGAGATCGCCCGCCACTACCGCTCGGTCGCACCACAACTCCGGTGGCAGACCGATCACGCCGACCACGTCCATCACCTGTGCGTCGCGCGGGTCAGCGACCGCAGACATCGCCCGATCGCAGCTCGCCGACAGCGGCGTCGACACGGCGGTCCAGTACCCCGTCGCCATCACGCAACAGCCCGCCTATCGGGAATTCGCCACCACGGCGTGCCCGCGCGCCGAACAGTGGGCCGCTGAGTGCATGAGCGTGCCGTGCTACCCGGAGCTGACCGACTCGGAGGTCGAGACGGTCGGCGACGCGTTGCGGCGAGTTGCGCCGTGATCCTGCGCAACCCGTCGGTCCGCACGGTCTCGGCGTTCTTTCCCTGCTACAACGACGAACACGCCATCCCGATCATGGTGAGAGACGTGCGTGCCGCCCTCGTCGAAGCTGTCGAGGAGTTCGAGATCATCGTGGTCGACGACGGTTCCCGTGACGGCTCGGTCGCCGTGCTCGAGTCGCTGGTCGAGGAGATTCCCGAACTCCGGATCGTCCGTCACGACACGAACCGAGGATACGGCGGCGCACTGATCTCCGGATTCGCAGCGGCCTCGATGCAGTGGGTCTTCTACACCGACGGCGACGCTCAGTACGACGCCGCCGAGATCGTGCGCTGCATCGACGCCGCTCGCGACGACATCGACGTGGTGCAGGGCTGGAAGGTCGGCCGGGGTGACCCGTGGTATCGCAAGGTGATCGGACGCACCTATCACCACACGGTCAGGTTGCTCTTCGACCTCCACGTACGCGACACCGACTGCGACTTCCGGCTCATCAGAGCCACCCTGCTGGAGCGCGTCGAGCTGACCTCGACCACCGGGGTCATCTGCGTCGAGATGATGCGCAAGTTCGAGCGGGCCGACGCACGATTCGCCGAGGTCGCCGTCAGCCACCGGACACGTCCGCACGGACGCTCACAGTTCTTTCGGCTGCCCGCGATCGCGCGATCGGCACGCCAACTGGTGAGGCTGTGGTGGCAGCTCGTGGTGCTCGAGCGCTGAGCGCGCATCCGAACAACGGTACGTTCGCGCCGTGATCACGGTCGAGGACTTCCAGCACGACGCGGCAGCGTGGCTCACGGCGAACCGTTCGGACGCGCCCCGTGACTACGGCGCGATCTGTCCCCCCGATCTCGTCGAGGCCGGACTCGACTGGCAGCGACGACTCACCGACGCGGGATGGGCCGGCATCCACTGGCCGACCGAGCACGGTGGGCGCGGGCTCACGCCCGAACACAACGGCGTCTGGTTGCTCGAGTGCGCACGTGCCGGTGTCCCGGCGGTGTTCAACATGGTCGGCTTCGTCCTCGCCGGCGGCGCGATCATGCGCTACGGCACCGCCGATCAGCAGGCACAGCACCTTCGAGCGACCCTTGCGACCGAGCACGTGTGGTGCCAGCTGTTCTCCGAACCGGGTGCGGGCAGCGACCTCGGCTCGCTGTCGACGCGAGCCGAACTCGACGGCGACCACTACGTCGTCAACGGCCAGAAGATCTGGTGCTCGGGCGGGCGCTACTCGAACTGGGGCATCCTGATGGCCCGCACCCGGCCGCTCGATCCGACCGGCGAACACGGTGCACCCAAACACGAGGGGATCTCGTTCTTCCTGTGTCCGATGGACCTGCCCGGCATCGAGGTCCGACCCCTGAAGCAGATGACCGGTGAGTCGGAATTCGACGAGGTGTTCTTCACCGACGTTCAGCTGCCGCGCCGACCACCTCCTCGGGCCGCTGCACGGAGGTTGGGGTGTCGGGATGGCGGTGCTCACCAGCGAGCGCGGCCACATCGGGACGTCGGTGATCGGACTCGAACGACGCCTCGATCAGATGGCCCGTCTCGCCGAGGGTCGCGAGTTGACGTCGATCGAACGTGATGCGCTCACCTCGCTCCTCAGCCGGGGCACCGCAGCGAAGGCGATGGCGCAGCGTCAAGGGCCGATCGCGTCGACAGCGGCATCGCTGATGAAACTCGGCATCACCGAGATGATGTTCGACGTGGCGATGCTCCGCGGCGACCTCGCCGGAGCCGACGCCATGCTCGAGGGGGCCGATTCGGCCGGCATGCTCGCCGCGCCAGGCGGCCGGATTGCGGGTGGCACCAGCCAGGTGCAGCGCAACATCATCGGCGAACGTCTCCTCGGTCTCCCCCGCGAACCCAAGCCCACCTGATCTGGTTACGCCGGTGCCAGGCACCGGCGTAACCAGATTCGCCGGAGGATGAGCGGCGCCACCAAGATGACCGGGTGCGAGTCATGTCGTCCGATCAGGTGTCTGTTGCCGTCCATGAGTTCGGTGGGGTGGGACGACCCTTGCTGCTCTCGCACGCGACCGGATTCCACGGCTACTGCTACCTGCCGATCGCCGACGAACTGGCCGACGACTTCACGTCGTACGCCGTCGACTATCGGGGCCACGGCGACACCGCCCGCGCCCGACGATTGGCAGGTCGAGTGGGAGCACTACGGCGACGACGCCCTCGCCGCCGCCAGGGCCGTCGCCCCCGATGGCGGACTCGTCGGCTTCGGACACTCGATGGGCGGTGCGTGCCTGCTGATGGCCGCACACCGAGATCCCGGCCTCTTCGACGTGATCGTTGCCTTCGAACCGATCGTGTTCCCGCCCGCGCGACCCGGGCGGCCCGCAGGGTGACGGACCGACGCTCTCGATCGGGGCCCGCAAGCGACGCGCGACGTTCGACTCCTTCGACCAGGCGATCGCCAACTACTCCTCGAAGCCGCCGATGATGGCATTCGATCCCGACGTCCTCCGGCTGTACGTGGCTCACGGGTTCCGGCCGACGCCCGACGGCATCCGACTGAAGTGCGAGCCCGAGGACGAGGCCCGCACGTTCGACACCGGCGGAAGCCACGCCACATGGGGCCACCTCCCCGAGATCGAGACACCGGTGATCGTGCTGGCGGGACGGATCGACGAGTTCGGCCCGGCTGCGATCGCGGAGGGGATCGCCGAGCAGCTTCCGCACGCGACCTACATCCAGCACGACGACTGGAACCACTTCACGCCGTTCATCGATCCGGGGGCCATGGCGACCATCATCGCCGACGCTGCGCGAGCCTGACCCGGAGGGCAGCTGAGCCGACGGGCAACCCAACCTCGTGACACCCCCGCCCTACGATGGCTTGCATGACCGACGCCGTTCCTCCCGCACCCACGTTCCCGGTGCCCACGTCGCTGTCGCCGTCGCGGGTGGCCTCGTTCACATCGTGTCCGATGCAGTTCCGGTTCTCCAGCATCGAGAAGCTGCCCGAGGCACCCGGTCCGGCCACCACCAGGGGCAGCATCGTGCACCGGGCATTGGAGCTGCTCTTCGTCAGGCCCGCCGCCGACCGCACGCCCGAAGCACTCGGCCACGACATGGTGTCGGCCCTCGAGGAGTACCGAACGGACCCGGACTATGTGGGCCTGCGCCTCGACGCAGCCACAGCGGAACAGTTCGACCGTGACTGCCACGCACTGATCGACAAGTACTTCGCGATGGAGGACCCCACCACGGTGCGCGAGATCGGGTTGGAGTTGTGGATGGAGGCCGAGGTCGGCACGCTGACGCTGCGCGGCATCATCGACCGACTCGAACTCGACGCCGACGGCGAACTCGTCGTCACCGACTACAAGACCGGTCGGGCACCGTCGGGCAACTACGAGCAGAAGAGTCTCGCCGGGGTCCACTTCTACTCGTTCCTGTGCGAGGCCCTGTTCGGCAAGCGACCGGCCAAGATCCGCCTGATGTACCTCAGCTCCGGCGAAACCATCGAGACGGTGCCGTCGGCCCAGTCGGTGAAGTTCATCACGACCCGAACCACCGCTGTGTGGTCGGCGATCGAGCGGGCGTGCACCACCGGCGACTTCCGGCCCCGCCAGAGCAAGCTGTGCGACTGGTGCTCGTTCCAGCAGTGGTGCCCGGCGTTCGGCGGCGACCCGTCCCTGGCGGCCACGGAGGCGGTCGCCGCCAACGAGGCACGCCTCACGCAGCCGGTCGAGGTCGGCGCCGCGTGAGCGATCAACCCGTGCAACTCGACGTCGATGCGGTCGTGGTCGTACCCGGCCAGAGCCACCTGGGCCCGCAGATCGACGCGTTCGACCGCCGCGTCGACGAGTTGCTCGAACACCTTCGTGGTCACCCGCTCGCCGACTTCGTGTTCACCAACACCACGCACATCGCCGACTTCAGCATGATCTGGCACGGCATCGGGATCGTGAGAGGCATTGCCAAGGGCCGCCCCGACCAGGTGATCGTGCTCGCTGCGCTGCTCGGCGCCGAGAGCCTGCTCGTCAACCAGGGCATCAAGCGGTTCTTCCGGCGGCAACGACCGACCACGACCGGCGACGACCGACTCCAGGTGCGGCGACCATCCACGTCGTCGTTCCCGTCGGGGCACTCGAGTTCGGCGGTGTTCGCTGCGATGATCCTGGCGGGCTGGGACGGCCCATGGCTGAGCATGCTGTGGTTCAAGATCGCCGCCATCGTGGGGATCAGCCGTGCCTACGTCCGCATCCACCATCCCTCCGACGTGGTGGGCGGCGCGGTGGTCGGGCTGCTGCTGGGGTTCGTCGGCCGTCGCATCGCGCGGCGTCTCGCCCCGGCCTGAGGGTCGGAGATCACCGATTCCGATGTGGCGGCAATCGCCGCAAGCGCGTCAATACCGGGCCGCCGCCGACGACGCTCAGAGAGCGTCGGTGGTGACCGGTTCGATCGTTTCGATCAAACGGGTCGGCTCGGCCGTGAGCAGTGTGCGCACGTCGAGCAACAGATCGGCAACCTCACCCGTCGAGACGAGTTCACGTTGCATCATGCGGGCAAGGGCGCCATCGATGACGCTCAGTGCTTCGGTGATCACGGCCTCGTTGCTGGAGTCGATGCGCTCATCAGTCATTAGTTGACACGGTACCCGTGTCTCGCTCGTCGCGCGCGCACCTGTGACCGCGATCGTGAAGCTGTTACACAACGTTTACATGCGCCGGCCTCGAACGGTCCGAGAGCGCGGAGGCTGCGTCCGCGTACGATGCGACCCATGGACTTCGCTGGTCGCAACGTCGTGGTCACAGGAGCAGGCCGAGGAATCGGTGAGGCGTTGGCCCGCGAGTTCCACGCGCGTGGCGCGAACGTGGTCGTTGCCGACGTGGCCGGCGCCGACGGCGTGGCGGCATCGCTCGAACGGGCCACCGCCATCACCGCCGACGTGAGCACCGAGGCCGGCAACAAGGCCCTCGTCGATGCATCACGCAGCGCGCTCGGTTCAATCGACCTGTTCTTCTGCAATGCCGGTGTCGGAATCGGTCGGGGCGTACTCGAAACCCCCGAGGACGACTGGGATCTTGCGTTCGCGGTCAACGTCCACGCCCACCGGTGGGCCGCCAAGTACCTCCTGCCCGAGTGGCTCGAACGCGGTGAGGGGTACTTCTGCTCCACCGCGTCGGCCGCGGGGCTGCTCATGCAGATCGGCTCGGGGCCATACACGCTCACGAAGCGCGCTGCGGTCGCGTTCGCCGAGTACCTGGCCGTCACGTACGGCGATGCCGGCATCAAGGTGACGTGCCTGTGTCCGCAGGGCGTGAACACCCAGATGCTCCACGCCGGCGACGATGCGCTGTCAGGCAGCAACGTGGTCAAGGAGGCCGGCGTCGTGCTGGAACCGGCAGACGTCGCTCGGGAGGTCGCCGACACCATCGAGGCCGACGGCTTCTTCGTGCTCCCCCACCCGGAGGTCGCCGACTACATGGCGCTCAAGGCGACCGACCCTGAACGATGGCTGGGCGGCATGCGCAAGCTCCAACGTCGCACCCTCGGCGCCTGACCGCGATCGGACGACGACGTGCACCGCTCCCCTGCCTCGCTCGCCCGCCTCGGGTTGCGGATGGGTGAGCCGATCCGGTTCCAGCGCCACAACAAGGGCCGCTGGATCGTCGGACGGGTGGCGGGCATCGAACACGACGGCAGCATCACCCTGCGCGACCCCGACGGATCGGCTCGCTCGTTGAGGGCCGAGCGCGTCGAGATCCGTCGCCCGGGCTCTCGCGGCCGGTTGCGCTGGTGCGTCGTCAGCGACGTGGCGGTCACGTGGGAGCAGTTGGAGATGTTCGAGCCCACCGAATCCTGAGGACCGGAGCCTCGACGAGAGGTCCTGGATCGTTGGGTCCCGGGCGAACCCCGTGACACCCCTTCGTCATGATGGAACCATGACCGTCGTCGAGGATCTTGCCGAGGCGCCCGACGCGACGGCTGCCGATCGATCGTTCGGCGACGGGTTCGGATGGTTCCCCGCCGAGGACGATCCGCCCTTCGACCCGCTCACCGACATCGCCTACGGCCGCGCAGAGCCACCTGGCGCCGAGTGGGTCGGGGCGGTCGTCGAGCGCTGCGCGCAGGGCTTGGCCATGCTCGAAGCGGTCGACCCGTCGAGTTTCGACGCCGCGACCACGGAGACCTGGGCGAAAGGCGTCGAACAGCTCCGCCGCCAGTGCCGCTGCGGCCGCCATCGCCGTGGCCGACCATGTCGAAGCCGCCCAACCATTCCGACACCACGGGTTCTTCACTGCCAAGGCGTGGATGCAGCACCACCTCCGGCTGTCCGGCGCCGAGGCGTACGGACGCGTGCAGGAAGCCAAGCTGCGCCGATGCGCGGGGTGTGGAACAACGCCCTCGCCGGCGGGCAGATCGGCGTCGCCCAGTCTCGTCTGATGGCCCGCATCGCCGCGAACCCCCGCATCCCTGCCGACGTGCTCGTCGCCGGCGTCTGGGAGCTGATGGTCGACGCCATGGACTGCTCGTACGTCGAGTTCGAACGCCGGGCGCTCACCTTCGAAACGCTCGCCGATCCGATCGGCGCCGCCGAGAGGGCCGAGCGCAACCACCAGCGCCGAGCTGCGTCACTGCACCAACACCCGAGCGGGGCCTGGACCTTGCACGCCGATCTCGACGAGGTCGGCGGGCCCGAATTCCTCGAGATCTTCTCCTGGTACACCGACCGTGAGTTCGAGCGCGACTGGTCCGAGGCGAAGCAACGCCTCGGCGACGGCAACGTCGACGTCTCCAAACTGCGCCGCGCCGAGGCCCAACGTCGCGCCGACGCACTCCTCGAGATGGCGCGGGCGGCGGCGGCGTGTCCGCCCGATGCACAGCGTCCACTGCCCACCGTCAACTTCCTCCTCGACGAAACATCCGCCCGCGCCGCCGCCGACAACGACCTCATCGACCCGCTCTCCTACCGAGACGTCACCTCGCGGACCGATCGCGGTCACCGCGTCGATCCCAACGCCATCATCGGCGTCTCGCTGTGGGCGATGATCCGCCGGGTCGTCACCGACTCCAAGGGCGTCGTGATCGACCTCGGACGAACCTCCCGGCTGTTCTCCGGGTACGCCCGCGAGGCCGTCATGCTGCTCGAGCCCACCTGCATCTGGCCGGGCTGCGACCAACCTCACGGCTGGTGCCACGCCGACCACCTCACCAGCTGGAGCACACGGGGCCCCACCGATCCGGCCAACGGCGCACCGCTGTGTCCCCGCCACAACTACCTCAAAGAACAGGGCTTCACCGTCACCCGCGACAGCGATGGCCACTGGCACGTCACCGCCCCCGACGGCACCGACATCTGCTGAAGGGCCGACGGCGGGCGTGAGGAGGGTGCCGTCGCCCAGGTGAGAGAACGAAGACCTCCACGGTCGCACCGTCAGCGGCGAGGCGCGAGGCGAAGGCCGAGCGGGGTGCGTTCGACCTCCATGGCGAAGTCGAAGGCGTCGACGGTGGCGGCGAGTTCGATGTCGGTCGGGTCGCAGTGTTCGGGCCCGAGCGCCAGTGTCTTTGCGGCCTCAGTCGTGGCCAAGAGCGCTGCCGAGGTTGCAGCAGCATCGAGCGGTCGGCCGAGACGGGCTCGTTCGATCAAGTCGGCGGTCATCACGTCGTCGGCGCCGCTCACGTCGGGACGGTCCTCGAATCGACCCGTGATCACGTACGTCGGCTCACCCATCCCGGCAGCGTTGACGGCTCGAGCAGTCGCCGACGCACACGCCAGGCTCGCCGCCCACAACCGGTCGGCGGCCGCCGCGGCCACCACACCACGGGTGCCTGCCGACGTGCGTTGCACCAGGGTGCGCCCGGTGAGGTCGGCACGGCTGACCATCGCCGGCGAGTTCGGGAAGTCGAACCCCTCCGGGCGCAGCCCACCGATCCTCACCGAGTGCGATCGTCCCGGGGTGCTCAGCCTTGAAGGACAACGCGTCCGCGACGTCGCCGACCAGATAGATCTCCTTGGCGCCCGAGCCGAAGGCATATGCCGCCGTCGTGAACGCGCGGATCACATCGACCACCACGACCGCACCGTCCACATGATCGAGCTCCCACCGCGCCAGGTGCCGGGCCATCAACGGCCGCCCGAACAGTTGACGATCGTGCCCGTGATGTACGACGCCTCGTCGGAGGCCAGCCACAAGATGGTGCGGGCGACCTCGAGCGGATCGCCGCCACGTTGCATCGGCACCGATGGTGCGACCCGCTCGACCCGCCCGGGTTCGCCGCCGCTGGCGTGGATGCCGGTGTGAATCACGCCGGGCCGCACCGCGTTGACCCTGATGCCCTCGGTGGCGACTTCCTTTCCCAGCCCGATGGTCATCGTGTCGATCGCCGCCTTGCTCGCCGCGTAGTCGACGTACTCGCCCGGGCTGCCGAGGTAGCTCGCCGCCGACGACACGTTGACGATCGCTCCACCCGCGCCGCCGTGGCGACTCGACATCCGCCGCACCGCTTCGCGGGCGCACAGAAAGGCGCCGATGACGTTGACGTCGAGGAGTTCTCGCCACCGTTCGATGGTCATGTCGTCGAAGCGCATCTGAGTGTGCAGGATCCCGGCGTTGTTGACGAGCACGTCGACGGTTCCGAGTTCGTCGACCACCCGGTCGAACATCGCCACGACATCGCCTTCGTCGGCAACGTCAGCCTGCACTGCGATGGCCCTGACGCCAACAGCAATGCAGTCCTCGACGACGGCGCTCGCGGCTTCGCCGTTACGGGCAAAGTTGACGGCGACGTCGTCGCCGCGCTCGGCGGCCAGCCGTGCCGTGGCCGCTCCGATGCCGCGGCCCGCTCCGGTGATCAGGACGACGCGCGCCATGCCATCGCGTTCAGAACGCTGGGCGGACACCGACGATGCTGGCGCGTTCCATCACCCGGATGTCGGGCCAGTAGTCGCTCGACGCATAGTGCTGCACTGCGAGGTTGTCCCACATGGCGATCGAGTTCGGCTTCCAGTGGAACCGGCAGTGGTACTCCAGCGTGTTCGCCTGGGCGAACAGCGCGATGAGCAGCGCATCTGATTCGGCGGGATCGAGGCCGACGATGCGAGTGGTGAAGAATCGGTTGACGTACAGCAGCCGGCGGCCCGACGTCGGGTGGTTGATCACCACGGGGTGTTCGACCACCGGGTACTTCTCACGCATGGCCTCGCCGTCGGCCCCGGCGACGGTGTGGCCGAACGCCTGCATGTAGTCGTGTTCGGCGACGAGCCCTTCGATCCGGTCCTTGAGCTCGTCCGACAGCCCTTCGTACGCGGCATTCATGTCGCAGAACAGGGTGTCACCACCGGTCTCGGGCACCTCGATCGCGCGGAGGATCGCCCCCTTCGACGGCACCTCGCGCCACGTGACGTCATGATGCCAGCCGTTCTCGTACCCCCCGGTGTCGGCATCCTTGGCGAAGCGGACCAGCTCAGGGCGCTCGTCGTTGTTTCGCAGGAACGGATGCACCTCGAGCTCTCCGAACCGGCGGGCGAACTCGATGTGCTGCTCGGCGGTGAGTACCTGGTTGCGGAAGAACAGCACCTTGTAGTCGATCCATGCCGCGACGCAGTTCGTCGAACACCTCGTCCGCGAGTGGCTTCGACAGATCGAGGCCCTTGACGATGCCGCCCAGCGTTGCACCGACCTGGCGGACCTCGAAGTGCTCCCACTCCAGCGCCGTCAACCGAATGCGCTCGGCTGCGAGATGCGCGACGGGGCCGATCACGGCCTTGTCCGGTCCGAAGGTGAGCTTGCGGGCGTTGAACTCGCCGATGTCGCCCGACGGTTCGATCCCCTCGAGTTTGGCGATCGCCGAGTTCGTGGTCTCCAGGTCGTCGTCGGTGATGCTCATCTCGTCCTTCCAGCGCGGCGCCGATCGCCGCTCGTCCCAACGTACTTCCCGCGGCCATGGCCGACCATGGCCGACGATCGCCGACGATCGCCGGATGTTCCCGATCTGCCGGCGTCCGACACGTTGCCGGCTCACCCCGCCCCCTACCGTCGTCGACATGGGCGTGAGACTGGACGAGTCCGACGAATACATGCACGAACTCGGCCCCGAGCCGAACTTCAACGAGAGCATGTACATCAACTGCTTCGACCCGGCGCAAGGCGTGGGTGGCTGGTTCCGCATGGGTAACCGAGCCAACGAGGGCACCGCCGAGATGACGGTCTGCCTGTACCTGCCGCCCGAGGCCGAGGGCGGCAATCGGCAGGTCGGCTTCATGTTCAAGCGGCCGGCCATCGACAACAACGATGCCTTCGACGCGGCCGGACTCACCTGGACCATGGTGAAACCGTTCGAGGAACTGCGCATCGACTACGTCGGCAAGGTCGTCGTGCTCGACGAGCCCGAGCAGATGGCCGATCCGAAGCAGGCCTTCACGAACAACCCGTACGCGGAAGCCGACATCCACCTCACGTTCACCGGCCAGGGTCGCCCGAGCATGTTCGGCGGCGAACCCGACGAGCCGCACGAGACACCGGGCGAGGAGTTCGCCAAGGGCCACTACGAGCAACTGATCGAGGCAACCGGCACGATGCGCGTCGGTGAACGTGAGTGGCAAGTCGACGGCTTCGGCCTGCGCGACCACTCCTGGGGCCCGCGTTACTGGCAGGCGCCCTGGTACTACCGCTGGTTGACGGCGAACGTCGACGAGAACTTCGGGTTCATGGCGAGCCGTGTCGCCAAGCGCGATTCGCCGGGGACGCGAGGCGGGTTCGTCTGGGAGAACGGCACGATCCACCTGTGCGACGACGTCCGGATCACCACCGACACGAGAGGCGCCGAGAGCTACCACGACCGCATCGAGGGGGTCATCCGTTCGAGCCGGTCCGACCGTGAGTGGCGATTCAGCGGCGAGGCGATCAGCCTCATCCCACTGCGCAACCGGCGCCAGACGCCGGACGGCGACTGGCTGCAGACCCGCATCTCCGAGGCCTACACGAAGTGGACGATTCACTCCGGCGAGTTCGAGGGCCGGGTGGGTTACGGAATGTCGGAGTATCTGGACCAGATCATCGACGAACAGCCCGTGGGTCTGGCCGAGTAACCGAATCGGACGAACCCTTGAGGAGATCTCGAACGGATCTGGACAGAGCACGCGTCGCCTCGGGCTACCGTCCATCGCCATGACCGACCTGCCACCTCCGTCACTCGCTGCACCGACGAGTCCTGCGGTCAGTCCGTCGACCCCTGAGCGCCCATCGGACCATCGGGCGATCGCAGAGCGAATGATCGACCGTCGAAGCAGCGTCGGTGCCGTCGCAGTGAGTCCCGACGGTTCCCACGTGGCGTTCGTCGTGGCCACCATCGATCTGGCGAAGAACATGACGCGCACCCGGTTGTGGCTCGACGACGCACCCGTGACCGCCGGCGATCACGACGGCAGCCCCTGTTGGTCGCCGGATGGCCGCTTTCTCGCCTTCACCTCGCGGCGCGGCGAGAAGAAGGGCGACTCGACGCTGCACGTTCTGCCTGTCGGCGTGCCCGGTGAGGTGCGCACCGTGTGCACGATGCCCGACGGGCTCGGCGACGTGGCGTGGTCGCCCGACGGGCAATGGATCGCGTTCACCAGCCGTCATCGTCACGAGCGCTACGAGGCCGAGGACGCCTCGTGGCAGGCGCCCCGCAAGGTCGAGCGATTCTTCAGCCGCCTCAACGGCGAGGACTGGGTCTTCGACCGGCCGAACCATGTCCACGTCGTGGCCGCGGACGGCACCGGCGCACCCCGCGACCTCACCCCGGGCGAGTTCCAGCACCGCGGGGTCAGTTGGCGTCGCGACTCCACCGGCATCGTCACGTCGGCGCAACGCCACGACACCTGGGATCGTGACCACGCCCGGGATCTCTATGTCGTGTCGCTCACACCTCCCGCCGATGGTGACGGCATCGTGTGTCTCACGGCTCACGACGGCCAGTACCTCTCGCCATCGGTCTCGCCGGACGGATCACTGGTTGCATTCGTCGGTTTCGGTGACCCAGCGGTGTATCCGCAGAACGCGAAGGTCGGGATCCTCCCGATCGACAGCCAGGGCGCAGCCGAATCCGACATCCGATGGATCTCCGCCGGTTTCGACCGGACGTTCGAGACGACCTCCGGTTCGCCGGCGCCGGTCTGGGAGTCCGACAGCCACCTCCTCGCAGTCGCTGAAGATCGCGGTCACGCTCACCTCTACCGGATGCCCTCCGATGGATCGTTCGTTCCTGCTCCACTCACCGCAGGTCCGCGTGACCGTCACGTCGTTCGACGCGGCGGCCGGGGTCGTGGCGACGGTTCGGTCGTACGTCGATCACGCCGACGAGCTGTATGTCGGCGACGAGCGCCGCACCCACGTCGGCGATGAGTTCGCTGCACGATTGCTCGGATGGGAGCACTTCAGGGCCCGAACGACCGACGGGACCGACGAGATCGACGCGTGGATCATGCGGCCTGCCGACTTCGACGACACGCGTCGCTACCCGGTGCTCTTGAACGTGCATGGCGGCCCGCACACCCAGTACGGCGAACACTTCTTCGACGAGTTCCAGATGCAGGCGGCTGCCGGCTTCGTCGTGGTCCTCGGCAACCCACGCGGCGGGAGTGGTCGCCACACCGGCTGGGGCCAAGCGATCCTCGGGCAACATCACCCGATCACGCCCGGCTCGGGCTGGGGCAGCGTCGATGTCGACGACGTGCTCGCGATCATCGACACGGCGCTCGACAACTACGACTTCTGCGATCCGGATCGCGTCGGCATGCTCGGTGGCTCGTACGGCGGGTTCATGGCAACGTGGCTCGCCGCACATCACGGCGAGCGGTTTCGGGCATTCTGTTCGGAACGGGCGGTCAACAACCTGGTCTCGGAGGAGTGGGAGTCGGACATCTCGACGGCGTTCATCGCCGAACATGGTGTGTCGCACCTCGACGCGCCGGAGGAATACCAACGACTCTCGCCGATCAGCGGCGTGCGGAACATCGACAAGCCGATGCTGCTCATCCACTCCGAGAACGACTGGCGCTGTCCGATCGGCCAGGCCGAGGAACTGTGGGTGGCGCTCAAGCTGCTCGGCAGGGAGGTCGACTTCTATCGATTCCCCGGCGAGAACCACGAGCTGTCACGGTCCGGGTCACCGGTCCATCGTGTCCAGCGGGGCGAGATCATCCTCGACTGGTTCCACGACAAGCTCACGCCGCTCGGCGACGAGTGACCAGCTTGACCGTCTCGATGACGGCGAGGAGTCCGACACCGAGCAGCGCGCAGATCGAGAGGTCGACAGCGCTCAGCGTGTCGAGGTCGAGGAACTCGCTGAGCGGGGTGTAGACCGCAGCCAGCTGCAGCGCGACCACCCCGGCAGCGATGCCGAGCATCAGCCGGTTCGTCCCGAGTCCGATCGTGCGCAGCGACTCGGTCGACGACCGCGTGCGCGAAGGCCTGGCCGACCTGCATGAACGCCAACGCCGTGAACATCATCGTCTGCCATTGATCGAGGTCGAGCGCGTAGTAGCCAAACCCGACGGCCAGGGTGGCGACACCGATGAGCGTGCCGACCCACGCCGTGCGATGCCCGAGCCGACCTGCCCACAGCCCGTCAGACGGCCGGTGCGGACCACGCTGCATCACACCCGGTTCGGCGGGCTCGACACCCATCGACAGCCCGAGCAGACCGTCGGTCATCAGGTTGAGCCACAGCAACTGCAGGGGCAGGAAGGCAATCACGCTGCTCACGTCGGCGCCCGACATGAGGAACGGGATCGGCCAGACGAGCATCACGATGATCTTGCCGAGGTTGCCCGCGACGGCGAAGCTGACGAAGCGGCGCAGGTTGTCGTAGATCACCCGGCCCTCTTCGACCGCAGCCACGATCGTGGCGAAGTTGTCGTCGCGCAGCACCATGTCGGCTGCTTCCTTGGAGACATCCGTGCCGGTGATGCCCATGGCCACGCCGATGTCGGCGCGCTTCAAAGCGGGCGCATCGTTGACACCGTCGCCGGTCATCGCGACCACCTGGTTCTGCGCTTGGAGAGCGCCGACGATGCGCAGCTTGTGCTCGGGCGACACACGGGCGAAGACCGACACCTCGGCCGCCGCGTCGCTGAACTCCTCGTCGCTCATCCGGTCGAGTTCGGAGCCGATCAGTACCCGGTCGTTGTTGGTGATGCCGAGATCCTTGGCGATGGCGACGGCGGTCAGCGGATGGTCGCCGGTGATCATCACCGGGCGGATGCCCGCGCTGCGACAGACAGCAACGGCGTCACGAACCTCGGCGCGCGGCGGGTCGATGATCCCGACGAGCCCGAGCAGGGTCAGCGACGACTCCGGGTCGTCATCGGGTGCGTCGAGCGTGCGATAGGCCAGCCCGAGCACCCGCATGCCGCCCGCCGCGAGGGCATCGTTGGCGGCCAGTGCACGCTGCCTCCACGAGTCGTCGAACTCGACGACTTCGGTTCCGTCGTAGACGGTGGTCGCCTGCTCGATCAGGCCATCGGGGGCACCCTTGACGAACGAGATCGTGCGATCCTGCGGCAGGGCAGCGAGGTCGGCAGTACCGCCGACGAGCGGCGCGTGGATCGTGCTCATCCGCTTGCGGGTCGAGTCGAACGGCCGCTCGTCGACTCGCGGCACTGCACTGCGCAGCGCTGCGACGTCGAGCCCGGCGTCGTGGGCAGCCTGCAGGAGCGCCGTCTCGGTCGGATCGCCGAGCAGGGCGATCGTGCCGTCGGCCGCCTGCTGGAATTCACCGTCGTTGCACAGCAACCCGGCGACGAGCGCCAGCCGAAGTGCCGGTGGTCCGGCCTCGACCCCGCTGGCAGCACCCGTTTCGAATCGGAGCTGCTGGCCGGCGACGTCGAGCACCGTCACCGTCATACGATTCTCGGTGAGCGTTCCCGTCTTGTCCGAGCAGATGACGGTGACCGAACCCAGCGTCTCGACGGCCGGCAGTTTGCGAATCAGTGCCTGGCGTCGCAGCATGCGCTGCGCCCCGATCGCCAGCGTGAACGTGACGACGGCGGGCAGACCCTCGGGAATCACCGCAACGGCGACACTGATTGCCGTCAGGACGAGATCGGCAGCCGATTCACCCGAGATGGCGCCCATGACGACGACAGCGAGCGCAACCAGGATGCCGATGAGCGCCAGCTGCTTGCCGACGAGGTCGAGCCGCCGTTGCAGCGGCGTCTGCTCCGCTTCGACGCCCTGCAGGAGACTGGCAATGTGACCCAGTTCGGTCTGCATCCCGGTCGCGACCACGATGCCCTTGCCACGCCCAGCGCTCACCTGCGTGCCGGAGTACGCCATGCAGACCCGGTCGCCGAGCGCCAGACCGTCACGGTCGACCGCGTCCACCTGCTTGTCGACCGGCTCGGACTCACCGGTGAGCGCCGCCTCCTCGATGCGCAGGCTCGCGGTTTCGGTGAGACGCATGTCGGCGGGCACCACCGTGCCCGCATCGAGGTGGACGATGTCTCCGGGCACCAGTTCGCCGACCGACACCGACGTCGCGACACCGCCTCGGGTGACACGCGCCGACGGCACCGCCATGCGCCGAAGTGCAGCGATGGCCTGCTCGGCGCGGTACTCCTGGATGAAGCCCAGGGCCGCGAACAGTACGACGATCGCACCGATCGCTCCGGCCTCGAGGTACTTGCCGAGGATGAGCGACAAGAATGCCGCGCCGATCAGGATCAGCACCATCACCGAGGAGATCTGTTGCCAGAGCAGCAGCAGCTTGCTCGTCCCCGCCGATTCGGTCAGTTCGTTCGGCCCGAACTGTTCGAGCCGGGCGACCGCCTCGGCGGGATCGAGACCGTCGACGGACGCACCGAGTTCATCGAGGACGAGGGCGACCGACTGACGGTGCCAGGGTTCGACGGTCGAACTCCCGGCAGGGGTGGGGGTGGTGGTCGTGGGCATGGCCAACTTTCAGCAAACGTAGGTGGTTCGCTGAAGGTCTCCCCGCCACTCGGGCTGGCCCCACCGACTCCATGCGGAGTGTGTTGACGACGGACCTCGAGGGGTACTCCCCTTCAGATATGTGTGGCAAGTGTAGCGATACACATTGCCGTGTTCACACGGTTCCGGGTCAAACGTGACAGGTCGTCACGGGACCCTTCGCAGGCGCGCGCTGAGGTGGTGTTGGAGCGGCTGGCCGACGGCTGCCATGCGGAAGGTGTACTGCAGCTCGTCGCCCGACACGGAGAATGTGCGCTCGGTGATCGTGACCTCCTTGGCGGTCGGCGTCGCGCCGATCGACCGCGAGCGCACGTCGACGACGACCGTGCCCTCGTTCGAGACGACCGCCCCGTCGTAGATCTCGGCGAGGCCGGTCGGCTGGGCCATGACGATCTCGATGCTGCCCGGCGCCGGCACCCTCCAATAGCCCGACTCGGCATGCATCGGCAGGCCGG
This sequence comes from Ilumatobacteraceae bacterium, assembly GCA_963747375.1. Taxonomy (GTDB): domain Bacteria; phylum Actinomycetota; class Acidimicrobiia; order Acidimicrobiales; family Ilumatobacteraceae; genus Sva-07. Next base: position 307,329 of record CAVVFL010000014.1, read on the forward strand.
TGTCGGGATGGCGGGTGCGCTGCGAATACGCGAGGAACGGCTTGCCGACGTGACCGAAGGTGACCGACTCGAGGTACGTGAAGTCGTCGATCGTCGGGTACTCGCCCGCGCCGGTGCCCTCCCATGTTCCGAGGAGCGGCGCGAGGGCCGACACGTCCGGATGCAGTGCAGGATCCATGTCCCCACCGTACGGGGGCCCAACCGGGCGCGTGCTACGCATGGGCCCGATGGATCCAGCAACATCGCACCCGAACTCGTCCGATCTGTACCTGGCGTTGAACGTCGAACCGGCCGATCATGCCGGTGGCCATCGGTACATCCACGTGATCGGCACTTCGGTGTTCGTCGACACCGAACTCGCCGACGAATCGTGGGAGCGCCACGTGATCGGCATCGTCGCGGGAGATGCGTGGTGGGCGGTCGACGTTCCGGCCGAGGCAGATGACCCGTCGTACGGTTCCGCGCTCGACCTGTACAGCTACTTCGGGCGAGCCGCGCAGAGCGAGTGGATGGCTGCGGGACGCGCCGTGCAGATCGTGGAATGGGCCCGCACGCACCGGTTCTGCGGGCGCTGCGCGACGCCGACCGAACCGTCGTCCGGCGAGCGCGGTATGAAGTGTCCGGCCTGCGGACTGGTTGCCTACCCGCGTCTCGCCCCGGCGATGATCGTGTTGGTCACCCGAGGCGAGCCCGGCCCGGATCAGGAGGCCCTGCTCGCGCGCGGTGTCAACTTCCCGATGCCGATGTACTCGTGTCTGGCGGGATTCGTCGAGGCCGGCGAGGACCTGGAAGGTGCAGTCGTGCGCGAGGTGGCGGAGGAGGTCGGGGTCAAGGTGGGCAACGTCACCTACCGTGCGAGCCAGCCCTGGCCGTTCCCGCACAGCCTGATGATCGGATTCCGCGCCGACTACCTGAGCGGCGACCTCGTGCCCGACGAGACCGAGATCGCCGACGCGAACTGGTATCGCCGTGATGCGCTTCCGACGATCCCGCCCGGGATCTCCGTCGCCCGGCGCCTGATCGACGAGTGGGTCGCCGAGGCCTGACGCGAACTACCGTCGTCGACATGTCTGATGTCGTGATCGTCGATGCCGTCCGCACCCCCATCGGGAAGCGCAACGGTGGCTTGTCCACCATGCACCCCGCCGAGGTGCTCGCCCAGGTCCAACGAGCAATCGTCGACCGGACCGGCATCGACCCGACCGAGGTCGGCCAGGTCGTGACCGGCTGCGTCAGCCAGGTCGGCGAGCAGGCGTTCAACATCGGACGGACCGCGTGGCTCTCCGCAGGGCTGCCGTTGACCACCGCGGCGACGACCATCGACACCCAGTGCGGATCGAGTCAGCAGGCAACGAACCTCGCGTCGTCGCTCGTCGGTTCGGGCGCGGTCGACTTGGCGTTGGCCTGCGGCGTCGAAGCGATGAGCCGGGTGCCGATCGGCGCCTCGGGCAACAAGGCCCTCGGCCTCGGCATCCCGATTCCGAAGACCTACTTCGAGCAGTACGAGATGACCTCGCAGTTCGAGGGTGCCGAGCGCATCGCCGACAAGTGGGGCATCACCCGCGACGACACCGACGCCTTCGGTCTCGCCTCGCAGCAGCGCGCCGCCCAGGCATGGGCCGAAGACCGGTTCGCCGGCCAGTACATCACCATCGAGGCACCCGATCTCGACGAGGACGGCAACCCGACCGGGACGACCCACACCGTCGCTCGCGACGAGGGTCTGCGCGAGACGACGCTCGAGAAGCTCGCCACGTTGAAGCCCGTCGCCCGCGAGAACGGCGTGCACACCGCCGGCAACTCGTCGCAGATCTCCGACGGCGCGGCAGCCGTGATGGTCGCCACCGAGGCCAAGGCCAGCGCGCTGGGTCTCACGCCCAAGGCGCGCATCGTCGACACGTGCCTCGTCGGAACCGACCCGGTCCTGATGCTCACCGGCCCGATGGACGCCACGCGGCACCTGCTGAAGCGCACCGGGCTGACGATCGACGACATCGACGTGTTCGAGATCAACGAGGCGTTCGCCTCCGTGGTCCTCGCGTGGGCCAAGGAGGTCGGCGCCGACCTCGACAAGACCAACCCGAACGGCGGAGCGATCGCGCTCGGCCATCCGCTCGGGGCCACGGGAGCGTTCTTGCTGACCAAGGCGCTCTACGAACTCGAGCGCACGGGTGGCCGCTACGCCCTGATCTCGATGTGCTGCGGTGGCGGTCTCGGCACGGGCACCATCATCGAACGCCTCTGACCCACTCATCACCCCGAAATCCCGGTTTGCGCTGCAATTCCGTTGGGACGTCCCAACCGGACTGCAACACAAACCGTCGGTGGGAGGTGACGCAGACCGGGACGGATAGAACGACGCAGTGCGCCTCGTCGGAGCAGTGTGCTGTGTGCTCGCCGTCACCGCGGGTTGCAGCGGGGTCGACCGAACGTCGGGCGACGGCACGGCGACGATCACGCACGTGGTCGACGGCGACACGATCGACGTGCGGATCGGTGGACGCGACGAACGCGTGCGGCTGATCGGCATCGACACGCCCGAGACGAAGAAGCCGAACACTCCGATCGAGTGCTACGGACCGGAGGCGAGCGCGTTCACCACCTCGCTGCTCCCGGTCGGATCCACCGTGCGGATCGAACGTGACGTCGTCGGCCGCGACGACTACGGCCGGCTCCTGGGCTACGTCTACCTGCTCATCGACGACCAGGCCGACACCTTCGTCAACATGGAGATCATCCGGCACGGCTACGCCACACCGCTGACGATCGAACCCAACTCGACGTTCGCTCCCGACTTCGCCAGGGCGGCCGCACGACGCGGAGGCCGCCGGGCTCGGCCTCTGGACGACCTGCTCGTCCTGACCGTCCGGTAGCGTCGCCGCGGTGACCGACGAGATCTCCCTCGCCGAACGTCTCGGGCATCGACCCGACGATCGTCTGGTGATCATCTCCTGCGACGACCTCGGGTCGTGCCACGCCGCCAACGTCGGGGTCTTCGAGGCGCTGCACGACGGGGTCGCCACCTGCGCGTCGATCATGGTGCCGGCCCCGTGGGCCGGCCACGCCGCCCGCACCGCACAGCTCACCGACGACATCGGCGTCCACCTCACCCTCAACGCCGAGCACGAGTGCTACCGCTGGGGCCCGATCACCCATGCCCCGTCGCTCCAGTCGGGCGAGGGTGGCTTCCCCCGGACGCTCGAGGACCTCTGGGAGCATGCCGATCCGGCCGAAGTCCTGCGTGAGCTGCAGGCCCAGATCGAGCGCGCCCTCGCTTGGGGCATCGACGTCACCCACCTCGCCCCGCACCTGACGGCCATCACGCTGCGGCCGGAGTTCTTCGACGTCTACCTCGAACTGGCCGTCGAGTTCGCGTTGCCCATCCGCCTCCCGTCGACGATCTCGGCCGAGCAGGCCGGCTTCCCGTTCCGGCGACTCGCCTCTGACGAAGGTGTGGTCTTCCCCGACCACTTCGATCACGACTGGCGCGCCGGAAGTGCCGACCGGGTGTTCGCCGCCATCGACGATCTTCGGCCCGGCGTCACCGAGATCCATGTCCAACCGGCGATCGACACGCCCGGAGGTGCGAGCGCTCGGTGCGTACACGCAGGGCTGGATCGACGACCTCGAGCTGGTGACCGGCGACGCCCTGCGAGATCGGCTCGCGTCGAGCGGCGCCTCGCTGATCGGCTACCGCGATCTTCGCGACGTCATGCGCTCGGCCGACTGAGCCTCCGAGGCGACGTCACCATCGACCCCGACATGATGCGACCGCGCACCCCGTCAGGATGCTGCGACGAGGGCGGCAATGGCGACCGCCGAAGCGCCCGACTTCAACTCGTCGAGGACGATGCCCGTGTGACCGGAGGCCTTGAGCACGCCGCGCATGTACGCCACGGTCGGATCGAAGTCGTCGGCAGCCGCGTCGACGAGCGGCACGGTGATCACGACATCGGCGTCGTCGGGCCCGTCGACACGTTCGTCCTTCTTGGCGACCACGACGCGGTACTGCACGCTCACGGCGCAACCCGCTCATGCACTCCGGCGAACAGGTCGCGCTCGCCATCGTCGGCGGGGATCGACCCGACGAGCGAGCGAGCGAGGATCCAGTCCTCCCACGGGTACGCCTCGGTCATCTGGTCGTCGTCGACGCCGAACCACCACGGTGCGTTCGGGTCGACCTGCGTGGCGTGAGCCCGAAGCGCACCCGTGCGGGCGTACATGTATCCGGTGATGTCGATCCGGGTGGTGATGCGATGGTCCTGGCCGGGGCGATCGAGCCACTCCTGCTCGAACGGCGACTCGCCCTTCAGGTCGCAGGATCATCTCGTGGATCGCCATCATCCGGGCCTTCGACCACACCGAGTAGTAGAGCTTCGACGGGGCGAACGGCTCACCGAGGTCGGGATACCAGTCCGGATCGCCGGCACGTTCGAATGCCAACACCGAGATGTCGTGCACCCTGAGGTGATCGGGGTGCGGGTAGCCGGCCTGGTCGTCGCCGTAGGTGATGATCACCTGCGGCCGCTCACGGCGGATGATCGCCACCAGCCGGCCCGTGGCCTCGTCGATGTCGGCCTGGTGGAAGCAGTCCGGGTGGTTGTTCGGTTCGGTGTCGGCCATGCCCGAGTCGCGATAGCCGAGCATCTCGACCACGTCGAAGCCGATGATCTCCGCCGACGCCGCCAGTTCGCCGGCCCGCATCGACGCCACGAGCGCTCGCTCCTCGTCGGGGTCGAGACCGTGGAACGGCTGGCCCGGTTCGCGCAGCGACGGGTTCTGCAGGTCGCCCTCCTCGCCACCGGTGCAGCAGACCAGGACCGTGTGGACGCCGCTCGTCGTGATACTTCGCGAACGTCGGCGCACCCTTCGATGCCTCGTCGTCGGGATGGGCGTGAACGGTCAACAACGTCAGGCGTTCGGTCACCCGAGGGAGGCTACCGGTCGCTGACGACGACGATGCCCGACCAGCCCCTCGACGCGCCTACGCTCCGCCGGGTGAGACGGCACGACGCGAAACGATGGACCGCGATCGCCGCTGCGGTTGCGTGCGCACTGTTCGTCGCCGGGTGCGACACCGGCGACGGCGACAACTCCGGCCGTACGACCCCGCCGACTATCCGGCACCCGCCACGACGACCGAGGTGAGCAACAGCGCGTTCCTCGACGAGTTCGACGACCTCGCCGCGCACCGCCCCGAGCCTCGGCCCGGAACTGGCCGACGGGCACCGTCTCGGAGGCGTTCACGATGACGGCGCCCTGGCTCGAGCGGGGAGACGATCGATGCTCGGTACACGTGCGACGGCCTCGACGTCGCACCGTCGCTGAGTTGGGGCGGGGTGCCCGACGGCACCGTCGAGATCGCGATCGCCATGGTCGACGATTCAGCGGTCAGCGACGGCCAGCCGTTCGTCCACTGGGTGATCGCCGGACTCGACCCGAACGAGATCGCCCTCGTCGAGGGCGACGTCCCCGCCGGAGCCACCCAGGCGCTCAACTTCTTCGGCGATGTCGCCTACGGTGGCCCGTGCCCGCCACCCGGCGACGATGCTCACGTGTACCGATTCACTGCATACGCGCTCAACACTCCGCTCCAACTTGCCGATGGAACACTCGCAACCGAGTTCTTGGAGGCCATCGCGCAGGCCACGATCAGGTCGACCGACCTGAACGGGACGTACCAGCGCTGACCGGCACGGCTCAGATCGACAATCGAACGGAAGCGAGCACGTTGTGCCAGATGGCGACAGCGACAACCAGGCGGTCACACCCCGAGGCAGTTGAGCTCGCCGCGTCACTCCCGCTCGCCCTCCGTGAACTCCTCGACGCCGACCGCACCGCTGTCGTCGTGCTCGGGCTCGACGGCACGGTGCTGTCGGCCAACGAGACCGCCCTGGAACTCCTCGGGGCCGACGTCCGTCGCTGCGATGACGCCTGGTTCGGCGAGTCGCGCCGTCCTGCGATCGATGCTCGACCACGCGCCTCGTCACCTCGTCAACGGCTCGACCGATGGCGTCTGGCAGGGCGACATCGATCACATCGACGCCACCGGAGAACACCGGATCTTCCGGGCGACCGTTGCCACCCGCCACGACGCTGCCCATGCCGGCGGCGGCTTCATCGGCATCACGGCCCACGACGTGACGATCTCACGGAGCACCGCGGCGAACCTGCGTCACCGCGCGACGCACGACTCGCTGACCGGCCTCGCCAACCGGCGCCAGATTCTCACGACGCTGGCACACGCGCTGGCCGACCAGCGGGGGCGACCGGGCCACGTGGCCGCGATCTTCGTCGACTTCGATCGGCTCAAGCACGTCAACGACGCGCTCGGCCATCAGGTCGGCGACCGCCTGCTCATCTCCGCCGCGCAGCGCCTGTCCGAGTCGATCCGCCCGCAGGACAGCGTGGCGCGCATCGGCGGCGACGAGTTCCTCGTGGTCTGCACGAACCTGGCCAGCGCCGATGAGGCCCTCGGTCTCGCCGATCGCGCCCGACGCGCACTGACCGGGAATCTCCGGCTCCGGCAACTCGACGTGCCATTGTCGGTGAGCATCGGCGTCGCCGTCTCCGACGACGAGTTGCTGAGCGACAACGACACGTCGGCAGCGTCGACGCTGATCAGCAATGCCGACACCGCGATGTACGAGGCGAAGAACGCCGGGCGCGGGAGCAGCGTGCTCTTCACCGCCGAAATGCGCTCGCTGGCGCGCGAACGGGCCGAACTGGCCTCCGAGTTGGCGCGGGCGATCGCCGACCGACGTCTGACCATCGAGTACCAACCGATGTTCTCGACCGATCACACACCAGGCGGTCGGTGCCGAGGCCCTCGTCCGTTGGCACCATCCCGAGCGCGGGTGGATCGATCCGAGCGCGTTCATCTCGATCGCCGAGGAGGCCGGATCGATTGCGCAGCTCGGCGAGTTCGTCCTCGACCAGGCTCTCCTCGAGACGAGGCTCTGGACCGAGCGCGGCATCGTCGGTGACGACTTCGCCGTCCACGTGAACGTGTCGAGGGTCCAGTTGGCGAGCAGTTCCTTCGTCAACTTCGTCATGGCCATGCTGCGCAGCCATGGGTTGCGTCCCGAGCAACTCGTGCTCGAGGCACGCGAAACCGCCTTGCTCGGACGCAGCGTCGACGTCGACCGATCGGTGCAGGCGCTTCGACGGCTCGGCGTGCGCACCGCCATCGACAACTTCGGTACCGGCGCGAACACGCTCTCGGTCCTCACCGACATCGGTGCCGACATCTTGAAGCTCGACGGAATCTTCGGCCTCGGCAACGGTTCGTCCGACACCGACACGCGCCTGGTCCGCGCCGTGGTGCTGCTCGCCCACGCGCTGGGGATGCGCGTGGTTGCCCAGCGTGTGAACGATGTCGAACAGCTCCGCCACCTCAGAGCGGCAGGCTGCGATGCCGTCCAGGGCAATCTGCTGGCTCCGGTGGCGCGCGCGAGCGATCTGGTCACCACGACGCCGTTCTGACCAGCCCGTTCGCCGCTGCGCGCTGCCCCATCGCCACGCTGGTCGATACCCTGATCGACGTGCCGTTGCCGCCGCCGCCCCCGCCAGGCCCGTCCGGCGCCTCCGGGCCGCCATCGTTCGGGTCCGGTTCCAGCCATGGGTGCCGCCGGGCCCACCGGGCCACTCCCCGTTCCCCCGCCGTCGGCGCCCGTGACGACCTGCTACCGGCATCCCGATCGCCCGGCCGGACGTCGGTGCACCCGGTGCGGGAACCCGGCCTGCGAGTCGTGCCTCGTCCAGGCCAGCGTCGGCAGTCACTGCCTCACCTGCGCCAAGGCCGGGCGGCCCGATGTGAAGACCCGCGCCCGGTTCTGGTCGGCCCGTCAGCCGTTGCTGGTGACGATGACGCTGATCGGCATCAACGTGGCGATCTTCATCGGCGTGCTGCTGTTCACCCGCGACCCCGGCGCGATGACGGGAAGCGTCACCGACGCCCACCTGCGCTTCGGCCTCAGCCGCGAGGTGCTCGCCCAGCAGATCGCCTGGCAGAGCGCCGACGGCGTGTTCATCACCGAGCCCGACGGCTGGTACCGCCTCGTCACGTCCGGCTTCATGCACTTCGGCGTCATCCACCTCGCGTTCAACATGTACTTCCTCTATGCGCTCGGCCGGATGCTCGAGCCGGCGATGGGGCGGATCCAGTACCTGCTGCTCTACATGGCGGCGCTCCTCGGCGGTTCGCTCGGCGTCATCGTCATCGGAGGTGCCGGCATCACCGCCGGCGCATCCGGCGCGGTGTTCGGACTGTTGGCGGCGGCGACGATCGGGCTGTGGAGGCGTGGGGTCAACCCCTTCACCACCGGTATCGGCGCCACGCTGATCCTCAACCTGTTCATCACGTTCGCGATCCCCGGCATCTCGATCGGCGGTCACGTCGGCGGCATCATCGCCGGTTCGATCTGCGGCATCGTGATGCTCGCGCCGCCGTACAAGAGCTTCCCGAAATGGGCGTCGTACGCCACCCCGGTCGCCGTCGGGGTGTTCAGCGTGGTCGCCTCGGTCATGATCGTGACGTCGTGATCGCCCATGAGCCTGCGTGATCATCATCTGCAACGCCTCCGCAACGAGCACTTCGACACGCTCGTCATCGGTGGCGGCATCAACGGCGCGGTGGCAGCAGCGTCGCTCGCGGGACGGGGCGCTTCGGTGGCGCGTGATCGACCGCGGTGACTTCGCCAGCTTCACCAGCCAGGCGTCGTCGAACCTGGTCTGGGGCGGCTTCAAGTACCTGGAGAACTACGAGCTGTGGCTCGTGTTCAAGCTGTGTCGGTCGCGCAATCGACTGATGAAGGCCTATCCGGCCAACATCCGCCAGATCGGGTTCTACGCGTCGCTCGACGAATCGGCGCCCTACAAGCCGTGGTTCGCCGGGCTCGGGGCGCTCGGCTACTGGATCATCGGACAGTTCGGCACCAAGCCACCCCGGCTGTTGTCGACGGACAAGATCGAGCGCGAGGAACCCGCCGTCGACACGTCGAGCGTCGCCGGTGGCATCGAGTACTTCGACGGCGTCCTCGTCGACAACGATGCTCGGTTCGTCTTCTCCTTCGTCCGTGCTGCCATCGAGGCCGGCGCCGCTGCCGCCAACTACGTCGAGCTGGTCTCGGCCGAGCGCGTCGACGGACGCTGGGTGGCCACGGTCCGCGACGTCGATCGGGGCGAGGAGTTCACGGTCACTGCCACGACGATCGTCAACGCGGCCGGCCCGTTCGTCGACGAACTCAACGAGGAGTGGGGCGTGCGCAGCGACCATCGCATCGTGTACTCGAAGGGCATCCACCTCGTGGTTCCCCGGCTGACGACGCACGACCACCATCGGGTGCTGGCGTTCTTCGACGACACCCAGCGACTCTTCTACGTCATCCCGATGGGTCGCCGCTCGGTGATCGGCACGACCGACACCCGCGTCGACACGCCGTTCACCGAGGTGACCGACGACGACGTCGAGTTCCTCCTCGGCTCAGATCAATGCGCGCCTCGACCTCGATGCACCACTCACCCGTGCCGACATCATCGCCGAACGCGTCGGTGTCCGCCCGCTGGTGGTGCCCACGTCGCAGCGTCGGCGATCGTGGTTCCGGCGCGGTAGCGGTGACGCCGACCACTCCACGGTCGACTGGACGAAGCTGAGTCGCAAGCACGCCGTCGAGACCGACCACGCGCGCGAAGATCGTCACGATCTTCGGCGGCAAGCTCACCGACTGCCTCAACGTCGGCGAGGAGGTTGCCGACGAGATCGAGTCGCTCGGCGTTCCCCTCGAGGCCGACCTGCGCAACTGGTACGGCGAACCGGCCGAGGCGACCCGCGACGAGTTCTACCGTCAGGCGCGGCTGATGCGACTCGACGAGTTCCGCACGAAGGCCGACACCGAGCCGCTCACCGACCGACTCTGGCGACGCTACGGGCGGCGCGGCATTCGGCATGCTCGAAGCCATCCGCGAAGACCCGACGATGGCGCACGACGTGATGGGGTCGGCCGACTACCTGCGCGTGGAGTTGTACTCGGCGGCCCGCTCGGAGATGGTGACACGACTCGAGGACTTCATGCGGCGACGCTCGAAGATCGAACTCGTGGTCCACGACGACGACATCCGCAACTCCGCCGGACTGTTCGACGTCGCCGAGATCCTGTTCGGCGACGATGCCGAACGGCGACTGGCCGAGTACTTCGGCGGAGCCGACGCCGTCCCGCCCGCGATCGCGCAGCGACGCTCACATCCAGATGCCGGATCGTGATCGCATCGATCCGCAACTGGTTGTCGGGTGAGCCCACCTCTCCCGAGTTCGACGAGTCCTGGCGGCTCCTCCTCGAGCGGCGGTTCGAGCACTGGAAGCTGCTGACCCCCGCCGAACTCGAACGCATGGAGCTGCTGGTGGCCCGCTTCTTCGCCAGCACCCGGTGGGAGGCCGCCAACGGGTTCACCCTGACCGACGACATCAAGGTGCTCATCGCCGCGCAGGCATCGATGCTCCTGCTCGGGCTGGAGATCGACGACTACCCGCAGCTCACGTCGGTCATCGTGCATCCGTCGACGGTTCGCCTGCACGGTGTGTATTCGGCCGGCGGTGGTGTGGTCGCGTCGGGAACACAGAACCTGCTCGGCCAGGCGCACTACCGCGGGCCGGTCGTGCTCTCCTGGAATGCGGCCCGACGGGGTGCCCGCTTCCCCGAGGCCGGCGAGAACGTCGTCTATCACGAGTTCGCGCATCAGCTCGACATGCTCGACGGCATCACCGACGGCACGCCACCGCTGCGCGACGAGGCCGCACGACGGCGCTGGATCGAGGTCTGCACGACCGCGTACGACACCGTTCGCGCCGAGGGGTCACCCGTGCTGCGGCCGTATGCGGGGACGAATCCGGCTGAGTTCTTCGCCGTTGCCACCGAGGTGTTCTTCAACCGGCCGGTCGAGCTGTTCGAGTACGAGCCGGCGCTCTACGCCGAACTGCGTGGCTTCTACCACCAGGATCCCGCAGCGCGTCGAGCCGTGTCGCCCACCGCCACGCCCGAGGGCTGAGTCCGCGGTCGCGGTGGCTCTGAGCTGGGGCGATTCGATCCCGGCAACTCTGTCACAGCCCCTCGTCAAGATGGTGCCCATGATCACCAACACCTCCTCACTCCGCCGTTCAACGCCGCGGTCGAGCCGCCGAGCAGCTCACCCTGCTCCCGAACGACTCGGTGACCGCCCGGTTCCGCCTCAGCCGAGAGACCCGCGAGCGCGGCCTGCGTCACGTCGCCGAGATCCGCCGGATGCTCGCCGAGCGCGCCCGACGACTCTCCACCACCCCGACCGCAGCGGCGGGCAATGTGCAGGCACTGCGCGACCCGCCACGACCAGGCCGCCGAGGCCTCGAGGCGGGCGGGACGTCGTCAGCCGGCGCTCGGCGACAGGTCGGTGACGGCCTGCCAGTAGTCGAGTGCGGGGTCGAGCGGCAGGATCGCCAGCGAACTCGTGGTCACGCCGTTGTCGAAGTACTGCTGGATCTGGGCACGGCACTGCGCCGGCGAACCGTGCACCACGAGGTCGTCGACGACCTGATCGGGAATCGCCGCCAGCGCCGCCTTGCGGTCGCCCGCCGCCCACGCATCCCACATCCCCTGGAGCTGGTCGCCACGGCCGAGCCACTCGTGGAACGCGGCGTACACGGGCACGTTCAGATAGGCGGCGATCGCGAACTTCGCGGCGCTGCGCACGATGTCGGCGTTCTCGCTCGGGCAGCAGAAGATGCGGGCGACGATCTCCGGTCTTCGCCCCCGGCCGCATCGCGCACCACGGGCACCACGGTCGACACGTCGGTCGCCGACAGCCAGTTGATGATCGCACCGTCGGCCTCGCGACCGGCCAGTCGCAACATGCCCTCGCGGAGCGCCGCCACCGAGAATCGGCGGCGTCTGCTCGGGGCGCACGCCGAGCTTGAACCCGTTCACCTCGAACGTGTCGTAGGCGTGCTTGATCTTCTCGCCGCTCAGCGCGTCCTTCAGGAACCGCACGACGTCGCGGACCTTCTTGTACGGCTCCTCGAACGGCACGCCGTTCCAGCGTTCGACGATCACGTTGCTCGACGAGCCGATGCCGATGGCGAAACGCCCGGGCGCGGCATCGGCCATCGAGGCCACGCTCTGGGCCATGCATGCCGGCGCCCGGGTGTAGGCAGGGACGATGGCCGTGCCGAGCCGGAGGCGCGGCTCCCAGGCCGCGGCCAGAGCCGAGCGGGGTGAACGCGTCGGCACCATCGGACTCGGCCGACCAGATGTCGGTGTAGCCCATGTCGGCCAGCGCGCCGAGCTTGTCGCGATGGCTGTGCAGCGGGCCGGGAAGCGGCACGGTCATGCCGGGTCGGATCGGGAGCGTCATGGCGCCGACACTACGCAGATCGGGTTCGCGGATTCGGAACCCGTGGAGTTCATCAGCCGTATCGGTCGGGCTACTCCACGAGCTGGTCGTCGGAGCACGTCGGCGGCGATGTGACCGGATTGCATCGCGCCGCGGCGCCATTCGCGAACTCGCACGACGTACGGGCTGTCGAAGTACTCGCTGGGCTCGTAGTAGTCCGTGCTCAGGTACTGCGCCCCCGACGCGAAGGCCGTCTCGCGTTCGCTCGTGTCGTTGGCCCGGGCGTCGGCCGTCGGCGAGTCGGTGCGGGTGCGGATCAGGTAACCCGCTCTGGCTGCTTCCTCGATGCCCCGCGAGTTCGGGGTCGTCGAAGCGGACGAAGGCGGCATCGGGATCACCGGGCGTGGCGCTGGTGAACATCGGTCGGCCCTCGATACTGGGTCGGCCCTCGGTGTAGAGCGAGCGCATCTCCCCGGTGTTGTTCAGAGTGAAGATCACCTTGCCTCGGCTGTCGTCGACGCTGGGCCAGCCCGTGTCGAGGACGGCGGCCTGCAGCGTCGCGGCGGCCGCGCACGTCGTCGGGGGTGATGAGTTGCTCAGGATCGAACACCGAGGTGATCTCGGCGTCGAGCGCGTCGAGCAGTTCGGGCGTGATCGGCACCGGGACGGTCCATGGCAGGTCGATCGTCAGGTCGAGCCCATCGGCGGCCGCCGCCTCCGGAACCGACTGGGTCTTGACCTCCAACATGATCATCACGGGCAGGTGGTTGGGGTGTTGACTCGACCAGACCTCGATCTCGGTCAGGCAGGCGACGAGCGTCAGACACGTCGTCTCGTAGTCGAAGTCCTGGGTGTGGAGCACCTTGTAGCCGGGCAACCGGAGCTCTGGTTCGGGGGCGACCGGGTCGAGTCCGATCACGGCGTTCGTGGCGCGGTTGGAGTAGAGACCACCCTCGGGATCGGCGAACACGTCGAGTTCGAACTGGCGGATGCCGAACTCCTCGAGCTGCTCGGTCAGCGGTCGGTGCGAGTACTCGATGCTCTCGGCGAGTTCGCGCGAGACCGCGCGATCGCCTTGAAGGCCGCTGTTTGCGGCTTGACGTGAAAGCTGTTGTGCGAGCCGATCACCTGCATCTCGTTGATCGCGAGCGGTCGAGCCGGCTCGGTCGTGGTCGAATGTCGTCGACGATGTCGTCGACGATGTCGTCGGGGCGACCGTCGACGTTACGACGGTGCCTGGCACCGACGAGACGGTCGGCGACGGTCGCCCGCCACGTCCTCGGGCCCGCCGCCACCACACGCCGCCAGCATCAGTGCCGACGTGATCTGTACCCCCACCGTTGGTCGCATCAGGGCAGTGTTGCCCGGCCTCCGCCCGCCCACGCAATCGAGGTGGGAAGGACTCAGCCCCTCCAGAAGCGCACGATGACCGACTGACTCGCGGTCGCCAGCAGTGTGCCGTCCTCGGCGAACATGTGCACGAGACCGTGGCCGAAACCGCGCTCGACGGCGTGCACCCGGATGTCCATCAGCACCCATTCGGTCGGCACCATCCGGCACACCCGCAACGTGTTGTCGAGGCTGTTGCCACCCGCCCGAGCGCCGAGCGCCTGGCCGATCCCCATCGGCACGAAGTCGCCGAGAATCGCCAACGTGGTCGCATCGACGCCGGTGATCACGTCGGGGAGCCGCGCCCACAGGAGCGTCTGGCCGTCACCGGGTTCGCTGCCGTCGAGGCCCTCGAACGACCGGCCCTTGACCATCCGCTGCTCGAGCCGATCGTTGATCGTGCCGGACCACTCGGAGTGGTGCGGCCGTTGCGCGCACTCCTCCGGTGGCGGGACGTCGGCCGGCATCGGCTCCCACTGGCCCGAGGCCTCGATCGGGCGGTCGCCGAGCGCGGCGTTCACGGTGAGGATCTCGCGGTCGGCGACGTGGCAGACAGCACGCGCCTGGGTGATCTGGTGCCCGTCGACGGCGATGTGGACGTCGATGTCGAGCACCTCGCCCGGCTTGGCGTACGACAGGTACTGCGCCGTCGCCCACACGCACTGGCGACCCGACGTGCCCTCCAGCGCCGAGATCGCCGCGCCGAGGCCGGAGCCGCCGAACAGGAAGTTGCCCGTCGTCGAGATCCCCTCGGTGACGGGCAGCTTCCAACGAAACGGGTTGTGGGTGGGTTCGAGTCCGAGAAATGTGCGTGAGTCCATGGCGACGCCGATCGTACGCGCCCCTTACAGTCCCGCCCCATGAGCGAACGACATGGACGGGTGATGCGGTTGGGCTGGTGGAGGCGTTCCGGTCGGGCGAGCGGTCACCGGTCGAGGAACTCGAGGCCGACGTTCGCCGCGGTCGACGCCAGCGACCTGAACGCCGTGTGCTTCGAGGATCGCGACGCGGCCCGGGCGCCGCGGCCGCTGCCGACGTCACCTTGCCGTTCGGCGGTGTGCCGATCGGCGTGAAGGAACTCGACACCGGTCGAGGGGTGGCCGGACACCGAGGCATCGGTTCCGCTGCGCGATGGGATCGCCGACGCACACCGCCACGATGGTCGCAGCGCATCGTCGACCTCGGCGGAGCGGTGCTCGCCGGCCAGACGACGGCGAGCGAGTTCGGCGGCGTCAATCTCACCCGAACGAAGCTGCACGGCGCGACCCACAACCCGTGGCAGCACGGCAGGACACCGGGCGGTTCGTCCGGTGGATCGGCGGCGGCCGTGGCCGGTGGGATCTACCCGATCGCCACCGGCGGCGACGGCGGTGGCTCGATCCGGATTCCCGCCGGGTTCACCGGACTCGTCGGGCTCAAGGGCACGTTCGGTCGAATTCCCCGCGGCCCGCACGCCGAGTACGGCAACCTCACGGTGTCGACCGGCTGCATGGCGCGGTCGGTGCGCGACACGGCCCGCTGGTTCGACGTCACCAACGGCCACGACGCCCGCGATCCGCTGAGCCTCCCTCGGGTCGATGGCTGGGAGACCGGCCTCGGAACGCACCTCGACGGGCTGCGCGGCGCGCGCGTCGCGGTCGTCGACGACTGGGGCGGCGCAGTCGTGTCGCCGGTCATGTGGGAGCTGCTCGAGGAGGCGGCGACCGACCTGATCGGCGACTGCGGGCTGCACCGCGTCGACGGCCTCGACACCCACGTGCCGAGCATGGGCGGCGCCTGGTCGATCTCGGGGATGCTCTCGATCGCGGCACAGCTCGCCGACCAGTGGCCGGCCTGCGCCGACGACCTCACCCCCGAGATGCGGTTCGGGCTCGAGGCGACCGCGGGCAAGTACGACGCCACGTCGCGGGCCCGGATCGAGCGCCGCCGCACCGAGGTCAACGAGGCGATGGCGCGGATCTTCGACTCCGCCGACGGGGCGTCGACTTCGTGATCACGGCGACCAACCCTGACGTCGCGTTCGACGCCGAGGGCCCGCTGCCGGGCGTGTTCGGTGGCATCGAGGCCGGCGCGGGCAACAACGGCCGCCTGACGTTCCCGGCGAACCTGCACGGCAACCCGGCGATCTCGGTGCCGGCCGGCTTGCTCGACGGGCTCCCGATCGGCCTGCAGATCGTCGGTCGCCACTTCAGCGAACCGCTCCTGCTCGACCTCGCCCTGACGATGGAACGCAACCGCCCCTGGCCGCTCACCGCCCCGAGTCGACCCGTGATCCCAGAAACCCGAATCGAGCAACGTTGGGCTGACCGCAGCTGGCCGAATTCGGGTCGGGAGAACGTCGTTCGGGTCTCGGGGTGGGACCGTCGCGGCATAGGTTCGGGCCATGAAGGTGGCACTGACCGTCAACGACTTCCTGCGGCGAGGCCGAGCTCGTCTACCCCGATCGGGTCGCGATCGTCGACGAGCCCGACCAGCCGGCCGAGTCGTGGGGCTCGATCACCTATCGCGAGATGGCCGAGCGCGCCCGGGCGATGGCCGCCGGCCTCGACGCGCTCGGCATCGGCGTCGGCGAGCGGGTCGCGATGGTCAGCCACAACTCGCGCGACTGCTCACTGCGCTGTTCGGCGTGTCGGGTCGGGCCGCGTCCTCGTGCCGATCAACTTCCGACTCGTCGCCGAGGAGGTGAAGTACATCGTCGCCCACTCCGGCGCCCGGGTCCTGCTCGTCGACCCCGAGCTCGCCGACGCGATGGCCGACGTCGAGTGCGAGCACAAGCTGATCATCGGCGCCGAGGCCGACGCCGTCCTCGATGAAGTTCGGCGTCGAGCCCGAGCCGTGGGACGGCGACGAGGACGCGACCGCCACGATCAACTACACCTCCGGCACCACCGCCCGCCCCAAGGGCGTGCAGCTGACGCACCGCAACCTGTGGCTCAACGCCTCGATCTTCGGCTGGCACATGGGCGTGAACGACCGTGACGTGTACCTGCACACGCTCCCCCAGTTCCACTGCAACGGATGGGGCATGCTCTACGCCGTCACCGGCATGGGCGCCGAGCACATCATCATCCGCAAGATCGACGGCATGGAGATCCTCCGCCGCGTCGAGCAGCACGGCGTGACGCTGATGTGCGGCGCGCCCGGCGGTGCTCAACATGGTGCTCGACGCCGCCGCCACCTGGGAGGCCGAGACCGGTCGCCCGATCCCCGGCCGCGACCGGGTGCGCATCGTCGTCGCCGGCGCTCCCCCGCCGACGCGCACGATCGAGCGAACCGAGACCGAGCTGGGCTGGGAGTTCGTCCAGATCTACGGCCTCACCGAGACCACGCCGCTGATCACGATGAACCGCAGCCGCGCCGAGTACGACGACCTGACGCCGAACGAGCGGGCCGTGAAGCTCAACCGGGCCGGCGCGCCGGTCGTCGGTTGCACGATGGCGGTCGACGACAACGGCGAGATCCTGGCGCGCGGCAACATGGTGATGGACGGGCTACTGGGAGCAGCCCGACCAGACCGACGCCGCGATCCACGACGGGTTCTTCCACACCGGCGACGGTGGCATCATCGACGACGACAACTACGTCACGATCTCCGACCGCAAGAAGGACGTGATCATCACCGGCGGCGAGAACGTGTCGTCGATCGAGGTCGAGGATGCGATCTTCCAGCATCCCGACGATCACCGAGGTCGCCGTGATCGGCATTCCCGACGAGAAGTGGGGCGAGCTCGTCACGGCGCTCGTCGTCACGTCGCCCGGGCAGCGCGCTCACCGAGGCCGAGCGTGATCGCCGTTCACCAAGACGAAGCTCGCCGGCTACAAGTGCCCGAAGCGGGTCGAGTTCCGCGACGAACTCGCCCGCACCGCCACCGGCAAGCTCCAGAAGTTCAAGCTCCGCGAGCCCTTCTGGACCGACGCCGACCCGCCAGGTCAACTGACGCCAGCCCGGCGATGACGACGCCCACATCGGTCGGCCGCAACGGTCCAAGCCCCGCCGGACCGTGCGGGTCTCGCTCATCGCCACGGACCTCCGGGCGTCACTCGAGCGTGGCGTAGTTCGTGCAGCGGTCGTCGGTGCGGGTGCCGACGACCTCGGCGACGCACTCGGCGAGGTCGTCCAGGTACTCGTCGATCACGCCGGTGTTCGAGTTGCTGATCGTCGAGTGCAGGGTGTCGGGCGGTCCCTGACGATCGTGGAACCACCCTTGGCGAGCAGCGCGTCGCCGAGCGCGAAGATGTCGATCTCGGGCTCGAACGACGGGTCGGCGCCATCGCCACGAGGTGGAACCGGCCGTCGCCGAGCACCCGGATGCCGTCGATCGCCGCGACGCCGGCGCGGAACGCGTCGGCGTTGGCGAGCGTTCGGCGAGTGAGGTCGACGTAGCCGTCGATGCCGAGGTGCGACATGACCGCCCACGCGCACGCCATCGGGAGCCCGGATCGGGTGCCCTGCATGTTCGGCGAGGCGTAGAAGCCGCCGAGCCAGTCGTCGAACACGAACGTCTGGTAGCGCGCGCAGACGCCTTGGTGCGGTGCAGGATCACCGACACGCCCTTGGGGGCGTAGCCGAGCTTGTGGATGTCGGCCGAGATCGTCGTGACGCCCGTCGACCCGGAAGTCCCACGGCGGCACCTCGCGGCCGAGCATCTCGACGAAGGGCAGCACGAACCCGCCCATGCAGGCGTCGACGTGACAGTTGGCGCCGATCGACGCGGCCAGCGCGGCGATCGCGGGGATGTCGTCCTGGACGCCCTGCGGGTACTGCGGCGCCGAGCCGACGACGAGCACCGTGTTCGGCGTTGCACGAGCGCGGCCATCGCGTCGACGTCGGCCGTCCAGTCGTGCCTGACCGGGGTCTTGTGCAGCGTGAGGCCGAAGAGGTGGGCCGCCTTGTGGAACGCGGCGTGGCGCGACTCGGCCACGACCATCTCGGGCTCGGTGATGCCCCGCTCGATACGGCCCCGCTCGCGAGCGGCCAGCACCCCACACAGGATCGACTCGGTGCCGCCGCTGGTCAGGAACCCGGCGACGCGTCGTCGCCGTGGAGCAGGCCGGCCGTCCAGCCGACGACCTCGGACTGGATCTCGCCCAGCGACGGGAACGCCTTGGTGTTGAGCGCGTTCTCGTGCAGGTAGAGCCGCGCCGCCTGCTCGGCCACCTCGTGGACCGACGGCCCGCCGTCGTAGACCATCCCGAACGTGCGACCGTCGGCCCACTTGACGTCGTCGACGCGCTTGTCGGTCAGGTCGGCGATGACGTCGTCGACGGGACGGCCGTGTTGCTGCAGTGGTGCCATGACCGCACAGTGTCGCGCACGCGCGGCGTAGCCTGCGGGTGTGCAACTCGCCGATCTCCGCATCTTCACCGAACCCCAGCAGGGCGCGACGTACGACGACCTGCTCGCCGTCGCCCAGCGTGCCGAGGCACTCGGCTACGGCGCCTTCTTCCGCAGCGACCACTACCTCGCGATGGGCGGAGGCGACGGGCCTGCCCGGCCCGACCGACGCCTGGGTCACCCTGGGCGGACTCGCCCGCGACACCTCGACGATCCGCCTCGGCACGCTCGTGACGTCGGCGACGTTCCGGCTGCCCGGGCCGCTCGCGATCACCGTGGCGCAGGTCGACGACATGTCGGCGGGCGGGTCGAACTCGGGCTCGGCGCCGGGGTGGTACGAGGCACGAGCACGAGGCCTACGGCATCGACGTTCCCGCCGCTCGGCGAGCGGTTCGACCGGCTCGACGAGCAGCTCGAGATCATCACGGGGCTGTGGTCGACTACCGTCGGCGAGACGTTCGACTCGCCCGGCGGGCACTATCCGGTGGTCGCATCGCCCGGCGCTGCCCAAGCCCGTGCAGTCACCGGTGCCGATCATCATCGGTGGCGGCGGGGCGAAGCAGACGCCCGCGCTGGCCGCTCGTTATCGCCGCCGAGTTCAACACGCCGTTCGCGCCCCGACGAGTTCTTCACGACGCAGTGCGATCGTGTCGCGGGCGGCCTGCGAATCCATCGACCGGGACCCGCGACGATGATGTTCTCCGCGGCGCTCATCGTGTGCGGTGGCGCTGACGAGGCCGAGGTGATCCGGCGCGCGGCGGCCATCGGGCGACGAGCCCGAGGAACTCCGCGAGAACGGCGCCGCCGGCACGCCCGACGAGGTCGCCGCCACACTGCGGGCATGGGCCGAGGCCGGCGCCGAGCGGATCTACCTGCAGGTGATGGATCTCGGCGACCTCGACCACCTGGACCTCATCGCCCCGAGGTCGCGCCGAATCTCGCCTGACCCGCGCTCACCCGCCGCACTCCCCACGTATTTCCCCACATGCTTGCGTGACGATTCGGTGGGGGGGCCCAGCGGGACTCCAGCGCAGAACGCGGATCTGGGGGGATCAGCACGTCGGGGTGAGCATCACGATCTATCCGGCCCGCACCATCGTCACGATGGATCCCGCACAGCCGGAGGTGGCGGCAGTCGCCGTCCACGACGGCAAGGTGCTCGCGGCCGGCTCGCTCGAGGAATGCGCCAGCTGGGGACCGCACCGGATCGATCGCCGCTTCGTCGACCACGTCCTGACGCCGGGGATGATCGAGGCACACGGTCACCGTTTGGAAGGGGCGTTCTCACTGCTTCCCCTACGTGGGCTGGTTCGACCGCCACCGGGTCGACGGAGGGACCACCCGGGAATCCGGACCTACCGGACGCGTTCCTCGACCGATTGCGAGAGGTCGACGACGAGACAGGAGGGTCCGTCCGGAGCCGATCGTGGTCGGCGGATTCGACCCGATCTACTTCACCGGCGAGGAGCGACTCACCCGCGACCACCTCGACGGAGTTCGACCGACCGACCGATCTTCGTGTTCCACGCGCGATGCGCGCCTCGCGACGGTCAACACCGCGATGCTCGAACGTCAACGAGATCACCCGCGGCGACCACCACCCGGCGTCGACCGCGACGCGGTAACGGCGAACCGAACGGCGAAGTTGCAGGAGATGCCGGCGATGGCCTGGCATGGCTGGATGGCAGGGCGACCCGTGGCACGATCAACGACCCGACGGCGATCAAGGCGGTCGGACAGATCTGCGCGGACCAGGGCATCACGATGTTGTGCGACCTCGCAGCGCTCCAGGCTGGCAGTCCCGACGGCCAGGCGACTGTGGCACGAGGTCGTGGACCAGGACGACTATCCGTGGCGCATCCTCCAGCGTCACGTGCACGGGCGGCCGGCGGGCAGCACCCACCTGGGCAGACGGCGCCGAGCTGATGCTGCAGCTGGCGGCCGCCGACACCGACAAGCTGCGCTCCGCCGGCGTAAGATCGTGCTCGACGGCTCGATCCAGGGCTGGACCGCCAAGATGGGATGGCCGGGCTACTACACCGGCGACCGACCACGGGCATGGACGGTGCCGCCCGAGCAGTTCGTGGACTGGCCCGCCGTTCCACGAGGCCGGCGTCAACGTCCACGTCCACTGCAACGGCGACCGACGATCGACGCGCTGGATCGACACCGTCGAACAACTCGTAAGCGACGTGCCCGTGGCTCGACCACCGCCACACCGTCGCAGCACTGCCAGCTGACCACCCGGCGCGAGTTCCGGCGCGATGGCGAAGCTCGGCATGTGCGCCAACATCTTCGCCAACCACCTCTGGTACTGGGGCGACCAGCACCAGCGACATCACGCGTCGGTCCCGAGCGGGCGAACGGATGGAGCCGGCGGCGACCGCCAAGCGCGAGGGCGTGCCGTTCTCGCTGCACACCGACGCCAACGTCACGCCGCTCGGCCAGCTCCACACGATGTGGTGCGCGGTCAACCGGGTGACGCCGTCGGGTCGGGTGCTCGGCGAGCACGAGAAGATCTCGGCGCATCGACGCGCTGTAGGCGGTCACGCTAGGACGCGCCTACCAGATGCACCTCGACCACGAGCTCGGCAGCATCGAGAGCGGCAAGCCGGCCGACTTCACCGTGCTGGAGGAGCACCCGCTGAACGTCGACCCGATGGAGATCAGGGACATCGGCGTCTGGGGCACCGTGGTCGGCGGCCGCCCGTTCGAGGCCGCCCGCCCCTCAAGGACGAACCACCCAGAGGCGGCGCTGACTGCGAGTCGGCACCACGCGGACTGCCACGATGCAGATCAGTGGCGAACACAGGGCTCGGCGGACCACTCGACGGCGTGAAGGTACTGGACTTCTCGGTGATGATCTCCGGGCCGCTCGCCGCGATGATGCTCGCCGACCAGGGAGCCGACGTCATCAAGGTCGAGTCGCCCGGACTCGGCGACATCATGCGATTCCTCGGCACCAACAAGGGCGGGATGACCGGCATCTTCGCGAACAACAACCGCGGGAAACGCTCGATCGTCGTCGACCTCAAGCAAGCCGCCGGAACCGACCTCGTCCGCCAACTCGTCGAGGACGCCGACGTGCTCATCCAGAACTTCCGGCCCGGAGCGATGGACCGACTCGGGCTCGGCTACGACGACGTGAAGTCGATCAATCCCGACCTCATCTACACCTCGATCTCCGGCTACGGACAAGACGGGCCGTACAGCAGCCGACGGGTGTACGACAACGTGATCCAGGCCGCCTCCGGCCTGGCGAGCGTGCAGGGCGACCCGGCGACCGGCGAGCCGGCGCTCTACCGGACACTCATCTGCGACAAGACGACCGCGTACACCGCCGCGCAGGCGATCACCGCGGCATTGTTCGCGAGGGCCTCGGGCAGGGCCGCCGGCCAGCACATCGAGCTCGCGATGCTCGACGCGGCGATCGCCTTCATGTGGCCCGACTCCGCGATGGACGCCGCACTGCTCGACGACGACGTGATGCGGGCGCCGACGATCGCCGCCAACTACGCGATCACCCGACTGGCCGACGGGTTCGCCGCGGCATCGCCGGTCACCGACTCGGAGTTCCGCGGGCTGTGCGCGGCGCTCGGGGTTCCCGAGGTCGCCGACGATCCTCGGTTCGCCGACGTGATGTCGAGAATGGCGAACGTCGGCGCGATGGCGGAGCTGCTCATCGACGCCGCCATGTCGTGCACGATCGACGACTTCACGACCCGGTCGGTCGAACACGATGTCCCGGCGTCGAAGATCACCTCGCTCGAGGAGATCCACGACGATCCGCAAGTGGTCCACAACGCGGTGTTCGTCGAGCGCGAGCACCCGCTCGCCGGACGGGTGCGAGAGCCCCGAGCGGCCGCACGACTCTCGGCCACGCCACAGCGGATGAGCGATCACGCACCCGCGTTCGGCCAGCACAGCGACGACATCGTCACCGAGCTCGGCCTGGACGCCGACGGCGCTGCGCGCGGCCGGCGTGATCTTCTGACCCGCCGATCCCGGCCGGGCGTCGTTCTCGATGACCCGGCCAACTCAGCCGGCCACGAACCCACCCGCGGCGAGCGCACGGTCGACGATCGCCGCGAGGCGCACGGTCTCGCTCGGGTTCTCGCCACTCACGGTGATCGCCCACGTGACATTGTCGGCGCGGTCGAACACCATCGCGTGCGTGCTCTCGATGGTTCCGGTGTGGCCGACGGCGCCACCGCCGTAGAGGATCAGGCCCATCCCGTAGCCGCGATCCGGCGTCGCGGGGTCGGTCGCGCTGGTCTTCATCGCCGCCACCGTCGCCGGCTCGAGTGGCTTCCATCCGGGTGTGTCGGCGTCGAGTGAGTCGATGATCTTCACGAGGTCCGCCGGCGTCGCCACCCACGCCCCGGCCGCGCCGAGCACCTCCATGTAGTTGCGGCCCGTGACCGTGCGGTGCTCCGTTTCGCCCGGGCCGGGGTCGTAGGTCGGGGCCAGTCGCATGCCCGAGATCCCGAGTGGGGTCAGCAGGCGCTCGTACACGACCTGCTCGTACGGTTCGCCCGTGAGGTGCTCGATCAGCAACCCGAGCACGCAGTAGTTCATGTTGCTGTAGCGGAAGCCACCGCCCGACAACGACCGACCGAGCCCGACGGCGGCCGCTTCCTCGCACGAACCGACCTGGTTGCGGAAGAAGAGGTTCTCGTACTGGGCCAGACCGGAGGTGTGCGTGAGCAATTGACGCACGGTGATGGCGGTGACGGCAGGGTCCGGCGCGGCGATCCCGACATCGTCGGCGACCAGCGCTCCGACCGGATCGTCGAGGCCGACGAGGCCCTCCTCCACCAGCTGCAACACCGTGATCGCCGTGATCGTCTTCGAGATGCTGGCGAGACGGAACGCATCCGTCGTCGTCACCGCGTCGAACGTGTCGGGAACCCGTGCCCCGAATGCGGCGGTGTGCTCGATCTCACCGTCGATCGCCACCGCGACCGACACCGCATCGGACCCGCCGCCGAGCACCGACCGGACGATCTCCTGGTCGAATGCCGCCCACCCGGTCGGTGCCGGCACGTCGACATCGTCCAACGAAGCGACACCCGGGGAGGGGCGCGATCGTCACCCTGGTGACGCTGTAGCCCGGGAACGGCAACGGATCACGGTCGGCGATGTCGAACAACTCCGTGGTCGATGCCGCCGACGACGACACCGGTGCCTTCGACACGGCGGTCCCTTCCGACTCCGCCATCGGTGACGAGCAGCCGCACAGCGCGACTCCGACCGCGGCGAGCGCCGCGAGGTGGTGGCGTCGGGAACCGTGCACCCGGCCATGATGACCCGTCGACGCACCAGCGGTGGCGGCACCGCTCGACGACGAGTTCAGGACGCGGTCGGCAGGCGCTGCTCGAGCGTGAGCACGGGGGCGAAGAGGTCGCCGAGCTCGTCGACACGCTCGAGCACGTCGGCGGCCTCGAAGCGCAACGTCGCACTCGCCGGCGGCGCACTGCTCGACCTCGTCCCACGTCACCGGCGTCGACACCGTCGGCTCGGGCCGGGCCCGCAGCGAGTACGGCGCGATCGTCGTCTTGTGGTGGGCGTTCTGGCTCCAGTCGACGAACATCTTCCCGGGCCGCTCGGCCTTGGCCATCTCGTGGTGACCCGGTCGGGCATGCTGGCGTTCCATCACCTGGCCCGACGGCGAGCGCGAAGTCGGCGGCGCGCTCGTGGGTGCACCGGCGTGTTCAGCGGCACGTACAGCTGGAGTCCCTTCGATCCCGAGGTCTTGCACCAGCCCTCCAGGCCCGACCGCGTCGAGCACGGTCGCGCACCCCGAGCGCCACCTCGCAGCACTCGACGATCGCGGCCGGCGCACCGGGATCGAAGTCGAACACCAGCGCCGCGGGGTGTCGAGGTCGTCGGCGAGCGCCATCGGCGCGTGGAGCTCGATCGCCGCCAGGTTGGCCGCCCACACCAGCGCGGCCGGTTCCTCGAGCCGGCAGTACTCGATCCCACCGCCACGGTCGCCCGGGCCCGAGTGCCACCGCGACCCACTCGGGCCGGTGCTTCGGGCAGCGCTTCTCGAAGAAGCCCGTCCTTGTCGGTGCCGTCCGGGAAGCGCCGGAACGTGATGCACCGGCCGGCGAGGTGCGGCAGGATCAACGGCGCGATGCGGGCGTAGTAGTCGATCGACCTCGGCCTTGGTGAACCCCGACGGGTACAGCACCTTGTCGAGGTTGGTGAGCCGGACGCGTCCGCGACCGTCGACGTCGACCGTCGATCGGTGGTGCCATCGCCTCGTGCGAGCCGACCCGTCAGGCCGACTTCTTCTTCGCCGTCGCCTTCTCCGGCCGGGTGCCGCGACCGCGGCTTCCTTGGCCGCCGCACGCTCGCCTCGAGCGCGGCCATGAGGTCGACGACCTTCGGCTTCTCGCGCCGCCGCTTCGGGCGTCTCGAACTCCTCGCCGTCGGCCTTCTTCTGGATCAGCTCCATGACCTCCTCGCGGTACTCGTCGCGGTACTTCTCGGGCTCGAAATCGGCAGCCAGCGACTCGACGAGGCTCTCGGCCATCGCCACTTCCTTGTCGTTCACCTCGACGACGTCGAGCGCCCTGCAGCTCGTCGATGTCGGCCGGATCGAGCACCTCGTCGGCGTACACCATCGTCGACATCACGAGCCGCCCGTCCTCGGCGCGGATCGCCGCCATGTACTGCTTGTTGCGCATCACGAACCGCCCGATCGCGACCTTGCCGCTGGCCTCCATCGCCCGGGCGAGCAGCACGTACGGCTTCGGCGGACCTGTCGGGGGCCAGGTGGTAGGCGGTGTCGAAGTAGACCGGATCGATGTCGGCGAGGTCGACGAACTCCTCGAGATCGATCGACTTGGTGGCCGACGGGCATGAACGGCTCGAGCTCGTCGGGGTCGACGACCACGTAGCGGCCCTTCGAGATCTCGTACCCCTTGACGATGTGGTCGTCGCCGACCTCGTCACCGGTCTCGGCGTTGACCTTGCGGTAGCGGATGCGCGCCATCGTTGCGCTCGTCGAGCTGGTTGAACGACACGCTCTGACGGCGCACCGCGTGGAACAACTTGACGGGGATCGCCACCAACCCGAACGAGATCGTCCCACTCCACACCGGCCGTGCCATGCCCAGAGTCAACCACAACGGTCCGATGCGAAACCACGAGACGCGGGGTCTGACCCGCGTCGCGTTTCAGGAGGCGAGGACGGCGCGGGGGACGATGTCCATGCCGAAGCCGGTGAGGATGGCGAGATAGAGCAGCCCGGTCGCCGCCATCACCGCCGAGTAGTAGCGCTCGCGCAGGGCCGCCTTGGTGATGAAGATCAGGATGATCGTGGTCGAGCGCGCACATCACCCACATCCAGCCCAGCATGCCGCCCCACCCGTCGTCGACCGATCCGTTGAGCACGGCGATCATGCCCGTCGGCAGCAGCATCACGATCACCTCGGCCGGCCACAGCCACGCCAGGGCGTTCACCATCTCGTTGAGCAGGACCGCGGGCAGACCGGGCTGGGTGAGGTACCAGTGGCCGAGCAGCATGCCGTCGGACAGCGCCCCGATGAATGCGGCGCCGACCAGGGTGCGAGCGATCGCCACCCACGTGTTGCCCCCGGCGTCGAGTGCCGCCGCCAGCAGACCGATCGAGCCGATGAGCGACCGGGACGAGATCGAGCAACGGCGGGAACTCCGGGCCGACCGATGCCTCGTCGTCACGCTCGGACGCCGGGGCGTCGACGGTTCGCTCGATACCGGTCATCGCGGCCACTCGCTCGGTGCGACGGTCGTACTCGGCGCGAGCACCGCTGACACCGGCCGCCTTGCGTCGCACCGACACCATCGAGCGCGAAGAGACAGCTGATCATCACGCCGACCGACGCCGCTTCTCTGACCGGCACGACGCCGAACGCCAACCCGGCGGCGAACGAACCGCGCCGCGAAGCAGAAGTAGACACCCCGCAGCAACCATCCGTACCCCAGGCTGGCGATCCGTCGGCGAGTGGTGAACCAGCAGAACAACATGCCGCCGGTCGCCCACTGCAGGAGCACGGTGGCGGCGTCGAGGCTGATCACGTTGGAACACGGTAACGCCGTAGCCTGACGGCGCCATGGCCTTCCTCCACCCGAACGATCGACCGGGTCGTCGTCACCTCAGTGTCCTCGCCTCGTTGCTCGTCGGGGCCGCCGCGCTGACGGCGTGCGCAACGGGACAACGTCCGAGTTTCGACGCCGACCAACCGAGCGTCGCCCCGACGGGTGATCCGGCGATCGACGAGGTGCTCGATCGCCTCGACAGTGTCGACCTTCAGCAGTTCACTGCCACGTACACGATTCTGACCCGGCTGGGCGGTCTCGAGTCGACCGCCACGGTCGTCCAGGCGGACAACAGTCGCAGATCCGTGACAGTCAACAACGTCCGCTACCTCGATGGCACCGGAACCTCAGCGACGTGCAACCTCACCACCGACGAATGCGAAGCCGTGATCAACGATGCGCGCACCAGCGACATCCAGGTGACGCACGACTTCTACGGATCGAGCGTGGCTCGGCGCCTCCGCGTCGATGCCGGTCGCCGGCTGGACAACGCTCGTGGCTACCAGAGCACGATCGCCGGCCAGAACGCAACCTGCGCCGACGTTGCGGTCTCCGGTGGAACCAAGACGTACTGCGCGCTCGACACGGGCGTCCTCGCCCGCTACGACGGGGCCGATCTGCTGATCGAACTCACCACCGTGGCCGACGTCCCCGACGAGACGCAGTTCGCCACGAATTGACGCCGGGGAGGTCAGGGTGGCCCGGTCAGATCGGGATCGGCGCACCAACCCCCGGGCGTGGAGGCACCGCCCATGGTCGCCGGGCACGGTCGCCGCTCGATCGCGGCGACCTTGCGTGACACGTACTCGGCTGCCGCACGGGCGCCCGACTCGGTCAGATGGACACCATCGGTGGTCAGCCAGGCGTGCTGCCGCGAACGAGTAGGTGTGCCAGTCCGCGATGATCAGTTCGGGATACCGGCCCGACGTCGCCGCGGAGCGCAGCAGTTGGTTCATCGCGACGAAGGAGGCACTGTTGGACACGCCCGACGGCGAGACGTAGCCGACGTTCTCGCGATAGGTCATCCACACCACCCGGTCGATGCCGCGCGACCGTGCCATGGCGATGACGGTGTCGAGTGCGAGGGCGAACGTCGAAGCAGGGTCGTTGTACCCGACGTCGATGATCGCCATGCGGTAGCGCCCGGGCGTGGCGGTCGCGAGCTCGTTCTCGGCCGTCAGCGGGGCGTATCCCTCACGCCCCCGACACGAGGAGCCGATCAAGCGGCGGCACGATTCCAGACGACTGTCGAACGTCGCGCCGGCGAGGTACTGGAGCGCCCCGTTCCACCGGATCCCTGCGAAGGACGAATCCGACATGAAGATCACCTCGGACTGACCGACCGTCATCGCATTGGTGGCCGGCGCCGAGGTGGCGACGACGGGGGCGCCCGTGAACCACCCGGCGACGTCGACGATCACGTGGGCCCCAGCGTAGGAGTAGACGGCGACGCCACGATCCGACATCCGCGACACCGTCAGTGCGGCGACGGGTTGCGGCCATCGGTAGTTCAACGACGACACGTCCGGCCTGGACGTGCCCGCCGCGAACATGGACACGAATCCCCACCCGGTCGGCTCAACGACCGTCACATTGGCGACGATCGCCGCGGCGGGAGCGAGGGTCAGGCGCTTCTCCACGGTCCCGCCCTGGTTGATCGGGTCGAACGAGTTCCGCGAATCCCACGACGCGCTGCGGTGGTTGGGCGACGAACAATCCGTCGGTGGACGATGGCGCCGACGAGCCGGTGAACCAGCCCCACACGTCGACGAGCACGTCGGTTTCCATCGACCGGTACACCATGAATCCGTCGGCGCTGACCGCCACGAACACTGCGTTCGCTCGCGTGGAATTCCGCTCATCGGTGTTCACCACGGACGTCTCGCCCCGAATGCCCCCGGCGGGATACACCGAGAGGTAACCACTCGATTCCGCCCCGACCGCGGTCACGCTGACGGCGAGCGCACTCGCGTCGGAGGGGATGCCGGCGGGGAGCGGCACGCGGATCTCGCCGGTACCGCGGCGGCCGGAGGTGCGGGTGTCGACGACGCGCCTCGGATCGACCCCGACGAAGCGGCCGGCACTGACGGCGCCGGGAGCGTCGACGAACACACCCGTCACGTCGACGATGACGTTCGCCGCGGCCGACGTGTAGACGTCGACGGATCCTGACGTGCCCAGCTTCACGACCGCGGAATTGGCCACGGTGTTGCCCCGGTCGTAGTTGAGGTTCGACACGTCCGGCCGAGGCGACCCGCCCGGATAGACCGACACGAACCCGGTCGCGGTGGTGCCGGTGGCGACGAGGCTGATCGACACGGCTCGTGCCGCCGCCGGGATGCCGCACCGGCCGATCACCGTCAGTCGCCAGGTGTTGGCGTCGACACGTCCGAGATCGGGCGTCTGTCGTCCGTCGAAGAGCCGACAGGGAGCGAGCGGCAACAACGCCGTGGTCGCTTCGCCGGCCGGGGACACCTGGCGCACGTTCGCCGCCGCTGCGAGGTCGGCGCCGGGCGCGAGCGTGACGAGCGCTGCTGCGATGACCGCGATCGCGGTGCCGACGGCTGTCGCCCGGAGGGGCCTCACGTCACTCCGACGAGCGAATGGTCCGAGTTGTTGACGCGACCGGACCGGCGGTCGTCGCGACGACGATGTCCTCGAGCCGCATGCCCCAGGAGCCCGGGACGTAGATGCCGGGCTCGACGCTGTACGCGTGGCCGGCCTCGAGCGGCAACGAGTTTCCTTCGACGATGTACGGATCCTCGTGCTCCTCCATCCCGATGCCGTGACCGGTGCGGTGGATGAAGAAGTCGCCGTATCCGGCGTCGTCGATGACCTGACGGGTCGCCCGATCGATCTCTTCGCACGGCGTCCCGACGACGCCGGCGGCGACGCCGACGCGCTGCGCCTCGTGGAGCACGGCGTAGGCCTCGGCCACCTCAGCGGTGGGCTCGCCGGTGAACACACAACGTGTGGTGTCCGAGCAGTAGCCGTTCATCGTGCCACCGAAGTCGCACAGCACGATCTCGTTCTCGCGAATGATCCGGGATCCGGCATGGTGGTGCGGGCTGGCCGCGTTCTCACCCGCTGCCACGATCGCGAAGTTCACCTTGTCGTGACCTTCTTCGATGATCCGGCGGCTCAGGTGGGCCGACACCTCGGCTTCGGTGCGACCGACCAACGGGATCTCGCCGCGCTGCAGTTCACCAGCGATGCGGTCGACGGCGGCACCGGCCGCGGCGAGCGCATCGATCTCGGCGGCATCTTTCGACATGCGCAACGGGCCGACCACGTCGACCGCCCGCGTGTACTCGGCCCCCGGCACCTGCGGGAGCAACTCGACGAGGAACCGTGCCCACATCTGATCGCCCACCGCAATGCGCGAGGAGCCGGCAGAGAGTCGGGCGACGATGGCCGTCGGGTCCTGCGTCTCGCCCCACGGGAGCAAATCGAATGCCCCTGCCACCTCGCGCACCCGGGGAGCCTCCAGCGCCGGGATGACCATGGTGGCGTCGCCGCGACGAGGTACGACGAGCATCGTCAGTCGCTCCAGCGGCATGGCCGTGTAGCCCGTGAGATACGGCAGGTCGTGGCCGACCGACAGCAGCAGGGTGTCGATGTCGTGCTCGGTCATCGCCTGACGTACCCGCGCCAGACGGTCGAGGTACACGGATGAATCGACAGCGGCTCCGCTCATCGAACCAGTCTGCCAGCCGTTCGACCCAGCGCCGGTCTCGGTGTTTGCGTTGCAGTTCGGTTGGTCCGCCCCAACCGAAGTGTCACGCAAACAACGGGGGGCGCGATGGAGCGAGGGAATAGATCACGGTCGCGGTCGTTGCACCGGACATGCCCGACGACTCCGCGCCCGACACGGCCGAAACCGCCAGCCAGATCGATCTCTACTGGAGGCCGGGCTGCGGGTTCTGCTCGATGCTGCAACGCAAGCTCGACCAACTCGGCATCGAACGGGTCGAGCACAACATCTGGGACAACGCCGATGATGCCGCGATCGTTCGCGAGCACGCACGAGGTAACGAGACCGTGCCGACCGTCGTGATCGGTGGCACCAGTTTCGTCAATCCGTCAGCGGGTCAGCTCGTCACGTTCCTGACCGAACAGCACCCCGAGCTCCTCCCCGAAGGATTCGAGCCACCGCAACCCACTGCCGTGAGCCGCCTCGCCAACAAGGTGTTCGGGTGACCCGTAGCCAGGACGACGACGGACGGGTACTGTCGACGACATGAGCGATCCTCGTCTCGTCGGGACCGAGATCGTCGACTCGGTCATCGACACCATCGGCAACACGCCCCTCATTCGCCTGAAGCGGCTCACCGAGCTCGAGGGCATCGACTGCGTGTTCGCGATGAAGAACGAGAGCACCAACCCCGGTGGATCGTCCAAGGACCGCCCCGCGCTCGAGATGATCCTCGCCGCCGAGCGCGAGGGCCTGCTGCAACCGGGTGGCACGATCGTCGAGCCGACGAGCGGCAACACCGGGGTCGGACTCGCCATCGTCGCAGCTCAGCGGGGATACAAGTGTGTCTTCGTGATGACCGACAAGGTCGCCCCGGAGAAGGTGTCGCTCCTCAAGGCGTACGGCGCCGAGGTGGTCGTGTGCCCCGTCGCCGTCGAACCGAGCGATCCGACCAGCTACTACAGCGTCGCCGAACGACTCACGCACGAGCTCGGCGCGTTCCGTCCCAACCAGTATCAGAACCCGCACAATCCCGAGGCGCACGTGATGACCACCGGCCCCGAGATCTGGCGTCAGACCAGCGGTCGGATCACGCACTTCGTCGCCGGTGCCGGCACCTGTGGATCGATCACCGGCGTCGCCAGGTACCTCAAGTCGATGAACCCCGACATCAAGATCATCGCTGCTGACCCCGAGGGCTCCGTGTTCTCCGGGGGCTCCGGACGGCCGTACCTGGTGGAGGGTGTCGGTGAGGACTTCTTCCCCGCCGCCTGGGCCCCCGAGCTGCTCGACGACATCATTGCGATCAGCGACGAGGAGAGCTTCCTGACCGCGCGCTACGTCTCCGAGCGCGAAGGCATCCTGATCGGCGGCTCCGGTGGGATGGCCGTCGCGGCGGCGATCAAGGTCGCCAAGGCCGCGGGACCCGATGACGTGGTCGTCGTGTTCAACCCCGATTCGGGTCGCGGCTACCTGTCGAAGATCTTCGACGACGCCTGGATGGCCAACTTCGGATTCCTCCGCGAGTGCGACCAGTGCGTCGGTGCGGTCCTCGACACCCGCAATGCCTCGATCGAGAACCTGCTGTACGTGAATCCGCACCAGCTCGTCTCCGAGGCGATCGAATTGATGCGCTCGACCGGCGTGAGTCAGCTGCCGGTGTGCAAGAACACGCCGCCGTTCGCCGCTGCCGAGGTGTCCGGCTCGATCGACGAACTCGAGCTGATGGAAGCCATCCACCGCGACCCTGGGGTCATGTCCACACCGGTCGAGAAGGTGATGGGGCCGAAGCTCCCGACCATCGGCGTGGGCCAGAAGCTCGAACTCGCCGTCGAGATGCTCGAGTCGGCACCGGCCCTGCTGGTGCTGTCCGGCGGGCGCCCGTTGAGCGTGCTCACGCGCACCGACGTCCTCGCGTACTTCAGTGCCGTCGCCGAAGCAGCGCTGGAAGGAGCCCACGGTGGGTGACATCGAGGCGTCGACCAGACATTCGTTCTCCACGCGGGCCATCCACGCCGGCCAGGAACCCGACCCCACCACAGGGGCCGTGGTCACGCCGATCTCGTTGTCGACCACGTTCGCCCAGGAGGCTGTCGGCGAACACAAGGGTTTCG
Organism: Ilumatobacteraceae bacterium; assembly: GCA_963747375.1. GTDB lineage: Bacteria > Actinomycetota > Acidimicrobiia > Acidimicrobiales > Ilumatobacteraceae > Sva-07. The sequence continues at coordinate 340,309 of CAVVFL010000014.1, forward strand.
AGTACTCCCGGTCCGGCAACCCGACCCGTTCGGCGCTCGAGGCGCAGGTCGCGTCGCTCGAGGAGGCCGAACACGGCCTCGCATTCGCCAGCGGTCTGGCGGCCGAGGACAACATCATGCGCCTGTTGCGGCCGGGTCAGCGGACCCTGCTCGGCAACGACGCCTACGGCGGCACCTTCCGCCTGATCTCCAAGGTGTGGAGCCCGCTCGGGTTCCCGTGGTCGGCAGTCGACCTCACCGACCTCGACGCACTGCGCGCCGACTGGCCCGACGACGTCGGCCTGGTCTGGCTCGAGACCCCGACCAACCCACTCCTGACCTGCTTCGACATCGAAGCGATCGCCGAGATCGCCCACAACCGTGGTGCGATCGTGGTCGTCGACAACACCTTCGCCACGCCGTACCTCCAGCAGCCCCTGACCCTCGGCGCCGACATCGTGGTGCACTCCGCCACCAAGTATCTCGGCGGCCACAGCGACGTCGTCGGCGGGTTCGTGGCGGTCGACGACGACGAACTCGCCGAGCGACTGAGGTTCACACAGAACGCCGCCGGCGCGGTGCCGGCACCCTTCGACTGCTACCTGGTCCTGCGAGGAGTGAAGACCCTGGCGGTGCGCATGGACCGCCACTGCGAGAACGCCCGCGCCGTGGTCGACCTGCTGGTCGGGCACCCGGCCGTCGACCGCGTGCTGTACCCACAGCTCCCCGATCATCCGGGTCACGCCGCGGCCGCCAAGCAGATGCGCGACTTCGGCGGGATGGTGTCGTTCACCGTCGCCGCCGGGATGGACGCTGCGATGACCGTCGCCGCCTCCACCGAGATCTTCACGCTGGCCGAGTCGCTCGGCGCCGTGGAGAGCCTCATCGAGCATCCGGGCGCCATGACGCACGCCTCGGCGGCGGGCTCACCGCTGGAGGTGCCCGACAACCTCGTGCGTCTGTCGGTCGGCATCGAGGACGCGAGTGATCTCGTCGCCGACCTCCAACAGGCGCTCGACCGTCTGGGGTGACCCGATGAACCCTGCACCAACCGATCGACCGATCGTCGTCGCCGCCAACCGGCTTCCGGTGATGCGCACCGACGAGGGATGGGCGCCGAGCCCGGGAGGCCTCGTGCGTGCGCTGCTCCCGATGCTGCGCGACACCGGTGGCACCTGGGTCGGCTGGACCGGTGATCCCGACGACGAGGCCGACCCCTTCAGCGTCGAAGGCGTCGACCTCCATCCGGTACCGATCAGCGCCGAGGAGATCGAGCTCTACTACGAGGGATTCTCGAACGACGCGCTGTGGCCGCTCTACCACGATGCACTGCGCGAGTCGACGTACTCCAGCGAGCAGTGGGACGCCTACGTCGCCGTCAACGACCGATTCGCGGTGGCGCTCGCCGACGATCGCGCCGCCCGACGCGATCGTCTGGATCCACGACTACCAGCTGCAACTCGTCCCCAAGATGTTGCGCGAGCTGCGCGCCGACGTGACCATCGGGTTCTTCCTGCACATCCCGTTCCCCCCGTACGAGTTGTTCTCCCGACTTCCCTGGCGAACCGAGATCGTCGAGGGTCTGCTCGGCTGCGATCTGCTCGGCTTCCAGCGTCCGATGGGCAGCAGCGAACTTCATCACCGCTGCGCAACAGCTGCTGCACGTGGACGCACACGACGACGTGATCGAGAACCCCGATCACCGCACCCGGGTCGGCGCGTTTCCGATCTCGATCGACGTCGATGACGTCGAGGCGATGGCCGCCGGCCGTGCGACCCGCCAACGCATGAGCCAGATCCGTGCCCGACTGGGCGACCCGGAGGTGATCCTGCTCGGCGTCGACCGGCTCGACTACACCAAGGGCATCGGACTGCGTCTCAAGGCGTTCGCAGCCCTGCTCGAGTCGGGCGAACTCGATCCCGAGCGCCACGTCATGGTCCAGGTGGCCACCCCGACGCGCGAAGCCGTCGAGCACTACCAGGACGAACGCCACCAGATCGAGCGACTGGTCGGCGAGATCAACGGGCGCTACAGCCGCATCGGTCTGCCGGTGATCCACTACCTGTACCAGTCGCTCCCGTTCGACGAACTCATCGCGCTGTACCGCGCCGGTGACGTCATGCTCGTCACGCCGTTCCGTGACGGCATGAACCTGGTGGCCAAGGAGTACGCGGCCGCGCACATCGACGGCGACGGCGTGCTCGTGCTGTCGGAGTTCGCCGGTGCCGCCGACGAATTGACCGATGCCGTGCTCGTCAATCCGCACGACGACGAGGCCCTGAAACAGGCGATCATGACGGCCGTCGAGATGCATCGCCACGAACGCCGGGAGCGGATGGCCGGCCTGCGCAATCAGATCCGCAAGAGCGACGTGCAGGGCTGGGCCGACCGGTTCCTCGGCGTGATGGATCGAAGCGGCCGATGCCCGAGATGCTTCGGCCGGCTGACCGGACGTGACCACCTACGACGATCCTGCCGATCTGGCCGATCTCGTCTCGTCGTCACCGCGGCCGTTGCTGATCGGACTCGATGTCGATGGTGTCCTCGCTCCGCTCGTCGACCATGCCGCCGATTCGGTTCTCCTCGACGGCATGAGCGAGGCGGTCAGCGCGGCGGCGGGCCTCGACGACGTGTACGTCGCCGTGGTCTCGGGCCGATCGCTCGACGGTCTCGCCCAGTTCGGCTTCGGTCCCGACGTGCATGTCATCGGCAGCCACGGCATGGAGACCCGCGATCGACCGATGCAGCACTTGAGTGACGTCGAGCGAGCTCGTCTCGCCACGCTCGACGACCTGACCGTCGCGGCGGTCGGACACGCCGGTGCCTGGTGCGTGGATCGAACGCAAGCCCGCGAGCGTGGTGCTGCACGTCCGACAGGCCGACCCCGCGCTCGGACGCGAGGCGTTGGCACAACTGCGTTCTCGGGCCGATCACGTCAGCGGCGCAGCGTCGAAGGCGGGCAGCAACGTGCTCGAGCTGTTCACCCGGCACGCCGACAAGGGCACCGCTCTCGTCGAGTTCGGCTCGGAACTCGACGCCGGAACCACGGTGTTCGTCGGCGACGACGTCACCGACGAGGATGCCTTCGCCCGCCTCGGCGCGAGCGGCATCGCCATCAAGGTCGGCGATGCCGACACGATTGCGAGCCACCGCCTCCGCGACCCGCACGCCGTCCTCGCCTGGCTCCGCGCCCTCACCTGAGCGTGCTCCCCACCCTGTTTGTGTTGCAGTTCCATTGGGGCGTCCCAACCGAAGTGCAACGCAAACATCGAGAACAGCGAGTTGAGCGAGTTGAGGGTCAGAAGAGGGAGGACTGGCCGGCGGGAGGGGTGCGGCGGATCGCGGTCCACGGGACGTAGTGGTCCATGAACACCCAGGTGCGGCGGTGGATCGCCGATGGTCCATAGCCGAGCAGCGCGGCCTTGTGCACCGGGCACGGATAGCCCTTGTTCGTGTCGAACGACCAGTTCGGGTAGCTCTCGGCGTGAGCTCGCATCTCACGGTCGCGTACGACTTTGGCGAGGATGCTCGCGGTCGCCACGCTGAGGCACCGCAGATCGGCCTTGACGGCGAGTTCGACATGGGGAACCGACGGCGACACGAAGTCCCACTTGCCGTCGGTCACCGCCACGTCCGCCTCGACGCCGAGCCCCTCGATCGCTCGACGCGCGGCGAGCTTCTGCGCCGCCGACATGCCGAGGTGATCACACTCCTCTTGGCTCACCGAACCGACCGACCAGGCCACGCACCACTCGGTCAACCGGTCGAAGAGCGCCTCGCGCTCGCGCTCGTTGAGCAGCTTGGAGTCACGAACGCCGTTGACCCGCGTGTCGCGCGGCAAGATCGCCGCACCGACCGACAACGGCCCGGCCCATGCGCCGCGCCCGACCTCGTCGATGCCGACGACCACGTCGTGGCCGCGTTCCCACATCTCCCGCTCGATGGCGCGCGTCGGCGCCCGCTTCTTCGACTGTTTCGGACGCGTCCCGGTGCGGCTCAACGCTCTCCGTCAGCCATTGCCGCCACCACCAGCGGTGCCGAGGTCGATGCTGACGCCGATGCGCGTCGGCTGCGGCGGCGCCGCCCACAGCGCCTCGCCCGAGGCTTCGCTCGTCGACCAGTCGGGATCGATGCCTGGGGCGGTGAGGTGCTGCAGCTTCGCCGTGCTGCTCCCACAGGACCGCCGGACGTTCCCCGTGCCACCGCACCGCGAACGACACGGTCGAGCGCGTCCCGGTCGGGATGCGGTGCACCTCGAAGTTGGCGCCGAGCCAGCGACGGGGAATCCCCGCGGACAGCAACCGACCACCATCGGCGATGCGTTGCTCGATCTGGGCCACGAACCGTCCGACCGACGCGCCACGACGCACGTCGGAAAACGACGCCGGGCGACCGGCAGACTCCGGAGCAACCCGTCCGTCACGGATCCGGCGAGCACGAAGCCTGGCGAGATCGCCGGTCGCGCGAACGTCACCGGCCGCCAACGCGAGTCGCTCGCACGCCGCCAGCGCGGCCGCGGCCTCGGGATCGCCCGAGCGCGCGATCGACGCGATCGGTTCGACGATCTCGGGCATCCACGCATCGGCATCGTCGCCGAGCCGAACGAGTTCGGCCACGTCGAGCAGGAATCCGATCGGGTCACCCGAACCCACCGGGCCCTGCAGCAGCAGATCGCAACGCGCCGCGGTCAACGCATCAGCGAGTCCGGCGTCGGGCAGCACCACCCGGCTGGCCCGGTGGACCACGGTCAGCCAGCCCCGCACGACGGCCATCGCAGGGACGAGCGTCGGAAGTGCCCAGGCGCCGATGCGCGCCGGGTCGTGGGGGACGGCCACCCGGATCGACGATCGATGCCCGACCGGCAGCACGATCGACCCCGGGGGGAGTTCGAGCCCCTTGATCGGCACGTCCGCGGGTGGACGCTCGGTCAGGACTCGCGCCCCGGCGAATGCCACGGCGAACGGCAGCGGCGACTCGTTCTCGACTTCGATCACGGTGAGCCCGCCGAGGTCGGGCACCGACCACACCCGCTGCACCGCGTCCCCGTCCGGGATCCGGACGCGGGTCTCGATCACGGCGGTGCCCTCGAGGCGCTGCTGGCGAACTGCGGGTTCGGAGGCCGGCACGTGCCAACGGTCTTCGGCGGCGACGTACCACGACACCGTTGCGTCGGGTCCGTGACCGGGGCCCAGCGACGTGACGTCACCCCACGGGGTGACCACCGAACGACACGGGGTACCGGTCACTCCGACCATCGTCTCCGCCGCAGCCGAGGCCGCGCCGTGCTCGACCGCGCTCACGCCTCGAATTCGCCCTTGCGGCTGCGCTGCATCAGCGCGGCGAGTGCATCGGGAGCCGGATGGCCCTCGTGGCAGACCGCCACGATCTGCTCGGTGATCGGCATCTCGACACCGTATCGGCGGGCGAGGTCGAGCACGCTGGGCGACGACTTGACGCCCTCGGCAACCATGTTGGTGCCGGCGAGAATCTCCTCGATCGACTTGCCGGCGCCGAGCTGCAGGCCGACGCTGTTGTTGCGGCTCTGCTTCGACGAACACGTGGCGATCAGGTCGCCGATGCCGGCGAGGCCGGCGAACGTGGCGGGTTGGCCACCCATCGCCACCCCGAGCCGGGTCATCTCGGCGAGGCCCCTGGTGATCAGGGTGGCGCGGGTGTTGTCACCGAACCCCATCCCCTCGGCCATACCGGCTGCGATCGCGATGACGTTCTTGACCACCCCGGCCACCTCGCAGCCGATCACGTCGCTGTTGGTGTACACCCGCAGGCTCGGTCGGCTGAAGATCCGCTGGAGTTCACGAGCGATCGTGTCGTCGTCGATCGCCACCACGCTCGCGGCCGGTTGACCCGACAGGATCTCCTTGGCCAGGTTCGGCCCGGTCAGCACCGCGACCGGGTGGCCGGGCATCGCATCGGTGGTGACCTCGCTCATCCGCTTGAGCGTGGTGCGTTCGAGCCCCTTCGCCAGCGACACCACGGGCACCCAGGGTCGGATCGAGGCCGCTGCTTCGACAGCGACGTCGCGGTAGCCGTGCGACGGAACCGCCATCACGACGACGTCGGCGTGACCGACCGCGTCGGCGAGCGAATCGGTGGCGCGCAGTTCGTCGGGCAGCACGAATGCGGGCAGGTACTCGGGATTCACCTTCGCCTCGTTGATCTGGTCCGCGAGTTCCGAGCGGCGCGCCCACAGCACGGTCGGCGTGTTCTCCGCGGCCATCGCTGCCACGGTGGTCCCCCACGACCCGGCGCCGATCACCGCCACCTTGATGTCGGTGGCGCTCACGCTGAACGCTTCATCATCTCGATGGTCATCATCTCGTCCCCCTCGCGGGCCCGTCCTCGACCCTGCTCACAACGAGGCCACCCTAGTTCGGCACCATCCGAGGGGCCTACGGCAGCCGAGTCGCATCGGCGCTCTCGTACAGTGGACCACCGTGCGTCTCGCCGTGTTGATTCCGGTCAAACGATTCACAGCGGCCAAGGGTCGGCTGACCGGCGTGCTCACCGATGCCGATCGTGCGGCGCTGGCACGCTGGATGGCGTCCCGCGTCGTCGACGTGGTCGCCGAGGTGCCCACCTTCGTGGCCTGTGACGACGACGACGTCGCCGAATGGGCCCGCGAGCGGGGCGCACAGGTCATCTGGGGCGCTGGTCTCGGCCTGAACGGCGCCGTCGATGATGGCGTCGCACGGATCATCGCCGATGGGTTCGACCACCTCCTGGTCACCCATGCCGACATCGCCCGACCTGCGGGACTCCTCGACGTCGCCCATCCCGGCCGCATCACGCTCGTACCCGACCGCCGCCACGACGGCACCAACGTGATGTCGTTCCCGGCTGCCGCGCCGGTGCGCGTGCGTCCTACGGTGGCCACTCGTTCTCTCGCCACCTCGACCAGGCGCTGGCGTTCGACGGGGTCGAACTCGAGGTGCGTTCCGACACCGACCTGTCCCTCGATCTCGACACCCGTCGGGATCTCACCCACCCACTGATCCGAGAGGTCCTCCCCGAATGGCTGCCAACGAACCCGGCCAACCCGCACCGGTGACGCCGGGCGGGTCGCTGCCGCACTCCTCCACCAACCTCGACACGCCCACGTCCGCGCTGGCGATCGGCGCGCACCCCGACGACGTCGAGTTCGGTTGCGGCGGACTGTTGGCGAAGTGGGCTGCGGACGGCTGCATCGTGCACCACCTGGTCTGCACCGACGGCTCGAAGGGCACCTGGGATCCCGACGCCGACGGGATCGCATTGGCCCTGCGTCGCCAGGACGAACAACGAGAGGCCGCCCGCCGCCTGGCCGGCGACCGTGCCGGCGAGGTTCGGTTCCTCGGCCGCGTCGACGGCGAACTCGAGAGCGACCTTGCGACTCGCGGCGAGGTCGCCAGGGTGATCCGCGAACTGCAGCCGCAGGTGGTGCTCGGCCACGATCCGTGGAAGCGGTATCGCCTCCATCCCGATCATCGCCACGCCGGACTGCTGGCGTGCGACGCGATCGTCGCCGCCCGCGACCCGCACTTCTTCAAGGACCACGGAATCGCCCACCACCGGCCCGACGCGCTGCTGCTGTGGGAGGCCGACCAGCCCGATCATGCCGAGGACGTCGCTGGCGTTCGTCGACGTGAAGCTGTGGGCCCTCGCCGCGCACGAGAGCCAGTTCGAGTCGACGATGAAGGCGTCGGACGACGACCAGCTGGCTGCGTTCGACCAGCGCGTGCGCAACCGCCTCGGCGATCTCGGACGTCCGTTCGACATGGACGCCGCCGAGGTGTTCAAGCTCATCGCCGATCTCTGACCCGGAACGCGAAACGGGGGGCCCGTAGGCCCCCCGTCAAGGATTCGACGTGCTGGTCAGCGCTTGGCTGCTGCCTTCTTGGCCGGAGCCTTCTTCGCTGGCGCCTTCTTGGCCGGAGCCTTCTTCGCTGGCGCCTTCTTGGCCGGAGCCTTCTTGGCCGGCGCCTTCTTGGCCGGCGCCTTCTTGGCCGGGCGCCTTCTTGGCCGGAGCCTTCTTGGCTGGCGCCTTCTTGGCCGGAGCCTTCTTCGCCGGCGCCTTCTTGGCCGGAGCCTTCTTCGCCGGCGCCTTCTTGGCCGGAGCCTTCTTCGCTGGCGCCTTCTTGGCCGGAGCCTTCTTCGCTGGCGCCTTCTTCGCCGGCGCCTTCTTCGCTGGCGCCTTCTTCGCTGGCGCCTTCTTGGCCGGAGCCTTCTTCGCGACGGCCATCAGGTCACTTCGCGTTCAGGGCGGACTTGAGCGTCGAGCTGGCGGTGAACTTCATCGCCGTCGACGCCTTGATCTGCACCGGTGCACCAGTCTGCGGGTTGCGGCCGGTACGGGCGCTGCGCTGGGTGGTGCTGAACGAGCCGAAGCCCGGCCATGCGACCTTCTCACCCGACTTGGTAGAGGCGACGACGTGATCGAAGAACGCGCCAAGAGTGCGCTCTGCGTCTGCCTTCGACACACCAGCGGCGTCTGCCACTGCGTCAATCAGTTCTGCTTTGGTTGCCATGAGTCCTCTTTCGGATGGGTGTTGCGTTGCTGTTCACCCCGGTGGATCACACCGAGACCGACCCCACCGTTTCCGGCGGGATGTGTCCATGAGACCGACGTGAGCACCCGTTGTTCAAGCACCCAACCATTTGCATCTGCAACGACCTTGTCCGTTGAGCCTTGCCGGTATTGGAAATCTTCGGATCCACCATGGCGCGCGACGGCTGCGCTAGAACATCCGTCGTTGGGTACGACATCCGTTTCAGAGCACATACACGAGGCTTCCGCCAAGGAGTGATGGTGACCGACCTGCTTCCGTCCGCTGGCGTTCCGACCCCTGATGCCGATCACGCATCATCGGGTCACGACCGGACGAAGGGAGGCCAACGAACTCGGCTCGTCGTCGACACCTCCGTGCTGATCGCCGATCCGACCTGCGTGCTCGAGTTCGTCGACGCCGATGTCGTGATACCGCTGACGGTGGTGGAGGAACTCGACGGGTTGAAGAGCCGTGTCGACGACGTCGGTCGAGCGGCCCGAACCGCTCTGCGCACCCTCGAGGAACTCCGGGTGGCCCACGGCGGCTCGCTCGCCAAGCCGGTTCCCACCGGCAACGGCACCGCCACGTTGCAGATCGAGATCAACAACATCCGCAAACACCTCCTCGTCGAGCACGGCCTCGATCCGGCGGTGCCCGACAACCGCATCATCGGCGCCGCCATCGGCCAATCCGACTTCGGCCCGACCACGATGATCAGCAACGACGCCGCACTGCGCATCAAGGCGGCGCACCTCGGTGTCGATGCCGCCGAACACCGCCTCACCCGGTCGGACCGCCAGAACGCTGCCGTGGGATGGTCCACGCTCGAGGCGCCGTACGAGGCGATCGACTGCCTGTACGCCGCCGGCGCCATCGCCATCGATGCGATCACGACCGACAGCGCCGTCGAGTTCACCGAGAACGAGTTCGCCGTGCTCCGGTCGGGTTCGCAGTCGGCGCTGGTGCGCGCCGTCGACGACGAGTTCGTCCTGCTGTCGCAACACACGCCCGAGGCCTGGGGTCTGCGTCCACGCAGCAAGGAGCAGCGGTTCGCTCTCGAACTGCTGCTCGATCCCGACATCGCCGTGATCGCGCTCGACGGACGGGCGGGAACCGGCAAGACCATCCTCGCCATCGCGGCCGGCCTCGAGCAGGTCGTCGAGCACGCCCGGTACGAGCGCCTCGCCGTGTACCGACCGCTGGTCCCGGTCGGGCGAGCCGACGTGGGATTCCTGCCAGGCGGGCTCGACGAGAAGCTCGACCCGTGGATGGCCGCCATCCACGACGCGGTCGTCGCGCTGACCGACCGCGGCAGCATCAAGGACGCTCGCGACATGGTCGACGAACTGACCAGCCGCGGCCAGTTGTCACTCGAGTCGGTCACCTTCCTGCGGGGGCGGTCGCTCCAGCGTCAGTTCGTGGTGATCGACGAGGCCCAGAACCTCGAGCCGACCACGCTGCGCACGATTCTCACCCGCGTCGGCGACGGCACGAAGGTGATCTTCACCGGCGACACCAGCCAGATCGATGCGCCGTACCTCGGCGAGTCGAACAACGCCCTGAGCGTGCTGACCTCGGCGTTCGGCGGCCAGCAGTGCTTCGGGCACATCACGCTGACGGCGTGCGAACGCAGCGACGTCGCCAGCCTCGCCGCCGAACTCCTCTGATCCGGCTCCGACCCCTCGTGCGCTCGACGTGACGATGGGTGTCTGACCCACATCGTCGGATTCGATTTTCTTCGATGTTTCGATGATCCGGTTGCGGCGTCGGCGCCGAACATTTAGTGTTAAATCGAGCGACGGCGGGCCTGCCCCCCGGCCCACCGTCGCTCCCAGCACGAAAGGGAAGCCGCCATGGCCGTTGCCGAGCTGTACGAATTCGACATGCCGCCGATCGAGAGTTGGCAGGATCTCGCGGCGTGCAAAGGGCGAACGAAACTCTTCTTCCCACCCAAGGCCGAGCGTCCGCAGGCCCGTGCTCGTCGTGAGGCAAAGGCCCAGAAGCTGTGCGCCGAATGCCCGGTCTACGACGAGTGCCGGATCTTCGCCCGCTCACACCGCGAGTACGGCTACTGGGGTGGTGAGTCCGAGGAGGACCGCCACCTCGCCGGGTTCACCGTGTCTGCCCCGATCGGGGTCCGCGCCCGCTTGCAGCACGAAGCGAGCTGACCGCGCCGGGCGCCATCCCTGGGCCGGGTGGCACTGCCGGCTGTGACACCCACTGTCTAGGGTGGCCGACGTGCCGCTTCCCACGTTCGCCGTCGTCGACCTGGAGACGTCCGGGCTGTCGATGCGGCGCCATCGGGTCCTCCAGGTCGGTCTCGTCACCGTCACCTCTGACGGCACCGTCGTCGACGAGTGGTCGAGCTTCGTCAAGTTGCGTTGGCCACTGCAACGCGTCGGGCCCACCGACATCCACGGCATCACACGACAGCACCTGAAAGACGCCCCACAGCTCCGTGACACGCTCGATGAGCTGGGCAGACGTCTCCAGGGCTCGATCTTCACCGCCCACAATGCAGCCTTCGACGGCGCATTCCTCGCTCGCGCGAGCCGACGTCGACCCCCCGACGATCCACTGCGCACCGGCCTCAGCCCGCTGTTGTGCACGTTGCGGATGTCGCGGCGACTCGACCCGGAGCGCGAGCAGTCACACCGCCTCGCCGACGTGTGCACCCGCTACGGCATCGTGCTCGATCGACCGCACGATGCGCTGGGCGACGCCACCGCGACCGCCGCGGTCCTCCCCCATCTTCTCGCCGCCCACGGCATCACCGACGTCGCGCAGCTCGCGCCGTTCTACGTGTCGCTGTAACCCGCCAGCATCCGCCGGGCGAGTTCTCCGGCCATCGCTGCGGCCTCCGGGTCGAGAGCCACGGCGTTCGGGCCGAGCCGGATCAGCAGCTTGGCGAGCCATCGCTCACTGGACACCGGCAGCCGGACTTCGATCCAACCCGGCGGATCCGACAGTTCCGTGACGTCGTCGACCGGGTACTCCTCGACGACCCACTGCGCCGGCGGGCCGAGCCGGATCGACGCCCGAGGCACGTCGGCGTCGACGAAGAACCGCTCCGGAGCCGTCACCGAGTCATCAGCGCCGATCACGACGCCGGTCGGTTCAGCCGATTCGATGCGGTCGATGCGGAACGTGCGGCGCTCACCCGATCGATCATCGTCGGCCAGCACATACCAGTGGCCGGAATCGACGAACACGTGCCGGGGCACGATGACCCGCTCGGCGACTTCGTCACGCGCCGGCGTGTAGTAGCTGATCGACAGCTCCCGACCGGCTGCGGACGCCTCGGCCAGCTCGTCGGCGATCGCCGGGCGGGCGAGATCGATCACGACGCCGGCGGTGTCGTCGGCGGTGCCGGCGAGCCCGACCTCACCGAGGACGGCGGCCAGCTTGTCGAGCCCGCGGCCGAGCGGGCCATCGGGATCGGCGCCGGGAAGTTCCATCGCTGCCCGACCGGCCGCGAGCAGTGTGAAACCCTCCGGCGCCGTCAGTCGCAGCGGCCGCGTGAACAGGCGGGGCACGCCGACGTACACCATGCCCTCGTCGACGAACACGTCGACCATCTCGTCGACGAACGGTGGCAGCCCGCACATCGCCACGAGCTCGAGATCCTGCTGCACCTGCGCGTCGGTCAGGTCATAGCGTCGGGCGACCTCGGCCAGCGGAACCTCGCCGACCTCCATCAACCAGGGCAGCATCACCAGGAGTCGTCGCAGCCGGTCTTCGGCATTGCGCGGTCCGCTCACGCCGAGGCTCCCTTGCCGGCCGCGACCGCCGCCAGCCAGTCCACGATGCCCTCGCGGACGTCGACGGGTTCGAGCACGACGGCATGATCGAGGAGGCCCAGAACCCACGAGCGGAACGCCGGAAGATTCGACGCCGGGACCGACACCACGATGCCGTCATCGTCGCGGCGGACCACCCGTTCGGCGCCGAGCTCACGCTCGATCGCTGCGGCTCGAACATGATCGACGCGAACGAGTGCCTGCACGCCGTCGAAGGCATCGTGGCCGATCTCCTTCGGATCGGCTGGAAACGCCGAGCGAGGATCGAACGATGGCGGTCGTTCATACGAACCCGCCTCCCCGACAGCGATGCCGTCGGGATCCGGGTCGAATCGATCGACACGAAACGTGCGCTGTCCGTCGCGGTCGTGGTCGTGGCCGATCACGTACCAGAACCCACCGCGCAGCAGGAGGCCCCACGGGTCGAGGCGGCGCGCTTCGCCCCGGTACGAGAACCCGATCGTCGATCGACTCGCAACGGCCGCGCGGATGACCGGTAGCTCGGGCCGATCCGGGACGACCGCCGAGACCGACGAGCGCTCCTCACCGAGCGCTCCCCCGAGCTTCCAGATCGCCTCCCGGCCCGCTGCCGAGCCCGTGCGCACCGCCGCGACGGCCACCTGCAGCGCGCGCATCTCGTCGGGGTCGAGATCGAGATCGGCGAGTTCATACGCTCGACGGTCGATGCGGTAGACGGTCTGGCCGGCGTACGGCCCGCCACCGACGATCTCGGTCTCGATCGGGACGCCGATGTCGCGGAGCGCCGCCTTGTCACGTTCGAACGACGCCCGGCGGGCCTGATCGCCTGGCGGATACTGGCCCGAGAGTTCGCCCGCGATCTGCACCAGACTCAAGGCCTGGTTGGTCTCGAGGAGCAGCGCCAACAGGTTCGTGAGTCGCTCGACCCGATCAACCACGCGTCACACTCGTCGTCACGTCGCGACGGAGGCGTCGATCGCGTCGCGGACCGCGGCGACGACCTCGTCGGCCGAGGCGCCGGGCGTGAGGACCTTGGCGATACCCGTGGCGAGCAACTCGTCGACGTCGTGGTTCGGCACGATGCCGCCGACGATCACGGGGATGTCGACGCCGCGCTCACGCAGCTTCTCGACCACCAACGGCGCAAGCGTCATGTGCGCGCCCGACAACATCGACAACCCGATCGCATCGACGTCTTCGTCGACCGCGGCTGCCGCAACGGTGTCGGGCGTCTGGAACAGGCCGGTGTAGATCACTTCGTAACCGGCGTCGCGCAGGATCCGCGCCACGATCTTGACCCCGCGATCGTGCCCATCGAGCCCGACTTTCGCGACGAGAATGCGCTCCCCTGCCATCAGCGACGACTGTACCCATCCCCCACCCACCCCCACCCCGAAATTCGGAGCGGATCGTGCGCTCAGCGCACGCTTGGCTCCGAATTTCAGGGTGGGGGTCAGGACGGGTCGATCAGAGTTGCAGCGACTTGGTCTGGAGGAACTCCTCGATGCCGTACGGGCCGTTCTCGCGTCCGTAACCGGACTGCTTGTAGCCGCCGAACGGCGCGGCGATGTTGAACGAGCCACCGTTCACGTCGACCGCACCGGTGCGCATCCGACGGGCCACCGCGATCGCCCGTTCCTGATCGGCCGACCACACGCCGCCGGACAGCCCGTACAGGCTGTCGTTGGCGATGCGCACGGCGTCGTCGTCGTCGTCGTAGCCGATGATGACGAGCACCGGTCCGAAGATCTCTTCCTGCGCGACGGTCATGTCGTTGGTGACGTTGGCCAGCACGGTCGGCTTGACGAAGTAGCCGGTCTCGTGGCCCTCGGGCTTGCCGAGACCACCAGCGGCGACGACGGCGCCTTCGTCGATGCCCTTCTGGATGTAGCCCTGCACGCGGTCCCACTGGGCCTGCGAGATCAGCGGCCCGAGATGCATGCCCTCCTTGGCCGGGTCGTCGACCGGCATGTTCTCGGCTGCTGCCGCAGCGATCGCAACGGCCTCGTCGTAGCGGCTGTTCGGCACCAGCATGCGGGTGTGGGCGGTGCAGGTCTGGCCCGAGTTGAGGTAGCAGGCGAAGAGCCCCTTGGGGATGACTGCGGCGAGGTCGGCGTCGTCGAGGATGATGTTCGCCGACTTGCCGCCCAGTTCCAGCGCAACCCTCTTGACACTGCCGGCCGCGGCCGCGGCAACCTGCTTGCCGGCGCGGGTGGAGCCGGTGAAGCTCACCATGTCGACGTCCGGATGCTCGGAGATCGCCGCTCCGACGACGGGGCCGGTGCCGGTGACCAGGTTGAAGACGCCGGCCGGGAGACCGATCTCGTGGACGATCTCGGCGAGGATGAACGCATTCAGCGGTGCGACCTCGGACGGCTTGAGCACGAAGGTGCAGCCGGCGGCCAGTGCGCCTCCGAGCTTGCAGATGATCTGGTGGAGCGGGTAGTTCCACGGGGTGATCGCACCGACGACGCCGACCGGCTCCTTCACGACGAGGCTGTTGCCGATGCGTCTCTTCGAACTCGAAGGAGTCGAGCAGCGTTGCGTAGGTCTGCATGTTGCCGGCAGGCAGGCCGGCCTGGATCATGGTCGACCATGTGATCGGCATGCCGACCTCGCCGGCGATGACCTCGGCGATCTCCGGCGAACGCGCCTGCAGCGCCTCGTTGAGGCGGATCATGTACTTCTGGCGCTCCTCGACCGGCGTTGCGGCCCAGCCCTCGAACGCTCGGCGAGCGGCGGCGACGGCCTTGTCGACGTCGCTCGCAGTGCCCTCGGGGATCGAACCCATCACCTGTTCGGTACCGGCGTTGATGACCTCGATTCGACCTGTTCCGTCAGAGGGGACCCAGGCACCGTCGATGTAGATGTTGGAGTAGTCGCGCATCCACTCAGTCTGACGCATCCAGGTGTCAGCGCTGCAACCGAGCGATCGGCCGGGCCTGTCCGAAACCCGCGGGAACGGCGATCTCAGCTGAGCTTCATGAACAGGCGCTCGAGCTCGTCGGCATCCATGTCAGGCGCGGCATCGGAGTCGGGGTCGGCCGTCGCGCAATGACGCATGCCGGCGACGACGAGGCGGTAGCCGACCCGGTCGAGCGCGGCCTTGCACGCCGAGAGCTGCGTCACGATGTCGCGACAGTCCTGGCCCTCTTCGATCATCCGCTGGATGCCGCGCACCTGGCCCTCGAGACGGCGCAGGCGGTTCACGACATCGTCGTTGACTTCCTCGGGAAATCGCATGCACACAGCGTACCCCTCCCGGTATCCATCCCCCGGAACCTCCCCCAACCCGAAAACCCCCGAAATTCGGAGTCATCCTTGCGCTGAGCGCAAGGATGACTCCGAATTTCGGGTGGTGTGCGGTCGGTTGTCGGTGGGGGTGGGTCAGCGGTGGCGGCGGTACCAGGAGATGAGGGCGTTCGTGGAGGAGTCGTGGGCGGCGGGGCTCGGATCGCCGGTGAGTTCGGGGGTGATCCGGTTCGCCAGCTCCTTGCCGAGTTCGACACCCCACTGGTCGTAGCTGTCGACACCCCAGATCGTGCCCTGGACGTGCACGATGTGTTCGTAGAGCGCGATCAACTGTCCGAGCACCGACGGCGTGAGCTGCTCGGCGAGGATCACCGTGTTGGGGCGGTTGCCGTCGAACTGTCGATAGGGCTCGTCGGCGGCGGCATCGCGGCCGAACGCCAGCGCTTCGGACTGCGCGAACAGATTCGCCATCAGCAGGTCGTGGTGTTCCTGCAAATGCGTGATGCGGCTTCGCGAATCCGATGAAGTCCGCTGGAACGATTCGGGTGCCCTGATGCAGGAGTTGGTAGAACGCGTGCTGTCCGTTGGTGCCGGGCTCGCCCCACACGATCGTGCCGGTGTCACCAGCGACCGGGGTGCCGTCGAGGCGGACCGACTTGCCGTTCGACTCCATGTCGAGCTGTTGCAGGTACGCGGGAAATCGCCCGAGCTCCTCGGCGTACGGCAGCACTGCCTTGGTGGCCGAACCGAGCACGTTGGAGTTCCACACGCCGAGCATGGCCATGATGACCGGGCGCATTCTCGGCCAAGGGCGCCGTTCGGAAGTGCTGGTCGACACGATGGAAGCCCTCGAGGAACTCACCGAAGCGCTCCGGCCCGATCGAGATCATCAGCGACAACCCGATGGCCGAGTCGACCGAGTAGCGCCCGCCCACCCAGTCCCAGAACCCGAACATGTTGGCGGTGTCGATACCGAACCCGCTGACCCGTTCGGCGTTCGTCGACACCGCCACGAAGTGCTCGGAGACCGCTGCCTCACCGAGCGCCTCGACGAGCCAGGCGCGAGCGGTGCGGGCGTTGGTCAGCGTCTCGATCGTGCCGAATGTCTTCGACGCGACGACGAACAGCGTCGACGCCGGGTCGGAGCCGGCGAGCACGGCGGCGATGTCGGCACCGTCGACGTTCGAGACGAACGAACAGCGCAGGCGCTCGTGGCGGTACGCGTCGAGCGCCCGGTACGCCATCGCCGGGCCGAGGTCCGAGCCGCCGATGCCGATGTTCACCACGTGGGAGATGCGCTCGTCGGCGCGGACACGATCGGCGAACGCTGCCATCTGCTCGAGCACGGCATGGACCTCCGGCACCACGTCGACACCGTCGACGACGATCGACGAGCTCCGTGGTGCCCGCAGCGCAACGTGCATCACCGCCCGGTCCTCGGTGACGTTGATGTGCTCGCCGGCGAACATCGCGTCCCGACGGGCCTCGACGCCGGCGCTGCGGGCAACATCGATCAGGCCGGCGAACACGACGTCGTCGACGAGCTGCTTCGACCAGTCGACGCGCAGATCGGCGACCTCGACCACGAATCGATCCGCTCGACCCGGATCGGCAGCGAAGAGCTCGCTCAACGTCGGTGTGCGGGGGAGATCGGCAAGTGCCCGGAGCGCATCGGCGGAGTCCATGCGCACGCGACGCTACTGGCACGATCAAACGGTCACCGACGAGCGGGAGGGCTCACTCGTCCACGCGAGTCGGCGGTGGGAGGTCCGCGACCGCAGCGGGGTCGACGAAGGCCCAGGTGTCCGAACGACGCAGCCGGTCGACCGGCAGATCGGGGTCACGCAGCAGCCAGCGCGCGACCATCGGCGCCTTCGACCGGCCGAACGTCAGCACCAGACGAGACCGGGCTCGATTGACGACCGAGGGTGTGAGCGTCATCCGTCGGAATCCGTTGAAGTCGCCGACCAACTCGCATGCCCGGTCGCTCTCGACCACAGGGTCACCGGGCGGCCACGACGCGGTGTGCCCGTCGTCGCCGAGGCCCAGATGCACCACGTCGAAGCGATCGGGCAATCCAGCGGCGTACCGCCGAGCGGCCGCCCGCAGGTCGGTCGCGGTCACCGGCATCAGCCTCACCGACGCGGGGACCCGATCGAGTTGGCCGGCGTTGCGGCCAGGATCGCCATCGGGCGCGATCCGCTCATCGACCTGCCACACCGTGATGTGTTCCCACGGCACGTCCTCGCCCAGCAGCGCGTCGAACATCGGGGGTGCCGAGCTGCCACCGCTGACCGCAAGGGTCGCCGACCCACGACGTCGCACGGCGTCGCGGCAGGCGGCGGGCCAACCAGACCCCGGCACTGGCAGCAGGGGCATCGCTGACGCGGACTTCCATGGCCGCCACGGTACGCGCGCTCCAGCTGCAATCGCTTGCCGCAGAACCGCTCCGAGTCCGTACTCTACGGAGCGATGTCCGACCGGTCGAACGCCCCCACGCTGAGCGCGGCCGAAGACGTGCCGGAGGGACGCAGCGTGCGCCGGGGAGTGCAACTCGCCGTTGCCGCGTACCTGATGTGGGGCCTGCTCACGATCTACTGGAAGCAGCTCGGCACGTTCGACGCGTTCGAACTGATCGCCTGGCGGATGATGTGCGCCGGCGTGGTCATGGCGATCATCGTGACCGCCCGCCACAGCTGGCCGACCATCATCGGCGCCCTGCGTGATCCCGGCGTCGCCCGACGTCTCGTGCTCGCCTCGCTGCTCCTCACGGTCAACTGGGGCAGCTACGTCTGGGCGGTCACCAACGACCGGGTGATCGAAACCGCACTCGGCTATTTCATCGCGCCGCTCGCCACGATGGCGATCGGGGTGTTCGTCCTGAAGGAGCACCCGACGACGGCGCAGCGAGCTGCATTCGCCTGTGCGGCGGTGGCCGTGGTGATCCTCACCGTGTCGTACGGCAGACCACCGTGGATCGCCCTGGTGATCGCCGCGTCGTGGAGCGTCTACGGACTGACGACGAGACGAGTACCGCTGGGTGCCGTCGACAGTCTCGCCGGCGAGACCTTCGTGCTGTTCGTTCCGGCGGTGATCGCCGTCGTCGTGTTCTCGATGCGCGACGGCAGCGTTGCGCAGTCCGCCGACCCGAGAGAGTGGCTCTTCGTGCTCTGTTCGGGTCTCGTCACCGCGGTGCCGCTGATGCTGTTCGCCGGCGCCGCGAAGTCCGTGCCGTTCACGCTGCTCGGCCCGCTCAACCTGCTGGTCCCGGTGATCAATTTCGGGCTCGGCTGGCTGATCTACGACGAGCCGATGCCCGCCGAGCGGTCTGGTGGGTTTCGCCTTCGTCTGGGTCGCGCTCGGCGTGGTGATGTGGGACCGGATCAGCACGTACCGCCGCGGCACGGCCGTGGCGGCGCTCGCCTGAGCTACGGTCACCGCATGCGCCAGATCGCGATGCCGGCCCGCTGGATGGCCTGCGCGGGGGTCGCCGCGGCGGCATTGTCCGGCTGCTTCACCTCCACGGCGGACTATCGCGAGAAGGCTGAATCGTTCATCGTCGAGGATGCCGGAATCGCCGAGCAGCTCGACGTGTCGCTCGTGTCCGCCACGTGCGAGGAACCGGCGGATCAGGAGGTCGGTACGACGTTCACGTGCACCGCGATCGACGAGCAGGGCGACACGTGGAGTTTCGACGTGGAGATCGCCGAGTCGAACCGCATCGCCGTGAGCGAGTCGCCGCGTCCCTGACGCGGCGCTTCACCGCGCCGAAAACGGCGAATCGCCCGTCACCGCCGGGGTGATGACCCCGGAGGTGACGGGCGATCGTCAGCAAGAACTCAGGGCGTGTAGGTCCCGAGTGAACCGTTGTAGTCCTGGACGTCGCCGACGACCGTGAAGGTCTTCGTCGCGTCCGACCACTGAACGAGCCGGGTGCCCTCGGCGAAGAAGCCGTCGTCGGCATTCATCTGGCCGATCAGGCCGTCGAGCACGAGGTCGGGCGTGTAGTCGATGTTCCGCGTGGCGTTGATGATCCCCGCCCGGCTGAAGTCACCGGCAGCAAGTGCCTGCTCGGCGGCGTGGAGCACGAGCTCCATCGACAGCCATCCGGCCACTGCCGACTGGTCGGCGGTGACATCGGGGGCCGTGATCGCCATCTGGTCGAGGAACGTCTTCACGGCCGGATCGTCGGCGTTCGCCGGATCGCCGACCTGCACGACGTTGCTCGACGAGAACACGCCATCGGAACCACCGTTCGCAACAGCGCCGAAGAAGGTCGGGTTCGCACACGTCGCCGTCTGGTACACCTCCGGGGCGAAGTCCGGGTTGGCCGCCTTGGCGTTGCCGAGCTCCGTCATGAAGGCGATGCACCCGGCACCGAGCGGCACGGCGAGAATGGCGTCGGGGTTGGCCTGGACGAGGTTGGTCATCTGGCCACTCGGCGCACCGGAGTCGGTCGCTTCCACGTTCTCCTCGGCGACGATCTCGATGCCGTTCTCGGCTGCGAGCGACTTGAAGGCCTCGACGTAGGCCTGTCCGAACGCGTTGTTGACGTAGAACAGGCCGGCCGTCGATCCTTCACCGAGCTGATCGACCATGTGCTCGGCCCACAGACGTGACTCGATGGCGTACGGAACGAGGAGTCCCGTCGTCCACGGGTACTCGTCGACGTTGCCGAAGTCGGGCGCCCCGCTCGACGCCCACAGCTGTGGGACGCACTGGGCGTTCATGTCGGCCTGCACGGCCAGGTTGTTCGGCGGTCCCGATGATGCCCGACAGCAGCGTGACCTGATCGTCGAAGACGAGTTCGTCGACGTTGGTCTTGGTCAGGTCGGCGGTGTACTGGTCGTCCTTGACGACGAGCTCGACGGGCTGACCGTTGATGCCGCCGTTCGTGTCGTTGTAGTAGTCGACGTATGCCTGCTGGCCGGCGCCCAACGGAGCGAAGAACGCAGCCGGGCCGCCGGAGAGCGGGATCGACGTACCGATCTTGAGTGCCTCGATCGGCGCTGTTGCGGCGGCGGGATCGTCACACAGCTCGGTGTCGACGACGTATTCCGCTGCCGACGAGGCCGGTGCCTCGGTGGTCTCGGTGGTGTCCGGTGGCGTCGGTGGACGCAGGTGCGTCGGTGGCTGCCGGTGCATCGGTGGCTGCCGGCGCGTCGGTCGACGACGGAGCGTCGGTTGCAGTCGAGCTGTCGCTGTCGCTGCCGCACGCAGCGAGCACGAGCGCGCCCGCAGCGGCGAGCACGAGTAGTTTCTTGGTCCTGACCATGATCAGAGTTCCCCCTCTGTGGTGGGTGTTGATGGGCTTTCAGGGTGGCGTGTTCACGTTGCCACGCCGGGCGGATCCTCGTCGGTCGCATCGGCAGGATCGATGTTAGTCGCCGCCTGGTCGGCGCTCACAGCGGCCTCTTCGCCGAGGAGCTTCGCCGAGGGCTCGCCGACGCCTGCGATGGCGGGAGCACGCGGAACGACCTGGACGGCCTTCGAGCGCCAGAACCGCACCGTGCCGACCGCCCCGAAGGGCACGAACCGTGCGAACAGGATCAAGAGGACCCCGAACGTGATGCCTCCGAGACCGTTGATCTTGGTCCCCGAATCGACGACCCACTTGAAGAGGATGCTTCCGGAAGGATCTTCGCCGACGCCGCGGGCGTAGTCGTTGACGAACACGTAGAACATCGCACCGACGAACGGTCCCCAGTTCTGTGCGGCGCCGCCGACGATCAGCGCGACGAGCAGCGTCACGGATCCGAAGAGCCCGAACAACGGCACCTCGGAGTCGACGAGGGTGAGCTTCATCGCGTACAGGCTTCCGGCGACCCCGGCGATGGCGCCGGACAACCCGAACACCAGCGTCTTCGTGGTGAACAGGTTGACGCCCATCACCGCTGCCGCGGTCTCGTTGTCGCGTACCGCGACCATGGCGCGTCCGATCCGGCTGCGCAGCAGTCCGGCGGCGAGCATCGACACCACGACGAGGATCACGAGCGACAACCAGAAGAACCACTTCACGAGATCGGCCCGACCGTCGAGTCCGGTCCACGACGGAGGGATGTAGTTGAGATTCTTGATCCCGTTGGCACCGCCGGTCACACCGGCGAATTCCTCGTACCTGAGCAGTGCGCGCACGGCCTCGGTGAAGACCAGGGTGACCAGTGCCAGATAGATCCCCTTCAACCGCAGCGCGGGGATGCCGACCACCATGCCGATCAGGAAGCACACGACGGCCGCTGCGGGCATCGTCCAACCCGGCGTCCAGACGTTGTCGGTGAGAAACGGCGTCCACACCCTGCCCGTCATGAGCATCGCCGACGTGTAGGCGCCGATGGCAAAGAAGGCCGCATGCCCGAGCGAGAGCTGGCCGGTGTAGCCGGTGATGAGGTTGAGGCCCGTGACCGCGATGGCGATGATCAGCGCATCGGTCAGCAGCCCGAGGCCCGATCGACTCCATTCGTTGGCGGCGCGGAACATGAACAGTCCGACAACGCCGAACAGGACGACGCGGCCGAGCCAGTTCTGCCAACTCCCCCGTGTGACTCGTGCTGGAAGCTGCATCACACGCGCTCCACTCGTTCCGACCCGAACAACCCCGACGGCCGCAGGAGCAGCACGCCGAGCAGGATCACGAGCATGACCGGGAACAACATGTCCGCCCCGAGGAAGTCGACGTATCCGACGATCAGCGCCTCGGTCACTCCGATGATGAGACCTCCGACGACGGCGCCGATCGGTGAATCGAGACCGCCGAGCACCGCGGCGACGGAAGCAAGCAGGAACGGGCCGAGCATCAGCGTTCCGGTGAGACCGGCGGATGGCGCGAGCAGCGCAGCGGCCAACACGCCGATCGCGCCGGCCAGACCCCAGCCGATCACGAGGATCGTGCCCACGCCGATGCCGACGAGGTTCGACGACTCCTGGTTGTTGGCGACCGCACGCATGGCGAGACCGATCTTGGTCTTCGAGAACAGGAGCCACAGGAGCAACAGCACGACGGCGAGCACGCCGATCGTTCCGAGCCGAGCGATCCGCACCGGTGCTCCGAGCACGGTGACGAAGTCGGTGGCCCCGTCGGGGAACACGCTCGGCAGGCCTCGTGCGTCGATGCCCCAGATCATGGCGACGAGCTGGTTGATGGCGAGGAAGACACCGATCAGCGCAACGAGGACGGCACCGGGGTTGCGATGCTCGATCGGTCGCACGACGATCCGCTCGACACCGGCCGACACCAGGAACCCGAGCAACATCGCGCACGCGATCGCCAACCAGACGGGGAGGCCGCTCAGCGTCAGGGTCGACACGAAGAATGCTCCCATCGTGCCGATCTCGCCCTGGGCGAAGTTGAGTTGGCCGGTGGAGCGGAACACGACGACCAGGGCGAGCGCCAGCAAGGCGTAGATCGAACCGTCGGCGAGCCCGTTCACCATGCGCTCGATGAACAGCGACATCAGTTCACCACCCCCAGGTACGCCTCTTTGATCGTGTCGTCGGCCAGCAGTTCGTCCCCGGTGCCGGTGGCCACGATCGCCCCGATCTCGAGGACGTAGGCCCGGTCGGCCAGGGTCAACGACATACCGGCGTTCTGTTCGACGACGAGCAACGCCATGCCGTGTTCGTCGCGTAGCGAGCCGAGCACCTTGAACAACTCCTTCGTGATCAATGGCGCGAGACCGAGGCTCGGTTCGTCGCAGAGCAACAACTTCGGGCGGCTCATCATCGCCCGGGCGACGGCGAGCATCTGTTGCTCGCCACCCGACAACGATCCAGCCTTCTGGTCGCGACGCTCGGCCAGCCGGGGAAAGACGCCGTACCAGCGATCGAGATCGCCGTCGATCGACCCCTTGACGGTGTACGCGCCGCTTCGGAGGTTGTCCTCGACGGTCAGGTCGGTGAACGTGCCGCGGCCCTGAGGCACCTGGGAGATCCCGGCTCGCACGATCGCATCCGGTTTGGCGCCGGAGATGTCCGCACCCTCGAATTCGATCGTGCCCTGGCGAGCGATCAGCCCAGACACGGCCCGCATCGTGGTGGTCTTGCCCGCACCGTTGGCGCCGAGGATGACGACGATCTCACCCTCGCCGACGGTGAAGTCGACACCGTGCAGCACCTCGACCGGTCCGTAGCCGGCCGTCAGGCCCGTCACGGTGAGCAGTGGATCGCCGCTCATGCCGGCGTTCCCAGATAGGCCTCGATGACCCGCGGGTCGCTCTGCACCTCGTGCGGCAGGCCCTCGGAGATCTTGCGACCGAATTCCATCGCCACGACCCGATCGGAGATGCCCATCACCATGCCCATGTGGTGCTCGACGAGTAGCACCGAGAGGTCGTACTCGTCGCGGACTCGGCGGATCGTCTGGCCGAGTTCGTCGACCTCGTGGTGCGTCAGACCGGCTGCAGGTTCGTCGAGCAGCAGCAGCTTGGGATGCGACGCCAGCGCCCGCGCGAGCTCGAGGCGCTTGAGCGTGCCGAAGGGAAGTCCCGCTGCAGGATGGAACGCGAGATCCGCGAGGTCGAGCGAGCGGAGGATCTGATAGGCGTCCGCCGCCATGGCCCGTTCCTCCTTGGCCGCTCCGAGACGCGACATCGCCCGGAGGAACCCGACCTTGCCGAGATGATGGGCGCCCGTCATCGTGTTCTGGAGCAGGGTCATCGTCGGGAACAACGCCAGGTTCTGGAAGCTCCGCGAGATCCCGAGCCCGGCAATGCCGTGGGGAGGAACCGCCAAGCAGGTCGTGGCCGTCGAAACGAAGTCGTCCGCGAGTCGGATCGTAGATGCGGCTGACGACGTTGAACATCGTCGTCTTGCCGGCGCCGTTGGGACCGATCAACCCGAGAATCTGACCCTCCTCGATGTCGAACGAGAGTCCGTCGAGCGCGATGATCCCACCAAACGAGACAGAGATGTCGTCGACTTCGAGCAGTGCCACGGTGTCCTCCCCTTGTTCATCCAGCCGTGTGCGTCCCAGGACCGTAGCAGCGCGAGACCGACGGGCGAATTCCAACGGACGCGGGCAACGTAAGAAGGTCGTGACGGTGGCTGCACCGCCGTTGGCCGGTGCCGCCACCGCTCTAGCATCAAACCCATGGCACCGGGCCGAATCATCGCACTGGTCGTGGCCGGCGCGACCGTGCTCGCCGCCTGCGGTGTCCAGCCGTCGGTCACCGCTCAGCGCGCCGATCAGCTCGGGTTCGACCCCACCGTCATCGATCCCGTGACGCCACCCGACACGACCGGGCCCGACGACCCGATGGCACCCGCCGCTCCCCCGACCACGGCACCTCGACCGACGGTCACGGTGCCCGCCGATCCCGACGCCATCGATTTCGGGCCCGACAAACCGTCGAAGACCTACGACGACTTCCTGTTGGCCGTGATGACCGACCTCGAGGCGTGGTGGTCGGAGCAGTACCCGGCCATCTACGGCACGCAGTTCGAACCACTCGGCGGCAAGGTCTACGCGGCGTACCCGGACCGACCCGATGACATCCCCGGGTGCGGTGCACCCTCGACGACGTATCAGGAGGTCCAGCAGTACGTCGCCTTCTACTGCGGCGTCGGCGACTTCATGGTGTACGACGACAGCGACGACGGCCTGTTGGCCCAACTGGCGAACGACTACGGTCCCGGCACCATCGGCACGGTCTTCGCGCACGAGTTCGGCCACGCGATCCAGCTGCGCGCCGGCAACCTCGATCGGGGGCTGGCGACCATCCTCACCGAACAGCAGTCCGACTGTTTCGCCGGCGCCTGGACCGCCCGGGCAGCCCATGGCGAGTCACCGACGCTGCGATACAGCGACAGCGACGTGACCGCCGGGTTGATCGCCATGACCAAGGTGAGCGATCCCGTCGGCATCGACCAGTTCACCGAAGGTGGCCACGGATCGGGTTTCGATCGGGTCGGCGCCTTCCAGGTCGGGTTCACCGAGGGGGTCGGCGCGATGCGCCGAGATCCTCGACGACCCGTTGCCCCTCGTCCCGAACCAGTTCACGAGCTTCGACGACCAGACCAGCGGCGGCAACGCGCCGTTCGGCTACACCGAGGACGACCTGCTCGGCTTCCTCCCCAACGACTTGAACCTCTACTGGGATCAACAGCTCGCCGACGAGATCCCTGGCATGGAAGCCCTCGACCTCACCGTCGTGCGTTCCACGAGTGAAGCCGACTGCGCCGACCTCAGAGGAGACCTCGACCGCGGCACGTCACTCTGTGCCACGACGGGCGACGTCGTCGTGAACGAGCCGGCGGCCCTCGACCTCTACCGATCACTCGGCGACTTCTCGATCGGCTACCTGTTGGGTTCCGCATGGAGCGAAGCGGTCCAGGAGTCGCTCGGGTCCGACCTCACCGGCGAAGCCCGAGCACTGGTCAACGACTGCCTCACCGGCGGCTGGGTCCAGACCGTGATCCTCATCGACACACCCAACGGTCTCGACCTCCCTCGACCGCGAGCGGAGGGGCGCACCTCCACCGTCTCGGCGGGTGACCTCGACGAGGCGATCCAGGCGCTGCTCCTGGTGGCCGATCCCAGCAACGACGACAACGTCGTGGGCAGCGCCTTCGAGAAGATCGCGGCGTTGCGCACCGGGGTCATCGACGGCACCGAGGCGTGCCTCGCCAAGCTCTGAGCCGGTGGTCAGCGACTCGACAGCCAGCCGTCGAGCAGAGCGCACAACTCGACGGGGCGATCGCCCTGCACGCTGTGCCCCGCCCCGTCGACCACCTCGACGACGAGGTCGGGCCGTCGGCGCCGAGCTTCGGCGACGTCGTCGTCGTCGACCACCGGCGACAACGAACCGCGCACGAGCATCATCGGGCAGTCGATCGCCTCGAAGTGGTCCCACATCGGCGACAGTTGGTCGCCGGGAGGCGTGACGTCGTCGGCAGACGGGGTGTCGGCGTTGGAACGGGCACGGCTGCCACGGTCGTACCGCCATGCCCAGGATCCGTCGGGAAGCTGGCGAGCGTTGTGGAGGATCCCCCGCCGCAGCGACGACACCGAGCGAGTGGGATTGAACTCCATCGTGCGCGCGAGCAGGTCGTCGAAGCTGGCGAACGACTGTGGGCCGTCGACGAAGTCGGTGACCGCCTTGGTCTTCGCCGCGTTGACGCCGGGCGTGATGTCGACCATCACCAGCGATGCCACGAGTGCCGGATGGCGCACGGCCAGTTCCATCGCCGTCATCCCACCGAGCGACATCCCGACGACGACGCGCGCGTGTCGGAGCGAGTTCGGCGACGACGACCGCGAGGTCGTCGGCCATGTTCGTCGGGCTGTACGCCCCATCGGTGCGCCAGCCGGAATGTCCGTGGCCGGGAAGGTCGATCGCCAACGCCGGCCGGCCGAGGCAGAGCGCAACGGTGTCCCAGGTGTGCGCGTTCTGCGCTCCGCCGTGCACCAGCACCAACTCGGGCGTCGTGTCGCCCCACCGCAGCGCGCTGACCGATCGAGCGTCGCCCGCGGTCGCCACCACCGTGTCGACTCGCTCGACCGTGGGCACCTCGGCAACGGTGAGCGAGAACTCGGAGATGTTCTCGTGGAAGAGGCCGAACTCGTCGTAGTCGATCACGGCGTTCACGTTGTCACGTCACGCCCGCTCGGGCCAATGCGCAGCGACGAGGTCACCCCAGCGCGGTCAGGGGTCGGTGAGGGGCACCGGTGCCGCGGCCGGAACCAGCGTCGTTGTCGTCGTGGTGGCGGCTGTCGTCGGCGCCGCTGCCGTCGTCGTGGTCGCCGGCGGCGTGGTCGTCGGCGGCACCGTGGTGGAGGGTGGAACGGTCGTGGTCGTGGTCGTGGTCGTGCTCGTCGTCGACGACGTCGTGGTCGAATAGTCGGGGTCGATGCGGTTGAAGTAGGGCTTCTGGGCGCCGTACTCCTCGGGCTGCTTCACCCCGTCGAACACGAAGACCTGGTCGCCGACCGACACGAGATCCTGGAACGACGGCGACAGCGCCAGCGGGATGCGGATGCAGCCGTGCGACGCAGGCTGCAGTGGCACGTTGAGCGCACCGTGCACGGCGATCCCGTAGTTGAAGTACACCGGATCCCACATACCGCCCAGCGAACCCTGACGGACGCCTTCGACCATCCGGGTGAAGTTGAACACGCCACCCGGTGTGATCGACTTGCCACACTCCCCGCGCACGAGCGGCTCGTCGCTCGGGTTGTTGTACTCGCCGGGGCTGATCGTGACTTCCTCGCACCAGTCCTCGTTGTCGCCGCTCGACATGTGGCTGATCATCACCGGCACGTCGTTCTCGAACACGGCGATGACCTGTTCGGGTAGGTAGATCTCGGTGTGGTTCGGCGTCGAATTGGTGCGCCGGGGCTGGATCACGAACGGATCCTGCATGTTGGTCCACATCTCGGGCGTCACGGCACCGGTCGGCTCGTTGAACGGCACGCCGAGCACGAGCTTCTCGTACGCCCACACGGAACGTCGCGTCTCGTCGCCGAAATATCCATCGATCG
This sequence comes from Ilumatobacteraceae bacterium, assembly GCA_963747375.1. Classification (GTDB taxonomy): domain Bacteria; phylum Actinomycetota; class Acidimicrobiia; order Acidimicrobiales; family Ilumatobacteraceae; genus Sva-07. The sequence goes on from CAVVFL010000014.1 coordinate 368,341, forward strand.
GGCCGGGCCAGAACCCGAGGTCGGTCAGGCGCTGCTGGACCTGCGCGACGTCGTCGCCGGCCATGCCTTTGGACACCGTGCGAGTGAGCACCGTCTTGGTGACCGGCACGTCGGTCGCGACCGTTGCGATCACATCGACCGACACCGGTACCGAAACGTCGAACGCGATCGATTCGGCCGTGACTGCCGGAGCCGCCTGGTCGTCGCCACCGCCACTGCCACCGAGCGCCACGCCGGCAACGACAACGATGGCAAGCAGGCCGCCGGCGGCGGCCGCAGGGAGCCATTTGCGGGCTTCGGGCGAGAGGAGAGGTCGGTCGTTCACGGATCAGAGCACGGTGTCGGGGGGTCCGACCGGCGGCGGGTGCGCACATGTTACCGACGTCGTGGACGCTCGTGGCCGCGGCCTCGAGCAGTGTTCGCGTCTGTTCGGTGTCAGCGGATCGACGGCGGTCGACCGGGATCAGCGACGGGCGACCACCGGCTCGATGTTCTCCAGATCGCCGCGCAACTCCCACATCTCCGAGAGGATCGTGGTGATCACCGACGGCGAGCTCAGCGTCGACACGCCGCGGGTGCGCGGGAAGTAGTCGACGCCGAACTGCAGCATCTCGTAGCCGAGCCTGGTCGCACGAATGACGAGCTCGGCATCGATGAACGACCCCTCGCTGCGCAGTTCGACATGGTCGAAGACCCGTGCCCGACAGAGCTTGAACGCGAAGTTGATGTCACGGGCCTTGACGTCGAACAGCGTGCGGATCAGCAGGTTGTACACGAAGGTGTACACGGAGCGCAGGTACCCCTCGCCGGTGCGATCGAACCGGTAGGCGCTCACGATGTCGGCGTCGTACTCGCGAAGGAGGCGCACCGCACGTGGCAGCTCGTACATGTCGAACGGCAGGTCGGCGTCGGTGTACAGGATCAGATCCCCGGTCGCCGCGGCGAACCCGGTCTTCATCGCGCCACCCAACTTGCGATTGACGGGGTGGTGCACGACGCGGACCCGCGGATCCTCGAGGGCGAGACCGTCGGCGATCGCACCCGTGGAATCCGTCGATGCGTCGTCGACGACGATCAGTTCGTAGTCGCCGATGTCGCCGGACTCGAGCAGCCGCTCGCACGCCCGCCGCCCGGCCACCAGTGCGCGTTCGACGTACTCCTCCTCGTTCCACATGGGATAGAAGATCGAGAGCTTCTCGAACGGCTCGCCGAGGGTCGCGTCCACAGACATTGCGCCGCAGGGTAGCCCGCGGTGACCGCTGCCCGGCCTCGGCCCGCCCGCAGCGCAATGGTGCTCGACACGCCGTAGTGTGCATCGCCGTGTCGGATGTCGAACCGCCCGAGGCATTCGCCCCGCCGACCGGCGGCTTCGCACCGCCGATCGGAGGCACCGGCACACCCGCACCGCCCGGCCTGTCGGCGTGGGGTCCGCAGGAAACGGACGGTCTGGAAGCTGCACGCATTCGTGAGCCGCGAGTGGGTGAGTTGACACCGCCCTGGAGGATCGCCGTGGTCGTCACGTGGGTCGGCGCATTCCTCGCGTATCTCGCCGTGTGGAAGGCGAGCGAGGAGATCGGGATCGCAACGTGGTGGCTCGGGCCGCGATCGCATCCCGAACCGATGTACATCCGGCTCATCCCGTTCGCTGTCATCGCCGTGTTCGGCATCCTCGCCAGCTACAACGTCAAGCGGTTGCCCTGGATCAGCCTGGCCGGCTCGGGCGCACTTGCCCTGATCGCCATCCCCGATCTGTCACGTTCGGGTGGCCTGGCCGCGATCGAGTTCGCGATCGCCGGGGCGGTCGCGCTGGTCTCGCTCGGCTCGTTCACCGGCGTGTACCGGGCTGCGGCATCCGACGCCGACCGGTAGCGTCGTCGCCCATGCCCGACACGTCGTCCAGCGGTTCCGCCTCCAACGCGAAGGTCCTGATGTCGCTCCCCGTCGGCGAACGGGTGGGCATCGCCTTCTCCGGGGGCCTCGACACCTCCGCGGCGGTGGCCTGGATGCGCGATCGCGGGGCGATCCCCTACACCTACACCGCCGATCTCGGCCAGTACGACGAGCCCGAACTCCACACGGTGCCCGAGCGAGCCAAGGTCTACGGCGCCGAGGAGGCCCGACTCGTCGACTGCCGCGACGAACTCGTCCGCGAGGGGCTGATCGCGCTGCAGTGCGGTGCGTTCCACATCACCACCGCCGGCAAGACGTACTTCAACACCACCCCGCTCGGTCGGGCCGTCACCGGCACGCTGCTCGTGCGGGCCATGCAGGACGACGGCGTCGACGTCTGGGGCGATGGCTCGACGTACAAGGGCAACGACATCGAGCGCTTCTACCGCTACGGCCTGCTCGTCAACCCGAACCTGCGGATCTACAAGCCGTGGCTCGACCCGACATTCGTCGACGAGCTCGGCGGCCGCCAGGGGATGAGCGAGTTCCTCGTCGCCCACGGGCTGCCGTACCGCGACTCGGTCGAGAAGGCGTACTCGACCGACGCCAACATCTGGGGCGCCACCCACGAGGCGAAGTCGCTCGAGGAGCTCGCCACGAGCATGGAGATCGTCAACCCGATCATGGGCGTGGCCCACTGGGACCCCGACGTCGAGATCGCCACCGAGGACGTGTCGGTGCGTTTCGAGGAGGGGTGGCCCGTCGCCATCAACGGCGAGTCGTTCACCTCCCCGGTCGATCTCGTGATCGAGGCCAACGCCATCGGCGGCCGCCACGGGCTCGGCATGAGCGACCAGATCGAGAACCGCATCATCGAGGCCAAGAGCCGCGGCATCTACGAGGGTCCCGCGCTGGCGCTGCTGCACATCTGCTACGAGCGCCTCGTGACAGGTATCCACAACGAGAACACGATCGAGAACTACCGCACCATGGGTCGCCGCCTCGGGCGCCTGCTGTACGAGGGCCGCTGGTTCGACCCGCAGAGCCTCATGCTGCGTGAGCCGCTGCTGCGCTGGGTCGGCTCGGCGGTCACCGGCGAGGTCACGGTCCGGTTGCGGCGCGGCGACGACTACTCGATCCTGAACACCGTGAGCGAGAACCTGACCTACGAGCCCGACCGTTTGTCGATGGAGCGGGTGGAGGATGCGGCATTCGGCCCGCTCGACCGGATCGGCCAGCTCACGATGCGCAACCTCGACATCACCGACACCCGCAACAAGCTCGACGTGTACCGCCGGGTCGGCTCCCTCGGCCCCGGCGACGTCACGCGCGCCTTGGACCGGTAGCACGTTTGTGTGAGCACCTATCCCTGACGTCGACGTTGTCGCTCACGCAAACCCGGCGCTCTCGATTTGTGTGAGCAGACACCGCGCAAGTCGATCTTGTCGCTCACACAAATCGGTGGGTGGGCGGGTCAAGATCGCTGTGGGTTCGAACAGATCAACTCGACCAGGCCGGCGATGAGCGCCGCTCGTTCGGGCATGGTGTCGACCAGCACGAACTCGTGATCGGCGTGAGCGCCTCCGCCGACGGCGCCGAGGCCGTCGAGCGTTGGCACGCCGATCGCCGCGGTGAAGTTCCCGTCGCTGCCACCGCCCACTGCGAGGCCGCCGAGGTCGGGCGCGACCAGCTCGACCAGGGGCATCAGCTGCGCCGACGCCGATTCGGGCATCGGTGGCCGGTTGACACCGCCGCTCACCACGACCGAGGCTTCGGGATCGACGGCGGTGAGCCCAGCCATCGCTGTTTCCACCCGCTCCTTCTCGGCGGCCGACTCGACGCGTACGTCGACCTTGATCTGACCCAGCGCAGGCACGACGTTGTCGGCGGTACCGACATCGGCCACGGTCGGCGTGACGGTCGTGCCGATGTCGGGCCGACCGATCTCGTTGATCGCCAGCACCTGATGCGCCACTTCGACGAGCGCATTCACACCCTTCTCGGGCTCCAGGCCGGCATGCGACGCACGGCCGCGCACCGTGACGTCGAACGTGCCGCACCCCTTGCGGCCGGTCTTCAACAATCCCCCGTCGGCCGACGGTTCGAGGACGAGTACCGCACCACACGCCATCGCCCGCTCCTCGATCAGGCCGCGTGACGCCAGCGAACCCACTTCCTCGTCCGCGCTGAACAGCAACTCGACCCCCGACAGGTCGTCGAGCGACGCGAGCCCGTGCAGCGCCTGCACGATGCCCGCGAGCATGTCGAACACCCCCGGGCCGGTCGCCCGGCCATCGGCCACGTGGAACGGTCGGGCAGCAAGCGCGCCGAGCGGGAACACCGTGTCGTGATGACCGAGCAGCAGCACCCTGGGTTCACCACCGCCCGACCAGTGGACGTGCGGGCCGGCCGGGCTGTCGACGAGCACCGCGGGGCGTCCGAGATGACGCTCGATCATCGCGCCCAGCGCCTCGGCCGATGCCTGCAGCGCGACGAGGTCGAGCGACGGCGATTCGATCTCGACGAGCGTGCGCAGATCGTCGAGCATCGCGTCCAGCGAGAAGGTGGCCGCAGCGATGGTGGTGGTCACCGCACCAACCGTATTGGCTCCCAGCCCTCGATGCAGCGACGAATGTTGCTTGACTGTCCGACATGGCCAACGGTTCCGACCACCGAAAGGAACTCGCCGAGTTCCTCCGGTCGCGCCGCGAGGCCACCCGACCCGAACAGGTCGGCCTCCCGAGTGGCCGCGGACGCCGGACGCCCGGACTGCGCCGCGAGGAAGTCGCCATGCTCGCCGGCGTGTCGCTCACCTGGTACACGTGGCTCGAACAGGGTCGGCGGATCAACGCCTCGAACGACGTGCTGCTCGCGATCGGGCGGGCGATGCGTCTCGACGACGCCGGGCTCGATCACCTGTTGTCGCTCACCGAGCCGGGCACGGCGACGATCGCTGCGCCGACCGAGGCTCCGAGCGCCGTGGTCCGCCTCCTCGACGCACTGATGCCTGCGCCGGCCTACGTGCTCGGGCCGATCTGGGAGTTCGTCGGTTGGAACACCGCGCAGGCTCGGTTGTATCCGAGGATCGTCGAGCTCGTCGCACCGCGACGCAATCTGATGTGGGTGCTGTTCGCCGACCCGTCGACACGCGAGCTGATCGTCGACTGGGACATCCACGCCCGCCAGGCCTTGGCAGAGTTCCGATCGGCGACATCGTCCGTGCGACACGACCCGGCGATGGTCGAACTCGTCGAACTCTTGTGCGACGAGAGCGCGGACTTCGCCGACTGGTGGCGCGAGCACGACGTGTCCGGCTTCGAGACCAGGCTGCGGCGGTTCCGTCATCCAGCGGCGGGCGAACTGACCTTCGAGTACCAACAGCTCACACCGGCGGAGTGGCCGTCGCTGCGCATCGTCGCCCAGCTGCCGGTGCCGGGTGACGACTCCGCCGAACGTCTCGCAGTGCGTCACTACCTCGTCTGAATGTGACGCGAGGCCTGACCCGCGTCGCCCCGCGCCGCATGTTCTCGACGGATGGTTCGCCATGAGGTACACATTGGGCGGGGGGCGAGTCGCGAGGAGGTTGCATGACGATCGACAGTTCGGGGACCGATCAGCACCGACCCGGCCACGCCTACGAGCTCGCCGACCGCTTCCGGCTCGAGGACGGCCGCGTGTTCCTGTCGGGCGTCCAGGCGGTGGCGCGGCTAGCGGTCGACCAGCTACGCCTCGATCGTCGGCTCGGGCTCACCACGGCCGCCTTCGCGTCCGGCTATCAGGGCTCGCCCGTCGGCACCTTCACCGAGGAACTACGCCGCGCTGCGGGCACCGTGCCCGACCTGCCGATCGTGGTGCAACCCGCCGTGAACGAGGAACTGGCCGCGACGGCCGTGATGGGGAGCCAGTTGGCGATGACCCTCGCCGACGCCCGGTACGACGGCGTGGTCGGCATCTGGTACGGCAAGGGCCCGGGGTTCGACCGCAGCAGCGACGCGATCCGCCACGCCGTGTTCGCCGGCACGTCGCCGCACGGCGGGGTCGTTGCCGTGGTCGGCGACGACCCGGCGGCCAAGTCGTCGACCCTGCCCTCGTCCAGCGACGCCACGATGGTCGACCTCCACATGCCGATCCTGTTCCCCGGTGACGTCCAGGAGGCCATCGATCTCTCGCGTCATGCCGTTGCGCTGTCGCGATCGTGCGGACTCTGGGCCGGGCTCAAGCTCGTCACCGCTGTCGCCGACGGAACCGGCACCGTCGATGTCCATCCCGATCGCGTCCGGGCGATGTCCCCGGTCGTCGAGGTCGACGGCGAGCCGTTCCATCCCCGCCCCAACGGGCGTCTGATCACGCCCTACACCCTGGAGATGGAGCGCGAGTTCCAGGAGCTGCGGTGGCCGCTGGCGCGACGCTACGGCGTCGACAACCATCTCAATCGGGTGGTCACCCGGACCGCCGACGACTGGCTCGGCATCGCTGCATGCGGCCAGACGTTCCACGAGGTGCGCGAGGTCCTGCGCTTGGTCGGCCTCGAGAGCGACGACGACCTCCGCGCGGCCGGGGTCCGGCTCTTCCAGCTGCTGATGCCGGTTCCGCTCGATCCCGGCCAGGCCCGCGACTTCGCGGACGGGCTCGACGAGGTATTGGTCATCGAGGAGAAGAATCCGACACTCGAGCAGCTCCTCAAGGCATCGTTCTACGACGGCACCCATCACCCTCGGGTCGTCGGCCGTCGCGACGAGACGGGCCAACTCCTCGTACCGGGCCACGGCACCCTCGACGTCGACACGTTGATCGGCCCGATCCACGCTCGCCTCTCGTCACGCCTGGCGACCCGGATCCGCCCGCTCACCGACGTCGTCCAACCGCAGCGACCACGGATCGCGCTGACCGTCAACCGTGCGCCGTTCTACTGCTCGGGATGCCCGCACAACCGGAGCACCCGAGCCGCGCCGGGGACGCTCGTCGGGGGCGGAATCGGCTGCCATGCGATGGTGGCGATGATGGACCCGGATCGTGTCGGCGACATCGTCGGGCTGACCTGCATGGGGACGGAGGGTGCCCAGTGGATCGGCATGGCCCCGTTCGTCGGACGGGACCATCTCGTGCAGAACCTCGGCGACGGCACGTTCTTCCATTCCGGGTCGCTCGCCGTCCGCGCCGCCGTGGCGGCCGGCGTCGACATCACCTACAAGCTGCTGTACAACGGCACCGTCGCCATGACCGGCGGCCAGGATCCCGAAGGGCAGATGTCGGTGCCCGACCTGGCCGGTCTGCTCCTGCTCGAGGGTGTCGCCCGCGTCATCGTCACCAGCGACGACCCCGACCGGCATCCCCGCAGCTCCTTCCCCGACGGCGTCGACGTCTGGGACCGCAGCCGGTTCGACGAGGCGCTCGGTGCGCTCGCGTCGGTGAGCGGCGTCACGGTGCTGATCCACGACCAGGCCTGCGCGGCGGAGAATCGACGGGGCCGAGCGCGGGGAACGATCGCCACCCCGGGATTCCGCGTCGTCATCAACGAGCGGGTGTGCGAGGGGTGCGGCGACTGCGGCGACAAGAGCAACTGCCTGTCGGTGCAGCCGGTCGACACGCCCTACGGACGCAAGACGCGGATCCACCAGACCAGCTGCAACTTCGACTTCTCCTGCCTGCAGGGCGACTGCCCCTCGTTCGCGACGGTCACCACCGACACGGACACCCGTGACCGGTCGCGCGCCCGTCGGCCGGCACCCCCGGTCGACGTGCCCGAACCGGCCGAGCCGATCGTCCAGGCCGACGACTTCACCGTGCGCATGGTCGGCATCGGAGGCACCGGCGTCGTCACGGTCAGCCAGATCCTCGGAACCGCCGCCATGCTTGCGGGCCGCAACGTCCGGGGTCTCGACCAGACGGGACTGTCGCAGAAGGCCGGGCCCGTGATGAGTGACGTCCGGATCACGGCGGGCGACACGGTGGCGTCGAATCACGCGAACGTCTCGGGTGTCGACGCGCTGCTGGCGTTCGATCTCCTGGTCGCCGCCAGCGACACCACGCTCGCCGACACCAGAGCCGAACGCACCGTGGTGGTCGCGTCGACCACTGCCGTACCGACGGGCCAGATGGTGACCCATCCCGACCTCGCAGCACCGACCACCGCCGCGTTGCTCGACCGGGTGAACGCCGAATCCCGGCCCGCCGACAACCGTCTTCTCGACGCGTCGGCCCTCGCCGATGCGTTGCTCGGATCGACGACCACGGCCAACATGATCGTGTTGGGCGCCGCCGTTCAGATCGGCGCCGTTCCCGTGCCGACCGATGCGATCGAACGCGCCATCGCGCTGAACGGCGTCGCCGTCGACTCGAATCAGGCAGCGTTCCTCTGGGGTCGGGCGTGGGCCGACGATCCCGAGGCAGTGGAACGCGCGGCGGATCTCCCGGCGACGCCACGACCCGAGACCGTCGACGAGCTGATCGACCGCCTGGCCGCGGATCTCGTCGGCTACCAGTCGGCGTCGTACGCCGACCGGTACCGCACCGTCGTCGCCGACGCCCGCCGCGCGGAACAGCGCGTCGCGACGGATTCGACACGCTTCACCGAAGCCGTTGCCCGCAACCTCTACAAGCTGATGGCGTACAAGGACGAGTACGAGGTCGCCCGGCTCCTCCTCGACGACGGCGCCCGAGCCGGCTACGAGGCCGTCGGTGGGCGCACGACGACGATCACCTATCACCTCCATCCGCCGATGCTGCGGGCGATGGGCATCGACCGGAAGCTGAAGCTCCGACGTTCCGCCGTCCCGACCCTGCGGGCACTGCGCTCAGCAAAGCGGTTGCGGGGCACACTTGCCGACCCGTTCCGGTGGGCCGAGGTGCGACGGGTCGAGCGGGCGATGATTCCCGAGTACATCGACGCGGTGGGTCGTCTCCAGCGACGACTCGACAACCTCGACGAGGCCGTCGCGATCGCATCCCTGCCCGATCGTGTCCGGGGTTACGAGGAACTCAAGCTGCGCCGAGCCGCCGACTACCGGGCCGAACTCGCGCGGCGCACGACCTGACATCGCCATCGGACGGACGGCCTCGCACAGGGCTCGTGCAGCAGAGGTCCGCCCAAGTTGGGTGGGGATGTCGTGAAGTCGGAGGCCGAGGCTTAGCCTCGGCCGCTGATGACCGCCATCACGATCCTGGTCCTGATCCTGGGGATCATTGCGCTCGTGGCCGGCGCCGAGGGACTCGTGCGTGGGGCGGCGCGCCTGGCTGCGCGTACCGGCATGTCGAGCGTCGTCATCGGTCTCACGGTCGTCGCATTCGGCACGAGCGCTCCCGAACTGGCCGTGAGCGTCGGCGACGCACTCCGCGGCGGCGACGACGCCGGATCGATCGCCATCGGCAACGTCGTGGGATCGAACATCGCCAACATCCTGCTGGTGCTCGGACTGGCCGCAGCGGTCGGCGGCTCGTTGTTCGTCGCCCAGCGCATCGTTCGTCTCGACGTACCGATCATGGTGGGCGTCTCGGTACTGGTGCTGGTGTTCGTCCTGAACGAGCAACTCGGCCGGATCGAGGGACTGGTGCTGATGGCACTGCTCGTCGCCTACATCGTGTGGACGGTGATCACGGCGACACGCAGTTCCAGTCCCGGTACCGTCGCCGAGTACGACGAAGCGTTCGATCAGGAATCGCTCGCCGAGTCGCCGGTCGTCGTCGACGTCGGGTTCCTCCTCGGGGGTCTGGTGTTGCTGGTGATCGGCTCGCAGGCGCTCGTCAGCTCCGCGAGTGACATCGCCGCCGAACTCGGGGTGAGCGACCTGGTCATCGGACTCACCGTGGTGGCCATCGGCACCTCGCTGCCCGAAGTCGCCACCTCGGTGCTCGCGGCCGTCCGGGGCGAGCGCGACCTGGCCGTCGGCAATGCGATCGGCTCGAACCTGTTCAACCTCATGGCGGTGCTCGGCATCACCGCCGTCGTGTCGCCCGGCGGCCTTCCCGTCGCAGCGAGTGCCGTCCGTGTCGACATTCCCGTGATGGTCGCGGTCGCGATTGCCTGCCTGCCGATCTTCGCCAACGGCCACGTCCTCAACCGGTGGGAGGGGATCATCTTCCTCGTGTTGTACGGCGGCTACATCACCTGGCTCCTCCTCGACGCGAACGACCACGGGCTGCGTGACGCCTACGGCGCGGCGATGGTGTTCTTCGTGATCCCGGTGATCGCCGTGACGATCATGGTGATGTGGGCGCGGGGCCGTGCCGGGCCGTCGTTCGCGCCCGACACCTGACGACTCAGTTCGTCGGCGACAGCCCGAGGCCTGCGCCGACGAGTGCGGCACCGACGATTCCGGCGTTGTTCGCCATCGTTGCGGGAACGATCTCGGTGTCGATCGAGATGAGCGGCAGCCACTGATCGGCGGCCTTCGACACGCCCCCGCCGACGATGAACAGATCGGGCGAGAAGAGCATCTCCACATGCCTCAGGTACCGCTCGACCCGCGGGGCCCACTCCTTCCAGCCGAGGCCCTCGCGTTCGCGAACGACCGCCGACGCCCGCGTCTCGGCATCGTGCCCGTCGAGTTCGAGGTGACCGAGCTCGGTGTTGGGCACGAGCGTGCCGTCGATGAAGACTCCGGATCCGATCCCGGTTCCGAACGTCAGCATGATGACCACACCGGCGCGGTCACGGCCCGCCCCGAAGCGCACCTCGGCGATCCCCGCGGCGTCGGCGTCGTTGATCATCGTGACCGGGAGCCCGCAGGCCTCGGTGAACAACGCGTCGGCGTCGACGCCCATCCAGCTGCGGTCGATGTTGGCGGCGAGGCTGACCACGCCGTGATGGACGATCGCCGGGAAGGCGACGCCCAGCGGATCGGACCATCCGTGACCGTCGATGAGCTGTCCGACGACGTCGGCCATCGCGGCGGGCGTCGCCGGTTGCGGTGTGGAGATGCGGTGCCGTTTCGACACGAGTGCACCGGTGGTCAGGTCGACGATGGCGGCCTTCATGCCGGTGCCGCCGATGTCGATGCCGAATCCGTGCACGTCAGGTCGCCAGGTGTCTGGCCTCGGACCAGGTCAGGCCCTTCTCGAGGTTGGGCTCTCGAGGAAGCCCGAGGACGAACTCACCGACGATGTTTCGTTGGACGGCGAAGGTCCCTCCGCCCAGTGTGAGCGCAGGGCTGAACAGGTAGCCGTAATGCCAGATCGGGTCGACCTCGGGATACTGGCGCGCCGACTTGAAGTTGTTCTCGGTCGGTCCGTTCTGGGCCGCCGACGGGATGTCGCCGTTGGGCCCCGACCCGGCGAGCATGCCGTCGGCGCCGGCGACCGCCTTCGCGAGCGCCATCACGTGCTGGCCGTGCTCGTCGGCCATGATCTTCTGGATCGACGCCTCCGGCCCGGGGGTCTTTCCCTTGAGCGTCGCACTGAGGCTGCGCATGCGGTTGAGCCGGAGCAGTTCGGCCTCGATGTGCAGCCGCGCCGCCTGGTCACGCAGGACGGGATCGGTGAGCCCGCCGCCCTCCCGGATGAGTTGCAGCAGTTGATCGGCCGAGGGCCCGACGCCCCACAGCGAACCGGCGGCCGACAACGAGACCCGCTCGTTCGACAACGTCACCTTGGCCAGTCGCCACCCGTCGCCCTCCTCGCCGACGCGCAGCGAGGCCGGGATCCGCACGTCGTCGAAGAACACCTGGTTGAACGAGTGCGCGGTCGTCATGTCGACGATCGGGCTCATCGTGATACCGGGAAGGTCCATCGGGCAGATGAAGTAGGAGATGCCCTTGTGCTTGGGTTGGTCGGGATCGGTGCGGGCGATGAGGATGCCGAGCTGCGAGTGGTGCGCGCCGCTCGACCAGATCTTCGAGCCGTTGACGACGTACTCGTCGCCGTCGCGGACGGCGCGCGTGCCGAGGTTGGCGAGGTCGGAGCCGGCATCGGGCTCGGAGAACAGCTGACACCAGAACTCCTCACCGCTGAAGATCTTCGGGAGATAACGCTCGTGCTGCTCCGGTGTGCCGGCCAGGAAGATCGTGGGCGCCGCCCAGCCGATCCCGATGTGGTTGTTCGGTCGGCGGATCCCGGCGCGTGAGAGTTCGTCGTCGATCACCAGCTGATCGATCGGGTCGGCTTCGAGACCCCACGGCTTGGGCCAGTGGGGAACGACGTAGCCGGCCTCGGCCAGCACCTTGCCCGTTGGCGTCGGGTTGGCCGCGATCCACTCGCGCACCGTGCGTCGCGTCGGATGATCCTCGGGTGGGAGATCGAAGTCCATGGCGCCACTCTTGCCGATCGGAGCCGTCCGATCAGATTCGGGTTGCCACGCGGGGTCTGACCCCGCGTCTCACTTCGCCATCGACTTCTTGGGCGCTGCCTTCTTGGCCGGCGCCTTCTTCGCCGATGCCTTCGACGCCCGCTTGCTCCCGGTCACTCCCGGCGTGCCTCGCCGCATGGACGGCGGCCCCTGCGGTTCGACCCATTCGGCGCCGGTGGCCTCGAGGAGTCGCCCGATCTCGTCGATGTGCAGGTCGACGAGATCCCAGAGGTCGGGCACCAGTTCGCGGTCGGCGATCAGGCCGAAGTCGAGACGATCGAGATAGCTGTGCACCGTGATGTTGAGGCCCATGTCGTCGGCGATCGTCGACACCGGGATGTAGTTGCTCATCTTCGCTCCCGCGAAGTACAGCGCGTGACGCGGCCCGGGGACATTGGAGATCACCACGTTCACCGGCAGGTTCATGCGGTCGGCCAGCCGCAGCCGCGACTGCAGTCGCATCGCCGCGGTCGCCGCAAGGGGCGGCGCGACCTGCGCCAACGCGGCGATGTCCTCCGCGGGAAGGACGTCCATCTGGCGTTTGGCCTCGTTCATCGCCTCGTGGCATCCCCGGAGCCGTTCGAGCGGGTCGGCGCGGTTCGTCGGCAGGTCGGCGATGATCGCGCCGACCCGGTTCGTCCACGGGTCCTCTTCCTCACCGGTGCGGATCGACACCGGAACCATCGCGCGCAGCGGCTGCTCGGGAAGCGCGTCGTGACCGATCAGGTACTCCCGAAGGGCACCGGTGCAGATCGCCATGACGACGTCGTTCACGGTGCAGCCGGACGCATCCTTGATGGCCTTGATGTTGCCGAGCGCCGTCGAGCGCATCGCGAACCTGCGATGCGGGGTGATCGTCTTGTTGAACGGCGTCGGCGGTGCCGGCGACAGCGGAATCCTGACGCGGTGCGTCGGCTCGGGCGTGTCGATCGCGCCGCCGATCGCCACCGACTTCAGCAGATCGCGGGCATGGCCGGCGATCGCCGAGACGCTGTCGACGCCGGCCGCCTCGGCGAAGTTGCGCACCATCCGCAACGACACGCGCATCCCCTTGATGGGGTTGAGCGCCAGATTGCGCATCGTGCGTTCGAGGAGATCCCGGTCGCTCGGGACCGCCTCGCCGACCCAGTCGGTGTGCTCCGGCATCGGCGTGTCGGGCGACAGATCGGTCAGCAGGTTGAGCAGGAGCACACCCGACGCACCGTCGATCGTGGCGTGGTGGGTCTTGGTGAGCATCGCCCAGCGGCCGTCGGCGAGTCCCTCGATGACGTACGCCTCCCAGAGCGGCCTCGAACGGTCCATCCTCCGCCCGACGATGCGGGCGACCTGCTCGGCGAGCTGGTCGGCGCCTCCGGGAGGCGCCAGACCGATGTGGCGCACGTGGTAGTTCAGGTCGAAGTCCGGGTCGTCGATCCAGTACGGGTGGTCGAGCTGGAAGGGCACCTCGACCAAGCGCCGGCGCATCGGTTCGAGCCGCCCGATCAGGGCGTCGAACCGTTCGTATGCGGCCTGGTACGGATCGAAGTCCGGCGATGGCCGCTCGTAGATCGCCAGGCCGTTGACGTGGCCGTAGGTGGTGGGCGTCTCCATGTAGAGGAAACTGGCATCGAGTCCGGACAGCTGCTTCACGTCGCAAGTCTCGCGCCATTCCCGAGTCCCCGACACCACCGGGGTCCGCGACGTGTACCTTCAGTCGTGGAGGCGACGGTGAGCAAGCTGCTGTACGACGAGTGGATGAGCGAGAGCGACTCGGTGCTCTGGCACATCGAGCGTGACCCGCTGCTGCGTTCGACGATCACGAGCGTGTGGTTCCTCGACTCGGTGCCCGATCGGGGCCGGATGGATGCTGTCGTCGAGCGCATCTCGTCCACGATCCCCCGATTGCGTCAACGCGTCGTCGACGAACGGCCGGGTGTCGCTCCACCGCGCTGGATGCACGACCCGAACTTCGACGTCGCCTACCACTACAGCTGGGCCCGCCTGCCGGGACGCCGCGTCGGACGGCGCGACGTGCTCGACCACGCGCAGCGGCTCGCCGGGCGGTCGTTCGACAAGGACCGCCCGCTCTGGGAGCTGTGCGTCATCGAGGGTCTGCCGGGCAAGCGGGCGGCGTTCGTGATGAAGGTGCACCACGCAATCGCCGATGGCCTCGGCCTGGTGCAGCTGCTCGCTCAGATGGTCGACCTCGAGGCCGACCCGACCCAGACGGTCGAACTCGACGAGTCGTCGGTCCCCCCGGCACACCATGTCGTCTCGCCGCTGTGGTCGATCCCGGGCGCGCGCTCGGTGAGCCATCGGATCGCCAGCGAGGCGAGAACCGGCGCCCGGATCGGCCGGGCATCGCTGCGCACCGCCGGCGAGCTGTTGCGCGACCCGCTGGGAACCATCGAACAGCTCGGGCGCACGACCGGTTCGATCGCCCGGGTCGTCAAACCTGCGACCACGCCGCTGAGCCCATTGATGACGGGGCGTTCGCTCAACACCCGCTTCGACGCCGTGACGGTCCCGTTCGCCGACTTCAAGGCAGCCGCCAGATCCGTGAACGCAACACTCAACGATGCCTTCGTCGCCACCACACTCGATGCGCTACGGCGCTACCACGACGCACTGGGGTCTCCCTGTTCGAAGGTCAGGATGAACATGCCGGTCAGTGTGCGCGGCGGCCAGTCGGCCAATCAGTTCGACAACCAGTTCGTTCCCACCCGAATGGTGCTGCCACTGGCCGACGCCGACGCTGCCGCACGGCTCCTGGCGGTGCAGTCGCTGTTGCGGGAGGTGACGGCCGAGCCTGCACTCCCCCACGTCAACGACATCTCGGGGGTGATCTCACGCCTCGGCCCGGCTGCGTCGGTGTCGGTGCTCGGCGCGATGCTCAAGGGTGTCGACATCACCACCTCCAACGTCCCCGGGCCGGCGTTCCCCGTGTTCATGGCGGGCGCGAAGGTCGAGGAGTTCCAGGCGTTCGGCCCGTTGGCGGGAGCGGCGATCAACATCACGCTGTTCAGTTACGACGGCCACGTTCACCTCGGGATCAACAGCGACCGGGCCGCCGTCGTCGATCCCGATCTGTTCACCCGGTGCGTTCTCGAGGCGCTCGACGCCACCTTGTCGTTGGCGGCGCCGGACCAGCCCTCGATGGGTTGACGTGGCTCACATCGGCCGATGACGCCGGGTGATCGCACGATGCGGCCATCGAGCCCGTCGCGCTCGCTAGCCTGGCCTCTCGTGACGACCTTTCTCGACGCCGAGTCAGCGCCCAGCGCGCTCGACATCGACGACGACCTGTCTGCGCCCGAACCGAACGACCGTCACCGACGCACGGCGCTCGCGATTGCGATCGCCGGCGTGCTCGGTGTGGCCGCGCTCGGCGCGGTGGTGACAGGACAGTCCGATTCGTCGCTGACGCTGACCGGCGGCGACGCTGCGCCTTCCCCGGACACCGTCCCCACCGCCGCTCCGGCCGCCCCGGTGGTCGTTGCGGTGGCGATGCCGGACCTCGAAGGTGAACTCGGCCAAAACGAGGTCGAGCCGACCGTGCCGGTCGAATCCGATCGGGCCGACGGCGGATGCACCATCGGCGCCTTGTCCGTCCGGCTCGGCTCGAGTGGCGACGGTGTCGCCTGTCTCCAGCAGGCACTCGTCGACCGCGGGTACTACGACGGCACGGCCACCGGTGACTTCGACAATCCGACGCTCTCGGCGGTCATGCAGTACCAGGCCGACGAGAACCTGTTCGTCGACGGTGTCGTCGGCCGCGAGAGCGCCATCGCACTCGACATCTGGCCCGACGAGGAGTCACTCGTCGTCCACACGCCACCGCCGGCCGATGGCGCCATGGACTCGATGGGATACCTGCTGTCACCGGTCGCCTCGACCGGAGCCGACGCTCCCCCGCTGCCTCCTGACTCCGGGTCCGGTCGGCGGGTCGTCTACGACCGCGCCGGGCAACGGGCGTGGGCGGTCGATGCCAACGAGAACATCATCCGTTCGTGGCTGGTCACCGGCAGCACCTACAGCAACGAACAACCCGGCGTGCACACCGTCTACAGCCGCTCGGAACGGTCGACCGCGTGGAATGGCAAGGCGTGGCTCCCGCTGATGATCCGCTACCAGCAGACCGCGATCGGCCACATCGGCTTTCATGCGATTCCGCTGCATGTCTCCGACAACACGCCGTACCAGACCACCGCCGAACTCGGCACCCGTTTGTCGGGCGGCTGTCAACGCCAGCACAACCTCGACGCCGCATTCATGTGGGCGTTCGCCGACATCGGCACCACCGTCGTCGTCACCTGACTGGTTACGCCGGTGCCGGGCACCGGCGTAACCGGTCAGAGCAGGGAATGGAGACGGACGGCCTGCTCGGCAGCCTTGGCCCTGATCTCCTCGGCGTCGACGCGAACGGCCACCCCGTCCCTCAGGGCGGGTTCGCCGGCGATGTCGACGTCGATCGCGCGAACACCCGGTGTGTAGGCGACGTACCACGGGCTCATCGGCGAGTACGACCAGGTGACGCGATCGTCGAGGGCCTCGGGGAACAGCGCCCATCCGGTCTCCAGCCATCCCCAGGCCGTGTCAGGACTGGCGGTGAGGTCGACGGAGCGCGCGGCGACGAACGCCAGTTGGAACTCGGCGATCATGTCGGCGCCGATGCCGTCGGTTCCGAGCGCCACCGGGTTGACGAACCGGGTGGGACGGGCATACCCGACGGCGTTGTTCATGTTCGAGCGCGGATTGTGCACGATCGTCCCACGCAGCCCGTGCTCGTCGGGCAGATGCACGCCGTGGATCAGCAGCCAGTCGTCGGTGGTCAGCGTCCGCAATCGACCGGCGGCCGCAACGTCGTCGGGCCCTTCGGCGACATGGACGTGCACGCCGACACCGTGACGCACAGCGAGATCGGCCGCTGCCTGCAGCGTGTCGTCGGTGCACGTGAATGCAGCATGGACGCCGACCATGCCCCGACCGCCCTCGCCCAGGAACCGGTCGTTCTCGGCGAGTCCCCGGCGGGCGCCGTCGGCCCCGTGCCGATCGGTGACCCCGTAGCACGTGTTGACCCGCACCCCCACGACGGCGCAGGCGTCGGCGATCACGCTCAGCGATCCCTCGATCGCGTGTGGCGACTCATGATGATCGATGATCGCCGTGCACCCCGCCTCCAGCGCTTCGAGCGCGCCCAGTTTCGCCGACCATTCGAGCATCTCGAGGTCGAGGGCCGCGTCGAGCCTCCACCAGACCTGTTCGAGCACCTCGAGGAACGTTCGTGGGGTCCGCGGCGGCGCCGGCATTCCTCTGGCGAGCGCCGAGTAGAGGTGGTGATGAGCGCACACCAGCCCAGCGGTCGAATTGTCGGTCGGCACCACGTTGCTCACTGAGTTGCGACAGTAGTGTGGCGCACCGTGACCGAGGCGAGCGCCACCGACGAGAGTTCGCGCCTCGGTCGTCGATCTCGACGTCACGGCGTCTCGATGGCCACCCGGTTGGCCGCTGCCATCCTGCTCGATGAGTCTGGTGTCGCTCGCGATCGCCACGCTCGTCGGGGTCAACGCAGGGTTCGACCTGGGCCGCGGGATCTATCAGGCCCGCTTGACCTCACTGGACGGTTCGGGTTCGGCCGACGTCGCCGCCAAATTGAGGTCGACGAGGTCGGCAACCGAAACCCTGGCCCTCAGCCCCGAGTCGGCAGTGGCGATCGACGAGTTCGACCAGGCTCTCGCCACGCTGCCCGACGACTTCGACCCGGTCGACGCGACCAGCCGGCTCACCGCCGCCTACGACGGCGTGTATCTCGATTCCACCGGATCCGATGCATCCGGTCCCGACGTCAACGAGATCGTGCCGACCGACCCGCGAGCGTTGTACATCCAGAACGAGTACTCGATCGAGACGGTCGACGCCACCACGGGCGACGCGGTGACCGACGAGCCCGTCGATGGCGACACGGTCACCATCGAGGTCGTCGCAGATCCGGGCCGACTCGCCGATGCCGGCGACGCCAGCGCATGGTCCACGGTCCATCGTCGCTACCACCCTGCATACCGACGGATCGCCGACAGCCTCGAACTGCTCGATCTGTACCTCGTCGAGCCGGCGAACGCACGCATCGTCTACTCGGTCGACAAGGGACCGGACGTCGGAACGAGCCTGGTCACCGGGCCGTTCGGTGGCTCGGTCCTGGCCAACACGGTCAACCAGGTGATCGACGATCCCGCCGCCGGCACCGTGGTGAGCGACCTCAGCCTGTACACCGGGGCGCCGGGCGATGTCGTCGGTGTGATGGCGAGTCCGATCATGGACGGCACGACTCTGGTCGGCGTCGTGGCGACGATGTACGACGGCGCCAGGTTCACCGAGATCCTGACTGCCGCCGACATCACTGCCGACGATGCCACTGCTTCCGGGGCCGACTCCAGTACACCGGCCGACGTGTACCTGATCGGACCTGATGGAACGCTGCGCAGCGATCCCCTGTCCTACCTGACGGATCCCAAGGCCTTCCTCGACCTCAGCGAGGCGAGCGGGCTGCTGTCGGCGGCCGAACGAGCGGAGATCGACGCTGCCGGCACGACCGTGCTCACCCAACCCGCGGTCGGCGCCACCTTCATGGCCGCCGAGAACGGCGACGAAGCCGTCGTCCAACGACCGTCGATGACGGGGGGCACCGTGTTCAGCACGGTGGTCAGGGTTCCGTTCGACGGCGTCGAGTGGTACGCGGCCTCCGAGGCGGGCATCGATGCGGCCGAGTCGGCGCTCGCGACGTTCCGAGACATCCTGATCGTGGGCGCATCGCTCTTCGTGATCGCCATTGCCTTCCTGGCAGTCGCGTGGGCCAGTCGACTGATGCGGCCGGTCAGGGCCATCAGCGAGCGTCTCGGAAATGTCGACGACGATCACACCCCACTGGAGATTCCCGAGCGGAGCCCGGTCGAGATGCATCACCTCGCGGCCAGTTTCGACTCGATGGTCACCACGCTCGACCGCCAGCAGGTCGAGTTGGCCGTCGCCCGCGAGGATCGCCTCGAACTGCTCCGACAGATGTTGCCCACCGCCGTCGCCGATCGGCTCGCGAAGGGCGGCGGCGAAGGGCTGGACCAGGTGGAACAGGCGTCGGTCGTCGTGCTCGTGGTGCGCGGGATGGGCGAGCTGGTCAGGGCGGGCGAGACCGGGGCGAACAGAGACCTCGTCGATCGGATCCATTCGGAGCTCGACGGGCTCGCCGAGCAGCACGGCCTCGATCGCATCAAGGTCGTCGGCGACGCCTACTTCGCGGCGTGCGGCCACGATCGCCCGTTCATCGATCACGCCCCCCGGGTCGTGACCTTCGCGACCGATGCCCGCGATGCGATCCGCGCGCTCGGTGACGGGGCGTCGGCCGATCTCGACGTGGCTGTCGGCGTCGACACGGGGCCGGTGACGGTCGGCATGACCGGGAGCGCGCGGCTGATCTACGACGTGTGGGGGGAAACGGTCAGCCGAGCGCACCTCTTGGCCCGCAGCGCGGGCGCCGGCGCGATCGTCGTGTCCGACGCCACGCATTCGATGCTGCCTGATCAGATCCCCAGCCAGACCGCCGATGTGGCCGGCGCCCCGGTCTGGATCGTGTCGGACGCAGCGATGGGCACGGTGCAGTGACCATGTCATCGAAGGGGGCGACCCGATGATCGACGACTCCCTGTTCTGGGCCATCGTCGTCATCGTCATCGTGCCGCTCGCAGTTCTCGGCGCCGCCGAGTTCGACGAACGTCTCCGCCAGCGCGATTCGCCCTTGCGCAGCGCCATGTCGATCGTTCGAACGTGGGCGCTGCCGGCATTCGCAGTGTGGGCCGTGTTGCGACCTGTCCTCGGACGCACCGAGGACTCATTCGGTGTCCAGCTCGCGTCGACGGCACTGGTCGTCGCGCTCGGAGCAGCACTTCTTCGGGTACTCAAGTTCGTCACCGCCGGCATTGCCACACGCGAGCGCGACGACGGTCGAGGCCCGGTTCCGCAGCTGTTGCTCGCCGTGCCTCGTATCGCCGTGATCGGCGTGCTGGCGTGGCTGCTCCTCACCAACGTGTGGGGAGTCGATCTCTCGGGGTTCCTCGCCGCACTCGGTGTGACCTCGCTCGTCGTGTCGTTCGCCCTGCAGGGCACCCTGAGCGGCTTGGCGTCGGGTTTCCTCCTGGTCAGCGATCAACCGTTCCAGCCGGGCGAATGGATCTCGACCGGCGAGGTCGAGGGACTGGTGATCGACCTCAACTGGCGAACCACCCGCATCCGGACGCGCAACGGCGACATGGTGGTGATCCCCAACAGCCAGTTGGCCGCAGCCAACATCGTCAACTACTCGGCGCCTGAGCCGCTGCACCGCATCGTGGTGTCGCTCCAGGTCGCATTCGCGAATCCGCCGACGCTCGCAAAGGAGATGCTGCTCGCCGCGGCGCGCGAAACTGCGGGCGTCCTCTCCGATCCACCTCCGTTCGTCCGGGTCGTGACGATCGACGATCCGTTGATGGGCTACGAGGTCGACCTGTGGGTCAGCGACTTCGCCTCGGTCCCCCGCATTCGCAGCGATTTCGGATCGCTGGTCTGGTATCAATCCCACCGTCTCGGTGTGCCCTTGCCGAGCCCGGCACAGGACCTGTTCATCCACGACGCAGCGGCCGAGGCCGAAGCCGCCAAGCCGACGCCGGCAGCGATTCGCGCCGGGTTGCAGAAGTCCCCGCTCCTGGGGTTGCTCGACGACGACGAACTCGATCGGCTCGTCCCCGCCTCGCGGTTGGCGCGGTTCGCTGCCGGTGAGCTGATGGTCGAGTCGACGAGTTCGACGCGCGACCTGATGGTGCTCCTCGACGGGCGCGCCACCCTCGTGCTGATCGAGGTCGGCAGCGACGATGCCATCGTGGGCGACATCGCCAACGGTGAAACCGTCGGGATGCTCGAGAGCCCTCGGGGTGAGGAGCGGATGATCGCCGTACGCGCGGTGACCGATTGCGAGGTCGTGATCGTCGGGGCGGCGGCGGCGAGCGACATCACCAGCCGGCATGCCGAACTCGCTGCCGCGTTCAACCGTCTGCGAACCATCAGGGCGCGGCGCGTCGATCGCCTGTTGAGCGCCCGCGCCCGACTCGCCGCGGCAACCGTCAACCCAGAGTCGCCCGACGCGCGCGACGAGATCGCACCATGAGTATCGACGACACCGCGTTCGCCGCCGAGATGCAAGCGCGTGCCGCCACGTTGCCGTTCTGGCGACGGCCGCGCCGGCTTCGACGTCAGATCACCGCGACGCTTGTCGGCGTCTCGCTCGTCGCCGTGGCGCTGTTCGGGGTGCTGAACTACATCGCTGCCGACGACCTACTGCTCAACGGCACCCAGGACCAGCTGCAGAGCGAGGCACAGTCACGCGCTCAGAGTGTCGAACTCGGGGCCAACGGGTTGCTCGGCCGTGTCGCGGCGACGTCGTCCGATCCCGGCATCGTCGCTGCCCTGGACGATTTCGTTCGCGGTTTCGCCGATCTCGACGGCGTCGAACTCGAACCCGCACAGGCTGCCGAGCTGCGCCGGCTCTACGATCAAGAGGTCGTCGCCCCCATCAACGACCTCGGCATCCGCACCGTGAGTGTCGAGGAGGTTCTGCCCCGCACGACCGAGGGCCGCTGGATCCAGTACCACTACACGCTGCCGGCCCAGGTTCCCGACCAAGCCACTGCACCAGCGACCGACGCGGAACGTGATCCGAATGGCTATGACGTCGCCATGGTCACCAACGACGACTACCTGACGTCGGTCTCGGACACATTCGGCGGCGGCGACCTGTTGCTGATCGACAGCGACGGAACCATCGTGTACTCGACCGACAAGCGCATCGACCTGGGAACGAGCCTCGACGACGGACCGTACGCGCAGTCAGCACTCGCGCAGCTCGTGACCGACGACCTCGGTCAAGTACGCGCCGGCGATGCGTTGATCACCGACTTCAACGTGTACGTCCCCGGCGGCGCCCGCCCGGCCCTGTTCGCCGGGGCCGTGATCCGAGACGGCAATCAGATCGTCGGCACCCTCGCGGTCGAGGTCTCGGTGGAGGCGATCGATTCCATCACCCAAACCGGCCCGGAGCTCGAGCGGGCCGGCCTCGACGCTCTCGACAGCTACGTCGTGTCGACAGACCAGCTGCTCCAGAGCACGCCGCAGTCCTGGTTCGACGACCCGGACGCGTACCTCGACGGAATCGCGGATGCCGAGCAACGCCGGATCATCGACGCGCTGGGTTCACCGGTCGGCGTGCAGATCATCGACACCGCGGCGGTCCGCGCCGCAGCCGATGGCGAACCGTTCGTCGGCAGGTCGACCAATGCCGTCGGTCAACGGACCTACAGCTCGTCGACCTCGATCAACGTCCCCGGCGCCTCGTGGGTCGTGGTGACCGAAGTTCCCCTGTCCGTCG
>CAVVFL010000015.1:0-33294 GCA_963747375.1 Ilumatobacteraceae bacterium
CCGGGGTGGCGGCTGCGAACGCCGCTCGCCTGGAAGCGGTCGGCTACACCAACGTGCGGCCGCGAGACGGCACCGACGTGGTCGAGCTCACCACCGTGTACTACGCCGAGGGCTTCGAAGAGGCCGCCGCCCGGATGGCCGCCGACCTCGATCTGCTCCCCGAGTTCATCGGCCCGCTCGCCGAGGCTCCCGAGGTGCTCTCGCTGCCGCCCGACGCCCAACTCGTGGCGTACATCGGCCTCGACCGCGCCTGATGCCTCCCGGCCTCGGCCGCTTCACCGCCGAAATTCTCCTGGTAGTGCGCGCTGAGCGCGCGATTGCGAGGAGAATTTGGGCGCTGGCCCACGAGGTGGCGACCGACCATCCCGAACCAGGGGACCGTTGACCACTATCTTGCGGTGGTGATTACCACCGCAAGCCTGACCCGATCGTTGACGACTGCATTGTTGGCGGTGAGCCTCGCCGGCGTCGGATTGGTCACGCTCGCTCCGATGGCAGCCACCCCGGCGCTCGCCGTCGGGCCGACGACCGAGGTCGTGTACGACTCGATCGGCCCGTCCGTGCCCGGCAACGTGCCGAGTCTCGGCTACGAAGCGACGTCGACATCGGAATTCGGTGACCTCGTTCAACTCTCTCCCGGTCCGCGAGTGCTCCAGTCCGTGACGATCACGATGTCGAGCTGGGGCTGCAGCCAGGCGGGTTCGGCGTCCACAGGCGGGTGCGTGACGACCGACGGCGCCACCTTCACCCACCCGATCACGCTCAACCTGTACGAGTCCGACCCGAGCGCCGCGACCGGAGTCGGTGCAGCGATCGCCTCGGTCACACAGAACGTTCAGGTCCCGTACCGTCCGTCGGCGGATCCGACGTGCGCCGACACCAAGAAGTGGAAGGACTCGAACGGCATCTGCAACAACGGTTTCGCATTTCCTGTCAGCTTCGACTTTCCGACGCTCCCCGTCGTGCCGACCAACGTCATCTGGACCGTCGCCTACAACACGACGACACTACGGAGCAGCTCCGATCGGAACGACAGCATGCAACGCAACCGAACAGGGTTGCGGCTACGACTCGCTCAACGTCGGGCTGTCGACGGCACCCGACACCTTCGCCGGGCACGACCTCGACGACGACGGCACCGTGCTGAACTCGTTGTGGACCGGGGCGTACTGCGACAGCGGCGCGGCAGGCCTCGGCGTACTGCGCATCGACACTGGGGTGGGATGCTGGTCGGGATACCGACCGATGGCCAAGGTGGTCACGATCGCCGCCGCCGAGTCCGCCACCACCAAGGTGGTCAACGCGGCCGACACCTCGTGGGTGTTCGACGCCGACGGGTCGACGGTCGGCGGTCAGACCGGCGCGTACGTCGAAGGTCCGGCTCCGGCACCGCTCGGCGTCGGCAGCGCCGAACTCGGGGTGACCGCAGCGAACGAGGGGGAGATCCTGGCGACGTCGATACTCGCCGGAACCCCGCTCGCCGATCTCACCGAACTCGCGTACTCGTCGTTCCAGCCGGCCGGCACGACAGCGGTGTCGCTGCAGTTCAGCGTGCGCTACAACCCGGGCGACACCGGGTGGCAGGGTCGTCTCGTGTACGAGCCGACCTACACGGCGGGCGTCCTCCCCTCGGGGTGGAGCCGGTGGGACACGCTGGACGGGAAATGGTGGGCCAGCAACGGCGCAGGGGCCGGCTGCCTGCAGGCAACCCCGTGCACGTGGTCGCAGATCCTCGCCAAGTGGCCACAGATCCAGATCAATCCGACGGCAGCACAGGTGTTGTTCAAGGTCGGCAGCGGCCTGTCCACGCCCTTCACCGGCAACGTCGATCGTCTGACGATCGGCGCGAACGACAGCCTCGGCAACATCACGACCACCACGTACGACTTCGAACCCACCGTGATCCCGCCGACTCCGCCGACTCCGCCGATCACGCCGACTCCGACCCTCCCCGACTTCAATCCGGTGACGCCGACTCGTGTGTTCGATACGCGTCCGGGGACGCCGGTGGCGTTGCGGTCGGTTGCGCAGGTGCGGGTGGGTCCGTCGAGTCCGTTGGAGGTGAAGTTGACGGATTTGCCTGGTGGTTTGGTGCCGGCGTCTGGTGTTGGTGCGGTGTCGTTGAATGTGACGTCGACGGGGTCGTTGGCGCGTGGGTTCGTGACGGTGACGCCGTGTGGTCCGGTGGGTGAGGCGTCGAGTGTGAACTTCCAGGCGGGTGTTGATACGGCGAATGCGGTGTTGACGCCGGTGTCGGCGTCGGGTTCGGTGTGTTTCACGTCGGATGTGCCGACGTATCTGGTGGTGGATGTCAACGGCTGGTTCAAGTCGCCGTCGGGGTTCACTCCGGTGACGCCGACTCGTGTGTTCGATACGCGTCCGGGGACGCCGGTGGCGTTGCGGTCGGTGGCGCAGGTGCGGGTGGGTCCGTCGAGTCCGTTGGAGGTGAAGTTGACGGATTTGCCGGGTGGTTTGGTGCCGGCGTCTGGTGTTGGTGCGGTGTCGTTGAATGTGACGTCGACGGGGTCGTTGGCGCGTGGGTTCGTGACGGTGACGCCGTGTGGTCCGGTGGGTGAGGCGTCGAGTGTGAACTTCCAGGCGGGTGTTGATACGGCGAATGCGGTGTTGACGCCGGTGTCGTCGTCGGGTTCGGTGTGTTTCACGTCGGATGTGCCGACGTATCTGGTGGTGGATGTCAACGGCTGGTTCAAGTCGCCGTCGGGGTTCACTCCGGTGACGCCGACTCGTGTGTTCGATACGCGTCCGGGGACGCCGGTGGCGTTGCGGTCGGTGGCGCAGGTGCGGGTGGGTCCGTCGAGTCCGTTGGAGGTGAAGTTGACGGATTTGCCGGGTGGTTTGGTGCCGGCGTCTGGTGTTGGTGCGGTGTCGTTGAATGTGACGTCGACGGGGTCGTTGGCGCGTGGGTTCGTGACGGTGACGCCGTGTGGTCCGGTGGGTGAGGCGTCGAGTGTGAACTTCCAGGCGGGTGTTGATA
The DNA here is from genome assembly GCA_963747375.1 of Ilumatobacteraceae bacterium. Classification (GTDB taxonomy): domain Bacteria; phylum Actinomycetota; class Acidimicrobiia; order Acidimicrobiales; family Ilumatobacteraceae; genus Sva-07. The sequence continues at coordinate 2,996 of CAVVFL010000015.1, forward strand.
CGGCGAATGCGGTGTTGACGCCGGTGTCGTCGTCGGGTTCGGTGTGTTTCACGTCGGATGTGCCGACGTATCTGGTGGTGGATGTCAACGGCTGGTTCAGCGACACCGGTACCTGACGCCCTCCAGCCGTCCGCGCCCGCCCTTCGCCGCTTCACCGCCGAAATTCTCCTGGTAGTGCGCGCTGAGCGCGCGATTGCGAGGAGAATTTGGGCGCTGGCCGGCGCTCCGCCACTGGCCCCAGGTAACCCTGACGCACCCCTTCGTCATGATGAATGGCGTATGGAAGCCGCAACCACCGTCGAGTTCGCCAGCGCCGCCCGCGCCCTCACCCGAGAGGCGCAGGCGGCGAGGGCTGGTCGGGCCGAGCTTCCGGTGCCCACCCCGACTCGTGGGCGTCGACCGCTCGATCCGGCGGCGCCCCGACGGCGCGGTGGTGTCGATCCGCCTCAAGGGCCGTCCACGCAGCGCCGTGATCGCCGACATGATCGAAGGTGTGGTCGTCGCCAACGGCCTGCGCCCGCCCCAGGCCGACCACCTCCGCACCGAACTCTGGACCGCGCTCGAAACCGCGAGCACCACCCGCTCCGCCGCCTGAGTGTTGTGGCGTTACATCCGGGGTCAGACCCCAGACGTAACACTCCACGCGCTGGTCGGCCTGCATCGTGAGTGGCCCGCACGCGCAACGACCCGGCCCGCCGCACCCAGGGGGCGATGCGACGAACCGGGCCGTGCTGGTGTGTGTCGACGTCAGTCGGTCAGTCGCACCACGAGAACAGCTCGGGGTCGGTGTAGTGCAGCTTGATCACCGTGCTGAGTGGGAGGAAGGCCTCGTCGCCGAGGTCGATGCGGATGTCGCCGGTGCCATCGACGTCCAGTGGGGCGTAATCGACCTTCTGGCGGAATGCGTCACGCAGCAGGCCGTTCGAGGCGAGGAAGCGAACTCCGCTGGCGACGCACTTGGCGCCCTCGCGGGGGGTTGCAGCGCTGGCGGTGTCGGAGACCGAAGCCACGCCGATGGTGGTGGCGGCGATGCCTGCGACGATGACGGAGGCGAACTTCTTCTTCATGATGGTGTTCCCTTTCTGGAAGGCCGGGCGGAAGGCCGGGGGGTACTGACGCCAGGTCTACGGAGTCAGCTCGTGGCTGGATGACAGCACGACCGGTCAGCCTTGCGTTCGACCCGATGCCACGGGTCGGCCGCGGCCTGACACCAAGTGTTACGCCGGGGGTCTGACCCCGGATGCAACGCTCACACGGGTTGGGGTTCGGTGCCGGCGACGCTGGTGCGGAACAGCTCGCGCCGGCCGCCGGGGTAGTCGTTGATGGCGAAGTGCTGCGTCGCCGAGTTGTCCCAGATGGTGACCATGTCGGGCTCCCACCGCAGGCGGCACGTGAAGTTCGGGTGGGTGGCGTGCGCCGTCAGGCGGGCCAGCAGCGATCGGGCCTCGTCGGGGTCCATCCCCTCGATGCCCGTCGTGTACACCGAGTTCGCGTACAGCGCCGGACGGCCGGTCCGCGGATGGCGGATCACCAGCGGGTGCGTCTCGGTCGCGTACGCGTCGGGCGACGGCTCGACCTTCATCGAGCTCTTGTCGGCCACCGCCTCGAGATAGCCGCCCGACCCGTAGGCCATCCCGGCGGAGTGCGTACCCCGCAGGTCGGCGATCTGTTCCTTCACGCTGTCGGGCAACGTCTCGTACGCGAGGTACTGGTTGGCCCACATCGTGTCGCCGCCGGCGGGCGGCACGTCGTACGCGTGCAGCACCGTGTACGCGGGCGGCGCCACGAGATACGACAGGTCGGTGTGCCAGGCGTTGGCGAAGTTCAGCTCGTCGCTCGGCTCCTTGATCACACGGATCACGAACGGGCGCCCGTCGACCGGTGTCACGTACGGCGTCACGTCGCGACCACCGAGCTCGTCGGTGAACGCCTCCAGCCGGTCGAGGTCCATCTGCTGCCCCGGCAACGCGATCACCAAGTGCTCGTCGAGCAGTTGCAGGATCGACTCCACCTCGGCCGGCGACTGCGGCCGGGTCACATCGATCCCTCGCACGATCGCCCCGCACGACCCTCCGAGACGCTCCACCGTCACCTCATCCACGTCGATGCTCATGACGCGACGGTACTCCTCGCCTCAGGCAGACCTGGGCTCGCAGACGACCACCGGAATGATGCGATCGGTCTTGTTCTGGTAGCCGGCGTAGCCCTTGTACGCCTCGACGACACGAGGCCACAGCTCGGCCTTCTCGTCGTCGGATGCGATGCGCGCCGTCATCTCGAGCGTTGTGCCGTCGACGGTCAACTCGATGTCGGGATTGGCGACCAGGTTGCGGTACCAGTCCGGATCACGATCGTCGCCACCCTTCGAGGCGATGAGGACGTAGGTGTCACCGTCGTGGATCGGCGCCGTCAACATCGTGCTGCGCCGCTTGCCGCTGCTGCGCCCGATCGTGTGCAACTCCACGACGTGCATCGTTCCGAAGCTGTTGAGCAGTCGTCCGCCCGACAGCTTGAGGACCGTCTTGTGGGCGACGTTCATGCCCTTCATCTGGAAATCGGTGAGGGATTCCTTCAAGGCCATACCGTCGAGGGTACGGGGACGCGGACGCTCCGGGCACGGAACGCGGCGGAAAGGTAGCGTCGCTGCGGGATGAGGCTCGACCGATGAGGATCGCACGATGAGGATTTCGGAGCGGGTCGACAACGCCGTTCGGGCCATGGCCGAACTCGCAGCGAGCGAAGCGCCGTCGATGAAGGCGGAGGCGATCGCCCGCCACCAGGACATCTCGCTGAAGTACCTGCTCGACATCATGCGCGACCTCAAGCGAGCGGAACTCGTGCGGTCGAAACGTGGCCCCGACGGCGGCTTCGCCCTGTCGCGCCCGGCGACCGAGATCTCGCTCGCGGACATCTTCCGCGCCATCGACGGGCCGCTCGCCGACGTCCACGACGAGAGTTTGCGCGGCCTCGAGTATCCCGCCCCGGCCGAGGCGCTGCCTCGTGTGTGGATGGCGATCAGGGGCAGCCTGCGCAGCGTGCTCGAGACCGTCAGCGTCGCCGACCTCGTCGCCGGCGACCTTCCACCCGACGTCGCCGCACTCGCCGATACCTACGAACGCACCACCGAAGCCCGCCACGGCGCCTGACGCCATCTCCTCAACTCCCATCCGCCCGCCCGAAATCCCGGTTTGTGTTGCACTTCGGTGGGGACGGCCCAATGGAACTGCAACGCAAACCGTTGGTGGGTGGGTGGTGGGGTGGGGTTGTGCGTATTGTCCGTGGAGTTGGTAGACAATATGGATTCGGGACGGGGAGGACGTGGGAGATGGCAACGACGGCACCGACGGAACTGATCGCTGCGGGGCGTCTGACGCACCTGCAGCGGCTGGAGGCCGAGGCGATCCAGATCATGCGTGAGGCGGTGTCGGAGAGCGACAACCCGGCGATGCTCTACTCGATCGGCAAGGACAGCTCGGTCATGCTGCACCTGGCGATGAAGGCGTTCTTCCCCTCGAAGCCACCGTTCCCGCTGGTGCACGTCGACACCACGTTCAAGTTCAACGCGATGTACCAGTTCCGCGACGACACCGCCGCCCGACTCGGCCTCGACCTGATCGTGCACAAGAACCCCGAGTGCGTGCGAGATGGGGATCAACCCGTTCGATCACGGCTCGGCGGTGCACACCGACATGTGGAAGACCGAAGGCCTCAAGCAGGTCATCGACGACAACAAGTTCGACCTCTGCTTCGGCGGCGCCCGCCGCGACGAGGAGAAGTCGCGGGCCAAGGAGCGCATCTTCTCGATCCGCACCGCCCAGCACCAGTGGGACCCCAAGCGGCAGCGGCCCGAGTTGTGGCAGATCTACAACGCCCGTCGCAGCAACGGTGAGACGGTGCGGGTGTTCCCGATCTCGAACTGGACCGAGCTCGACGTGTGGCAGTACGTCCACCTCGAGCAGATCCCGATCGTGCCGCTCTACTACGCGGCACCCCGCCCGGTCGTCGACCGCGACGGCACCCTGATCATGGTCGACGACGACCGCATGCCGCTGCGTGACGGCGAGGTGCCCGACATCAAGTCGGTGCGGTTCCGCACACTCGGCTGCTACCCGTTGTCGGGCGCGATCGAGTCGACCGCCGACACGCTGACGGGAATCATCCAGGAGATGCTGCTCGCCACCACCTCGGAGCGTCAGGGCCGCATCATCGACTTCGACTCGTCGGCATCGATGGAGAAGAAGAAGCAGGAGGGCTACTTCTGATGGCCCACTCATCCGATCTGATCGCGGACGACATCGAGGAGTACCTGACGTCGCACCAGTACAAGAGCCTGCTGCGCTTCATCACCTGCGGCAGCGTCGACGACGGCAAGAGCACCCTCATCGGCCGGCTCCTCTACGAGAGCCATCTCGTGTTCGAGGACCACCTCGCCGCGCTCGAAGCCGACTCGGCGAAGGTCGGCACCCAGGGCGGCGACCTCGACTTCGCGCTGCTGCTCGACGGGCTCTCGGCCGAACGCGAGCAGGGCATCACGATCGACGTGGCGTACCGGTTCTTCTCCACCGAGCACCGCAAGTTCATCGTCGCCGACACCCCCGGCCACGAGCAGTACACGCGCAACATGGTCACCGGCGCCTCCACCGCCGACGTGGCCGTGATCCTCGTCGACGCCCGTAAGGGGGTGCTCACCCAGACCCGCCGGCACAGCTTCCTGGTGCACCTCCTCGGGATCGAGCGCGTCATCGTCGCGATCAACAAGATGGACCTCGTCGACTACTCCGACGAGGTGTACGACGCCATCGAGCAGGAATACCGCGACTTCGCCGCCCGCATCGGGCTCGAGGAGATGACGTTCATCCCGCTGTCGGCATTGAAGGGCGACAACATCGTCGTCCCGAGCGCCAATACGCCCTGGTATCACGGGCCGACACTGCTCGGCTTCCTCGAGACCGTCCCCGTCGACGACGACCTGTACGGCGGACCCTTCCGGATGCCCGTGCAGTGGGTGAACCGGCCGAACCTCGACTTCCGCGGGTTCTCCGGCCGGATCGTCGGCGGATCGATCAAGCCCGGCGATTCCATCCGGGTGCTGCCCTCGGGAACCACGAGCACCGTCGAGCGGATCGTGACGATGGACGGCGACCTCGACGAGGCCATCGCCGGACAGTCCGTGACCCTGACGCTCGCCGACGAGATCGACGCCAGCCGCGGCGACGTGATCTGCGGACGCGACGACCCCGCCGAAGTGGCCGACCAGTTCGAGGCGCACATCGTGTGGATGCACGAGGACGAGATGCTGCCGGGCCGGCCGTATCTGATGAAGATCGGTGCACGCACCGTCGGCGTCACGATCGGACAGCCCAAGTACCGCGTCGACATCAACAACCTCGACCACCTCGCCGCCACGACCCTCGAACTCAACGAGATCGGCGTCTGCAACATCAGCCTCGACCGGCCGATCCCGTTCGACGCGTACGGCGACAACCGCGACATGGGCGGCTTCATCGTCATCGACAAGCTGACGAACGTCACCGTCGGCGCCGGGCTGCTGCACTTCGCGCTGCGCCGGTCGCACAACATCCACTGGCAGGACGTGCGCGTCGACAAGTCCGCTCGGGCCGGCCAGAGCAGCCATCAGCCCGCGGTCGTGTGGCTGACCGGTCTGTCGGGATCGGGCAAGTCGACCATCGCCAACATCGTCGAGTCGAAACTGCACACGCTCGGCGCGCGGACGTATCTGCTCGACGGCGACAACGTCCGCCACGGCCTCAACCGAGACCTCGGCTTCACCGACGCCGACCGGGTGGAGAACATCCGCCGCATCGCCGAGGTGTCGGCGCTGATGGTCGACGCCGGGCTCATCGTGCTCGTGTCGTTCATCTCGCCGTTCCGGGCCGAGCGTCGCCTCGCCCGTGAGGCCGTCGAGGACGGCGAGTTCATCGAGGTCCACGTCGACACGCCCCTCGCCCTCGCCGAGGAACGCGACCCGAAGGGCCTCTACGCCAAGGCCCGGCGCGGCGAGTTGACGAATTTCACCGGCATCGACTCGCCCTACGAGCCACCCGAGAACCCCGAGGTGCGCATCGACACCGCCGCCACGAGCGCCGAAGACGCCGCCGACCAGATCATCGAGACCCTCCGCATCCGCGGCATCATCTCCTGACCTCTCAACCGGGGCCCAATCCGTTGACGCCACCGACGTTCGGCCCTTGTGGACCTGGGTGATCCGAGGCAGGCTGGACGTGCCCTCGACGTAAGGAGATGTGTCATGGTGTTCGAAGAATCCGTCGTGCTCGGGGTCCCGTTCGCCGATGCGCTCGCCGCGACCAAGGTGGCGCTCGCCGATCACGGCTTCGGCGTGCTCACCGAGATCGACATGCAGCAGACCCTCAAGGCGAAGATCGACAAGGACATGGATCCGTACGTGATCCTCGGCGCGTGCAACCCGAAACTCGCCAGCGCCGCGCTCGACGTCGAGCCGAACGTCGGTGCCCTGCTTCCGTGCAACGTGGTGGTGCGTCAGGTCGGCGACAAGGTGCAGGTCGATGCACTCGACCCCGGCCTGATGGTGTCGATGACCAGCCGCGACGAACTCGGCTCCGATCGCCGCCGAGGCCCGACGCCTCATCGGCGAAGCACTCGCTGCCCTCGCCGCCGGCTGAGTTCGGCAGGAAGGTGAGAACCATGGGTACAACTGCGGATCTTGGCAATCTTTGCCAACGATCGGTACGCTGACGCGATGTCGACGATGAACGTGTCGCTGCCGGATGAACTCAAGTCGTACGTCGACGAACAGGTCGGCGACGGCGGCTACGGGTCCACGAGCGAGTACGTCCGCGACCTCATTCGCCGCGACAAGGACCGCCAGCAGCTCCGACGCGTCCTCCTCGACGGAGCATCGTCATCGCCGGGCCCCGTCGCCGATGCCACATACTTCACGTCAGTGCGTGACCGCATCCGATCCGAAGCCTGAGTTCGGTGACCGTCCGGTCCGTCCGATTTCGGGAGCAGGCCGCGACCGACATGGATCAAGCCGTCGACTACTACCTCGCCGAGGCGGACACTGAGGTCGCCTTGCGATTCGTCGCCGCCGTCGAACGCGCCGTCGGCCAGATCGGCCGGTCACCTCAATCGGGCAGCCTGCGCCTTTCCTACGAACTCGAGATTCCTGGCCTACGCGTTCGTCCGGTGGCTCGATTCCCGTACCTGTTGTTCTACGTCGCCGGCGATGAGGTCGTTGATGTCTGGCGCATCCTCCACTCCCGCCGAGACATCCCGGCCGCGATCGCTGACGAACTCGACACCTGACCCCTTGCCGCCGAGGTTCCCGGACGCCTTCGCCCGTCACCCGCACCTGCGGCGACGGTTGGTGTCAGACAACGATCGTCACATCACTAGGTTCGGTGAGGTGAACGACCTGTCCCATCACGACGCCCAACGAGTGCTCGCTGCCGCGCAGGCCGAACTCGACCGAACCGGTCGGGGAGCGGCGGTGGCCGTGGTCGATCACCACGGCGAACTCGTGGCGTTCGTCCGCACCGACGGCTGCCGGTTGCCGTCGATCAACATCGCCATCAACAAGGCGTTCACCGCCGCCCGCGAGCGCACGCCGTCGCGCAACGTCGGCCACGCGTCGCGTGATCAGAACTTCCCGATGACCAACTTCGGCGATCCGCGCTACACCGGCTGGGGTGGTGGCGTGCCCCTCGTGGTCGACGGTGAGGTCGTCGGTGCGATCGGCGTCAGCGGCCTGCCCGAAGCCGACGACATCGCCATCGCCGACATCGCCGCGGCAGTGTTGACGGCGTGATCGACGCGGCAGCGTGGCGTCGACCAGCCCTGCAACACCCGCTCGTTACCATGACGGCATGTCCCGCCGGAACCCGCCACTGATTCCCTCGGACACGTCCGAGGACGTCTGGAAGCGACAGATGAAGGCGGTCGCCGATCGCTCCGTGGCCGAACGGCTCGACGAATGGCAGCAGATGAACGAGGCCGTGGCGCGCATGGAGGCCGACGGGATCCGTCGCCGACATCCCGACTACGACGACCGTGAGGTACTCCTCGCTGCCGCCCGGATTCGCTACGGAGACGAGCTCGTTCGTGCCGCGTGGCCGAACCACGCCCTGGTGGATCCGTGATCGATCTGGCTGCGGCCTTCCGAGCGGTTGTGGCTGCGCTGGACGTGATCGAGGCGGAGTACGTCGTCGTCGGCTCGACTGCCGCCGCCGGTTGGGGCGTCGCCCGAGCGACCCGTGATGTCGATCTTGTTGCCGTGATCACGGCGAACGCAGTCGACGCGTTGCTGAACTCGCTCGAACGCGACGACTTGTACGTGCCGTCAGCAGAGGTCCGCCGCGTTGTGGCGGTCGGCGGTTCGTTCAACGTGTTGCACATGGCCAGCGGCGGCAAGGTCGATGTGTTCGTCGCGCCCGAAGGCGACGCATTCGAGCGGTCGCGACTCGACCGACGGATTGCATCGGAGGTCTTCGGTGTCTCGTCGTGGATCTCGACGCCCGAGGACGTCATCCTGTCGAAACTGCGCTGGAGACTCGAGTCGCGCTCGGAGATGCAATGGCGCGACTGCGTGGAGATCGCCGCGATCCAGCAACTCGACCGCGGCTACCTCGATCGCTGGGCGCCGGAATTGGGTGTGGTCGACGACCTGGCCGATCTGTTGGACGCCGCGGGCTGACTACCGGGGGTCGTTGACGGGCCAGCCGGTCACGGTCGGGCCGTTCGCTCGGAGGTGGAGCAGGCGGACGTGGGCGTCGGCCAGGTCGGGAATCTCCCCGGCCGGGATCCACCAGCACACCGACGTCGCCACGTCGCTCGACTCGAACCACTCGCGCCGTCGCCGCAGGTACATCGCATGGCCGCTGCGGAACATGAAGTGCTTCAGCGACTCGAGGTCGACCCACACCGACAAGTTGACGATCGTCAGCGGATCGTCCTCGCCGGGGAGACGCACGTAGCTGGACGACTGCCCGTCGTCGTCCTGCAGCCTCCACACGAACCCGGGGGTCACCTCGGCCAGTGCGTTGATCGGTCCGAGTGCCTGGTCGAACTCCGCGGTCTCGGCCGAGTCGAGCGGATGGTGGAGCCGCCCGATGTTCAACTGCGCGAGGTGGAAGCCGTCCATGCGGCCACCATGGCACACATGGCGACGTGAGGACGCCGTCGACGTTCCGCTCGACGCGGCTACGACTCGACCCAGGGACCGACGCCGCTGATCCGCCCGATCTTCACCCGGACGACCACGCTGGTGGGCGAGTCGCGCATCGCCAACGGGTGGCGGTGCAGGCCCAGGTACTTCTTCGCCAACCGGTCCATCAGCTCCGGGTCAGGGCCGGGATTGATCCTGGCGCGCCCACGAACGACGAGGTGGCGCTGGAACCCGCGCTCGTTGCGTTCGGTGTCCTCGATCGACAACACGATCCGGTTGTCGCGCCGCAGGTTCTTCGCCTTCTGGCTCGACGTGTCGGTGCCGAACGCGATCTCGTCGCCCTGGGCGATCACCCAGACGACCGACACCTGTGGTGTTCCGTCCGGGTTGGTGGTCCACACGTGCGCAACGGCATCCGATCCGAGCAGTGCGTCTGCCTGTGCCCCGATTTCGACCACGAGTGACCCCCTCTGTCGGACGTCACCTTAGTGCATTTGTGAATCGACGGGAATGAGCACATCCGACCCGCCACGGTGCGACGGGTGGGGTTCTCTACAGTGTCCGACGTGCAGACCGGGCCCACCTCCTTCTCTTCGTTCGCGCTCAATCGGCGGAGGTTCCTCATCGCCGGTGCCGGTGCGACGGCCGCGGTCGTCGCCGGTTGCTCGAGCAGCTCCGACGGCGACTCGGGTGACGCCGCCGTCGACGCGCCCGACACGTCGACCACCGAGGCCTCCACCGCCGACACCGTTGCCGCCGACACCACGGTTGCGGCCGAGCCGCTCAGTGCTGCGGCCGCAGCACTCCTCGCCCCCGGATCGCCCGGCCTGATGGACGAAGCCACCTATCAGGCCCGCGTCGACGAGTTCCTCGCCTTCGCCACCAGCGTCGACCACTCGTCGAACCCGTCGGGCATCAACGCCCACCTCGGCCGCGCCCATCGCGAACCCGACTACGTCTGGAACATCGAGGACGTCACGGTCGAGTCGCTCGCTGCGGTCTTCGAACAGATCGACGCCTGGGAGGACACCCGCGACTTCCAGTTGATGTACCTGCACTGGATGCTCGCCCTCGGCCAGGGCGACACGCCGATGACCCAGCTGTCGCCCGAGGTCATCGCCGCGATCGACCAGCGCATGCTCGCCAACCGCTATCGCTACAACGACCCGCTGCCCGCCGACCGCCTCGACAATCTGTGGTTCTGGTCGGAGAACCACCGCATCATCAACCTCGCCATCGAGTACCTGTCCGGGCAGCGGTATCCCGACGAGACGTTCGCCGTCACCGGCCTCACCGGCGCCGAGCACCTCGAGCGGGCCAAGCCCGACATCATCGACTGGATCACCGAGCGCGCCGATCTTGGCTTCTTCGAGTGGCACTCCAACGTCTACATGCTCAAGAACATCACGCCGCTGTTGATGCTCGCGGAACTCGCCGACGACCCCGACGTCGTCAACGCAGCGGCGATGGCACTCGACCTCACCCTCGTCGACATGGCGGCGCACAACCACTCGGGCGGCTACACCGCACCACGGGGCCGCACCTACAAGAAGGACAAGATGACCTCGCTCGACGAGGACACCTTCGGCACGGCCAAGTTCGTGTTCGACGACACCAGCGAGGCGTACCAGTCGACCAGCGACTCCGGCGTCACCTACTTCGCCTCGGCGCAGCGATACCGGCCGCCGCAGGTGGTCGTCGAGATCGCCACCGATGAGGCGCCGAGCGTCGTGCGCGAACGCCACGGTGTGTACTTCGACGGCAGCAGCCCGTTGGAGGACAACCCCGAGGCGCCGTACGGCAAGGACTTCTCCGACCCGGCCAACCTCCCGTTCTGGTGGAGCCTCGGTGCGCTCGGCATGTGGCCGATGGCCGAGGTCAGCGTGGCGACCGCCAACGAGTTCCGGCTGTGGGAGACCACGGAGTTCGCCGACATCAACCTGCTCGCCCAGATCAACGACTACGACCCGGCCAAGATCCGCGAGTGGGAACAGGCGCGGGCCGCGGTGATCAACTTCGGGTTCCTGTCGGAGGCCAACACGTACGCCTACCGCGAGCCGAAGGTCTCGATGGCCTCGGTGCTCGACCACCGATTCGGTGAGATGCGCGACCAGGGCCATGCGTGGCAGGCGGCGATCGACGAGAAGGCGCTGGTGTTCACCACCCATCCGGTCACCGACACGGCGCAGTCGACCATCTGGGCCGACGACGACGCCCCCGGCTACTGGACCGGCGAAGCGGCCATGCCACGGTCGGCCCAGTATCAGGGCACGGCCGTGCACATCTACCAACCGAAATGGGACGAGGCGACCGACCCGCTCGTGTGGGGTGTGTTCGAGTATCGGCCCTACACCCACGCGTACGTGCCCCAGGACCATTTCGACGAGGTGCGCCAGATCGGCAACTGGACCATCGCCGCCAAGAACGGCGCCTACATCGCGCTGTGGTCGTGGCGCACACCGACCTGGCGGGAGTACGACCCGGCGGTCGTGGCGACCAACGGGATGGTCCAACCGTTCGACCTCGTCGCCGAGGGTGGACCCGACAACGTGTGGCTGGTCGAGGTCGGCAGCGACGACGGCGGCACGCTCGACGACTTCATCGCCGCGCTGACCGCCGCCGAGCCGTCGGTCGTGCGCGACGACACCGGGTTCACCGTGTCGTGGACGTCGCCGTCGGCGGGCATCGTCGACTTCTCCAGCACCGGCCCGTTCATGGTGGATGGCGTGGAGCAGCAGCTCGCCGACTTCCCCCGCCACGAATCTCCATGGGGCGGAATCGAACACCTCAGCCGGCAGTACAACCTCACCGCCGGCGACTCCACCTGGTCGAACGACTTCGACGCCATGACCCGGTCCGTCTCATGAATCGCGATGGGGGTCAGGCCCATCCGGTGTTACATCTGGGGTCTGACCCCGGATGTAACACGTGGCGTCGTGGGGGTGGCGTGGTGAGTGTGCGGATGGGGGTCAACGGGCTCGATCACAACCATGTGTTCGAGATCGTCGACCGGCTGGTGAAGGCCGGAGCGGAGGCGGCCGCCCACGTGCAGGACGGCGGGTTCCTCGAGGCGTACGAAGGGTGGCAGACCGAGTCGCGACCGATGGCGTTCGACGAGATGCTCGCCGACGACTCGATCGATCTGATCGTCACTGCAGCGATCCCGAACCGACGCGCCGACATCGCCCTCGCCGCGATCGCCGCCGGCAAGCCCGTGGTGACCGACAAGCCGGGCCTCACGACGATGGCGCAGCTCGACGCGATCCGCGCCGCGATCGCCGGCAGGCCCGGGCGGCCATGGACCGTGCTGTTCACCGAGCGCTACGAGAACCGGGCGATCGCGGAGGCCGTCCGGCTCGCGCGCGATCCGGAGCGGTCGGTCGGATCGTCCACGTGATCGGAGCGGGCCCACACACGATGTGGGCCAAGCGTCGACCCGACTGGTTCTGGGATCCCGAGGCGACGGGTGGCATCCTCGTCGACATCGGCTCGCACCAGGTCGACCAGTTCCTCTCGATCACCGAACTCACCGCTGCCGACGTCTCGGTGGTCACCGCGGCCGTCGGCAACGTGGCGTCACCCGACCATCCGGCAATGCAGGACATCGGCTCGATGACCCTGGCAGGCCCCGGCGTCGTGAGCGATCACCGGCTCGACTATCTGACCGCCAAGGGCCTCGGCACATGGGGCGACTGCCGCCTGACGATCGTCGGGCTCGATGGCACGATCGAAGCCCGGGCGAACGTCGACGTCGCCGGCGTCGAGGGAGCGGAACATCTCATCGTCGTCGACGCCGACGGCACCCGCCGCATCGACATCTCGGGTGTCATGGTGGAGTGGGGCGAGCAACTGATCGCCGACCTCGCCGATGACGGCGAGCGACTGATGACCCAACAGCATGCGATCGACGTGACCGACGTGTGCCTGCGGGCCCAAGGCGCCGCCGGTGGGTGGGGCCTGCCAGGATCTGCGACATGAGCGAGCTGCGCCGTGAGGAACTGGGCGGCGACGAACAGCGCCCTGACCGACTGCGCGTCGGCGTCGTCGGCATGGGGATCGGCCAGAGCCACCTGCTGAGCTGGCTCGACGTCGACGGTGCATCCGCCACCGTGTTCGCCGAACTCGACGACGACAAACGCGCGCACGGCGAGGCCGCGTGGGGCATCCCGGGTGTGGCATCACTCGACGACCTGCTCGATCCCGACTCGCCCCACCAGGTCGACGTGATCGACCTCTGCACCCCGCCGTCGATGCACGAGGAGCAGATCACCCGCTGCCTCGAGGCCGGCAAGCACGTGATCTGCGAGAAGCCGCTCGTCGACTCGGTCGCCGCCTGCGACCGGCTCGCCGCGGCCGTCGAGTCCGCGGCTGCCGCCACGGGAGCTCGCTTCATGCCGATCTTCCAGTACCGCTTCGGCGACGGCGCTGCCAAGGCCCGGGCACTGATCGACGCCGGGATCACCGGACGTCTCTTCACCGCCTCGGCCTCCACCTGGTGGCGCCGCGGCAAGGGCTACTACGCCGAGGCGCCGTGGCGCGGCACGTGGGCGGGCGAGCGAGGGGGATGCGTGTTGAGTCACGCGATCCACAACCACGACATGCTGACCTGGATGGCCGGACCGATCGTCGAGTTGCGGGCGATGGCGACCACCCGGGTCAACGACGTCGAGACCGAGGACTGCGCCGTTGCGATCGGCCGCACGGCCGACGGTGCGCTCATCACCATGAATGTCACGCTCGGAGCGGCCGGCGAGACGTCGCAGCTCGTCTGGCACTTCGACAACGTCACGATCACGTCGTCGACCGAGGCGTACGACCCGGGCGCCGGACCGTGGAACTTCGAGTTCCGCCGATCGGCCTTCGCCGAGGAGGCCGAACAGGTGTGGGCCGACATGGTGCCGTCGGGCTCGCAGTACACCGGCCAGTTCCAGGGCTTCGTCGACGCACTCGCGCACGGCAGCGAGTTTCCGGTGACGCTCGCCGACGCCCAGGCATCCCTCGAACTCGTCACCGCCTGGTACCACTCCGAGCGCACCGGATCCGTCGAGACCCTCCCGCTCGCCGCCGATCACCCCGCCCGCGCCTCCTGGCTCCCCGAAGCCTTCGCATGACCCCCGCCGCCGCCCCTCCTCACCCCTACCTCCACCTCCGAAATTCTCCTGCAGGTGCGCGCCCAGCGCGCACTGTCAGGAGAATTTCGGAGGTGGAGGTGGAGGTGGGGGAGACCCTCCCCGAGCGGGTGGGGGTGTGAGATGACACCGGGGGAGCGGTTCGGAATCCCGTTGCCGGGGGGAACGTCGGTCAGTCACGTGAAGGTGTACGACTCGGTGGGTCCCGACGGGCTGGCCGGAGGGTCGCCGCACCTGCACACCGTGTGTACCGAGGCCTATCTCGTCATCGCCGGCGAGGGCATGGTGCAGACGCTCTCGGGCGAGGGGTACGCCGAGACGCCACTCGTCCACGGCACGATCGCCTGGTTCTCGCCAGGCACGGTGCACCGGCTGGTCAATCTCGACGGCCGACTCGAGCTGTACGTCCTGATGTCGAACGCCGGACTCCCCGAGGCCGGCGACATGGTGCTGGCGTTCGAGCCGGACGTCCTGGCGGATCCGGACGGCTACCGCGCCGTCGCTGATCTCCCCGTCGATGGCCGGACGACCGAGGGTTCGCCGGACGCCGCCATGCGTCGGCGCAACCTGGCCGTCGACGGGTTCATCCACTGGCGGCGTGCCGTCGAAACCACAGGACCGCCGGCGTTGAACGGGTTGTACGCCGCCGCGGTCGAACTCCTCGGCCAACGCCCGCAGACCTGGAGTTCGCTCGTCGACGCAGACCCGACGCGCGACCTCGAGCGATCGCAGTTGCAGGTGGGTGCGCTCCGTGGGTCCGACCCGTCGGCGGCGGTGTCACGACTGCACGAGTCAGCCGTGAGATCACGATCCCTGCTCCCCGGCACCCGCGCCATGGGGTGCTGCGGAACGCTCGGCACCGTCCTGCACTGACCGGCAGGAGTCCGTGCCGACCCCGAAATCGGTCCACGGACCGGCGGGGTTGATTCGCGCGCGAGAATCTCGACGTGGGGGACACGAGGGTCAGTCTCGACTACGTCGAGTTCTACGTGCGCGAGTTCGACAGCGTCGTGCGGGCAGTGCGTCCGTCGGTGGGCGCCGCAGCCGAGGATGTCGCCCAGGAGGCGTTCATGGTGGCGTTCGGTCAGTGGAGCACCGTTGGCCGACTGGACCTGCCTGTGGCGTGGGTCAAGAAGGTCGCCACCCGGATGGCGTGGCGCTCGGCGCAGCGCGAGCGCGCCCGCGCCGAGATCGAACGACACGGCCGGTCCGCACCGGTGCCGGCCGAGCGCGATCTCGATCTGATCGCCGCCCTCGCCGACCTGCCGGATCGTCACGAGGCAGCCGTCTTGCTGCACCACCTGCAGGATCGACCCGTGAACGAGGTCGCAGAACTGTTGGGTTGTTCGGTCGGTGCCACCAAGGTGCTGCTGTTGCGGGCCCGCCAACACCTTGCCGTGCGCCTGCGGGCCGTAGACGGCCGCTGGGTGAGCGAGAAGAACTGGACGCGGACGGAGATCGCCCGCCGGATCGCGTCAACGTCGAAGGCCGAGTACGTCGAGCCGATCCTCGACGTGGACCTCGGCGGCGTCGGCGGACGGTGGGAGCTCTCGATCAGTGGCGCTTGCTACCGGCTGGAGCGCGATGACGGACTCCGACTCGATCACGGGCGCTTCGCGATGTGTGGCCGGACCGCATCGATCGACCCCGTCGGCAACCCCGGTGAGGCGACGTTCAGGTTGGGGATCGATGCCGACCGTCTCCGCATCGATCGCGTCGTCACCACCTTGCCGCCGACGAGGGGCGTTCCCGACGAGGTCTGGCTCGGCCTGTTCTTCGAGTCGGGGCCGATGCGCTATGCCGGACCTGCCCGCCTGTAACCGCTCGGGGTCGTCGCGTCAGTGACAGGGGAACGGGTGCGCGTCGTGCGCACCCACACACGGCAAGGGGCTTCACGATGAAGGCAATCTCCATCCTCCTCTTCTCGCTCACCATGGTGGCCGGCTGCTCATCCGATGACGATTCGGCCGTATCCGAGGCGGCGTCGACCCCGGCGTCGACCCCTGAGTCGATCCCGGCGTCGACGGGCCCGCTCGGCGAGACCACGGAGGCCACCGGCTCGGTGGCGTCGTTCGACCCCGCCGATGCCGAATGGGTGATCCAGCAGGACGCCACCGTTCTGGTCGTCGGCGCTGACGGAATCGGGTCCTTCTCGCCGACAGCGGAGAACTCCGGATTCGACGAGAACAATCCCGACTGGTCGCCCGATGGACAGCAGATCAGCTACCTCGTGGCCGACGGACGTGCTGATCTCTGGGTGGTCGGTGTCGCCGGTGACGGAGCCCGCAAGTTGTACGACTGCGAGAGCCCGTGTGACTACCTCGACGATCCGGCGTGGTCGCCCGATGGCGGATCGATTGCCGCGTGCAAGATGAGTGATTCGGGTGACGACCACCTCGGCTCGCTCGTCGGTGTCGACGTCGAGACCGGTGTGGAGACGACCTTGGCCACCTTCGCCCCCGAGGACCTCTGTGGCAGTCCCCGGTGGTCGCCCGACGGCTCGGAGATCTCGTTCGAGTTGGGACGCCGACCCGGGACCTCGCTCTTCGATGAGCCGATCGAGGTCACGCTGTCGATCGTCGACCTCTCCGCGGATCCACAGGCGATCCGAACGCTCACCGACCCGGCCCTCTTCGCCGCGTGGGCGACTGGAACCCCGCCGGCGATCTCATCGTCTACTCGGCGCTGCCGACACCCGATGCCTCGGCGGCGGAGCTGTTCACCATCCGCCCCGACGGATCAGACCTCCGTCAGCTGACGAATCTCGCCGCAGAGGGCGGATCGGCGACTGAGCCCACGTTCGATCTCGACGGTTCGAGCGTGGTGTTCGTCGACGAGGTCGGCGATTCGCTTCGCCGCGTCGATCTGGACACCGGCGCGGTCACTGCCGCGTTCGCCACCGACATCTTCGGAACGCACCCACGTCCACGTCCGCCCAAGTGACGACCCACGGGCTGGCGGGGGTCCGGCGCCCCGCAGCACTCGATCAGGAACTCGGCGCCGGCACCTTCGCCTCGTCGCCGGCATGGGGGAACATGATCTGGCCGGCCAGCACCCTGGAGACGTCCGAGAGCTGCTCGGCCATCAACACCATCACGTCGTCGAGCGAGACGATCCCGACGACTCGATCGTGGTCGACGATCGGGATGCGTCGGATCGCGTGGTCACGGAATACGTGCAGCAGGTCGTCGAGGTCGTGGCCGGCGTCGAGGGCGATGAGGCCCGTGCTCATGAGCCCGTCGATTCTCCCGTCGGCCGGAAACTGGCGCGCAACACCGCGGGTCACGATGTCGCGATCGGTCACGACGCCGACCGGTGTGTGTCCGTCGACGACGATCACGCACCCGACGCCCGCAGTCGTCATCAACATGGCGGTGTCGGCGACGGTGGCATCGCAACCAATCACGACGGGTTCCCGCAGAGCAAGTTCTGAGACCTTCATCACGAGTCCTTTCCAGTGGCGGTCAGATGCTCGATACGGCAATCTGCCCCGGGGAACAGCAACGTGGAGCGACCGGTGTCGTCCCAGCGAACGAGGTACGGAGGTCCGCCGTCGTCGCCGCGCACATCCTCCACCCGTCCCGTTCGACGAGGCAGGCCGATCCGGTGACCCTCGATGATCAATTCGTCTCCGACATTGGCGAACATGTGGACCCCTTTCGACGTGATCGAGACTCTGGTTCGAGCATCGCAGCCGGTCGCTCCGCGGCGCCAGAGAACTACGTCCCGGATGTCGGCGAATCGGTGACGTCCGGCCCTGGTCGCTCCGGCCCACGGGTCAGATGGTGGAACCATGGAGAGCCTTCAACCACATCGATGGACACTGAGATTCGAGACCCGGGAGACCGACGACCACTGCGACATGGTCGTGCACCTCGACGCCGGCGACCGGTCGCTGTCCGGCTACGGACGGTCGCGCCGCAACCCCACGGACCCGTCGCTCCCCCAGGTGGGGGAGGAGCTGGCCGCGGCGAGAGCGCTGCACGACCTGGCCAGGCACCTGACCGACGACGCGTGGGGCATGATCGAGTCGTACCCGACGGACGGCTGATCCACCTCGGCGAGGTCTGAGCGCGCGGGTCGCGCCGACCCGCCGTCGCGACCTGACCCACCTCGCCGCGCACCGGGTCGGCCTCTCCTGCGACCCCTGTTCCGGCGCGCATTCGAACGCGAGATCTTTGCCGCGTGCTTACTCGGTGCTTCGCTGGCGTTGGCGAGGCGATCCGTACGTTGGCCCCCGACAGATCGGTCGCTCCACGCCCGGTCGAAATCCAAAGGTGGAACCCCCACAATGATTCGAAAGAACTCCCTCATCACGGCGGGCGCCGTCGTCGGCGTGCTCTTCGCCGGCACCAGCGCGGTGGCCGCGAACGTCGGGCTGTTGACGCCGTCGGAGACGAGCAGCGGGACCGAGACCTCCGTTGCAATCCCGGAAACGACGACCTCGTCGGTCGATCCGCAGATCGTCGACGTCTACATCGAGGACCCGCCGGTCACGCTCGACACGACGACCGTGCCGAGCCAGGCGCAGGTGTTTGCCGTCGAGGCCGCCGGAACGGTCGGCGTCGAGCCGACTGCCACCGGCGTGAGCCTCGACGGAGTCACCGCGGCCGACGGTTGGCAGTGGTCCGCGACCCAGCCGTCGCCGACAGAAGTCCAGGTGACCTTCACCTCGGCCCAAGCCACCTATGTCTTCTCCGCGAGCTTGGCACTGGACGGCACGATTGTCGCCGTGGTCGATCAGCCGATCGCGCAGGTCGCACCTGCGCCCAGCGCTGCAGCACCGACGACAGCGAGGCCCGCCGCGACGACACCGCCCGCGACGGCTCCGGCGGCGACGGCTCCGCCGGCGGCGACGCGGACAGTTCAAACAACGGCACCCGCGGCGACGACGACGGCACCGAGCAATGGCTACAGCGCAGGCCGCGACGAGTACGAAGGTGGTGAGTCCGATGACTGAGCCGACGAACAAGCGGACAACGAGCCGCCGTCATGTCGCCCAACGCAGCCGGATCGTGGCAGCCGGACTCGGCGCCACCGGCATGTTGGGCATCGTCACACTGTTCGGAGTTCAGAACCCGGTCAGCGGCAGCGGTTCCTCAGCGTCGGAGCTGGTGCCTGCAGCCACACCGCTCGCGCCGCCCGTGCAGGTCGTGATCCATCGGATCCCGGCCACAACCGTGCCGGTGGTCGAGCCTGTCGCCGATCCCCAGCCTGTGCAGCTGACGGTCAGCCCGGTCGTACCCACCGTCACGGTGGTACCCACGGTCACCCCCGGTGCCTCGTCCCAGCCCCAGTCCCAGCCCCGGCCATCGAGCTCGCCCGCAGCGGCAGCACCGGCTCCGGCTCCGGCAGCTGCAGCGGCGGCACCGGCTCCCGCTCCTGCACCGGCTCCGGCGCCTGCACCGGCTCCGGCTCCTGCACCGGCTCCGGCTCCGGCTCCGGCGCCCGCTCCGGCTCCGGCTCCGGCACCCGTGGCGACGACGAGCGGAAGCTAGTCGTCGCAGAGGCCAGGATGTGAGGTCACGGCGAGGTGAACCCCGCCATGACCTCACACCCGGAGACCCCGTCGGGCGCGCCTAGTGTCGGAGCGCACCCGCCCGGGTGGCGAAACTGGCAGACGCGGGGGGCTTAAACCCCCCTTCCACTCACGTGGAGTGCGGGTTCAAATCCCGCCCCGGGCACATCTACCAGGGAGTATGCAAGTCACGAAGCATGCGGACGCAAGCAAAAGCGCAAAAGGTGCACAAAAGGTGCACAGAGCGTCGGAGGAGCGGACGCTTCTCGAATGGCTCGCGGGTCGGTGTTCCGCAAGAACGGAGGCTGGGCGTTTCGGGTCGACGCGGGATTCCACGCTGAAACCGGCAAGCGCCGCCAACTCCTTCGCCAGGGCTTCAGCACCAAGCGGGCGGCCGAGGAGGCACTGGCCGAAGCGGTCGGCGCAGCGACCCGCGGTATGGCGGTGTCACGGTCGACGGTCAAGGTCGGCGAGTATCTCGACGACTGGTTCGCCACCGCCCGGCCCTCGCTGCGACCGACCACGGCCCGCGGGTACGAGCAGTCGATCGGTCGGCTGACGCGATTCCTCGGCAACTATCAGCTGCAGGCCTTGACGCCGATGCAGGTGCAGCGCTGCTACACCGACCTACTCGAGTCGGGCGGTCATGGCGGTGGACCGCTGGCGCCGAAGACGGTACGGCACGCTCACGTCGTGTTGCGCAAGTCGCTCGCCGACGCCGAGCGGATGGGGCTGGTCACCCGCAACGCAGCTGCGGCGGCGCGCCCGCCGACCGGTGAGAGCACCGAGTTGACGACGTGGTCGTCGGACGACCTGCGCTCGTTCCTCGCCGCGATCGAGGGGCACCCGTACGGGATTGCGTTCCGGCTTCTCGCGGCGACCGGCCTGCGACGCGGAGAGGTGCTCGGTCTGCGTTGGAGGGATGTCGATTTCGATCTCGGCCAGCTTGCGGTGGCGAACACGATTACCGAGGTCGGCGCCGACACGGTGATGGGTCCACCCAAGACGGTACGCAGTCGCCGCAACGTGTACCTCGACCGTCGGACGATGACGGCGTTGCGCGAGCATCGCCAACGCCAGCGGGAACTACGGCTCGCCGCGGGCCCGGCGTGGGACAGCAGCCATGACTGGGTGCTGACCGACGAGTTCGGTGGCTTCGTGCGACCACAGTCGATGTCGTATGCGTGGCGCAAGCTGATTCGGCAACTCGATCTGCCGCGGATCCGTCTCCACAACTTGCGCCATACCCACGCGACATTGGCGTTGAAGGCCGGCGTGCACCCCAAGGTCGTGTCCGAGCGCCTTGGCCACGCCAACGTCGGCATCACCCTCGATCTCTATTCCCACGTGGTGCCCTCGCTTGCCCGAGACGCGGCTGAACAGATCATGAGTTCCACCTACGGGGAAGAAGCCTGACGGCCGCGCACGGCCGGGGGTGTAGGTATGAACGAACCGTGGAACCTGCACTTCTTCCAGCGCCACCCCGACGACGATCGTCACCAGTCCGTACCTGCGAGGGACTTCCTCGACGGGCTGCCGGACAAGGTGGTCGCCGAGATCCTCGCAGTCCTCGACGCTGTCGCCGAGGCGCCGCCGCCGGCGTTCTCGGGTGGCGGCAAGTGGGAGGCCATGCACGGCGAGATGGCAGGGTTCTACGAAGTCCGGGTGCGGGGAGCGGGCATGAACCACCGCCTCTTCTGCATCCTCGAACGCCACGCCGACGATCTCGGCGGGCCGTCGATCGTCGCGATCGACGGGTTGACGAAGCCGAAACGATCGGCCGCCGATTCGAGGGAGTATCGACGAGCGATTCGTCTACGCGCAGAGTTCGTTCTTCGACGAACCGTGTTGCAGTAGCGACTCAGACCGCTTGGCGCTTGCGCGGGACGAGTTCGAGGTCGAGTGAATCTGCGATTGCCGTCAGCGTTGCGATGGTCGGATTGGGAGCGTCGGCGCTGAACAGTCTTCGGACGGCTTCGGGAGCGATGTCGGCGCGGCGAGCGAGCTCGGCCTTGGAGAGTCCCAGTTCATCGCGACGATCATCGAGTGCTCGCACCAACCGGTCGATCTGGTCGACGCGGCGGCGTGCTTCGTCGTACGCCTCGCCGAACTCCGGGGACTTGGCGCGCTCGGCGAAGTACCGTTCAGCTCCCGTTCTCTTCCGTCGCTCCATGCGCAGAGCGTAACACAGAAGTTACGACGCGCCACTCGGTGTCCGGGAAGTCCCGACTCGGCCGCAAGCGGCATCTACGTGAGGAGGCCCTCGAGGTCGTGGTGCAGGACCACGATGCGTCGCCCGAACCGCCGCGACGGAATCTCCCCGTGGCGCACGCATTCGTACGCCGTCGAACGGGAGATACCGAGCAGTGCGGCGACTTCCGCGACGGTATTGGTCCGTCGGCGGTTGGCTACCGGTTCAGGTCGGGTCGACGGGCTCCCGGGGTCGCCGGGGGCTCTGTGATGCGGGCGGGGTGTTGGGGGAGCTGCTCGAATGATCGATGTGCGGTTCATGGCGCCGATCGTGCGCAAAGAGGACTCATCGAATCACTCCCACGACCACGCACACGATCGCTACCACCGTCGGCCGGGGTGTCGGATAACTCCTCGGATCACTCCCTTCCCCAGGTCAGCGCCTCCATGCACACACACGACCGCTCACACGTCCTGTGTATCGCTGCCTCTGTGTTGGTCTCGGGGGCGAGGACCGTGCAGGCGTGTCCGATCCATTCGGCGAACGCGTCGAACTCTCGCGGCCGGCCAGGGCGTACCGACGTGGTTGACGCCCACCGGCAACCGACGGCGGCTCCCGGTGTGAGGTTCCAGCATGTTGGCTGCGGGACCGTCGGGGAGCCCTCACATTTCATTACCCGGTTGGTGCACGGTTACGTTTCGTTCCGTAACAGCAGATCTCAGGCGAAGGCTGCCGCAGCTCAGTCCTTGTATCGGTCTCGCTTTGGCGCTCGGCGCCGATCAGCGCGATTGAGTCCTTGGGGTTGAGCGGCCGGTGCGGTCAGGGCAATCCGTGTCCGGAGGGTTGCGTTCTCGGCCCTGAGTTCAGCGAGGCCTTCTCGCAGCAACTCGAGTTCCTCCTCGCGGCGAGCAGCGGCGGTGCGCAGGCCGTCCAGTTCCGTCCTGACCCGATCGAGTCTGCGCTGTGTCGATTGGTGTCGTCGGCGCTCGCTCTCAAGCGCTTCGTTCGACTCGGACAGCGAGGCCAGGGCTGCGACGAGATCGGCCTGCAGCTGTCGGGAGCGTTCGACTGCCCGAGCGAGATCGTCGCCGTCGACGAGCGCCTCTTGGAACGTCGCAGGCTCCTCCTCGCCGCGGTGACGAGCACGGAACGCCCGCACTCGATCGGCGTCCGACCGCCACTTGCGCGGCCGGCCACCTTTGCCAGGAACCGTCATGGTCGGAGTGTAACGAAACGCAACGATTGAGTACACCCATCGGGTAATACTCCGTGAGGGTGCTGATTGGCTTGAACCGCCGTGGTTATGCGGTGGGGCGATCGAGCCAAGAGGTCCCACACTTCGCCGGATATGTGGGTGTCGAGGACCGGATCGAGCGGAGCGTTATCGCGCCCCAGCACCGACTGGGATCACTCTGCTTTCGAGTTCGACGGGTTCTTGAGCTTCGGTGTGCCTCGTTCAGGCGTCAGACTGGTGTGGGCGAACGTTGCACTATGGAAAGAGGCGTCATGATCAGTTCGGAATCGGTCACGTCTCGACGACCCGGTCCGCGTCCTGGGCCGGGGGTGCCAGCGGGTCCTGAGGAGGTCCGTCACGCGGTGCTCGATGCGGCGGCGACGCTGTTTGCGCGCCGTGGTGTCGGTCGGGTCTCGCTGCGCGACATCGCTGCGGCGTCCAACACTCACTTGACCCTGATCAGCCGCTACATCGGAAATCGCGCGGAGCTCGAGCTTGCGGTGTTCGATGACCTGTCCAGACAGCTCGCCGAAAGTGTCCTGGAACATCCATTGTCGGGCCAGGGTTTCGACGCCGACTCGGTGATGGGCAAGTGGTCACGGGTGGCGAGTGCGCTCATCATCCGCGGTCGAGATCTCGCCGGTCGCCAGGGGTTCAACCCGGTGATCGCGATGGCCGACACTCTGGCCGAGGGATACGGGCTTGACCCGCTCGCGGCACGCGTCCGTGCGGCGCAGATCGTTGCAGCGGCGGTCGGCTGGCGCGTCTTCGAGGACTACCTCGTCGCGGCGGGTGGACTCGACGTGGTGCCGCTCGAGACGCTTCGGGAGGAACTGGTGCACTCGGCTCGGCGGCTCGGAGCGACACCGTGGCCGTCACCGCGCGACCCCTCGCCACGTTCCAGTTGAGGAGTTGACGGGCCCTTCGGACTTTGGGCCCTGTCCACGGCGCGACAGATCGAGCGATGATGTGTACAAATGAACACAATCGTTCGTCCGGCTCGATGATCCGAGCCGAGCGTCGTCACCCGAGGAGCGCAGCATGTCCGAGCAAGCAGCGAGTGTCCACCACGGTCCCGTTGGACTGGGACGAGGTGTGGTTCACCAACTGCCCGATGGTGTCGGCCAACAACGTCGACCAGGAGTTGGGCTGGTGCCGCGAGGAGTTCAAGAAGATCGGCGTCGAGTACGCCTACTTCCGCCATGCGCCGGAGAACAACTGGTACCCGCACTACATCCACAACCTCGACAACCTGGTCCGCTTCGGCGGCCTCTATCCGCCGATCCACGTCCACGCCGACATCCGCCGCACCGTGCTGCTCGGTGCGACCTGGGTCCACGAGGGCGGCTGCATGGCGGTGCGCGCCGACGACGCGATCTACAAGATGACGGACCTCCGCGGCAAGAAGATCGGCATCTCCAAGAGCCTGAACACGATCAAGAACGACTGGTGGCGCATCCAGGAACACATGGGCATCGAGAACATGCTGATGCTCAACGACATGACGATGGACGACATCGAACTGGTCGAGTTCGCGTATCCCGACGACTGGTACGACAAGCCCGAGATGCTCACGCCGCCGATGAACAACCCGTCCGAGTTGTGGATGCGCCGTGACCACAAGCACGACCTCGCGTTCCGCCCGTTGGAGACGGCGCTGCTGGAGGGCAAGGTCGACGCGATCTACACCCAGAGCAAGGTGTTCCAGCACCTCCAGGAGGCGACCGGCAAGATCGCGATGATCGAGGACCTGTCGCGTTCGCTCGGACTGGAGGATCCAGGTCGCCAACACCCCGGCCGTCATCACCTGCACCGTCGAGATGGCCGATGAGCACCCCGAGCTCGTGCTCGCGTACATGCGGGCGATGATCAAGGTCGGGCGCTGGGCGAACGAGCACAAGCGGGCCGCCGGAGCGATCCTGAACCGCCAGACGTTCTACCTCGATGCCGAGGACACCTACCAGGGCATCAAGGATGTCGACATGGTGCCGAGCCTGAGCGCACGGAACCTGAAGTGCGTGGAGATCGGCAAGGACTTCATGGTGAGCCACGGCTACATCGAGAACGACTTCGACGTGAACGAATGGGCCCGCCCGGAGTTCCTCGAGCAAGCCGCGGCCCAGGTCCTGAAGGAGGAGTGGGAGCGTCGGAGCTGGAGCAAGCTGCCCGAGGGCGGCGGACTCGAAGTCGAGGGCACCCGCCTCGGCTAATGACATCGACAAGACAGGCGCCCAGAACATTCGGCTGACCCGAGCACACGAAGGAGAGAGTCATGGTGAAATCCGTTGTCGACATGATCACCGAGGCCCGCGCGCAGATCGAGCTCGTGACCCCCGAAGCAGTGTCGAAGGAACTGGCCGCAGGTGACCCGATCCTCGTCGACATCCGCGAGCCCGTCGAGTGGGAGCGACACATCGCCGGTGCTCTTCAAGTGCCTCGCGGGCTGCTGGAGTTCGTCGCCGACCCTGCAAGTCCCCGCTACAACGCCGACCTGCAACCTGCACGCCGGGTGATCGTGTACTGCGCATCAGGCGCCCGTGCGGCGCTCGCCACACTCACCCTTCAGAACATGGGCTACGACAACGTCGCCAACATGGATGGCGGCATCAAAGCATGGATCGCCGCAGACCTACCCACCGTCGAACACCACGGCGACATCTGAGGTCGGATTCACCAACAGCGCCCCCGTGGGCACGTCTCAGATGGTGTCTGAGGACCTACCTCGGCCGCTGCGCCGCGACGACGACAAGCCAAACGACACATTGGAGCATCACATGGCAGCCAACAACCCGCAGACACGAATGCAGAAGATGGGCTATCGGGCACCGGCCGACGTGCCAGAACCCGAGCAACTCGTGCTGGTCGACTACGTCTCCGATGGTCGCATCGCCGTCATCACACTCAACCGTCCGCACGCCGACAACGCCGTCACCACGGAGTTGGCAGCCCAGCTCATCGAGGTGCTCGAGACCATCGCCGCCCGCCCGTCGGTGCGCGTCGCGATCCTGACCGGTACGGGCGACCGAGCCTTCTGCGTTGGCGGCGATCTGTACGAGCGCAAAGAAATGTCGAAAGAGCAATGGCTACGTCAACGTCAGGTCTTCGACCGCGTGCTCTACAACCTGCGCCAGCTGCGCAGGCCGATCTTCACCGCGGTCAACGGCATGGCCTACGGCGGCGGCTGCGAGATGGCCATCAGCACCGACTTCATCATCGCAGCCGACGACGCCCGCTTCGGCCAACCCGAAGCCATGGTCGGGCTGAGTGCGGGCGGCGGCTCACCAGTCTTTCTGCCGAGGATGCTCCCACCGGGGATGGCCATGCAGATGCTGATGACCGGCGAACCGATCACCGCCAGCGAAGCCCACCGGCTCGGAATGGTCAACTCACTGCACCCACACGACGAACTCATGACCGCGGCGCTCGACATCGCCGAGAAGATCGCCGACAACTCACCCACAGCGGTCCAGTCGGTCAAGCGTGCCGTTCAGAACGGACAAGGCGAACCCGTCGAGCAAGCGATCGCGATCATGATGGACGAACACTGGCGCTCAGTCGTCCACACCGACCGCGTCGAAGGAATCCTTGCCTTCACCAAAGGCGAGGAACCCGAGTATCCGGAC
Organism: Ilumatobacteraceae bacterium; assembly: GCA_963747375.1. Classification (GTDB taxonomy): domain Bacteria; phylum Actinomycetota; class Acidimicrobiia; order Acidimicrobiales; family Ilumatobacteraceae; genus Sva-07. Next base: position 29,857 of record CAVVFL010000015.1, read on the forward strand.
CCCGATTTCTGAGCGGTGGGCGAAGGCCGGACGCCCTACGCTTGGATGCAAGTCCCTTGACCGCCGTAGAAGTGTCGATCGGGGCCATAGCGGACGTGCCGGTCGAGAACACCGCATAACACTGATCGATAAACCCGCCCCCGACGCAGAATCGACCCGCACAGAACGGCCCCACTGCTGCGTCACGTAATCCCGTCACCAACCCGGCGCTCGTGGACGCGTGTGCCGCCTGCGTTCGGTAAAGCTGACAGCGTGGACGTGGGTGAACGCATGTTGCTGTGGTGCGAAGGCGGGCCGTCGATCGGCCGAGCGACGACCTATCCGCCACCGCTGGAGATCGCCGTCGACGGGGGAATGTACGTGCTCGTGGATGACGGACCGGTCGAGGAATGGCGCTACCTGTTCATCGAGGAAAGGGGACTGGCGTGAGCAGTGTGGATGCGAAAGAAGAGTTGCGTAGCTACTTGCGGGGCGCTCGCGAGACCCTCGTGTGGAAGCTTGAGGGGCTGAGTGAGTACGACATCCGACGTCCGATGACTCCGTCGGGTACGAACTTGCTCGGTCTCGTCAAGCACAGCACTGCCACACATTTGGGGTACTTCGGCGAGGTATTCGGGCGTTCGAATTCGGCGGTCGGCGAGCGTTTCGCCGCCGGTGCCGGGCCGGCCGCCGAGTTCTGGGCGACCGCCCACGAGTCCAGGCAGGAAATCGTGACCCGGTACCGGAGTGCCTGGGACTTTTCGGACGCGACCATCGACGAGTTGACCTTGGACACTGTCGGACATGTGTGGTGGTGGGGAGATGCTCGCGTCACGCTTCATCACGTCATGGTTCACGTGATCGCCGACACGCAGCGACATGCCGGCCACGCTGACATCCTTCGTGAGCTCATCGACGGCGCCACCGGAATGCTCCGAGGTGCCGACAACCTGCACATCCGTGATCCCGCCGATCAGCAGCGGTTCCACGAGCAGGTGGAGGCCGCGGCCGCGGAGTTCCTGTGAGCCGTCAATGTGCAACCCAAGGCGAACATCACCGGCCCGGCGATTTGGGGCGTCAAAGGTTGCCGCCCAATGGTCATTCATCGGGAAGCATGGCGAAAACGTCCACGTCCTTACGTTGGCCCTGCCAGACGCCGTCGGCACGAAGGGTGCCCTCATAGGTGAACCCGGCGCGGCGTGCGACCGCGGCCGAGCCTGCGTTGTCGGACTCAATCGTCAGGAAGACGCGAGCCGCTCCGAGCTCGAACAGCCAACCCGTCATCAGCGTCACGGCGCGAGTCGCAAACCCTCGTCCTCTCGCATCTGCCGTCAGCCAGTAGCCGAACTGGGCTACGTCTGTGCTCGACCAGTCGTCGACGCCACACATGCCGACCGGCTCACCCGCTGCAGCATCAACGATCGCGAAGGCAGCCCCCGTCGGATTCCCTTCGAGTTCGAAGGTGCGCCAGCTCTCCTGAATGCGCTCGATGACCGCGACTGCGTCAGCCGCCGAGGCTGGCGCCGGGCCGTTGTAGCGCTCGATCGCCGGGTCCCTCGACGCTTCAACCATGAAAGTGGCATCGGAAAAGCTCCAAGGTCTGAGCACGACCGCTTCGTCGGACAACGTGACCGGTGTTCTCTCACCGCCGGGCTCGGTCATGTCGGCGGAACCGTCTATCCCAACCGCGGATTCGGGGTGCTCCGACTCGATCATCCAGCCGACGCTACGGCCTCCGGAGTAGTAGGACCGTCTCCCAAGGCCGGTCAAGGACTCTCGATCGAGCGTCGCGTAGTCACCGCGCCCGCCCCGGACAGACCGCTCGGGAACGGCCCCGATGCGGCGCCCGTCAATCGCGTAACTGCGCCGGCGCTCAGGGCACGTTGGACGCGACGGTGGGTCTGGGGTTCTGTGTGCGGACGACCCATCGGTCCTACCGGTTGAATTCACGGGTCGGATGGTTGTTCGGTGTGTGATGCTCACGGAATGTTCGATCCGGACATCGCTGCGCACTACGAACTCGGACTCGAGTCCTCCCGTCTCTTTGTCGACGGACGACCGCGACTCGAATACGTCCGAACACTGGAGCTTGTCGATCGACACCTGCCGGCGCCTCCAGGTCGAATCGTGGACGTCGGAGGTGGCACCGGCGTCTATGCAGTACCGCTCGCCGAACGTGGCTTCGAGGTCCACGTCGTCGAGCCGATCGAGCGACATGTGGAGCAGGTCGCCGAGACAGCCCGACACCGGAACCTGCGCGGTCTAACGTCCGAGCTCGGAGACGCTCGGAACCTTGCGCGTGTACCTGTGGGAGCGGACGCGGTGTTGCTGCTCGGCCCGCTGTACCACCTCACCGAAGCGTCAGATCGCGCCGACGCCCTCGCCGAGGCGACGCGCATCGTCCGTCCGGGCGGCGTCGTGATCGCCGTGGGAATCTCCCGTTTCGCTTCGCTGGTGGACGGGCTCAAGCGAAGAAACCTGGACGACGCAGTCTTTAGGCCGATCGTCCAACGAGATCTCGAGTCAGGTCAGCACCGCAACCCTGATGTGCGGACCCGACCCGAGTTCTTCACGACCGCCTACTTCCACCGTCCGGAAGAACTTCGCGATGAGGCGATCGACGCTGGCCTTGTCGATGTGAATCTGTTCGCGGTCGAGGGACCAAGCTGGATCGTCGAGGACCCCTCCGACTTCGACAACCAGCTTTTCGCTGCGCGAGCGGTCGAATCCGAATCTTCACTCATGGGAGCGACGTCGCACCTCATGATGATTGGCTATCGCGCAGAATCGGACGAAACGCCAGCCCTCGCGGCGACAACGCTCACCGTCCTTGGGGACGGTAGTGCCCGTCATGGCACTCGATAACGAGCCACGTAATCACGCCGCCTGCCCGGATCAGCCACTCGGGTACGGCCCGATCGTGACCTCACAGTTCGACCGGCATCTCGGCCAGAGCAGCGTGCTGCAGTACCACGAGAACATCACCCTCCGTGACGGCGGTATGCCGTGGATGAGCAGCTACATGTCGTGTCGGCGCTGTGTCTGGCGCGCCCAGCGCAGCGTGAGGGCCAGTGTGGCAATCGCGTAGACGACGGGAAGCACCACGATCCAGCCGAATCCCACGATCGCCTCGAGCGGGTGTTGTACATCAATTGGATCGACCGAGTTTCCCAGCAGGCGGCATTCGAACGACAGCGACCAGACCTTCCTGGAGATCTCGAATGCGCCGTAACCGAGGCGATTGTCGAGATCGGCGAAACAGATCGATTCGGCTCGGTTGGCAAGGCCCGCGAGCCCCACGACCCAGACGGCGAGGCCGACGAGCGCAGCGCTGGCCACGATCGCTGCGGCGCTCAACCATCGCACGATCATCGCCGGAGGCTAGCCAGCAGCGGCATTCACGCACCCGATATCGGCGCACGATAACCCGGCCTCGCTCTTCGAGACAGCGCCGCATCG
>CAVVFL010000016.1:0-180805 GCA_963747375.1 Ilumatobacteraceae bacterium
CGGAGCTGGAGCAACGCGCCCGCGACTCCTACCACGCCGGCACGGCTGCCACCGTCGACACTGTCGAACAAGCGGTGATCGCAGCGGCAGCCGGTCAGGTCGCATCGATCTTCGTGCCCGCCGACCGGGCCTATTGGGGGCGCTACCGAGCGGGTCACGCGCTCCTCGTCGAGCACAACGATCGCGAGCCCGGCGACCACGACCTCGCCGACGTCGCAGCGATCGAGACCCTGCGACACGGCGGAGACGTGTTCGCCGTTCCGGCCGACGACGTTCCAGGCGGCGGCACCGCTGCCGCGACCCTTCGCTACTGATCCGCGATCACGGCATCGACCTCGGCGCGGTCGACCGCGGTCAGGGACCATGTTGCGGCGGCAACGTTGGCCGCGACCTGGGACGGCGAGGTCGCCCCGGCGATCACCGACGAGACCAAGGGGTGCGACGTGTGCCAGCTCATTGCGAGATCGAGCAGGCTGTGGCCGCGAGCGTCGGCCCAGGCGGTCAGGCGTTCGACGATCCGCAGCTTGTCGTCGTCGATGAACGCGTCGGCGCGGTCGCCCCACCCCGCAAGTCGCGAGCCTTCGGGGCGTTGCGCGCCGGCGCGGTACTTGCCTGTCAGCAGCCCGGACTCGAGCGGGAAGTACGGAACGAACGCGATCCCGAGCTCCTCGCAGGCGGTGAACACGCCGTTCGTCTCGGGGTCGCGGGTCAACAGGCTGTAGTGATTCTGGACGGACGCGAAGGGGGCAAGGTCGCGCTCGACGGTGGCGGCGTGGTAGCTCGCGAGTTCGTCGGCCGTGAAGTGGGTGCAGCCGATCTCGCGGATCTTTCCCTCGGCACGCAGTTCCGCGAGGCACCCGAGCGTCTCGTCCGCCGGAGTGACCGGGTCGGGACGATGGAGTTGGTAGTGGTCGACGTAGTCGGTGCCGAGCCGCGTGAGGCTGCGCTCGAGGCGCATCCGGATCTGCGCCGGGTCGCCGCCGCGCTCGCCGTCGCCGAGGCTCACCGTGTGTCCCCATTTGGTGGCGATGACCGCCTGCGAGCGCCGCGGTCCGAGCGCCCGCCCGAGGTAGTCCTCCGACATGCCGTTTCCGTAGCTCTCGGCGGTGTCGAAATAGGTGATCCCTGCGTCGAGGGCAGCGTCGACGACCTGCTTGGTCTGGTCGGCGTCGATGCGCATGCCGAAGTTGTTGCACCCGAGGCCGACGACGGACACGTGCAGTTGGCCGAGCGATCGTGTCTCCACGCATCCAACGTAGTCACGTGCTGGCGGCGGGCTTCGAACGCGGACATGCTGGTGGGATGTTCCCGTCCCAAATGACCGACACGGCCCGGCGAATCGGCGACGCCTTGCGCGAACGCGGCGACACCGTCGTCGTCGCCGAGGGTTCGGCCGGTGGGCTGATCTCGGCCGCCCTGTTGTCGGTGCCCGGGGCGTCCGCCTACTACCTCGGCGGCGCGGTGATCTACACGGCCGCGGCGAGTCGAGCATGGATGGCGGGAGCGATCGACACGCCACCTGGCATGCGCGGCGCCACCGAGGTCTTTGCCGACTACCTCGCGCGATCGGCAAAGATGCGGCTCGGGGCGACCTGGGGGCTCGGCGAGGCGGGTGCTGCAGGGCCTGCGAATCCCTATGGCGACCCAGCGGGTCACAGCTGGGTCGCCGTGACCGGGCCGGTCGATGCGACGCGTCATGTCCTCACCGGCCTCGACGACCGCATCGACAACATGGTGGCGTTCGCGGTCGCCGGGCTCGAACTCCTCGAGGACGTCCTCGGCGGCCCGAGCATCCCCTGAGACCAAACTGGATTTAATCCAGAAGTTGACAAAGTCCAGTATCGGTGGTTGGATGGGCACATGTCCAACGGTGTCGATCAACTCCTGCGCCAACACGGAGTCCATGTCACCGCGCAGCGCCTCGCAGTGATGGGTGCAGTCTCGGCGCACCCTCACGCGACCGCCGACGAACTCGCCGACCGCGTGCGGACCTCGATCGGCACGATCTCCCGACAGGCCGTGTACGACACGCTCGGGGTGCTGGTCGACAAGAATCTCGTCCGACGGATCCAGCCGAGCGGATCGGCAGCCCGCTACGAGAACCGGGTCGGCGACAACCACCACCACCTCATCTGTCGTGCGTGCGGCACCACGTTCGACATCGACTGCGCCGTCGGCTCGGCACCCTGCCTGACGGCCGACGACGACCACGGCTTCGAGATCGACGAAGCCGAGGTCATCTACTGGGGGCGCTGCCCGTCATGTCGCCCCTGACCCATCGACCATCAGCACCACCATCCGCGCCCGACCACATCAACCCAACTCACGTCACAACAAGGAGCAGCAATGTCTGATCAGACCGCCTTCGACATCAACGACAGCGAGAAGGGGTGTCCCGTGATGCACGGCTCCAATGCCGCGCACACCGCCGCCGGATCCACGGCCAACGAGCACTGGTGGCCGAACCAGTTGAGCCTCAGGATGCTCAACCAGAACTCGCCGCTGATCGATCCGATGGACGACGACTTCGACTACGCGGCGGAGTTCGCCACCCTCGACCTCGCCGCCGTGAAGCAGGATCTCACCGCGTTGATGACCGACTCGCAGGACTGGTGGCCGGCCGACTACGGGCACTACGGCCCGTTGTTCATCCGCATGGCGTGGCACAGCGCCGGTACGTACCGGATCAAGGACGGTCGCGGTGGCGCGTCCAGCGGCACGCAGCGTTTCGCGCCGCTCAACAGCTGGCCCGACAACGGCAACCTCGACAAGGCGCGAGCGCTCCTGCAGCCGATCAAGCGCAAGTACGGCCGCAAGCTGTCGTGGGCCGACCTGATGATCCTCGCCGGCAACGTCGCGCTGGAGTCGATGGGCTTCGAGACGTTCGGATTCGCCGGCGGCCGTGAGGACGTCTGGGAGCCCGAGGAGGACATCTACTGGGGTCCCGAGACAACCTGGCTCGGCGACGAGCGCTACACGGGTGACCGCGAACTCGAGAACCCGCTCGGCGCGGTCCAGATGGGGCTCATCTACGTGAACCCGGAGGGCCCGAACGGCAACCCCGACCCGCTCGGATCGGCTCGCGACATCCGCGAGACCTTCGCCCGCATGGCGATGAACGACGAGGAGACCGTCGCCCTCGTCGCCGGTGGCCACACCTTCGGCAAGGCGCACGGCGCAGGCGACCCCACGCTGGTCGGGCCCGAACCGGAGGGTGCACCGATCGAGCAGATGGGCCTCGGCTGGAAGAACAGCTTCGGTACCGGCAAGGGCGTCGACACGACCACGAGTGGCGTCGAAGGTGCGTGGACCCCGACACCGATCACCTGGGACAACACGTACTTCGACATGCTGTTCGGCTACGAGTGGGAGCTCACCAAGAGCCCCGCCGGCGCCCACCAGTGGACGCCGTCGAACCCCGAGGCGAAGGGAACGGTGCCCGACGCGCACGATCCGTCGAGGACTCACGCCCCGATGATGACCACGGCCGACATGGCGCTGCGGGTGGACCCGATCTACGAGCCCATCTCTCGCCGCTTCCACGAGAACCCCGCCGAGTTCGCCGACGTCTTCGCCCGGGCGTGGTTCAAGCTCACCCACCGCGACATGGGCCCGATCGCCCGCTACCTCGGTCCCGAGGTCCCGAGCGAGGAGCTCATCTGGCAGGATCCGGTCCCCGCCGTCGACCACGAGCTGATCGGTGACGCCGACATCGCAACGCTCAAGGCGAAGGTGCTCGACTCCGGCCTGAGCATCTCCGAACTGGTCACCACCGCGTGGGCGTCGGCGTCGACGTTCCGCAACAGCGACAAGCGTGGTGGCGCGAACGGTGCCCGCATCCGCCTCGCTCCGCAGAACGACTGGGAGGTCAACAACCCGCCAGAACTGCGCCGCATCCTGGCGACGCTCGAGGCCGTCCGGGACGACTTCAACAGCTCGGGTGCCAAGGTGTCGATGGCCGATCTCGTGGTGCTCGCCGGTTGCGCCGCCGTCGAGGCAGCGGCAAGGAATGCCGGGCACGACGTCACCGTGCCGTTCGCTCCCGGTCGCACCGACGCATCGCAGGAACAGACCGATGTCGAGTCGTTCGCACCGCTCGAACCGACTGCCGACGGGTTCCGCAACTTCCTCGGCAAGGGTCACGCCCTGTCGGCCGAGGCGTTGCTCGTCGACCGAGCACAGCTCTTGACGCTGACCGCGCCCGAGATGACGGTGCTGCTCGGTGGTCTGCGGGTGCTGCACGCGAACGCAAACGGGTCGGATCATGGCGTGTTCACCGACCGGGTCGGTGCGCTCACCAACGACTTCTTCGTCAATCTGCTCGACATGACCACCGAGTGGCAGCCGACGGCAGCGTCCGATGACGTCTTCGAGGGTCGCGATCGTGCCACCGGAGAACTGAAGTGGACCGGTACCCGGTGCGATCTCGTCATCGGATCGAACTCGCAGCTGCGGGCGATCGCCGAGGTGTACGCAGCGGACGACGCGCAGGGCAAGTTCGTGGCCGACTTCGTGTCGGCGTGGACCAAGGTCATGAACCTCGATCGCTTCGACCTCGCCTGATCAGACGCCGGAACCGCCAGTTCGTGTGAGCGACGAGGTCGTTGACAGCCATCTGCGCTCACACAAACTCCGGACCCGGGACTTGTGTGAGCGACATCGTTCACGACGGTCCTTTTCGCTCACACAAACTCCGGACCCGGGACTTGTGTGAGCGGCAACGTTCACGACGGTTCTTTTCGCTCACACAAACTGGCGGTGCCTGCGGGCGGTGGGCTCGACATTCGAGTTCCGAGATCCGGAATCGCGCGACGCGACCGTGCGATCATTTCGCCGACGCCGCCTGAACGGGACCGAGGAGTGGACATGGCAGAGCCGAAGACTTCAGCGAACGAACTCAAGAGCTTGGGGTACGAGATCTTCGTCGGGCTGCTCTCGATCCTGTCGATCGTGAACATCGTGCTGATGTATGCGATCAGCGACTCGAACCTGTCCGCAGTGCTCCAGGTCATGAACGTCCTGTTCAGCGCCATCTTCCTCGTCGACTTCACGTACCGGCTGTTGACGGCGGAGTCGAAGATGCACTACTTCTTCCGCGGGTTCGGCTGGGCCGACCTCCTCGCCAGCCTGCCGGTCGAACAGCTGAAGATCCTCCGGATCTTCCGCATCGCGCGGGTCGTTCGCCTCATGCGGGCCTACGGCGTCAGGAACATCGGTCGGAGCCTGGTCAAGGACCGTGCCGGCAGCGCGCTCTTCATGCTGCTGTTCGTGGGCGTCCTCGTGCTCGAGTTCGGGAGTCTCCAGATGCTCCACCTCGAGCAGTATGCGACCGGCGCCAACATCACGACCGGGGCGGATGCGATCTGGTACACCATCGTCACCATCTCCACCGTCGGGTACGGAGATCAGTACCCGGTCACGAACCGGGGCCGATGGTTCGGGACCATCGTCATCGTCACGGGCGTCGGCATCTTCGGTGCCTTCACGGGGTACCTCGCGAACTTCTTCCTGTCACCGTCGAAGAAGCAGGCCCGCGCCGAGCCCGCCGATGTCGACCTGCGAAGCAAGATCAACGAGCTCAGGGAGCTGATCGCCCTGCAGCAGGAGCAGCAGAGCGCTGCCATGGACGAGATCGAGCGCCTCCTGCCTGCTGACGACCCCCGCTGAGCCGCCGACCGATCGGCTCCGTCGTCAGTCCACGCCGTTGAGCTCGTCCACGACGGCCATCAGGTCGCCGATGTCTGCATAGTTCACCGCCACCAGGTTCGGCTGCATGCCGCGCTGGTCTCTGCATTGCTCGACGCGCGAGCCGAGCACGTCGGCGGCATTCACCAGCTGGGCATCGGAGACGAGACTGGTGAACCCGTTGAGCCAGTGGTTGATCTGGAACAGCGGAGCGTCGGGCCGCCCGCGGTTCGGTTCGCACGAGAACGACTCGACCGTCGGGAAGTCGAACGGCGTCTCCTGGATGAAGTCGAATCCGTTCGCCAGCCATGGGAAGTCCGGGCGCCCATCGCCGGACTCGACCATGACGACCAGCCGCTGACCGGACGCGATCATCTCACGCAGCGTCGGGAACGGCGTGCCCTCGACCGGTGTGTAGAGATAGTCCTCGAGGCCGGCGCCGAGGACCGACTCGGCGATGTCGGCGGCGTCGACGTGATCCTCGACGAAGATCGTCATCACCTCGTCGGGGTTGGTCGCCAGCCACGAGCGGATGTCGACCAATGTGTCGTCGAACGACGTCGCTCCCGTCTCGCAGAGGCCGTGGCACATGTAGAGCGCCTCGGGGCCGGTGGCTTCGCCAGGCGCCACGGCGTTGACCACGCGCAGCGCAGCATCGACCGTCTCGGGGCCGAGTTCGTCGTTCGCGACCGCGAGCGCCTCTTCGTACGAGCGCGCCGAGGTGCGGACCCTGCCGTGGCCGGCATCGTTGCCGTACCAGACGTCGACCAGCAACGCCCGGACTCCGAAATCGAGGCTCGGAACGATGTCGAGTCCCTGCTCGCCGATGAACCAGCCGGGCTTGCCGGCGACCGACATCGAGTTGTGCGTCGCCGCGTACGAGACCTCGTCGAACGTCTTCTCACAGAGTTCGGCATGGCCGTTGCAGACCTCACCGTCGCCGCTGATCGCGTCTCCGATGACGCCGGCGATCGCCGAATCAGGAGGGCGGGCTGCCCACACCACGAGGCTGACCAGCGCAATGACACCGACGAGTCCGACGATGGCGATCGGCCCCCACGATCTGGAGTCGCCGGGGTCCGTCTCCGCTCGTGACGCTGCACCGAGACGCGCCAACGCTCCGACCCCCGACACGATCAACACGATGCCGCCCACGAAGGCCAGCAGGGTGAGCATCCCCGTGCGCTCGATCACCAGTGCGGACCCGAGCGCGATCACAGCGACGGCCTTGGCGATCACCCAACCGGTGGTGCCCGGCGTGGCGACGGCGCGCTGCGCGACTCCGGCGAGATTCCAGTTCTCGGCCTTGCCGGACCCGACCATGACCATGAGCGCGCCGATGCCTGCGACCAGACCGAGGGTCCACCACATGGGCCGGACGAAGATGTCCCAGACACCGTCGACGATTGCGTCGGCACGTGCGTCCCCGCCGGCCGACCGCACGATGATGCCGCCGAGGACGACGATCACGGCGAGTGCGGCAACGGCGATGATCGCTGCCCACCCGACGCGCTGGATCGCCGCCCAGCGATCCGGATGCAGCAACACCGCCGCCACGAGGAACACGACCGAGAGCAGCGGCAGCAGCCAGGCGAGCGTGTCGACGAGGTCGGTGAGGTCGATGATGTCGGTTGCGAACCCCTGGTTGCCCACGTCGGCCAACGTGACCGACACGTCCGACGCCCTCGGCGCACGTTCGGGCGCCACGGCACCGATCACGCCTGCGACGACGGAGCCGACGTCGGCCACCCGCAGGATCAGCTGGTCCGAGTTGCCCGTCGTGAGTGCGCGGTTGAGCTGCGAGGCCGCGAGCTTCACCGGCCCCGAGAGCACGTCGCTGCCCACGACACCGATCGAGATCTGGGCGACGAGTGGGGCGAGGGCGACGAGATCGGGGTTCTGGGAGATGATCTGCGCGCTGACCTCCCGGCCGAGCACGTCGCTGACGTCGTCGCGCTGGCGCAACTCGTTCACCTTGTTCGCAAACGTCGGGGCGTCGAGCACCGTACGGTTGATGTGGCCGGCGGGGATCGACAGTGCGAGAAAGAGGGCTCCGAGAACCAGGAGGGTCCACGACAGTACGGTGCGCATCAGGCAGACATACTGGCAGCCAGCCGCTCGCGATCGAGCGCTCCTGGGGCGGCGATCACGACCAGTCGGGTGCGGTGCTCCCCGCCGGCGACCCACTGGGCGTCTGGCGTCACGCTCACACGGCGGCCCACGATCTGGAGGATGTGTCGGCGCTCGGGATCGTCGGAGAGGTGGACGATCCCCTTCGCACGGAACACGCCCTCGGGCAACGCACCGAGGAAGGCCTCGAGCGCCGATCGGTCGATCGAGCCGGGGCGATCGTGGCTCCATGTGTCGTAGTCGACGGGATGGGTGGTGTCGGCGATGGGTGTCAGCGGAGTCGGTGTGATGTCGCCGAGCACCACGTCTGTGGAGACACGACCGTTCGCCGACTGCAGAATCGGTGTCCCCGGCGCTGTCTCGCCCAGCCATGCCCGCACCTCGGCGAGCTGTGACTGCTCGACGAGGTCGGTCTTCGTCAGCACGATCAGGTCGGCACCGCACAATTGGCTGATCACCGTCTCACCGACGTATTTGTCGGCCGATCGGGCCCGCACCTGCTCGGCATCGGCGAGCACGATCACCCCCCGCAGTTCGAATCCGAACGGAAGCGCGTAGTGACCGATCTGGGCCGGGTCGCTCACACCGCTCGCCTCGACGATCACATGGTCGAGGCTGTCGGCGCGGGTGCGGAGATCGTTGAGCACGTTGGCGAGACCATCGCTCGCACTGCAACAGACGCAGCCGTTGGTCAGGTTGATGGTGTCGCCGTCCTGGGTGGCGATCAGCTCGGCGTCGATGCCGATGTCGCCGAAGTCGTTCACGATCACCGCCAAACGAGCGCCGGCGTTGGCGCGCAGCAGCTGGTTCAGCAACGTGGTCTTGCCGGCGCCGAGATAGCCGCCGAGAACGGTGTATGGAACGGGTGGGGTGGTCATGGCGCAGTGGGTGTAGGTCCGACAGTATTCGCCGCGGTTGCGCATTGCATCCCTCACGAGCAGCGCCCTACGGTGGACTCGATGGTCACGTCGCGGTCACACCTGTCGGGTGATTGCCGATGAGCAGCGCGCAGCCCGACCCGGGCGACATCGAGGAGACCGCCGACTGGAACTGGAAGATGATCGCCGCCTTGGTGGTCGTGGCGCTGGCGTTGATCTTCATCCTTCAGAACACCGAGCGGAATTCGATCCGGTTCCTGTTCTTCGAGTGGAACGTCGGAACCTGGGTCGCCCTCCTGGTCACCTTCGTGTTCGGCATGATCGCTGGATGGCTCCTGTCTCGCTTCGTGCGCAGCCGTCGGCGTAGCGGCGCCGACGAGAAGTAGGACCGTCGGGCGTTCGGCCGGCGACGGGCCGGGGTCGTTCAGCGTCGACGTGAGCGGATCAGTTCGGCTACTGACCACGCTTGGAACGGGCAACCCGTGGTGGCGTGCGGTGCGATGCCGTCCGCCGTCTCGGACACCGATCCGAGACCGGCCTCGGCGAGGTGCAGCTCGACGGCGTCGAGCACGCCCGTGATGTCGCGTCCCGCTCGAATCGACGCGTCCACGTACGGTCCGATCAGCCAGGGCCACACCGTCCCCTGGTGGTAGGCGCCGTCGCGTTGCACCGGCGAGCCGCGATGGTGCGCGCGGTAGGCGGCGTCGGTGGGCGAGAGGGAGCGCAGACCCATCGACGTGACGAGCGTCGCGCACGCATCGAGAATCGACGCGACCGAGTCGGGATCGTCGACAGGGGCGAACGGCAACGACGCGGCCATCAGCTGATTGGGCCGACACGACGCGTCGATGGTGCCCGTCGGATCGACGACATCGGCGAGTCCGCCGCTGTCGAGCGTGAACAGTGGACCGAACGACGACCTCGCCCGGTCGAGGAGGGCGTCCCACTCGTCGGAGCGTCGCCCGAGTCGCCCGATGATGTCGATCGTCGAGGTGAGTGCGTTGATCCACAGGGCCTGGATCTCGACCGGAAAGCCGGCGCGCGGCGTGACCGGACGGCCATCGATCCGGGCATCCATCCACGTGAGTGCCCAACCGTCGGCACCGCCGCGCAGCAGGCCGGTCGAGTCGTCGACGCCGATGCCGAACCTCGTCCCGTCACGGTGCGATCGGAGGATGTCGACCAGCGTGTCGGCAAGTTGCTCGCCGAGGGTGAGGTCGCCGGTGTGCTCGATGTGGCGATGGGTCGCATGGACGAACCACAAGGCGGCATCGATCGTGTTGTACTCGGGCGTCCCCACGTCGGCGGTGTTCGCGAGCATCCCCTCCGACACCGTCTGAGCCGCCCGCACGAGCACCTGCCGGCCCTCCTCGGCCCGCCCGGTGCACAGGAACAGGCCCTCGTACGCGGTGAACAGGTCACGCGACCACTCCCCGAACCAGGGATACCCGGCGACGGCCGACGGGCCCGTCGGCGTCCGGACGATGAACTGATCGGCAGCTCTCGCCAAGATGCGGCCCACGTCGTCGGCGGCGCCGGCCCGATCGGCGAGCGCGCCGGCGCGTGCTCTGGCCGCGGCGACGATGGCTGTTGCCCGAATGGCAGGGCCGGCGAGATCGGCCCCGACAGTGAGCTCGAACACATCGCCGGCCGCGAGGGTGCTCCGGAAGACACCCGCGGCCCAGAGGTCCTCCGTGGCGCCGAGACCGCGAGCGGACTCCTCGCGGTGGTACTCGCCGCGATACCAGGCGCCACCCGGTTCGAAGCCGGCGCCATCGACCCGATAGGCAGATTCGAAGACGAATCCGGCCGGTGTCGTCTCGACCGCGGGGTCCGGACCGGCAAAACGATCGCCGTGCTGGTCACGCCAGGTACACAGCGGCGTGATCTCGAGTCTGGCATCGCCGGACAGGAGACGGTGCACGATCCCGACGGTCGGTTGTCCGTGGGCCGCCGCGATCTCGACCTCGAAACGGACGTCGCCGAGGTCGTAGCGCCAACGAGGCACGCCGTCATCGAGATCGAACGTGGCGACGAGTTCGTGGCCCCGTGGCCACACCGCGCCGTCGCTCCACTCATGCGTGGCGAGCTGGAACCGATCGTCGCCGACCACGACGACGGTGTCGAGTCCGGCGAGGCCGAGCATCCGTGACGCTCCGGCCGGTGCTGTCGCGGTGATCAGCAGTCCGTGATATCGGCGGGTGCGCAGCCCCGCGACGGTGCCCATGGCGTACCCACCGAGGCCATCGGTGACGAGCCACTCGCGCCGGGATGCGTCGTCGAGCCGTCCGCACACGCCTCGACCGAAGGCGATGCGCATGTCGGTCACACGGTTCCCCACTGTTCGGAGGAGACCACGAGGGGATTCGGACGGCAGATCAGGTCGGCGACGAGCCCGGTCCAGCCGGTCTGATGCGTGGCGCCCAGCCCTGCGCCGTTGTCGCCGTGGAAGTACTCGTTGAAGGTGATGTTGTCGCGCCAACGTGGGTCGTTCTGCATGCGCTCGACGTAGCCGTGGCAGGGTCGGCGCCCGTCGGGGCCGGGAAGGAAGAGGGAGATCAGGCGTCGACGAAGATCATCGGCGCACGCGCTGACGGGCAGCGCCGTGCCGCTTCCGGTGGGGTACTCGATCGTCACGTCGTCACCGAGCGTCAGAGCGAAGCGCTGCAGGTTGCGCATGATCAGATAGTTGACCGGCATCCACACCGGGCCCCGCCAGTTGGAGTTGCCGCCGAACATGGCGGTGCTCGACTCTGCTGGTTCGTAGTCGACGGACACGGCGTTGCCGTCGACGGTGAACGACACCGGATGCTCGGCGTGCTCCTTCGACAGGGCGCGCAGCCCGTACGGCGACAGGAACTCTCCCTCGTCGAACACGCGGCCGAGGATCCGCAGGCCGTCGCCGGGCGGGATGACGCTCACGATCATCGACTCGCCGTCGGGGCCGGGGATCAGCTGCGCGCTCCGACCGCGGAACGCCTCGGGATCGAGATGCTCGAGGAATCGTTCGGAGCGCTTGTGGAACGTGCGCAGCTGTCCCAGCAGGTTCGGGCCGAGGACGACAGTTGCAAGGATCGGCAACACCCCGACGATCGAACGAACCTTGATCGGCGTGGAGGTGCCGTCAGCATCTCGGAACACGTCGTAGAAGAATCCGTCCGCCTCGTCCCAGAGGTCCTCGGACTGCATCGCTTCGACGATCAGCATGAAGTGCTCGATGAACTTCACCTCGATGTCCCGCCACGCATCGTCCTCGGCGGCGAGGATGCGAGCGAGTTGCAGGAGCGTCAACGTGTAGAACGCCATCCAACTCGTGCCGTCGGCCTGTTCGATACTGGCGCCCGGCGGCAGGTTCGACCGGTCGATCGCGCTGATGTTGTCGAGCCCGAGGAACCCACCCGAGAACAGGTGATCACCGTCCGGGTCGATGCGGTTGACCCACCACGTGAAGTTCAAGAGCAACTTCGGCAGCAGGCGCGCGATGAAGTCACGATCGCGTTGGCCGTCGATGTCCCAGACGTGGAGCGCGGCCCATGCATGGACGGGAGGATTCACGTCGCCGAACGCCCACTCGTAGGCGGGGAGGGCGCCGTTGGGATGCTGGAACCACTCGCGGCACAGCACCAACAACTGGTACTTGGCGAACGCCGGGTCGAGGTGGGCGAGCGCGACGGTGTGGAACGCGAGGTCCCACGAGGCGAACCACGGGTACTCCCACGGGTCGGGCATCGACATGATGTCGCGGGCGTCGAGGTGCGTCCACTGGGCGTTGCGGCCGTGCCGTCGTTGCGGAGGCGGTGGGGGTTGCGTCGGGTCACCGTCGAGCCATCGCTGGACGTCGAACCAGTAGAACTGCTTGGCCCAGATCATCCCGGCGAATGCCTGACGCGCGACCTGGCGCTGTTCGTCGTCGACGTCGGCAGGGATCACCTCGGAGTAGAAGTCGTCGGCCTCGCTCCGTCGCGTGGCGATCACCTTGCCGAACTGTTTGGTGAACGGGCGCTTCGTCGACGGTGGACGCAGCCTGACGCGCACGACCTGCGTCTCGCCGGGAGCGACCGTCAGCTGGTAGCGAGCGGCGCACTTCGATCCGGTCCGGGCGGGGTTCACGGTCGCCGCACCGTCGACCACGTGGTCGTTGATGCCGTCCTTCGGGTACGGCGGCGAGTCAGCCGAGCCGAACAAGCGCGCGACGTTCGTCTCGTTCTCGCAGAAGAGCAACTCGGGTGCCGTGCCGTCGGGTGCAGCGTCGACCTCCCAGACGAGCGGGCCGAACTGGGGATGGTCGACCGCAACCCTGTGGTCGGCGTCGACGTGCATGTCCGGCTTGGTGGTGTCGTGGTCCCACGACCAGGTGTTGCGGAACCACAGGTGTGGCAGTACGTGGATCGTGTCGGTGTCGGGGCCGGCGTTGGTGACGCTGATCTCCATCAGCAGGTCGTGAGGATCGGCCTTGGCGTGGACGACATCGACGACCCAGTAGCGGTCGTCGTCGAAGACGCCGGTGTCGAGCAGTTCGTACTCGGGTTGGCTCTGGTCGCGGCGACCGTTCTCGGCAACGAGATCGGCGTAGGGGAACTCGGCCTGCGGGTAGTGATAGCGCCACTCGAGGAGGGCGTGGCTCGGAAGCGCGTCGAGGAACCACCAGTACTCCTTGACGTCCTCGCCGTGGTTGCCCTGCGGGCCGGTGAGCCCGAACATCCGCTCCTTGAGGATCGGGTCACGGCCGTTCCAGAGCGCCAGCGCCATGCAGAGGTGTTGTTCGACGTCGCTGACCCCGGCCATGCCGTCATCGCCCCAGCGATAGGCGCGTGAGCGGGCGTGGTCGTGGGGGAAGTAGTCCCACGCTTCGCCTCCTGCGCTGTAGTCCTCGCGCACGGTGCCCCACGCGCGTTCGGAGAGGTACGGGCCCCAGTGGTACCACGCGCTGGCGTCGAGCAAGCCGTCTTCGAGGTGTCCGAAGGAGTCCACCCGTTTGCGTTCTGCGCTGGTCATCTCGTGTCTCCAGTTCTGACGATGGGATTTCGTTGTCGACCGCGGCCCAGGATCGAGGGTCAGGCGGTCTCATTCCAGTGTTCCTTGGTCTGGACGAGCCAGAAGGCGGCGAACAGCGTGATCTCGGTCGCTTCCAACACGAGGACCATGTGATCCCAGCTCGAGCCCATCGGGAACATGACGGCGGCCGCAGCGACCATCAGGAACGCAATGGATGCGTACAGCCAGAAGTAGACCCGTGGCGCCGGATCGTCGCGCCGCTGCCACGCGTTGAGCCCGACGGCGATCGCGAGGAAGAGGAACATGGTGACGGCCGCCAGCCCGTGGGCGCGAGTGTCGAAGTCGTCCCAGAGGGCGAACACGACGGCGCCGCCGACCAGGAACGCCATCGCTGCGAGCAGGCCGAGACGCATTCGAACCGGGCCGATCTCGGCAATGGCCTTCATGTTGCGGGTGGTGATCGTGGCGATGACCGCGGCGACGATCAGGCCGACGATGCCGGTCACGATCAGCGCGGTGATGTTGTTGTCGATGTTCGCCACCACCCAGTCCGCCGGCACACCGTCGTTCACCGGGAGCGGGTTCGGGGTCTGCGACCAGCACGTGCCGACGTCGGACGTCGGCACGACTGCCACGATCGGGGCGAGCATCCCCGCAGCATTGAGTGCCGCGTCCTCCCACGTCGTGCTGCCCTTGATGACGATCAGGCAGAGCCCGACCGCCATGAGCACGCCGACGAAGATCGCCTTGGCCGGCGTGTAGTAGTAGGCCGACACCGAGGTCTGCCAGCAGTCGACCTGAGCGCGTTCGATGGCGATCGACACGGCCAGCAGCACAACCGCACCGACCATGCTGATGCGCAGGTAGCGGTACGTCGTGATCGCCGCGGTGTCAGCCATCGTCGCTCCAGCCTGGCACAGTCGCAGCGTTCGCTTGCTCAGGCGTCAAACACGACGAGCACCAGTCAGCCGTCGGCCGACGGGATCCGCCACAGGATCCACGTCGCGTCCGACCAGACCTCCTCGAACCCCGCGAGTCGGGCGTCGCCCAGGCCCAGCTCGGGCTGCCAGTACGTGGAACCACGACGCTGGGCGAAGTAGTCGGCGTTCTGGACGATGCGGTCGAGATTCTTGGTCTGGAAGGACCGCCGGTCGGTGAGCAACGTCATCGTTCGGGCACGGGCGTAGGCGATGATCGCATCGGATGGCGTGAGCTCCGACACCGCCTCGAAGATCGGAGCGACCTTCGGGTTGGACGGGCCCGACTGGACGCGCCCCGCCGCGTTGTAGTCGCGCGCCTCGCCGACCTTGCCGGGCAGGACGACGAGGTGGGCGACCACGACGACTGCGAGCGGCGCCAGGGCGAGGGCGCGTCCCACCTGCGGCCGGCGGGCGAGGAGCAGCCGGCCGGTCGCCAGGAGTGCAACGGTTGCGAAGTAGGCGACCCAGGGCGTGACCTGGAACCAGTACCGGTCGACCTTGCGGAGATGGGTGCTGATCAACAAGGCGCTGCCGAGCGCGAGGAGCAGCAGTGGACCGTCGAGCGTCGGACGTCGACGTACACCGATCACGGCCCCGGCGGCGGCGAGACCGAGGACCGCGATGCCGACGAGTGGGTGGATGCCGAAACCGACCTGGTCGGCGAGGGTTCCGGGGAACTCGCTGAGGCGGTTGTCGATGAACGTCATCGAGTTGCCGTTGTCGGGCAGCAGCGCCGTCGGCAGAAGCAGTTGGAACAGCACGGTCGCGACGACGAACGCGAGAAACGGTGTGACGATCGCGCGCCAGGTGGCGCGGACCCGTACGACCAGTGCTGCCGGTGTGCGTCGGCCGTCGATCGACATGATGAGGTCGTACAGCTGCATCACGGCGATCACCCCGAGCAGCACGATGCCTTCCCGACGCACGTTGAACACCAGCGTGACCATCGCGCCGAGCACGATCAGGTCACTGCGGGTCGCGGTCAGCAACGTGGCTCTCGAGCGAACCCGGTCGTACCACCAGATGAACACCCCGACCGCGGCGAGGTGCGGGAACTCGGTGAGCAGCTGGTCGGTGTGCACGAGGAACACCGGCGCCGTTCCCACCACAGCCACGATGGCGAGCGCGGCCACGCGGCCGATGCGTCGGCGCACGATGCCGTGCAACAGCACGAGCCAGACCATGAAGATCCCGACCTCGACGAGCTTGAGCCGGTCGTAGTCGTAGCCCCACAGGTGGACGAACGGCGACAGCAGCAGCGGCCAACCCCACGGGTAGGCCAGCGGGCTGAAGGCATCGTCGGAGTTCAGAACGGCGAACCGGTTGTCGGCGAGCACGGCCCCGATGTCGCCGTCGAACACGCTGCGAGCCTGGCGCAGATACAGCGCGAAGTCGTCGCCTTGGGTGTGACCGTTGCGGTGCAGTTGCACCGCGAGGATGCCCGAACCGATCACGACGACGCCGAGAGCGACGGCGCGCAACCAGCGAGACGAGGTCAGCGTGACGGCGCGCACCGTGTGACGATACGCGCCGAGTGGCACCTGCGGCAGGTCACGGCCGTTCCGGACCCGACCCGCATGCCGGTCAGTCGTACCAGTCGAGCGTTGAGCGCATGGTGGCTTCGAAGTCCTCGAACGGCATCGAGGACTTCACCGACGAGATGAGCTGCGCATCGTTGCCGACGAACTGACGGAAGGGAGCGTCGGGATCGAGCGCTGCGGTCACGATGGCGTCGGCGACATCCTGCGGATCCGGCGCTGCGCCGTCGCCGGACAGCACGCCCTGGCTGTCGCGGAACCGATCGGAGCGGGCCTGGTACTCCGAGCCCTCCCAGCCGGGCACGGTGACGATGTTGTCGTGGAATCCGGTGTCGAAACGGCCGGGCTCGACCAGGCGGACCCGGATGCCGTAGATGCTGGTCTCGAAGTGCAACGCCTCGCTCAACGCTTCGAGGGCGTGCTTCGACGCGGCGTACACCCCACCGAATGGTGCACCGACGACGCCGGCGATGCTCGACACGTTGACGATCGTGCCGCCGCCGCGTTCGCGCCACGCCGGGAGCACGGCGCGGATGACCCGCAGCGGACCGGCGACGTTCGTGTCGAACTGCCGGGCCAGGAGTTCGTCGTCGACCATCTCGACCGCGCCCGCGACCTCGAAACCGGCGTTGTTGACCACGACGTCGAGCTCGGCGGGGTCACCGACCGCTGCCGCGACCGATGCCGGATCACACACGTCGAGCGATCGGATCTCGATCGGGAGGTCTTCGGATGCGGCGGCCGACCGGAGCTCCTCACCCTTGGCGAGGTTGCGCATCGTGGCGACCACCTCGTGGCCCTGCCGGGCCAGGCTCAGGGTGGCGAGCTTGCCGAATCCGCTGTTGCTTCCGGTGATCAGGATGCGAGTCATGTCGTGCCCTTCGCTCGAATGAGACGTGTCGTCAGCGCAGACCCATGGTCTCAGGTGGTGATGGAGTCGCGGAGTTCGCGCTTGAGGATCTTGCCCGACGCGTTGCGGGGAAGCTGTTCAGTGACGATCGTGACCCTCGTCGGCACCTTGAAGCTCGCGAGGCGCTCGCCGACGAAGCGTTGCAGGTCGCCGACGTCGAGTGATTCACCGGGCTTGACCATCACGTGGCAGGCCAGTTCCTCGCCGAGGCGCTCGTGCGGGATGCCGTACACGGCGGCTTCGTAGACGGCCGGATGCTCGTAGATCGCGGCCTCGACCTCGGCGCAGTAGATGTTCTCGCCGCCGCGCAGGATCATGTCCTTGGCGCGGTCGCTGACGTACACGAATCCCTCGTCGTCGACGCGGCCGATGTCGCCCGAACGCAACCAGCCGTCGACGATCGTGTCGGCGGTCGCGTCGGGTCGGTTCCAGTAGCCCCGGATGAGCATCGGGCCGCGGAACCAGATCTCGCCCGTTTCGCCCTGTGCCAGGTCGTGGCCGAGTGGGTCGGTCACCTTGATGTCCATCACCGGCACCTGTCTCCCCGTCGAGGTCGGGTGCGACATGAAGTCGTCGCCGCTGTTGCCCGGGCCGTACGCATTCGTCTCGGTCATGCCGTAACCGAGGCTCGGGCGGCCCCGTCGGAAGTTGTCGTCGATGCGCTTCACCAACTCGGGAGGCATCGGTGCACCGCCGCCGCCGACCGACCGCAGACTCGACGTGTCGCGCTCGGCGAAACTCGGGGCTTCGAGCAGGTCCCAGCTCATCGTGGGCACGCCGACGAAGCTCGTCACCCGCTCCTGTTCGATCAACTCCAAGGCGCGATCAGGATCCCACTTGTATGTCATCACCAGCTTCGATCCGCCGACGAACGCTCCGAGCATCACCGGAACGAGCCCGGTCACGTGGAACAGCGGCACGCAGAGCATGAACGCGGTCTGTGGCTTGTCGGGATCGGGCTCTTCGGGTTCGCGCAGGGCGTTGACCCCGCCGCGTGCTGCGAACGCCATCAGTGCGCTGAGCACCGCCCGATGGGTCGAAACAGCGCCCTTGGGATGACCCGTGGTCCCCGAGGTGTAGAGGATCGTGGCATCGTCGTCGGGGTCGATCTCGACGTCGGGCAGCGTGGCGCCTTCGACGAGCAGATCGTCGAGGGCCACGACGTCATCGGCGGCGCCCGACGCGACGTCGCGAACGGTCACCACCTTCACCGACACCGCACCGGGCTCCGCGGCGCGCAGGCGCGCGAGGCGGTCGGCGTCGGCGAACACCACCTTGGCGCTCGAGTCGGCGAGGGCGAACACCATCTCGTCGGTCTGCCACCAGGCGTTCATCGGCACGGCGATGGCACCGACCGAGGTGATCGCGGCGAATGCCGCGATCCACTCCGGGTAGTTGCGCATGGCGATCGCGACCCGGTCGCCCTTCACGACGTCGAGGTCGTGCACCAGTGCGTGACCGATCCGGCCGATCAGTTCGAGCACCTTCGGCATCGACCACCGCTCGTCCTCGAACACGATGAAGTCGTCGGTCCGGGCAGCGGCGGCGGCGAACAGGTACCGCATGTTCGGTGGGGTGCCCGCGAAGACCTTGGTCCTCACGCCGAGGACGTCGATCTCCTCGATCTCGAATCGTGTGCCGGGCGCGCAGACCGCGGCGCACGCCTGCTGGAAGGTCATCGTCATGGGGGCTCGTCGTAGCACACGGAACCCGTTCCCGCCCGACCCGGGAGCGTCAGGTCCGGTCAGGGAGTGGACCGCCCAGCTTGGAGAGGATCGACGACAGCACGGCTTCACGCGACCGCAGACCCTCCTTGTAGACGGTGTTGTCGGTGTCGGCAACCTCGTAGCGGAGGTCGCGGAATGCCGAGTCGAGCACCTCGCGCAATATCTCGGACTGTTGGTCGTCGAGTTCGATGTTCATGGGGTCTGTCTCCGTTTCCATGGTTCGATGAATGTGTCCGACGGGATGGTCGGTGTCAGGTGCAGGGTCGGGAACGGCGCACGCTCGGATCAGGCGTTCAGCGTCGACCGCACCGCTCCACTCGCCCACGGCGACCGATTTGTTGGGCTCGAGCTGTTTGTAGACACGGAAGAAGTGCTCGATCTCGTCGAGGAGATGAGGTGCCACTTCGTCGATGTCGGCGTAGTTGCCCATCGAAGGATCACCGAGCGCAACACACAGAACCTTCGAGTCGGGTCCATCCTCATCGGTCATCGCGAGCACACCGATTGGGCGGGCGCGAACGTGACAGCCGGGAACGGTTCGTTCCTCGACGAGCACCACAGCGTCGAGCGGATCGCCGTCGCCGCCGATGGTGTGACTGATGTATCCGTACTCGGCGGGATACTGGGTCGAGGTCGACAGCACGCGGTCCAGCCAGACCGTACCGGTGTCGGGATCGATCTCGAACTTCGCTCTGCCACCACGCGGGATCTCGACCACCACGGTGACCTGGGTCGACGACGGGTGTCGGCGGTACCGGGTCATGGCCACAATCCCTTCCCTCTCACCTCCCCATCGAGCCAGGGGATCAGGTCGGTTGTCCAGGGGATTACGTCCCCGCGGTTGCCGACCCTGCAATGGTGTCGGCTGCCTCCGAGTTGTCGGCGTCGTCGAGGAGCGACCGCCCGAGCCACAACGGCACGACCTGGCCGAGCAGCAGCGTGATGCCACCGAGAATCAGCAGGATGCGCATCAGGACAACTCCCGTGCTGAGATTGTTGTTCGCCTCGAGGGCCAGCGCTCGGGCATCGGCAACGCTCGCGCGGTACTGGTCGACCAGGGCTCCGGTGTCGCCGAGGTCGTCGCTGATCGACTCCACCGATCCGGCGAGTTCGTCGAGCCGCTGTTGCACGTCGCCGGCGGACCCGGTGAACTCGGTGAGGCTCGTGGCGGTGGTGCTCAACTGACCCGGTAGCTCCTCCAACGTGCCGGCGAGTTGGCCGAACGTGTCGCCGAGCCCGGCCGACGAGTCGTAGTCCGGGGTCAGCGGAAGGCTCGACAACGCACTCAACACCGAGTCGATGTTGTCGCCGATGCGCTCGAGCGACCGCACGGTGACGGCGGCGTCCTCCAGCGACGGCCCGACCGTGTCGGCAAGGCCGGCGATGTCGTCGATCGCCTGCGTGCCGGAATCGAACGAGCCGGACACCGCGGTGAGTGTGCCGGCGAGCGCAGTGATGCCCTCGGTCGTCGAGACGAGCACGTTGTCGGCGAGATCGATCGTGTCGTCGATCGCGTCGAGGGACTGCAGGGTCACGTCGAGGCTGTCGTCGGAGGCGTTGGCCAGTTGGCCGACGAAGATCCACCCGACGATCATTCCGAAGACGGCGATCAGCATGCCGGCGATGCCGACACCGATCATCACGTGACCGGCGCGCCGGGTGTCCTGCGGCGACCGCCACCGATCCCGCAACGCCGACGACGTACGAGATGTGTCGGGCACATCTCGTACGTCGTCGGTTTCCATCGATGGGCAGTCTGCCAGATGCAGACTCGTCGCTCAGCCCCTGGCTGCGTCCCGATGTCCGAAGAGCACGACGCCGGCGAGGACGACCATGACGATCTCGGCCACGCCCGCCCACACAGCGAGCCGCGTCTGATTCAGTTGGAGAACTGGTGGAGGGCGCCGCCCTCGTCGGCCAGGCGTGCGAGCAGCGGTGACAGGTCCCAGTGGCGGCCGCCGAGCGACTCGCTGTAGCCCGTGATCTTGGCGGCGATCTCGGCGAGGCCGACCTGATCGGCCCAGTACATCGGGCCACCCCGGTACAGCGGCCAGCCGTAGCCGTTGACCCACACCACGTCGATGTCGCTGCCGCGGATGGCGATGCCCTCGTCGAGAATCTTCGCTCCTTCGTTGACCATCGGGTACAGCAGGCGCTCCATGACTTCCTGATCGGAGACCTCTCGCTGTTCGATGCCCTTGCCGATGGCGAAGTCCTTGATCAGCTGTTCGACCTCGGGGTCGGGTGTCGAGGCCCGGGTGTCGGGGTCGTAGGTGTAGTAGCCACGCC
Organism: Ilumatobacteraceae bacterium; assembly: GCA_963747375.1. GTDB lineage: Bacteria > Actinomycetota > Acidimicrobiia > Acidimicrobiales > Ilumatobacteraceae > Sva-07. The sequence continues at coordinate 21,133 of CAVVFL010000016.1, forward strand.
CGTTCTTCTGGCCCCGGCGACCGTTCTCGCAGAGGATCTCACGGACGGTGGAACTGGAGGACTTCTCCTCCTTCCAGCCGATGTCGAGACCTGCCAGGTCGCTCATGGCGAAGGGTCCCATCGGGAAGCCGAAGTCGTACAGCACGCGGTCGACCTGGGCGGGCGTGGCACCTTCGAGGATCATGCGCTCGGCCTCGGCGCCGCGCATGAACAGCATGCGGTTGCCCACGAACCCAGGACACACGCCGACCATCACCGGGACCTTGCCGATGCGCTTGCCGATCGCCATCGTGGTGGCCACGACGGTGTCGGACGACTTGGCCCCGCGAACGTTCTCGAGCAACTTCATGACGTTGGCCGGCGAGAAGAAGTGCATGCCGATCACACTCTCGGGGCGCGACGTGACAGCCGCTATCTCGTTGACGTCGAGCGCCGACGTGTTCGAGGCGAGCAGGGCGCCCGGCTTGCAGATGGCATCGAGCTCCGTGAAGATCGACTTCTTCAGTTCCATGTCCTCGAACACGGCTTCGATGACGATGTCGCAGTCGGCGAAGTCGGCCTTGTCGGTGGAGCCGGTGATGAGCGCCATTCGTTGCTCGACCGCCTCGGGCGGGATCGACCCACGAGATGCCGATCGTTCGTAGTTCTTGCGCACCACTCCGAGGCCCCGGTCGAGTGCGGCTTGGTCGCGCTCGACGATGGTCACGGGAATGCCGACGTTGGCGAAGTTCATCGCGATGCCGCCGCCCATCGTGCCGGCGCCGAGAACGCCGCAGGTCTGGATGTCGATGATCGGCGTGTCCTTGGCGATGTCGGGGATCTTGTTGGCGGCGCGCTCGGCGAAGAACGAATAGCGCTGGGCCGCCGACTGCGGACCGGTCACCAGCTCCATGAAGAGACGACCCTCGACCTTGATGCCCTCCTCGAACGGCAGGTTCGCGGCTGCCTCGACGCACTGGATGATGTATTCCGGCGCCAGGAAGCCACGGGTCTTGCGGGCGATCGACGCGCGGAACGTCGGCGAACAACTCATCGTTCCCCTTGGCCTCGGCGACCTTGTCGTCACGGTCGCGGACACGGGCCAGCGGGAGGTTCTCGGCGACGGCCCGAGCGGTGAAGGCGACGGCGGCGTTGCGCAGGGCGGCCACGTCACCGTCGACGACCTCGTCGACGAGGCCGGCTTCGAGCGCCTCGGCCGTACCGATGTGGCGACCCGACGTCATCATCTCGAGCGCCTTGGGCACGCCGGTGAGGCGGGGGAGCCGCTGGGTGCCGCCACCGCCGGGCAGCAGGCCGAGGTTGACTTCGGGCAGGCCGAGCTTCGCCGACGCCACGGCGACCCGGTAGTGCGCAGCGAGAGCGGTTTCGAGACCGCCCCCGAGTGCGGTGCCGTGGATCGCCGCGATCACCGGGATCGGCGCATCCTCCATCGCGGCCTGCACCTCGTGGAGGCCGACCGCCTGCTGCGCTCCGCCCCCGAACTCGGTGATGTCGGCACCGGCGATGAAGGTCCGGCCGTCACAGATGACGACGACACCCTTGGCGCCGTCCTCGACCGCCTTCGCGAGTCCGTCGAACAGACCTTGGCGAACGTGCCAACTGAGGGCGTTGACGGGTGGGTTGTCGATCACGATCACGGCGATGTCGCCGGCGTCGCTCGACTCGGTCTCGATGCGGACGGATTCGCTCACTGCAGTCATGGAGCCAGTCAAGCACCCGGCCCCGTTCCCCTCCGATTCCGACAGTCACAGACACGTCTGCACCTGTGGCAATGCCCCCTTGGTCGAAGGTCAGGGGGCGATGGCGTTGCCGGGGAGGTTGCCGTCCGGGTGCAGGGCGCTCTGGAAGCGGCGCATGCCGGCAAGCCAACGGTCGCGGTCGGTGGCCTTGCGTTCGACATAGGTGGCGACCTCGGGGTGCGGGAGCACGAGGAAGCGTTCGGCACGGATCGCTTCGAGACACATCGCCGCCACGTCGGCGGGGTCGAGCACACCATCGCCGCTGGCCACGCCGCCCTCGAAGGCAGCGGCGGGGTCGTCGGCGCTCGCCTCGGCGATGCGCCGGTTGTCCGGGCTGTTGGCCACGATGTTGGTGGCGACCGCTTGTGGACACAGCACCGACACCCGGATGCCCTGGTGGTAGTGCGAGATCGACAACCACTCGGCGAGGGAGATGGCAGCCGCCTTGGTCATCGAGTACGTCATCGAGCCGATCTGTGTGAGTAGGCCTGCGGCCGACGCCGTGTTCAGCAGGTACCCCTCGCCGCGGGCGATCATCGACGGCAGCACGGCGCGCGCCGCGTAGATGTGGGCCATGCAGTGCACCTCCCACATCGTCTGGATCGCCTCGTTCGAATCCTCGAGACCGGCGGCGGTGACGAAGCCGGCGTTCGACACGAACAGATCGATCGGGCCGTGGGCGTCGAGCGTCGACTCGACCATCCGGCGGATCGCGTCCTCGTCGCGGACGTCGATGGCCACGGCCGTGCCGCCGATGTCGTCGGCGACTCGTTCGGCCTCGGCGCCGTTCAGGTCGGCGACGACCACGTGGCGAGCGCCGGCGGCGTTCGCGGCGCGGGCGATGGCCTCACCGATCCCCGACCCGGCTCCGGTGACGACGACGACGCGATCCTCGAGTTCCATGCGGCGCACCGTAGACGCCGCCGCGCTCAGCGTGAGAGCCGGTGCAAGTCGTGCGTGGCGGTGATCGTGACCGAGCAGGCGTCGCCGAGGCCGAGTGGCGTGTCCCCGGGGCCGGCAGCGCCATCGGCGTCGATCTCGGTGCCGTCGTCGCGTCGCACGCGGTATCTCCATGTCGCACCGAGGTAGCGCCGCGCGGTCACCACGGACGTTCCTCCGTGCGACACCGTGAGGTCGTGAGGACGAGCCATCACCAGCCGGCCCGACTCGTCGGGGAGGAACGACGCCTCGCCGAGGAACTCGGCCACGAATCGGTCGACGGGCCGTTCGTACACCTCGACCGGTTGGTCGATCTGGAGCAGTCGACCTGCCGACATCACGGCCACACGATCACCGAGGCCCAGGGCCTCTTCGCGGTCATGCGTGACCAGGAGCGCAGCCGCGTTGCGCGCTCGTAGCGCGGCGACGATGTCGGTGCGGACGTCGTCGCGCAGCGCCGGGTCGAGGCTGGCGAACGGCTCGTCGAGCAGCACGACCGCCGGGTCCGGCGCGAGCGCCCGCGCCGAGCGCGATGCGCTGCTGCTCGCCGCCCGACAGCTCGTGCGGATAGCGCGTGCCGACGCCGGGGAGCCGAACGAGTTCGAGGAGTTCGTCGACGCGGGCGGCGCGTGCCCGGCGGCTCAGGTGACGCAACCCGAACGCGATGTTCTGGGCCACGTTGCGATGGGGGAACAGCGCGTGGTCCTGGAACACGAGGCCGATGCGGCGTCGCTCCGGGGGGAGCGCCGACACGGCGACCCCGGCGAGGACGACTCGCCCGACGGCGGCGTTGTCGAGGCCGGCGATGATGCGCAGGAGGGTCGACTTGCCGCACCCGCTCGGTCCGACCACGGCGAGCAGTTCGCCGTCGGCGACGTCGAACGACACGTCATCGACCACGCTGCGACCACCGATGCGCCGGGTCAGGCCGTCGACCGAGAGCGCCACGGCGGTCACGACACGGTCTCCGCTCCGTGTTCGAGTGCCCACAGCAGCGTCGCGACCATCACCATGCCGACGGTGACGATGGCCAGCGACGGCACCGCCGCCTGCACCCAGAGGCTCTCCGAGGTGGCCTGCCACACCCAGATCGGGAGGGTCTCGGTGCCGAACGGTCGCAGCAGCAGCGTGATCGGCAACTCCTTGAGCGTGTCGATCGCCACGAGCACGGCCGCAGCGATGATGCCGGCCGCGGCGAGCGGTAGTTCGATTCGCGTCGCCACTCTGAACCGGCCCGCACCGAGTGTCCGGGCACTGGCCACCATCGACGGCGACACCTTGCCGACGCTCGAGTCGATGCCGTGATAGGCGACGGCCAGGAACCGCACCACCAGGGCATAGATCAACCCGACGACCGAGCCGACGAGCAACCATCCGTCCGGCAACCATCCCGATCGGTCGAGCGCCGCCAGGGTGACCAGCACGCCGATCGCGACCACGGGTCCGGGCACTGCGTATCCGAGGGTGGCGAGGCGCGCCGCCGATCGCGCCGCTGATCCGGGCACGGTCGAGTCCGACCGTCAGCAGCACGCCGAGGAGGAGACATGCGGTGGTGGCGAGCACCGCGATGCGCAACGACGACATCAGGTGGAAGCCGAGGTCGCCGGCGACGGTCTGTGTCTGCCCGCTCTGCTGTGCTTCGATGGCCCACGTGATCAGCCGGATCACAGGGAGCGCGACGGCGATCGTGAAGACGCTCCATCCGCCGATCGTGGCAGCAGCTGCCGGCCAACCACGGAGACGATGGACGTGCAGGCCGACCTTCGTGCCGCCCTGGGTGTACCGGGCGCGGCCGCGCATCAATCGCTCGGCGGCGATCAGGAAGACAGCGACGCCGATCAGCAGTACGCGAGAGTTCGGCGGCCGCATTGCGATCGCCGGTGCCGAACCAGACCCGCAGCACGCCGTCGGCAATCGTCGACACGTTGAAGAGCCGGACCGTGCCGACATCGGTCAGCACCTCCATGCCGACCAGCGCTGCGCCGCCGGCGATCGACGGCCGAGCCATCGGCAGGACGACGCGCCAGAACGCCTGCCGACGGGTGCACCCGAGACTTCGGGCGACGTCGACTGCCCGCTGCGACTGCTCGCGGAACGCCGCTCGGGCGAACAGGTACACGTACGGATAGAGGGTGAGTGTGAGGACCAGCGCACAGAGCCAGATCGAACGAACCGCACGGGCGCCGAGTGGCTCCTGCAGCGTGTCGAGCCACACGAAGCCGAGCACGTATCCGGGGATGGCCAGCGGTACGACGAGCAGCCAGCCGAGGAGGCGTCGCCCGGGGAACCGGTGGGCGGTGACGAGCCACGCCAGTGCGGTGCCGAGCACGACGGTGCCGACCAGCACGGTGACGAGCAGCGTGGCGGTGTCGCGGATCATCCCCGGCAGGCGGGTGGCCCACAACTCACGCCACACGTCGGTGCTCGGCTGCACGATCGACCACACGATCACGAGCACAGGGATCGCGATGGCGAGTGCGAGTGCGGCGATCACGATCGAGCCCGACAGTGTCCGGGCGTGCTGACGCACTGCGGCGGCGTCGGTCATCGGCTCACTCGTAGCCGGTTGCACTCAGCAGCGCGACGGCCGCCGGCTGGTACTCGCCGAGTTGGCGAACCGCGGCGAGATCGGCCACGAACTCGCCCCAGCCGGCGACGATCTCGTTCGGCTCCACGGTCGGGTCGGCGGGGTACTCGAAGTTCGCGTCGGCGAACGCCTGGTGGCCGTCGGTGGCCAGCCACTCGAGCAGCGCCAGCGCGGCCTCGGGGTTCGGTGCGTTCCTGGTGACGGCGGCGGCGCTCATGTTGACGTGGGCGCCACGGCCATCCTGCTCGGGCCACACGATCTCGACCGGGAATGCAGGGTCCTCGGTCTGCAAGCGACCGAGGTAGTAGGTGTTGGCGATGGCGATGTCGCACTCGCCGTCGGCGACCGCCTTGTAGATGTCGGTGTCGCTGTTGATGTAGAGCGGGTCGTTGTCGACCCACGACTGCACGATCTCGGTGGCGCGCGCCTCGCCCTCGGCGATGATCAGGCTGGCGACGAGCGACTGGGTGTACGGGTGAGTGCTCGGGCGCAGGCAGATCCGGCCGTTCCATGTCGGGTCACCGACCTCGGAGTAGGTGGTCGGTGGAGTGTCGACCCGCTCGCTGCTGGCGACGATCACGCGGGCGCGTTGGCTGAGCGCGAACCAGTCGTCGCTGCGAAGCTCGGCGGGGATCGCTTCGGTCAGCACCGGGCTGTCGACGGCTGCGAGGACGTCGGCGTCCGACGCCAATTCGATGTTGGCGGCGTCGGCCGCCATGAGGACGTCGGCCGGCGTGTTCGCACCCTCGGCAATCAGCCGCTCGCGCAGTTCCGGGTCGTTGCCGGTCGTGAAGCGCACCTCGATACCCGTGGCGGCGGTGAACTCGTCGAACACGGGCTCGATGCCGTAGTGACGGCCGGTGTACACCGTCACCGTGTCGGTCACGGGCGGCGTGTCGACGGCCCCACCGATTGCGGACGGGCCGTCTTCGCTCCCGCATGCGGCGACAGCCACCGCTGCGACCAGGACACCACTCACCAGATGTGTTGCAGACCATCGATTCATAGTTAGGTAAGCCTAACAGTGGCGAGGTCAGCTGGAAACCCGAAGCCATCGTGGAGGATTTGATACCCCATGGGGTATCATCGAACGATGCAGTTCCTCCATTTCATGAACACGCCCCTCGGTCGATGGATCCGGATCGTGGCGGGAGTCGCCCTGATCGCTGCGGGCATCACCATCGGTGGAACGGTCGGTGTCGTGGTCGCGGTCTTCGCGCTGCTGCCGATCGCCACCGGCGTGTTCGGGGTGTGCCCGATCAATCCGCTGTTCGGCGAGTCGATCAAGGCGTGTACCGTGCCCACACGGCGTCGCGGCCACTCCTCGCACGCCTGAGATCCGATCTACGCTCCGGCGATGACCGGCGCGTACACCCACATCGGCGTCATCGGGGCGCTGTCCGAAGAGGTCGACCGGCTCCACGAACTGCTGGCCGACGAGACGATCACCGAGCACGTCGGTCGTCGATTTCACAGCGGGAGGCTCGGTGAGCAGCGTGTCACTCTCGTCCAGTCGCGCATCGGCAAGGTCGCGGCCGCAGTGACGGCGTCGACGCTGATCCGTGACTTCTCCGTCGATGCCATCGTGTTCACCGGTGTGGCCGGCGCGCTGTCGGATGACCTCCGCGTCGGCGACGTGGTGGTCGCCAGCGAGTTGATCCAACACGATCTGCAGGGTCCGCCCGAACTCTTCGCCCGTGGGGAGATTCCATTGCTGAGCGTGATCGAGTTGCCGACCGACGATGCGCTCACCGCCGCGGCCGCAGTGGCCACGCGGCGTTCATCGCGTCGGGTCTGGACGACGTCGTCACCGAGGAGGTCCTCGCGCGCCTCGGCATCGATCGACCAACCGTTCACGTCGGCCAGATCGCCACCGGCGACGAATTCATCCACGGTCACCTCAAGGACGTCGTTCGCTCGCGTACGCCGAACGCAGTGTGCGTCGACATGGAAGGCACCGCGGTCGCCCAGGTGTGTCTCGAACACGGCGGTGTGCCGTTGTGCGTGATCCGAGCGATCTCCGACCTGGCGAGCGGCACGGCGTCGATCGACTTCCCGCTGTTCCTCGACACCCTCGCTCGGCACTACTCCGCCGGAGATCCTCAACCGCATGTTCGCTGTTGCATCCGGGGTCAGACCCGGGCGTAACGCTCGGGTTCCTGGTTGTTCCCTGCGCAATCGGTTCGGTCCACGGCCGCGCCGATCGTGACATCGGTCGAGTGCCGTGCTGGGACTGAGCCAGAATGGTGCATGGCCTGTGAGCACCTGACCTCCATCGTCGTCACCGAACCGACCAGTTGGGTTGGTTGTGAGGACTGCATCCCGATCGGTGGTCGTTGGCTGCACCTTCGGATGTGCATGTCGTGCGGTCACGTCGGTTGCTGCAACGACTCACCGAACCGTCACGCAGCTGCACACTTCGACAGCACCGGGCACCCCGTGATCCAGTCGTTCGAGCCGGGCGAACACTGGGCGTGGTGCTACGTCGACGAGCAAGCGGTACCCGACGTCGGCGTCGACCTCGATCGTTTCCATCACTGACGATCAGCGGGTCGCCACGACCGCGCCGCCCCGGTCGGCGGAGGCGTAGATCGCGTCGACCAATCGGTGGGCGGGCAGCGCCTCGCTGAACGGGAGCGGCGACTCGTTGCCGTCGCTGATCGCGTCGATGAAGGGTGTCAGCGGATTGAACATCGCCCCGCCGGGAACGATCGCGAGGTCGCCCGCCGCGGGCCGTGCCGTTGTCGATGCAGGCCCGCGCCAGCGCTTCGCCCTGGAGCGACTGGACGGGTTCGCCGGTGAACTGCCAGGTGAGCGGACCTTCGGGTGTGCCGTCCATCGAGAGATGGAGGTTCTCGGCGAACAGCTCGACGTGGCGCAGGCTCGGCCGGTCGATGATGTCGTGCCAGATCGAGGTCGGCGACGCGATCGCACCATTGGCGAACTCCATCCGCGCCACGGCGACGTCGTCGATCAGCGGATGGCCGTGCACCTCTCGTACCGCGCCGCTGACCGCATCGACGGGACCACACATCCACTGCATGACGTCGACGTCGTGGATCGAGTGCTCGAGCAGCGTGCCGCGTCCGCAGCGCGGCGGGTCGACCCGCCAGGTGGACCCGTAGTGGCTCTGGATCGGGATGAACTGGTCGTCGCGGAAAGCCACGGCGAGCAGGCGTCCGGCCCGTGGATCGGCGAGCAGCGTGCGGCCGTGCATGAACTGCGGGGTGAACCGCAGGACCAGTCCGACCTGGTTGACCACGCCGGCCGACTCGACGGTGTCGACCATTCGCTGTGCGACCGTTCCGTCGACCGCCAGCGGCTTCTCGCAGAACACGGCGAGCCCTCGTTCGGCTGCCGCAGCGACGAGGCGTTCGTGCTCGGACGTCCAGGTCGTCACGAAGACGGCGTCGACCCGGTCGAGCAGCTCGTCCTCGGTGACCGCCTCGGCGCCGACGCGATCTGCGAACGCCTGCGCCCGGTCGGCCTCCGGGTCGTGGACGGCGACGATGCGATGATCGGCCGTCGAGTGCTTGAGAAACCAGTTGTGGGTCCTGCTGATGAACCCGGTTCCGTAGAACCCGATGCGAATCGGTCATGTCAGCTCGTAGATGAGGCAGCCGTCGTCGAGGTCGGCGGCGGGGAGCGCGTCCTTCTCCACCCAGTAGTCCTGGGTGTGCTGCCATTCGGGCTTGTCGCCGCGTTTGGGCATCAGGTGCTGGCTGCGCGTGAGGTACCCGGGGTTGAAGTTCTCGGGGTCGATCCAGGCACCGAGCGTCCATGTCGGTGTCCTCGGGTCGCAGCTGCTGGCGTCACCGTGTGGACGCCGAGGTCGTCCATGTGGTGGAGCAGTCGGCAGACCCAGTCGCCGATCAGATCGGCGCGCAGGGTCCAGCTCGCCCGGAAATACCCGAAGACCCACACGAGGTTCGGCACGCCGGTGAACATCATCCCGCGGTACGTGATGGTGTCGGCGTAGTTGACGGGCTGGCCGTCGACGGTGAAGGCGATGTCGCCGAGCACGCTCAGGTCGAAGCCGGTCGCGGTGATGATGACGTCGGCGTCGAGCTGCTCCCCCGAGGTCGTGAGGATCCCGCTCGCGTTGAAGGTCTCGATCTCGTCGGTCACGACCGATGCCTTGCCGACTGCTGATGCCCTTGAACAGATCGCCGTCGGGAACCATCGCGAGGCGCTGCTGCCACGGCCGGTACTTGGGGGTGAAGTGCTTCTCGACGTCGTAGCCCTCCGGCAGCTCGGCGCGCACGCCGTTGAGGAGCTCGGTGCGCAACCACTCCGGTTCATCGAACGACAGCTGGGTGATCAGTGCCTGATCCTGGAGGGCCTTGCGCCGGACGATCTCGTGCGTCCACTCCTCGGGGATCTCGAGGCTGCGCAACATGTCGGCCAGTTCGTTCACGTTCGGGGCGCGAGACGAAGTACGTCGGTGAACGTTGCAGCATCGTCACGTGCTCGCACTCGCCGGCGATCGCCGGGACGAGGGTCGCCGCGGTCGCGCCCGAGCCGATCACCAGGACCTGCTTGCCCGAGAGATCGATGTCGCTCGGGCCAGGTCTGCGGGTGCACGATGCGGCCGTCGAACTCGTCCATTCCGGGCCACTCGGGGGTGTAGCCCTTCTCGTGGCGGTAGTAGCCCTGGCACATCCAGAGGAAGTTCGTCGTGAACGCGACGCCTGGCTGATGCCCGTCACCGGGTCGGTGCACGTGCCGTGCAGCGTCCAGCGGCTGTCGCTGCTCGACCACTCGGCCGACGCGATGGCGTGGTGGTAGCGGATGTGGCGACCGAGGTCGTTCTCGTCGATCACCTCGCCCATGTAGGCGAGGATCTTGTCGGCGGTGGCGATCGGCTTGCCGATCCACGGCTTGAAGCGGTAGCCGAACGTGTAGAGATCGCTGTCGGAGCGGATGCCGGGATACTTGTGGGTCAGCCAGGTGCCGCCGAAGCTCTCGAACTTCTCGAGCACGACGAACGACTTCTCGGGGCACTGGTCCTGCAGGTGGTACGCCGCGCCGACACCGGAGATGCCGGCGCCGACGATCAGGACGTCGAAGTGTTCGATGGTGACGTCGGTCGTTGAGCCGCTGCTGCTCTCGGTCTGGGGGGGGGCGGGGGGTCATCACCCTCCATGCTTGCCGACCGCCCCATCGATCGTGCAACCCGTGGTGCGTCCGGGTCACACCGCGGATGCGACACCGGGTGTCGGACAGTCGGTGGTCACATCGGCGAAGCTGTGCGAGTGAGAATCGATTGTGCCGCCTACGTCGACGGGTGCCGCCACGATTTCGATCCCGACACGATGACGATCGACGACCCGATCGTCGGTGACGGATTCGTGTGGCTGGGCCTACGGATGCCGGACGAGGCCGAGCTGCAGACGCGGTCTCGATTCCCTCGGCGTCCACGGGGTTTCACCGACCGAGGTGCTCACACCGCATCGACGACCGGTCCTCACGGTCGAAGGATCGACTGTGCACATCGTGCTGCGGACCGCGTCGTACGAGGATCGCAGCGAGACGATCGCGCTGGGCGAGATGACCCTGCTCGTCACCCACGGGCGGTGATTTCGATCCGACACGGTCAGGCGAGTCAGTTGGCAGCGGTCGTGCATCGCTCGAACGCGATCCGGACCGGCTGCGTCTCGGCCCGTCCGCCGTGGTCGCGGCGGTGATCGGGCTCGTGATCGACGACTACGGCCCCGCGCTCGACGGATTCGAGAACGACGTGATCGAAGTCGAGCGAGACGTGTTCTCCGACACGCATCGCCAGCCGGTGCAGCGGCTCTACAAGCTCAAGCGTGAGGTTCGTCGGCTGCTGGTGGCGATCGACTCGCTCGACGATCCACTCGCTCGACTCGTCCGCGTGCGCGGGTCGCAATTGCATCCGGAGGTCATCGCCGACCTCAACGAAGCCGAGGATCAGCTCGACCGGGCGGTCACCCGCGCCCATTCGTTGTCGGGCCTGCTCGACGCCGCGCTGACCGCGAGCCTCACGCAGATCACGGTCCGGCAGAACGACGACATGCGCAAGATCAGCGCCTGGGTGGCGATGGCCGCGGTGCCGACGATGGTGGCCGGCATCTACGGGATGAACTTCGACAACATGCCCGAGCTGGAATGGACGCTCGGGTATCCGGTGGTCCTGACGTTCACGGCGGTCGCCGTTGCGTTCCTGTTCCGCCAGTTCAAGAAGTCCGGCTGGCTCTAGACGTCCGGTGTGAGCTAGACGAGGCTTGGCGGGCGATCAGCTTGCCGAGCGCCCACTGCGAACCACGCGGCGACAATGCGTGCGGCGGCGTCGAAGACGTGGGCGTCGGGTCCGATCAGCGCTCGCCGTTTGTTCTTCTCCACGGCGCCGATGATCAGCTGGGCTGCCTTCTCCGGCGTGGTGCGGGTGAGCCGCTCGAAGTCGACGGCGGCCTGCTCGGCATCGACGGCCTCCTCGTGCTCGGCGAACTCGAAGCGGGCGTTGCGGGCGATGTTCGTGCGGATGCCGCCCGGATGGATCGTGGTCGCCGACACGCCGCACTGCTCGATGTCGAGCTCGGTGCGCAGCGCGTCGGTGAACCCACGCACAGCGAACTTCGCCGCGTTGTAGGCGGACTGGCTCGGGATGCCGAGCAGTCCGAACACGCTGGAGATGTTGATCACGTGGCCGTCACCCGACGCCTTGAGGTGGGGGAGGAAGCGCAAGGGTCCCGTGGACGACACCCCAGAAGTTGATGTCGATCAGCCACCGGAAGTTGTCGTAGGTCATCGCATCGACGTTCGCCGAGAGCGCGACGCCGGCGTTGTTGAAGACGAGGTTCACGCGCCCGAACTCGGCCACTACGTCGGCGGCCCACGCCTCGACGGCCGTCACGGTCGGCCACGTCGACGAGCGCGGTGCTGACCTTGACCGACCCTGCGATCGGGGCCGCCTGCTCGACGAGTACGACGGTCTCGGCGAGTCCGGCGTCGTCGACGTCGCTGAGCGCCAGGTGGCATCCCTTCGCCGGCCAGCTCGACGGCGAGTGCCCGGCCGATGCCGGATCCGGCTCCCGTGATCGCGGCGACCTTGCCCGAGAAGTTCTTCATCTGCCCACCCTAAACCACGCTTTGTAGGGTGGGCGAGATGACGAGTCGGCTGAAGTTCGGATGGTTGTCGCCCGTGATCGGGAACCGGTGGAGCGATCACCAGCCCATCGTCGATGTACCAGGAGCAGCACATCCTGCCGACGGCGCTGGCGCACTTCGACTCGCTGTGGATCGCCGACCACTTCTACGGCTTCGACGCGAAGACCGACCCGTTCATGGAGGCGTGGACGACGCTCACCTGGCTGGCCGCCAAGTTCCCCGACGTGATGCTGTGCCACCACGTGCTCGGTGTCGGCTACCGCCCGCCGGCGCTCACCGCGAAGATGGCGTCGTCGCTGCAGACGTTGTCGGGCGGCCGGTTCATCCTCGGCATCGGTGCCGGGTGGCGCGAGGACGAGTACCTGGCGTACGGCTACGACTTCCCCCGGCCGTCGGTGCGGTTCGAGCAGCTGGAGGAGACGATCGAGATCTGTCGACGCATGTGGACCGACTCCGACGCGACGTTCCACGGCAAGCACTTCCACATCGACGGTGCGGCGGCGTCGCCGCTGCCCGACGTCGTCCCGCCGATCTGCATCGGCGCGGCGGGTGAGCAGATCGGGCTGCCGATGGTCGGCCGACTCGCCGACATGTGGAACGGGCCGTCTCGTGGCACCGACGACGACTGGCGCCGCCGCCTCGACATCGTGCAGTCGTCGGCCGCTGCGGCCGGGCGCGACGCTGCCGACATCGAGATCAGCACCACCCTCGAACGGGCACTGCCCGAGACCGACGCCGAGTCGGCCGAGTTCCTCGATCTGCTCGCTCACAGGGCCGACCTCGGGGTGCAGCACTTCGTGCTCGACTTCGGGCATCCCCTCACCGACGAGCACGTCATGCGCTTCGTCGAGCAGGTGATGGCCCCACTGCGGGATCGCTAGCGTGGCGCCCATGTCGGACATCACGGTGCGCAAGGTCAAGTTCGAGTTTCCCGACGAACTCGACGACGTGTTGCCCGGTGCCGACCTGGTTCGTGAGACCTACCTCGTCGCGTTCTCGCTGACCATGCCGTATCTGGAGCCGTACCTGATCCGCACGTACCGGTCGGTCGCCGACGACATCACCGACCCGGCGCTCGCCGCCGACGTGAAGGAGTTCATCGGCCAGGAGGCGCAGCACTTCCAGAACCATCGGCGGATCAACGACATCATCAAGGGCCAGCTCGGACCAGAGGTGGCGGCGGAGCTGCAGGTGGTCGAGGACCGTCTCGACGCCGACTACCGCCGGTTCAACGCCGAGAAGTCGCGCCGGTTCAACCTCGTGTACGCCGAGGGTTTCGAGGCGATGACGTGTGCGATGGCGATGACGATGTTCGACGAGGTGTCGTCGGGAACCCGTGCCGGTGACGGCCGATTCGGGCCGTGGCAGCAACTGTGGTCGTGGCACGCCGCCGAGGAGATCGAGCACCGCACGGTGGCGTTCGACGTGTACGACCGTCTCGAGGGCAACTACGCGTACCGCGTCGCCGGTTCGTTGCGGGCCCAGGCGCACTTCCATCGCGCCGGTCGACGAGATGCAGCGCATCTGCTCGCGTCGCAGGGCGCTCCGGCCAAGCACCACACTCCACCGTGGTTTGCGAACGGTCGATCGCGCTACCTGCGGACGTTCAGGCCGGGCTACAACCCGGCCGACCTCGAGGTCGACCCCTTCGTGGCCATGGTCCTCGCCCCCTACACCGCCCGCCTGACTCACCGTTTGCGTTGCGGTTCGGTTGGCTCGCCCCAACCGAAGTGTCACGCAAACCGCTCTGGGGCGGGTTGCCAGCCGGGGCCTCGGAACACGTAGCCGAGGCGGTCACGCCAGCTGCGCGCCTGTCGGACGTCGCGGGCGATGTCGACGAACTCGTGGTAGCCGATGCGGACCGGGTTGAAGGTGTGGATGTTCTTGGTGAGGCCGTACTTGATGCGGCGCACCTCGGGCTCGAACGTGCCGAACAGCTTGTCCCACACGATGAGGATGCCGCCGTAGTTCTTGTCGAGGTACTGCGGGTTCGCGCCGTGATGCACCCGGTGGTGCGACGGCGTGTTGAACACGGCCTCGATCGGCGCCGGCAGTCGGTCGATCGCCTCGGTGTGGATCCAGTACTGGTAGAGCAGGTTGATCTGGCCGGCCTTGATCACGTGATGGGCCGGAATGCCGAGCAACGGCATCGGCAGGAACACCCACGACGTGAGGAACCCCGACCACGGCTGGCGCAGCGCGGTCGACAGGTTGTAGCGCTCGCTCGAGTGGTGGCTCACGTGGTTGGCCCAGAACAGACGCACCTCGTGCATCCACCGGTGGTCCCAGTAGTAGAGGAAGTCCCAGGCCACCATCGCCACCGGCAACGACCACTTGGTCGCCCCGAGGTTCGCGATTCGCCGCTTGAACACGAAGCGGTTCATCGCGGCGATGCCGCCGGCGATTGCCAGGTTGACGGCGATGTTGCCGGCGAGCATCGACAGGCTCGCGGCGGTGTCACGACGCTCGTAGCCGACCGGTACCAGCGGGTCCGGCGGGCGTCGCGGAGTCGGAGAGTTCCTCGGCGGTCGCGTCATCGAGGTCGCCGAACTCGCGCAGGTCACGGCGGGCGAGCACGCGTGACTCCCACACCATCGTCCCGACGAAGACCGGGAGCGACAGCAGATCGACCGTGTCGATCGGACGGGAGTTGAGGCCTTTCACGTTCCCCAGTGTCGCATTTCGGGTTTGCGTCGCGAATTCGTTGGGGCGGTCCAACGAAAGCGTGACGCAAACCGGAAGGGGGGCGCGCTGGACGGGTAGGTTCGCGACGTGAGCGAGACCAGGAAGTTTCCCCAGTCGCGATTCGCCCCACCACCCGGGGCCACCGAGATCCTGCTGGTCCGTCACGGCGAGTCGGCGGCGCATGTCGAGGGCGAACTGTTCTCGCTCGTCGGCGGGCACGGCGATCCACCGCTCGCGCCCGACGGTGTCGAGCAGGCCGAAGCTCGCGGCGCAACGACTGATCGACACCAACGAACGGATCGCCGCGGTGTACGTCACCACGCTCCAGCGCACGGTCCAGACCGCGGCGCCACTCGTCGAGCGGCTCGGCCTCACGCCGATCGTCGAGGCCGACCTTACGCGAGGTGTTCCTCGGCGACTGGGAGGGCGGCGAGTTCCGCAGGCGTGTGGCCGACGGCGACCCGATCGCTCAGCTCATGTACGTCGAGCAGCGCTGGGATGTGATTCCCGGCGGCGAGCCGGCCCATCAGTTCCGCAACCGGGTGCAACGTGGCATCGAACGCATCGCCGCTGCGCACCCCGACGAACTCGTCGTCGCGGTCGTCCACGGTGGTGTGATCGGCGAGATCATGAACATCGCCGACCGGCTCGACCGGCTTCGCGTTCACGGGCTCCGACAACGCATCGATCAGTCACGTCGTCGTCACTGCCGACCGCTGGATGGTGCGGTGCTGGAACGACACGTCGCACCTCAGCCGCACGTTCAGCACCGCCGCCCAACCCCTGATCTGAACTGGAGCACGCGGGGTCTGACCCCGACGTCTCGACCCCGACGATTCAGGTGGTCTGATCGGGGCGCCAGAAGCCGGCGAGCAGGGCCATGCCACCGCCGATGCCGCCGATCGCAGCGATCAGCAACCCCGTGGTCCCGGTGAGGTCGTCGGTCAGGTCGAGCGCATGGTCGAGCGACCAGGTGCCCGGACCGATCGCACCGATCGCCAGCCCGACGATGCCGAGCGTCATCACGTACTCCCACCCCTCACCGGGCCGGAAGATGAAGAAGCCGTTGCCTCGATGATTGATCGCCCAGGCGACGAACATCACTCCGACGACCCCGGCGGCTGCAAACGGTGTCAGCAACCCGACGATCAGCGCGAGGCCGCCGGCGATCTCGGTGATGCTGGCCAGCCAGGCGTGCAGCTTCGGCGGCTTCATTCCCATCGAGCCGAACCACCCGGCCGTGCCGTCGATGTTCGGGCGGACGTGGTTGACGCCGTGGGCCAGCATCACCGCGCCCACTCCACATCGCAGGAGGAGCAGGGCGAAGTCGATCGCATCGGCATCGTTCATGCCGTCAGCCTGTCAGGTGGCGTGTGGTCAGAAGTGAACCTGGCTGGACGCTGCGTCCGACGTGGACCGTGCGGCCACGGCCTCGACGGCAGCGGTGTGCAGGGCAGCCAACTCGTCGCGGCGCCCCGGTGCCAGCTCGTCGAGCAGGGCGATGTCGTTGCGTTCGCAGGCCCTGATGATGTCGAGGGTCTCGCCGAGCTGGCCCCGCCCGTGCAACAGGGCGCCGACGATCTCGTCGGTGACGGGCAGTTCAGCGAGCAGTTCGGCGATCGGCGCCCCATAGAGCAGGTCGGTCGTCGACAGCAGGGCCACCGTCACACCGCTGCCGGCGTGGTCGGTCCCGGCGAGCAGTTCGGCCGCCATGTACGGCGCGTACGGCGCCGCTCGTGATGTGGACGTCGTCGTCGATGGTGTCGCCCGACGAGGCGATCAGCTCCGCGAGGCAGCGCAGCTTCTCCGGCCCGAGCAGGCCCATCGCCTGATCGAGTGAGTGGACGTTGCGGTCGAGCCCGAATGCGTTGGCGTTCACCGCGGTGAGCAGCCGGAATGCCAGCGACGGATCACTCGCCATGATCGACTCCAGCGCGCCGACGTCGATCCCGTGGCCATGGTCGGCGAGCGAGTCGTGCAGGGCTCCGGCCGACCGGGTACCGGCCGGGCGGGCCGGGCGCCGGAGCACCTCGGGTTTCGCGATGTAGTAGCCCTGGAAGAGGTCGAAGCCGTGGTCGACGCACCGCTTGAAGTCGTCGACCGATTCGACCTTCTCGGCCACCACCTGGATGCCCGGCGATCGTTGGCGGGCAACGTCGATCAGCCGCGGGATCTCGGCGTCGTGCGCCGTCGTCAATTCGATCTTCACGAGGCTCGCCAGCGCGAGCAGCTGAGAACCTTCGAGATCGCCGAGGCGGCTGACGTTGTCGAGCGCGAAGTGGTAGCCGTCGTATCGGGCCCGTTGGAGCGCAGCGATCGTGTCGTCGTCGAACGGTGTTTCCTCGCGTACCTCGATGATCATGCCTTCAGGAGGCATCGCTCGATGGAGGCCGTGGATGACGAGGCTGGCGCTGGCGTTGATCATCCCGAATCGATCGCCGACCACGTGTTCCATGCCCCACTGGAGCAGCACGCGTTCCATCACCCCGCGGGTGGCGGCGTCGGGGTCGTCGAAGGTCGTTGCCGACTCGGCGCCGTCGCGATAGAGCAGTTCGTAACCGAAGACCTGACGGTCGGCGTCCACGATCGGTTGGCGCCCGAGGAACACTTCCGCGCTCATGTGGTCGCCTCTGCTGCCGCTTCAGGTGCGACGGCTCTGCGTGATCGAATCGTGGTCAATCGTCATGTCCCAGCCAGCCTGCATCGCCACCGAACGGGCAACGTCTCACGATGTATCGGCCGTACAGGTCGCGAACTGAAGGACCTCGTCGTCCGATGCCCATGCACGGTGTCCGCACGGAGGGGCTCACTCGTCGACGAGCCTGCGCTGCGTAACCTGCAGGCATGTCCTGTCGCATCCTGGTGCTCAACGGCCCGAACCTGAATCTGCTCGGCACCCGCGAAACCGACGTGTACGGAACGGCGACACTCGATTCGATACTCGCCGACATCCGCGAGGTCGCGTCCGAACACGGGGTCGAGGTGTACGACGTCCAGTCGAACAGCGAGGGCGAGCTGATCGATGCGCTCCAGGAGGCCCGCACGCGCGCCGACGGTGTGATCTTCAATCCCGGCGCCTACACGCACTACAGCATCGCCCTGCGGGATGCGATCGCGTCGATCTCGGTTCCGGTCGTCGAGACCCATCTCTCGAACGTGCATGCCCGCGAGGAGTTCCGCCACACGTCGGTGGTGAGCGCAGTGTGTCTCGGCGTCGTCGCCGGCTTCGGCGCCGACAGCTACCTGCTCGCGTTCGAGGCGCTCCGCCGCCACTTCGCCCACCGGGCCTCGCCCACCGTTCGCTCCGACTGACCGCGACGACGCGGCGTCCCTGTGCCGAACGACACCGCAGCGGGCGCTGGAGAAGCGTCGCCGCCGGCCGATACTGCACACGTGAGTTCTGCCGTCATCGATCCGCCGCGCACCGACGCGAGCGTCGCGCCGCGTCCGTGGCGCAACGTGGCGTGGTCGCGTGCGGGTGCGATCGCCGTGGTTCTCGCCGCGGCGCCGTCGACGCGGGCCATGCGCTTCTCGGTTCGTGTGGCACTGCTGGTCGCCGGGTCGTTCACGATCGCCGTCGCCGTCGCCGTCACGCTGTGGAACGGCCTCGGGCCGGGCCCGCTCGACGTGTTCATCGGCGCGATTCGCGTGCGCTCCGGGCTGCCGCTCGGACCGACGGTGTGGCTCGTCGTCGGATCGATGATCGTGATGTCGTGGTTGCTCGGGCGGCGTCCCGGACCGGGCACGATCATCTCGCCGTTGATCATCGGCGTGGCGATGCAGGCCACGGCCACCATGCTCGAGTCGGTCGGTGCGCCCGACGCGATCGTCGTGCGAGTGGTCATCCATCTGCTCGCCGTCGGCGCGATCGGGCTCGGCGCCGGGGCACTGATCGTGTCGCGGCTCGGCGCGGGGTCGGGAGAACTGCTCGCTGCTGCAGCGTCGGATCGCAGCGGACGCACCGAACCGCGGGCCCGCATGGCGATCGAGTTGTCGTGGCTCGTCGTCGGTGTCGCGCTCGGCGGGCCGGTCGGCCTCGGCACCATCCTGCTGGCGTTGACGATCGGTCCCGCGGTCGCGGTCGGTCATCGGATCGTCGACGGCGCTGTCGCGCAGACGAGCGAGCGGTCGCTCGCGTACGCCTCATCGGCGTCGCCGGCCGGCTGAGTCAGCTCATCGATCGCTGCCGAGCGAGGCGAGCGGAGCCGTGGCAGACTGTTGCGATGGCAAGCAACGATCTCCACTTCGGTACCGAGCGCGACGGCGATCATCCCGATCGCGACGACGAGTGGGCCCGCTTGCGGGCCAAGCACATCCTGCCGGCCGAGCGGCGACCGTCGTCGACCGCTCGCGGAGTGCACCACCAGGCGCTGATCTCCTCCGACGTCGAGCGGACGATCGACTTCTATCAGGGCCTCCTGGAGTTCCCGCTGACGGAGTTGTTCCAGAACCGTGACTACGTGGGATCGACCCACTTCTTCTTCGACATCGGCAACGGCAACGCACTGGCCTTCTTCGACTTCCCGGGCCTCGGGCTGGGGGAGTACGCCGAAGTGCTCGGCGGCCATCACCATCTCGCGATCTCGATGGAGCGGGCCAACTGGGAGCGCATCAGGGCAAAGCTCGACGCTGCAGGTGTCGAAACCCACGTGCTCGCCGACACGTCGATCTACTTCAACGGCCCCGACGGAGAGCGCCTCGAACTGATCGCCGATCCCCTCGGCGAGATGTACGGCATGACCGTCCTCTGACGCGGTGAGCCGACCCTCCCGGGAAGGCCACGACCGCAACGTCGGCTGAACCGAACCGACCCGAACCGAACCGACCGTCAAGGAAGAAGCCGGGCTCGAACACGTGGTCCTCGTCGGCGACGGCGACGTGCCGCACACGATGCGTTACGCCGACATGCTCGCCGCGGCATCGCCCCTGATCCCCGAGAAGGCGAGGAGTCCGATCCGGTCGTGCTCATGTATACCGGTGGCACGACCGGCCTCCCGAAGGGTGTGCTGTCGGACCAGCGCGGCCAGGTGATGAACGTCCACCACTGCCTGATGACGCTGCCGTACGAGCGCGAACTCGACGTTCTTGCTGCAGACCCCGATGTTCCACGCGGCGTCCACGCTCACGATGACGTCGTTGCCGGCCGTCGGCGGCCACATCGTGACGGTGCCGATGTTCGAGCCGGTCGCGGTCATGCGAGCGATTCGGCGAGCACCAGCCGACACTTCACGGTGATGGTGCCGACGATGATCGGCATGACGATGTCGCATCCCGACTTCGGCGCCGACTCGCTCGCGGCCGCTCACCGACATCGGATACGGAGCGTCACCGATGCCGCAGGTGCTGCTCGAGAAGCGTCGCCTCGCTGTATCCGGCGCTGAATCTGTGGCAGGTCTACGGGATGACCGAGGCGTCGCCGGTGGTGACGGTCCTGCGACCGGAGGACCATCGCGCCGGTGGTGCAGCTGCTGCGATCGGCCGGATCGTCCGGTCAGCCGGCGTCGAGCTGTCGATCCGTGATGTGGACGGCACGGAGCTGCCGGTCGGCGCGCCCGGCGAGGTGTGTGCTCGTGGCGGCAACTTCATGGTCGAGTACTGGAACAAGGCGGACGCGACCCGCGACGCGTTCGCAGGCGGCTGGTATCACTCCGGCGACGCCGGGCTACCTCGATGCCGACGGGTACCTGTATCTCGTCGACCGGGTGAAGGACATGATCGTCACCGGCGGAGAGAACGTGTACTCGGCCGAGGTCGAGAATGCGATCGCCAGCCATCCGGCGGTCCTGCAGGTGGCGGTCATCGGCGTTCCGAGCGACGAATGGGGCGAGGCCGTGCACGCGATCGTGGTGCTGCGCGACGGTGCCGACGCGACCGAGGTCGAGATCATCGACTACGCCCGCGAGTCGATCGCCGGGTACAAGGTGCCCAAGGCGGTGACGTTCCGCGCCGATCCCGTTGCCGCTGTCGGGTGCGATGAAGGTGCTCAAGCGCGAGCTGCGCGCCCCGTATCTGGGAAGGCCACGACCGCAACGTCGGCTGAACCCCGACCCGAACGAAACGGAGCGATTCGTGCGCTCAGCGCACGAATCGCTCCGAATTTCGGGTGGTTGGGGGGGTTGTGTGGGGGGGTCAGGGGGCGATGAGCTGCACGTCGAGGTCGAGTGCGACCTTGTCGGAGATCATCATCTTGTCGCCGCCGAGCGGCACGTTGAATTCGATGCCGAAGTCCTTGCGGGAGATCGACCCGGTGGCGCTGAACCCGGCGCGGGTCGACTGATCCATCGGGAACACCGACGTGCCGAAGAACTCGACGTCGAGTTCGACCGGCTTGGTGATGCCGTTGATCGTGAGATCGCCGGTGAGTGTGAACTCCTCGCCCTCACCGGTGATGCCCGTCGAGACGAAGGTCATCGTCGGGTTGAGGTCGGCGTTGAAGAAGTCCGACGAGGCGAGGTGTGCGTCCCGGTCGGGATTGCCGGTCTTGACCGTGCCCATCTCGATCTCGGCATTGACCGAACTCGACTCGAGGTCGTCACCGACGACCAAGCGGGCGCTGACGCCGTCGAAGCGACCTCGCACCTTCGAGAGTCCGAGGTGACGCACGACGAACCCGACGGTCGTGTGCGAGGGATCGGCCGTCCAGGTGCCGGCGGCGAGCGGGAGGGTCGTGCTGGAGAGTACGTTTGTCATGACAACTAATGTAACCATCAATAGTTGCGATCACAACCAAAAGGTCCCGAGACGCGACAGCGGCCTCACCGGAGGGGGGTCGGTGAGGCCGCTGTCACATGCCGATCGTCCGTGAGTGAGGCCCCGGAGGGGGTTCGGGGCCTGCTGTCAGCGAACGTCGAATGCAGTAGAAGTTCGAGGATGGGGATCAGTCAGTGGTGATCACCCGGCCAATCTCACGCTCGAGGCCGTGTACCGGTGGAGCGGGGGGTAGCCGATGGCGCTCGCTCGAGCGCTCACCACCTCCATCAGTTCGTTGGCGATGCCGCGTCGCCGATGGTCGCGAGCGACGGCAAGCGCCACCGAACCGTCGTTGTCGACCGATGCGACCGCCACCAGGCGCCCACCGGCGATCACCCCGAGTCGCATCGTCTTGGGTGCTGCGAGCCGATCGATCAGTTCGCTCGACGGCGTTCGCGCCGGGGTCGGACCTCGTCCGGTGCAGCCCCACTCGGTTCGCAGCTCATCGAGGAAGGTCTGGAGCGCGCCGTCGAGACTCGGGTGATCGACGGCGATCACGAGGTGGGGTGCGGCTTCCATGGCCACATCCTGATCGCCGGACGTGTCGGCGATGTTTCGAGAACGTCAGCTGTTCGTGACGGAACGCATCGTCTCGACGAGCGGTGCCATGGCCTCGAGCGCCGCGAGCACTTCGTCGCGTGGGCCTTGCGGCAGACCGAACACGGCTCGTCGCACGCCCTTGCCCGCCAACTCGGTCAGTTTCGCCTCGTCGGGTGGGGCAGCGAACACACCCAGCTCGATCGTGGCCGGGTCACGCCCGATTCGTTCGCACGCCACGACCACCTCGGAGAACTTGTCGACGGCATGGCGTCCACCGATCGGCATCCAGCCGTCGCAGAACTCCGCGATGTCAGCCGCAGTCCGGGGCCCGGCGTCGCCGCCGAGAATGATCGGTGGGTGTGGCGTCTGCGCGGGCTTCGGCCATGACCAGCTCGGCTCGATCGACACGTGCTCGCCGTCGAACGTTGCGACGTCATTGGTCCACAGCTGCTTCATCGCCAGGATGTTCTCGCGCAGGATCGCCCGCCGCTCCGCGTAGGCGGTGCCGTGCTGAGCCATCTCCTCCTTGTTCCAGCCGTAACCGATGCCGAACAGGAATCGCCCGTCCGACAACGCATCGACACTGGCGACCTCCTTGGCGGTGTGGATCGGATCGCGTTGGGCGACGAGGCAGATGCCGGTCGCGAGCTTCAGGGTCGTCGTCACCGCGGCGCAGGCGCCGAGCGCCACGAACGGGTCGAACGTGCGCCAGTAGAACTCGGGAAGCGGTGGCGCGCCCTCGCGGCCGCCCCACGGCGTGGCACGGCTCGTGGGGATGTGGGAATGCTCGGGGAACCAGAGCGACTCGTAACCGTGGGCCTCGACCTCGCGGGCAAGTTCGATTGCGCCGATCGTCTGGTCGGTCGGGAAGATTTCGACGCCGATGTGCATGCGTCGACCGTAGCCGGAGGAAAGTTCCACGTTTGGTTCGAAAGGGTCAATGGTCCCTAGGGTCTTGTGGCTGGCGGTGCGAGGCTGCTGGCCACCTCACAACGATTGGAGAACACGAGTGACCGTCATCGAAAAACCCGCGCCTCCGCGCACCCCCGAACCCGAGCAGTCCGACAGTGGTCGCACGCTGGGCAGCTTGGTCTTCTTCGGGATGACGGCGCTGCTGATCGCCCTGGTGGCGGCGCTGCTGGTGATCGGTGTCATCGGGTTGCTCGACGACAACGGCGACAGCGCGAGCGCGAGCGGAGGCGGGGTGGCGACCACGATCGACGTGACGATGTCGGAGTTCAAGATCGACGGCAGCCTCGTCGCCCAGACGGGCGACGTGAATCTGTCGGTGACCAACGCAGGGTCGCAGCAGCACAACCTCGTGGTCGAGGAGACCGGCGAACAGACGCCGCTGCTCAACGGTGGCGATTCGGCCGTAGCTGGCGCTGGGATCGCTCGACGCGGGCAACTACACCCTGTTCTGCAATGTTCCCGGCCACCGCGAATCGGGCATGGAGACCACGCTCATCGTGAGCACCGATGCCCCGACCGGCGAGGCCGCGGCCGGCGGCGACCACACCGTCCACCAGAACGCCGACGGCACCTACGACGCCGATGCGATGGACGCCCAGATGATCGACTCGATGCTGAAGTTCCCGGCCGAGACCGAGGGTAAGGGCAACCAGATCCTCGAGCCCGAGATCCTGGCCGACGGCACGAAGAAGTTCGTGCTCGAGGCATCGGTGATCAAGTGGGAGGTCTCGCCTGGCGTGCTGGTCGACGCATGGGCCTACAACGGCATGGTTCCCGGACCCCAGATCGTCGTCGACGTCGGCGACAAGGTGCAGGTGGAGCTGACCAACAACACTCCGCTCGGCACCGACATCCACTGGCACGGCATCCACACCCCGAACGACCAGGACGGCGTGTCGCCGTTCACGCAGGACCCGATCAAGGTCGGCGAGACCTTCACCTACGAGTTCGTCGCCGAGGAACCGGCGATCGGCATGTACCACGCCCACCTGCACTCGCAGATCTCGGTGCTCAACGGCATGTTCGCCGCCTTCCGCATCGGTGAGCGGCCGTATCCCCGTGGTCAGACGATCAGCGGCGTCACCATCCCCGAGGACTTCGAGCCCGACGTGGAGCTGCCGATGGTGCTCAACGATGCCGGCACGATCGGCCTGACCCTGAACGGCAAGAGCTTCCCGGCGACCGAGCCGATCGTGTTGAAGGCCGGGGACTGGGTTGCCGCGGACTACTACAACGAGGGCCTCACGGCTCACCCGATGCACCAGCACCAGTTCCCGCAGTTGGTGTACGCGAAGGACGGCATCCCGCTCGACAACCCGTACTGGGCCGACACGGTCGCCGTCGCTCCGGGTGAGCGCTACTCGGTGATCTTCCAGGCCAAGGACCCCGGCGTGTGGGTCTGGCACTGTCACATCCTCACGCACGTCGAGCGCGAGTCCGGCATGTTCGGCATGGTCACGGCGCTCGTCGTCGAGTAACCAACCGGCGTCCGGGACCTTCCTTCCCCAATGCGATGAGCGAGCAGCCGCCATGCGGGCTGCTCGCTCATCGCTCGTGGTGGGCTCAGGTGAGGCCGAGACGGGCCATCTGATCGTCGGGTGCATCGACCTCGACGAGTGCCGTGCGCAGGAGATCGACCATCTCGGCCTCCGACTGCTCGCCCCGTCGGTTCTCGCGCTCGTCGGGATCGACGTCGAGGTCGTACAGGTGGTGACGTCCGACGTTGCGGGCTCCGCTGGCCCAGAACGGGAGCACGTCACCCGATTCGAACGGCTGGCGGATCACCGGCACGTCGGAGCCCGGCATGAAGTCGAGCGTCGCGCGCCGATCGGGGTTCGGGAACCGCATGAAGTCCTCGAGGCCCTTGTGGACGGGCATCGTCGACCAGCGGTTCGACCACATCGACAGCGGGAAGTTGTCGTCGACGGGTGCCCGCGCGTACTTCCGGCGACCGTCGGTCACCTGCACCCAGTTGCCGAAGACGCCACCGATCGCCCAGTCGCGGATCGAGTCGACCTCACCGGTGAGCAGCGGAACCATCGACCGCCCATGTGTGCGGTGCGCGGCCGTCACACCGAACACGTCCGCAATCGTGGCGTTGATGTCGACGTTCGTCGTCAGCGCGTCGATCGTGACGCCGGGGGTCTGACCCCTGGCGTCACGGGGCCAGTGGATCATGAGGGGGGTGTGGCCGAGGGGTTCGAACTGCGGGACCATCGGCTTGCCCCAGAGGTCGCTCACCGAGTCGTCGCCCGGAGCGCCCGCAGTTCGCTCCTCGCCGAGGTAGTGGCCGTGGTCGGTGCAGACGATGACCGCGGTGGTGTCCCACAGGTCCTGGGCGTCGAGTTCGTCGAGGATCGTGCCGAAGTGGTGGTCGATCATCGACAGCTTGGCGCCGTAGTTGTTGCGGATCTGGCGGGCCTGCGCGTCGGTGATCGACCCGTTCGACGTGCCACCGACGAGGTACGGAGGCCACACGAGACGAGCCTCGTCGGCGTCGATCGGGTCGTCGTCGTACATCGAGGCCCACGGCTCGGGCGTGTCGAAGGGTTCGTGCGGGTCGAACTCGTCGACGAACAGCATCCAGCGATCGTGAGCGCCCGACGCGTGCCGGAGCCAGGCCGCGCGCGGTCGCCATCGTGCGCGGGCCGGGGAAGTCCTCCTCGGCGCGGAACCAGGTGCGGCTGTCGTCGTAGTGGCGCCGACCGAACGAACGGTCGGCGATCCCGAGCTGATCGCGCAGGAACCAGCCTCCGTCGGCAGCGTTCGTGATCAGCGGCCGACCGTCGGGTGTGAGCGTCGGTGCGCCGAATGCCGACGGGTCGGCGTAGGTCCGCCACGGATCGCCCTCGTGACCGCGCAGGTACTCCCAGCCGGAGAAGTCGCTGTGGTAGTTCTCGCCGCCGGTCTCGAACAGGTGCGGATGGTCGGACACGAGCATCGTGGTCACGTCGGCGCGACGCAGGGTGGCGGTGATCGACTCCTCCCACAGCTCGATCGAGCCCCACGGCTTCCAGAGGAAGTCGAGCGAGCCGACGAGGATGTCGTGGCGTGCCGGCATGCACGGCAGCGACCCGGTCACATGGCTCGTGAACTGCGTCGAGCGAGCGGCGAACCGGTCGAGGTTCGGCGTGGCGAACTCGGTGCCGCCGTACGACCCGAGCATGTGCCGGTTGAGCGAGTCGAGCAGGACGACGACGAGGTTCTGCGGGGTGTCCATCGTGCCGACCGTAGCCGTGCCCGTCCGGACGAGCCCCCGTCCGACGATCAGACGCGGATCGTCCCGGAAACCGGAACAGTTCGCGCACTGATTGGCCGCGGACCGATGATGCGGTCCGAGCCGGGGCTCGGACCGCATCGGTCGGTGAGGCGGACGACCTACTGATTCACAGGGGCCGTGAGCTCGAACGTGTAGCTGATGGTTCCGTCGGCGATGTTCCACGTGCCGGTGCCGGTGATCCCTTCGAAATCGCCGGTACCGCCGGTGGCGGTAACGCTCGATGTGTAGCCGTTGGCTCCGACGGTCAAGACCTCCAACATGGTCATCGTGCCCGTGCCGAGCCCGTCGATCGTTCCGGTGAACTCCATCGTGTTCGAGCCGACGGTGGTCGTCCCGCTGGTCCACGTGGTCTGACTGATCTGGCCGGTGCCGACCATCGAACCCTCGAACGTGAGGACCTCCGTGCTCACGTTCTCACCGGGGCGTTCGCCCGGCTCGCTCGTCTGGGCGGACATCACGGCGGTGCCCGTTGCCGTCACCGTCTCGAGTGACCCCTTGGGCGGCACGGTGATGGTCCAGACATTCGAACCAGTGGCGCTACTCGAGGGGTTGGCCGGGTCGGAGGTGGAGGTCCCTGTTCCAGAGGCCCCCTCGAAATCGCCGGTACCACCCGTGATCGTGCTCGTGTCGCTCCAGACGCCATCGACGGTCTGCCACACGTCGATGAACGACAGGGTTCCGGACCCGAGCCCCTCGATCGTTCCGGTGAACAGGAACTCGCCGGCTCCGAACTGGGATCCATCGGACAGGGGCCAGAACTGCGACACCCACGGAGCGCTCCCGGCAAACTGTCCTTCGTAGATGGTGGTTCCGAGAATCGTGGTGTCGCCCGTGAGCCCGGCTGAACTGGGCGTGGGTGTGGCGCTGGCCGAGACACCGGATTCGGCGAAGGTGCCGGTCACCGTGACCGTCACCGGCTCGGGAACCGGTTCCGGTTCCGGTGCCACCTCGGCGGCAGTGGTCGGGTCCGGGGCGGGGACCACGACGGCCTCCGCGTCGGGATCGACCTCGGCGTCGGGTGCGGGTTCTGCTGGAAGCGTGGCCGTCGGCGTATCCGCCGGCACGGTGTCGTCGTCGGAGCCGGTCGTGGCGAACACGAGACCTCCGACGAGGGCGAGTCCGGCGACCGCAGCAGCGGCCAGCATCCATCCTCGCTTGGGTGATCGTTGCGGTCGGGACTGAGCATGATGACCTCCATGGTCGGTTGGTCGGTCTGCTCGTCGATCCGTGTTCGGATCGAGTCCCAGGCCGTCGACGATGGAGTCGAGCGGTCCGCGATCTGGTGCAGGTCACGCGTCACTCGATCGGTGAAGCGGGTCATGGTCCAGTTCCTCTCTCAGTGCCTTCAGCCCCCGGCGAAGATGCGACCGGACGGTCGCACCGGGCATGTCGACGATCGATGCGATCTCCGACGCCCTGTATCCCCCGTAGTACTTGAGGACCACCACGATGCGTTGGTCCTCCGGCAGATTGCCGAGCACGTCCCAGAGTTCACTCGCGTCGCTGGCCAGGCCCGCGGGTGGCTCCGGTGGGTGCAGTGCGATCACCCTGCGCCGTCGGAGCACCGATCTGCATCGGCTGACGACGGCGCTGCGCAGGTAGGCGCCGGGCTTGCGGATCTCGTCCAGGCGTCGAGCAACCTCGACGAAACTGTCCTGGACGAGATCTTCGGCTTCGGCGTTGCTGCCCACGAGGGTGTACGCGAGGCGAACCATGCCGGTGTACTCGGTCCGGTAGAGCCGGTCGAGAACGTCGGCATGCTCGATCACCTTGTGGGTGCTTTTCGAGATCGCCACTTCCTCCATCATCACCTACGGCGCACGAGGCGACCAGAGTGTTGCAACGAATCTGGATCCTTCGGCCGAAGCACGTCCCGACATGCGAACGACGAGTGACCGTGGACCCGTCAGCGCCTCCTCGAGCGACCCAGGAGACGGTCCATGATGCGATCGATCAGGAGCGGTTTGTCGTTCTGCTGGCCGATCTCGCGGTGCTGGTCGCAGTAGAACTCGTACGGCGGTATCGGCTCACCGCACGTCTGGCACCGGTATGGCTGTCTCAACGGGTTGGGGTTCCCCATGTGGCCGCCGAACGACATCGTCGCACGATAGATCGAAACGGTGCATCGGACGCGCCGAGTCGACCGGTCGATGTATCGTCGTGCCGTGTCGAACCAGCAGCAAGACGCAGACGACCACGACCGCGGTGAACTCGCCGATGTGCTGGCATTCCCGTCGGTCACGCCTCCATCGGCCGATCACGAGCTGGGTCTGCGGCCCCTGATCGGCGACGTCCTGCGCGACGAACGACTCGATCAGGAGCGCACGCTCGCCGATGTCGCCCGGGCGGCCGCGGTGTCGCTGCCGTACCTGTCGGAGGTGGAGCGCGGTCGCAAGGAGATCTCCTCCGACCTGCTCGACGCCGTCTGCGACGCCCTCGAGATTCCGCTCGTCGAGGTGCTCGAACGGTGTGTCGACCGGCTACGCGCCGGGATGCAGGGCGGCTCGGGATTCCAACTGCGCGCCGCCTGACGGCGTCGGGACGATGTCGGCGATCCCGTAGTCGACCGCCGCCGACCCGGCGAGGACCAGTGCTCGATCGGTGTCGGCGCGGATCTGGTCGACGGTGCGCCCCGTGTGTCGTGCGAGGACGACTTCGGCCTCCAGGCGGACCCGCGTCAGCTCGGCCGCCTCGAGCGCGAGATCGCTCATCGAGCCCCGCCGCCCCTCGGTGTCGGGCTGCTGCAACAGGACACGCGCGTGTTCCAACACGGCCCGTTTGCCGGGAGTGCCGGCGGCCAGACAGGATCGCCGCCGCCGAGGCAGGCCTGGCCGA
This sequence comes from Ilumatobacteraceae bacterium, assembly GCA_963747375.1. GTDB lineage: Bacteria > Actinomycetota > Acidimicrobiia > Acidimicrobiales > Ilumatobacteraceae > Sva-07. The sequence goes on from CAVVFL010000016.1 coordinate 50,591, forward strand.
CGCAGATCGTCGCCACGTCGGGGGCGATGAAGCGCATCGTGTCGTAGATCGCCATCATCGCCGTGAACGAGCCGCCCGGCGAGTTGAGGTAGAGGTGGACGTCGCTCGACGGTTTGTCGGCCGCGAGGTGGAGCATCTGCGCGATGACGACGTTGGCGACACCGTCGTCGATCGGGGTGCCGAGGAACACGATGCGTTCGCTGAGCAGCCGGCTGTAGATGTCGGTGACACGCTCGCCCCGCGCCGTCGCCTCCACCACACTCGGGATCGTGTAGCTGCTCACGCCGACGCTCCTGCCAGGCCGACGCCGCGACGGCGTGAGGTCGGGCGGATCTCGTCGAGCGACGACACGACGTGATCGACGAAGCCGTACTCCATTGCGCCCTCGGCGTCGAACCAGCGGTCGCGGCCCACGTCGTCGATCACCTGGTCGAGCGGGCGGCCGGTGTGACACCGCGATGATCGACCGCATCCGGTCGAGCGTGGCCACGAGGTGCGCGGCCTGGATCTCGACATCGGCCGCGGTGCCACCGAGCCCGGCGGATCCCTCGTGCATCAGGACCTGGGCGTTGGGAAGCGCATACCGCTTCCCGGCCGTGCCGCCGCACAGCAGCACCTGGCCCATGCTCGCGGCGAGGCCGATGGCGACGGTGCTGACGTCGTTCGGGACGAGCTGCATCACGTCGTAGATCGCCAGCCCGGCCAGCACCGACCCGCCGGGGGAGTTGATGTAGAGGCAGATGTCGGATTCGTCGTCGTCGGCCGACAGCACGAGGAGCTGCGAGACGATGCGATTGGCCGACTCGTCGGTCACCTCGTCGCCCAGCACCACGATGCGCCGGTCCATCAGACGGTCGGACAACCGTTCGTCGGTCAGTGATGTCATGGCCCGATCGTGGCACCCTCGGCTCGCCCACGCGCCCGGTTCTGCCGGAGGCAGAACGCTCACACACAGGCTTGCTCAGCTGGGCAGCTCCTGCGGGGTCGAGCGGTCGACCACCGACCAGGTCCCGGCGAGGCAGACCGAGGCCGCACCCTGGCCCACGCCGATCATGCCCGTGTGGTCGATCAGCACGCCACCGCACTCGGGGAGCCCCCACAGCGGCACGGTGTCGGGGACCGTCCACCGTCGTTGCGACCCGGGTGTCCAGTGGGGGATCGCCGCACCGGGCACGAGCCCCAGCCCGGCCGCCATCGTCGCGCCGCCGGAGACGGCGGAGCGCTCGCACAACACCATCGCTCCGGCCGAAGCCCCGGAGATCGCGGTGCCTGCGGACCACAGACCGACCAGGTGATCGCCGACGGTGCGGCCACCGTCGCCGATCGCCAGCACGTCGAGGAGTCCGCCCGGCGAGCCGCCGGGCAGGACGATCAGTCCCACGCCTTCGGTGAGGGCGTCGAGGGCCGCGACGGGGATCGTCACGCGGGTCGGGGATCACTTCCACGTCCGCGCCGAGTCGCTCGTAATGGGCCACAGTGCGCGCCGACGCCCCGGCGTAGTCGCTCCCGGGTCTGGCCGCGCCGGCGAGCACCACGACGCGGCCCGCGCATCGCGCGAGTACCGCACGATCCATCTCGTCGCACGGTGGTGTCAGCTCCCGCCCGCCCTGGAGGCAGATGATCCCGGTGGTCGTAGCGGCGTTCACGGCGCCGGGGTCCATCGGGCGGCGGTCAACACGGTGCCACCGGCGACCAGCCACGACGTTCGTGTCGCGTCATCGTCGGCCGTGACGAGGTCGAGCGGTGTGTCGGCGTCGACGGCAGCGAGGTGTTCGATCTCCGCAACGCCTCGGCGTGATTCCTGTGACGGCAGCGTCTCCTCCACGATCGCCCACTGCGCGGCATTGTTCACGTGACGCAAGGGGTCGATGTCGACCCGCCGGATCGTCCACGGGCGCCTCGCCGCCTCACCGGGCGCCGTGGGGAGCCGGAGCCGTGACGACACCCGCCGCCCGGCCGCGGTCGCTCCGTACGTGTGCAAGAACGCGTCGCCGAGACCGGTCGGTCGCCCGGACGTGGGCTCGACGCGGATCCACAGACTCACGGCCTCGATCGACGCGCCGCGCTCGCCGACGATCGACGTGCGCCGCTCGGCCCAACTCCGACCCGTGCCGGAACAGAACGTCGACAACTCGAGCAGCTCGTCGAGACTCGCGGCCCGTCGCACGTCGATCAGCGTGCGCCGCACGACCCAGCCGAAGGCGTCGCCCAGGCGGGCATCGGTGGCGTCGTCGGTGGCGATGTCCTGCAGGTAGCGCGCGGTGGCGTCGAGGCGGAGACGGGCACGGGCGTCCACGTCGCCGAGTCGCACCGGTCGGTTCCGGGTGACGAGCCGCCCGACGGCGGGGCGTTCGACGAGTTCGACAGCGGGGGGATGCACGGTCATGGGCACCTCGAACGTATCCGCCGCATCCGACGGCGGCGCGACCGTGCGCATAGGGTCGGGACATGGCGTTCGAGACGGTCACCGGATACTGCTGGCCGCAATCGGTCGGCGCGGGGCGAGCGAGGTGGCGCTGCACCTGTCGTCGGCCGGGGCGCGGCCGTGTCGGTCGAGATCGCCCGCGTCGGGTGCGACGCGAGGTCGTGTTGGTCGCGACACCGTCGCCGGCCGGCGACCACCCGACGCCGCCCGAGGCGCATCACCAGACGGGTGCGACTGGCCGGCCGCGCCGACGATCGACGATCGACGCCGATCTGGCGGTCGGGCTACTACGAGGTGCTGCTGACGATCGACGTCGACGGCAAGCGCCGCCGCGACCACGCGTTCTTCGTGCGTGCGCCCGACCGGCCGACTCGGCGAACACGATCCTGCTCGCGCTGGCCACCAACACCTGGCACGCCTACAACGACTTCGGCGGCCGCAACCTCTACACCGGCGGCACCACCGTCGTCGCTGCAGCGGCCGATGGCACCTGGCTACCTGTACAAGCCGCCGGGCGCCGGCCGGCGGGTCACCCCGTCGCACCCACCCGACCCGCGACATGAACGACCCACGTCGGCTACCTGCAGCTGCAACCACCTGTCGCCGTGGGCCGGCTCGGCGGGCTGGCCCGACTGGGAGCTGCCCGTTCCTGCAGTGGGCCGAGCGCAAGGGCTACGGCATCGACGTGTGCACCAACGCCGACCTCGAGGACCACCCCGACTGCTCGACGGCCGACCAGGCTGCTGCTGTCGGTCGGCCACGACGAGTACTGGTCGGGCCCGATGCGCGACACGGTCGAGGCGTTCATCGCCCGCGGCGGCAACGCCGCGTTCTTCTCGGGCAACACCTCGTTCTGGCAGGTGCGGCTGGAGGACCGACGCCGAGGGCCCGGCCGCGACGATGGTCGGCTACAAGGGCTTCGTTCAAGCACGACCCGGTGTTCGACACCGACCGGCAGAGCCGAGCTGACGACCATCTGGTCCGACCACCTCATCGGTCGACCCGAGAACCACATGACCGGGCGTCAGCTTCACCCGCGGCGGCTACCACCGCATCGGCAAGCGGGTCACCAACGGCGCCGGCGGCTACACGGTGCACCGCGCCGATCACTGGATCTTCGACGGCACCGGCCTCGGCTACGGCGACGTGCTCGGTGCCGGGCCACCATCGTCGGCTACGAGTGCGACGGCTGCGACTTCACCACCCGCGACGGCCTGCCGTACCCGACCGGCGCCGACGGCACGCCCGACGATCGTTCGAGATCCTCGGCACCGCGCCGGCCGCGCACTTCACCCGCACCACCGCCGCCCGGCCGCCGGCGCCGAACGAACCGTCCGAGGTCGAGTTCATCGCCGCGCCGCCTGTTCGGCACACGCGATGCCGCGGCGGTGGAGCGCATCGCCCACGGCCATGCCGTGCTCGGCACCTACACCTCGCCCGGCGGCGGCACGGTCGTCACCTCCGGCTGCACCGACTGGGCCCACGGCCTCGCCGGCCGCGACGCCACAGGTCGAGCGGATCACCGCGCAACGTGCTCGACCGCCTCGGCTGAATGAGACGCGGGCGTCAGACCCCGCGTCTCATTTCAGGCTTCGTCGCGGATGACCTTGATGCCGCTCGGGTCGATGAGCGAGTCGAACTTCAGGCGGTTGTGGGTGTGGGCGACGTGGTGCAGCCCGAACGCCGACTGCAGCGCCGTGTACTGGCCCATCGCGTCGAGTGCGTTGTTCACCGACTGCTTGGCCAGCGTCAGCCCGAACATCGGGCGCCGAGCGATGTGTGCTGCCATCTCCAGGGTGGCCGACTCCAACTCGTCGAGCGGCACCACCTTGTTGACCATGCCGTGCATCAGCGCCTCCTGCGCGGTGATCGCCCGGCCGGTGAACAGCATCTCCTTGGCGAGGCGCGCCCCCGCCTCGTAGGGATGCGTGAAGTACTCGTGGCCGTTCACGCCGAGCGCCACGACCGGATCGGAGAAGGTCGCCTCCTCCGAACAGATCACCAGATCCATCGGCCAGACGAGCATCAGCCCGCCGGCGATCACCTTGCCCTGCACGGATGCGATCGTCGGTTTGGGAATGTTGCGCCACCGCCAACACATGCCGACGTACAGCTCGGCCTCGCGGGCCATGTACCCCTCGGCGCCGTCTGCGTCGAAATGGCATTGCGTGCCGATCGTGTGCAGGTCGGACATGTCGGCGTCGAGATCGCTCAGGTCGTGGCCCGACGAGAAGTGGTCGCCGTCGGCAGCGAGGACGATGCACCGGATGTCGGCGTCGCTGGCGGCGACGTCGAACGCCTCGTTCACCTCGGAGATCATGAGGTAGTTCTGTGCATTCGCCATCTCCACGCGCGCCAGCGTGATCCGGGCGACGCGCTCAGCGGGAATGTCGTAGCGAACGTGCTGCCAGTCGATCATGCTGTCGGCGCCAGCGCCTCGAGCGCGTTCCAGTCGAGCACCAGCGGTCCCTCGGTCGACACGGGCTGAATGCACACGTGGTCGGCACCCGCGTCGTAGTGAGCCTGGATTCCTGCCCGCACGCGGTCCTCGTCACCCCACACGATCACGTGGTCGACGAATCGTTTCGCTCGCTGCTCGATCTCGTCCTCGGTGAATCCGATCCGTTTCCAGTTGTTGCGGTAGTTCGGCAAGCCTGCATACCGATCGATCTGGACGTTGGCGGCCACGCGGGCAGCATCGGCGTCGGTCGACACGATGACCTTCTGCTCGACGCACAGCAGCTTGTCCGGACCGATCGTTTCGCGGGCTTCAGCGGTGTGCTCGGGCGTGACGAAGTAGGGATGTGCGCCATCGGCCGCGGTGGCGGACAGCTCCAGCATCTTCGGCCCGAGTGCCGCCAGCAGGCGCAGCGGCTTCTCCGGCGGCGGGACGGCCATGTACATCGAGGTATCCATAGCTGCCAGGTAGTCGCGCATCTGGCTGAGCGGCTTGGAGTAGTCGAGCTTTCGGACGCCTTCCACCATCGGCACGTGGCTGACGCCGAGGCCGAGGACGAAACGACCGCCGGTCTGCTCGGCGAGGGTGTTCGCCGCCTGGAGCATCGGCCCGGGGTGGCGATTGAAGATGCTCGCGATGCCCGTGGCGAACTGCAGCGTCGAGGTCTGCGAACCGAGCCAGGCGAGGTGAGCGAACGGATCGCGGCCCACCGTGTCGGGGATCCACAGCGTGGAGTAGCCGAGCGACTCGATGCGGCCCGCCGCCTCCGCCGCCTGTCCGCGCTCATTGCATCCAGGAAGTACCAGATCCCCCTGTTGTCCGGACCGGTCAGTCGTTCGCGAGCGCTCATGGGTCGAATGTAGGTGGGGGTCGACGTCCACGGTCATTCGGAGCTCGCTCCGATCAGTCGGGGAGCATCGGCAGTTGGATGCCGGGGTCGCCGCGCATCGTGGTCGCCCGCTGAAGGGCGCCGCGACCGAAACGGTCGCGCACCGCATCCAGAACGGTGTCGAGCTGCTCGGCGTCCTTGCGCTCGAACGGGAGCACGAGTTGGATCGCGTCGACATCGCTGAGGTTCCCGATCGACAGACCGAGCAGGCTGATGCCCTTCACCTCGATGATCGGCCGGACGCGGCATCGAGGACGGCGACGGCGGTGGAGTGGATGGTCGACGTTCCCGCCGTCGGGTCCACGAGCGTGTGCGAGCGCGTCGCCCGGCTGAAGTCGTCGAACCGGAAACGCAAGGTCACCGTGCGTCCCACTCGGTCGGCGCGTCGCATCCGGCTCGTGACCCGGTCGACGAGTCGCCACAGCACGACGTCGATCTCGTTCGCGCGAGCGTCGCCGTCGGCCCAGTGCCTGTTGTGAACCGATCGACCCGCGGCGTTTGCCACCGGTGACACGTCGAGCGTCGCGGTTGTGGCTGAGGGCGTGGAGCTGACGGCCCATGGCGCGACCCACGATCGCGGTCAGCGCGTCCGAACTCATGGCTGCGACATCCGCGACCGTGTGGATGCCCCGATCATGGAGCTTGGTCGCCGTGACGTGTCCGACGCCCCAGAGTCGCTGGACGGGCAGCGGGTGCAGAAAGGCAAGCTCCTCGTCGGGTTCCACCACGAGCAGACCGTCGGGTTTGCCGACTGCGCTCGCCACTTTGGCGAGGAACTTCGTGCGGGCGATGCCGACCGTGATCGGCAAGCCGACCTCGGCCGCAACCCGTGAGCGCAGTCCGGTGGCGATCTGCGTGGGTGTGCCGGCGATGCGCCACAATCCGGCCACGTCGATGAACGCCTCGTCGATCGACATCGGCTCGACGATCGGGGACGTGTCGCGGAAGATGTCGAACACGGCGCGACTCGCTGTCGGTATAGGCCTCGAAATGCGGGGCGACCTCGATCAGGTTCGGGCAGAGGCGTCGCGCCGCGCTGCCCGACATCGCTGTTCGCACGCCGAACGCCTTGGCTTCATAGCTCGCCGCGAGCACGACCCCGCCGCCGACCACCACGGGCCTGCCGCGCAGCGATGGATCGTCACGCTGCTCGACCGAGGCGTAGAACGAGTCGAGATCCGCGTGCATGATCGTCGCTGCTGAGCGAGAGGTGGACACGAACACATGTTCGCACCCCCTCGACGCCGACGCAATATGAGACGCGGGGTCTGACCCCGCGTCTCATTCCAGCGGCCGGGCGCGACCGGTCGGGCGGTGGAGCAGCCAGTCGCCGGAGGGGATCGGGGTGAGTTCCAGACCGGCGCCGTAGGCGTACGCCCAGGCATCGAGACCGCGGTGGGTTCGCAGCATCACCCGGTGGTACTCGCCGCCCACGACGTCCTCGACCTCGTCGAGCACCGCGAGCGCCCGATCGAGCGTCGCCTCGATCAACGCGAACGTGTGCCCATGGATCGTTCCGTGCGGTCCGAACACCGCCGCGGGGTAGTCGAGCCCGGTGTCGAACAGACCTCCCGACACCGAATCGGGCATCCCACCGTCGAGCGTGAACGGCTCGAGCACGTGCCACCGGACGTCACCCGGCCGCAGCGTGCCGTAGACGAAGACCTGTCGTGTCATGGTCGCCGGTCAGCCGGCGGAGCGTCGTCGTCCACGCGTGCCCCAGAGTGTGCCGAACAGCATCAGGGCCACGCTCACCACGAGAATGGCCGTGGCCAGCACGTTCACCTCCGGCGGGAACTTCACGCGGAATGCACCGTTGATGTACAGCGGGAAGGTCACGAGTGAGCCGGCGTTGAACAGCGTGATGATGAAGTCGTCGAGCGACAGCGCGAACGACAGCAGCGCAGCGGCGAGGATCCCCGGCAGGATCAGCGGGAACGTGACCTTCCAGAATGTTCGGAACGGCGACGCCCCCAGGTCCTGCGGCCGCCTGTTCGAGGGTCCAGTCGAAACCGCGGACGCGGGCGCGGACTGTGAGCGCCACGAAACTGACCTGGAACATGATGTGGGCGATCACGACGGTGGTGAACCCCCGCGTGACGTCCCAGTCGAGGAAGAGGGTGGCGAGCGACGACCCGAGCACGATTTCCGGCGTGGTGAGCGGAAGCACGAGGAGGAAGTTCAGCCCGCCGCTGCCGCGGAACTTGTAGCGGGCGAGCGCGATGGCGATCAACGATCCGAGGATGGTCGCGATGACGGTGGAGATGGCGGCCACCTTCAGGCTGACGACGAAGGCATCGGTGAGCGACTGATCGCCGAACGGGTTCTTCCAGTTGTCGAGCGTGAACTGTTGCCAGGTCACGTTGTACTTGCCCGAGGGCTGGTTGAACGAGAACACGACGATCCAGATGATCGGGATGAACAGGAACAGCAGCGCGAGCCCGGCGTATGCGTTCAGCGCGAACCGGGCGATCCGCCCGCCGGTCGACGACGGTGCACTCACGCGAGGTCCTCCGTGCCGAAGAAGCGGCCGTAGACGATCACGAAGATCGTGATGATGAACATCAACACGAACGACATGGCCGACGCGAGCGGCACGTTGTTCTGGACGAGGAACTGGTCTTGGATCGAGTTGCCGATCATCGTGGTGTTCGGGCTGCCGAGGTAGAGCGAGTTCACGAAGTCGCCGGCCGCGGGGATGAACGTGAGCAACGTGCCGGCGAACACGCCCGGCAGCGACAGTGGCAGGACCACCTTGCGGAACGCCGACGTTGACGTCGAGTACAGGTCCTTGGCCGCATCGACGAGCCGCACGTCGACCTTCTCGAGGCTCACGTAGATCGGCAGGATCATGAACGGCAGGAAGTTGTAGGTGAGTCCGAAGACGACGGCTGCCGGCGTGTTGATCAGCCGGCCGTTGTCCATCAGATTGGTTGCCTCGAAAAACCAGGTGAGCCCGATGGAGTCGAAGAAGCTGGTGGCGATCCCGTCGTCGGACAGGATGGCGCGCCAGGCGATCGTTCGGATCAGGTACGAGGTGAAGAACGGGATCACGACGAGGCCGAGCAGCAGTGTGCGGTACTTGCCGCCGCGGAAGGCGATCACGTAGGCCAGCGGGTATCCGATCGCGATCGTGAGAACCGTGGCGATGCCGGCGTAGACGAAGGCCCGCTGGAACTGCGGTCCGAAGTCGGTGAACGCCGTGACGTAGTTGTCGAAGTTCCAGTCGAACTCGGCCTCGACGGCGAAGCGGCTGGGCAGCGTCGACAACGAGAGTCGCAACAACGTGAACAGCGGCGCCAGGTAGAACAACGCGAGCCAGAGCATGCCCGGCTTGAGCAGTCCGTAGGGGGCGAGCTTGCGTCGGGCCTCGGGCGTGCCGATGGTCGCCACCACGATGAGCATCACGATGCTCGCGAGCACGGCCGCCAACGCAAGTGCTGCGAGTGGTCCGGTGAGGACACGAGCGCCGACCGCTGCCAACAGTGCGCCGGCGAGGAGGAGCGCGCCTGCCGAGACCGAGGTTCTCGGGACGCCTCACCCCCCGGCGCACCATTGCAGCAGTCATCGCATCAGGCGCCGGTGATCGCGGAGAAGGCGGCGTCGTACTCGGCTTCGACGTCTTCGGGAAGCTGAGCGAACGTCTGCGTCTGGGCGAGCGTCGCTGCGTCGGGGAACAGCAACGGATCCTCGGCGAGGCTCGCATCGAGCTTCGCGAGCTCCGCTTGGACGCCTTCGACAGGGGAGACGTAACCGACCCACGCCGTGATCTGCGCGGCCTGCACCGGGTCGTACACGAAGTTCATCCACTGCGCGGCCGCGTCGACGTTGCCGGCGCCCTTCGGGATCACCATCGTGTCGGCCCACGACGTCGCACCGCTCTCGGGGAACACGAAGCGCACCGCGGGGTTGTCGCGAGCCAGCGACGCGACGTTGCCCGACCAGCCGATGGTCGCAGCGAAGTTGCCGTTCGACAGGTCGTCGAAGTAGTCGTTGCCGTGGAAGCGCCGGATCTGGCCGTCGGCCTTCGCCTTCTCCAGGCGAGCGAATGCGGGAGCAGCCTCGTCGAAGGTGGTCAGCGTCGAGATGTCGATGCCCTCGGCCATCAGGAGCAGCCCGATGGTGTCGCGCATCTCGGTGAGCGCCCCGACCTTGCCGGCGAACTCGGGGTCGAACAGGTCGTCGACGCTGGTCAGCTCGCGGCCGGTGACATCGATGTTGTAGGCGATTCCGGCGAAGCCGGCCTGCCACGGAAGCGCTGTACTCGCCCGTCGGATCCCACGCCGGTCCCTGCAGGTCGGCGCGCAGGTTGGCGGCGTTGGGGACCTGGTCGATCGGGAGCTTGTCGAGCCAGCCGAGGGTGAGCAGGCGGCCGGCCATCCACCCGGTCGGCGCGATGATGTCCGGGTCGATCGTCTCACCCCGACCGAGAATCGGCTGGATCTTGGCGAAGTACTCGTTGTTGTCGTTGTACGCCTCGGTGTAGCGCATGTCGATCCCGGTGGCTTCCATGAAGCGGTCGACCGTGCCGGTCGCGCCGTCCTCGGTGGGATCGATGTAGGCAGGCCAGTTCTCGAAGAAGAGCGAACCGCACCGCCACCGCCGCTTGCACCGGAGGTGCCGCTCGTGCTTCCCGTTGCCGGCGTCGAGGCAGCCGACCCGCTGTCGCCGTCGCTGCCGCCGCATGCGGCGAGGAATGCCGGCAGCGAGATGCCGGCCGCTCCGAGGGCGCCGGCGCGGGCGAGCAGCTGTCGGCGGGTGAGGCCGCCACGCTGGTTGGTGAACGAAGTGGGTCGTCGGCTGGTCATGGATCTGCTTCCTGCTGTGGTGGGTCTGTCGGCGTCAGTTTGTCCGGTGTCGTCGAGGTGGTGGCATCGCTTCCGTTCGTCAGGAGTCGGCCAGCGCTTCGAGCGTGTCCATGTCGTTGGCCGTCGCGCCGGGTCGGCGGGGCCAACCGGCGAGCATGTAGGCGCTGCCCGGATCCCACGACAGGTGGATCGAGCTGCCGGGATGGAGGAACGGAAGGTCGGTCCCGGTGACGACGCTGGCGATGACCTCGCTGTCGTCGGCGAGGTGCACGTTGATGCGAGCGGTCGCCCCTTGGAACACGACGTCACGGACGGTGCCTTGTACCGAGCGCCCGTCGGCGCGCCCCTCGGTCGTCGCCGTCAGACGTTCCGGTCGCAGCATCACCGAGACCGGCGCGCCCGGCATGCGGTCGGTGTCGGTCCGCGCCCGCACGACGGGTCCGGCGTTCAGCTTCACCACCGTGTCGTTGCCGTCGGTCGACACCACTTCACCCGGCAGGAGATTGGCCGAGCCGATGAAACCGGCGACGAACAGCGTTGCCGGACTGTTGTAGATCTCCTCGGGTGTGCCGATCTGTTCGACACGACCGTCGCTCATGACGGCGATCCGGTCGCTCATGGTCAGCGCCTCGCCCTGGTCGTGGGTCACGAATACGAACGTGATGCCGACCTCGCGCTGGATGCGCTTGAGCTCGAACTGCATCGCCTCGCGGAGCTTGAGGTCGAGCGCTGCGAGTGGCTCGTCGAGCAGGAGGGCGCTGGGGAAGTTGACGAGCGCCCGTGCGAGTGCGACCCGTTGCTGCTGCCCACCGGACAACTGGGTCGGCTTGCGGTCGGCGAACTCGGCGAGACGCACGACGTCGAGCATCTGGGCCACGTTCGGCTCGTACTCAGACTTGGCGATCTTCTTCGACTTCGGCCCGAACCGCACGTTGTCGGCGACGGTCATGTGCGGGAAGAGTGCGTACTGCTGGAACACCGTGTTGACGTTGCGCTTGTACGGGGGGACCCGACTGACGTCGACGCCGTTGAGGAGCACCTTGCCGAAGCTCGGCTGCTCGAACCCGGCGATCATCTTCAAGGTCGTGGTCTTGCCGCAGCCCGAGGGCCCGAGCATGGCGAAGAACTCGCCCTGCTGGATGCCGAAGTTGGCCTCTTCGACCGCGACGAAATCACCGAACGACTTGCGCACGTGGTCGAGCTGGATGACGACGTCACTCATCGGGAGGTCTCGTCGCCCATTCGATGGACGTTCCGTCCTGTGTTCATGATCGGGGAAGGCTACAACGCCGAGACGATCGTGTTCCGCAATGCGTGGATCGTTCATCCGGCGGCAACAATCGGGAGCTCGGCGTGGCAATCTGTGGCCATGTCAACCGAGCTGTCTTCCTTGAACTCCAACTTCATCGGCGGCGACTGGCGTGCGGCGCAGAGCGGAGCGACCGACGCTGTCGTGAATCCGGCGACCGGGGCGGTGATCGGCGAAGTTCCCGCCAGCGACGCGGCCGACGTCGACGCTGCCGTGTCCGCGGCTGCCGCAGCGTTTCCGGCGTGGGCTGCGCTCACGCCGCGCGAACGCAGCGAGATCCTGCACCGTGTGGCCGACGTCGTCGACGACAACATCGACGAGCTGTCGCGGATCGAGTGCGAGAACGTCGGAAAGCCGGTCGGAATCGTCGAGTTCGAGATGGACCTCACGAAGGACAACTGGCGCTTCTTCGCGTCGGCCTGTCGCTTCCTCGAGGGCAAGGCCGCAGGCGAGTACATGGCCGGCTACACCTCGATGGTGCGGCGCGATCCACTCGGTGTGGTCGCCTCGATCACACCGTGGAACTACCCGCTCAACATGGCGACCTGGAAGCTCGGCCCCGCATTGGCGGCGGGCAACACCGTCATTCTCAAGCCGTCGGAGCTGACGCCGTACTCGGTGCTGCGACTCGCGGAGCTGACGGCGGACGTCCTGCCGGCCGGCGTGTTCAACGTGGTGTGCGGGCAAGGTGCAGTCGCCGGCGCCGCGCTCGAGTGAGCACCCCGACATCGCGATGATCTCGATCACCGGCAGCGTCGGCGCCGGCAAGGCCGTGGCGCGGGCGGCGTCGGATTCGCTCAAGCGTGTCCATCTCGAGCTCGGCGGCAAGGCTCCGGTCATCGTGTTCGACGATGCCGACATCGCGGCGGTCGTCGAGAACCTCAAGGGCATGTCGTTCTACAACTCCGGGCAGGACTGCACGGCGCCGTGCCGTGTGATCGCGGGGAGCAAGATCCATGACGACTTCGTGAACGAGCTGAACGATGCGGTCGCGAGCATCAAGGTGGGCGACCCGATGGCGGACGACACCGACATGGGTCCCGTGATCTCCGACGTCCACCGGTCACGAGTGGCCGGTTACGTCGATCGGGCCCGCGAGGCCGGCGCCGAGGTCACCGTCGGCGGCTCGATGGGATCCGGCCCCGGCTTCTTCTACGAACCGACCGTGGTGGTCGGTCCGGGCCAGTCCTCCGAGATCGTGCAACGCGAAGTGTTCGGTCCGGTCGTCACCGTGCAGGTCGCGGCCGACGAGGCGACGGCACTGGCGATGGCCAACGACGTCGACTACGGCCTTGCCGCGAGTGTCTGGACGTCCGACGTCGGCCGGGCGATGCGCATGAGCAAGGCGCTGCAGTTCGGCGCCGTGTGGGTCAACGACCACATCCCGATCGTCTCGGAGATGCCGCACGGCGGCTTCAAACAGTCGGGCTACGGCAAGGACATGTCGATGTACGCCGTCGAGGCCTACACCGAGGTCAAACACGTCATGATCAAACACTGACCGTGACGTCAGGGGTCACATCCGGGGTCAGACCCCAGACGTAACACTCAGCGCTCGGCGAGGCCGATGCGGCGGGCCATGTTCGTCGCAGCGTCGCGGAACAACAGGTCGTCGTTGCCGACGAAGTTCTTGGTCTGGCCGAAGAGCTCGAACGTGAGCAACCCGAAGAGCTGCGTCCAGGCCAGGACGATCGCGAGCATCGTCGTGGCACGGATGTCCGGGAGCGTGACCACCCGACTCAACCCCTGCAACGACGTCGCGGTGTCGTCGCTGATCACGAGGTCGGTGGGCTCGTCGAGCCCCGCGCCGCGGGCAGCATCCGCAACGATGCTGATGAGGGCCAGCGACACCCGGATGCCCGGAGCGACCGTGTCGTCGGGAGCCGCGTAGCCGGGGACCGGCGTGCCGTACAGCAGTGCAAAGTCGTGTGGCCGGGCGACGGCCCACTCGCGGATCGCCATTGCCGTCGTGACCCAACGGCGAGCCGGCGGTCGATCGGCGCTGGATGCGACCGCTGCTTCGGTGTGATCGCCGAGTGAGTCATAGGCGTCGATGATCAACGCGGTCAGCAGCTCGTCACGGCTCGCGAAGTAGCGGTACACCGCGGACGAGGCCATGCCGAGGTCGCGGGCGACCGCTCGGAGCGACAGCGAGGCCGCTCCCTCGGCGGCGACGTGGGCGCTGGCGGTCGCGAGGATGGCGGCGTGGACTTCCGCTCGCGCCACGCTCGCGCTCCTTGGATCGATGGCGTCGGAGTCGTCATGCGTCGCAGTCTTACAGATCGGTGATCTGAAACCAGAGCACTGCTCTTGACATCGTCGAGAAATGGAGTACAGTGATCCACAACAAGAGCACTGCTCACGAATTGGAGGCAACACCATGGGTACCACCCAGACACGCAACACGACCGATGCCGGCCGGTACATCGAGCCCGACTGGTTCACCCGCAACATGTTCAACCCGCTCGTCGCACGATGCACGAAATGGGGCCTGAGCCTCTGGGGCTCCCGGGTGCTGGAGGTGCCGGGGCGGGTCTCCGGCGAGATCCGCACGACGCCCGTCAACGTGCTGACGATCGACGATCGCCGCTACCTCGTGGCGCCACGAGGGACGACGCAGTGGGTGCTCAACGTCCGTGCGTCGGGCTCGTGCGACCTTCGCGTCGGCCGGCGCCGCGGACACGTTTCGCTGGTCGAGATCGACGACGCCGACAAGCCCGAGATCCTGCGGGCCTACCTTCGCCGCTGGAAGTGGGAGGTCGGCCAGTTCTTCGACGGCGTCGGACCCGACGCCACCGACGACGAACTGCTCGCCGCCGGACCGAAGCACCCCGTCTTCGAGATCCGCTGATCGGTTACGCCGGTGCCAGGCACCGGCGTAACCGGTGGTCAGACCCCGGTTGCAAGCCGGCGATCGGCGAGGCGGCCGGGATCGGGATCCGGTCGGAGAACTTCGAGGCGAGGGGTCCCACGATGGCGGTGATCAGCACGTAGGCGGCGGCGAGCGCGCCCAGCTCGGGACCGTCGAGCAGGCTCGACCCGAGCGCGGCGATCACGATCGAGAACTCGCCTCGCGCGATCAACACGGTTCCTGGCGCGCATGCGAGCCTTCGGCCCGACGCCCATGCGTCCCCCTGCGTACCACCCCGTCGCCACCTTCGTGAACACCGTCACGAGCGCCAGTCCGATCGCGGGCACGATGACGACGACGAGATCGGCGGGGTCGATCTGGAACGAGAAGAACAGGAAGAACATCGCCGCGAACAGGTCGCGGAGTGGCGAGATCAGTTGGTTCGCCCGGAGTTCGGCCTTGCCCGACAGTGCCAGACCGACGAGGAACGCCCCGATCGCGCCTGACACCTCGAGCCGTTGGGCGAGGCCCGCCACGAGCAGTGTGATGCCGAACACCGTCAACAGGTAGGTCTCGTCGGATCCGCCGGCCACCAGGTCGCTCAGGCGACGCCCGTAGCGCAACGCTGCGAGCAGGATGATCGTGACCGCCGCGAGCGCGATCGCGACACTGAGGACCGTGGCCGTGATGGTGCCGCCCACGATCAGCGCCGCGACGACAGGGAGGTACACGGCCATCGCGAGGTCTTCGATCACGAGGAGGTTGAGGACCGCCGGCGTTTCGCGGAAACCCAGCCGCCCGAGATCGGACAACACCTTCGACACGACGCCGGACGATGTGATCCACGTGACCCCACCCAGCAGCACGGCCGCGAGTGGATCCCATCCGAGGATCAACCCCAAAGCGACGCCTGGGGTTGCGTTGAGCGCCATGTCGACCACGCCGGGGGTCAGACCCGAACGCAGTCCGCTGCGCAGTTCGCTCTCGGAGTACTCCAGCCCGAGCGCGAACAACAGCAGGAGCACGCCGATCTCGGCGGCGATCTCGAAGAACTCGAAGCTGACGTCGAGTTGGACCACCCCGCCTTCGCCCATCGCGAGTCCTGCGAGCAGATAGAGCGGTATCGCCGTGATCCCGAAGCGGCCGGCGAGACGCGACAACAGCGCCAGGCCGAGCACGAGCGCGCCGATCTCGACGAACGCCAGCGCAGCGTCGGATGATCCGGCGGCAATCAACATCCGACCATCAGGGGCGCACGAGATCGCGCAGTGCGGCCAAGCCCTCGGTCGTGCCGACGGCGACGATCACATCACCGGCGAGCAACCCGAACTCCGGGCCCGGTGCTGGGACCGACTGACTGTCGCGGATCACCGCCACGATCGACGAACCGGTCCGCGTGCGGTACATCCCGTCGCCGATGGTCGATCCCGATGCCGGCGAGGTGGGGGTCAGTTCGATCCATTCGATGGCAAGACCCTCGATCTCCTGTTGCACCGCAGCGACCGCCTCGGTGACCCGGCTCGCCCCGAGCAGTTCCGACACCGTTCGTGTGTCGGCCGCGGACAGACTCACGAGTGAGGAGCACGCGTCCGGATCGTCCGAGTCGTAGACGAGGATCTCACGTCGACCGTCGTGGTGGACGAGCACGCCGATGTCGGCACCGTCCTCGGTCGTGAACTCGTGGCGAACCCCCACACCCGGCAACTTCGTTTCGCGCACTTCGGCCATCGAGCCATTGTGGCAGCCCGCCCTCGAACGCGCAGCCCGACCTCCGGTTACGCCGGTGCCAGGCACCGGCGTAACCGGTGACCGGGGTGCGCAGAGCACCAGGTTGAGCATCGGTGAGCGCCACTACTCTGCCCACCATGAGTACCGACAGCACTGGCACACCGGTCGACGTCAAGCCGCGCTCGCGCGACGTCACCGACGGCATGCAGAAGGCGCCGTCGCGAGCAATGCTCCGTGCCGTCGGCATGGGCGATGCGGACTGGGACAAGCCACAGGTCGCGATCGCGTCGTCGTGGAACGAGGTGACGCCGTGCAACATGACGTTGCGCAAGCTCGCCGAGCACGCCAAGGTCGGCGTGCGCGAGGCGGGCGGCTTCCCGCTCGAGTTCGGCACGATCACCGTCAGCGACGGCATCTCGATGGGCCACGAAGGCATGCGCGCCTCGCTCGTGTCGCGTGAGGTCATCTGCGACTCGGTCGAGACCGTGATGCACGCGGAGCGTTTCGACGGTTTCGTCGGGCTCGCCGGTTGCGACAAGTCGATTCCCGGCATGTTGATGGCGGCCGCCCGCCTCGACCTGGCGAGTGTGTTCGTGTACAACGGCTCGACGATGCCCGGCGAGCACAACGGTGTGGCGACCGACATCACGAGCGTGTTCGAGGCCGTCGGCGCGTGCGCCGCCGGCACCATGACCGAAGCGGAACTCCACGAGATCGAGACGACCGTGTGCCCCGGTGAGGGCGTGTGCGGCGGCATGTTCACCGCCAACACGATGAGCTCGATCGCCGAGGGACTCGGGATGAGCCTGCCGGGCACGGCGTCGCCACCGGCGATCGACGGTCGCCGCGAGGGCGATGCCGAGCGTGCCGGGGAGGCAGTCGTCAATCTCCTGCGCCTCGGCATCACCCCACGGCAGATCATGACGAAGAAGGCCTTCGAGAACGCCATCGCGCTCACGTCGGCGCTGGGTGGATCGACGAATGCCGTCCTCCACCTCCTGGCGATCGCCAACGAGGCACGGATCGAACTCGAACTCGAAGACTTCAATCGGATCGCCGACAAGGTGCCCCACATCGCCGACATGAAGCCGGCCGGCAAGTTCCACATGAGCGACCTCGACCGTGTCGGCGGCGTGCCCGTCGTCTTGAAGATGCTCCTCGACGCCGGCCTGCTGCACGGCGACGCGATGACCGTGACCGGCAAGACGATGGCCGAGAATCTGGCGGAGATCGATCCACCGGCGGCCGACGGCGTGGTCGTGCATCCACTGGACGCGCCGATCCATCAAGCCGGCGGCATCAACATCCTCACCGGCACGCTCGCCCCGAAGGGCGCCGTCGTCAAGGTCGCGGGTCTGTCCGACGCGCAGATGCACTTCGAGGGTCCGGCCCGCGTGTTCGACGACGAGTCGTTCGCCATGGAGGCGATCCTCGCTGGTTCGATCCAGCCCGGCACCGTGATCGTGATTCGCTACGAAGGCCCCAAGGGTGGTCCAGGGATGCGCGAGATGCTCGCCATCACCGGAGCGCTCAAGGGTGCCGGTCGCGGTTCGGACTGTGCGTTGATCACCGACGGTCGGTTCTCCGGCGGTACGTGGGGCTTCTGCATCGGCCATGTGGCACCCGAGGCGGCCGATGGCGGACCGATCGCCCATGTGCGCGACGGCGACCTCATCCGCATCGACGTGCCGACGAAGTCGCTCGACCTGTTGGTCGACACCGCCGAGCTGGCCAATCGGATGAACGGCTGGAAGCCGAACTCGCCCCGCTACACCACCGGCGTGCTCGGCAAGTACGCCAAGCTCGTCCAAGGCGCCGAGACCGGCGCCATCACCAACACCCTCTGACCGTCACGCCAGGGTCCAGATCCCTGGCGTGACGATCACCGGCGGCGGAGGGTGAGGGGCAGGATCGCCGTGAGGGCGGTGACGACGATCGCCCCACTGGCACCGAACACGGTGTACTGGCGCTCGACGTCGACGCCGGCCGACGTCGTGATCGTCCACCCGAGTGCCCAGCAGGCTGCGAGGAATGGTGCCCAGAGCGCTGAACCCCGGTGGCCGAGGGTTGTCGACCGTGTGAGCACAAGTGGTCTGGGCGAGACCGATCGACGCGCCGCAGATCGCGCCCTGCACGGCGAGCGCGCCGATCGAGGTGTCGAAGTCGACGACGGTCGCGCCGAGAGCCAGACCACCGGACAGTCCGACGGCTGTCGCCGCGATCCACGACCGTCGGGGGAGCGTGTACGAGGCGAACGATTGCACCGCGCCGAGAACTGCTCCGGTCACAGCCCCACCGGCGAGCGCCGCCACCGTGGAGTCGATGGCGCCGATTGTGGTCATCGCCACGAGTCCGCCGACCGGGAAGCCGAGGAATCCCAGCATCCAGCGCCCTGCGACGTTCCAGGTCCTGTTCGTCGACGAGCGAGCTCGGGAGACGACGACTGCGCTCACGCCGCACCTGCGATGTCGACCTGTTCGCTGCCCATCGTCAGCGCGAACGCATCGGCCAGCGCTGTCGAGTGGTCGCCGAAGTGGTCGGCGTAGTCGCTGTGGTCGACGACGAAGTCGTGCTCGAACTCGTAGGCCATCTCGACCGTCTCGCGGATCGGCGCGGAGAAGACGCCGAGCGCCTTGAGCTGCCATCGGGCGACACGACGGATCGTCGGCGTGTTCCCGGCGACCCGAGCGGCGATCTCGACGAGTTCGCGCTGGGTCACGGCAGGAGCATTCGGGACGTGCCAGGCACGACCCCACGTCTCGGGTGCGGTGCGCGAGTCGGACCATCGCGGACGCAAGGTCGGGGACGAAGGTGACCGAGTGAAGGGCCTCAGGATCGCCGAGGATGTCGACCTTCTTGCCGGCGGTCACCTGGGAGACGAAGCGCTCGCCGAACGCCGACCCGTCGACGTGCGGTCCGAAGAAGTCCGATGCCCGGGCGACGACCATGCGGATCCGGCCCGCCTGGTGGGCCTCGACCAGATCGAGGTACATGCGGGCGCGAACGGCGCCCTTCTTGGTGCCTGCCCGCAGCGGCAGGGCCTCGGTCAGGTCCTCGTCGACGGGCCCATAGCCGTAGAGGTTCTCCACCACGACCAGCAGTGAACCCGACGCGGCGACGGCGTCGATCACGCCCGCTTGGAGCGCGGGGAACTCCTCCTGCCAACGGTGATACGCCGGCTGGGCGCACTGGTACACGACGTCCGCGTCCGGCGACCGCACCGGCGAGCTGGTCGGCGTCGGTGATGTCGGCCCGCCGGGCGATCGCTCCCGGCACGCTGGTGCCGGAGCGGGTGACGACCGTCGGCGCGATGCCCCGGTCGACGAGATGGGTGACGATCGCGCGCCCGACCGGTCCGGCACCGAGGACGACGTGGCGTCGGTTGTCCGGATGGTTGAGTCCTGCTGGCTCGGTCATGATGGATCCTTTCGGGATGAACGTCATTCGTATATCGAACAGTGTTCAAGATAAGGACGGCGAGCGACCTGGTCAACCGGACATCCGTCACATTGTTCGAATCTCGAACACCATTCGACGATGCGGTACTGTCGGGTCATGCACACCCTCACTCGCCGTGAACTGCAACAGCAGGCGTTGCGCCGCGACGTGCTCGACGCCGCGCTCGTCCAACTCGACGAGGGGGGTCCGTCAGCGGTCAACTGGCGAGCGCTCGCCCGCGCGGTCGGCGTGAGCCCGTCGACGCTGTACACCTATTTCGAGAGCCTCGATGCGCTCCACACCGAGCTGATCGTCGAGATCTACGGACAGATGGCGGCCGAGGTCGCCCGCACTGTCGACGTCGACGCGGCGCCGGAGGTCCGGGTCCGTCAGGCGATGGCGGGCTACCGACGCTTCGCCACGCGGTATGCGGCACGATTCACGCTGGTGTTCACCGACGTGCTGCCGGGTTACGTCGCTCCTCCCGGTGGCCCGACCGTCGGTGCCCAGGTCACGGTCCTTCTGCCGATGGCGGAGGCGCTGGCCGAGCTGAGTGGTGAGGCGGGCACCGACCTCGAAGGGTGGTCGGCCGCGTCTCGCTCACGGGCGATCGGCGCGTGGTCGCAACTCCACGGGTTCGTGAGCCTCGAGGTGAACCACCACCTCGACTGGCTCGACGACGTCGACGCGCTGTTCGAGACAACCTGCGACCGTGCTGTCGACATGGTCGTGACGTGAGTGTGACGCCGGGGGTCTGACCCCTGGCGTCACACTCAGTCGACGAGGGCTTGCTGGACGAGTTGGTTGAGCTGCGAGCGGATCGGGTAGGTGCTCGACGGAAGGAGCTGGGTGAGGAACAGCGCCACGATCTCCTGCACCGGATCGACCCAGAAGATCGTGCTGGCCGCGCCGCCCCACGAGTACTCGCCTTCGGATCGCATGCACCTTGTTGGCGGCGGCATCGAGCACCACCGAGAACCCGAGCCCGAATCCGACGCCATCGAAGCTCGTCTCCGCGAACAACGGCCGGCCGAACAGCTCGAGGTCGACGTTGCCCGGCAGGTGGTTGCGGGTCATGTAGTCGACCGTGCGGCTGCCGAGCAGCCGCACCCCGTCGAGTTCACCACGGTTGAGCAGCATGTGGGCGAATCGCAGGTAGTCGTGAGCGGTGCCGACGAGCCCGCCGCCGCCACCCAGCATCGCCGGCGGCTCGTTGGAGGCGCGCCCGAGCGGTCCCGGGGCGGGAACTGCCTCCCCGGTCGCCGGATTGCGGACGTACAGCGTGGCGAACCGGTCCATCGATTCGTCGGGCACGTAGAAGCCGGTGTCGGTCATGCCCAACGGCTCGAAGATCCGGGTCCGGAAGAACTCGTCGAGCGGCATGCCCGACACGACTTCGACGAGCCGGCCGAGCACGTCGGTCGACACGCCGTAGTTCCACTCGCTGCCCGGCTGGAAGGCGAGCGGCATCTCCGCCCACAGCGCGGCAGCATTCGGCGAGCGTGGCACCCGGGGGGTTGCCCCACTCGAACCCGCCCCGCCGGTAGATCGCGTCGGTGACGTGGGTGTTGTGGAACCCGTAGGTCAGCCCGGAGGTGTGGGTGAGGAGGTGCCAGACACGTATCGGTTCGACCTGCGGCTCGGTCACCGGCGCCAGGAACGACCCCGAGCGGTACACCCTCGTGTCGGCGAACTCGGGCAGCCACTTGGAGATCGGTGACTTCAGTTCGAGGAGGCCCTCCTCGTAGAGCATCATCGCTGCGACCGATGTGATCGGTTTGGTCATGGAGAACATGCGCACGACCGTGTCGTCCGTGAACGGCGCGCCGCTCTCGATGTCGCGGTGGCCGTACGTCGACGAATGGACGACCTGGCCCTTGCGACTCACGGCGACGTGCCAGCCCGCCAACTTCTTCTGGTCGACGTATCCCTCGAAGTGACGGTCGATGCGGGCGAGACGGTCGGCGGAGAAGCCGGCTTCGGCGGGGTCGATCTCGATCTTCAGTGCGGTCATGCGCCGAGCATGCCCGAGTCGGTCCGTCGGCGACGAGCCGTCCTCGAACGCCGACGGTCATCCGGACGGTCTCTCGGTTGCGTCTACGGTGTCGGCATGACCGATCTGCCGTCACCTTCTGATCCCGCCAGCGTGCCGCCCCCTCCTGCGGCACCATTCGCCGGCACCCTCGGCCCGATCGGCAAGCCCAGGTCGGCGTGGCTCGTCATCCTGCTGACGATCGTCACGTTCGGGATCTGGACGATCGTCTGGTCGTACCAGAACGGCGAGGAGATCAAACAACATGCACGCACGGGCCTCGGCGGTGTCGCCTACCTGTTCATCACGTTGCTGATCTCGCCGATCACGATGTTCCTGATGGCGTCGGAGGTCGAGCAGCTCTACCGTCGCGAGGGCAAGGAGCCACCGATCACGACGATCTGGGGCCTGTGGTTCCTGCTGCCGATCATCGGCAACTTCATCTGGTTCTTCCGCATTCAGCGTTCGATCAACGACTACTGGACGTCACACGGCTCGACGGTCTCGCCCGGCCTCTGACCGACACGGCAAGCGTCGGCAACCGTCCGCGAGCCTCAGGCGGCGGCGGTGGCCCGTCGCCGCTCGATCGCCGCGAATGCGACGCGCCATCCGACGATGAAGAATCCGAGGAACAGCGTGGCCACGATGATGAACGCGGTCGCCGTTCCGTCGTCGAACACGAAGTGACGCAGCAGCATCCCGCCGGCGACGACCAGCGCCCAGATCCCGACGCCGACGCGAAGCTCGGTGGGTCGCCGCCACGCCCGCAACACGAGCCAGGCGATCGCCAACGCGATCAGAAATGGCGCCGCGGTGTTGATCAAGCCGCTGATCGCCGAGTCCTGCTCGTGCTCGCGGCGTCCGATGGCGACGAACAACACGACGGCGAACGTGTCGAGCCCGGCGGCCAGTGGGGTGTGTCGATCGATCGGAGTCTCGCCCACAGTCTCTCGTCGTCGGTCCGGAACAACGGCGCTCCGGTCGGCGACGTGTTCCGAGGGATTGTCAGCCTTCGGCCGAGAAGCCGCCGATGGTGCCGCGGTAGAACACGAGCGGTTGCGGTGGGAGGCCGTCGTGGTCGGCGTCGGCGTCGAGCGACGTGACCCGGCCGAGCACGAAGTAGTGGTCGCCCATCTCGTAGACGTTCTCGACCTCGCAGTCGATCCACGCAACGGCGCGCTCGAGCACCGGCGCGCCCGATGGTGCGGCATGCCACTCGACACCTTCGAAGCGGGTCGTCTCGGTTCCGCTCTTCGCGAACTTCCAGCACAGGTCGCTCTGCTTGTCGCTGAGCACGTTGACGCAGAAGCTGCCGGCATCGGACATCAGCGCCCAGGTCTCGGAGTCGATCTGGGGCAGGAAGCCGACCAGTGGGGGGTCGAGCGACACCGACGTGAACGATCCGATCGTGAAGCCGTGCGGCCGATCGCCCTCGGCCATGCCGGTGATCACGGTCACCCCGGTGGGGAAGTGGCCGAGCACCGTGCGGAAGTGCTTCGCGTCGAAGGCGACGGCATTGGCGTCGGGGAGTGGCGGCTGATCGCTCATCGCCGACCACTGTACGCTCCGGCCCGATGGCCGACCGAACGCCACTCGAGGAGGGCAAGCCCGAACTTCGTCGACGCATGCGGACGCTGCGTCGCTCGCTCGACGACCGACCGGAGCGGTCCGGGCAGTTGTGGCAGCACGTCATCGCCATGCCGGCGATCGCCGGCGCCGCCCGGATCCTGGTGTTCCGCACCATCCCGGGCGAGCCGGAGGTGGAGGCGTTCGCCGGGTGGTGCGCCGACCAGGGTGTGGCGGTCGCCGTCCCCGAGGACGACGTCGATCCGGGGTGGCCCGATGTGGTGATCGTGCCCGGGCTGGCATTCACGCCTGGTGGCCAACGACTCGGCCAGGGCGGCGGGTGGTACGACCGCTTCCTCGCCGAGGTCCGCGACACGTGCGTGACGGTCGGCGTCTGCTTTCACGAACAGTTGGTCGACGTCCTGCCGGTGGAGCCGCACGACGTCGCGATGCATCACGTGGTGACCGATCGTGGGCCGGCGTGACGATGTTCGACCTCGACGACCTGGCCCGTGCGACCGAGGTCGTTCGGCGACACGTGCCGCCGACACCCCAGTACGAGTGGCCCCTGTTGAGCCAGGTCGCCGGTTCGGCCGTGGTGGTCAAGCACGAGAACCACACACCCGTCGGGGCATTCAAGGTGCGTGGTGGGCTGGTCTACATGGACCGCTTGGCGCGCGAGCGTCCGGAAGTGAGCGGAGTGGTCAGCGCCACGCGCGGCAACCACGGCCAGAGCCTCGCGTACGCCGGGCGGGTCCACGACCGGTCGGTCACGATCTTCGTGCCCCACGGCAACAGCGTCGAGAAGAACGCGGCGATGCGGGCGCTCGGCGCCGACGTCGTCGAGTTCGGCACCGACTTCCAGGAGGCCCGCGAACGTTCGATCCAGTTCGCGGCCGAACGCGAACTCGAACCCGTGCCGCCGTTCCACCCCGATCTCGTGCTGGGCGTCGCCACGTACGCGAAGGAGTTGTTCGACGCTGCCGGCGAACTCGACACGGTCTACGTGCCGGTCGGCATGGGGTCGGGCATCAACGCCCTGATCGCCGTGCGCGACCTCCTCGGACTCGACACGCAGATCGTCGGCGTGGTCAGTGAGCTGGCCCCGTCGACGTTGCTCTCGTTCGAGCGAGGCGAGGTGGTGACGACCGAGTCGGCGGCGACGTTCGTCGATGGTGTGGCGACACGGTCGCCTGACCCGGTGTCGATCGCCGGGATCGTCGCCGGCGCGTCGCGCATCGTTGCCGTGCCCGACGATGCGACCGCTGAGGCGATGCGGATCATCTACCGAACCACCCACAACGTGGCCGAGTCGGCTGGAGCGATCGGGCTCGCCGGTCTGTTGTCGGAGACGCCGCTACGGCGTGGGAAGCGCAGCGCGTTCGTGCTGTGCGGTGGCAACGTCGACTCGTCGCAGCTCCACGCCGTGCTCGGCGGCGCGACTCCGACCGCCTGACGTCAGCTCGTCGGGCGGTCGCCGACGGCGCAGCTGTCAGAGATCGCCGCGGTCGAGACGGTCGAGGATCTCGATGGCGTGATCGCGGACGGCGGGGAGGTCGCTCAGATTTCGCATGGCGGCGAGCGGTCGGGCCATGCGGTGGTTCGATCTGAGCGAGTCGGCGTTGCGGGCGAGGAAGTCCCAGTACAGGGTGGTGTAGGGGCAGGCGTCGGGTCCGACCCGCTTCTTCGGGTCGAAGCGACACGAACGGCAGCAGTCGCTCATCTTGTTGATGTAGGCGCCGCCGGACGCATACGGCTTGGTGGCCATCATCCCGCCGTCGGCGAACAGGGCCATTCCGATCACGTTGGGCAGCATGACCCACTCGGCGCCGTCGACGAAGCTCGCCCACATCCACTCCGTCATTGCCCACGGGTCGACGCCGGCGGTGAGGGCGAGGTTGCCGAGCACCATCAGCCGTTCGATGTGGTGCGCGTACCCGTGATCTCGTACGTGGCCGACCACGCCGGCGACGCAGGCCATCTCGGTGTCGGCCGCACCGGTGAACACCGGTGGCACCGGGCGTGCGGCCCGAGTGCGTTTCTCGATGCGGTACTCGGGCATCCACAGCCAGTACACGCCCCACACGTACTCGCGCCATCCGATCACCTGGCGAATGAATCCTTCGACGGAGCTCAACGCAGCGGTGCCGTCGCGATAGCGTGGATTCGGCTGCCTCGACGAGCTCGTCGGGGTGCAGCAGCCCGATGTTCATCGACGACGACAGCACCGAGTGGGCCAGCTTCCACTCGGCGGTGAGCATCGCGTCCTCGTGCGGTCCGAACGACGCCAGACCGTGTTCGATGAACTCACCCAATCGGGCCAGGGCCTGCGAGCGGGTGACCGGCCACGTGCCATCGGGGTCGGCGCCGAACGTCGCCGACGGAAGCCGTTCGATCACCGCGAGGTCGATGTCGTCGAGTTCGAACCGCGTGATCGACGGCCAGGTTCGACCGTCGCGCGGTGGCGGCTCTCGGTTGTCGTGGTCGAAGTTCCATCGGCCGCCGACCGGCTCGGGGCCGTTGGCGCCTTCGTCGATGAGCACCCCGAGCCGCAATCGCTGCCAACGATAGAAGTCCTCCATCGTCAGCCTCTTGCGGTCGGCCGCCCAGCGCGCGAAGTCGTCGTAGTGGCAGAGGAACCGGTCGCTGCGCACCAACTCGACACCGTGGCGCTCAGGAGCGATCGGGCGTCCCAGCTCGTGGGCTCCGTCGGCGACGACGATGTCGACACCGAACTCCTCGACGTGGTCGCGCAGGCCTTGTTGCAGCGTGTCCGCTCGGCGGTGGTCGACGTCGAAACCTTCGGCTCTGAGCTCGGCTGCGAAGTGGGCCATGGCCGACAGGACGAGATGGAGCCGCTGGCGGTGCCACCGTCGAGAGGTGATCAGGGTTGCGCTCTCGACGAGCAGGACGCGACAGTCGCCCGGCATCCGCTCGGCGAGCGCTCCTCTGGATCGGCAGAGCTGGTCGCCGAGCACCCACACGGTGGGGACGGGCGGAGCGGTCATCGTGGCAGTCTCGCCCATCATGGGAATGCTGTGGCGAGCGCCCCTGGTCTGGGCAGAGTGCTGAATGGAATGAGTCGGCGGTGAGCGTGGCCGAGGAAGCCCACTTCGATGGCAGCGCTTGGGTGGGGTTGGTGCCATTTCACATGGACGCGCTCGGCATCGCCGGCTCGGGGCCACTCCCGTTCGTCGGGTCATTCCCCGAGGTCAACGTGCGCACCTAGTGCGAGCCCGAGGCCGTGTCGGCGTCTGGTTCTTCTCGCTGGACGTCGACCGGTTCCTCCCGGCCGGCGTCGCCCGCATGGCCTACTCGCTGCCGTACGACTCGGGAACGGCCGTCCATGTGCGCGCTGGTGACATCGTCACCAGCCGAGTCCGGCGCAACTGGCCGCGCCCGAGTTCGCCTGCCACGACGGAGATCGCCGTGCAGACGGGCGGGGTGATCGATCACATCGATCCACTCGCTCGCTTCCTCACCGCGGTGGGTCTGATCTCGGCCACCCGAACCGGCCGGTAGCGCTACGCGCCGGTCGACCGATCCGACTTCGCACCTGAACGCAGATCAGCCCGAGCGGGCAGCGAGCGATGCGGCGAGTTCGTCGGTGGCCGGGTCACGGACCGACCCCGAGCGGGTCGCGAGCACGAGTCGACGGCTCGTGAGTTTGCGCCGACGGTGCAGTGGCCGGTCGCCGTGCTCGGCCTGCGACGTCGGCAGCACCGTCCAGCCGACACCCAGCTGAACCATCTCGCGAAGTACGTCGGGCTGGTGGCTCTCGGCGACCACGTCGATCGGCGCGCCGAGTCGGCGCAGCTCGTCGACCACGAGCGCCCGGGTGTGCGAACCGGCGGGGAACAACACCCACGGCCCCCAGGACTGCGGGCGGCCCGTTCGAATGGCCGGGTGGTCCGTACACGGCGAGGTCCTCCGTGAGCAGGGGAGCGGTGTCGATGCCGCTGACCGGTGTCGGCGGGTCCACGCACACGACCAGGTCGAGTTCGCCTGCCACGAGGAGGTCGAGGAGTTCGGCGGACGGCGCGACCCGCAGGCGCAGGTCGACGTCGGGGTGGTCGGTGCGGAAGCGACGGAGCTGGTCGGGCAGATGGACCACGGCGGCGGCGTCGATCATCCCCAGCCGGAGCGCGCCGCTGCGCCCGGTGCGGACTCGGTCGGCCCATCCGGCAAGGTCGTGGGTGAGCGCCAGCACCTGGCGGGCGTGTGCGACCACTGGTGCGGCGGACGGCCGGACGAGCCGTCGCCGGCCATCGCGATCGAACAGTGCCACACCCGACCCGACGTTCGAGTTCGGCCAGACCCTGCGACAGCGCGGAGGCACTGACGCCGACACGCTCGGCGGCGACCGCCCAGGTCGGTTCCTCGGCGACCGCGACGAGATACTCGAGTTGTCGGATCGACAGATCGGGGAGTGGCTGCACTCGTGCAGAATACTTCAGTCTTGCTTCACAACAGGGCAGAGAACTGAAACATCGCTTATCATCGATGGAATGACTGCACGACAGATCGCTCCCGCCACCGGCAAGCTCGGTGTCCTCACTCCCGGTATGGGCGCCGTTTCGTCCACCTTCATCGCCGGCGTCATCTCCGCCCGCAAGGGCCTGCACCCACCGATCGGCTCGATCAGCCAGATGGCGCACATCCGCCTCGGCACCAAGGACGAGAACCGCAACCCGATGATCCGTGAGTTCGTGCCGCTGGCCGACCTCGACGACATCGTGTTCGGCGGCTGGGATCCGATCTCGCCGAACGCCCTCGAGGCCGCCCGCACCGCCGGCGTGCTCAACAACGAGGACCTCGCCACGATCTCCAGCGAGCTCGAAGCGATCGTCCCGATGGAGGCCGTGTTCGACCAGCGCTGGGTGTCACGTCTGGAAGGTGTCCGCGTCAAGGACATCGCCAACAAGTGGGACCAGGCGATGGCGATCATGGACGACATCGCCAACTTCAAGGCCGCCAACGGCTGCGACCGTCTCGTCATGGTGTGGTGCGGCTCGACCGAGGCCTATCAGGAGGCCTCCGACGTCCACGCGACCGTCGAGTCGTTCGAGCAGGGCCTGCGTGACAACGACGCCAACATCTCGCCGAGCCAGATCTACGTCTACGCGGCGCTGCAGTCCGACGTGCCGTACGCCAACGGCGCACCGAACCTGTCGGTCGACCTGCCCTGCATGATCGAGCTGTCGAAGACCCGCAACGTGCCGATCGCCGGCAAGGACTTCAAGACCGGCCAGACCTGGATGAAGACGATCCTCGCCCCCGGTCTCAAGGCCCGCATGCTCGGCCTGCGCGGCTGGTACTCGACGAACATCCTCGGCAACCGCGACGGCGAGGTGCTCGACGATCCGGAGAACTTCAAGAGCAAGGAAGTCTCGAAGCTCGGCGTGCTCGACGGCATCCTGCAGCCCGAGGTCTACCCCGACCTCTACGGCAACATCGACCACGTCGTGCGCATCAACTACTACCCGCCGCGCGGCGACAACAAGGAGGGCTGGGACAACCTCGACATCTTCGGTTGGCTCGGCTACCCGATGCAGATCAAGGTCGACTTCCTCTGCCGCGACTCGATCCTCGCCGCGCCGATCGTGCTCGACCTCGCGCTGTTCATGGACCTCGCCCACCGCGCCGGCGAGTCGGGCGTGCAGGAATGGCTGAGCTTCTACCTCAAGGCCCCGCAGGCTGCGGGCGAGTCGCCGGCCGAGAGCGATCTGTTCATCCAGCAGACCAAGCTGAAGAACACCCTGCGCGAGTGGATGGGCGAGAAGCCCGTCACCCACTCCGAAGCCGGCTGACCCCAGTCGGGCACCCCACCCGCTTGCGTGCCCCCACCTGTTTGCGTGACGGTTTGGTTGGAGCGCTCCAACCAAACCGTCGCCGCAAACGGAGTGAGGGGGTCAGATCTCATACAGTCGGTGACATGACGGCTGTGGTGATGGATGGCAATGCGCTGCGTGACGAGATCATCGTCGGGTTGCGGGAGCGGATCGAGGCGGCCGGCTCGCCGGCGATCTGCCTGGCAACGGTGCTCGTCGGTGACGACGGGCCGAGCCAGCGCTACGTCCGCATGAAGCACGCCAAGGCCGCCGAGGCCGGACTCACCTCACGCCACGTCGACCTGCCGTCGACCGCCACCCAGGCAGAGGTCGAGTCGGTGGTGCGTGAACTCGTCGCCGACGACGAGGTGCACGGCATCCTCGTGCAGCTTCCGCTGCCCGACGGACTCGACCCCGAACCGGTCATCGACCTCATCCCGCCGGAGAAGGACGTCGACGGCCTGACCGAACGCTCGATGGGCCGACTCGTCCGCGGTCGGCCCGGCCTGGTGGGCTGCACACCGCTCGGCGTGATGCGCCTCCTCGAACGCTACGACATCTCCCCGAGCGGCAAGCGAGCCGTCGTCGTCGGGCGGTCGACGCTCGTCGGGCTTCCGCTGTCGCTGCTCCTCGCGCGCAAGGGCGTCGACGCGACGGTGACCCTCGCTCACTCCCGAACCGCCGACATGGCAGCCGTCGTCCGTGAAGCCGACATCGTCGTCGGCGCGGCCGGGCAGGCGCGGATGATCACCGCCGACATGATCAAGCCCGGCGCTGCGGTGATCGACGTCGGCGTGTCGCGAACCGAAGCCGGCATCGCCGGCGACGTCGACTTCGGTCCGGTTGCCGAAGTCGCGGGGTTCATCACGCCGATGCCCGGCGGGACGGGCCCGATGACCATCGCCTGCCTGATGGAGAACACCCTCACCGCCGCACGGTTGCAAGGGGCCTTCCAGGGCTGACCGTCGGCGAGGGGCGAGTCGGTCTCAGGCGACTTCGATGTCGGGGAGCGGCCGATCGAGCCGGCGTCTGCATGTCGACGACGTAGGCCGTCCAGGACGTCACGATGCGCAGTTGCAGCATCCGGGCGACATCGTCGTGATCGCTGGCTCTGTCGCACGAAGCGGGCCACCGCGATGACGTCGTCGAGGATGAGTTCGGCATGCCGCCTCTGGACTGCGGCAACGCTCGAGCGGAGTGGATCGGTGTAGCCGTACTCCGAACGCCACTCCGACTCGAGCACGAAGACCACGAGATCGCGGCCCGCAGCCAGGAGCTCGCGGATGCCGTCGCCGAGCGTGCCCTCGGCGAAGCGCCACCGGTCGATGACCTCGAACGCCTGATGGTCGTCTGCCATGACGGTGACGATCTTCCTGCTGAGCTCCAAGATGCCGTCGAGGTCGTCGAAGTTGACGTCCGGCGCGAGCAGGATCGAGTTCAACATGGCCGTGAGTTCCGACACGACGATCCTGCTGGCGATCCCGCTGAGTTCGTCCATGTCGACGATGTGCCGATAGATCGCCGACTGCGTCACCCCGATCCGGGCGGCCACGTTCACCGACGTGAGCGCGGCGGGACCCTCCTCGCGGAGGATCGTCGCCGCCTCGTCGATGATCTCGTCACGCCGACTCACGACGGCAACCGTACTGCGCCGTCGACGGAGGTGAGGTTGACCCTGCGGCAAATCGATGGCAGACTGTCGAGCGTGTACGCCGCCCGACGCGTTCCGAACTCACTCGTAGTACTCATCCGGTAGCACGCCCGGCTCACTGCCGCGCGTGCTCACGACCTCCCAGACGGGAGGTCGTTTGCTTTTCGGCACCGATTCCCACTCCCATCCATCCCCGCCCACGATCAACCCCGAACAAAGGAACCATCCCAGGGCAGCAGATCAGGCTGAACGAATCACCGGCGCCGAGGCGCTGATCCGATCACTCGAGCACGAAAACGTCGAACTCATCTTCGGCTACCCCGGAGGGTGCATCCTTCCGGCGTACGACCCGTTGATGGACAGCCCCATCCGTCACATCCTCGTGCGTCACGAGCAGGGTGCCGGCCACATGGCCGAGGGCTACGCCCACGTGTCGGGCAAGCCGGGCGTCGCCATGGTGACCTCGGGCCCGGCCGCCACGAACCTCGTGACGCCGCTGATGGACGCCTACATGGATTCGGTGCCGATGGTCGCCATCACCGGCCAGGTCGCGACCAACGCGATCGGCACGGACGCGTTCCAGGAGTGCGACACGGTCGGCATCACCCGCTCGTGCACCAAGCACAACGAACTCGTGCTGAGTGCGCAGGACATCCCGATGGCGGTTCGCCAGGCGTTCCACATCGCCACGACCGGTCGCCCCGGCCCGACGCTGATCGACGTGCCGAAGGACTGCCTCCAGAACGACATGGAGTGGTACTGGCCGACCGATCAGGAAGTGCTCGACTCGCTGCCGGGCTACCGCCCGAACGTCAAAGGTCATCCACGGATGATCAAGGAGGCTGCGCGTCTGATCATGGCGTCCGAGCGGCCGGTCATCTACGCCGGTGGTGGGATCCTCAAGGCGCGTGCGGCCGAGGCGCTGCGCGAGCTGGCCGAGCTGATCGACAGCTACGTGGTGACGACGCTCATGGCGCGCGGTGCGTTCCCCGACAATCACCCGCTGTGCCTCGGCATGCCCGGAATGCACGGAAACGCCACGGCGGTCACCGCGCTGCAGAAGGCCGATCTGCTGATCACGCTCGGCGCCCGCTTCGACGACCGGATCACCGGCAAGGTCGATGCCTTCGCGCCGGTCGCCAAGGTGATCCACGTCGACATCGACCCGGCCGAGCAGGGCAAGGTCCGTCGCCCCGACGTGCCGATCGTCGGTGACGCCAAGTACGTGATCGAGGAGATCATCTCCGAGATCAAGGCCATGATCGCTGCGGGCACCGTCCAGGCCGACACGTCGGCGTGGAAGAGCAAGGTGTCGGGATGGCGTGAGCAGTTCCCGATGACCTACGAGCAGTCCGAGCCGGGCGCCGCGCTCAAGCCGCAGTACTGCATCGAGGAGCTGAACCGTCTCGCGGCACCGCACACGATCGTGTCGTCGGGCGTCGGCCAGCACCAGATGTACACCTCGCAGTTCTTCGAGTTCAACGAGCCCTACACCTGGGTCAACTCGGGTGGTCTCGGCACGATGGGGTTCTCCATCCCCGCCGCCATCGGCGCCAAGGCCGCAAAGCCCGAGTGCGACGTGTGGGCCGTCGACGGTGACGGTTGTTTCCAGATGACCGCGCAGGAGCTCGTGACCTCCACGGTCGAGGGGCTGCCGATCAAGGTGGCGCTGCTCAACAACAGCTACCTCGGCATGGTTCGTCAGTGGCAGGAGATGTTCTACGACGAGCGCTACTCCGAGGTGTACCTCAATGCCAAGGTGCCCGACTTCGTCATGTGGGCCGAGTCGATGGGGTGCGTCGGCATTCTCGTCGAGTCGCCCGAGGAGGTCGGTCCGGCCATCGAGAAGGCGAACTCCATCAAGGACCGCTCCGTCGTCATCGAGTTCCGCACCGACGCCTCCGAGCTGGTCTTCCCGATGGTGCCGGCCGGCGCCAGCAACGACGACCTCATCCTCCACCCCACCCAGCAAGACCGAGCCGAGGCCCTCAAGTGACCACCATCAACCAGTACGGGGGCCAGACCCTCAACCACCACATCCTGTCGGTGCTCGTCCAGAACCGGCCCGGCGTCCTGGCCCGGGTCGCCGGGCTGTTCGCACGGCGTGGCTTCAACATCTTCTCGCTCGCCGTCGCTCCGGCCGAGGACGACGGCATGAGCCGCATCACCATCGTCGTCGACGTGGAGTCGACGCCGCTCGAGCAGATCACCAAGCAGCTGTTCAAGCTGATCGACGTCGTGAAGATCTCCGAACTCGATCCACGTCGTTCGGTCGAGCGCGAACT
This sequence comes from Ilumatobacteraceae bacterium, assembly GCA_963747375.1. Taxonomy (GTDB): domain Bacteria; phylum Actinomycetota; class Acidimicrobiia; order Acidimicrobiales; family Ilumatobacteraceae; genus Sva-07. Next base: position 83,862 of record CAVVFL010000016.1, read on the forward strand.
GCTCATCGCGACGGTCAAGGCGCCGGATGAGCAGCGTGGCAAGGTGGTCGAGCTGGTCAACATCTTCGAGGGCAAGATCATCGCCGTCGCCGAGTCGGTGTTGACCGTGAGCCTCGAGGGTCATCCCGACAAGCTCGACGATTTTGAGGATTTGCTCGACGGTTATGGCATCGTTGAGCTCCAGCGCACAGGTCGCGTGGCGCTTCCGAAACTCGATCGTGGCGCACGCTTGCGCGCCGTGAACCAAACCCCCACACCGAACACTGGAAAGGCTGGCTGAGATGGCCGTCACCGTCTACTACGCAGAGGACGCGGATCCTTCGATCATCCGTGGCAAGAAGGTCGCCGTCATCGGCTACGGCTCGCAGGGCCACGCCCATGCGTTGAACCTCAAGGAGTCCGGCGTCGACGTCGTCGTCGGCCTGCGACCCGAGTCGTCGTCGGCGGCCAAGGCCGAGGCCGCCGGTCTGACCGTGATGACCATCGAGGACGCCGTCCGCCTGGGCCGACGTGATCATGCTGCTGGCTCCCGACACGGAGCAGAAGGCGATCTACGACGAGCACATCGCCAAGCACATGACCGACGGCAAGGCGCTCGCGTTCGCGCACGGATTCAACATCCGATTCGATCGCATCCACCCGCCCGCCGGTTGCGACGTGATCATGATCGCCCCGAAGGGTCCCGGCCATCTCGTGCGCCGCACCTACACCGAGGGTGGCGGCGTGCCGGCATTGATCGCGGTCGCGCAGGATGCGACCGGTCAGGCTCGTGACATTGCGATGTCGTACGCCGACGCGATCGGCGGCACCCGGGCGGGCGTCATCGAGACCACGTTCGCCGAGGAGACCGAGACCGACCTGTTCGGCGAGCAGGCTGTGCTGTGCGGTGGGCTCACCGCCCTCGTGCGCGCCGGCTTCGAGACGCTGACCGAGGCGGGTTACGCCCCCGAGATGGCGTACTTCGAGTGCCTCCACGAGGTGAAGCTGATCGTCGATCTCATGTACGAAGAGGGCATCGCAGGCATGCGGTACTCGATCTCCGACACCGCCGAGTACGGCGATCTCACCCGCGGTTCCCGGGTCGTCAACGACGCCACCAAGGCCGAGATGAAGAAGATTCTCGAGGAGATCCAGAGCGGTCAGTTCGCCGCCGAGTGGATTGCGGAGTCGGAAGCCGGCCGCCCGAACTACAAGCGCATGCAGCAAGAGGGCAAGGCGCACCCGATCGAGGAGATCGGTGGCGAATTGCGCGACATGATGCCCTTCATCCGCGCCGGCAAGCAGAAGGTCTCCGACATCTCCGGAGGCTGAGTGCCTCACCCTCTCCCACCCCACCCATCACCAAGCGATGAGCCACGAGCCCATATCCTGGCTTTTGGCTCATCACTTCGGCGCAGTGTGCTCCGGCGATGAGCCGGTGGCCCACATCCCGGCTCTTCGCTCATCGCTCGGCAAGGGGTTGGTGTGATGAGTGGAGTGTCGATCGGGTGTGCTGTGGTGTTCGTCGTCGCCGCCGGTGCGAACTGGTGGAGCCGATGGACCGATGACCGACGCACCGAACTCTGGAGCAAGCCGCTCGCACTGATCGCTCTGATCGGGGTGGCGGCGACGCTCGATCCGGTGGATCCCGCGGTGCGGGCGTGGTTCGTCGTGGCGCTCGTCTTCTCGCTCGCCGGCGACGTGTTCCTGCTCGACGGCGACCGGCGGTTCATTCCAGGTCTCGTCGCGTTCCTGCTCGCGCACGTTGCGTACACGATCGGCCTGATCGTCGCCCCGGACTGGTCGTGGGTCGGTTTCGTCGTGGGTGTCGTGATCATGGTGGTGCTGGCCGCAGCGGTCGGTCTGCCGCATCGTCGGCGCCGCCCGTCGATCCGAACCGGTGCTCGGCCCAGCGGTCTCGGCCTACCTCGCGGCGATCTCGCTGATGTTCTGCACTGCTGTGGCGACCGGCAACGTGTGGGCGATCGTCGGCGCCGGGTTGTTCGTCGCATCCGACTCGGTGCTCGGCTGGCGACAGTTCGTCGGCTCGGCGCGGTGGATGCCGGTGACGGTGATGGTCACCTACCACCTCGGCCAAGCCGGCCTCGTCGCCTCCCTCCTCTGACCCCTTGGGGCCACCTCCCGTCCCAAATTCGGAGCGAACATTGCGCTCAGCGCAATGTTCGCTCCGAATTTCGGGTTGGGGGGGCTTGTCGCTCGGAAAGTTGACTTGTGGGGTCGGGTATTGAGGGGTAGCGTCTCGGCCCTATGAGTGACCAGTGGGGATTCGAGACCAAGCAGATCCATGTCGGCGGCGAGCCCGATCCGACGACCGGTGCCCGGGCGGTGCCGATCTACCAGACGACGTCGTATGAGTTCCGCGACACCGAGCATGCGGCGAACCTCTTCGGATTGGCCGAGATCGGCAACATCTACACCCGCATCATGAACCCGACGCAGGCGGCGTTGGAAGCCCGTGTCAACGCACTCGAGGGTGGCTGCATCACCGCAGTCGGGCTCCCCGGCACGCTCGCCGTCGCCTCCGGACAGGCTGCCGAGACGCTGGCGCTGATGACGCTGTGCGAGTCCGGTGACCATGTCGTCGCCTCGCCGTCGCTCTACGGCGGTACGTACAACCTGCTCCACTACACGATGCCCAAGTTCGGTGTCGAGGTCACCTTCGTCGACGACCCGCACGACCTCGCCCAGTGGGAGGCTGCCATCAAGCCGAACACCAAGGTCTTCTACGGCGAGGTCATGCCGAACCCGAAGAACGACGTGCTCGACATCGAGGGGATTGCCGGCGTCGCCCACGCCAATGGCATCCCGCTCATGGTCGACAACACGGTGCCGACGCCGTACCTGATCCGTCCGCTCGAGTGGGGCGCCGACATCGTCGTGCACAGCCTCACCAAGTTCATGGGTGGCCACGGCACCTCGGTCGCCGGCGCCATCGTCGACGGCGGCACGTTCGACTACGCGGCCTCGGGTCGCTTCCCGAACTTCACCGAGCCCGATCCGAGCTACCACGGCCTCGCCTACTTCCCGGCCCTCGGCCACGGGGCATTCATCCTCAAGGCGCGCGTCCAGATGCTCCGCGACATGGGGCTGGCGATCTCGCCGTTCAATGCCTTCATGATCCTGCAGGGCATCGAGACCCTGAGCCTGCGAATGGAGCGTCATTTCGCCAATGCGCAGGTCGTCGGCGAATTCCTCGCAGCACACGACCAGGTCGAGTCGGTCAGCTACGCAGGACTGCCCTCGAGCCAGTGGCACGAGCGGGCGAAGCAGCTCGGTGGTGGCAAGGGATACGGCTCGGTGCTCGCCTTCGAGATCAAGGGTGGCCTCGAGGCGGGCAAGAAGTTCGTCGAAGGGGTCACGCTGCTCAGCCACGTCGCCAACATCGGTGACGTTCGAAGCTTGGTCATCCATCCGGCCAGCACCACACACTCGCAGCTGACACCCGAGGAGCAGGCGGCATCCGACGTGACTCCCGGCCTCGTGCGCCTGAGCGTCGGCCTCGAGTCGATCGACGACATCATCGCCGACCTCGAACAGGCCTTCGCAGCCGCCAAGGCCTGACGACATCGGTTACGCCGGTGCCTGGCACCGGCGTAACCTGCTCAGTCGTCGCGTTGGTTGCGGAGGAACTCCTCGAATTCGGCGCCCAGATCTTCGGCGGTCGGGATCTGAGCCTCCGCACGCCGATCGAACTCCGCTTCGAGCAGATTGACGTACATCCGCAACTGATCGTCGTGGGCGACGAGTTCGTCGTGGACGTCACGCCAGTTGTCGATCTGATCGCTGAGATCGGTCGTGTTCGGCACGTCGAGCACATGGCTCAGATGGCGCACGAGCGCCTGAACGGCCTGGGGGTGCTCGGCGTTCATCAGGTAGTGGGGGATGCCCACGCGCAGCGAGATCGACGGGACGTTGCGGGCTTCCAGTTCTGCTTGGAGCACCCCGACCACGCCGGTCATGCCCTGGTACGACGGTGCCACCAGCCCGAGACGGCGCGCCAGCTCCGCATTGGCGGTGCTGCCGGTGACCGGCGGAGTGCGGGAGTGGGGAATCGCCTCGGCGCCCGAGCCGACGGTGACGATGGCCTCACAGCCGAGTGCCTCGGCGACGACGGTGATGGCACCGGTGTAGGTACGCCAGGCCATGTGGGGCTCGACGCCGATCAGTGCGACCACGTCTCGATGGCCCGGATTGCGCTGGAGGACGAATTCGTTCGACGGCCACACGATCTCGCGGACGTCGTCGTCGATCGACACGTGTGGTCGCTGCTGCGTGAAGTCGTAGAACGGGTCGGGATCGATCTCACCGACGGTGACGGCATGTTCCGCACTGACGAACGCGTTGACGGCCTGGGTCGCCGCGCCTCCGACATCGAACCAGCCTTCGAGCCCGACGAGCATCACCGGACGATCGAGCGCGCCGATGTCGCCGGTACCGAATGCGAGAACGTCGGTGGGTTGCATCAGCTCGTCCTGGTCAACCGAGTGCCCCGACGACGTGGTCGATGCATCGGGTGAGCGCCTCGACATCGGACGGGTCGATCGCCGGGAACATGCCGACGCGCAACTGGTTGCGTCCGAGCTTTCGGTACGAGTCGGTGTCGAGAATGCCGTTGGCTCGCAGCGCCGCATTGACCGCCGTGGCGTCGATGCCGTCGTCGAGGTCGATCGTGCCCACGACGTTGGAACGCTTGGCGGGATCGGCCACGAACGGTGTGGCGTAGCTGCTGTCGTCGGCCCAACCGTAGAGCGTCGCCGCAGACTGAGCGCTCCGATTCGCAGCGAAGTCCAGGCCACCGTTGTCGTTCATCCATGCGATCTGAGCGTCGAGCATCACGAGGGTGGCGACCGCCGGGGTGTTGTACGTCTGGTTGAGCTTGGAGTTGTCGAGCGCGATCTTGAGATCGAGCGATGCGGGCCGCCAGCGGTCGCTCGTCCCGATCGTCTCGATGCGTTCGACGGCAGCCGGGGAACAAGCTGCGAGCCAGAGGCCGCCGTCGGAGGCGAAGCACTTCTGCGGAGCGAAGTAGTAGACGTCGACCTCGTTCGGGTCCCAGATGAGCCCACCGGCCGCAGACGTGGCATCGACGGCGACGAGCGCGGTGTCGGCGCTCGTGCCAGCCGGGCGGGCCAACTCCATGGCCACACCGGTCGACGTCTCGTTGTGGGTGAGCGCGTAGAGGTCGATCCCGTCTTCGGCCGACGCCTCCGGATGCGAGCCGGTCTCGGACGCGATGACGCTCGGCTGACCGAGGTGGGGTGCGGCCGCCGATGCCTCGGCGAACTTCGAGGAGAACTCGCCGAACACGAGGTGCTGGCTGCGTTCTCGGATCAATCCGAACGTGGCGACGTCCCAGAACACCGTGGAGCCGCCGTTGCCGAGCACGATCTCCCAGCCGTCGGGCAGGCCGAACAGCGAGGTGAGCCCTGATCGGACGCTGCCGACGAGGTTCTTCACGGCGGGTTGGCGATGCGACGTACCGAGCACCGTTTCCTGGGCGGCGACGACGGCGTCGATCTGCTCGGGACGAACCTTCGAGGGGCCACAACCGAAACGTCCGTCGGCGGGGAGCAGGTCGGCGGGAATCGAGATGGTGGCGGGGTCCGAACTCACGGTCCCCAGCATGGCGCGTGCGCCGCGTCGATCCCACGCTGCGAATTGTCGTTGGGATGGAGGATTCCCTGTGGCAGGCTGACCGACGTGAAGCGCACCTCCGAACGACTCGCCGCGATCGCCCCCTCTGCCACGTTGGCCGTCGATGCCAAGGCCAAGGCCCTCCAGGCCGCCGGCGAGAACGTCATCGGCTTCGGCGCCGGCGAACCGGACTTCCCGACGCCGGCTCACATCGTCGAGGCCGCCGTCGAGGCGTGCCGCGATCCGAAGAACCACCAGTACACGCCCGCCGGCGGGCTGCCAGAGTTGAAGCAGGCGATTGCGGCCAAGACGCTGCGCGACTCCGGCTTCGAATGCGCGCCCGTCGCAGGTACTGGTGACCAACGGCGGCAAGCACGCCGTGTACACCGCCTTTGCTGCGTTGTGCGATCCGGGCGACGAGGTCATCTGCCCGGCGCCGTACTGGACCACGTACCCGGAGGCGATCACGCTCGCCGGTGGCGTCCCGGTCGTGATCGACACCGATGCGGCCAGCGGGTTCCAGGTCACGATCGAGCAGCTCGATGCGGCCTACACCACCCGTACGAAGGTGCTGCTGTTCGTGAGCCCCGACAACCCGTCCGGTTCGGTGTGTCCGCCCGACATGGTGAAGGCGATCGGCGAGTGGGCGGTCGATCACGGCGTGTGGGTGATCACCGACGAGATCTACGAGCACCTCACCTACGGCGACAACGTGTTCGCCTCGATGCCGACGCTCGTGCCCGAACTCGCGAACCAGTGCATCATCGTCAACGGTGTGGCCAAGACGTACGCGATGACCGGCTGGCGCGTCGGTTGGATGATCGGGCCAGACGACGTCGTCAAGGCTTCGACCAACTTCCAGAGCCACGCCACCTCGAATGTTGCCAACGTGTCGCAGCGTGCCGCGCTCGCGGCCGTGTCGGGTTCGCTCGACGACGTCGTGATGATGCGCACAGCGTTCGCCCGCCGGGCCCAGACGATGTGGACCAAGCTCAACGCGATCGACGGTGTCACCTGCCTCGAGCCACAGGGCGCGTTCTACGCCTACCCCGACCTCACCGGTCTGCTCAACCGGCCGATCGACGGAGTGACGGCGACCAACACCTTGGAACTCGCTGATCTCGTGCTCGACAAGGCAAAGGTTGCCTTCGTGCCAGGCGAGGCGTTCGGCCTCGGCGGCTACGGCCGGTTCTCGTTCGCCCTCGGCGACGACGATCTCGCCGAAGGCATCGACCGTTTCGCCGCCCTCGTCAACGCCTGACCCCACCCCACCCCACCCCGCCCACCACCGCCCCCACCCCGCCCACGCACCATCCTCCGAAATTCGGAGCGAGAGTTGCGCTGGGCGCAAGATCGGCTCCGAATTTCGGGTGGGTGTCAGGGCGTTGTGAGTCAGGGAGTGGGTTCGGGGGGCGATTCGTACCGGGCCGCGATCGCCGCGATGCGGTCGGCGAGGATGGGGATGTCCGTGAGGAGCGGGACGAACAGGCTCGCCTCGATCGCTCCGATCACGGCGGCCGTCGTCGCCACGACGGTCGCGTTCCGGCGCACATCGTCGAGCACTGCGAGTTCGCCGAAGAAGCTACCCGGACCCGTGGTGGCGACGACCACGCCGTCTCGTTGGACGTCCAACTCTCCCTCGAGGACGAGGAGGAACTCGTGGCCCCACTGGCCCTGCTTGATGACGGTCTTGCCGGCCTTCACGGGCCGCTCGAGCACCGTGCCGGCGACCTCCTCCAGCTGATGACGTGTGAGCCCGGCGAACAACGACATGTTCGCGAGCTCGTCGGCGAGTCGGGCGGGAACGGAACGGTCGGCCATCGAGCGCATCGTAGGTCAGCCGTGTTGTGGGTGCCGGCAGGCTCGACACCCCGAAATTCGGAGGCATTGTTGCGCTCAGCGCAACGTTCGCTCCGAATTTCCGGGTTGGGTTCAGGTGGTGGGCGTGACGGCGGATTCGTGTTCGTGGAGTGGTTCGACGTGGACGAAGCGCACGGCGAGGAGATCGACGATCACCACGACCGCAGCGCCGATCACCATGATCAGCAGGGGGACGACCACGTCGTCGCGCGGCAGCGTCATCGTGGTGGTGTTCGTACCGTTCGGCCACGGCCACAGCACCCGGGTCGAGCCGAGCATCAGGCCGATCATCGCTGCCAGCACCCAGCGGTGATACCGCTCGAGCAGCCAGTTGAGCAGGGTGGAGAACAGGGCGAGGCCGACGACGCAGCCGAGCATGAACGCGATCAGCACCGTGAAGTCACGGTCGTTCACCGCCCCGAGCACCTCGGTGTACATGCCGAGCATCACGAGGATGAACGACCCGGAGATGCCGGGCAGGATCATGGCGCAGATCGCGATCGCTCCGGCGAGGAAGAACACCCACCACGGCTTGGTGACCGCCTCGACGGCGTTGTCGGCGACCTCGGTGTCGGAACGCAGGCCGAGGAGCAGGAACATCGTGGCGCCGATGCCCAACATGAGCGCGATCGAGATGCCGTCGACCTTGTCGAGCATCCGAAGCGCGACCCAGATCGAACCGAGGATGAGTCCGAAGAACAGCGCCGACATCCGGATCGGTTCGTCGTGCAGGAGCGTCTCGATCACCGACGAGAGGGCGAGGATTGCCGGCGAAGATGCCGGCGAGCAGGGTGAAGAGCCAGACCCACTCGATGCGCTTGAAGGTGTCGACGCACCCGGCGACGTCGCGGGTCAGCAGCTGCTTGAGGCCGTGTGCGCCTTGGCTGATGTTGCGGATCAGCTGGTCGTAGATGCCCAGGACCAGCGCAACGGTGCCTCCGGAGACGCCGGGGACGATGTCGGCCGACCCCATCGTGAATCCGCGGACGACCTGGGCAACGGGGGTGGGAATTCGCACGCAGCGAGGCTATCGACCGAACCATTCGTCGTACGTCGGGACCTCGGTGACACCGGCGCAGGCCATCGCCACGAGCGGGACGGCCGCCATCGCGCCCGAGCCCTCGCCCAGGCGCATGTCGAGGTCGAGCAGCGGACGCTTGCCGAGGCGTTCGAGCAGCTTGCGGTGGCCGGGTTCGGCGGAGCAGTGCCCCACGGTGCAGTGGTCGAGGGCCGCCGGGTTGACCATGACGAGGGGGAGCACCGCGGCGGTGACCACGTAGCCGTCGAGGACCACGGGGATCGAGCGGTGCCGGGCGGCGACGGTGGCTGCTGCGACGGCGACGAGTTCGGAGCCACCGAGCTCACGCAGGATCTCGATCGGGTCGACGATCCCGGCGATCCTGCGCACCGACTCCTGCACGGCCGCGCGCTTGCGGGCCAGGCCGTCGTCGTCGACGCCCGTGCCGCGACCGACCCACGCCGCGGTCTCGCCTCCGGCAAGCGCCGCAGCGATGGCTGCGGACGGCGTGGTGTTGCCGATGCCGATCTCACCGAGCACCAGGAGGTCGCAGTCGAGTTCGGCGACCGCCTGGAACGCGATGTCGACGATCTCGTCGAAGCGTTCGTCGGTCAGGGCCGGCTCGTGGCGGATGTCGCCGGTGGGTCGGCCGATGCCGACGTCGATGGCCGAGACGGTGGCACCGGCGATCTTGGCGAACGCCGCGATGGTGGAGCGTCCCTCGAGGTAGGCGTCGAACAGCGCCTGGGTGATGCCGGTCGGGTACGCACTCACCTTCGTCGCGGCCGCCACACCGTGGTCACCGGCGAAGATCAACGCGGCCGGGCGATCGACGGCCGGGGTGGCGGTCCGCTGCCATCCGGCGACCCACGCGGCGATCTCGTCGAGCCACGCGAGGGCCCCGCTCGGCCGCAGCAGATTCGCAGCCCGATCGTGCACGGCGTCGACCGCCGGCGTGTCGTTGTCCGGCAACACGGCCAGACGTTCACGGAGGTGTGGCGACAGCATGGCGTCTCGTCTCAGTAGTCGATGCCGCGCATCGCCCGGATGCCCTGCTGGTACGCGTGCTTGACCTCGCGCATCTCGGTGACGGTGTCGGCGATCTCGATCAGCTCCGGCGCCGCGTCACGACCGGTGATGATCACGTTGACGTGGCGCGGCCGGTTCGTGATCGCCTCGACGATCTCGGCGACGTCGATCCATCCGAACGACGGGAGGTAGGTCAGCTCGTCGAAGATCACGAGTTGGTGGTCGCCGGCGTGCATCAGCTCAGCGGCTTTCGCCCAGCCTTCGGCGGCGTGCGCGCGATCGTTCGTGAGGTCGTCGGAGTCCCAGGTGAAGCCGTCGCCGAACGCGAACCAGTCGACACCGAGCTGACGCCCGATCTTCTCCTCGCCGACCTTCCAGTCACCCGACTTGATGAATTGCACCACCGCCACGTTCCAGTCACGGGCGACGGCGCGGATCATCATGCCGAACGCCGACGACGACTTCCCCTTGCCGTTGCCGGTGTTGACGACGACGAGTGAGTCCGCGCTGCGCAATCCGTCGGGTCGAGGGTCTTCGGTGGGGACGGTGTCGCCGATCGGTTCGTGGTCAGTCATGGGATTGGGGAGCGTACGCACGCAGCACTACGATGTCGAACTGTCGCAGACGCAGCGAAGTCCGGTGAGAACCCGGCGCTGTCCCGCAACGGTGGTCTCCCAGCACACGCTGGAAGCGAGCCCGGTCGCCTGCCCTGTGACGCGACCATCACCCTCGAGGCAAGGGACGGCTCGCCGGTCGGTTCGCCGACCAGCACCCATCTTGTCCTCCAACTCCTTGGAGGCAACCATGAACACCCACTCCCGCCGGTTCAGCCGGCGAATGCTCGGCGCGGTCGTCGGGCTCGCTCTCGTCGCTGCAGCCTGTGGCTCCGATGACGCGTCGAGCGACGTCGCCGACACACTGCCGGCGACGACTCCGACATCGGTGGCCGACCAGACGACCGTCGTATCGGGCACCTCACCGAGCGACGGCATCGACCAGCGTGTCGTGTCGCTGAGCCCGACGCACACCGAGATCATGTACGCCATCGGTGCCGGCGACCAGCTCGTGGCCGTCGACGAGTTCTCCGACTATCCGGCCGAGGCGCAGGGGCTCCCGAACGATCTGTCGGCCTTCGACAACAATGTCGAGGCGCTCGCCGCGTACGAGCCCGACCTGGTGCTCATCGGCGGCGACTTCAACGGCCTCGGCCCGCAGCTCGACACCCTCGGGATCGGCTGGTGGGATGGTCCGGCCGCGCTCACGATCGACGACACGTACCGTCAGATCGCGGAGCTCGGGGCAGCGACCGGCCACGAATCCGAGGCGGAGGCGCTTGATCGCGTCGATGCAGACCGAGATCGACGACATCGTCGCCGCGACGCCGATCCCGACCGAGCCACTCAGGTTCTTCCACGAGATCGACGACACGTTGTTCAGCGTCGACTCGACGACGTTCATCGGCGAGCTCTATGCGTTGCTCGGACTCGAGAACATTGCCGACAGTGCCGAAGGCAACTCGGGCGGGTACCCGCAGCTCAGCGCCGAGTTCATCGTGTCCGCCGACCCCGACCTCGTGTTCCTGGCCGACACCAAGTGCTGCGGCCAGTCGCTCGAAACGGTCGCCGCACGCCCGGGCTGGGGCGACCTCAGTGCCGTGCAGAGCGGCAACGTCGTCGGGCTCGACGACGACGTCGCGTCGCGGTGGGGTCCTCGGGTGGTCGACTTCCTCCAGTCGGTGTCCGATGCGGTGACGAACGCGGCGAGCTGATGGTGGCCGTGCCCGCCGGCGTGACGATGGCGGACGCCGTCGACGCGCGGGCGGGCACGCGATCCGGCAACGGTCGTTGGTATGCGATCGGAGCGGTGATCCTGGTGGTGTCGATCGTGGTGGGCGCCTCGATCGGCCCCGCCGGCCCGGCGTCGTGGCGAGTGCCGCTCGCGCTGCTCGATCACCTGCCGCTGATCTCGGTCGACTCGGGAGTCACCGACGCCCAGTGGAACATCGTGTGGCGCATCCGCATGCCGCGGGTGATCCTGGCCGCGCTCGTCGGCGGCATGCTGTCGGTCGCCGGTGCGAGCTACCAGGGCGTGTTCCGAAATCCGCTGGTCGATCCCTACCTGCTCGGTGCGGCCGCAGGGGCGGGCCTCGGCGCCACGCTCGCGCTCACGACGGGGCGGGCGGTCACCATGTCGTGGCCGATCGATCCGGTGCCCACCTCCGCGTTCGTGTTCGCCGTGCTCACCGTGGCCGTCACCTACCTCGTCGGCGCATCGTTCAGCGGATCGTCGACCGGCTCGGGCCGATCGGGCGTCACACTGGTGCTGGCGGGCGTTGCGGTCGTCGCGTTCGTGACGGCGGTGCAGACGTTCCTCCTGCAGCGCAACCAGGATGTCGTGCGCGAGGTGTTCCAGTGGATCCTCGGCCGTCTGTCGGGTGCGACGTGGTCCGACGTGGTGTTGATACTTCCGTACGTCGCGGTGAGTTGCATCGTCTTGATGCTTCATCGTCGACATCTCGACGTGTTCCGCGTCGGCGACGACGAGGCCGCCGCGCTCGGGCGTGTCGGTGGGCCGGACACGTCTCGTGATCGTGATCGCCGCAACGCTGGGCACAGCGGCGGTGGTGTCGGTGAGCGGACTGATCGCGTTCGTCGGACTGGTGATCCCGCATGCCATCCGGCTGGTCGCCGGAGCGGGATATCGCCGACTCATCCCCTTGTCGATGCTGTTCGGCGCCGCGTTCCTGATCCTCGCCGACATCCCTGGCCGCATGCTGTCGAGCCCGGCGGAGACCCCGATCGGCGTGGTCACGGCGTTCCTCGGCGCACCCTTCTTCATCTATCTGCTGCGCACGCGACGGATCACCTGATGAGCAGCATCGAGTTCCGCAGCGTGACGGTGTCGTACGGCACGCGCGTCGCGGTCGAGGCGTTCACCGACCGGGTCGAGTCGGGGGAGTGGGTCGGGGTGATCGGGCCGAACGGTGCGGGCAAGTCGTCGTTGCTGCGCGCCGCCGCAGGGCTCGTGGCCTCGACGGGGACGATCAGCGTCGATGGGGATGTGCTCGCCACGATGGCCGACCGTGAGCGGGCGAGCCGCGTGGCGTACGTGGCGCAGAACCCGCTGATCCCCGACGACATGACCGCGTTCGACTACGTCCTGCTCGGGCGCACCCCGTACGTCGGCTACTTCGGAACCGAGTCGGTCGCACGACCGGGAGGTCGTCGCGGACGTGGTCGATCGGCTGCGCCTCGGCGAGTTCGCGAACCGGCTGTTGGGAACGATGAGCGGCGGCGAACGCCAGCGGGTCGTTCTCGCACGCGCCCTCGCGCAGGAGGCGCCGGTGCTGTTGCTCGACGAGCCGACGTCGGCGCTCGACATCGGGCATCAGCAACAGGCAATGGAACTCGTGACCGAGATGCGTGAGCAGCAGGCGATCACGGTGGTGTCGGCCATGCACGATCTGACGCTGGCCGGCACCTACACCGATCGCCTCGTTCTGCTCGACGCCGGCTCGGTGGCCGCACGTGGTGACGCCGCGGAGGTGCTGACCGCCGAGCGTCTCGGTGAGGTGTTCCACGTGTGCGTCACCGTCGATGTCGACCCCGACGACGGCACCGTCGTCGTCGTTCCCCGCCGCGGCTTCCCCGCCCGCTGACCCACCCTCGCCCAGCGCCCACATCGGTTTGTGTGACACTCCGGTTGGGCCGTCCCAACAGAACTGCAACGCAAACCCGAAAGGGGCGGGAAAGGGGCAGGGGAGGGGAGGACAGGTGGGGATCTACGATTGGGGCATGAGTGAGTCGCCGTATCCGACGTTTCCCGGGGTGGACGCGTTCGACGCCGTCAGAACGCCCGAGGCCGAGCGGGCGCACCGCAAGCGAATGTGTGCACTCGGCTATCGGATCTTCGGCGCCATGCGGTGGGGGCAACTCGGCGACGGCCACATCTCCGCCCGTGATCCGATCCTGACCGACCACTTCTGGCTGCTCGACTGGGGCATCCCGTTCGGCAAGGCGACCGTCGACGGTCTCGTCCTCGTGGGGCCCGACGGCAAGGTGATGGATGCCGATGGCAAACCGACCGGGGCCGTCAACACCGCCGGCTACAACATCCACGCACCGGTCCTCGCGGCACGACCCGATGCGGTCAGCGCCGCGCACACCCACACCGCGTTCGGCACGCCGTGGTCTGCGAACGTCCAACCGTTCCGGGCGATCAGCCAGGAGTCGTGTGCGTTCGTGTTCGACCAGGCGCTGTTCGACGACGAGGAGGTCGAGGTGTTGTCGTACGACGGCGGCAAGCGCATCGCCGCCGCGCTCGGCGGCAACAAGCTGTGCATCCTGCGCAACCACGGATTGCTCACCGCCGGCGGATCGGTCGAGGAAGCCGTCGGCTGGTTCGTGATGGCCGAGCGGGTGGCCGAGGTGCACGTGAAGGCACCGAACGGCATCGCGATCTCCGACGCGTCCGCGGCGATCGCCGCCGAGACCTTGGCGCCACCCTCGACGGGCTGGCGGCTGTTCCAGTGGCTACTGCGCAGCGTCGTCGACGACCCCAGCGTCGTGGATCCGGTGGTCGTGGACTGAGTTGTCCCCGGTCCCTCTCGGGCGAACCTTCGATCCTGAGGTGCTCGAAGACGAGCGTCGCCAGCAGGATCACGTCGATGCTCACCAGCAGGATCACACCGTCGATGTCGGAGCCGAAGAACATCAGCAGGCAGATCGCGACGACGGCGGCGAATCGCTCCCTGGCGAACACACCGAACGCGCGGTACACGCCGATGCCCACGCCGCCGAAGTACAGCACGATGCCGGCGGCGCCCATCGGCGCGGAAGGCGGCCTCGAGTGGATCGCTCGGATGGAGCGCCATCTCCTCCATCGCCACGGCCGACAGGATGACTCCGGCGACGATCGGGGCGTGGGCGTAGGTGTAGACATCGCGTGCGAAGCGCCCACGCTCGATCGCTGCGGTTTCTTCGGCCCGGTGCTCGAACGCAGGTTGCACTCTGATCGAAGTACGCCCACCACAGCAGCCCGGCGAACACACCTGCGGCCACCAGCGCGAGCACGGATCCCGCGGGGAGTCCGCCCTCGTTCCTTCAGGGGGATCGCCACCGAGTTCCCGAGTGCCACGATCACCTCGCCGAGCGCCACGATGATGATCAGCGCGTGTCGTTCGGCGAAGTGGCCGGCGCGAATGATCCACTCGCTGCCACCCGCCCGAATCGTCGAGTAGACGAAGATCACGATGCCGAGGATCCACGCAGCCGTGCGGGCGTCACCGTCGAGGAAGCCGCCGATCACGATGATCGCCATCGCCACCAGGTTCGGTGCGCCGTACCGCACGACTCGATCGGTAGACCTCGGAGTCGCTGTCGACGCCCACCACCATCAGCGCCAGCGCCGTCAGGAAGATGATCGCGAGCGGGATCGCAAAGAGGGCGCCGCTCTGGTCGAAGGCGGTGGTCACGGACGCCGCCATCGGCACGCTCGCAGCCGTCGCGACGAGGAACAGCAGCCGGACGGTACGGGAGTTGCCGGGCACGGCGTTCGCCGACCATGCGAACTGCGACCATGGCAGCCACAGCAACAGGAAGATCAGTGTCGACTTGCCGACGGTGTTCCACGTCGGGTCGTTCGAGGAGCAACCCGACGATCTGGGAGAACGCGAAGACGAATGCCAGGTCGAAGAACAGTTCGACCGGATCGGCGGTGAAGTCCTCGGTCGCTTCGGGAACCACGAGACCGCGCATCGCCGAAGGATACCGTTGGGCTCGTTGAGCGGTCAGCCGAACACGACGACGCCGACCACGCCGACGAGCACCAGTGTGCTGGCGAGGTACTCGGCTCGGGTGTGGCGTTCGTGCAGCACTCGGGCCGAGATGATGAACGCGATCACGATCTCCACCTGGCCCGAGCGTGCGGACCTTTGCGGCGTTGGTCAGCGTGACCGCGACGGCCCAGCCGATCGATCCGCAGAGGCTGAGGATCCCGACCGGGAGCGCGAACCGCCACGCCCGCGCGACTCGGGGAAGTTCGGCACGGTCGGTCACGAACGAGCTGGGTCGAGTTGACGAGCGCCTGGATACCGAGCATCACCGTGAGGGTCAGCAGCGCCCGGTTCCACGTCGGGCCGTCGAGCGAGGTGGAGGCACCGCGGATGCCGACGGCGGCGATCGCGAATCCGGCCGCCGCGAGGACGCCCATGAGCGCAGCGGGGTCGCGGGCATTGCCCAGGATGTCGAGGAGGCGAGTGGGCGCGGCGAGCCAGGCCACGCCGGCCATGCAGACGAACGCCGCCAGCCAGCCGAGTGGCGCAAGGGGCTCGCCGAGCGCGATCGCGCTCACGACCGCGACGAGGATGACCTCGGTCTTGGCGTAGACGGTGCCGATGGCGAAGTCGCGGAGATCGAATGCTCGGAGCAACGCCAGCGTGCCGAGGATCTGTGCGACGCCGGCACCGGCGATGATCGGCCAGAAGCGTGGCGGGATCGACGGGATCTGTTCACCGACGATGCCGAACGTGACGAACGCAACGATCAGCGCGAGCGGAAAGCCGTACGCGTAGCGGACGAACCCGGCGCCGTTGACCGACAGCAACGAGCGCAACTGGTGCTGGCGCGACGTGCGAAGGATCTGGAACGTCGCCGCGGCGAGGGTGATGGGAATCCACATGAGGAGGTGCGTCCTGCAACTGGGGTCTGACCCCGATCGCGGCACGGGTCAGGCGGGGGTGGGGTCGAACCAGTGGTCGCCGTTGAGGAGGATGTCGTCGGCGTCGGCGGGGCCCCACGAGCCCCGGAAGTAGGGCACCACGTCGCCGGGGTCGTCGAGCGCCGGTTGGACGACTCGCCACGTGCCCTCGACGATGTCCTGACGGGCGAATCGTCGCAGCGACCCGATCAGGGCGTCGCCGATCAGTCGCTCGTAGGCGTCCTGGCGCTCGCCGAGCGCCGCGGCGAAGTCGACGTCGACGTCGACCTCCTGGCTGTCGAGATCGGGCCCCGGCGTCTTCGCCTGCAGCGCGAACGTGACGCCGTCGTTCTTGCCGAGCCGGAGGCGGATCAGGTTGCGTCCGGGCGGTGGTCCGCCCGACTCGTCGAACAGCATCCGCGGCGGCTCGCGCAGTTCCAGCACCGCCTCGGTGGCACTCTGCTTCATCGCCTTGCCGACCCTGATGTACCAGGGCACGCCGGCCCATCTCCACGAGTCGATCTCGAGGCGGACCGCGGCGAACGTCTCGACGTTCGAGTTCGCGTCGACGCCGGGCTCGTCGCGGTAGCCGACGTACTGGCCGCGCACGAGTGCGTCGGGTTCGATCGGGCGCATCGCCGTGATCACCTTGGCCTTCTCGTCCTGCAGGAAGCCGGAGTCGGCACCGGCCGGCGGTTCCATCGCCAGCAGGGACACCACCTGCAACACGTGGTTCTGCAACACGTCACGGATCGCGCCGACACCCTCGTAGAACGAACCGCGGCCCTCGACGTCGATCGTCTCCGACATCGTCACCTGAACACTGCGGACGTAGTTGCGGTTCCACACCGGCTCCAGCAGGGTGTTGGCGAAGCGGAACACGAGGAGATCCTCGACCGCTTCCTTGCCGAGGTAGTGGTCGATGCGGAAGATGTGGTCCTCCGAGAAGACCTCGTGCAGCGTCTTGTTGAGTTCGATCGCCGACTGCAGGTCGCGTCCGAACGGCTTCTCGACGACGATCCGCCCGCGCTGGTTCAGGCCGACCGAGGCGAGCTTCGTGGCGACGGTCGGGAACATCGTCGGCGGGATCGCCATGTAGAACACGGCGACCATCGAGTTGTGGCGGTCGAGCGTGGCGCGCAGTTCGTTCCAGGTGTTCTCGTCGGCGTAGTCGCCCTGCACGAGGTCGAGTCGCTCGCACAGCGAGTCGACGATCGCCGGCTCGGGGTCGTCGATGTGCTCGGCGATCGACTCGCGGGCGTGCGTGCGGAAGTCGTCGTCGGTCCAGTCACTTCGCGCGACCCCGATCACGGGT
Source organism: Ilumatobacteraceae bacterium (assembly GCA_963747375.1). Taxonomy (GTDB): domain Bacteria; phylum Actinomycetota; class Acidimicrobiia; order Acidimicrobiales; family Ilumatobacteraceae; genus Sva-07. The sequence continues at coordinate 101,414 of CAVVFL010000016.1, forward strand.
ACCTGGAGAACTCCGGACCGCTCCAGCCGGTACAACGCCGGGAACAGTTTGCGAACAGCGAGGTCGCCGGTTGCGCCGAAGAGCACCAACGCATCGGCGTCGGGCTGGTTGGTCTGCATCCGGCCCGTGTCGATGTGAATCGTGGCCGTCGAGGGATCGGGCTGGTCGGTCATCGTGTGGCGTCCTTCTTCTCGACGTGGCCGCCGAATCCGGCACGCATCGCCGACAGCACCTGATCGGCGACGTCGGAGCGACCCCGCGACGTGAACCGCTGGAACAGGGCGGCCGACAGCACCGGGACCGGAACGCCTTCGTCGATCGCGGCGTTGATGGTCCAACGACCTTCGCCGGAGTCGCTCACCACGCCGGCGTAGGCGCTCAGCTCGGGGTCGGCGTGGAACGCCTCCGCGGTGAGGTCGAGCAGCCACGAGCTGATCACCGAGCCGCGGCGCCAGACCTCGGTGATGCGGGCCAGGTCGAGGTCGTACTGGTAGTACTGCGCGGCGTCGAGCGGAGCGGTCTCGGCGTCGACGGCGTGGTCGATCGCGCCGATGTCGGCCTTCGCCAGCACGTTGAGTCCCTCGGCATAGGCAGCCATGAGGCCGTACTCGATGCCGTTGTGGACCATCTTCACGAAGTGCCCGGCGCCGCTCGGCCCGCAGTGCAGCCAGCCGTGCTCCTCGGGTGCTTCGGCGTCGGTGCGCCCTGGTGTCCGCTCGGTCTCGCCGATTCCGGGGGCGAGCGTCTCGAAGATCGGCGTGAGGCGCTCGACGGCTGCATCGGGTCCGCCGATCATCAGGCAATAGCCGCGTTCGAGGCCGAACACGCCGCCGCTGGTGCCGACGTCGAGGTAGTCGATGCCCGATGACGCAAGGGCGGCCGACCGGTCGACGTCGTGGCGGTACCACGAGTTGCCGCCGTCGATGATCGTGTCGTCGGCGTCGAGAAGGGGGGCGAGCGCGTCGACGGTCGATCCGACGAACGCGGCTGGCACCATGATCCAGATGGCTCGGGGCGGCGCGAGCGCGTCGACCAGTGCGGCGAGCGAACGAGCGCCCACGACGCCGAGTTCCGCTTCGAGGGCGGCGATCGCTGCGTCGTCGACGTCGTGGACGACGCAGTCGTGTCCGTCGCGTTGGAGCCGGCGCACCATGTTGGCGCCCATCCGGCCGAGGCCGATCATCCCGAGTTGCATGGTCACAGACTGCCACGAACACGGCCGGTCTACGCTCGGGGAATGAGCGACGACCGAGACGAAGCGGATCGCGAGCGGTGGATCGCCGTGGCCACTGACGAGCATCGGCGACTGGTCTCGGAACTGGACGAATGTCTGGGCACCCTCGATGTGACGGCGCCCTCGTTGTTGCCGGGCTGGACGATCGGCCATGTGATCACACACGTGACGCACAGCGGCGACGGCCACCTTCGGATGCTCGACGCAGCTGCGCTCGGTGACGTCGGCCGGCAGTATCCGGGCGGACGAGAGCAACGCAACAGCGGCATCGAGCAGGGGGCGACTCGTCCGGCAGCCGAGCAGGTGTCCGATCTGCGGCGTTCGATCGACGCGCTCGAAGCTCGCTGGGCGTCGATGCCGACGTGGGAGGGCGTGGGCACGTCGATGGCCGGTGAGGTCGCCATCGACGATCTCCCGTTCCTGCGCGTTCGCGAAGTTGCGATCCACCACGTCGATCTGGGCGTCGGGTACACGTTCGACGACCTCCCCGGCGCGTATCTCAGCGAGGAACTCCGACGGATGGAGATGCTCTGGGCGGCGCGCCAACCGATGGGCCTGACGCAGCTGCCCCCGCTCGCGTTGGAGGCTTCGCCTGCAGTTCGACTCGCCTGGCTGACGGGCCGCTCCACGATCGACGGGCTCGAGCCGGCCGGGATCTACTGATCGGCACACACGCCGACGGACGGTGACGGGGGACTGCGCCGGAGGGTGATGTCGGCGCGCTGCAGGTAGGTGCCGAGGGAGAGTGGCGCTGCCTCGTTGATGTGCTGACGGAGCTTGTCGACGAGCACGGACCGCGCATCGGGGTCATCGGTGTCGTCGATTTCCGCCAGACGCTTCGAGAGGTCGCTGGTCTGCGCCGGCGTGAGGGGAGCGAGGTCCGCTCGTCGCAGCACGTTGGGGTCGACGACAGCGACACCGACAGCGACGAGGAAGATCTGGCGGTTGTTCTGGGCGGCGAGGGATGCGCCTGCGAGGCGCTCGGGCTCGACGTCCCGCGCCAGTGTGGTCCCCCATTCGATGAGGCTCGACGCGGCTCCCCGCAGGGGCACTCCGATGCCTGACGCCAACAACCCCGCATTGGCTCCGAGGGCGATGAGTCGGCCCATCTGCCCACGCCAGGCCTCCTCTGCCGCAGCTTCCATCACCAGCTGGGCCTGCTCGCCGACTGCGGCGCGGTCGACGAGCGCGGTGAACTGTTCGATCGCATCCTTCGCGGGATGGTCGATCAGGTCGGGCCCCAGGTCGGAGATGACACGGGTGGTGTAGGCACCCAGGGCCGCGCCGAGCGCGGCCTGCGCCGGCGAGTTCCGCAACAACAGTCCGATGAGCTTGTCGAGCTCGGCGAGCGAACCGAGCGTCACATCCAGGTCCCGAGCGTCGTTGCTGACGACCACACAATCCGAACCGCCGATCGCCGGCGCCAGGGTGTCGATGTAGCTGGTCATCGACAAGGCGACACCGATCGACATGCCGTCACTCATCCCGTGCTGGAGGCGGCCGTTGGCGAGCTGGGTCAGCATTGCGAGGACCTCGTAGCCGTCGCCGAGTCGCTGTTCGTCGGCGACGATCGAGGCGCGCAGGCCGCTCGTGGCGAATGCCGTCACGGTGTCGGGATCGAGGCGGTCCCACCCCGCGACGAAACCGAGCACGGTGCCGTCCAGGAGGAGATCGAGGCACGCACCGGGATCGTCGACGAGCGCGGCGAGCACACTCGACATCGACGTGGCGTAGTGGTCGAGGTCGGCGGTGTGTATCGGACCGTCGGGTGAGGTCATCGAGCGCACGACGGCAGACAGGAACTCGACGGGAAACGCCGCGCGCCCGGTCAGCAGTCCGAGGAGTTGGAGATCGGGCGCGACCGCCGCCAGACGATGGGCGAACAGCGGGCTGCGAGCCACCCGGACGGCCAGTTCCGTCGCCAGGGTGTCCAGATCAGGTCGGCGGATCGTCGCAGTTGCACGATCGTCCGATTCTGCGAGCCGCTCGGCTCTGGCCGCTCCTTCGCGACGATCCATCGACATCAGGTACCCGAGGAGTTGGTCATCGGTGAGTGAGGTCAACGGATCGCCGATCTCTGGCCGCAGGAGGTCGGGCACCGCGGTGGCCGAGAGTGGCCGCCCGCCGATCCACCAGTGCACCGCATGATCGAGATCGGCGTCTGTCCACGACACCATCGCGTCACTGCGCGCGATCTGGAGAAGCGTCGGCATCCAGAGGTCCTCGAGGTTGCGTCGGGTGAGCTTGACCGCGCGCACGGCCTCGGCGGCGGCGGGATCGTCGGAGCGGATCGATCGGAGTTCCTCGATCGATGCGGCGGTGCGGTGGGAGAGAGCGCGCACACGCTGGGGGTCGTAGCCGGTGTCCACGTCGTCACTCCTCAGCCGGCCATGGCGACCCGGGCGGCGTCGATGGCGTCGAGTTCAGCGGCCTGTTGCTCGAAACGGTGGGCGTACCAGCGCAGATCGTCGGCGGCCACATGCAGCTGGTGCTGGTTGGACGCGAGCACCGACTGGCACAGCGCCGGGCGCGGCCCGCGCCAGGTGTCGTCGCCGGCGTGACGCTCGAGGTCCATCACGGCCAACGACTCGATCGAGTTGGCGAGCCCGCGGAGGTGGTGTGCGCGTTGGCGGAGGTGGTTTGCTCGTGCGTTCATCACCCGGCAGTGGGCAACGACACGACGTGCGGAGGAACCTCAGAGGTCGGCCAGCGCAACCGTGCGGTCGGCCACCACGGCGGCCTCATCGGGGTCGTGCGTGACGAGCAGGGTGGTGATCGGCCGCAGGAGCTCGGCGAGGTCGATCGCCAGGCGATCGTGGAGTTCACGGTCGAGGCCCGTCAGGGGCTCGTCGAGCAGCACGACGGCCGGCTGCGCGGCAAGGGTGCGCGCGAGTGCGACCCGCTTGGCCTCGCCGCCGGACAGTTCGGTGACGCGCCGATCGGCGAACCCGGCCAGGCCGACGCGGTCGAGCCACTCCCGTCCGACGGTGTTGCGCTCGTCCCTCGTCGCTCCCGCCAGCTTGGGTCCGAACGTGACGTTGTCGAGCGTCGACATGTGCGGGAACAGTTGGTTGTCCTGGAAGACCATGCCGACACCTCGCCGATGCGTCGCGATGGCGGTCACGTCGATGCCGTCGACCACGACGATGCCGGCGTCGGGAGCGACGATGCCGGCGATCACGCGGCAGGAGGGTGGTCTTGCCGCTTCCCGACGGTCCCAGCAGGGCGACGGACTCGCCGCTCGCAACGTGGAGCGACACGCCGTCGAGCACCACGACATCTCCGAATGCGACTCGAACGTCGCGCACGTCGAGTTCGCTCATGGGCCCGTCGCCGGATCGAGGCTCGATTGCGCCTGTTCGATGACGACGACCAACACCACGGTCACGGCCGCGAGCATGGTGGCGAGCACGTACCCCTGCGCCTGCAGCGTCGTGCCCGTGCGGCCGAGCAGTTGCTCGATGGCGATCGGAAGGGTCTCGCCACCCGAACGAGAGAGGAAGCTGGTCGCCCCGAACTCGCCGAGCGAGATCGCCGCCGCGAGCGCGGCGCCGACGCCGAGCGGGCGCCACAGATAGGGCACCACGGTCGCGCGCCATGCGCGCACCGGTGGGGCTCCGAGGGTGGCGGCCGCGTCGGTCATCGCCGGGTCGACCGAGCGCAGCACCCCGACGCAGATGCGCACGACGAACGGAATGGCGACCAGCGCATGGCCGACGGGCACCAGCCACCACGATGCCCGCCAGTCGACGGGTGCGACGTCGAACGTGATCAGCATGCCGAGACCGATCGTGACCGCCGACGTGGCCAGTGGAAGCATGAGTCCCCCGTCGATCAGTCGGCCGTGGCGTCTGGCTCCCGTGATCGCCAGGCTGGCGACACCGCCCACAACGACTGCGAACAGCGTCGCCCACGCCGCGTTGACGAGGGAATTCGTCATGGCGTCGACCGGGTCGATGCCGACGCGCAGCCCCGGCCGTACCTCGGTTCGGCCGAGGTTGGTCCAGGCGTTCGTCGACCAGCCATCCGGCGTCGAGAACGAGCGCACCACGAGGGCGGCGAGTGGGACGAGCGCGACGAGTGCCGTCGCCCCGACGGCGATGGCGACGAACGATCGCTCGCCGCGCGTCCGCGCGCGGCGGCGCGGGGCGATCGGGCGCAGTGCCAGCGCCCGGCTGTGCGTTCGCTGGGCGACCGTCGACCAGGTGAGGACCACGGCGAGCACGGTCAGCTGCAGGAGCGCGAGCACCGTGGCGCCGCCGATGTCGCCGAGTTGTGTGGCCCGGCGCCAGACCTCGACTTCGATCGTGCGCGTGCCCGGCGCGCCGAGAACGCGAATGACGCCGAACGAGGTGAACGAGAACAGGAACACGATGGTGGCCGCTGCGGTGATCGCCGGCCGGACGAGCGGGAGCGAGATCCGCGTGACGACGTGCCAGCGCGACGCCCCGAGCGTTGCGGCGGCGTACTCCATGTCGGTCGGCAAGGTGCTCCCACAGCGACCCGACGACTCGGACCACGACGGCCACGTTGAACGCGACGTGCGCGCCGATCACCGCCCACACCGTGCGATCGAGGGAGTCGGGGAGCAGTGCCAGGAACGCGGCCCCCATCACGACGGTGGGAAGCACGAACGTGGCCGTGAGCAGGCCGATGAGCACGCTTCGTCCGCGAAAGGCGAATCGCGCCACGACGTAGGCCGGGACCATGCCCACGACGACCGTGACCCCGGTCGACACCGCTGCTTGCCACACCGTGAACCACACGACCCGCCACGTCTGGGGCCGGCCGAGGGTGTCGACGATCGCCGTTGTGCCGAGCGCCTCGACGACCAGCGTCGTGAACGGCCAGACGTAGAAGACCGCAAGGGCCACGACGGGCACGACCGCGAGCGCCGCGACCAGCCACCGTGGCAGGCGGTTCACCCGAGCACCAGCTCCGTCCACTCGTCGATCCAGGCGGCGCGATTCGCGTCGATCACCACGGGGTCGAGCGAACGTGACACCTCCGGCACGACGGCGAAGTCGACGAACTCCTGCGGCAGCTCGACCGCCTGGTTCGTCGGGTAGACGAACAGGTTGAGCGGGAGCTCGGACTGGAATTCCTCGCCGACGAGGAAGTCGACGAGCGCTCGGGCGGCATCGGGTGAGTCGGTGCCGCGCAGCACGCCGGCGAACTCGACCTGACGAAAGCACGTGTCCTCGACGACGCCGGTGGGCGAGTCCTCGCGGGGCGGGTCGGCGAAGATCACTTCCGCAGGCGGGCTGGAGCCGTAACTCACGACCATCGGCGTCGGGCCGCCACCGGCCCACGTGAACCGCTCGTAGTACGCCTGGGTCCAGCTGTCGACGACTTCGACCCCGTTGGCGCCGAGGTCACTCCAGTAGGCCTGCCAGCCTTCGAAGCCGTATTCGTCGATCGTCGCGAGGAGGAAGGCGAGCCCGGGCGACGACGTCGCGGGGTTCTCGACGACGAGCATGCCGGCGTAGGCGGGGTCGGCCAGATCGGCCAGCGTCGTGGGCGCATCGAGCCCGCGTTCGGCGAACCACCCGATGTCGTAGTTGACGCAGACGTCGCCGTAGTCGACGGGCGTCGCCTCGCCGTTCGGGACGAGCGACGTGAAGGCGTCGTCGATCGTGACCGACCCGTCGGCGACGCCGGCCGCCACATAGGGGTCGAACACACCGTCGCCGACCGCTCGGGAGAGCAGCGTGTTGTCGATGCCCCACATCACGTCGCCCTCGGGATTGCCGGCGGTGAGTGATGCCTTCGACAGCATCGTGCCGGCGTCGCCGGCCACGAGGATGTCGACGCCGATCCCGGTCTGTTGCGGTGAACGACGCGAGGGCGTCGTTGAGCGAGGTGTCGGCTTCGGGGAACGAGTCGTAGGTGACGAGCGTGATCGTCTCACCGCTCGTCGTCGGGCTCGTGTCGAGGGGGCCGGTCGGGGGCTGGCCCACGGCGACCGAATCGTTGCTCGTGTTGTTGTCGCTGCTGCCGCAGGCAGTCGCTGCGACGAGCACGGCTGCAGCTGCCACGATCGGCACCCATCGCGATGGTCGAGCCCACTCGGCCGCCGGTGTCGTGGCGCTCATCAGGCCTCCTCGGCGGGGACGTCGAAGATCGTGAGCGTGCCACCCGACAGCGACACCTCGACGACGACCGCACCGGCCCCCTCCGGGACCTCGTTGCTCACACCGAGACCGACGAGCGGGTCGATGTCGACGTCGGTCAGTTCCCATCGGGTGTTGCGCAACGTCACTCGGGTGCACGGTCCGTGGAGCGCGAGCAACGACAAGGTCGAGCCCGCCGCGAGGCGCAGAGTGGCGGAGCCCGGGCCCTGCACGACGGTGACGTGCTGTCCCTCCCACCACGCCTCGAGCAATGGAACGCTCGTGACGCTCAGGGCGCCGAGTGCGCCGATGCCGGCGATCGTGTGATCGAGCCGATTTCCGCCACCGACCAGCGTGATCCGGTCCGGATCGAGACCCGCCGCGACGGCGAGCGCGAGTTCGGTGTCGGTGCGGTCCTTGTCGGTCGGGTGCCGTTCGATCGATGCGTGACGGGCGGCCCAGGCCAGACCGTCGTCGGTCACCGAGTCGAGGTCGCCGACGACCCGGGTCGGTTCGAGCCCGACAGCCAGGGCATGGTCGAGACCGCCGTCGACAGCGATCAACAGTGCGTCGGGCGGGATGCGAGCGACGACCTCGGGCGAGATCGGAGCGGCCCCGGTGATGATGACGACATGTTCGTTCACGATGTTCCTCCGCCGGCATTATCCGGATCAGGTTCGTGGGTCGGCGGCGGCGGTCGCCCTCTCAGCCCGCCGTTCCAGCGAGCTCCCCGTGGGTTGTGTCGTCGACGCTACCTCACAGAACGTCGGGAACACCGGGAGCGCTACCCGATTCGGGCGAGCGCAACGTCGATGCGTCCGCCGAGACCTGCGTATCCGTGTTCCACGGCGACTCGCGCGGCCTGCTCGAGAAGCGGGCGAGAGCGTTCGAGATCGTCCGCGTGCTGTCGCTCGATCAACATCTCGGCGTACAGGAGGTCGGCCTCGGCGGCATGGAACTTCGTGTGGGCACGATGACAGGCCTCGCGCGAGGCGTTCAATCGGGCCTCAGCTTCGTCGTAGCGCTGCAGGAGCGTGGCGAGCGCGCCCACGTACGAGTCGACCGGACCGGCGATCGTGACGCCGCCGGCGGTGGCGAACTGGCCTCCGAACGGGGCAAGGCGATCGTAGATCGGCTCGGCGAGGGCCGGGTCACCCACCGCGTGCGCGGTGATCGCCCACTCTGACATTCCATTCATCCAGGTGGTGTCGTCGCGAAGCACGCATCCCCGAGCGATGAACGACTCGAGCAGTTGCCTCGCATCGTCGACACGGTCGGACGCGATGTAGGTGGTGGCGAGTACTCCGGGCAGGCTTTGGAGGCCGGGCGAATCGATCATCATCTGTTCGATGATCGGAGTGAGTTCGCCCATGGTGCCGCGCTGGTAGCTGACGGCAGCCAGTTGCGCCCCGTAGAACGTGACAGCGTCCGGCTGGCCGGATTCCAGCCCGAGCGTGAGCGCTTGGGTGGCGAGCGCTTCGGCTTCGTCGGTGTCGCCGGCGATCAACTTGCGTTTGGCGATGTGGAACGTGTACTCCCAGTTCAGGGCCGGCTGATCGAGTTGGGCTGCGAGTTCACCGACGATCGCATAGCAACGATCCATCTCGTCGACGTCGAAGGCTCGTGATGCGAGGGTCGCGCGCGAGACCGCAACGTTGAAGTGGAGCACGGGATCGCCGACGCGGGCTGCCAGGGTCAGCGCTCGCTCCGACCATGCCATCGACTGTTCGACCAGCCACGGGACCATCAGCGGGTACACCGTGTGGTTGAGCACCCGGACCGTGACTTCGTCGTCCGACAGTGCGTCCGCAGCGGCGACTGCCTCGTTGGCCACGCGGAGGCGGTCGTCGACCGAGTCGGTGAACGCCATCTCCGAGCAGAGCGTTCCGAGCAGCAGCGCCCGGTCGCGGGATTCGGCGGGGACGCGTTCGAGCGCCAGCTCGAGCAAGTCGACCTTCTCCTGGTCGACATCGCCGCTGGAGCTGTACCAGCCGCGGCTGTTCGCCAACACAGCGGTCACGAGCCGATCGTTGTCGTTGATCGCTGCGGCACCTCGGGCCGCGCCGAGCAGCGTCTCGCGGAACGCCGGGTCGCCGGTCTGCTGTTGGGCAGTGCCGAGCCCGATCGCGATGTCGATCGCCAGCACTTCGTCGTGGGTCATCGAGCTCGCCGAGCCGCTCGTTCGCTTGTTCGAAATGGCGCCGAGCGTCCGACGGCGCCAGCGACTTCAACGCGGCATCCCCGGCGAGTCGGGCGTACTGAATGGCCTGCGGAGCGTCGGACGAACGTCCGGTCAGGCCCCAGTGGCGGGCGAGCTCGGTGACGCGGGCCCCGGAGCCCGACATCCCTTCGAGTGCGACAGCCACTGCTCGGTGGGTGGTGGCTTGACGGGTCCGACCGAGGTCCTGATAGAGCGCGTGCTGGATCAGGGCGTGCGAGAACTGGTAGTTCCCGGGGCCGTCGGTGAGCTCGTTGACGAGCGACGTCGCCTGGGCTTCGTCGAGCACTTCGAGGAGATCGAACTCGGAGATGTTCGTGGATGCGGCCAGCAGCTCGAGATCGAAGTCGCGTCCGATGACCGCGGCGACCGAGAGCGTTCGCGCGGCCGAGGCACCGAGTCGGCCGAGCCTGGCGCCGATGACGACCCGAATGCTGTCGGGGAGGCTCAACTCCTCGATCTCGAGGCTGCTGAACCATCGACCGTTCTCGTCCTGCTCGATCGCCCCGGTTTCTGCGAGGTGGCTGAGCAGCTCGCGGACGAAGAAGGGGTTGCCGTCGGTCTCGGCATGAATCGCGTGGGCGAGATCGAGTCCGGCGACATCGAGTTCATAGCCGGCGGTCGCGGCCATGAACGCCAGCACGCCTTCGTTCGTGAAACCTCCCAACTCGATCTGGCTGACCGCAGGCTGGCGATGCAGCGCGGCCAACGTGTCGAGGAATGGATGCGTCGTCGACAACTCGCTGTCGCGGAGCGTGCCGATGACCGTGACGCGGAGGTGCTGCTCCGCTGTGGCGAAGTGCCGGAGGAGCTGGAGACTCGCGGTATCCGCCCACTGCAGATCATCGAGTACCAGCACGATCGGGTGATCGTGCGACGCATCGGCGATGAGGCCGACAACCGCCGCGAAGAGGAGGAAGCGCTCGGATTCGGCATCGGTCGCTTTCCTCGGCGGGAGCTCCGGAACGCGCTGTGCGAGGGTCGGCACCAGGCTGATCAGCTCGGAGCCGTGCAGCGCGACGTGTTTGTCGAGCAGTTCCTCGGGAGCGTGTGCCACGTAGTGGCTGAGTGCTTCGGCGAACAGCTGATACGGCCGGGCGATGTCTTCCTCGCAGTGACCGAAGATCACATCGGCTCCGTTGTCGAATGCCCGACGAGCAGCCTCGGCGACGAGTGTCGTCTTGCCGAGACCGGCCTCTCCCGACACCACGACGATCTCCCGTTGGCCCGTGGTGCTCGCTCGGTTCACTGCCGCGGCGAGCGTGGCGAGTTCGTCGTCACGTCCGACGACGCCGACGCTCGGTCGCAATGCGACGCGCCCGGGAAGGGGAATCCCGATCGGCGTTCCGGCTTCATCTCGCGGCTCCCACTCGACGCGCAGCACGTCGACCTCGTACAGCAGGCCTTTGAGCGTTCGTGGTCCGAGCCGTGTCGTGGCGTGCCGGTTCCTCCGACCCGCCATGAGCCGTACGGCTTCGGCCATCAGGATCTCGCCCCGTTCGCACGCGGCGCAGAGTCGTGCGGCCTCGACGATCGGGTCACCGAAATAGTCGTCGTCCTCGCGGCTCACGTCGCCGCCGCTGACCCCGACGCGCAGGCCGACCGAATGCGTGTGTCGGCGGTTCTCCAGGTCGACTGCCTGCTGCATCTCGACGGCCGCCGAGACGCATCCCGAGGCGGAACCGAACACGGCCATGACGCCGTCGCCGAGGTTCTTGACCTCGGTGCCGCCGTGGTCGTCGATCACCGCGCGGAGTGTTTCGAAGTGCGAGCGTCGGATCGCGTCCGCCTCCTCGGGGGAGTGCACCATGGCCAGAGCGGTCGAGCCGACGATGTCGGTGAAGAGCACGGCGACGGTCTCGGGCTGTGTCATGGTCTGCCTACTGTTCGTTGCCACCGAGGTGGCGCAGTGCTGGGATGCTCGGGAGGAAGAAGTACTCACCACCGCGAGTGTGGACGAATCGGGGAAAGCCGCGCAGCGTGATCGAGGAACTCCCGACCGGCAGCGTGAACGAGCTGAACTGCGGGTCGTTGTTGCCGACCACGGCATCGTTGGTGCCCGTCAGCCGGGGATCCTGGAGACCGAGGTTCATCCAGTCGTACTGGAGGGCCTCGAACTGGACGATCAGGCTCGCACAGATGAACTGGCCGAGGAGACCGCGCTCCTCGCCGTCGGGACGGGCCGGATCGAACGCCGCTCCGTAGGGAATGCCCCGTCGGATGATGCGACGCGCGTGGTTCGTCTTGCGCTGCACGATCTGGGCATCGCGCGGATTGCATCGGCGCATGTGGCTGCCGATCGGACACGTGGTGCCGTCGGGATCCTCGGCATAGCCGTAGTCGTTGATCCGCTCGACACCCACCGGCGGATCGGGCGTCGGGGTCGTGGGCGACAGCATCAGCGGGACGCCGTTGCGCCAGCGCCCCAGGACCTTCGCGGCGACGAGTTCGCGCATCGCCTCGTGTCGCGTCACGGGCGGGTCCCATTGCGCCTCGACGCCCGGCGGCAGCACCTCGTCGGCGAGCGGGCTCGCCAGAATGGTGTCGGCCGACTCGCTCAGGAACGATTCGAACTCTTCGACGCGTTGTTCGAGCACCCGAAACGCGTTGAAGCTTCCGTCCAGTCCGAGGACGGCGGGCTGCGGCACCTCCCAGTGGAGGTTCTCCACCGGGGTCTTGTACCCGAGCAGCGCCGCCCCGATCTCCGCGAGCGGCTGGCGGTCCGGCCTGTCCTCGGGGTCACGGATGTTGCGGAAATGTGGCTGCGAGATGCTGTCCTTGTAGCCGAAGTGGACGACTCCGTCCGGGAATCCGGCGCCGTCGAGACGGGCGAGCTCGACGAACGCTCGACCGGAGCCTGCGGCGAGCACCCGATCGGCGATGGTGTCGCGGTCGGCGGTCTCGTCTGCGTGAACGGTGACCATCAGGTGCACCTTCGACGGATCCCGCCACTCGGGCTTCCAGGTCGTGGGGTCACTTGGGCCGGTGTCGCCCAACTTGCGCGAGCGTGAGGCCATCCCGTCTGCGAACTCGTGTGGGAAACTGTCGAGCGACTTCTGCGAAACGCCCAGCGCGGCGAGGCCGTGGTACGAGATGCCGACGTTGACGCATGCCGTCGGCGGGTCGTCGCCCCACTCGGCCAGGGTGATCTGAGGCGCCAGCGCCTCGTCGCCGCTCGTCGCGTCGAGCAGCCAACGCCTGGCAGCTGCTCGATCCCCGACGCGCAGCACGAGGTGGCGCACGAGCTGCTTGCGGTAGCCGCGCAGGATGTTCCCCTGGATCTGCGACAGGTCGGGTTCCCTGTCCGGAGTCACCAGCCGCTCCCCGTTGCCATGCGGATCTGTGCCGCCGACAGGCCCGGGTAGTTGCTGAACCGTCCGATCTGGATGTTCGCGTTCTGGTCGAGGAGGAGCACGAGGTCGCGGGAGAGATTCTTGATGTGGGGTTCGTCGGGGAACAGCATGGTGAGATCGCCGGGGATCTGAACCGAGTCGTGGCGCCCGATCCAGTCGATGAAGTCCTGAGGTGCGGTCTCGCACGGATGCGGCGGTGGGTCCACCACGATCTTCATCAGGGCGTCGAAGACCGATCCGAACACGGAGATGAAGTCACGGATGTAGGCCTCGAAATCGCCGTCGTACACGGAGAACATGCACAGGTTGCCGCCGACGAGATCGAAGCGCGCCTGGTGCACGGTGCCGACGTTGCTGAGCCCTGTGAACACCTCGTCGATCGAGGCGGCCACCGCCTGCACGGCAGCTGCTCGTCCCACCGCGGTCTGGTCGGCGAGCGGCATCACCAGGTTCATGTGGCGTTGCAGATTGTCGGCGGGGGCCGTCAGGAACGGCGGCCGCGGTGTGGTCACCGGTGACGCTCGACGCCAGAAGCTGATCAGGATCCGTTCGAGCAGGATCTCGCCTCGTTGTCGTAGACCGGTCATGCGTCGCCTTTCATCACGGGGCACCCGTGTCCACCGCGCTTCGTGCACGAGAACGCGTACGTCCAGCCGCGAGCAGCGAGGATGGGATCGTCGGAACATTCGAATCCGGGCACCACACGCGTCGGATTGAAGCTGAGCTTCTCGGTCTCGGCGCTGTCGATCAGGCCCGTCAGGGTCAACTCCCCCAAGACGATGCGTGGCCGCGTGGTGTCCCACAGCACCGTCGGATCGTCGAGGTCGTCGCCCTGCTGAGCGAGCACCATTCGCAGGACGAACCGTGTCGGGGTGCGAGCGATGCGGCGGCCGAGTTCGGCGCGCAGGTAGTTGTCGGGGAGTTCGCTGTTGTTCTCCGGCCGCCCTCCCGCAACCGGTTCCCACGTGAACCGGGCGTAGCGAACGACGCCCTCGGAATCGGTGAGCTTGAACGTGTGGAGCGCGTGATAGGTGGCCCTGGCGAAACTGGTCGGCGTCGGGAGCATCGTCGCGGCGACGAATCCGGGTCGTGCCGATTTGACGCGATCGACATAGCGAACCACTCCTGCCTCACCGCTCGTCGTCTGCCCGGGGTCCAGATCCGGATCGGGTTGGTGGAGTTGCAGCTTTGCGATCAGCTTGGCCAGCCACGACGGCGAGTGCGCCCGCTTCGGAACACCATCCTGTGCGAAGTGGAGGAAATCGCGAGGGTCCTTGGCGAAGAACACGGGAAGCGTGATCATGATCAGGTCGGCGTCGATGTCGTTCGCGAAGTGGAACTTGACCGACATTCCTCGCACGTCGAGGTCGTGGTCGCGTTCGACTCGTGAGCCCGAGCCATTGGAGTATCGAACGGTGACCGGCACACGGCCACCGGCGAAATGTGGCGCCGCCGAGTAGGCGCCGGCCACCGTGGACGGCGCGAAGAACCCGATCGCGCCGATGCCGATGGCGTGGACCGGTCGGGTTCCCGGAAGGTTGTCCGGGTAGTCGGACAGGAGGGCGTTGTAGAGCGCCTCTGCGGAAACTTCGTCTGTGTCGGCGACTGCCACGATCACTCCCCCTGTTGTCGTGCCTGCGGACATTAGTGCAACGACGGGGCGGCCCGAATGTGACATGTGTGCCGGTCGGAACGTCTGAGGACGCGCAGGTCAGAGCATCTTGATGCACATTGCAGCGGCCGACGCTCCCAACATCGCGATGATCGCCAGGTCGAAACCGCGACCCGAGAAGGAGTTGCGCAGACGGGTGCCGATGGGGATCGACACCAAGACCGGGATGCAGGCGAGCAGGGTCGCCTGGACGCGACCGGCGAGTTCCCCCGTGCTGACGAGGACGACGAGTTGCGTGAGGCCGGTGATGAAGAACAGCGACGTCACCGACAGGATGTGCGCGCTGCGCGGGAGCCGGTAGCTGTGGATCCACGACCCGACGATCGGCCCGGAGATTCCGACGGCGCCCTGGAAGACTCCGGCGACACCGCCGACCAACGGTGCGAGGCGCTTCGAACGAGCGGGGCTCGTGCGGAGGTCGGGGTGGGCGAAGAACAGCACGATGTAGCCGACGATCGCCACGATCACCGCAACGATCGAGCGGCGTCTCGGGAATGTTGACGAGCAGCAACGTCCCCGCGATCGCCCCGATCACCCCGACGCTCGCGAGCGTCGGAAGGTCACGGGTCTGCGGGTAGCTGTGGCGTTCCTTGGCTGCCAGCGTGGCGTTGGCGAGCACGTTCGGAAAGGCGATCACCACGATCGCCGTGTCGACGTCGACGAACAGCGACGCGATCGGGATGGCGATCAGGGGCAGGCCCATCCCGGTGACCGCCTTGGCGATTGCCCCGATGACGACGGCGACGAGAACGACGAGGAGTTCGCCGCCGGTCACCGGCGCGGGTCCGTCATGGCGTCGGACCGGTGGCGACCGCACGGTCGGGGTCGGCCGACCATGCCGACCACGATCCGACGAACACTCGCGGGCGGCCGAGTCCGAGGTGCTCCATCACCAGCGCGTTGTGGCAGGCGGTGACGCCCGAGCCGCAGTACACGATCGGGTCGTCGTCGGCCGCAGCGACGGCGAACCGCTCGGTGAGTTCCGCCGGCTCACGAAATCGCGACGCCGCGTCGAGATTGTCGATGTAGAGGAGATTGATCGCGCCGGGGATGTGGCCGGCAACGGCATCGATCGGCTCGACCTCGCCGGCGTAGCGGGCCGGATCGCGACTGTCGATCACGATGCCGCCCGCGCTGATGTGCAGGGCGACGGCGTCGGCGTCGGCCACCGCATCGGACGGCCACGGATGCACGCCTCGATCGATCGGCTCGACGCCGACGGGCCCGCTCTCGAGGTCGCCGTCCCACCCACCGAGACCACCGTCGAGGAGTGCGGCCGGTTGTCCGAGCACCCGCAGCATCCAGACGAGTCGTCCGGCGAGTCCGCCGCCGCCTCGACGATCGTACGCGACGACGATCGCCTCGTCGCCGATGCCGAGCGATCCGAGATCGTGCGCGAAGTCTTCCGGCGTGGGGAGCGGGTGGCGCCCCCCGGTCGGTGACGGGGGCCCGGCCAGCACGGTGTCGAGCGACACGTACCGGGCACCGGGAATGTGCCGATCCCGGTGCTTCGCCTCGGGGTCGGCATCGGCCATCGACGAACCGACCTCGCAGACGACGACGTCGGCACGGTGATCGGCCAGCCAGTCGGCACTCACGATCGGGGGCAGCGACTCGGCAGTTCCGGGCGTCAGCGACATGTGTTCACTCTGCCACGCCGCCGCGGTCTGTCGGCGGGATCCGGCGGTGGGTCGTGTGCAACGATGACCGGATGAGCGACACCTTCACGGCACTCGTCCTTCGCGAGACCGACGACGGACCCGTCGGTGCACTCGAACAACTCACCGACGGTGACCTTCCCGACGGCGACGTCACGATCGACGTCGACTATTCGTCGCTCAACTACAAGGACGGCATGGCGCTGGCCGGCAAGGGCCGCATCGTGCGCAGCTTCCCGATGGTGCCGGGGATCGACCTCACGGGAACGGTCGTGGCGAGCGACTCGCCGGACTTCGCCGTCGGTGACGCAGTCATCTCGACGGGCTGGGGTGTCGGCGAGCGGTTCTGGGGCGGTTACACGCAGCGTCAGCGCGTGCGATCGGAGTGGCTCGTGAAGCGTCCCGAGGCCATGAGCGCCCTGACGGCGATGTCGATCGGCACGGCCGGCCTGACGGCGATGCTCTGCGTGATGGCCATCGAAGACGCCGACGTGCTGCCCACCGACGGCCCCGCGATCGTCACGGGCGCGGCCGGTGGCGTGGGGTCGGTCGCCGTGGCGTTGCTCGCCGGGCTCGGCTTCGAGGTCACCGCCGTGACCGGTCGCCCGCAAACCCAGGACTACCTCAGCGGGCTCGGAGCGACGGCGTTCCTGACGCGCGACGAGATGACCGAGGCGGCGCGCCCACTCGAATCCGAGCAGTGGGCCGCCGCTGTCGACACCGTCGGCTCGATGATGCTCGCCAAGGTGCTGGCCCAGATGAAGTACGGCGGCGTCGTCGCTGCGTGTGGACTCGCGGGCGGCACCGACCTGCCGACGACCGTGATGCCGTTCATCCTGCGAAACGTCAGGCTCCAGGGGATCGACTCCGTGACGACACCCACACCCGTGCGCGATCAGGCCTGGGCGCGACTCGGGCACGATCTGCCGGCGACGATGATCGACTCGATGACCGAGATCGTCCCGCTCAGCCAGTTGCTCGAACGCGGCCCGTCCATCCTCGACGGCCAGGTTCGCGGTCGCTGGGTCGTCGACCCGAGCGCCTGACCTCTCAGACGGGGGCGCGGTCCTTGTAGTCGGCCCATTCCCATTCGCTGCCGTACTCGTCGAGCAGGTCGAGGAACGGCATCGGGGGGAGCGCTTCGGGGCCGACCACGCCGGGGCGATGCCAGAGGCCCTTGGCGATCAGTTCGATGGCGACGGCGGGCATGACGGCGGTCTGCCACACGACCGCCTGGTGGCCGAACTCGCGCATCGACCAGGCGTTGTCGACGACGTGGTAGACGTACACCTCTCGGGGCTGGCCGTCCTTGCCGAGGCCGGTGACCCAGGTGCCGGCGCACGTGCGCCCGGTCATCACGTCGCCGAGAGTCGCAGGATCGGGCAGGGTTGCGGCGACGAGATCGCGTGGCGACACCTTGACACCCTTGACGTCGACCGCAGTGGTCGAGTGGAGGTCGAGTTTGCGCAACGTCTTGAGGATGTCGATGAACTCCTCGCCGAGGCCGTACTTGAACGTCACGCGCTGCGTGTCGATCCACCGGGGCATGAGGATGACTTCCTCGTGTTCGACGTTGACGCACTGCAGCGGGCCGATGCCTTCGGGGAACGTGAACGTCTCGGGCTCGGAGAACGGCTCGGTCGTGAACCAGCCCCGCTCGCGCTCGTAGATCACCGGTGGATTGAGGCACTCCTCGATGGTCGTCCAGATCGAGAAGGTCGGTGCGAAGTCGTAGCCGTCGACCACGAGGTCGGCGCCGTCACGCACACCGATCTCGTGGATCTCGCTGAACAGTTCGTCGGCGGCATAACGGGCGGCCACATCGGAGAAGCCGGGCTCGACGCCCATCCCGCACAGCGCCATCATGCCCGCGGCTCTTCCATGTCGGTGACTCGGCGAACTGGCCGTCGCCGAGGCGGATGCCGGTCTTCTCGTACGGCTTGGTTGCGTGGGGAACCGACAGGTTCATCGCCATGTCGACGTAGTTGCACCCGGCGGCGAAGGCGCCCTCGAAGATCGGCGGGTTGAACCGGGGGTCGCAGGCGTTGAGCACGACGTCGGCCTGCATGGAGCGCGCCATGTCGGCGACCGAGACTTCCGACGACGCATCGATGTGGGCGGCCACGATCCGCTGCGCCGTCGTCGTTGTCGCTCGCGGTGTCGACAGCGGCCTCGGCCTTGGCGACATCGATGTCGGCAACCGTGATGTGGGTGTAGGCCTCCCGCTTCGAGGCGATCGCCACGAACGCCGAACCCACGCCACCTGCTCCGACCACGAGTACTCGCATGGGCGGCAATGTACTGCTCCGGCGGGCCGGCGCAGGTCGTGCGCGTCGTCGGTACGCTCGCCGCGATGAACGAGCAGGACCTGCGTACGAAGTCGCTCTGGCTCGACCAACTCGCCGCCCCGCTCGTCCAACGGCCGCCTCTGTCGGGTGACGTCGAGGTCGACGTGGCGATCGTCGGAGCCGGCTACACCGGGCTGTGGACTGCCTACTCGTTGCTCGGATCCGACCCGTCGCTGCGGGTGCTCGTCGTCGAACGCGAGATGGTCGGATTCGGAGCCTCCGGACGCAACGGTGGATGGTGTGTCGGTGAACTCGCCGGGGGTCTCGACGGGGCGATCGCCGCCGGCGGACGCGATGCGGGCATTCGAATGACCAGGGCGATCGTCGACACCGTCGACGAGGTCGGTCGCGTCGTCGAGGCGGAGGGCATCGACTGTGGCTTTGCACAGGGCGGTGTGATCCGACTCGCGCGAACTGTTCCGCAGGTGCAGCGACAGCGATCCGAGGTCGACGAGTACCACCATCACGGATTCGGTGACGACGTGTTGCGCGTGCTCGACGCCGACACGGCGACCCGGCATCTTCGTGCCACCGATGTCTGCGGCGGTGTGCTGTACGGGCCGGCCGCTCGGGTCCAGCCTGCTCGACTCGTGCGAGGGCTCGCCGAGGCGGCCGAACGGCGTGGCGCGACCATCGTCGAGGGCACTGCGGCAACGGCGATCGTCGGTCGAGTGGCCGGGTCCCCGGCGCGGATCGTCACCGACCACGGAACGGTCAGCGCCGATGTCGTGGTTCGCGCGAGCGAGGCCTACACACGCGACCTCGACGGGATGCGTCGCGACCTCGTCCCGTTGTACTCACTGATGATCGCCACCGAACCGCTCCCGGACGACACCTGGGAGGCCATCGGGCTGAGCGACATGGAGACCTTCGCCGACGATCGACATGTGGTGATCTACGGACAACGCACCGCCGACGGCCGGCTCGCCTTCGGCGGTCGGGGTGCTCCGTACCGGTTCGGGTCGGGCATCGTTGCGGCGACCGAGTCGTCGTCGAGGATCCACGATCGGATCATCGCCACGCTTCGCGAACTCATCCCGGCCGTTGGCGACGCCCGGGTCACGCACCGGTGGGGCGGCGTGCTCGGCGTGCCACGAGACTGGCGTCCGTCGGTCGGTCTCGACCGCTCGGCCGGGCTCGCCTGGGCGGGCGGGTACGTCGGTGAGGGTGTGGCAGCATCGAATCTGGCCGGTCGCACGTTGGCCGATCTCATCACCGGCGCGGACTCCGACCTCGTGTCGTTGCCGTGGGTCGGTCACCGATCGCCCCGGTGGGAACCCGAGCCGTTGCGCTGGGTGGGCATCAACGCGGGCCTGCAGACGGCCGGATGGATCGATCGGTACGAGGCGAAGCATCAGCGAGCCCCGCGTGCCGCTTCCGTCCTGCAGCGCATCATGCGATGATGGCGAGATGAGTACCGACAACCTGTCGCACGTCTGGTTCAAGGTCACCGATCTCGAGGTCGCCTCGGGGGAGGGGTCGTGGGTCACCACGACGGCGGGCGATCGCTATCTCGACTTCAGCGGCGGCATCGCCGTCACCTCGACCGGTCACAGCCACCCACACGTGACGAAGGCGATCGCCGAGCAGGCACAACGCTTCGTGCACGCGCAGGCCAACGTCTACACGCACGATCTGCTGCAGCCGCTGGCCGCCAAACTCGCCGAGCTGTCGCCCGAGGGAATCGACACGTTCTTCTACGCCAACTCGGGCGCCGAGATCACCGAAGCGGCCGTCAAGCTCGCCAAGCAGGCGACGGGCCGGCCGAACATCATCGTGTTCCAGGGCAGCTTCCACGGCCGCACCCATCAGGCGATGGCGATGACGACGTCGAAGACCGTCTACCGCGCCGGTCACGCACCGCTGCCGTCGGGCATCTTCATCGCTCCGTATCCGAACGTGCGTGCCGACGACGTCCAGGCCGAGGTGGCCCGAGCACTCGCCGGCTTCGACGAACTGCTCACGAGCGTCACCGCTCCGAGCGAGACTGCCGCCGTGATCATCGAACCGGTGCTCGGCGAGGGCGGCTACGTCGCGGCGCCGGCCGGGTTTCCTCGAGGCGATCGATCGGCGGTGCAAGGAGCACGGGATGCTGTTCATCGCCGACGAGGTGCAGTCGGGGTTCGGGCGTACCGGCAAGATGTTCGCGATCGAGCACTACGACGTGCAGCCCGACATCGTGTGCATGGCCAAGGGGATCGCCTCGGGGTTCCCGTTCTCGGCGCTCGGCACCCGTCGCGAACTCGACGACAAGTGGCCGACCGGTTCACACGGCGGCACCTACGGCGGCAACCCGATGGGGTGCGCCGCGGCGCTGGCCACCATCGAGGTGTTGACCGCCGACGGGTTCATGGCCAACGTCAATCAGCGGGGCCGACAGCTCGGCGACGGTCTTCGGCGCCTTCAGGAGCATCACGCGTCGATCGTGCAGGTTCGTGCGCTCGGGTTGATGATCGCTGCGCAGTTCGACACGGCGGCGCGCACGTCGGCGATCGTCTCGCACTGCCTGCGCGAGGGAAAGCTGATCACGATGACGGCCGGCGCCGCCGGGACCACGCTGCGATTCATGCCACCGCTGACGGTGACCGCCGAGGAGATCGACCTCGCCCTGACAGCGCTCGACAAAGCGCTCGTCGACGCATCCTGAACCTCGACCCACCCCACCCCCGAGTTTGCGTAGCACTTCCGTTTGCGTGCACACGGTTCCGTTGGGACGGGCCAACCAAACCGTCACGCAAACCGGGATTTCGGGGGGCGGGGGCAGGCGGCCGGCCACGAGTTCCGCGACGCCATGATCTCGGAGATCAGTCGGGCGAGGTGCAGTGTGGTGCGGTCGTGGAGGAACGGACCGACGATCTGGACGCCGATCGGGAGCCCGTCGGTGCTGAGTCCCACCGGGACCACGGTGGCCGGGAGCGCGCCGAGCCCGGCCGGAGCGATCCACGTCCACAGGTCGAGGTAGGGCCGCTCGATGCCGTCGACGGTGATCGTTCGCTCGAACTGCGGCATCGAGTGGTCGTGGTGGAGTGCGGGACGTGGATGGACCGGCAACAGGATGGCATCGAAGTCGCCGAAGAACTCGGCCCACCGCTCGCGGATCTGCAGTCGTCGCTCGTTGTTCGACAACCACTCGCGATGACGGGCGGCCGACGACCGCATGATCCAGCCGGTCGACGTGTCGTCGGTGACCCTGGCCATGTCGTCGAGCCGGTCCTTCGGGACGCCGCCCGACAGTGCGGCGAACAGCAGCTCGCCGTAGACGGCCATCGCCTTCGACAGGGTGAACGCCGGGCGGGCGTCGGCATCGACCGTGCCTCCCGCAGTTCTGATCGCCTCGACGGTGTCACCGAGGACCCGGCGCGTGTCCGCGTCGACCGGGCATGCCTCGTCGTCGATCCAGGCGGCGATGCGGAACTCGCCGAGTTCCTCGGCGCGGCGTCGGAGGAAGGTCGAGTCTCCATGCGGGCGACATCCAGCGGTCGGGTCCGGCGAGAACGTCGAGTGCGAGCTCCAGATCGTCGGCGGAACGCGCCAGCGGGCCCACGACGGCGAGGTCGGCTTGGGTGAGGGTGCCGGGCATGCCGGGGATCTGGCCGTGGCCGGGGACGATGCCGTAGCTCGGCTTGTGGCCCATCACGCCGCTGTAGTGGGCGGGCACACGGATCGAGCCGCCGATGTCGCTGCCCAACTCCAATGGTGTGAACCCCATCGCCACGGCTGCGCTCGACCCGCCCGACGACCCACCCGGCGTGCGGTCGAGGTCGTGGGGGTTGTTCGTCGTGCCGTACACCTCGTTGAAGCTCTGGATGTCGTCGGCGAACAGGGGCAGGTTCGTCTTCGCGAACGGAATCGCACCGGCACCGCGCAGGCGGGCCACCGGCCACGCGTCCTCCGTCGGCACGTAGTCGGCCAGGTCGGGTGAGCCCGACGTGGTGACGCATCCCTCGGTCTGGAACGAGTCCTTGATCGTCATCGGTACACCGTGCAGGGGGCCCAGGTCGTCGCCGGCTGCGACGGCGGCATCGGCGGCCAAGGCGGCGCTGCCGGCCCGTTCGAGGTCCCACTGCACCACCGAGTTGATCGGACCGTCGAGTTCACGGATGCGTTCCACGAAGTGGTCGAGCACCTCGACGCTCGACACATCGCGCCGGCGGATCGCAGCTGCGAGTTCGGTCGCCGACATCCAGTGCAGTTCGTCGTTCACGCGGTGTCGCTTCGCTCATCGGTTCGTCTCGGTCGGGTCGGCCGTGGAGTGCGAGCGCGGCGTTGGTGTACCGGCCGTCGTCGGTGACTTCGCGTCCGAACCACGGGGGTGGCTCGAACGCAACGAGCGCCTCGGAAGAGTCGAACTCCACCTCGGCGAAGACCAGTCCCTCGAGGCCGTCGCCGAACACGTCGAGCTCGATGACGTGGTCGTCGAGCGGGATGCGGTAGCGGACCTTGACCACCCGTCGCCCCTCGGTGTGGGGCCACGCGGCGTCGAACTGCTCCCGGTCGATCGCCCATTCGAGTTCGGTCCGCTCGGCGCCGCGCCACCGGCCTTGACCGTCAAGCGTGCACCCCTTCGGTCCGGCATCGCGCACTCGAACCGATGCGTGTTCGCCGGTGACGAGGTACCCCTGGCGCATCTCGGTGCGGTCGGAGAGATCGATGCCGGTCGGGATGGCATCGATGACGAACTTGCGTTCTCGTTCGATGGTCGACGTGGGCCGCGCCGAGGTGTCGTCGTGCGGAGGACATGAGCGCATGCAATGCCTCCCGTCGGGAGTTCGGGTCCGACGATCGCCGGCGAGCTGCCAGTAGGCCGTGATCCTGGAGCTGAATCTCGACGGACGCTCGGCGTAGATGACCATTCCCGTCCGGAACGCCGGAATGCGCAGCAGGCGTTGCTGCTCGCGCGCCACGCGGCGCGCGCTGGTCGACGGTGTCGGCCGTGCCGAAACGATCGGGATCGGTGTCGAGCGATGCAACGAGGACGGCGAGGTCGTGGTCGTCGCCGAGTGCTTCGGCGAGCCCGTCGAGCTCGTCGATCAGCGGCTCCGATCATGCTCGGCGAGGCCTCGCGCAAGCAGGCGCATCTGGTACCAGAGGTGCTTCACCGACTTGCGCCACTCGTGCATGTGTCTCGTCGGTGGCGTCGTCGTGTGCTGCGCTCAACGCACGACGTCCGCGGCGGTAGGTGGCGTCGAGGCCCTCGGCGATCGGATCGAATCCACCGCGGATCTTCCAGTCGAGCGAGTTCTCCCGGGCCTCGATGAGCAGCTTGCGGGCGATGACGATCCGTTCGTCGCCGGCTTCGATCGCATCGGTCGCTTCTGCGGCGAGGGCGGCCTGGTGGTCGCGGACCGACCGGAGACGATCGTCGAGGTCGTGTGCGCCGCAGGAGGTTGTCGAGCGTGGCGAGGAGCGCATGCGCGTCGCGCATCGCCGAGAGTTGGTTGGCCGCGTCGCGAACGGTTCGGTCGAAGGGTCGGTATCGTCGCCGAGCGCCGGTTGGGCAAGTCGGGCGAGCCCACGTGTCTCCTTGCAGCGCTTGCGGATGTCGTGCACGGCAGTCTCGACGTCGGCCGAGCCGGCGAGCACTGCGTCGAGCTGTTCGATCGCGTCATCGAGGCGCTCGGCCGCGACGCGGCGAACCTCGCGCCGCACGGTCACCCCGGGATCGAAGCAGGTATGCCATCACACCCAGTCAAACCGTCAGACGGTGCCGGGTCAAACGTGACGTTTCGACGTGACGATCGGCCCTGACGCCGACGCCGGCGTCACCCGTACCGTGGAGACGTGGAGTCGAACGTCGTTGCCTGTCCATCATGTGGGGCGAAGAACCGCGTGCCGTCGTCGGCAGCGGGGTCGCCACGATGTGCGAAGTGCCACGTGGATCTGCCATGGCTCGTGGCGGCCGGTGACTCGGACTTCGCCGAAGCGGTCGACACGAAGCGCCTGGTGCTGGTCGACCTGTGGGCACCGTGGTGCGGACCGTGCCGGATGGTTGCCCCCGTCCTGGAGAAGCTGTCGCGTGAGTTCGCCGATTCGCTCAAGGTCGTCAAGGTCAACGTCGACGAGTCGCCGCGAACAGCCCAGCGATACGAGGCCAGGAGTATCCCGATGCTGCTGTTCATGCGTGACGGCGACCTCGTCGAGACCGTCGTCGGTGCGCAGCCCGACCACGTGCTCCGTCAACGGATCGAGGCGCTCCGGTGAACGCGGAGACGCCGGTTCGGTTCGGGTACATGGTGGTGGCATCGCTGCTCCATGACGCCGACGCTGTTGCCGAATTGACCGCGCCGGCACGCGCCGTGCTCGATTCGATCGGCGGCCACGACGTGCATCACGCCGACGTGTCGTCGTCGCTGCCGCTGGTGTTCCTCGTCGCAACCGGTGGCACCGAACGGATCGTGCTCGACGAGTTGGCCACTCGGCGAGTGTCGCTCGGCGACGAACCGGCGATCCTGGTCGCCCATCGGGCGCACAACTCGCTGCCCGCGGCGCTGGAGACGCTTGCCGCCGTGCAGCAGGGCGGACGTCGGGGACGCATCGTGTGCCTGTCGGGCGACGTCGACGTCGACAGACGGGATCTCGACGAGGCCGTCGGCGACGTCGAGACGATCCGCCGTTTTCACGCAGCACGTCTCGGCATCGTCGGGGGGCCGTCGACGTGGCTCGTTGCGAGCAGTCCGGATGCCGATGTCGTCCGCCGCCGATGGGGACCGCAGCTCGTCACGGTCGATCCGACCCGGATGATCGAGTTGACTCGAACGCCGGTGGTTCCGACCGGTGCGCTCGCCGAACGGTTCACCCGGGTGGCCGATCCGGTCCGTTCGACCGTCGGATCCGGCGACGTCGATGCGGCGATGAGCGTGCGGACGGCGCTCGGTGACGTGCTCGAGGATCACGAACTCGACGCGGTCACGGTGCGCTGTTTCGACCTGCTCGGCGATCCGGGCACCTCGGGATGTCTGGCGCTGGCCAGCCTCAACGACGAGGGCATCGTCGCCGGATGCGAGGGCGATGTGCCGTCGGCACTGGCGATGCTGCTCGTGCGGTACCTGCTCGATCGAGCCGGCGTGGATGGCGAATCCGGCGACGGTCGACGTCGACGCCAATCACCTCGTACTGGCCCACTGCACGGTTGCGCCGTCGATGCTCGACGGGTTCTCCCTCGACACCCACTTCGAGTCGGGCATGGGTGTGGGGATCCACGGACACTTCGCGAATCAGCCGGTCACGCTCCTGCGTCTCGGCGGCGCCGACCTCGACGAGTGCTGGATCGTCGAGGGTGACATCGTGGCCACCGGCGACGACGCCGACCTCTGCCGCACCCAGGCGACGGTTGCGCTCTCGTCGGGCAATGTCGGCGATCTGCTCGAACACCCGCTCGGCAACCACATCGTCCTCGTTGCCGGGCACCACGAGCACCGCCTGCGACGCTGGTGGAAGATGGCCGTTGCGGACTGAGCCGTTCATCTGGGTCTGACTCGACACGGGCGTGACGGTCAGGATCGGAATGCGGTGAGCACGTCGCCGAGCCACTCGATCGAGGCTCGGGTGATCGGGTCGACCACCAGTTGAACGTGGGCGGCGCCGGCGGCTTCGAACTCGCGCAACTGGTCGGCGAGCGCAGATGCTGAGCCTGTGAGCGGGCGCACGGTGTTGAAGTCGTCGTAGTCACCCATCAGGCGCCCAACGCCGCCGTCGAGTTGGACGAGCACCGCTGCGGTCGCCTCGACCTCGCCGGTTCGTCCGTGCGTCTCGATCAACGCGTCGACGCGCTCCTTCTCGCTCCGGAATCCCTCGACGGTGTTGCCGTACTGGCTCCACCACATGTTCCACGAGTCGACGTGCGCGAGTGTGATGTCGAGCATTCGATCCCCGATCGATCCGACCATCAGCGGCGGCCCGGATTGACTCGACCGCGGGTGCAGGACGCAGTGGTCAGCGTCGTAGTACTCGCCGTGGAAGTCGATCGAGCCGTCGCGCAGCAGCGTGCGGATGATCGTGAACGCCTCCGCGAACCGACTGACACGGTGGTCGTAGGCGAAGCCGAACGCGTCGTACTCGCGGCGATTCCATCCGGCACCGAGCCCGAGGATGAGGCGACCCTCGGCGATTGCGTCGACCGTCGTCGCCTGCTTGGCCAGCATGGCGGGAGCATGAAAGCTGGTCGACGCCACCAGCGGACCGATCTGGATCGTCGAGGTCGAGGCAGCGATCGCGGCGAGCGACGTCCAGACCTCCCACGGGCCACGATCGTCGACCTCCAGTTCGTACAGCAGATGATCACCGAGCCACACCGAATCGAACCCGACGGCCTCGGCCGTTCGAGCCATCACGATCAGCTCGGGGAACGGCACCTCCCACTCGACCTCGGGGAGTTGGACGCCGATCTTCATGCGGGAAGTGCTCACAAGCGGAGGGTAGTCACCCGTTCCGGGTGAACTCTCGAAATCGCGCTCAAGTTGTCGGGTCGAGGTGCCGATACCGGGTTACCTTTCATCCACGGCCCTCTGTCGGTCCGTGGATCTTCAGCAGCACAACGTTCGAGGAGTGGTCATGGGTCGAAGCACGTGGATCCGTCCGGTCGGCGCACTGGTCGCTCTCGCCGTGATCGCCGCGGGATGCAGCAGCGACGATGACTCGTCGTCCGACAGCACGGTGCCGGCGACGACCGAAGCCAGCGCCCCGACCACCGAAGCCGGCCTCACCGGCGACGGCCTCGACGTCGGCCTGCTCGCACCGTCGCCGGGCCTGCTCGCCACCCTGTTCCTCGGCCAGGATCGAGGAAGCGGATTCGCCGTC
Source organism: Ilumatobacteraceae bacterium (assembly GCA_963747375.1). GTDB lineage: Bacteria > Actinomycetota > Acidimicrobiia > Acidimicrobiales > Ilumatobacteraceae > Sva-07. Next base: position 128,806 of record CAVVFL010000016.1, read on the forward strand.
GACGACGTGAACAGCGGTGGAGGCGTACTGGACGGTCCGCTCACGATCACCAGGTCGGTCGCCGAGCCAGGCGCCGAACCGACCGCCAACGCACAGGCGGCGGTTGACGCCGGCGCCCAGGCCTTGATCGGTCCGGCCGGATCGGCCGACATCGTCGCAGTTCGTGATGAGATCGCTTCGCTCGGCTCGACGGCCTGCAGCGCGTCGGCGTCACTTCCCGGTGCCACGCTCGGCCAGGATCCGCTCGCTCTCGTCCGCACCGTCCTGCCCGACGACGTCACGACCACGTACCTCGCCGGCCGCATCATCAGCCGACGCGACGAGGTTGCTCCCGGCGCCGCCTGGAAGGTGGCGATCGTCGCTCGCAGCGATGCGTACGGCCAGTCGATCAGCAACGGCCTTGCGGCGATCCTGCAGGCCGCAGGGCTCCAGCCGTCGGTGGTCGGCTACAACCCACGGCGAGTGACGTTCACCGGCACGGCGGAAGATGTGGTTGCGATCCAGCCGGATCTGAGCATCCTGGTGACCTACGAGGAGGGTGCCAACCTGTTGTCGGCGCTCGTGACCGCCGGTGTCGACCCGGCGACGATGATCGGGCTGGACGCCTTCTTCCAACCGCGGATCGCCGATCTCGCAACCGCAGGGACCGACGCGACGGCCGTCGACGGTTTCCAGGCATTGGGTGCGATGGGGAACCGTGCATTCCTGCAGCGTCTGTACGACGACGACCCCAACGGCCAAGTCGCAAATGCCGCGCAGGCATACGACTGCGCCGTCATGCTGTCGCTCGCCACTGCGGTGGTCGATGCCGGCGACGCCGACTCGCTTGCACAGGCGATGATCGACGTGACCGGCGACGGCGTCACCTGCACGACCTACGCCGACTGTCTCGACAAGCTGAACGCCGGCGAGAACATCAACTACGACGGTGTTTCCGGTCAGATCCAACTCGACGAGAACGGCGACCCCACGTTCGCCCGCTTCACGACGGCCAAGCTCGAGGGTGGCGTCGTGACCGACATTCAGAGCTCCGACGTCGACATCGCCGACATCAGGCGTCAGCAGGAGGCATACGCCGCGGCGGCGTTGAACACCAAGATCCAGCAGGCGCTGACGTTCCTCGGCTTCTACACCGGCCCGATCGACGGCCTCGACAGCCCCGAGTTCCGTGCGGCGCTCGCCGCCTTCCAGAGCCTCGGTTGGCCTGCCGCCGACTGGTGTGTGGGACGAGGCGACCGATGCCGCGATGCGTGCCGAACTCGGCGACCAGGCGGCCGCGCTCATGCAGAGCACCATGGAGGTTCAGCAACTCCTCACCGAACTCGGGTTCTACTCCGGGCCGATCGATGGCATCTGGACCCAGGAGGTCACCGATGCGGTCAAGGCGCTGCAGCGTGAGCTGGGCGTACCGGAGACCGGCATCATCGACGCCGCGACGCTGCAGGCTGCCTACGCCCGCGGCCTGTCGACCGGCGCGACGACCACCACGACGACACCGGCCGAAACGACCGTTCCACCCACGACCCTGTCACCCACCACCGCACCGCCGGTGACTGCGCCGCCCGAGACGACGACACCACCGGTGACGACCGTGCCACCGACCACGGCGCCCCCGGTGATCACCGTGCCACCCGAGCCGCCGGTCGACCTTCCGGCCTTGCTCGTGGCGCTGGACGAGGCGGGGTACACGACGTTCGCAGCGCTGCTGCGGGCCGCAGATTTCGGCGCCGACTTCACCTTCGCCGACAGGTACACACTTTTCCCGCCGACAGATGCCGCGTTCGAGGCTGCGGATGTCAGCGTCGACGACTTCGTGGGCAAGGAGATCGAGTTGAGCAAGCTGCTCGCCGACTACGCCATCGAAGGTGAGTTCACGCTGGACGAATTGGCAGCGCGGCTCGAACCCGACGGGACGCTCGAGATGCTGAGTGGGAATTTCTTCCCGGTGGTCGTCAGCGGGACCACGGCGACCTTGGGCGGCTCGACCGTGCTGCAACCGCCGGTCCTGGCATCGAACGGGATCATCCACGGCCTCGACTCGCTGTACACGCCCTGACGCTCACCACGTAGTGTCGTGACCATGTCGCGACAGACGGCTGCAGTGTTCGATCTGGATCGGACGTTGATCACGTCGTCGTCGGCGACCGTGTTCCGCAGGCACCTTGCCGAGCACGGTCTCGGCGGCGGCCACGACCTGCCGCTCGTCGACGTGTTCACGCGGTTCTACGAGCAGTTCGGTGAGACCTGGCTCTTGATGCAGCCGGCGCGACTTGCCAGCCGGGCATCGGGCGGCTGGAGCACCGCAACGGTCGACACGGCGATGCGCGCTGCCGCTGACGAACTCGCCACGATGCTGCTCCCAGGTGCGGTGAAGGCGATCGAGGAGCATCGTGCCGCCGGCCGGTTGTTGGTGATGGCCACCACGTCGCCGCGGCCGTTCGTCGAACCGTTTGCCGAGCGCCTCGGATTCGACGCGACGGTCGCAACCCGGTGGGTGCGCGCCGATGGGCCCGACGGCGAGGTGTTCACCGGCCGGATGGACGGACCCTTCGTGTGGGGGCGCACGAAGGCCGATGCCGTCGCCGAGTGGGCGAGCGAGCGCAATGTCGACCTGTCCGAGAGCTGGGCGTACAGCGACAGCTATTTCGACGCGTCGCTGCTCGCGGCGGTCGGCCATCCCGTCGCGGTGAACCCCGACACCCAGTTGCGGATCACGGCCACGATCCGCGGGTGGCCGGTGACGCACTTCGACCGCGCCGAGGGTGTCGCCAAGATCGCCGGTCGGGAACTCCAGGAGTGGGGCCGCCCGTTCGTGCGGCCGCAGATCATGGCCCCGAACGCACGGATCGAGTTCGAGGGCATCGAGAACATCCCGTCGTCGGGGCCGGCGATCGTCGTGTTCAACCACCGCTCGTACTTCGACCCCACTGTGATGGCGCTGGTGATCGCCAAAGCGGGCCGCAACGTCCGTGGGCTCGGCAAGAAGGAAGTGTTCGACGTCCCGCTCGTCGGTCGCCTGATGAAGGCATCCGGCGGCATCCGCGTCGACCGCGGCACCGGGTCCGACGAGCCGCTCGACGCGGCGATCGCCGCCGTCGAGGCCGGCGAACTGTTGATGATCGCTCCCGAAGGCACCATCCCGCGTGGCCTGGCGTTCTTCGACCCGGTGCTCAAGGGCCGCTGGGGTGCTGCCCGAATCGCCGCTGCGACCGGTGCGCCGGTGATCCCGGTCGGGCTCTGGGGGACCGAGAAGGTGTGGCCGCGCAGCTCGCGGCTGCCGAAGTTGTCGCTCACCGACCGCCCGCTCGTGACTGCCACGGTCGGGCGCCCGGTGGCTCTGAAGTACCGCAACCCCGATGCCGACACCAAGAAGATCATGAAGGCGCTCAGCGCGCTGCTGCCGCCGGAGGCCCGCGTGCGTCGCACACCGACGCCGCAGGAGTTGGCGCTGACGTACCCGGCCGGATATCACGGAGACCCGGAGGCCGAGCTCGACCGCCGCCCCGGCACCGATACCTGACCAACCCGACGAACACACGAACGACCGATCGAGGACGCAATGGCCGAAACCCGAGAACGCGAGATGCGGTTCAGCGACCGCATGTCCGACCACGAGGCCCTCATGTGGAACATCGAGAAGGACCCGTGGCTCAACCCGAGCGGCGCAGCCCTGACGATCCTGGAGGGAACGGTCGACGAGGAGCACTTCCGACGGACAATGCGGCGAGCGGTTGCGAAGATGCCGCGCCTCTACGAACGGGTGGTGCCGGGGCTCGGCCGCCTCGCACCGCCGGCGTGGGTGCCCGACCCCGAGTTCGACATCGACTACCACATGCGCCGGCTGCGTCTCCCGAAGCCCGGCACCGACCGGCAGTTGTTCGACCTTGCCGCGCAGCTGTACCAGGAACCGCTCGATCGGACCCGACCGCTGTGGCGTTTCGTCGTCATCGACGGGACTCAAGGGTGGCCGATCCGCGATCTGGTCGATCGTGCACCATGCCGTCAGCGATGGCATCGGGCAGCTCCGCATGGCGGAGATGTACCAGCAGCTCGACCCGAACGATCCGCCACCGGACGACATCGACCTCGAAGCGATCGTCGCCACTGCAGTCGAGGCGCATCACGCCAAGCAGTTGGGAGGCGATCTCACCGATGGATTCGCCTCCACGCTCGGCCAGTCGCTCGCGCATCTCGTACGGCGCGAGCTCGGCGTCGTGCGGCGGGTGGCCGGTGAAGTGGTCATCTGGCCGGCAGACCCGAAGCGCGCCCGCGACACGATCGAGGATGCGCTCGGCGCACTGACGTCGACGCTCGGAGCGCTCACCGGGTCGGGCAACGAGGTCGCCGGAGGGTCGCCACTGTGGAAGGAGAGGTCGCGACATCGCCACCTCGAGCACGTGTCCGTGCCGCTCGACGAGCTGAAGGCGGCCGCAAGACGACTCGACGTCACGATCAATGACGTGTTTCTCGCCGCCATGACCGAGGGCGCCGTCCGCTACCACGCCGATCGTGGCGTCGACGTCGATGCGTTCAACACGAGCTTCGTGTTGAGCACGCGCCACGACAGCGCGATCGGCGGGAACTCGTTCACGCCGGTACCGGTCCAGGTGCCCGGTGATCTGATGCCACTCGCCGAGCGGATTGCCGACGTCCACGACCGTCTCGCCGCCAAGCGCGAGTCGATGTCGACAGGCGGCGGGATGGGCGCGCTCTCGGGCGTCGCCAATCTGTTGCCGACCTCCGTGGTCACGAGCGCGGCTCGTGCGGCGGCGGCGAAGATCGACTTCGCCACCTCGAACCTGCGCGGTGCGCCGTTCGCCCTGTACGTGTCGGGTGCGCGGGTGCTCAGGATCATCTCGATGGGTCCGGTGGCCGGAACGGCGTGCAATGCAACGGCGCTGTCGTACGAGAACAGCTTCGACGTCGGACTCTTCATCGATCCCACCGCGATCGACGCTCCGGGCGACTTCCGCGATGCCGTCCAGGCGGCATTCGACGACGTCCTCGCGCTCTGACGGTGATGCACCGGTGACGCGGGCCCAACGGCTCGACCGTCCGCGGCCGGTCGATCAGCAACCGCTCGACAGCGTCGACATCGAGGTACCCGCGCCGGCGGCCGGCGAGATCACCATCGAGGTGACCGTGTGCGGAGTGTGTCGAACCGACCTGCAGATCGTCGAGGGGGATCTCCCGGCGCGGCGCCTCCCGATCGTGCCCGGCCATCAGGTGGTCGGCCGGGTGAGCGCCGTCGGCGCCGGGGTCGATCGATGGGGCATCGGCGATCGCGTCGGGGTGGCGTGGCTGGCGGGTTCGTGCGGTGAATGCCCGGCCTGTCGATCGGGCAACGAGAATCTCTGTGACGACGCCGAGTTCACCGGGTGGGATCGCGACGGTGGATACGCCGAAACGATGACGGCGCGCGCCGACTTCGCGTTCGCCGTCCCCGACGGGTTCACCGACGTCGAAGCGGCGCCCCTGCTCTGCGGCGGGGTGATCGGATACCGGTCGTTGAAGATGTCCGGCATCCGGGCCGGACAACGACTGGGTCTGTTCGGGTTCGGAGCATCGGCGCTGCTGGCGATGCAGGTCGCACTCCACTGGGGCTGCGAGGTGTACGTGGCGACGCGGTCGCGAGCCCGAGCGGCAGCGGGCGCTCGAGCTCGGCGCCGCGTGGGTCGGCGGGTACGACGACACGCCGCCGGTACCGCTCGACGCGGCCGTGACATTCGCTCCCGTCGGTTCGGTGGTCGTCGCGGCGCTGCGGGCGATCGGCCCGGGTGGCACCGTCGCGGTCAACGCGATCCACCTCGACGAGGTGCCGTCGTTCGACTACGACCTGCTGTGGCGCGAGCGCGGGCTGCGCAGCGTCGCCAACTTCACGCGACGCGACGCGGAGGAGTTCCTCGAGCTCGCGTCGGAGATTCCGATCCGAACCGTCGTGGCCGAGTATCGACTCGCGGACGCGAACCGGGCGCTGCATGATCTGTCGTGTGGCGACGTCAGTGGCGCCGCAGTGCTCGTCACAGGCTCCTGACGTCGGCCTCAGATCGGTGACCAGGGCTCGCGTAGAGTCGGCCCATGCAGGTCAGCGAGTTGTGGCGATACCCGGTGAAGTCGATGGTCGGCGAGACGGTCGACACGATCGAATTCGACGCGCTGGGCATCGTCGGCGACCGCACGTGGGCGGCGCGCGACCTCGAACGGGGTGGGATCCGTGGCGCCAAGAAGATCGGCACACTGATGCGGCTCGCCGCACACGATCTGGGCGACGGTGACGTGGAGATCACGCTGCCCGATGGGGCAACCGTCCGCACGAGTGACGCCGACGTCCACGAGCGGGTGAGTGCCGCGATCGACCACCCGGTTCACCTCGAGCGGCTGCGTCCGGCCGACGACCTCGACCACTACCGACGCGGCGCGCCCGACTCCGATGATGTGGTCGCCGAGTTGCGGGGGATCTTCGGACGCGAGGGCGACGAACCGTTCCCCGACTTCTCGGTCTTTCCTCCGATCATCGCCGAGTTCGAGTCGCCCCCCGGCACGTACTACGACGTGTTCCCGTTGATGGTGATGACCACCGCAGCGCTCGCCGCACTGGGTCGAGCACTGCCCGACTCGACCGTCGACGTCCGTCGCTTCCGGCCATCGCTGATGATCGAGACCGGCGACGATGGCGCCGACGCATCGACTCCGGGGCACCCCGAATTCGACTGGCGTGGTCGGCGGGCGACCGTCGGATCGGCGACGATCGAGTTCGGCGCACCGTGCCCGCGCTGCGTGATGGTCACGCGGGAGATCAACGACGCGATTCCGGCCGACCGCTCGGTCCTGCGCCACATCGTGCGCGACCTCGACCAGAACCTCGGCGTCTACGCAACGATCGTGGCGCCGGGCAAGGTCGCGGTCGGCGACTCGTTGACGCTGCTCTGACGCTCTGGGCTCCGATGCTCTCGTCCAGCCTCGTCAGGGGCTGGCGACGAACGTGTTGAGGATCTGGTCGGCGGCCTCGAGGTCGCGCTCCTCGACTGCTTGGATCAGCAATCGCGCGAGGTAGCTCCCGTCGGCGGGGACGACGGCGAGGACGAAGATGATGGCACCGGTACCGCCACAGTTGGAGTACGTGTCGAGCGACCCTGCGTACAGGGGGTCGGAGTACGGGATTCGTCCCTCGTAGGTGCACGAGTCGACGAAGCTCAGTTCATCGAGCGTCGCGTTGATGTCGGGCAGACTCCGATCGCTCGTTGCCTCGATGATGACGCCGGGCGTGTCGAAGGTGGCGGTGAACGATTGGAGGTCTGGTGCGGCATAGAGGCTCGGCCCGAAGTCGGGGTTCGGTGCTCCGTCGATGTCGAACCACTCCGCCGGCACATCGGCGCTGATCGAGCCGGTGTCGTCGGAGACATTCACGTAGTCGGTGTAGGCGTCGGTGGCCGGATTGTCGGTGGCGACCTCGTCCTGGTAGGTCTGGGCGAATGAGAAGGACAGTGTCAAGGGATCGCCGTTGAGCTGGCCTTCGTAGACCTCCTCGGTCGAGAACCGGAGGACCTCGATACTCATCGTGGCGTCAGAGCCCTGGGTGCGGATGACGTCGCAGTAATCGCTCATCGTGCCGTCGAGCGCGAGGTCGATGCCTTCGAGGCGGGTGATGATGTCGCCGGGCAGGATGCCGGCGAGATCGGCCGGCGAGCCGCTCTTGACGCTCGCCACCCAGATGCCGTTGATACCGGCCTCCTGGTCGAGCACCGCTTCGCCGTTGATGCCGATCGACTCGACGTTGGTCCCCGCGGTGAGCTCGTCGATGATCGGGCGGGCGTCGGCGGCGGAGATGGCGTAGTTCTGGTCGCTCGCGTCGATGCCGGAGTAGTTGATGCCGACGATGCGACCCTCGGTGTCGACCAGCGGGCCGCCCGAATTGCCGCCGCGGATACGAGCGTCGTGTTCGAGCACTTCGTCGACCGACGCCCAGCTGGTCTCACCGCTCGCCGTCGTCGAGCTGATGATGCCGCGGGTGAGGGTGTAGTCGACCTCGTCGATGGTGTTCGCGTCGCTGGCCGGGTAGCCCGCGGCGTAGACCTCGAGGCCGGTGGTCACGTCGCCGTCGAAGTAGGACAGGGGCGTGTAGCCGGCGCCCTCGAGTTGGATGACGGCGAGGTCGTTGCATTCGCTGACGCCGAGGATCTTTGCGTTCACGGGCTTGTCCTCACCGGGCACCGTGACCTGCAACAGCGCGGCGCCGGTGACGACGTGGTTGTTCGTGACGACGATTCCATCCTCGGAGATGATTGCGCCGCTGCCGACACCGGCAGAATTCCGTTGTTCGCCGACCTCGGGGTCGACGAACGTGCCTTGGGCCAGGATCTTGACCACGGATTGCTCGACGTCGGCGATGTCGAAGGTGGTCGCGACGGTCGTCGGCGATTCCGTCGAATCGGTCGTCTTGGCGGTCGTCGTCACGTCGGTGGTGACGTCGGTGGTGACGTCGCTCGACGATGAGTCACCGCCCCCACAGGAAGCCATGGTCACGGCGCCAACCGCAAGCAACACAACGATGCGATTCATGGGTCCTCCCCGGGTTCGGTGTTCATGTGGACACTACTCCCAGCGTGTTGCTCTACCAGGGACGAAGGGCCCGTCTCGTGCAAGATCGCGGCAGTTGTCCTCTCATGCGGCGAAGGGGTGTGAACGCGCGGCGACGAGTGGACCGCGACGCACGACAACGGTGCCCTCGGGGAACGACGAACAGACCTCGTGGATCATGTCGAGGTGTTCGGCGATGACGGAGTCGACCATGGTGTCGATGTCGTCGTACTCATCGATCGCTGTCTGTTCGAGCAGGTCGATCCAGCCGCCGCGATCGAGCCAGTCGTACACGGCGTCACGCAGATCGGCCTCGGTCACCCCCGGCCGGTCGACGACCATGGCAGTGGTGGTCGCGTAGCCGCTCGCCAGGCCGGGAAAGCCGCGGTTGCAGCCACAACGCTCGCCCGAGGCGCACTCGGTGGCGACCGGGGTGACGAGCTCGCCCTCGACGGTCCAGGCGTAGTCGCCCTCGGCGGTTCCCTGCAGATCGTTCGTTGCGATCAGTACCAACATCGTTTCATCCTCCGGTTCTCGTACCTGTCGACGAGTGTGACGCGGGGCTGTGACAGAGTTGGGTCGTGGGCTACCGGCACGTCCAAGAAGCGAGATGGATGTGGCTGGTCAGTCTCACCGGGCTGATCGGATTGATCTGGGCGGCAGTGTCGATGCCGTTCCCATCGGTCGGAGCGATCGTCGCCGACCTGAGCTTCGCGCTGCTCGTGGTCATCGGCATGGTGATCTCCCGGCTGAGCACCTCGGTCGACGAGCGCTCGGTCACGGCGACGTTCGGGTGGGGCTGGCCGAAACGGGCGACCGACGTGGCCGACATCGTCAGCGCACGGCGCGTTCGCAACAGTTGGTGGCATGGCTGGGGCATCCGCATGGTCCGCCACGGTTGGATGTACAACGTCGCCGGCTACGACGCCGTCGAACTCGAGCTGCGGTCCGGCAGGGTGTTCCGCATCGGGACTGATGAACCGGATGCTCTCCTGGCAGCGATCGAGAGCGCCCACCCGTCGCGCGGCTGATAGTCAGTCGAGGCCGGCGTGTGCGCGGAACTCGTCGCGGGTGTTCGTGTGCGGGAACGGTTCGGACGGCTCCGGCAGTCCGAGTGCTGCACACAGCGGGCCCCATCCGTCGCCGGGCTGGTACTCGAACAGCCGCTCGGGGGCGATCTCGGCGCGCACCGCAGCATTGTGGGCGTCGTAGGCGGCCATCACGCCGTCGGCGTCGTCCACTGCGACACCGAGGTTCCGTTCGAACATCGCGTTGATCATCGCCTTGTGCCGCTGGCTGTAGTCGTCGTCGTCGGCCGGCCGCTGCGTCGAGGGGAAGATGGTGGAGCTGGCACTGTCCCACCACGCCTGTGCCGACGAGCGGGTGGACAGCAGGACCGGGGCGTCGGGGAACGCCGCCGCCAGCTCTCGCCAGACGGCCGCACCGGGGTAGTCGACGATGGCGCAGTAGTCGCCGAGCAACGCCGGGAAGTCGACCGACTCGCCGTGCATCGCCGCGTCCCAGACCGCGACCTCGTCGGGGTGCGCGAACACTTCGATCATGTGGTGGCAGGTGCCGCCGAGCAGCTGTTCGAGCGCGAGCTTGAGCGACATGGTGCCGGTGCGGCCGAGGCCGACACCGACCAGTTGGATCGTCATGCGCCGAGTATTGCGCGTGGACGACTCAGTTGGAGGCCGCAGCGTCCTTCACGGCGTCGGCCGCGTCGGCGACAGCGTCAGCTGCATCGTCAGCGGCGTTCTCGACGGAGTCGGCGGCCTTCGCGGCAGCGGGCTGGATCTTGTCCTTCGCCTGTTGGGCGATGGTGCTCGCAGAGACGGTGGCTTTCTTGGCTCCGGTCTTCACGTCGTCGCGACGGAATGCGGCGACTGCAGCGGCTGCCGCACCGATGATGGCGATGATGAGGAGAAGCTTCTTCATGACGTCGACCGTACCGCTGCGATCCACCGCCTCCAACCGCGGTCACCCTTCAGAGGACGAAGCGCATGGCACCGACGAGCGCGCCGGGCAGGCGGGCGCTGCTCGTGGAGCGCTCGCCGTAGCTGGCGGCATCGAGGAGCACCTCGGCGGTGTCGGTCAGCCCTTCGAGGCGGTCACCGAGCAGGTGATAGGCGGTGTCGTCGAAGCGCAGCACGTTGACCGGAGCCACGATCTCGCCGTCGTCCATCCAGAACGTCGCGAAGCGGGTCATCCCCGTGGTGCGACACGCGGCCTGGTCGGAGAAGTTCGTGTACCACAGGTTGCCGACGAAGAGGCCGGTGCCGAGGGCCTCGTTCACGGAATCGGTTGGCAACTGGCCTGGCTCGACCGCCATCGACAATGGATACTCGCCGCCGGTCGCGCCGTTGGTGGGCACGCCGTACTCCTGGGCCGAACGGGGTGACACGAGCGTCTGGGCGTACGCACCATCGACGATCAGCGGCACCGAGTCCGGTCGGAGGAATCCGGCCGACTGGAAGTTCGCAGCAACGCCGTTGGCCGTGTCCTCGCTGATCGACACGAGCGGCGACAGGCGCACGTCGTCGACGAGCATCTTGAGCAGTGGCGTCTGGCGGGTCTCGTGCGCCCGGAGTCCGAACGCGCCGTAGTACGACAGGAGCTGCAGGAGTTCCTCCATCGCACGAGGCGCGAGGTAGGTGCGGTAGTCGCCCGGCGACAGGTCGATCGGGTCGCGTTCGAGTGCTGCCAACTGTCGTGTCGACCAGCCGACCTTGGCGGCGAACGCGGCGTCGTCCCAGTCGAAGCCGGCGTAGATGTTCTTCGCGGCCTTGTCGTCGTGCAGGTAGAACGACCAGTCGAGGTTGAACGTCGACGACTGGAACCAGTTGCGTTGGCCGAGGCTGTTGGCGAACCCTTCGAACATGTCGCCCGACGCATAGATCCCCACGAGGTCGCGCCCGTTGCTCGCCGCGCGGATGTCGGCGAGCGCCGCGTCGGGTTCGGGGATCGACCCGGTCTCGATGCGCTCGGTCGACGTCGGTTCGGTGTTGTAGAGCAGGAACGGGTCGTCGGCGACGAGGCGACGTTGGTCGCGCAGTTGGACGAGCAGTGCGGCCAGGCGGGTGTCGTCGATCGACCTGACGCCCGAGAGCCGGATGCTGCCGCCGACGTGACGTCGCCCTTCGATCAGGTCGACGGTCAACGTGCGCTGGTCGACGCTGCCGGCCTGGCGAACGTCACCGTTGTTGAGGCGGATGAAGTCGGTGCGCTCGCCGGCGATGTTGGCGAGCAGGACCTCGTCGCCGACCAGTGAAGCAGTTGCGGTCGTGACGATGTCGTCGAAGTACGTCTGGTCGCTCATGCCTCGCCTCCGAAGACCTCGATGTTCGAGAACTTGCACGCAGGCGACGCGTGCCCGGTGCCGACCATCTGGTTGAGTTCGCCCTTGCCGCAGTTCGGTGTTCCCATCACGGTGAAGCTGTTGCGGTCGGCGACACCCGACAGACTGCGCCAGAAGGTGGAGGAGATGCCGCGGTAGCCCGGGTTGCGGACGGCACCGACGATCTCGCCGTCCTCGATGCGCTGGCCGTACTCGCAGCCGAACTGGAACTTGTTGCGACTGTCGTCGATCGACCACGAGTTGTTCGTGTGCAGGTACACCCCATGTTCGATCGAGGCGATCAGTTCGTCGACGGTCGAGTCGCCCGGTTCGACATTGAGGTTCGCCATCCGGTCGATCGGTGGACGGTTCCACGTCTGTGCCCGCGAGTTGGCGACGCCGGGCAGTCCGCTGCGTTGCTGCGAGACGGCGCCGCCGAGGCCGCGGACGAGGATGCCGTTCTCGATGAGGTGCTGACGCTCGGCCGGGGTGCCGTCGTCGTCGAAGCCGTACGAGGCGAGTTGGCCGGGCACCGTCGGGTCGAAGGTGACGTTCAGCAATTCGGAGCCGTACTGGTACGTGCCGAACATCTCCGGCGTGACGAAGCTCGTGCCTGCGTAGTTGCGTTCGTCACCGAGGATGCGGTCGAGTTCGAGGGGATGGCCGATCGACTCGTGGATCTGCAGGATCATCTGATCGGGCGCCAGCAGCGCGTCCATCAAACCGGTCGGGCAGTTCGGTGCGGTGAGCAGTTCGAGGGCCTGCTCGGCCACCTTCGACGCAGCGTCGCCGAACCCGAACCGACCGAGCACTTCGGCGCCGCCTTGGCCACAGAACGCGTGCCCGCCGAACGTGCGGGTCTGTGTGTTCGTGCCCTCGTTCGCCGTGGCGTGCAGGCTCGGGTAGACGAAGCGGAAGCGCTGCTCGATGCGGCCGCCGTCGCCGCTCGCGGACGTGGTGATCAATAGTTGGTCGACGTCGCGCCGCACGAGCGACGAACCCCAGTTGACGATGCGATCGTCGATGCCGAGCAACCGCGACTGGTGATGCAGCAGGTCGAGTCGGTCGTCGAGGGGCAGGGTGTCCCACGTGACCTCGACCGGTGAGACGTAGGTGCCGGTCGCGTGGCTGGTGGGTGCAGCGGTCGTGACCATCGCGCCGGCGGTCACCCCGGCCCAGTACCGTGCGCGCTCGACGGCGGAGCGCAGGCCCGCCTCGCTGAGGTCGGTGGTGGCCGCGTAGCCGAGGCCTCCGCCGTTCCAGATCGAGATCATCACGCCGGTGTCGAACTCGTTGAAGACCGGTTCGAGTTCGTTGCGACGGACGCTCAGGTGCTCGGTGCGCTCGTCGACGAGCCGGACCGAGGCATAGTCGACGTCTGTGGGCAACACCGACCGGAGCCGTTCCTCGAGCACGGTCGATTCGATCAGGAGGTCGGTCATCGCAGCAGGTTACGTCGTCGGCTCGAAACGTGCGTCTCGCACCGGGTACTCTCGGTGCATGGACCTGGACGTCCGTACCGCTGAGTTGTTCGAACACTTTTCGACGCAGGAGTTCGCCGGCCTGGCCGACTTGTTCGCCGCCGGCGCGAGCGTCAAACAGAACGGAAATCCCGAACACGGCATCGACGGACTGTTCACGATGATCGAGGGTCTCAAGCGCGATGGCGTGACCGTCGAGTACTCCGACGTCCGTCGCAATGTCGGTGACCGCTTCGTCGTCGAGCAGCACGTCGTTCGCCTGACGCGTCCCGACGGCGTGTCGGCGAGCACCGACGTGTGCGTGGTGGTGGACTTCGACGACGCCGGTCTGATCACCGGTCTGCACGAGTACGTCGACACTGCCGCCTTCGCCGCGCTCTACGTTTGACTCCGCGGCGAAACCACGTCGAGCAGCACGCCCATCCGTGCGGCGATTTCCTCGGCGCGGGCAGCGATGATCGATGCGTCCTCGGGGTCGGTGTCAGGTAGACGCGCGAGTTCGTTGAGCGTCAGGGCGAGCTCGAGGTCGGCGCCATCGGCGGTGGCCCGTTCGGCGCTCCGCTCCAGAGCCGATCGGGCATCTTGAAGCCTTCCCATGTGCGAAAGGGCGCGCCCGCGAGTGCGTTCGAGGAGTGGAGTGATACCCCCCGTCGCCGCCTCGGATCCGATCGCCAGCGCGGCATCCGCCGCCACCAATGCTTCATCGTGACGACCAGCGAGTTCGAGACCCTCGGCGAACCGCGCGGCAGTCTCGGCCGTCCACGAGTTGGCGCCCATTTGTTCGAACGTCTCCTTTGCCTCGGCCAGGAGCTGGAGGCCCTCGTCGAAGCGTCGTCGTCGAACCTCCACTCGTCCGAGCGCACTCTGGGCGGCCGCATTGATCATTCGATACTGCGATGCGGACGCGGCACGACGAGCGTCCTTGAGGAATGACTCCGCCTCGTCGAGACGTCCCTGGTCGGCGAGCACCTCGCCCAGATTCAGCGAGACATGGGCGAGACCGATCACATGGCCGGCGGTCCGAAGTGCGTCCCGAGCTTGTTCATACAGGTCGACCGCGTCGTCGAGTTCACCCCGATGTACTGCGTTCACGCCCATGTTGAGCAACGCATGCCCCATACCGAGATGGTCGCCCAACTCCCGGTAGATGGCAACCGATCGGCCTTCGTAGCTGGCCGCTCGAGCGTCGCCGAGGTCGGTCAACGCGCCCTCGATCAGGTACAGCGCATGAGCGAGCGTCTTGCGTGTCTCGGAGCGTTCGGCGTCGCTGATCGCCGATTCACACCATCGCACGCAATTGCGCAGCTTGCCCTGTCGGAAGCGGACACCTGCATAGGACACCTCGAGTTCGGCCCGCAGACCAACGAAGTCACCGATGGTGCCGTCCTGATCGTCCTGCCCGTCGTCCCGAACGTCGCTCAGACCGCGGCGGAGCCACCGCAGTGCGGCCTCGTACCGGCCCTCCTTCTCTCGGACCATTCCCTCCTTGCGGAGCAGATCGACCTGCCGAATGTCGTCGGGGGCGAGGAGCTTTCGAGCGAGTCGGTATCCGCGCGTCGCGAGATCGAAGTTCGCTGCGACCTCGGCCGAATCGCCGAGTCGCTCGGCAACGTCTGCGAGGTCCTCCGGTGGCACCACGTCGATTCGTCGCGCGTTCTCGATCGCTCGTTCGTACAGCGAGGCAGCCTCGTGATGGGCGAACTTTCGGGCGGCGCGCTCGCCGGCGCGCCGCAGGGCCTCCCAGGCGAGCAACCGTTCGCCGGCGAGATCACGGTGATGGGCGATCAAGCTCAGTCGATCGTCGTCGGGCCGGCCGGGCAGAGCAGAAAGCGCGTTCGCGGCTCGCTGATGCAGGTCGCGACGACGAGAGAAGGGGAGGAGTTCGTATGCGACCTCACGGACGAGGCCGTGTTCGAACACGAGATCCATGCCGTCGGCCTCGAGGTAACCGGCGAGGCGGTCGGCCGCCTGATCCACCGGGTATGGCATGTTCTGACCGAGCGTCGCGGTGAGCAGTCGTCGGTCGAATCGGTCACCGAGCACCGCACCGACGCGCAGGACGGTGCGGTCGGGGCGGGGAAGCCGGTCGATTCGGGCTGCCACGATGTCTTCGAGTCGGTCCGGCAACTCCTCCTGTGGGCCGGCGTCGAGCACCGCCCTGAGGAGTTCGACGAGATACAACGGGTTGCCTCCGGCGCGGTCGCACAGCCGTTCGAGGTCGCGCATCGAGACCCCGGACTCCTCGGTCAGCTCAGCGGCGAGCTGACCGGCGAGCTGCCCAGGGAGCGGCATGATCTCGATGCGAGTCGAGTCGAACCCGAGCTCGCGTGCCAATCCGCGCTCGGACTCGCGGAGCGTTGTGCACACGAGCCACGGCCGATCTGCGACATCTCGCATCACGCGGGCGAGCATCTGCGCCGATGCATCGTCCATCCAGGTGGCATCTTCGAGGATCAGGAGCCCGGGCGAGCGGAGCACCGCTTCGAAGAAGTCCGCTGCGACCTCGTGCAGCACCTGCGATCGGAACGCCGGGTCGAGGGCGAGCACTTCGGGCGTCTCGTCGGCGGTGGCGTCGATGACGGTCGCGAGCAGTGGAATCCACGGTGTCTGTTCGGGAGCGACCGCACCGACGCGCTCCACCAACTCGCGTCCCGCCGTCTCCCGATCGGCGTCGAAGGCGATGCCCAGGATCCTTCGGAGCAGGAGCCGAGCGACGTAGAAGGGCCGGTCGGCTTGGAAGGGTTCGCACGTGATTCGGACGCTCGGCACGTCGCCGGCCCGCTCGATCAGCTCGTCGAGCAGCCGTGACTTGCCGATGCCCGGCGGGCCCAGCAGCTCGACCACCGAACCGCGGCCCTTGTTTGCCTCCGAGAGGGCGTCGGCGAGGACACGAAGCTCGTCCTCGCGGCCGACGAACGGAGTTCGCAGACGTTCGGTACGGGCCTGCTCCATGATTCGGTCACCGACGACGGACGCATGCTGGGGCTGTCGTTTCCCCTTGACCATGAAGGGTTCGAGGCGTTGGGTGACGAAGGACGTCGTGGAGTTGTCGAGCAGCGCCTGGCTTGCGACCACTTGCCCTGCTTCGGCCTTTCCCATCAAGCGGGCGGAGAGGTTGACCGCGTCACCGATGACCGTGAACACGTGACGCCATGGAGCGCCGACGTTGCTGGCGAACACGTGCCCGGAGTGGGCCCCTGCCCGAATCGGCAGCGGGAGATCACGGTCGAACACTGTCCGCAACGCGAGAAGCAAGCGTCCTTCGACGTCCTCCACCCCTTCGGGAGTACCGGCCGTGATGATGAGTTTCGCGCCGTCGGGTGCGAGATCGGACGCCAGTAGGCAGATGTCGGTCTCGGCCGCTGCTGACGCGACGGCCGTGGTGATCTCGCTCAACGCTCGTGCCGTGCTCTCGGGCCCGTGGGCCGACAGGTATCCGTCGACACCCATGATGTGCAGGAAACCGATGGCCACCCGACGATGCTCCGACTCCAGGTCGCCGGCCTCGACGCGGCGACGTACTGCCGCAGGGACCAGCGTCGTACGGTCGATGTCGGGTGTGGTCATGCGGTGGTCGGCCCCGTCGGCGGGGTCGGGCTCGCGTCGCAGGAGCACACCGGGGCCGACCGGTCGGCCGGTGTACGAAGCGGGAAGCTGCCGGGCGGTGGCCGGACTCACCACCACCTCACCGGCCGACGCGGCGCCCTCGATGTCGGTGACCATGGTCGCGTCGGGTCCGATGACCAGCAGTTCACGCTGCTGATCGCCGGCCAGCACCAGGTGGAAGCGACCGGAGTGCACACCCTGGGAGATGCGCAGCGTCACGCGCCCCTTGCCGGTCTCGATCGGTCCGCGAGCCTTCAGCGCTGCTCTCATCCGAAACGCAGCTCGAGACGCTCGAACTGCGTGGCCCGGACCTTCGAACGCGAGGAACAGCGCGTCACCTCCGTACTTGAGGAGGTCGCCGCCTTCGTCGCGTGACTCGCTGAGCAGATCCGTGAAGGTGCCGAGCAGGATGTCGGTCAGTTCCTCGGCGCCCGCTTTACCCTGTTCGGCCAGCTTCTCGGACAGCTTGGTGAACCCGGACACGTCGGCGAAGACCACGGAACCGTCCAGGACCCAGGTGGATCGTTGCGGGTCGGTGACCAGCGACGGCACATAGGGTTCGAGCAGCGAGTCGGACACAAGTCACATCCTCGCACCCATTTACGTCACCTGAGGTGTCCGTTAGTGTTCGGGCCTTATCGGCAAGGGTGGGCGAGGTCATGAGTAAAGGTTTTCTCAAGTCAGTAGGTCTGGCCGCTGTACTGGTCGCGACGAGCGTCGTCGCGACCGGTTCCGGAGTCGAGGGGGCTGACGGCACTCCTGACTCCCAACGCCTCCAGGCGTGCTACGAGTTCGGCCCGGACGGAACAGCACAGAGCTTCCGCTTCGGCATCCTCCCCGCCGATGGCTTCGAGAACGGCACCAAGGGCAACATCAAGCCCGCGAGCGCCGGGCTTCCGTTCCCCGACGGTGGGCCGGACTATGCATCCCAGGCCGAGCTGATCACCGAGACGCAGGTCGGCACGATCTACTGGTCGCGCACGTACACGGGGATCTCTGGCGTCGTCGAGTGGACGAACCGCGGCGACACCGTCGCCGCCAATCTCGACGATCCGGGCTCGAACCCGACCGTTTGCCCGCCGCTGTTGACCGCCGGTGACGTCGAGGCACCTGAGTCGGTCGATGGCGCTCGCGGCGTCCGTGTCGACGACATCCCGTTCGGTGAGTTGCCTGCCGATCTGCTCTTCGGTTCGCCGGTCGTGGGCGACCCGCTCCGTCTGGTCGGCCAGTCGCGTCTGATCGGCCCGGCCCGTTTGATCGGCCAGTCGCGCCTGATCGGCCAGTCCCGCCTGATCGGTACGCAGGCACAGCTGATCGGCCAGTCGCGTCTGATCGGTCAGTCCCGCTTGATCGGCCAGTCCCGTCTGATCGGTCAGTCCCGCTTGATCGGCCAGTCCCGTCTGATCGGTCAGTCCCGCTTGATCGGCCAGTCGCGTCTGATCGGCGTCGGCGAGGTGCCGCTGTCGTATCTCCAGCCGCCGATCGGTTTCACCTGGGACGAGGTGCTCGCCGGCACGCCGTGGTCCGGTCTGCCGATCGGGGACGTGAACTTCGGCGACGTGATCGACGAATGCCTGAAGCAGCCGATCGGGTACCCGTCGCTTCAACCGCTGTGCGATTCGTCGATCCTCGACATCGATCCCGACGGTGTGTTCCTGCAGGACGTGAGCCTGCTCTCGCTGCTCTTCGGCGACACGCGACTCAGCGACATCCGACTGCCCGACGGGCAGACGTGGTGTGACGTCACCGAGGAGACCGACCTCGATCCGAACGTGCCCGGCGTGGGTTACTGCGACTGGGAGCTGGCGAACCCGTTCCTGCTCGATCTCGCCGGGTTCGATCTCGGAGGCGTGGAGTGGGACCGCATTGCTGTCGCTGATGTGAAGTTCGCGCCCGACTCGTACCTCGGCGCGCTCCTCGACGACCCGGCGACACCCGGTGTCGATCCGATCATCGATCTCGACGGCATCGAGTCGGTGCAGGACTACATCGGGCTCCTCCTCGACCCCAAGGCGTTCCCGTGGTCGCAACTCGACGTGCTCGGGCGTTTTCCCGAGGTGGAGAACTACGCGTTCGGTGACGCAGCGGACATCACAACCACATGGTCGACCAACGGACGCTTCGATCAGACGACGGTCACGGTCCAGACGCCGGAGGGTTTCGTCTACGTCCCGAACTCGGCGACGGTGACGATTGGGGCTGCGCCTGCCGTCTCCACGGGCGCGCCGGTCCAGACCGGCTCCGCGCTCGTCTTCACGGGCGACTACTCCGACCTCGGCACCACGACGACGTTCTCGATGCAGGTGCGTCCGGACGGCATCGTCGAAGCGGGCCGACTGCCTGCGATTGGTGCGATCACGGTTGCGGCGAACGGCATCGCGCAGGATCCGAACTCCTTCTCGATTGCTGTCACCGACCCGTGGGCGGACCCGACAGATCCGTCGGGGCTCGACGCGTCACCCGATCTCGAGTCCGACACACTGTACGTTTCCGCGCTCGCGGGCGGCGCTGACCAACGCGTGCTCGACGAGTACGAGGTGAAGTTGGACCCCGCCGTGTACCCGCCGGGCAGTCACGTCTCCGTCTCCGTCTCCGGGCTGCAGGCCGACGCCGATCTCAGCCTGTTCGCGGACGTACCTTCCGGACCTCCCTCGACGGGTCAGTACGCGTCTGATCGGACCGGCTCGTCTCATCGGCCAGTCGCGGTCTCATCGGCCAATCGCGACTGATCGGTCAATCGCGTCTGATCGCCGACGGGGTCGTCGACGGGGTCGAGCAGACCGGCGACAGCCCGCAACCCGAAGCACTCGAGGACGTCGTCAACACCTCCGCGTACGGTCCCCTCGTCGCGATCTCCAACAACCGCGGTGTCGAGCCTGAAGTGACCGAGGCGATCGTCGGTCCGGCCACGAACTTCCAACCGGTGGTGGCCGGCTACAACGGCGCCGGGACGCGCTATCTGATCCACGTACGAGCGTCTGCCGCACCGAACCCGGAGGTGTGCGGCGTCCCCGACCTTGCCGCCAAGATGACCATCGACGGGCATTTGACGCAAGCGACGACGTCGTTGATCATCACGAGCTCATTGGGTCCGGCGATCAGCAACCTCACGGCCCTCGCAGCCGACCCGAAGGTGAACGGCCGGATCGTCACCGTCACACCGGAGCCGGGGGTGGACTGGAACACGGACAGCCCGTGTTCGTCCCTCTTCGCCAACGCAGTCGTTTCCGATGTCGCCGCGTACGTTGCCGACGCGGCAGCCACGATCGGTGGAATGGGCGGCGAGCTCGAGAACGTCGTGCTCATCGGTTCGGACGACGTCCTCCCGCATGCTCGCATCGGCGAGACGCAGCAGCTCGGCAAGGAGTACACCTACGCCGCCGAGGTGGGTGGCAGCAATGCCACGACCGCCGCAATGCTGGCCAACAACTTCTTCTCCGACGCGCCATATGCCGACCTCGACCCGATCCTGTTGGCCGGCAAGTCGGTGTTCGTCGAGGATCTCGGACTGGGACGCCTGGTCGAGACGAAGGATCAGATCGAGGCGCAGATTGCACAATTCATCGGAACCGCAGGGGTATTGAAGCTCGACACGGCGCTGGTCACCGGGTACGACTTCTTGACCGACCAGGCGAACGAGCTCGCCACGACGCTCGGCACCATCGCAACCACGACGACCCAGATCGGCGAGACCTTCACATCTCAGAACCTGACGGATGCTCTCCTCGCAGGTCCTGACGTGGTGTCGGTGAACGCTCATGCCGACCATTCCAGGACGTTGTCGGCAGTCGGCAACAATCTCGCCGCCGATCCGACCACACCGCCGGCCGACGCCGAGTCACTCGACGTCGCCAAGAACGAGCTCCCGGCGCCCGTCGATGGCTCGCTCTGGTTCACCGTCGGATGCCATGCAGGTTTCAACGTGCCGAACCGCACCGGGCAGCCGGGCGCCCCGGCCCGTCCGGGTGACTGGCCGGAGTACAGCACCAAGGCGGCGGTGTACATCGCCAACACCGGCTACGGATATGGCGACGACACCGAGGTCGGCTACTCCGAGCGGCTCTTCAACTCCTTCGGCGAGATCCTCGCCAAGGGTGGCATCACCGCAGGTGACGCGTGGACGCAAGCCAAGCGCGAGTACGCCAGCCGGTTGTCGAACTTCGACGCCTATGACTACAAGGTGCTCCAGCAGGGGGTCCTGTACGGATTGCCGATGTACGACGCACCTGCCTCCTCACTCCGGGGCGTGCAGGGTGTGGCGAGCCTCGCTGCGCAGACCAACACAGCTGGTCCGGCGATCGAGCCTGGCGTCATCGGACTCGACTCGCGCACCGGACTCCAGAGTCGCCCGGTTGATGTCACGTACTCGTGGAACGATGCCCCGTTGACGACCGAGGCATTCGGCAACGTGGCCGGCGATGTCGAGATCAAGGACGGCTACCCGATCGTCCCGAGAACCAGCGTCGATGTCACCAGCCCGACACCGCTCAGCGAGGTCGCCCGAGGGGCGATCATCGAATCGCTCGAGTCTCGAGTACCAGTCGCCACCCCGTCGGCGGAATATGCGCGAGTGGCGGTCGGCGTGGCCGGCGCGGAGAGCGACATCGAGTCGAGCACGGCCGTCTTCCCGACGGCGTTCCAGGCGATCACGTCGATGGTCAGCGGCGACGCGCCCACCGACCAGCTCGTGCTCTTCCCCGGGCAGTATCGCGGTGACACCGGCGAGTTCACCCTGCTCGACAAGGTCTCCGCGACCGTCTACTACGCCCAGGTGCAGGGCGCAGGGGCGTCTGCGGAAATCGTCGACACCGTCAAGCCGGAGATCGTCTCGAGTTCGGCGGACAGCATTCCCGGTGCGATCCTGTTCAAGGTGGTGGCCACCGACGACGCCGACATCGCCCGAGTGGTCGTGCAGTACCTCGATGCCGGGGTCTGGCGGAAGGTGGAGCTGTCGAAGTCGGTCCTCAACGGCCGCGAATTCGTCGGACAACTCACGAATCCGGCGCCTGGCGCCGGTCGCTACTTCATCCAGGTCCTCGACACCGGTGGCAACGTGGCCATCAGCTCGTTCAAGGGCAACTACTACCTGGTCGGCACGGGTCTGCCAGACGCCGTCGTCGTGGCGACGACGGCGACCGTCCCGGTCCGAGGTCTGACGCAAGACGAGTGGTCGAACGTGCCGGTCAACGTACAGGTCGTCGGGACCACTGCCGGTGATGGATGGGTCCCGACCGTCGAACAGCTCGTGACAGCAGCGACTGATACGACAGAGGCGGTGTACGGCCCGCCGGTGACCGCGGTCGTTCCGGTCAACGGCGTGGTCCCGCTCGCCGCAGACGGCGTGTTCCGCGTGACGTTCACCAAGGATCTCGGCAACGGTCTCGATGCCGTGCTGACGCGGATCGTCAAGATCGACCGCACGGCGCCGACGGTCACCTTCGACCCGGACGTCGAGGTCCTGTTCCCCGGTGACGTGCCCGACGGCGCACTACCATCTTGCGGCAACGATGCTCCGGCATCAGGCGCAGTGGAATCATCGGGTTGTGCCTCGGTGGCCGAAGTTGCGGCAGTTGGTCTCCCGACGGTGCCAGGCGCGACGGTGGCGACGGCGACCGATGTCGCCGGGAACGAGAGCGATCCGGTCGAGCAGACGATCGTTCGTGTATCGGGAGATGGCTTCACGGGCGACTGGTTCAACGGCACCGGCGGCACGCCGTCGATTTCTCTGGAACAGAGCGGCGCCCTCGCCGGCACGCTCGACATCACCGTGACCCGAGACGGCGTGGAGTCGGCCTACGACGGTCCGATCGTCAATGACGGCGAGTACGAGGTCGTCATCATCAAGATCGGCGGCGTCGAGGTCGCACGGTTCGAGGTGAAGATCGACTCGCAGGCGCCGACGATCAGCCGTCCGACCGGACTCAAGGACGTGTACACGGTGGGCGACCCCGTGCCGAGTCTGACGTGCGTGGCGAGCGATGACCTGTCCGGCCTGTTGCCGAACTCGTGCACGGTGGTCACCGGTGTCGACACGAGTTCGGTGACGACGCTCGGACAACCGCGCGTCGTCGTGATCACGGCAACCGACGTTGCGGGCAACACGGCAACGGCAGAGTTCCCGTACACCGTCGTCGCTCCACCGCCGCCGCCGTCCTGCGACCCTGCCGGCGATGCGCCGGCCGGGTACGCCTTTGGTGACGTCGTCGGCTGCAGCGCGACGCGCAATCTCGACGGTACGGCCTCGATCACGCTGCGCCTTGCCGGGCCGATCCCGGCCTCTGCCACACCGCAGTACCGTCTTCTGCTGTCGGCCTCGCCGACCGCCGTGGGGACGCAAGTGAAGTGGAGCAACGGGTCCTCGAAGGACAAGGCCGTGAAGAGCGTGACCGTGGCGTCTGATCGCAAGAGTCTGACGTTCGTGATCACGCTGGCGTCGGTCGGGGTGTCGGCGACCCAGACCCTGTACTGGTCGGCCGAGATCCAGGACGGAGCACCGGCCAAACAGAACGCCGGCTTCCTCGACTACGCACCGAACGTCGGTTTGCCACGGCTCACGTTGCCTCCCCGCTGACCTTGGAACGCTGGAGGGCTCGTCGCTCGCGGCGTACCGATCGGGCGGTGTGAGGCGCGCCGTCGGCGAACTACCGTGCAGACCATGACGGACACGATCAGGTACGGGATCATCGGCAGCGGGATGATGGGTGGCGAGCACATCCTCGACCTCAACCACATCGAGGGGGCCGAAGTCGTGGCGCTCGCCGACCCGGTTGCCAAGAGCATCGACTGGGGACTCGGGCTGTGTCGAGGCCGGCCCGGGTGGAGCGGAGGCCAAGGCCCG
Organism: Ilumatobacteraceae bacterium; assembly: GCA_963747375.1. GTDB lineage: Bacteria > Actinomycetota > Acidimicrobiia > Acidimicrobiales > Ilumatobacteraceae > Sva-07. Next base: position 152,645 of record CAVVFL010000016.1, read on the forward strand.
CGTCGCCACGTACGGCCAGCCACGTCGATCTGCTCGCCGACCCGAACGTCGATGCGGTGGTCATCACCACGCCGAACTTCACGCACGCCTCGGTGCTCGCCGACGCACTCGCCAGCGACAAGCACGTGCTCATCGAGAAGCCGCTGTGCACCACCGTCGAGGACTGCATGAACGTGGTCGAGGCGGCCGAGGGTCGCGATGCGATCACGTGGATGGGATTGCAGTACCGATTCATGCCGACGCCCGCGGCGATGCTCGAGCAACTCGCCACCGGCGTGTGCGGCACCACCCACATGGTGTCGATCCGAGAACACCGCTACCCATTCCTCGGCAAGGTCGGCGACTGGAACCGGTTCACCCGCAACACCGGAGGCACCCTGGTGGAGAAGTGCTGTCACTTCTTCGACCTGATGCACCTGGTCGCAGGCGCACACCCGGTTCGGGTGATGGCGAGCGGCGGCCAGGACGTCAACCACCTCGACGAGTACTACGAGGTCGATGGTCGCATGGAGCGCTCCGACATTCTCGACAACGCATTCGTGATCGTCGAGTTCGCCAACGGTGTGCGGGGCATGCTCGACCTGTGCATGTTCGCGGAAGGCGGCCGATACGAGCAGGAGATCACGATCACCGGCGACGTGGCCAAGCTCGAAGCGACCGTTCCCGGTGACACGGTGTGGGTCGGTGAACGTGCCAAATCGGACCGCCACGGACACAACATCGGACACGGCGTGCGCCAGGTGCCGGCGCCGATGGATCCCCGCGTGCCGTACCCCGACTTCCACCAGGGGGCCAGCTACATGGAGCACCTCCATCTGCTCGACGCGATCCGAGCCGGTCGGCCGGCGTCCGTCACGCTCACCGAAGGCATGTGGGCGGTGGCGACCGGCGCCGCCGCGCATCGCTCGATCGACGAACGCCGGCCGGTCGAGCTCAGCGAGTTCGGCCTCAGCTGACGTCGATCCCGCCACCGCCATTGCGGGCGAGGGCGCCAGGGCGTCATGTACGGGGCAGTGTGAGGGTGAAGTCGAAGGCTGCGTGGGCGTCCGATGCAGTGAGATCACGCAGGTCGGCGACGCCGACATCGAGGCCCTCGTGGTGCGAGTAGGCGCGCAGGCCGACGAGGTTGTCGACGAACTGGGCGCGGGTGATGCCGAGATCGTCGGGGTGTGCCCGCACGCCGGCACTCGACACGATGCGATGAGCGAAGTCGGGGTCGTTGTGCTGCACATGGGCGAGCGCGACCACGGCGAACGAGATCAACTCACCGTGGACATGATGGACACCGGTCGCATGCTCGTACGCATAGGCCCAGAAGTGCTCGGACCCCTCTTCGAAGCGGCTGTGGCCGAGCGCGGCGCAGGCGGCGCCGACCCGCCGGTAGGCATCGGCCAGGAAGCGGATCCCGTCCGGCGTCACCGCGGCGATGTCGTCGAGGGCGACGTCGAGTTCGTGCAGAAGTGTTGCGCCGAGCGCCGCTGCCGGCTCGTTCCACGCGACGCCCTCGCCGACGGCGACCGCCGCCCGCCAGTCGTGCAGGCCGGTGTGGCACGACAACACGTCGCCGACACCGGCCCGGTTGAGGCGATCCGGAGCGCTGCGGATCAGGTCGATGTCGAGCACCACCTCCTCGGGCTCGATCGACCCGACGTAGCGGACATGTCCGTCGGAACGGACCCCGATGGCGTCGGTGAAGCCGGCGTCGACCGATGTGATCGTGGGGATCTGGACCAACGGGAGCCCACGCTTCCAGGCGAGGTACTTGGCGGTGTCGAGAGCGGTGCCGCCACCGAATCCGACCACGATCTCGGCGCCATCGTCGGCGGTGGCCTCGACGTCGCGATCGAGCTTGGCCAACTCCATCCGGTGCGCCATCACCACGCTGGTTGGCTCGGGCACACGATCGGCGATCGACGACCAGGGCGGATCGTTGACGGCGATGAGATACGAGCCGAGGCCGGTGAGCGTGTCGACGGCCGTTCGCTCGACGCATTCGAACGGGTGACCCAGCAGGTCCGCACGGTCGAGGTCGTCGGGCATCTCGCCATGTTCGCACCCCGTGTACGGTTCGGCCCGTGTCAGCGACGACACGGGTGATCGAACCCGGACTCGGGCGAGCGGTGCTGCTGGTGGTCGCGCACGCGGACGACGTGGCCCTGTTCCTCGGCGGGACGGTCGCGGCGTGGGCTGACGCCGGCTGGCGGGTGGTGGTCGTCCGGGCCACCGACGACCGGTGGGACTCGGTCGGGTCCGATGCCGCGTCGACGGTTGCCGCGAACCGTGAGGAGTTCGAGCGTGCCGCGTCGATCCTGGGCGTGTCCGAGATCGTCGAACTCGGGTACCCGACCGACACCCTCGGCGATGTCTCGTCCGTGGAACTGCGCGAGCGGATCATCCACGCGGTGCGAACGCATCGGCCGTACGCGCTTGCCTCGTTCGACCCGTACTCGATGTACGGCGAGGACAACCTCGACCACATCGTGGTGGCGCGTGCCGTCGACGAGTCGTTCTGGACGAGCCAGTTCGACCTGCACCATCCTGAGCACTTCGGCCCCGAGCACGGTCTGAACCCGCACGGGTGCTTCGAACGCTGGTACTTCGGGCGTCGGGTGATCGACGTCACCGACGTCGTCGACATCTCCGCCACGCTCGACCGCAAGATCGAGGCCGCCTGCTGCCACCGCACGATGATGCTGAACTTCTTCAATCAGCTGCGGCTGCAGGCACACACCGGCGGCTGGTCGATCCCGCCTGTCGACGAGGCACTCGCTGGCGGTTCGGTCGATGAGTTGTTGCCGCTGCTCCTGCGCTCGGCGAGTGAGGGGCTGGGAGTCAAGTACGGCCTCGGCGCCGCCGAGGAATTCCGAGTCGTCACCTTCGGGGGCATGCAGGGGTTGCTCGAGGCCTTCGGCGAGCGACACTGACGTCGCACTCCCCGTGATCGATGTGGGCGTGCAGTTCTCTGCGGAATGAGTTGCAAGGGTTGAGAGGTATTCCGGAGAGAACCGCGCCGACCAAGGGGTTCAGTACTGAGCGGATTGAGCGCGGTGTCGTTCGGCGTCGAAGCCGTCGAACGCGACGCCGGCGACCCAGAGGCCGACACCGATGATCAGGCCCGCACCGACCAACAGCAGCATCGACGGCACGGCATCCGACCAGACCGTGCTGATCATCTCGCCGAACAGGGTGTTCGACGTGAGTCCGATCACCCAGCCGACGATCAGGAGTCCGCCCAACCACGCCCCACACACGATCGCCGTCGCCCACCCCAGCCGGCGCAGCGAACGGCCAGGGCGGGGATGGGCGAAGACGGCAATGAGCCCCAGGAGCACCATCGCCAGGAGTGCGATGATCCGCGTGGTCTCGGCCGCACGTCGCAGCCCCAGGTTGGGTACGTCGGCCGGCACGACCGACGCGACGCCGGCCTGTGAGGCCGCGTCGGCGAGCCGGATGCCTCCGAGAGAAACGTCGGCCAGGTCGGCGCCCACCGCCTGCAGGTCGATGCCGGCACCGGCAGCCGTGTCGATCACCGACCGGACGATCGCCCGGTCGAGCGCGGCGTTTCCATCGATCAGCTCGTCGCGAGTCGCCTCCGGGTCGGCGACCTGGCGGTGGGCGCTGATCAACGCCGTGCTCACCACCGACAGCACTCGGGGGTCGTTGCTCGTGGCGACCGCCAGCTGTGATGCGATCTCGGCGCCCGCGACAGGCTCGACGGCTCGCTCGACGGTCTGCTCGATCACGTCCGCGGTGAAGCGTGATGCAGCGATCTGGTCGGCGGCACGTTCGGCGCGGGCGGCGTTGAGTACCGACATCAGCGCGAGCTGGGAACTGACGAGTGCAACCAGTGCAATCGTGAACCCGGCGGCGCAGAGTCCTGCGATCGCGAGCTGTGCTCCTCGTCTCTCGCTCACACCGCCATCGTTGCCGATCACCCGGTCCCCGCGGTGCCGCGCCAGATCAGAGGTGCAGGAGTCGGCGCAGGTCGGCCGCCGCAGTGGCGGGGTCGACGACCTGCATCGTGCGGAATCCGAGTGCGTCCGCGGCGGCGACGTTCCACGGGAAGTCGTCGAGGAACAGACACCGTTCGATCGCGGGCCGACCGAGCAACTCGACGGTCAGTTCGAAGATCGCCGGGTTCGGCTTGCGCAGGTCGACCTGACACGAATCGACGACGACGTCGACGAGATTGTCGGCATCCCACACGTCGCGCCACGCGCCCCACTCCCTGGTGTTGTTCGTGAGGATCGCAGTGCGGTAGCCGGCCGCGCGGACGTCCGCGGCGACGGCGATCATCTCGGGGACGGGGAGGAGGAACGACAACAGCTCGTCACCGCGTGGCACGCTCGGGAAGTCGGTTGCCCCTGCTGCGCGCCACATCGGTTCGATCGCAGCCTCGAACTCGTCCATCGTGATACGTCCGCGCTCCAGCTCGTGCCAGGGATGATCACTGTCGTCGTCGAGCGGCCCGAGCATGATCGGCAGGAAGGTCGTCAGGTCGATGTCGAACGGCTCGGCGCGGGCCAGCATCGCGATGGTCGGGCTCGTGCTGAGCACACCGGCGAAGTCGAAGATCACGGCGTCGATGTCGGTGGTGACGTCACCCGTCGTGCTCTTCATCAGGGTCTCGACGCTAGCGGCGCTTGTGACCGTCGACCGTTGCGGTGGCGGAGTGCGGCGACGATGATGGCGTCGGGGCGCGACCAGATCGCGAGCAGAGGGACAACCGATGACCGACACACTGTTGGAGTACACCTTCGACGATTCACTGCACGGCGTGCTCCGGGCTGGTCGCGAAATCGGGCCGTCGGGCATCGATTCGCTCAGCGGTGCGGTCGTCGTGCTCACCTACGGCGAGGTCGAGAGCCTGGCGCACGACCCTCGTCTCGCCGGCGTCGGGTTGACGATCTTCGATTTTCTCGGAGTGCCCGACGGGCATCTGCGGACGTGGTATTCGAGTCTCATGTTCACCAACGACGGCGACCCGCACCACCGCCTTCGACGACTTGCCGCTCGCGTGTTCACGCCTCGATCGGTCGAGCATCATCGGGAACTCGCAGCCGAACTCACGGCGGAACGGATGTCGGATCTGGTCGCAGCTGGAGGCGGCGACCTGGTCGAAGCGTTCGCGACCGTCCCGATCACCGTGATCTGCCGCTTGCTCGGCGTGCCCGACGACGAGGTCGCCAACTTCGTCGCATACGGGGACGCGCTGAGCCCGGTCTTCGGGTTCATGGACGCCGATCAGGTCGCTCGCGCCGAGACCGCTGTCGTCGAGCTGACCGTCGACGTCGAGCGGATGATCGCCGCTCGCGCCGATCAGCGCGGTGACGACCTCATCAGCGCGCTGCTCGACGCCGAGGAGGCCGGCGACCGACTGACCCACGACGAGGTCGTCACGATGGTCGGCAACCTGATCGTCGGCGGCCACGACACGACGGCGAGCCAGATCGGATGCTCGCTGCTCGCCCTGCTTCGCAATCCCGAGGCGCTGGACGACCTTCGTGCCGACCCGTCACTCGCCGGTGCAGTCGTCAACGAGACGATCCGATTCGAGCCGAGCATCTCCGTGGTGCCGCGCACGCTCATCGAGCCCGTCGAGATCGGTGGGGTGGAACGCCCGGCGGGGTCGATGGTGTTCCTGTCCTCGGCGTCGACCAGTCGGCAAGCCGACGTGTGGGGCGACCCTGATGTCTTCCGGCCGGCGCGTTTCACCGAAGCCGGCGCGCCCAAGCTGTTGTCGTTCGGGTCCGGCCCGCACTACTGCCTCGGCGCGGCGCTCGCCCGCATGACGCTCGAGGAGGTGGTGCGCGGTGCGGCGTTCGCCGGGCTCGGCGACACGATGGTGCCGACCACATCGCTCGACGACGTCGAGTGGCGCAGCGTGCTCGGTCGCAGTCCCGCATCCCTCCCCGTTGTCGTTCAGCGCCCCTGACCGTGACTCGTGGTGTCGGACACCACCGGTAACGATCACACCGGCGGGCGGTGGTCCGCCCAGGGTGCGGCAGCTTCGAGTTGCGCGGCGACCTGGATGAGGAGGTCTTCGCGGCCGTAGGCGGCCACGAGTTGCACCCCGATGGGCAGTCCGGCCTCGTTCCAGTGCAGCGGCAGGTTGATGGCCGGCTGACCGGTGGCGTTGAACTGAGGCGTGAAGGCCACGAACTGGCCCGCACGGATCGACGGTGCCATCGGATTGTCGGGCGAGATGCCGTCGTCGGCGTCGTACAACGCTCCGATCGGCAACGGTGGTGCGGCGAGCGTCGGCGTGAGGAGGAGGTCCCATCCATCGGCCCACCACTGGTGGACCTTGCGTCGGTACTGCCCGACCGCGGCGAGTGCCATGGCGTACTGGGTGGCCGACAGGTTGGAGGCGTACTCGCCCTGCGCCCAGTTGACCGGTTCGATGTCGTCGGCGGTCATCTCCCGCCCGATCGTCGTGCCGAGTGCCTCGATCCCGACGGCCATCAGTGCCGCCCACATCGCTGCGAAACGGCGAGGGAACTCACGGTCTTCGAGGATCGATGGGTGCCCGAGTGACACGTCGTGACCGAGCCCCTCGAGCAGATCAGCGGCGCTGCGAACTGCCGTGACGCAATCGGCGTGGAGCGCACCGCCGGTCGGGTGTGTGTCGAGCAACCCGATCCGGAGTCGGCCGGGAGCGACGCCCAACTCGTCGACGTACGGACGGCTCGGCGGGGGAGCGATCACGGTGTCGCCGACGCCGGGCCCGTGCACGGCATCGAGCATGCGGGCGGTGTCGCGCACACTGCGGCTGACACAGAGCTGGGTGCTCAGGCCCGACTCGTCGCGTTCGGGCCCCATCGAGACGCGGCCCTGGGTGGGCTTCAATCCGACGAGGCCGGAACACGACGCGGGAATCCGGATCGATCCGCCGCCGTCGCTCGCATGGGCGATCGGCACCATGCCTGCCGCCACGGCCGCAGCGGCGCCACCGCTCGATCCGCCCGGGGTGTGGCCGGTGTTCCACGGGTTGCGGGTCGGGCCGTACGCGAGCGGTTCGGTCACCGGGAGGCTCCCGAACTCGGGGCTGTTCGTACGCCCGAGGGTGATCAGCCCGGCGTCGCGGAACCGGGCCATCAGGTTCGAGTCGTGTTTGGAGAGCGGCTGGGCCTCGAGGGCTGCACGATTGCCCGACGTGATCGGCAGGCCGGCGGCATGGATGCCGAGGTCCTTGATCAGGAACGGCACACCGGCGAACGGTGCGGTGCGCTGCTCGGCGTGCAATGGGAGTTCGTCGAACGCGCCGGCCTGCGCCCGGGCTCGATCGAACCACCGCATGATCACCGCATTGATGTCGCCGTCGATTCGCTCGATGCGCTCGATGGAGGCGTCGACCAGTTCGCTCGACGTCGCCTCACGGCGGGCGATCAGGTCGGCCTGAGCGGTGGCGTCGAGCCACTGCGAGTTGTCAGCAACGTTGCCCATGCGCAGGTGCTATCACGTCGAGGCCGGGCCGGAGGGAGCGGAGTGACGCCTCGAGTCGCCCGCACCGGTCGTTCACCCGATTGTCGACTCGTGTCCATGTGGACGTCATCCGGATGTCACCTCGGTTCCGTACTCTTCTCATCGATCCCACCTGGTGGGCCTCGGCCGTCCTCCCCCCTCCGGCCGACGCCCATCGGGTCGGGGTCGAGGACGTCAGCGCTCGATGCGGGCGAAGAAGTCGGCCAGCATGGCGCTGTCGAACCGGGCCGTGAGATGTCCGTCGGCATCGTGGCCGAGGTCGAGCGCCGGGCAGAAGAAGCCGTCGGTGCCGACGAAGAAGTGTGGAGATCCCTGCACCCCACGGGCTCTGCCGTCGTCGTAGTCACGTTGCACGGCATCGCTCGGTTCGGTGTCCGGGAGTTCGAGATCGTGGGCGGTCGCGATCGATCGGAGTACGTCGCGGTCGGCGATGTCGACGCCGTGTTCGAAGAGTGCCGCCCGCAATTCGAGGCTCACTGCCAATCCGGTCGCGGCATCTCGCTCGTAGGCCGACGCGGCGAGGTTCAGCGCCGGGATTGTCGTGGCGGGCCAGCGGTCGGCTCGCAATCCGCTGAAGTCGTCGACCCCCAGCTGTTCGGTCAGTGCCTCTGCTTTGACGATGACCGCGTCGACCACGAGGGGAGTGCCGTTCACCCACTCGAGCGGCCACGCCCGCACGACCACGTCGGCCGGGTCGGCCATCTCTGCCACGTGGTGGACGACCTGCTTCAACCCGACGTGGGTGAACGGGCAGGTGATGTCGGCGAACACTTCGACGGTGGAACCCATCCACCCAGTATCGCTTGCACCGTCACGATTGGGTCCTGTCACGATTGGGGTCCCAGGACCCCAATCGTGACAGTGCCCGTGTTCTCCACGTGCAGCGTCAGTTGAGCTTCTCGAGCAAGCTCGTGTGACCGCTGTTCTCCACGTAGAGCCCACCCGCCCGACGGACGATGTCGTGGTAGCCCGCATCGGTCATCTGCCAGTCGTCGAACGCGTCGATCTGGGCCATCGTGTCGAACCCGGTGATCCAGGTGACGTCACCGAACCCGCCGTAGGCAGCCTTGACGAACGCCGAGGGGCACTTCATCGCCGAGCCGATGTACTCGGCAGCTTCGACTCCGAGTGCCATGGCCTCGCCGAAGTTGCCGTCGGCCATGGCGGCTTGGGTGACGCCGTAGTACTTCGAGGTCGCCTCCATCGGAGGGGTGACGAATCGAGCGAACCGGTCCTCGGCCGGGGCCATGAACAGCCCGTTCATCGACTCGAGCTTCTCGAGGTAGCCGGCGTCGGCCATGAGCTTTTCGGTGGTCTCCTGAAGGTCGGCGAGCGATTCGGCTCTGGCGCTCCACATCACCGAACCCTGGGGGGCACCGAAGACGGCCGTGAAGACGTTGACGTCGCGGCCGGTGATGCGGGTGACCATCGCGCCGACCTCGATCGCAGCGGGAATGGCGTCGAACTGGCGGCCAAGGGTGGCGATGGTGGCACGAGTGAACAAGTACATGTATTCCTCCTTGGTGGGTGGATCTGGCCGTTCCAGGATGCGCCGAATTTGAACTACGGTCTATGACCTGCATCACACAGCGGGGAACGATTCGTCGTCCGCACGTGATCGGGAGGGGAAATGGACACATCCGTGCAATCGACGGTCGGGGACGTCATCGCCGAGAATGGTCGGCGGCGGGTCTTCGCGCCCGGTGATCTGCTGTTCGTCGAGGGCGATCGTTCTCACAACGTGTACGTCTGTCTCGAGGGCCGGGTCCGCGTGTTCCTGACCATGCCGTCGGGCCGTGAGCTGCTCGTCGGCATCAAGATGCCGGGCGACGAGTTCGGCGAACTCTCGGCGTTGGACGGTCGGCCCCGGTCTGCGAGCGCGGCCGCCATCGAACGCACGACCGTGCGCCGAACTCACCGCTCCGACGATTTCTCGATGCGCTGATCGAGGAGCCGCACCTCTCCGTGGCCGTGTGCCAGAACCTCAGCGCTCTGCTCAGGCGGGCCAACGATCGCCTCGTGGCCCGCAACTCGAACAGTGCAACCGTGCGCACCGGCCGGATGCTCGTGGAGTTGGCCTCACTGATGATGCGTCACAGCGGCAGTTCGGCCTCGTACGAGCTGCCGATCACGCAGTCCGATCTCGCCGACTGGATCGGAACGACCCGCGAGTCGACCGCGCGAGCGCTGTCCGGGTTTCGTCGCGCCGGCCTCGTGGAGACCTGTCGTGGTCGCATCGTCGTGCTCGACGTCCTCGGTCTGCACGATCTCGTCTCGGCCGGTTGACCCGTACCCGACAACCTCTGCATCAGGGGTCAGGGTCCAATTGCCGCACCTCTGATGCCACAATGACCGGATGGCGACGCAGCGGATCCACGAACTCGAGTTCAGCGAGCTCATGCAACTCGAGCCGCACGGACCCGACACGTATGTCGGCATTGCTGCTCGCTATCCGTGGGGTGGGCGACTCTTCGGGGGCCAGGTGGTGGCGCAGGCGTTGCGAGCTGCGTCGTTGACGGTTCCGGCCGATCGGCCGGCGCATTCGCTGCACTCCTACTTCATCCGCGCCGGGAGCAACGAGGAGCCGATTCGCTACGAGGTCGAACGGTTGCGTGACGGACGTTCGTTCACGACCCGCCAGGTCGTCGCCCGACAGTCGGGCGGGGCGATCCTGAACCTGTCGGTCTCGTTCCAGGTGGTCGAGGACGAAGCCGACGCACAGATCGCCACCTTGCCGCCGGATCTGCCGTGGCACGACGACCCATCCCTGCCCGACCACTCGTGGGCGGGGCTGTTGGAGCGCAAGGCGACGTTCCTCGACGACGGGACGATGGGGTACTGGATCCGTCTCAACGCCGAGATGGGTGACGACTCGGCCGATCATCAGTGTGCGCTCGCGTTCATGTCCGACGCGGCGCCCTCGCGAGCGGCTCGCCTGCCGCACCCCGACTCGGCGGGCGACGTCGGCGACCGGCGACTGTTCCAGGGCGCGAGCCTCGATCACTCCGTGTGGTTCCAGCGACCGACCGATCCGTCGCAGTGGCACTGGTTCGACACCCGTTCCCACGGCTTGAACGGCGGTCGTGGTCTGGTCACGGGCGACGTGATCCGTGCCGACGGGTTGCACGTCGCGACGATCGCCCAGGAGGTGCTGGTGCGCCGGGTGCGAGAGACTGCACCTACAGGCGTGACGTTCGCCCGGCGCGGAGCCAGGCTGTAGAGGTGCGCCTAGCCTGTTGGGCGTGATCGTGCGGACCCGACACCTGGCGCTCGTGGCGTCGCTGGCGGCGCCGCTCGGGCTGCTCGCGCTGACCTCGTCGCCGACCACGGCCGCGCCGGCGATCGAACGGGTCGTGACACTCGGCGATTCCTACAGCGCCGGGACCGGCATCCATCGCAACGCATCGGACTACGACGACCATGGCCCGCGCGCGCAGACCTTCGCTCCGTCGACTCGCATCGGCAACAGCGACTGCAGCCGTGAACTCGACGAGACGCCGGGACCGCGCCTGGCGGCCCGGCTCGGGGCGGAGTCGGTGTTCATCGCCTGTGCTGGTGCGGTCATCGGCGACATCGCCAACCAGGTCGACGCCGCCGACATCCCCGCCGACGGTGGGGGCACGATCGTGACGATGACGGTCGGCGGCAACGATCTGCGTACCGTGCGCGGCGAGAACTGGCCTGCCACACTCGTTCGCTGCATCACCTCGGCGGGCTGTGACGACTCGGAGAAGAATCAGATCGCCAACCTCGAGCAGATGCGCGCCGAGCTGACCGCTGCGTACACCGACATCGGCAGGGAGTACCCCGACATCTCGGTGCGGGTGCTCGGCTATCCGCGTCTCATGCAGAGCGATCGATGGTGTGAGGGCGTCACGGGCTTCGGTCGTGGTGAGGCCGACTGGGTCGACGACCAGGTCGATCGACTCAACGCCGCGATCGAGTCGGCGGTTCGGTCGGCATCGACCGTCACGCGCACCGACATCAGGTATGTGTCGGTCGTCGAGCAGTTCGACAACCACGGTGCGTGTCGATTCTGGCAGCGCGATCGCTTCGTCAACGATGCGGTCTTCGGCGAGACGCTGAAGCGCAGCATGACGGCGAGCGGCGAGGTGCGCGACCACTGGGACGGCGGCCCACTCACGATCAGCGGCGCGTCGTTCCACCCCAGCAGCAAGGGCTACGACGCGTACTTCGAGGCGCTGTCCGCGAGCGTGCGAACCGACCTCGAGGACGCCACCCCGTCTCGCTGAGCCATCACGTCGGCCATCGGGCCGTTGTGGGCCAACAAGTACGGAGAGTGGTCATACGGGCCCAATCTTGAGGTTTATTCGGGATGATTCCCACGTACCGTGACAGTCAAGAACGCGGAAAGCGGGTTGTCACGTCGTCAATCGAGCGTGGCCCAATCGAAGGAGGCGGCAATGAAGCGAGGAATTATTGGAGCGGTACTCGGAGCGGCAACAGTCGCTGCGGTACTCGTCGTCGGGCCGGGCGGGATGGCATCCGCAACCCCGGACCAGGAGTCGGAAGTCTGCTACGAGCAGGTCCCGTACACGGTGTACCAGTACAGCAAGACCGTCGAGACGGAGACGTTCAAGACCCAGTACGAGATCGACAAGTACGTTCGTGATCGCACCCGCACCTACACCGAGGGCACCGACGGCCAGCACTATGCGTGGACGGGCGGAAACCTCACGGTAGAGAACCCGCCGATCAACGACATCCCGCCGAGCGGCAACTGGCAGGTGAACGCGAAGCAGGAGCCGCACCAGCATGCGACCTGGGTCAACGGCAGCCTGCACTACACGGCGGCCAGCGAAGGTTTCGCTTCGTGGTTCTACTACACGCCCGGCACCGAGGGCTACTACTCCGAATGGAGCGATTGGTCCTCTCCCACACGCTGGGAGCCCATCGGCTCGCACCTGGCATGGGTGGACGTCGTTCCTGCTGCCAACTGGCAGAAGCACGGCAACGTGGACACTCAGACATACCAGCGCCAGTGGAGCGAGTACCCCACGGGCAACACGAAGCAGGTTTCGACCGGCTTCGAGAAGTCGACGGTGTTCTACAACGACGGCAACGTCGGCCCAGACGACCTCGCCGTCGAGGGCGTCGCGCCAACTGGACGACCGATCAGAATCTCGACCATTGGTGGCAACTCGTTGGCACTGACGAGTTCGTGAAGGACGGCGACCGGATCCCGTGTTCCGATCAGCCCGACGACTTCGCGACGGAATGGGTCAATGGCGAGTTCGACTGCGGAGACACGACGGTGGAACAGACCGCGCACCGTGACCCCGTACGTTCTCGATGACGACTTCGAGTGGGTGCTGGACGAGGCGAACGCCACGACCGAAACCCGAACTCGTGATCTCACCGTCTCGGAACAGGTCCCCTGCGAAATCCCGATCAGGGCGATCCCGGTCGATCCGACCGTGATTGGTCCGGACTGCGATACGGCGGGCACTGTGGTGCTTCCATCCTCGACCGTCGGCTACGAGTGGGTGAAGCAGGAGGACGGCACCTACAACGCCGTCGCCGACCCGGGTTACTACCTCGACCCGACCGTGCAGATCTTCGATCCTGGTGACCTGAGCCAGACGACCGGTGACGTGTGCGCCGATGTCCAGTCCGCATCCCCGGTCCCGGCAGAGGTCCAGGTTGAGGTCGCCTCGCAGTCGCCGGTCGTTGTGCCGGCCGCAGCGCCGACGACCCAGGCTGCTGTGGTTGCAGCGACCCCGACGCAGTTGCCGAGTACCGGAAGCTCGTCATGGGTCACTGGCGCTCATTGCGCTGGTGACGTTGCTCGGCGGAACGGCGCTGGTGCGTCTGAGCCGTCGTCCGACCGACTGAACACACGGACTGAACACAAGGAAACTCGATCGCTGGGCGGCACCTGTGACAGGTGTCGCCCAGCGGTGTGAGTGAGCACTCACTCAGTTAAGGTCGCCGCAATGTCGGCGACCGTCAGCGTTCCCACCACGTCCAAACGGGCGTCGGCGCTTCCCCCCGAGGAACGGCGCGCGACGATCATCGAAGCCGTGCGCCCCTTGCTCGCCGAGCACGGCGAGGCGATCACCACCAAGCAGATCGCGTGCGCAGCGGGCATCGCCGAGGGCACCATCTTCCGGGTCTTCGCCGACAAGGACGAACTGCTCGACGCCACCCTCGAGGCCGCGCTCGACCAGGGGCCGTTCGAGAGTGCCTTGAGGGCGATCGATGGTGAGCTGCCGTTCGAGGTGCAACTCGTCGAGGCCACGGTGCTGATCCAGCGGCGCGTCGTCGACGTGTGGACGCTGCTGTCGCATCTCGGCCCGAAACGACATGACCAGGTCCGGCGCCCGATGACCGACAGCCCTGCACTCACGGCGATCTTCGCGGCGCATCCCGATCGGATCCGCGTCGAGCCGGTCGTCGCCGCTCGCCTGCTCCGCGCCCTGACCATGTCGCTCACCCATCCGATGATCGCCGAGGAAGCATCCAAGGCATCCGACATCGTCGACACCGTGCTGCACGGCGTCGGAACAGGAACCTCCACATGAAACTCTGGCAGCTCATCAAGAGTCACCTCGGTCCGTATCGCAACGTGTTGGTCATCGTGGTCGTCCTTCAGTCGATCGCGACGTTCGCTGCGCTCACGCTGCCGACGGTCAATGCGCTGTTGATCGACAACGGCGTGCTGAAGGCCGACAACGACTACATCTTGGCGATGGGCGCCGTGATGATCGGGTTCACCATCATCCAGATCATCTTCACCGTCGGCGCCGTGTGGTTCGCGGCGAGGGCGGCGATGGGCTTCGGTCGCGACATCCGACGCGACCTGTTCCACACGGTGACCGGTTTCTCGGCCCGAGAGGTCGGCCAATTCGGCGCGCCGTCGCTGATCACCCGAACGACCAACGACGTCCAGCAGATCCAGATGCTCGTGGTCCTGGCCTGCACCATGATGATCACGGCGCCGATCACCATGGTGATCGGCATCTTCTTCGCCGTGCGCGAGGACCCGGGCCTCTCGATGATCCTGCTGGTCGCCATTCCGGCCGCCGTGATCGCCCTCGGCTCGATCGTCTACCGGATGGTTCCGTCGTTCCAGGCCATGCAGTTCCGCATCGACCGCGTCAACCTCGTGCTGCGTGAACAGATCACCGGCATGCGCGTCGTCCGGGCGTTCGTGCGTGAACCGCAGGAGGTGGAGCGGTTCTCCCAGGCCAACGACGAACTGACCCAGACGTCGTTGCGCGCGGGGCGCCTGATGGCGGCCACGTTCCCGACCGTGATGTTGATCATCAACGTGTCGAGCGTCGCCGTCATCTGGATCGGTGGCGACCGGATCGGCGCCGGCCAGATGGAGATCGGTTCGCTCGTCGCCTACCTGAGCTACCTCATGCAGATCCTGTTCGCCGTCGTGATGATGACGTTCATGGTGTCGATGATCCCGCGCGCCGCCGTCGCCGGCGAGCGGGTGGCGGAGGTGCTCGACACGCCGTCGACCGTTCGCCAGCCGGAGCATCCGGTCACCGAGGTCACCGAACGCGGCACGCTCGAGTTCCGCAACGTCGGCTTCGCCTACCCGGGCGCCGACCGGCCGGTGCTGTGCAATCTGTCGTTCCGCGTCGAAGCCGGAACGACGACGGCGATCATCGGCAGCACGGGCGCCGGGAAGACGACGCTGGTGAACCTCGTGTCACGCCTGTCCGACGCCACCGACGGCACCGTGCTCGTCGACGGCGTCGACGTGCGAGACCTCGACCTCGATCTGCTGTGGAGCAAGGTCGGCTACGTCCCCCAGCGACCGTTCCTGTTCTCGGGCACGGTGGCATCGAACCTGCGCTACGGCCGCCCCGATGCCGGCGAGGGCGAGCTGTGGGAGGCACTCGAGGTCGCTCAGGCGAGCGGATTCGTGCAGGCGATGCCCGACGGTGTCGACAGCCCGATCGCCCAGGGCGGCACCAACGTGTCGGGCGGTCAGCGTCAGCGGCTGTGCATCGCTCGGGCGCTCGTGGTCAAGCCGGAGATCTACGTGTTCGACGACTCGTTCTCGGCGCTCGACCTCGCCACCGACGCCCGATTGCGGGCAGCGTTGAGACCGCACACCGCCGACGCGGCGGTGCTGATCGTGGCCCAGCGGGTGTCGACGATCATCGACGCCGACCAGATCCTCGTGCTCGAAGACGGCGAGATCATCGGCCGTGGCACGCACGCCGAACTGCTCGAGACGTGCCCGACCTACGCCGAGATCGTCGAATCGCAGATCGGCCAGGGGGCAGTGGCATGAGCAGCAACGGTACGAACGGCACACCTGAGACGACGGGGTCGGACCCCGTCGTCTCGACCAACGGCAAGGCGCAGAGCCCCGACGACCGCAAGCTGCTCGCAACCGCAGGGACCGAGGCGCGTCGCGCCAGTTTCGGCCCGGGCGGCGGGCTCGGCATGCCGGCCGAGCGCAGCGACAAGTTCGGCGAGACGCTGAAGCGGCTGGGCGAGATCCTCGGGACGGAGAGGCCCCGCCTGTTCGCGGTGTTCTTCCTCACGGTCGTCAGCGTGACGCTCGTGGTCATCGGGCCGAAGCTGCTCGGCGAGGCGACGAACATCATCGTCCAAGGTGTGATGTCCGGTCAGGGGATCGACTTCGACGAGCTGCACAGCCAGTTGATCGTCGTGTTGCTGGTGTACCTCGGCTCGTTCGCCCTGTCGTACACCTCGTCGTACGTGCTCGCCGGCGTGGTGCAACGCTCGATGTTCGGCCTGCGCGAGGAGGTGGAGCGCAAGCTCAACCACCTCCCGCTCAGCTACATCGACCGCCAGCCGCGTGGCGACCTGCTTGAGCCGGGTCACCAACGACATCGACAACCTGTCGCAGAGCCTCCAGCAGACCACCAGCCAGATCCTCACGTCGCTGCTCACGCTCATCGGCGTGACGGTCATGATGTTCACGATCTCGCCGCTGCTCGCGCTGATCGCCCTGACGACGGTGCCGATCTCGGTGCTGCTGATGAAGTACATCGGCGGCAAGGCCCGTCCACGGTTCATGGCCCAGTGGCGCTACACCGGCGACCTCAACGCGCAGGCCGAGGAGGTGTTCAGCGGCCACGCGATCGTCAAGAGCTTCGGACGTCAGCGTGAGGCCGAGGCCCGCTTCCGCGGCGACAACGATCAGCTCTACGAGGCGAGCTTCAGTGCCCAGTTCATGGCCAACCTCATCCAGCCGGCGATGCTCTTCATGGGCAACGTCCAGTACGTGCTGATCGCCGTCGTCGGTGGCCTGCAGATCTCGTCGGGGTCGCTGAGCATCGGCGGCATGCAGGCGATGATCCAGTACGCCCGCCAGTTCTCGCAGCCGCTCACGCACCTCGCATCGATGGCCGCGACGTTCCAGTCGGGCATCGCCTCGCTCGAGCGGGTGCTCGAGCTGATCGACGCCGAGGAGCAGTCACCCGAGCAGGAACTGACGAGCGACCCGCTCCCCGTGAAGGGCCGTGTCGTGTTCGAGGACGTCCACTTCTCCTACGACCCCGACAAGCCGCTGATCACCGGATTGAACGTGGTCGCCGAGCCGGGCGAGACGGTGGCCATCGTCGGCCCGACCGGTGCCGGCAAGACGACGCTCGTCAACCTGATCATGCGGTTCTACGAGATCGACTCCGGCCGCATCACGCTCGACGGTCGTGACATCGCGAGCTTCCCCCGCAACGAGCTGCGCTCCGACATCGGCATGGTGCTGCAGGACACGTGGCTGTTCGGCGGCACGATCCGCGAGAACCTGCGCTACGGCAACCCCGACGCCACCGACGAGCAGATCTACGAGGCCGCCCGGGTCACCTACGTCGACCGGTTCGTGCACTCGCTGCCCGACGGCTACGACACGATCATCAACGACGAGGGCGACAACATCTCCACCGGCGAGAAGCAGTTGATGACGATCGCCCGCGCGTTCCTCGACGACCCGGCGATCCTGATCCTCGACGAGGCGACCAGCTCGGTCGACACCCGCACCGAGGTGTTGATCCAGGAGGCGATGAACAACCTGCGGGCCAACCGCACGAGCTTCGTGATCGCCCACCGGCTCTCCACCATCCGCGGCGCCGACGTGATCCTCGTGATGGAGGACGGCCAGATCGTCGAGCAGGGCAACCACGACTCGCTCCTCGAGGACCGCGGCGCCTACTGGCGCCTCTACAACGCCCAGTTCGCCGGCAACACCATCTGACCGCCCGCCGGGAGTCAGACCGCCGCGTAACACCCGCAGGCCAGCGCATCCGACCCTCACCCGCCGAGCGCACTTCTGTGCGGAATGCGTCTCAGCCCCTGCAACTCATTCCGCACAGAACTGGCAGCTGATCGGGCGGCTGCGGTCAGACCGGCGTTTCGCGAGCACGGCGAACTCGTGCTCGATCGAGGCGGCGACGTCACCCAGATCGGGCATCACGTCACGGTCGGCGGTGATGCCGAAATGGAGCTGATCGTCGTACGACACGACGGCGATCGTCAGGCCCTCGTTGTCGATCACCTCGACGTAGGGGAACACCCGCAGGAACCGAGCGCCGCGCAGGTAGAGCGGGATCGGCGGGCCGGGGATGTTGGTGATCACCAGGTTCATCGGGATCGTGCGGCTCACGTAGCGGGTCAAGCGGGCCGGCCAGGGGCAGGGATGGCGTCGGCGATGTCGAGGATCCGGTGCGCGCCGTCGACGAGGCCCGACCCCTTCAGCTCCGAGGTCATCGCGTGGATTCGTTCGAGCCGCACGACCGGGTCGGGTTCGTCGACGGGCAGGTCGACGATGATCAGCGACACGAGGTTGCCGAGCGTGTCGCCGTGCTGCTCCTGGCCGCGGAGCGACACCGGCACCATCGCCTTGATCACCCGGTGCTCGATGTCGGTGTCGCCGTGCTCGAGCAGGAACGTGCGCAGCGCGCCGCTGCACGCGGCGAGTACGACGTCATTGATGCTGACGTCGTGTCGCTTGCGAACCGTGCGCACGCCCTTCAGTGGCACCGACGCCGTGACCCAGCGCCGGTGCGGGCTGACCGCCACGTTCCACGGTGCCGGCGGCGGTTTGGCGAGGAAGCTGGCGACGGTGCGCCCGACATTGGACACGGCGTTGATCGCCGGACGCGGGTCGCGCAACGTGTCGAGCATCGAGCGGGCGATTCGGCCCGGCCTGGCCAGCTGGTCGCGGACGGCCTCGGCCAGGAGGTCGTTCGGGGAGGGAGCAGGTCGTGGCACCCACTCGGGGACGGGCTCGTCGGTCGGTGGGTCGGGTTCGAGGTCGACCAGCGCGAGCGCGAGATCGACGTTGGCGATCCCGTCGCCGAGGGCGTGGTGGGTCTTGAGGATCATCCCGACGTGATCGTCGGCGAGCCCGTCGACGAACCACATCTCCCACAGCGGGCGGGCCCGGTCGAGCGCGAGCGACTGCAGCCGGCTCATCGAGCGCGGCGAGCTGGTCGTCGTCGCCGGGCCGGGGGAGCGAGGTCAGCCGCACGTGATAGTCGATGTCGAAGTGCTCGTCGTCGACCCACACCGGTCGGGCCTGGTTGTACGGCACCTCCATCACCCGCTGACGCAGGCGTGGCACCCGGTGCACCCGTCGTGCGACGTGGGCCTGGAGTTCGTCGAAGCGGATCCGTCCGCTCGCGTCGCGCAACGGTCCGCCCTCGATCACCGACAGCGAGCCCACGTGTTGCGGCTCGTGTGGTGTCTCGATCCGCAGGAACACGGTGTCGGCGGCGGTCAGTCGTTCGAACGCCGTCTCGGTGGCCACGTCCCCAGTGTTTCCCTCGACGAACACTGATGAACAGGGACCTTCGGCGCAACCGCGCCAGGTGTTCGCGCCGATAGGAAGGAGGCATGGAAGGTTACGTTCATCCCGACTTCGCTCCGGTCACCGAGAAGGTCCAGACGATCATGTCGAAGAAGTCCGCTCGCGGCGGCATGGCCGTGGCCGTGTACCACCACGGCGAGCTCGTGGTCGATGCCTGGACCGGCGTCCGCGACGCGGCGGGCCACCCCTGGGAGCGTGACACGATGTCGATGAGCTTCTCGACGACCAAGGGCGTCGTGGCGACCATCGTGCAGCGGCTGGTCGATCGTGGACTGCTCGACTACGACGCACCGGTCGCCACCTACTGGCCCGAGTTCGCTGTAGCGGGCAAGGACACGCATCACCCTGCGGCACCTCCTCGACCCACCAGGCGGCGCTTCACGACGTACGGGCGATCGCCGGTTCGGCCGAGGATCTCATCAACTGGGAACACATGACCAAACTGCTCGCCGAGGCCGAGCCGAAGTGGGACATCGGGACCCGATCGTCGTACCACGCACTCACCTACGGGTGGCTCGTCGGTGAGGTCATCCGTCGGGTGACCGGCCTGACCGTGAACGAGGCGCTCCAGCGCGAGATCGTCGAGCCCCTCGGGGTGACCGGCATGTACATCGGCGCACCGGCGGCGGTGCGTGGCGACATCGCCGAGCAGCTCGTCGATCCGAAGGCAGTCGAGCGACTGTTCAAGATGACCAAGACGCTGGCCAAGGCGAAGAGCTTCCAGCCGATGTACCAGGCGCTCGTCGTCGACGACATGCTCGACGTCGCGACGACCGATCACATCCACGACGGCGAGATCCCCGCCGCCAACGGCGTGTTCACGGCCCGCTCGCTCGCTCGGATGTACGCCGCACTCGCGACTCCTGACGACTTCGACGGCCCGCCGCTCGTGTCGGCCGACACGCTGCGCGAGGCGACCCGGATCCAGACGACGCTCGGTGCGAGCGGCGACGGCCGCAGTGGCGAGAAGGTCGGGCGCGACGCCGGCGTCGGGTTCAACATGCGTTGGCGGCTCGGATACCACATGATCGGCACCACCAAGGGCGTGCTGCCGAAGGCATTCGGACACTTCGGTTTCGGTGGCTCCGGCGCGTGGGGCGACCCCGAGTCGGGCCTGGCGATGGCGATGATCCTCAACCAGGTGGGCGGCACGCCGTTCGGCGACACGAAGATGCTCCGCCTCGGTGCCGCCGCCGTTCGCTCCGCCGAACGCCACGCGGGCTGAGCGTTACCCGCTTCGCATTCCCGGTTTGTGTGAGCGATCGGCGCTCGCAAATGGTTGCGCGGGCGTGGTCACAGCGGCGACCTCCGGGACCGTCGGACACGAGGCGCGCTGGCCGTCGTGCGTGCGTAAGGTCGTGACATGAAACGATGGATCGTCGTGGCGCTGGTCGGGTTCGTCACGGTGTCGTGTGGGAGCGACGATGCGCAGACTTCCGTGGTCCTCGACGTCAGCGACTCCGGGTCGGCGATCTCGTTCGAGGTCGGCGACACCTTCGAGGTCCAGCTCGAGTCGAACCCGACCACCGGATACGGCTGGACCGTCGCCGAGCAACCCGACGGGGTCACGCTCGTGAGCAGCGACTATCAGGCGCCCGACACGTCGCTGGTCGGCGCGGGAGGTTCGGAGGTCTTCGACTTCGAGGCCACGGCGGCGGGCTCGGGCACCCTCCGGCTCGACTACGTGCGATCGTTCGACGACCCCGTCGTCGCCGCCGACACCGTCGAGTACGACCTCACGATCACCGGCGGCTGATCCGGTTGGTTTCTCGAAGTTTGGGTGAGCGTCCACAGCGGCGACGGTGATGTGCGCTCACACACGTCCCGATCCGCTCAAGCACGGGCTGGTTGTGCCGTGGGCGAACCCGCCGGCGTGAGTCCCCGGGTGGCCGCCACGTCTTCGTCGTGGATGAACCACGAGATGATCGCGGCGGGCGCCATGATCAGCCCGACGGCGAGGAAGCCGGCCTGGTACGCCGACAGCAGCTCGGTGTCGGACGCGCCGCCGCTCCCGTTCGGCAGCATCGCCGAGATGACCGTCGCCGCGAGGGCGACTCCCGAGGCGTAGGCGATCTGGCGCTGTGTGTTGAACAGGCTGGTCGCCCGCCCTGTGTCGGCCATCGACGTCGTGGCGTAGGCGGCGGTCTGGATCGACACGAACACCATGCCGACGGCGAGCCCGCGGAGGAACGAGAAGGCGGCGATCGTGGACAGCGGCGTCGTCAGGCTCACCGTCGCGTACAGACACGTGATCGCGGCGGTGGCGGCCGTGCCGACGACCATCAGCCGGCGAGGGCCGATCGTGCGGTAGAGCCGCCGTCCGAGCAGGTTCGACACGAGGAACACGCCGATCGCCTGAGGCGACTGGGCGAGCCCGCTCTGGAACGCGGTGTACCCGCGCAGGCTCTGGAGGTACAGGGGGAGGACGAAGATCATCCCGAAGAACCCGGCGTAGGTCAGGGCCGCCGAGATGTTGATCGTGCGGAACAGCCGGTCGTCGAAGAGGCGCAGCAGCAGGATGGGATTGGGAATGCGCAGCTCGATCACGATCAGGGCGATCAGACACGACCCTCCGACGGTTGCGAGCGTGATCGTGTACGCCGACAGCCAACCCTTCTCGGGCCCGATCGAGAGCGTGTAGAGCAGGATCGCCACGGCCGCGCCGGAGAGGACGAAGCCGGCGAGGTCGAATCGGCCCGGCGCCTCGTGGCGCGTCTCGTCGAGCCACACGACCGACAGCACGATCGCGATCGCCCCGATCGGGCCGTTGATCAGGAAGATCCAGTGCCACGATGCGGCGTCGACCAGGATCCCGCCCAGCATCGGTCCGATCGCAGGCGCGATCACGGCAACGCTGAGCACACCGATCGCGGCCTTGGCCCGATCCTCCATCGAGTAGGCCCGGTAGAGCATGGCGGCACCGACCGGGGTGACGAGGCCGCCGCCGACGCCCTGCAGCACTCGGAAGACGATCAGCTGGTCGAGCGTCTGCGACAACCCGCAGGCGAGTGACGTGACGACGAACGCGATCAGCGCCAGTGTGAACACCCGTCTCGTGCCGAACCGATCACCGAGCCAGCCGGCGGCCGGGATGACGGCGGCGTACGTGAGCAGGTACCCGACCGCGATCCACTCGATGTCCGTGGTCGGTACGCCGAAGTCCTTCGCCATCGTCGGCAGGGCGACGTTGACCATCGTGCCGTCGATGATCGTCATGAACAGCCCGAGGATGTAGACGGTCATCACCTTGGACTGGTACGTCACGCCCGCGAACGCTACGTCCCTCCACCGCCCGATCCCGAGCACCCGAGCGATGAGCGATGGGCCGGTATCCGGGCCGCCCGCTCATCGCTGGGGAAATTGGGGTGGGAGGGGCGGGCGGAGCTGCGAGGCTGGTCGGCCGGGCCTGCCATGACGACGACCACCGAACATCCACGAGCCGCTGCGGCACGTGGCGATCGTCGAGGGTGGTCGCTTGACGTACCCCGATTCGTTGCCGATCACCGAGCGGCGCGAGGAGCTGCTGGCTGCGATCCGTGACCACCAGGTCGTGATCGTCGCCGGCGAGACCGGGTCGGGCAAGAGCACGCAGCTGCCGAAGTTGTGTCTCGAGGCCGGGCGCGGTGTCGACGGGATGATCGGCCACACGCAGCCCCGGCGGGTGGCTGCCCGCACGATCGCGGAACGGATCGCCGACGAGCTCGGATCGCCGCTCGGCACCGACATCGGGTACACGGTCCGCTTCACCGACCAGGTGAGCGACGCCACGCTCGTCAAGGTGATGACCGACGGCATCCTGCTCGCCGAGATCCAGCGCGACCGGATGCTGAGCCGCTACGACACGCTGATCATCGACGAGGCGCACGAGCGCAGCCTCAACATCGACTTCATCCTCGGCTACCTCAAGCAGCTCCTCCCGCAACGCCCCGACCTCAAGGTGATCGTCACCAGCGCCACCATCGACACCGAACGCTTCGCCCAGCACTTCGCACCGGTTACGCCGGTGCCAGGCGCCGGCGTAACCGAGTGCCCGGTGATCGAGGTGACCGGTCGGACGTTCCCGGTCGAGGTTCGGTATCGGCCACCGATCTCCGACGATCCGGGTGTCGACGACAGGGATCAGGTCCAGGCGGTCATCGACGCGGTCGAGGAGCTCTCGCACGAAGGGCCCGGCGACGTGCTCGTGTTCCTGTCGGGCGAGCGCGAGATCCACGACACCGCCGACGCCATTCGGCGGCTCGACCTGCGCGGTACCGAGGTGTTGCCGCTCTACGCCCGGCTCTCGTCGGCCGAACAGCACAAGATCTTCGAGCGGGCGCCGATGGGCGGACCCGGTCGACGGATCGTGCTCGCGACCAACGTCGCCGAGACATCGCTGACGGTGCCGGGCGTGCGCTACGTCGTCGACGCCGGCACGGCGCGGATCTCGCGCTACAGCCGTCGGCTCAAGGTGCAGCGCCTTCCGATCGAGCCGGTGTCCCAGGCCTCGGCGAACCAGCGTGCGGGTCGTTGCGGGCGCGTGGCTCCGGGCATCTGCATCCGGTTGTTCAGCGAGGACGACTTCCTGGCGCGGCCCGAGTTCACCGACCCGGAGATCCTGCGCACCAATCTCGCATCGGTCATCCTCCAGATGACGGCGATCGGACTGGGTGACGTGGCGCGATTCCCCTTCCTCGAACCGCCCGACCATCGGTCGATCGTCGACGGCTACGCGCTGCTCGACGAGCTCGCCGCCGTGCAGCCCGCCCCCGAGGGCCTGAAGGCGGGGCCTCGCCGCCTCACGAAGATCGGGCGCGACCTCGCCCGCCTGCCCGTGGATCCACGGCTCGGGCGAATGGTGCTCGAGGCCGACCGGCTCGGGTGCGTGCGCGAGGTGTTGGTGATCGCGTCCGCTCTGTCGATCCAGGACCCTCGTGAACGACCGCAGGACAAGCGCGAGCAGGCCAACGAGTTCCACAACCGCTTCAAGGTGGAGGGCTCCGACCTGCTGTCGATCGTTGCGCTCTGGGACCACCTGCGCACGCAGCAGCGCGAGCTGTCGGGCAACCAGTTCCGCCGGATGTGTCGCAAGGAGTTCCTCAACTACCTGCGTGTGCGGGAGTGGATGGACCTCTTCAGCCAGCTCCGTCGCATCGCCGGTCAGCTGAAGATTCACCCGACCGCGCCATCCGCGGGCATCGCGGAGAGCCACCCCGACCACATCCATCAGGCGGTGCTCGCCGGGCTGCTGTCGCACATCGGAATGCGCGATCGGGAGACACGCGAGTTCGTCGGCGCCCGCCAGTCACGGTTCGTGATCGCCCCGGGATCGGCGCTGACCCGTCGCCCTCCGCCATGGGTGATGGCCGCCGAGCTGGTCGAGACGAACCAGCTCTACGCCCGGCGCGTCGCGAAGATCGAGCCGAGATGGGCCGAGCGGGCCGGCGCCCATCTGGTGAAGCGGTCGTTCGACAACGTCCGCTGGGATCCGAAGGGCGGCCGGGCGGTCGCCACCGAGTCGGTCACCCTCTACGGCCTCCCGATCGTCAGCGATCGCGTGATCGGCTACGACCGCGTCGACGAACCGCAGGCCCGGGCGTGGTTCATCACCAAGGCGCTCATCGAGCGCGACGTGACCGATGCCGCGTGGATCGGTCGCCAGAAGTTCCTGGCTCGCAACGCCGAGTTCCTCGAACGGATCCGGCGGATGGCGGCGCGGGTGCGGCGGCTCGAACTCGTCGACGACGAGATGCTGTTCGACTTCTACGCCGACCGCGTCGGCGGTGACGTCACGTCGGTGCGCCACTTCGACCGCTGGTGGAAGGCCGAACGGCAACAGCACCCTGATCTCCTGGATCTCACGGACGCAGTGGTGGCCGCGGGACGCGGGCACGGCGTCCGCCTGGCCGACTACCCCGACGTGTGGATCCAGCGTCGTCGCGACACGACGATCGAGCTGCCGCTGACGTACCGCTTCGCGCCGGGCGAGCCGCTCGACGGGGTCACCGTGCACGTTCCGCTGTCGGGGCTCAACCAGGTGAGTGCCGACGGCTTCGACTGGCAGATTCCCGGACATCGAGCGGATCTCGTCACCGCGCTCGTGAAGTCGTTGCCGAAGGACGTCCGGCGGCTCCTGATCCCGCTCGGTGAGACGATCGACGCCGTGATGGAGCATCTCGCAGCCGTGGACCCAACGGGCGGGCCCGCTCGTGGAGGCCCTCGCCGCGGCTGTTCGTGATGTCGGCCGACGTGAACGTCACCGGCGCGCAGTTCGACCGGTCGGTCCTGCCCGAACACCTCCGTCTCCACATCGTCGTGTCCGACGACGACGGCAACGTCCATGCCGTCGGTACCGACCTCGACGCGATCAAGGCGCAACTCGCCGGATCCGTTCGCGAGTCGATCGCGGCGGCGGCGCCGATCGAGGAGCGGCGCGGGGATCGTGACGTGGGATGTCGGTGACATCCCCCGGGTGGTCGAGTCGACCGATCGAGCGATGGACGTGAAGGCGTATCCGGCGCTGCTCGACGTGGGCGACAGCGTGGCGTTGCGCGTGGTGACGACACCTGAGTTGCAGCAGCGCATCATGCGCGGAGGGGTTCGGCGCCTGCTCCTGCTCAACGGTGCGCCGACGCGGTCGTCGATCGTGCGCAAGCTCGACAACGTCGACCGGCTCGCAATCGCCGCCGGCGACATCGACCTCGGCGAGCTGAGTGGGGATTGTGTTGCGGCCGCGGTCGACCGGGTGATGACCGAGCACGGGAAGCTCCCGTGGACCGAGGCAGAGTTCGAGGAGCTGCGCCGGGCGGTCCGCGACGGCGCGCCGGGCCTCGCAGCGAACGCACTGCACAAGGCGGCGCGGGTGATCGCGGCAGCATCGGAGGCCCGTGATCTCCTGGCGCGGCTGCACGCCGAGGCACTGCGGCCGTCGGTCGACGATGCCAACCTGCACCTCGGTCGGCTGGTGCACCCGGGCTTCGTGTTGGGCGCCGGGATCGATCGTCTCGACGACATCGAGCGCTACGTGCGGGCGATCGTCTATCGCCTCGAGCACCTCGCCGGGGCGCACGATCGAGATCGTCGACGGATGGCCGAGGTGGTCCCGCTCGAACAACGCTACGAGCGGAATCGTCGACACCGCCGGGCCGGGCAAGCTGTCGGGTGAACTCGTCGACGTCCGCTGGCAACTCGAGGAACTCCGCGTCGCCACCTTCGCCCAACCGCTGATGGTCAAGCGCCCGGGCCGGCCGCCGGTCAGCGCCAAACGCATCGCCGACGTCCTCGCGAGGTGACCCACCCCGCCGCCCCAGCCCGCCAACCCGTTTGCGTTGCAGTTCCATTGGGCCCGTCCCAACCGAAATGTCACGCAAACAGGGTGGAGGGTCGGTATGCGAAGCTGGGATGATGGCGACCCCTCCGAACCTCGATGATCGGCAACTCGACGGACTGACCGATGCAACGGTCGAGCTGTTGCAGGTCTTGATCCGCAATCGGTGTGTGAACGACGGCACCGAAGCCTCGGGCGAGGAGGTACGCAATGCCGACGTGCTGCAGCAGGTCATCGACGGGCCGGGCGTCCAGGTCGAGCGATACGAGGCAGCGCCCGGGCGGGTGTCGATCGTCGGCCGCATCGAGGGGTCGGATCCCGATGCGCCGAGCCTCTGCCTGATGGGGCACACCGACGTCGTGCCCGTCAACGCGTCGGGTTGGAGCGAGGACCCGTTCGGCGGAGAGATCATCGTCGGTCCCGACGGTCCCGAGGTGTGGGGCCGCGGCGCCGTCGACATGCTCAACCTGACTGCGTCGATGGCGGTGACGTTTCGCAGTCTGGCCGAGAGTGGCTTCCGGCCGACCGGCGACCTCATCTACTTCGGTGTCGCCGACGAGGAGGCGGGGAGCGCGTACGGCGCCCGGTGGATGGCCGACAATCACCGCGATGCGATCAGTGCCGACTACGTGCTGACCGAGAGCGGGGGGCTCCACACCGGGCCCGCCGAGGCGCCGTTCATCGGCGTGAACATCGCCGAGAAGGGTGTGGCGTGGCGCCGGCTGCGGGTGAAGGGCACGCCCGGCCACGGCTCGGCGCCGTTCCGCCGCGACAACGCGCTCGTCAAGGCGGCCGGTGTGATCCAACGGCTGCACGACTATCGACCCGCCCCTCGCTTCCACGAACTGTGGGGACAGAAGGTCGAGACGCTCGGGCTGCCCGACGACCTGAAGGCCTCGCTGCTCGACCCGGCGGCGATCGACGACGTGCTCGACACGTTCCCCAACGTCGGTGCGGCGTCGCACTTCCACGCGTGTACGCACACGACGTTCTCGCCGAATCTGATCGACGGGAGCGAATCCGGCGGCGGGCGGATGAAGGTCAACGTGATTCCCGACACCGTCGTGATCGACGTCGACATCCGCACCCTGCCGGGGGAGGGCCCCGACGAGGTGGAGGCTCATCTGCGTGCTGCCCTCGGTGATCTCGCCGGCGAGGTGGAGGTCGAGCCGTTGATGAACGACGCCGCCTCGATCAGCCGGCTGGACACGCCGCTGTGGGATGCACTCCAGCGGGCGGTGAACGGACCGTTCCCGACGGCTCGGCTGACGCCACAGTTCGTGGTCGGCTTCACCGATGCCCGGATCTACCGCGAGATGGGTGCGGTGGCGTACGGAGCCGGGTTGTTCAGCCCCTCGCTCGACTCGAGTGAGTACGGCTCACGCTTCCACGGCAACAACGAACGCATCGACATCGAGTCGCTGGCGCTCACCACCCGCCTCTTCCACCACGTCGCCACCGACCTCCTCTCCTGACCCCAACCCTCCGCAAACCTCTGTTTGCGTGACGGTTCTGTTGGCCCGTCCCAACCGTTCTGCAACGCAAA